>NZ_CM179559.1:2532500-3957593 GCF_058964685.1 Winogradskyella sp. 266wxhm
TAGACAGCTAGGATGTTGGCTTGGAAGCAGCCATTCATTTAAAGAGTGCGTAACAGCTCACTAGTCGAGCGGTTCGGCATGGATAATAATCGGGCATAAACATACTACCGAAGCTATGGACTTGTAAAAGTGGTAGGGGAGCATTGTAGTGTCGTCGAAGGTGTACCGTGAGGTATGCTGGAGAAGCTACAAAAGAAAATGTAGGCATAAGTAACGATAATGCGGGCGAGAAACCCGCACACCGAAAGACTAAGGTTTCCTCAGCTATGCTAATCAGCTGAGGGTTAGTCGGGACCTAACGCGAACCCGAAAGGGGTAGTGGATGGACAACGGGTTAATATTCCCGTACCTGCTCACACTAAAAGTGACGGAGGCGTATATTTGGTGCGAACTGACGGAATAGTTCGTTGAAGCCAGTGGTAACACGGCGATAGTACACTGAGGCTACGGCCAAGGTGATAATCCAGAGAAGCGACTTCCAAGAAAAGCGAGTGAAGCAGCCCGTACCGTAAACCGACACAGGTAGTTGGGATGAGAATTCTAAGGTGCTCGAGAGATTCATGGCTAAGGAACTAGGCAAAATAGACGCGTAACTTCGGGAGAAGCGTCGCCTATCGTAAGATAGGCCGCAGTGAAAAGATCCAAGCGACTGTTTATCAAAAACACAGGGCTCTGCTAAATCGAAAGATGATGTATAGGGCCTGACACCTGCCCGGTGCTGGAAGGTTAAGTGGAGGGTTTAGCTTCGGCGAAGATCTCAAATGAAGCCCCAGTAAACGGCGGCCGTAACTATAACGGTCCTAAGGTAGCGAAATTCCTTGTCGGGTAAGTTCCGACCTGCACGAATGGTGTAACGATTTGGATACTGTCTCAGCCATGAGCTCGGTGAAATTGTAGTATCGGTGAAGATGCCGATTACCCGCAGTGGGACGAAAAGACCCCGTGAACCTTTACTATAGCTTAGTATTGGCTTTGGATAAGTAATGTGTAGGATAGGTGGGAGACTTCGAAGCAGCGTCGCCAGGCGTTGTGGAGTCATTGTTGAAATACCACCCTTTGCTTATCTAGAGTCTAACCTCTAACCAGGGACAGTGCTTGGTGGGTAGTTTGACTGGGGTGGTCGCCTCCAAAAGAGTAACGGAGGCTTCTAAAGGTTCCCTCAGCACGCTTGGTAACCGTGCGCAGAGTGCAATGGCATAAGGGAGCTTGACTGAGAGACATACAGGTCGATCAGGTACGAAAGTAGAGCATAGTGATCCGGTGGTTCCGCATGGAAGGGCCATCGCTCAAAGGATAAAAGGTACTCCGGGGATAACAGGCTGATCTCCCCCAAGAGCTCACATCGACGGGGGGGTTTGGCACCTCGATGTCGGCTCGTCACATCCTGGGGCTGGAGAAGGTCCCAAGGGTTGGGCTGTTCGCCCATTAAAGTGGCACGCGAGCTGGGTTCAGAACGTCGTGAGACAGTTCGGTCTCTATCTACTGTGGGCGTTAGAAATTTGAGTGGATCTGACTCTAGTACGAGAGGACCGAGTTGGACGAACCTCTAGTGTACCTGTTGTTCTGCCAAGGGCATTGCAGGGTAGCTACGTTCGGAAGGGATAAGCGCTGAAAGCATATAAGCGCGAAACCCACCACAAGATGAGATTTCTTTAAAGGGTCGTGGAAGATGACCACGTTGATAGGCTACAGGTGTAAAGGCAGTAATGTCATAGCCGAGTAGTACTAATAACCCGTAGGCTTATTGTACGCCGCTCTTTTTATAAGTACATATTTGTATAGCTCTCTAATTATCATATATCTATGACGTTTATCGTCTTTTTCAATATGTCAACAATATTAGTGTTGACCAAACTATAGTCAACCAAGATTTAAGGTGGTTATAGCGACGGGGCTCACCTCTTACCATTCCGAACAGAGTAGTTAAGCCCGTTAGCGCCGATGGTACTGCTTACTGTGGAAGAGTAGGTCGCCGCCTTTTTTGAAAACCCTTACTATTTATTAGTAAGGGTTTTTTGCTTTTTAGCCAGAGTGTTATTAACCAATTCCTTTTTTAACTACTCTTTTCTATTAAATAGTTATTTTTACCATTAATGGATAATAATAAAGAGTTACGGTTAGCTTGGGATTTTGTAAACAAAAGCCAGCGAAATATTTTCTTAACAGGTAAAGCTGGAACAGGAAAAACAACGTTTCTTCATAGATTAAAATTAAATTCACTTAAAAGAATGGTTATTGTTGCTCCTACGGGTGTAGCAGCAATTAATGCTAAAGGCGTTACTATTCATTCATTCTTTCAGTTACCATTTGGACCTATACTTCCTGATGATACACTTTCTGCTAGTAATGGATTTAAAAATAAGTTCAGTAAAACAAAAATTAATATTATTAAATCGTTAGACCTATTAGTGATTGATGAAATTAGTATGGTTAGAGCTGATTTATTAGATGCTATTGATAAAACGCTTAGACGATATAAAGATAGAAATCAAGTTTTTGGTGGTGTTCAAGTTCTTATGATAGGCGATTTACAACAGTTGTCACCTGTTGTAAGAGATAATGAATGGGAACTTCTCAAACCATTTTACAATAATGCTTATTTTTTTAGTAGCCATGCGTATCAATATTGTAACCCTATAATGGTTGAATTAAAGCACATATACAGACAAGATAATCCTAAGTTTATTAATATTCTAAATGAAATTAGATCTAATAATCTATCTCAGCAATCAATAGAAGAACTTAATAAGCGTTTTGATTCTAATTTTTCACCTTCAGAAAATGAAGGCTATATATTTTTAACCACTCATAATAATAAAGCTGATCAAGTCAATAAATCAGAATTAGATAAACTTTCAAGCAAAACAGTAAGTTATTCAGCTAAAGTTGAAGGTAAATTCCCTGAGTTTTCCTATCCTAATGAGGATAAATTAGTGTTGAAAGTAGGTGCGCAAGTCATGTTTATTAAAAACGATAGCTCTCCAGAAAAACGCTTTTTCAATGGGAAAATAGGAAAAGTAATTCATTTGGATAGAGACGAAGTTGTTGTAAAATGTCCAGATGATGATTTTACAATCATAACTAAACCTGAAACCTGGGAAAACATAACTTACAAAGTAGATAAAGAAACAGACGCTATTACCGAAGACAAAATTGGCAGCTACACGCAGATGCCTTTACGCTTAGCTTGGTCAATTACAATTCATAAAAGTCAAGGTTTAACCTTTGAAAAAGCTGTTATTGATGCAGAAGGTGCTTTTGCTCATGGACAAACCTATGTTGCTTTGAGTAGATGTAAATCTTTAGAAGGATTAGTTTTGAAAAGTAAAATTGATTCAAGACATATTATAAGTGATACCAATGTTTTAAACTTTACTAAACAAGCTGAAGAAAACCAACCAGATGTTGTCGAATTAGAGCAATC
Organism: Winogradskyella sp. 266wxhm; assembly: GCF_058964685.1. Taxonomy (NCBI): domain Bacteria; kingdom Pseudomonadati; phylum Bacteroidota; class Flavobacteriia; order Flavobacteriales; family Flavobacteriaceae; genus Winogradskyella; species Winogradskyella sp. 266wxhm. The sequence goes on from NZ_CM179559.1 coordinate 2,535,925, forward strand.
AAAATCTATATTTCAGCTTCAATTAATTTCAGAAGTTTTTGATTTTTTTCAATTTATATATCCTGTAAATAGAGTTTTAGATATTTATTATAAAAACAGAGGAAGTATTGAAGGCAATTTAGAGCAACCTTTAATCAATATAAAGGATTGTGCTACAAACTTACTGAAAGTAGCCAATTCATTTAAAATTCAACTAAAAGAATTAGCTAAAGTTAAGTTGCCAGAAAATGATCAAGTTATACAAGAGCGTTTTAAAAAAGCTATTACTTATTTTACTGAAGAAACTAAAAATAAGATTATTGATGCATATCAACACTTTAGTTTTAGCACAGATAACAAAGCTTTAAATAAAGATATTAGTAAACAATTAGATGCGATTGAAGAATTTATAGCGATTAAAAAACTCTATTTTTCTGAGTTGAAAGAAGGTTTTGAAGTCAATAAGTTTTTAGGATTAAGAGCTAAATCGGTCTTTTTAACTAAAGACAAACCAAAAAAGCTAAGAAAAACAGTCGTTGATGGTACAACAAATATCGAGTTATTTGAATTATTAAGAGAGTTAAGAAATACACTTGCTCAAGAACATGATTTAATTCATTATCAAATATTCACCCAAAAAGCACTTTACGAGATGTGCGAAACCTTACCAAAGACTAAAAAAGAATTATTACAAGTCAATGGTTTTGGTAAAGTGCGAGTTGAAAAGTATGGAAACGATATTCTATTAGTAATTAGAGAGTATTGTGAAGAGAATGATATTGATACTTCAGATGCAAATCAATTTGAATTTGTAGAAGAAAAAAAACCTAAACGTAAAAAAGGCGACACACAAAAAGAATCTTTAGCGCTTTTTAAAGATGGTAAAACCATAGAAGAAATTGCTCACATTAGAGAATTAAATGAAAATACAATTTTTGGTCATTTAGCTAAATTCATTAAGTCTGGTGAAATTAAAATTTACGATTTAATGCCAAAAGCGCATTATCAAGAGTTAAAAGAATTGATCCCAAAACATACATTTGATACACTTTCAGATTTAAAGCATCAACTAGATGATAAATATAGTTATGGTGAAATCAGATTGGTTTTAGAAGAATTAAATTCATAAAAAAGGCTTCAACATTACATGCGAAGCCTTTTCAGTTTTATATTATTGAAAATGTTATCCTTTAATAACACCTCTAGAAATTACAATCTTTTGGATTTCAGAAGTACCTTCATAAATCTGAGTGATTTTTGCATCACGCATTAAACGCTCTACGTGATATTCTTTAACAAAACCATTTCCACCGTGTATTTGTACAGCTTCAACCGTTTGTTCCATTGCAACTTTACTAGCGTATAATTTTGCCATAGCGCTAGACATATCGTAATTGTTACCTTGGTCTTTGTCCCAAGCAGCTTTCATAACTAACATACGTGCAGCTTCAATTTCTGTATACATGTCTGCAAGTTTAAAAGCAATAGCTTGATGGTTACATATTTCAGTACCAAAAGCTTTACGTTCTTTACTATATTTTAAGGCTAGCTCGTAAGCACCAGAAGCAATACCTAAAGCTTGTGCAGCAATACCAATACGTCCACCAGAAAGTGTTTTCATTGCGAATTTAAAACCAAATCCGTCTTCACCTATTCTGTTTTCTTTTGGTACTTTAACATCGTTAAATTGAAGTGTATGTGTATCACTTCCTCTAATTCCTAATTTATCTTCTTTTGGACCAACATCAAAACCTTCCATGCCTTTTTCAACTATAAAAGCATTGATTCCTCTATGTCCTTTTTCTCTGTCAGTTTGTGCAATTACTAAGTAAACATCAGCACGACCACCATTAGTAATCCAATTTTTTGTTCCGTTTAAAACATAGTGATCACCTTTGTCTATAGCAGTAGTTTTTTGCGAAGTTGCATCACTACCTGCTTCAGGTTCACTTAAACAAAACGCACCAATTTGTTCACCAGTTGCAAGTTTAGTTAGGTATTTTTGCTTTTGTTCTTCGCTTCCATAAGCTTCAAGACCGTAACAAACTAAAGAGTTGTTTACAGAAACCATTACAGAAGCAGAAGCATCTATTTTAGATAATTCTTCCATAATTAATACGTAAGAAATGGCATCCATACCACTACCACCGTATTTTGGATCTACCATGATTCCCATAAAACCAAGTTCGCCCATTTTTCTCACTAATTCTTGTGGGAATTGTTGTTTTTCGTCACGTTCTATAACACCAGGTAATAATTCTGTTCTTGCAAAATCACGAGCAGCGTCGCGAATCATCAAATGTTCTTCTGTAAGATTAAAATCCATGTAATATCTTAATTATTGATTTGATAAAAATTTCTTGCAAAGATAATTTTTTATTGCGGTATTTTCAATAAGTAGTATTATTTTTACTAATATGTTAAAATCAAAATATAAAGTCATCGGAGTAATGTCGGGAACATCATTAGATGGCATAGACATCATATTCGCAACCTTTGATTTTGATGAGTATTGGAAGTTTGAAATAAAAGAAGCCATTACTTTTCCTTATAGTGAACGTTGGAAGAAAATGTTGAGTCATCTAACTGGAGAATCAATGAAATCACTTCAAGATTTAGATGAAGATTATTCCACTTTTTTAGCAGAGCAAATCCAGATTTTTATTGATAGTGATAAAATTGAAGATATAGATTTTATTGCTTCTCATGGTCATACAGCTTTACATCAACCAGAACGAGGTTTGACATACCAAATTGGTAACCGTCAAATCATAGCAGATATTTTGAAGCAAAAAGTAATTTGTGATTTTAGAGTTCAAGATGTGGAATTTGGTGGGCAAGGAGCTCCGTTAGTTCCAATAGGAGATCGCTTACTTTTTCATAACTATGATTTTTGTTTAAACCTTGGTGGTTTTGCAAACATATCTTATGAAGAGGGTGATGAAAGAATTGCTTTTGATATCTGTCCTGTAAATATTGTGCTAAATCATTATGTTGCCCAAATACATTTGGAATATGATGATAAAGGACAATTAGCAAAAGAAGGTAGCATCAATGAAGAACTATTGAATAAACTGAACAAAATTGAGTTTTATAAAAACAAACCTCCTAAATCTTTAGGATTAGAATGGGTAAACAAAAACATTTTTCCTTTAATAGATGCATATCAGCTAGAGCTAAAAGATATTCTAGCAACATTTGTTGAACATATTGCCATTCAAATTTCAAAAGTTTTAAACATATCTAATAAAAGTGTTTTGGTTACAGGTGGTGGAGCTTATAATGATTTTCTAATTAATAGAATACAAGAACTTTCTAAAACTGAAATTGTAATCCCGAGCAAAGAAATTATAGAATACAAAGAAGCGTTGGTCTTTGGGCTCCTAGGAGTTCTAAAAGATCGAAATGAAATTAATTGCTTAAAAAGTGTTACAGGAGCAAGTCAAAATCATTCTTCAGGTAAAATATTAATTCCGAAAATTAATAATTAATTCACTTTTTAGGCTTTTTTGTTTTTTATATTTGTTTCAACTAAAAATTAACTAAAATTGATAAAAGAGTTACTTCACAAGTACGAAGATAAATCCCCAGAAATAGTCTTTCATTGGAATGACCCAGAAACCGAAGCAGAAGGTTGGACCGTTATAAATTCTCTTAGAGGAGGTGCTGCAGGAGGCGGTACCAGAATGCGTAAAGGTTTAGATATGAATGAGGTTTTGTCATTGGCAAAAACCATGGAAGTTAAATTTACAGTGTCTGGTCCTGCTATAGGTGGAGCCAAGTCAGGTATAAACTTTGATCCACAAGATCCAAGAAAAAAAGGAGTTTTAGAGCGTTGGTATGCTGCTGTTTCTCCTTTGCTGAAAAGCTATTATGGAACAGGAGGTGATCTAAATGTAGATGAAATTCATGAGGTAATCCCAATCACGGAAGAAAGTGGTGTTTGGCATCCTCAAGAAGGTGTTTTTGAAGGACATTTTAAACCAACACAAGCCGATAAAATCAATAGAATTGGTCAGTTGAGACATGGTGTTATCAAAGTTTTGGAAAACCCAACGTATTCACCAGATGTTACTAAAAAGTATACTGTAGCAGATATGATTACGGGTTATGGTGTTGCAATTGCAGCAAAACACTTTTATGACATCAACGAAGACTCTATCTATGGTAAGCGTGTTGTTGTACAAGGTTTTGGTAACGTTGGTGCTGCTGCAGCATTTTATTTTGCTCAAATGGGAGCAAAAGTAGTAGGAATTATAGATATCGTTGGAGGTTTGATTAATGAAGAAGGTTTTTCTTTCAAAGAAATTACAGATCTCTATTTGAATAAAACAGGAAATACTTTAGTAGCCGATAATTTAATTCCTTTTGAAGAAATTAATAAGCGTATTTGGTCTTTACAAACTGAAGTTTTTGCTCCTTGTGCAGCTTCTAGATTGGTAACCAAAGATCAGATTGATCAAATGATTGAAACAGGTTTAGAGGTTATTACTTGTGGAGCTAATGTGCCTTTTGCTGATAAAGAAATATTCTTCGGACCAATAATGGAACACACCGACCAAAAGGTAAGTTTAATTCCAGACTTTATTTCTAATTGTGGAATGGCAAGAGTTTTTGCGTATTTTATGGAGCGAAAAGTCCAGATGACAGATGAGGCTATTTTTAATGATACTTCTGAAGTCATAAAAAAAGCACTATTAGAAGTTCAAGAAAATAATTCAACTAAAAAAGGTGTAAGCGAAACAGCTTTTGAAATAGCACTACGACAACTAATATAAAACATCCCTTAATATGGAAACCGTAATAATTCTCGTTTTTGTTTTTGGCTACTTAGCTATAACATTAGAGCATAATATTAAAATTGACAAGTTAATCCCAGCACTTGTTATGATGGCGATAAGCTGGGCATTGATTTCTTTAGGAATAGATGATTTTTCTAATTGGTTCGATTCTTCAACTCACAATTTATTAGAAAATTTTGGTTTGATGGAGCATGAAGAGAAAATGCACCTTATGGAGGAAACCTTACTGCACCATTTAGGAAAAACAGCTGAAATATTAGTATTCTTATTAGGAGCTATGACGATTGTTGAAATCATTGATTACTTCGATGGCTTTTCTACGATAAAGTCAGCAGTAAATTTCAACAGTAGAAAAAAACTGTTGTGGATGTTCTCAATATTAGCATTTGTATTATCAGCTATTATCGATAACCTTACAGCTACTATTGTATTGATATCTATACTTCAAAAAATTGTAAAAGACAGAAGCGTAAGAATTTGGTATGCAGGTTTAATCATTATTGCTGCAAACGCAGGTGGTGCATGGTCGCCAATTGGTGATGTTACAACTACAATGCTTTGGATTGGAAATAAGGTGTCTACAGGACATTTATTTGGTTATTTATTTTTACCATCTGTTTTATGTATGGCAGTACCAACGTTCATAGCTTCTATGTTACCTGTTTTTAAAGGTGAAGTGGAACTTCAAGAAGACGATGGTAAAGCTAAAAGTAAGTTTAGCTCAACTATGTTATTCTTAGGTTTAGGCGCTATTGTGTTTGTACCAATTTTTAAAGTAATTACGCATTTACCTCCTTATGTTGGTATGATGTTATCTCTTGGTGTAGTAGCAATATTTGCTGAAGTGTATAGTAATTCTAAATTCGCTATTTCAGAAGCTAATTCAGGAGAGCACGAAGCCCATGCAAGCCATAGTCCAGTACATCATTCATTGTCAAAAATTGAATTACCAAGTATATTATTTTTCTTAGGTATTTTAATGGCTGTAGCTGCATTAGAGTCTTTAGGTATTTTATTTGGTTTTGCAGATTCTCTACAAACATCAATGCCAATGTTAGGCACTGAGCTTCATGGTGAAGGTGTTTCAGACCTTGTAGTGTTATTATTAGGTGTTGGTTCTGCAGTAATTGATAACGTTCCATTAGTAGCGGCTAGTTTAGGAATGTTCTCTGAGCCTTTAGATAACGAGTTGTGGCACTTTATTGCTTATTCTGCAGGTACAGGAGGAAGTATGCTAATCATTGGTTCGGCAGCAGGTGTTGTAGCTATGGGTATGGAAAAAATAGATTTCTTTTGGTACTTAAAAAAGATATCTTGGTTAGCTTTAGTAGGATTTTTGGCAGGAGCAATTGCATTTATGTTTACTAGAACTATATTCTAATATAATTTAGAACAAAACTTAGCGTTATAACTAACACAACTTAAAACTTAAAAAATTAATTATATGATATTACTAAGTAATATTCAAGATGGATCGGAGGTTTTACCTGAAGGTGAACAAGTAGAGAAAACGCTTTCTATTATTGAGCTTATCACCACTGGTGGTACAGCTGGTATGATTATTATACTAATTCTGTTTTTACTTTTAATAGTAGCTATATACATTTATTTTGAACGATTGTTCACCATTAAATCAGCTTCAAAAGTAGATTCAAACTTCATGAATCAAATAAAAGACCATGTTAGTAATGGAAAAATTGATTCTGCTCAAATGTTATGCGCACAACAAAATTCACCAGTATCAAGACTTATTGGTAAAGGAATTACAAGAATCGGGAAACCTTTAGAAGATATCAACACAGCAATAGAAAATGCAGGTCGATTAGAAATTTACGGTCTAGAAAAAAACGTTAGTGTTTTGGCAACTATATCTGGTGCAGCACCAATGATAGGATTTTTAGGTACGGTTATTGGTATGATAATTTCTATATTCGAAATCGCAAATTCTGGAGGATCGATAGATATAAAAACTTTGGCAGACGGACTCTACACAGCAATGACCACTACTGTAGGTGGATTAATTGTAGGTATTGTTGCTTATGTGGCTTACAACCATTTAGTGGTGAAAACCAATAAGGTGGTTTATCAAATGGAAGCTAATTCTGTAGAGTTTCTAGATCACTTAAACGAGCCTATCTAATATGAATATCAGAGGAAGAAATAAAGTAACACCAGAATTCAATATGTCGTCCATGACAGATATTGTTTTTTTGCTGTTAATATTTTTTATGATTGCATCTACATTGGTTTCGGCTGAGGCGATAGACTTATTATTGCCAAGTTCTACAAGTAAAACAACACAGACAAAAAACGTTTCTGTGAGTGTGAATAAAGATTTGCAATACTTTGTGGAAATGAAACAGGTGTCTAAAAGTCAATTGGAAGCTGAAATATTAGCGAAAGTAGGCAATTCAGATACTCCAACGATTACTATTCGTTCAGACGAAAATGTAGATTTAAAACATGTTGTTTATATTATGGATATAGCCAATAGAAATAGAATAAAATCTACGTTAGCAGTTAAATCACAATAATTAAATTTTCAGATTTAATAAAACCATCATATTAAGGTGAAATACTTAGAAACCAAACACGAACAGAATTCTGCAAAAATTACAGCACTTGTTGTTGTGATATTGCTTTTGCTTTTGTTTGTTGCAGGTCCTAATTATTTAGATCCACCGGAAGAATATGGAGTTGCAGTCAATTTTGGAACTACAGATGTTGGCAGTGGTAATAAGCCTTTAAGCGAACCAAGAAAAGCTGTGCAAGAAGAGGTTGTAGAAGAAACGCAACCTGAAGAAACAGAAGTTACTCCAGCAGCACCAGCCGAAGCAACTCCAAAAACGGAGGATGTAATGACGCAAGATGAAGCAGAAGCAATTGCTATAAAAAAGCAAAAAGAAGCTGAGGCAAAAGCAAAAGCAGAGGCGGAAGCCAAAGCTAAAGCTGAAGCAGAACGAATCGCTAAAGAAAAAAGAGAAGCCGAAGAGAAAAAGCGTAGAGAAGAGGAGGAAAAAAAGCAAAAACTAGATAATCTTATTGGTGGAGTGAAAAATGCTAATGGAAAAGATGATGGAGGCGAAGGTCCAGATAATAAAGGAGGTAATAAAGGAGAGTTAGATGGTAATCCTTATGCACCAAGTTATTTTGGAGGTTCAGGACCTGGTAAAGGAGGAGTAGGTTATGGGCTAGGTGGTCGTGGTCGTCCATCACGCCAAATCTATAAACAAGATTGTAATGAATATGGTCTGGTAGTTGTTAGAATAGAAGTGAATCAACAAGGTAAGGTTGTTAAGGCAACACCTGGTATTAAAGGTACTACCAATACAGCACCATGTTTATTAGAACCTGCGAAGAAAATCGCTCTATCTCATAAATGGCCAGCAGATTCTAATGCTCCTACAACTCAAGTAGGTTTTGTGAGTATTAATTTTGATGTAGGTCAGTAAACCATGAACTATCAAGATACTGTGAGTTGGATGTTCCAACAGTTACCTATGTATCAAAATAAAGGTAAATCTGCTTTCAAAAAAGATTTATCTAATACATTAAAACTTTCAGCACAGTTACATCATCCAGAACAAAAGTTTAAATCCATTCATGTTGCTGGGACTAATGGTAAAGGTTCTACAAGCCATATGATGGCTTCAATACTTCAAGAAGCTGGTTACAAGGTTGGGCTTTATACGTCACCACATTTAAAGGATTTTAGAGAGCGAATACAAATCAATGGTGATGTTGTGTCAAAACAATTTGTTACAGGCTTCATAAAGCGAAATAAAGCGTTTTTAGAGTCTAATAATTTGTCTTTTTTTGAAATGACTGTTGGTATGGCTTTCGACTATTTTGCAAAAAAACATGTTGATATTGCTATTATCGAAGTCGGATTAGGTGGTCGGTTAGATTCTACTAATATTATTACACCCGAATTATCTATAATTACCAATATAGGATTTGATCATACCCAGTTTTTAGGAACTACTTTACCAGAAATCGCTTCTGAAAAAGCAGGTGTTATCAAACAGAACATTCCAGTTGTAATTGGAGAAACACAACATGAAACGGAAAATGTTTTTAAAAATAAGGCTGAGGAGAATAATTCTGAAATCTATTTTGCAGACCAATTGATACATGACGTTTTAGAAAGTGATTTAAAAGGAACGTATCAGCTTAAAAATATAAAAACAGTAATGCAGTCTGTTGAAGTTTTACGAAAATCAGGCTTTAGAATTACTGAAACACATTTAAAAAATGGACTTTTAAATGTGGTAAAGAATACAGGTTTACAAGGAAGATGGCAGATTCTAAATTCTAACCCTAAGATTATATGCGACACAGCTCATAATAAAGAAGGGCTAACTTATATTTTTGACCAGATTGTGAAGGAAAGTTTTAATCAACTCCATATTGTTTTGGGTGTTGTAAATGATAAAGATTTAAATTCTATTATAAGCTTACTACCAAAAAACGCGACATATTATTTTTGTAAACCTAATGTGCAACGTGGATTAGACGAAAATACACTTAAGGATTACTTTCACGATAAAGGTTATGTAGGCAAGTCTTATGTTAGTGTAAATGAGGCATTAAAATCGGCTAAAATTAATGCTAATTCAGATGATTTAATTTATGTGGGAGGAAGTACTTTTGTTGTGGCAGAAATAATTTAATTTTTTTCAAAAAAATATTTTGAGATATCAAAAACTAATCTATCTTTGCAGTCCAAATAAATAAGGGCGCGTAGCTCAGTTGGTTCAGAGCACTTGGTTTACACCCAAGGGGTCAGGGGTTCGAATCCCTTCGCGCCCACAAAAGTTCACAGAAATGTGAACTTTTTTTGTTTATAAAGGGTCATTAACTCAGTTGGTTTAGAGTGTTACCTTGACAGGGTAGAAGTCACTGGTTCGAATCCAGTATGACCCACTTAAAAAAGGAAATCCAAACATTTTGTTTGGATTTTTTATTTCTAGATATACTCTAAAATACGTTCTAAAGCCATACCTCTGGAGCCTTTAATCAGCAGATAGGAGTTTGATAAATCTAGAGCAGGTAATAAGGGTTTTAGTTCTTCAAAAGTTGAGAACTTATTTATGGAATCTTTGGTGTTGGTTTCAAAGAAGTTTTTACCAACCAAATGCACATTGTTTGAAAAATTTTCTTCAATAAAGTTTACAATAGCTTGATGTTCTTTCTTTGCCGAATCGCCAAGTTCAAACATGTCTCCTAGAAATAAGTATTTATTGCCACTAGGCAGTTGTTTAAAGTTTTTTAATGCAGCAAGCATACTTGTTGGGTTGGCATTATAAGCATCTAATATTATTTTAGTGTTATTACCCTTTTCGATAATTTCTGAGCGGTTATTGTTAGGTCTATAGCTTTCAATAGCCTGTTTTATATTTTGGGAACTGACCTTAAAATGTTGTCCTATGGCTACAGCTACTGCAATATTACCGTAATTGTAATCGCCTATGAGTTGACTATTAATTTGTGTGTCATTAAAGCTTAATACAACATAAGGATTAGCTTCCTTAAACTTAATGGTATGATTGTTAGTAGATGTAGTACCAAAGGTTATAATCTTTGGATAATCGTTTATTTGTTGTATTTGTTTGTTGTCATCAGTATTGATAAAAGCTGTTTTGTTGTTAACCTTCAAATATTTGTAAAGTTCAGATTTACCTTCTATAATACCTTCTTCACTCCCAAAACCTTCTAAATGAGCTTTGCCGAAGTTTGTAATTAATCCATAGTCTGGTTGTGCTATGTTACAAAGAGATTCAATTTCTTTTTTGTGATTAGCACCCATTTCTACAATACCAAAATCTAAATTTTCATTGAAGCTTAGTAAAGTTAAAGGAACTCCAATGTGATTGTTTAAATTCCCAACGGTAGCTTTGACATTGAATTTAGAAGCTAGTACAGCATTTATCAGTTCTTTTGTAGTGGTTTTGCCATTACTACCTGTTAATGAAATGATCTTTATACCAATTTCATTTCTGTGGAATTTTGCCAATTCTTGTAACGCGATTAATGAATCGTTAACTAGAATGCAATTTTCATTTATCACAGCATTTTCGTTGTCAACAACACAATATTTTGCACCGCCTTCAAAAGCTTTATCTACAAATTTATTACCATCAAAATTATCGCCTTTGAGAGCAAAATACATACAGTCTTTATGAAGCTTTCTCGTATCTGTAGATACTGAGGAACAGGCTTTGAATTGTTTATATAGTTCTTCTATTTTCATATATCTAAAATAAAAAAGTCCTGATAATTTTATCAGGACTTTCTTAAAATTTATTTAACGAATATTAGTTACGCTTCTTTCCGCCAGCTTGAGATTTAGAACCAACTCTAGATACTGCACATCTAAAGCCAATATAATCTGTAGCCATATCTTGTGGGAAGTAACGACGTTGCGCTGGATCCATCCAGTAAGCTCTATCTCTCCAAGAACCTCCTTTATAAACTCTTACATCATCATTAATTAAAGAAGTTCTATTGTTAGATTTATCGTACTCTCTTACAAGTTTACCTTCTGTAGAATCTACCTCAACACTATGTTTAGGTGAGTTATACATTTTTCCTGTATTATTTGATTCATCATCAAAGTTTGATCTATAGTAACGAGAAGAACGCTTGTCACCATCTCTAAAGTTTCTGTTGTCACTTGTGCTAAAGTTATCTCTTAAGTAAGTTTCTTCTTCATCAATTGGAACTTTTGCGATTTCACCTGGTAAATCTCTAGCGATGATTTTACCATTACTTAATGTATCGTATACGATTTCATCAACAGTTACAATCTTTACAGAACCATCTTCGTTGATAGCATTTTTAGTATAAACGTTACCTCTATAGTAGTTAAAGTCATTAAACTCATCATCTACAATAGGTCTGTAAACATCAGCTACCCATTCTGCAACGTTACCAGCCATATCATATAAACCAAAATCATTTGGCTCATAAGATTTAACTTCAGCTGTAATATCAGCACCATCGTCAGACCATCCTGCGATTCCACCGTAATCACCTTTACCTTGCTTGAAATTTGCTAACTGATCTCCACGGTTAACACGTTTTCCAGATCTTGTGTATTGACCATCCCAAGGATATTTCTTACGACCTCTGTAAACGTTGTATTCTCTAAGTTCACTAAGACCAAGTGCAGCATATTCCCATTCAGCTTCAGTAGGAAGTCTATATTTTACAGGAATTAAGCCTGTTTCTCTACTTGCGTAGACGTTAATTGGGTTACCTTCTGCATCAGTTTGTTGTCTACGTTTACCACCTTCTAATACTTCAGTGTTTCCACCGTAAGTTTCAGATGGTGCATTGATGTAGGTGTCAGTGCTAAAAGTACTTTCTGCACTTACATCAGTAAGGTGAGCATCTCTTTTGATGTACCCAGCTTCTTGTAATGATAATTCAGCTACACGGTCTGTTCTCCAGTTCGCATATTCTACAGCTTGTATCCAGCTTACACCAACTACAGGGTAATTAGCATAACCAGGATGACGAAGGTAGTTTTCTGTCATCATTTCATTATAACCTAAACGATTTCTCCAAACTAGAGTATCAGGCAGGGCACCTTGATAAATTAAAGAGTAGTTTGGGTCGTCTGGTGGATATACATTCTTTAAATAATATAAATAAAGAGTATAGTTTAAATTCGTTACCTCATTCTCATCCATGTAAAAAGACTGTACATGTTGTTGGTTAGGTGTGTTATTCCAATCGTGCATTGGATCATCTTGTACTTTACCCATTGTAAAAGTTCCACCTTCAATGAACGCTGTTCCTGGAGGAGTTTCTTGTTCTTTAAACTGGGTGTTGTACTGAAAACCACCTTTTTTGTCGTTAATTTTCCAGCCAGTAGCACTATCTACATTGCCAGAATTAGAAGAACGCTTACAACTCACAATCGAGGCGCAAAGCGTTATTGCTAGTAAAAATTTTAGGTTTGAGACATTTTTCATATCCATACGTTTAAGTAAGCTCGTTAAATTTTAGATGCGCAATATAACAATTAAAGGTAAACTAACAACTTTTTTTTGGGTCAAAATTCAAAAAAATGTGCATTTCATCCTTTTTTTTGAACACGATAACGGATTTTTGGTCGATTTATCGTTGTTTTTTGCTCTTTAAGAACGACTGTCTAAATAAATTATTGTTGTACTTTTGAAATTAAAATTGCAATCTTATAATAAGGTGTTTGTATAGACGTTATTTTACAGAGCATATTAAATGTCTCAAAATGTGCTAATTTCTATGCTCACTAATCTAAATTGAATGAAGAAAAATTTTCTTGTATTTATTTTATTGTTCACTCTAAATTGCTTTGCACAGCAAAAACAGTTTAGTATTAATTGGACAAACGATAAAGTGTTACAAACAGATTTTGGTAAACTTATAGTTCCTGCTTTTGATACCGAACATTTTAATTACAATGACGAAAGAGGATTAACTTATTATGCGCAATGGGAAAATAATGGAGGTTTTATAGATGAGAACTCAGTAACAGTATCTAATGTAGCGTTTCAAACTATGGCCCAAAGCGAATTAAAAGATTTAGATCCAAAACTTATTCCTAGTTCAATTACCTATAATATATATAATGTAAACGCTCGTGGTAATCGATCTTATTACTTTCAAATAAGCCCTATTATAAAAGAGAATGGTGTTTATAAGAAAATAACGTCATTTTCTATACAATATAATACAAGGGCAAGTAGAAACGCTGTTACTTCAAATAGTGTAAATGCAATTACTAATTCTGTACTTAGTTCTGGTCAGTGGTATCGTTTTTATATAGAAAGATCAGGAGTGTTTAGACTATCAAAAAGTTTTTTAAATAGCCTAGGCATAAATACAAATGCAGTAGATCCAAGAACCATTAAGATTTACGGAAATGGAGGTAGAATGTTACCTTTATCTAATGCTGAAAATTACCCGTTTGATGTTGTTGAAAATGCCGTAAGATTTGTAGGTGAAGAAGATGGAAGTTTTGATAATGGAGATTATATCTTGTTTTATGGTGAAGGGCCAACGACCTACAGCCAAGAAAGTGACACAAATTTAAATTTGTATACAGACCGCACCTATTATTATGTTAATGTGGGTTCAGGTTATGGAAAAAGAATTGAAGCTATGCCAACAATTACAGCAGAAGCCGATATTCAAATAAATACATTTCAAGATTATCAGTTTTATGAAGTAGATGAATATAACCTAGCAAAACTTGGACGTAGGTGGTATGGTGATAATTTTAGTATAGAAAATGAGAGAGAATACAATTTTCAATTCCCTAATTTAGTATCCACAGAGCCAGTTCATCTTTCAGTTGGTCTTGGTGCTGTTTCAGAGCAAGCTTCAAGTTTTAGTATTACCGTTAATGGTAGTGCGGTTTCAACTCAAGGTTTAAACCCTATAGTGGATGGATCAGTTATGGCATCTGGTTCTACTTACTCAGGTGACATAAATATAACATCAGATGATATTTCGGTAGTCCTTAATTATAATAATAATGGTAACCCCTCTGCGGATGGTTATTTGGATTACATAAATATTGAAGCTATAAGAAATCTTATATATGAAGGAAGCCAGCTTGTATTTAAGAATGATGAAGTGGTTACAACACCCGGAATCGCAGAGTATACTTTGTCTAATACTTCAAATGTGAGAGAAATTTGGGATATAACAGATCGTTTTAATGTCACAGGTTTATCTAATTCTAATAACGAAAGTACTATAGTTTTCAAAGCGCAATCTGGTGAAGAACGTACTTATATAGCATTTTCAAATTCAAATACTTTTGAACCTCAAAGAGATGCTCGCTCTTCAGTAGCAAATCAAAATTTAAAAGGAACGATATTTAATGATAATCAAGGTCAGTTTGAGGATATAGACTATATAATACTTGCACCAAATCAATTATTGTCACAAGCAGAGAGGTTAGCCCAAATCAATAGAAACCAATACAACTTAAATGTAAAGGTTGTGGATTTACAAACGGTTTACAACGAGTTTAGTACCGGAAGTCAAGATATCGCAGCTCTTAGAAACTTCATTAAATATGTGTATGACAATGCAAGTAATCCTAGTGAACGACTAAAATATGTTTGTCTATTTGGTGAAGGCTCTTACGATTATAAAGATAGAATTAGAAACAACACTAATTTAGTTCCATCATGGTATTCCTTACCCAGTTTTAGTTTGACCAATTCCTTTGTCTCTGATGACTTTTATGCCATGTTAGACGATAATGAAGGAGCTATGACAACTGCAGATAGGATGGATGTTGCTGTTGGAAGAATTTTAGCAGAAGACATTCAACGAGCAACGGAAATGGTAGATAAAATAGATGCTTATTATAAGGAGCAATCTTATGGTAGTTGGAGGAATAATATAGTAATGATTTCCGATGATATAGACGAAGCTTGGGAACGTGTATTGCAAGAAACAACAGAAGAAATAGCGACTAATATAGAAGAGGAAAGACCTTTTTTTAATGTTGTAAGAATTCATACGGATGCTTTTCAGCAAGAATCATCTTTAGCTGGTGATAGATACCCAAAGGTTAATGAAGCTATTAAAGACGCTATAGAAGTAGGTGCGTTAATGGTTAATTATTTTGGACATGGTGGAGAGGACGGATTAGCCAAAGAACGTATTTTTGATAAGTTTGATGCACAAGAAGTCAACAATATTTGTAAATACAACTTATTCGTTACGGTAACTTGTGAGTATACAAAATTTGATGATCCTGGTAGAGATACTGCTGGTGAATTTACTTTTTGGAATACAAACGGTGGTGCTATAAGCTTAATAACAACTACAAGACAAATCTTTGTTAATGTTGGGGTTTCTTTTAATGAAGTGTTAGATGATTATCTTTTTGCTTTTGACTCTAATGAATATACTTCTATAGCAGAAGCTTTACGATTAACAAAAGCCAGCAACAGCATAGCAGGAAATACTCAAAAACGTTTAGTGTTTTTCATTGGAGATCCAGCAATGAAACTGGCAGTGCCACAACCAAATGTTAGGTTAACTAAAGTTAACGATGTTGATATTAGTCAGGCAACAGATATCTTAAAGGCACTTAGTTACACTAAACTGTCAGGAGAGGTAACCGATGTTAATGGAAATTTACTATCTAATTATAATGGTACGCTAACAGCTACAGTGTTTGACAAAGAAATAGAGCGTCAAACCTTAGGTAATGATGGAGTAACAGATAATAATGGATTGATTTTAATGGATTTTGAAACTTTAGGCGAAATCATTTTTAAAGGCCAAGCTACAATTATAAATGGTCAATTTGATTTTGATTTTATAGTGCCGAGAGACATTGGTATTCCTGTTGGAAACGGAAAAGTCAGTTTTTATGCGCAAACTACAAGTCCTCTGGTAGATCAAACAGGGGCAAATTTTGATATTCAAATAGGTGGTATTAATGAAAATGCACCTGAAGATAATATTGGGCCTTTGATCAATCTATATATGAATGACGAAAATTTTGTGTCAGGTGGTATTACAAATGAATCTCCAAGCTTATTGGTAAAGCTACAAGATGATAACGGAATCAATACAGCCAGTGGTATTGGGCATGATATTACAGCTATAATAGATGGAGATGAAACTAACCCTATTGTTCTAAATAATTACTATCAAGCCAATATCGATGATTATACAAATGGTACGGTTAACTATCCTTTCAGAGATTTAGAGCCAGGATTACACACCTTAACTTTGAAGGCTTGGGATGTATACAATAATTCATCTACTGCAGAAATCCAATTTACGGTTTATGATAAAGATGAAGAATTGGTGATAACAAATGTTTTAAACTACCCTAATCCATTCGTAAACTATACTGAGTTTTGGTTCAACCATAACAGCCCTGATCCATTAGATGTATCAGTTCAAATTTTTACTGTATCAGGAAAGTTAGTTAGAACGTTAAATGGGCAAACAGGTTCTGAAGAGTGTTGTAATGGTGGTTCTTCCTCGCTTTCTAGAAATATTGTTTGGGATGGAAGGGATGATTTTGGTGATAAAATTGGAAAAGGTGTTTATGTTTATAAACTAAAAGTGAAATCTAACCGTTTAAATAAACAAGTTGAAAAAATCCAAAAACTTGTAATACTATAATAAAGATTTATATTTGCTAACGATTTAGTGCTACTTTTTTAGTGCTAAAAATCAAAAAATAAAATGAAAAAATACGGACTACCCATAATCGCTTTTTTAGCATTAAATTTAATCTACGCTCAGAATACAGTTCAGATAATTCCTAACTCAGATGATACTAGAGTAATCACTACTGGTGTACCATTTATGCTTATTGCACCAGATGCAAGATCAGCTTCAATGGGTGATATGGGTGTAGCTACTTCGGTTGACGGATATTCGCAACAATATAATCCAGCAAAATATGCTTTTTCCGAGGCTAAATCAGGGGTGAGTTTAAGTTACACCCCTTATTTAAGTAAATTGGTTAACGATATTTCAATTAGTTATGCAACATATTTTAATAGGCTAAACGAATATAGTGCTGTTTCAGCAAGTTTTAAATATTTCAGTTTAGGACAAATAGACTTAACAGATCAAACCAACCCTGGTCCAGGAGAGGAAATAGTATATACACCTGTAAAACCTAACGAATTTACATTTGATGTCGCTTATACCTTAAGGTTAGCGGATCAATTTGCTATGGCAGTAGGTGTTAGATATATGAGATCTAATCTTAGAATTGGTCAATTGCCTAATTCAAATGCGCAACCTGCAAGTTCTTTTGGTGCGGATATAGCTGGGTACTATCAAAGTGAAGAGGAAGCTTATAATGATTTTAATGGTAGATGGAGATTAGGGTTTGCTATACAAAACTTAGGCCCAAAGTTTAAGTATGATGATGGTGGAGCTGAAAATTTTCAACCAACTAATTTGAGATTAGGAGCAGGGTTTGATTTTATATTTGATGAATATAATAAATTAGGAGTTACTGCCGAAGTAACTAAGCTTTTAGTCCCAACTCCACCAATTTTAGGAGAAAGAATAGTTTTTACAGATGTTAATGAAGATGGAGTTTTTGATGAAGACGATGGCGATTTTCAGACAGATGAACAATTAGCAGCTTCTGAAAATAACGTAATAGTTGAAGGTCAGGATAATAATGTGAGTTTTCTTAATGGGGTTTTTCAATCTTTTGGAGATGCACCAGGAGGTTTTAGTGAAGAATTAAAAGAGTTTACTTACGCATTAGGTGCAGAATATACATATCAAGAAAGTTTTGCTTTTAGATTAGGCTATTTTAATGAAGCTGAAGATAAAGGTGCTAGAAAGTTTTTTGCTTTAGGAGCAGGTTTTAAGTACACTACTATAAATGTAGATTTATCATACCTGTTTTCTGCATCAAAAGTACAGAGTCCTCTAGAGAATACGCTGAGGTTTTCATTGACTTTTAATTTTGGAGATGGTGAGTATGACGAATATTAGAAAGCAATTATAAATTAAGATATAAAAGACTATTGTTTTGTAATAAAGCAATAGTTTTTTTGTCTAAAAGCGATACTGAAATATGAAGGAAATCAACATTTCTACGCAATTACAGGTTTATGATGATTGTAGTGAGCTTACTGAAGATGTACAAAGTCTAATGAAAGCTGCTGTAAAAGCAAGGGAAAATGCTTATGCGCCTTATTCAAAATTTAATGTTGGTGCAGCTTTATTGTTAGATAATGGTGAAGTGGTAATAGGGAGTAATCAAGAAAACGCTTCTTATCCATCCGGACTTTGTGCAGAGCGTACAGCGGTTTATTATGCAGGTGCAAAGTATCCCAATTCCAAAATAATAAAAATGGCAATTACGGCATCGTCCCAAAATCAAATAACTGATTCTCCAATCCCTCCATGTGGTGCTTGCAGACAAAGTATTTCTGAGTACGAAATAAAACAAAAACAACCGATTGAAATCTTCTTCATGGGAGTCAAAGGAAAGGTTGTAAAATCTAACTCACTTGCCAATTTATTGCCTTTAGGGTTCGATAGAAGTTTCCTATAACGATTTCGTAACAAATTTTACGATATACAGTTTTTTCGTTACTGTCTAATATGTTATTTTTGTTATTCGATTTTTAAAGAACTCATCAAAAAATGCAAAAAATAACAAAAGAGGTATACCTTAAGTGGTACGAGGATATGTTATTCTGGCGTAAGTTTGAAGACAAACTTGCCGCAGTTTATATTCAACAAAAGGTTAGAGGATTCCTTCACCTATACAACGGTCAAGAGGCTGTATTAGCAGGAGCATTGCATGCTATGGACCTTTCAAAAGATAAGATGATTACAGCGTACCGTAATCACGTTCAGCCAATCGGAATGGGTGTAGATCCAAAGCGAGTTATGGCAGAATTGTATGGAAAAGCAACAGGTACTTCTCAAGGTCTTGGTGGTTCTATGCACATTTTCTCTAAAGAACACCGTTTTTATGGAGGTCATGGTATCGTTGGTGGTCAGATTCCTTTAGGTGCAGGTATTGCATTTGGAGATAAATATCACGGAAGTGATGCCGTAACAATTTGTTGTTTTGGTGATGGTGCAGCAAGACAAGGTTCGCTTCACGAATCTTTTAACTTAGCTATGTTATGGAACTTACCTGTAGTATTCGTTTGTGAAAACAATGGTTATGCTATGGGTACTTCGGTAGAGCGTACAGCAAATCATACAGACATCTGGAAATTAGGTTTAGGTTACGAGATGCCTTCAGGTCCTGTAGATGGGATGAACCCTATTAAAGTAGCAGAAGCTTTTGATGAAGCTATTCAACGTGCAAGAACAGGTGGTGGTCCGACATTCTTAGAGGTTAAAACTTACCGATATAGAGGGCATTCAATGTCTGATGCACAGCACTACAGAACAAAGGATGAGGTTGAAGAATACAAGAAGATAGATCCTATAACTCAGGTGAAAGATATTATTCTTGATAAAAAATATGCTACAGAAGCAGAGATAAAAGATATAGACAAACGCGTTAAAAAATTGGTTTCTGAATGTGAGAAATTTGCTGAAGAATCACCATTCCCAGAAAAGAATGTGATGTACGATTCAGTTTATGAGCAAGAAGATTACCCATTTATACAACACAAATTATAAGCTATGGCAGAAGTAATAAATATGCCTCGTTTGAGTGACACCATGGAGGAAGGTACTGTTGCAACTTGGTTAAAGAAGGTTGGCGACAAAGTAGAAGAAGGTGATATTTTAGCAGAAATTGAAACTGATAAAGCAACAATGGAGTTTGAGTCTTTCCATGAAGGAACATTATTACATATTGGTGTTCAGGAAGGAGAAACTACTAAAGTAGACGAGCTTTTAGCTATTATTGGTGATGAAGGTGAAGATATTTCAGGCTTGTTAGGTGGAGGTTCTTCAAAAGAAGAAACTAAGTCAGAAGAAAAGGCTGAAGATAAAGAAGAAGAAATAACTGAAGATGATTCTACAGAGAGTAGCTCAGAAGAATTGCCTGATGGTGTAACTGTTGTGACTATGCCACGCCTAAGTGACACCATGGAAGAAGGAACCGTTGCAACTTGGTTAAAGAAAGTTGGTGATGAGGTAGAAGAAGGTGATATTCTTGCTGAGATTGAAACTGATAAAGCTACTATGGAGTTTGAGTCTTTTCAATCCGGAACGTTATTGCATATTGGTTTAGAAGAAGGTCAGTCAGCAAAAGTTGATGCTTTACTAGCTATTATTGGTCCTGAAGGAACGGATGTTTCTGGTGTGGCTAAGAATTTCACTGCAGGAGGTGGTTCAACGGCTAAAAAAGAAGAAAAGAAAGAAACAAAATCTGAGTCTAAAAAAGAAACACCTAAGGCAGAAACTAAAAAGACAGAAGAAAAGAAAGAGGAAGTAAAATCTTCAAGTTCAGATTCTGGAAGAATATTTGTATCTCCTTTAGCTAAAAAAATGGCAGAGGAAAAAGGTATTAAACTTTCTGATGTTAACGGTTCAGGTGAAAATGGACGTATAGTAAAAAGAGATATAGAGAATTATAAATCGAGTCCAAAAGCTGAGACGTCTGCTGCTGCTGCAACTGTTACTAACTTTGCTATTGCAGGGGAAGAAAGTACAGAAGAGGTTAAAAATTCCTCGATGAGAAAAGCTATTGCTAAATCTCTTGGTAACTCTAAGTTTAGTGCACCTCATTTCTACTTAAACATTGAAGTAGATATGGATAACGCTATGGCTTCTCGTAAGACTATAAATGAATTACCAGATACAAAAGTATCTTTCAACGATATGGTGGTGAAGGCCTGTGCTATGGCATTGGTTAAGCATCCTCAAGTTAATACAACTTGGGCAGACGATGTAACTAAGTATCACAAACACATCCATGTTGGTGTAGCAGTGGCTGTAGATGAAGGTTTAGTTGTACCTGTAATAAAACATACCAATGCATTAAGCTTAACTCAAATAGGTGGTGCAGTACGTGATTTAGCTGGTAAAGCAAGAAACAAAAAGATTAAGCCAGATGAAATGACAGGTAGTACATTTACAGTGTCTAACCTTGGAATGTTTGGTATTGAAAGTTTTACTTCAATCATTAACCAACCTAACTCAGCTATTTTATCTGTTGGTGCAATAGTTCAAAAGCCTGTGGTTAAAGATGGTCAGATAGTTGTTGGTAACACAATGATGCTAACGTTAGCTTGTGACCACAGAACAGTAGATGGTGCTGTAGGTGCTCAATTTTTACAAACATTGAAAAGCTATATTGAGAATCCTGTAACAATGCTTGCTTAATGCATATTGTTGCTAATCAAAATAGATTTCAATAATCATAAACTAATCCTGATTTGATAATTTACAAATCAGGATTTTTTATATTTAAACTTTAACCAAAGTCATATGAAAAAATTTTTATTCATTGTTGTTATAGTACTATGCTATTCGTGCTCTTCTAATAAAATCACTGAAGCTTCCATAAAAAAAAGTATGGAATATTTAGCCTCTGATGAGCTACAAGGACGTGCTACAGGAAGTGAAGGCATAGAAAAAGCCGCTGTATATATTGAAGATTACTTCAAGAGCAATAATATTAAGCCTTATTTTGAAACTTATAGAGATTCCTTTCAATTAGGTGAGATAACAGGGTGTAATATTGTGGGTGTTATAGAGGGTAATGATCCTAAATTAAAAGACGAATACGTTATTCTTGGTGGTCACTATGACCATATAGGAAAAGGGAAAACTGTAGAAGGAGACAGTATTGCAAATGGTGCAAATGATGATGCTTCGGGTACTATTGCAGCGATGGAATTTGCGCGTTATTTCGCAAAGTCAAAATCCAACAAGCGTAGTATTTTAATCACGCTTTATTCGGCAGAAGAAATGGGACTTAAAGGTTCTGCTCATTTGGCAAAACGGTTAAAAGATGAAGGGTTAAATGCCTATACCATGATTAATTTTGAAATGATTGGTGTACCACGAGCTAAAGGAGAGTCTATGGCTTACATGAGCGGTTATGATATGTCTAATTTTGCGCAGATACTTAATGCGTATGCTGGTGAAGAGGTTGTTGGTTTCTTTCCAAAAGCAAAAGAGTTCAAACTATTTTATAGATCTGATAACTTTCCGTTTTATCAAGAATTAAACATACCGGCTCATGCGATTTCAACCTTTGATTTTACGAATTTTGATTATTACCATCATGTTGATGACGAAGCGGATAAAATGGATTATGTTCATATGAAAAGTTTCATGGATAAAATGATTCCAGCTTTGGAAGGTATGGTTAACGCAGAAACAAAAGAAGTCGTTTTAAAGGAAAAGGATGAGTAAAAATATAATTGTAACAGGGACCAGTAGAGGAATAGGTTTTGAATTGGTACATTTGTTAGCCAATCAAGGTCATAATGTTTTAGCACTATCAAGAAATGCTAAACCAGTTTCTAACCTTCAATTTGATAACATTTCGTCTTTTGCTTTTGATTTATGTGAAAAAGGTGACTATGAAAAGGTAACTGAATTCATAAAGCAAGAATGGACGCAAGTTGATGTGTTGATTAACAATGCAGGCGCTTTACTCAACAAACCGTTTGCAGAAACCACTTTTGAAGATTTTGAATATGTCTATAAAACCAATGTTTTTGGCGTCTCAGAAATGACTAGGCTTGTTTTGCCTTTTATGAAAGCTGATGGACATGTGGTAACGATTAGTTCTATGGGAGGTATTCAAGGGAGTATGAAATTTCCGGGTTTAGCAGCATACAGTTCTAGTAAAGGAGCGGTAATTACCCTTACCGAATTACTGGCAGAAGAGTATAAAGCGTCTGGTCCTCAATTTAACGTTCTAGCTCTTGGAGCTGTGCAAACAGAAATGCTTGAAGAAGCATTTCCTGGATATGAAGCACCAACAACAGCTAAGGACATAGCAAAATATATTTCTGATTTTGCACTTACAGGAAATAAATATTATAACGGTAAGGTTTTGCAGGTGTCTAATTCTACACCTTAAAAATGATCTTCATAACGTCTTAATCTATTTTTTGTAGAAATGAGTTCAGACTGAAGTTGATCTATTTTATTCAGTAAGTTGAATACGGTATCAATACCCTCAAAGTTGAGATTTAAATCACGATGGAGGCGTATCATTTTTTCAACATCAGCAATATAATCTTGATGAATACAATATGTTTTTTCAACAGAAAGTATTTCTATAAGTCCGTTGTCATTTAGCCCATTAAAAAAAGACATCTCTATTTGATGATGAGCACATAAATCTGGTAGTGAAATATAATTTTTATCTTTCATAACTATTTCAATTTTGCTAATTCTTCAAAGAGTTCTTTTTCTCTTTCGGTTAACTTTTTAGGAAGTTCTACTTTGTAGGTTATATAAAGATCTCCAAATTCTCCATCCTTTTTATATATAGGAAAGCCTTTACCTTTGAGCTTAACTTTTGTGCCGTTTTGAGTTAGTGGTTTTACATTGAGTTTAGCTTTGCCATCAAATGTGTCAATAGTGACTTCACCACCTAAAATCGCGTCATAAAGACTAAGGTTTACAGTTTTGTAAAGATTAGAACCATCACGTTTAAAATCTGTCGTATTTACAATATTAAACTCGATATAAAGGTCACCATTTGGACCTCCATTAATGCCTTCACCACCTTTTCCATTTATTTTTATGATTTGTCCATTACTAACTCCAGCTGGTATGGTTAATCTAATGTTTTTTCCATTTACAGTAAGGACTCTTTTTTGGGATGTATAAACATCTCTAAGGTCAAGTTGTAATTGTGCATTAAAGTCTTGGCCTCTGAATTTTACATTACCACCTCTGCTTCTTCCAGAAAAACCACCACCAAACATAGATTCAAAAAAGTCGGAATGATCACCATCTCCAAAGCCTTCAAAAGTTGAATAATCGGTATATTGTCTTTGTTGTTGGGATTGACGTTGCTGTTTTTGCGCTTCTTCATAAGCTTCACCATGTTGCCAATGCTCTCCGTATTTGTCATATTTTTTTCGGTTCTCGTCATTGCTAAGAACCTCATTAGCCTCATTGACTTGTTTAAATTTTAATTCGGCTTCCTTGTCGTTCGGATTTAAATCTGGATGATATCTTCTAGCTAATTTTCTGTAAGCTTTTTTAATTTCATCCTTGGATGCATTTTTATCAATACCAAGTATTTTGTAATAATCAATAAAAGCCATGATAGTAAATTTTCTGTGTTTTCAGACCTGTAGAAATCTCTTACTAAGTTACGCAATATTTAGTCTATTTTCAAGTGTGTTTTTATATTTGTATGAAAACTTTGTGTTTGCTTTAAGTTTTGTTTTTTCTTTTTAATATTAAGTTTTTTTCAATAAAAGAGGCTATTTAATTTTTATTTCACTTTAAATAAGTTAAAAAAACGAAAATAAATTGATTTTAATTTTAGTTAATAAAACGTTAAAACGAATTTTATATATTTAAAGTAAAATAGCATTTTTTATGATTGAAAAATTACTCAAAACTAAATATGTATTGCTTCTTTTTTCTTTGTATGTAATAAGTAATAATTACGTTTCTGCTCAGACTTTTGAACGTGTTGAAAATATTGTTGGTTTAGGAATTTTAGAGGAGAACAATGGTGTAGCTGTTGCAGATTATGATGGTGATAATGACTTAGATATTTTTGTT
This sequence comes from Winogradskyella sp. 266wxhm, assembly GCF_058964685.1. Taxonomy (NCBI): domain Bacteria; kingdom Pseudomonadati; phylum Bacteroidota; class Flavobacteriia; order Flavobacteriales; family Flavobacteriaceae; genus Winogradskyella; species Winogradskyella sp. 266wxhm. Next base: position 2,560,902 of record NZ_CM179559.1, read on the forward strand.
GTAGCAAAAGCAAAAGATAATACCGGAAGTCCGAAAACATTAAGCAGATTATTTAGAAATAATAACGATGGATCTTTTACTGATGTAACTGAGTTTGCAGGTTTTCAGGATCTATTGACCCAAGAAGAAGGAGGGAATCCTTATTTAGGTTTAGATGGGCATAAAAACGGAGCCTTTTGGGGAGATTACAACAATGATGGTTTTCCTGATTTATTACTCACATATTCCCTGAAAGTACAATTGTGGAGAAATTTAGGCAATGGAACATTTGCAAATATTACTTCAATTTCAGGTCTAGATACTGTTAACAGCTGTTTAAATACTGGTGCTACTTGGTTTGATTATGATAATGATGGTTTACTGGATATTTATATAAATGATTGGGCCGGATGTGGCAGTAACAGACTTTTTAAGAATAATGGTAATAATACATTTACCGATGTTACTGTTACTACAGGAATTCAACAAGCCTCTAATTACGGTAGCTATACGGCATTACCTTTTGATTTTAATGAAGATGGATATATCGACTTGTATGTTACTAATAATGCACAAGACTCAAACAGTCTATATATTAATAACAATGGAACTTCATTTTCTGATCAGGCACAATTGTATGGTTTAGATACCGCAGGAGAGGATAAAGGCATTTCAATTTCGGATTATAATAATGATGGTTTTTTTGACTTTTTTGTCTCTGATGAGAATAACAATTTTTTCTTAGAAAATAATGGTGACAATACCTTTGCGGATTCTGCGAACGACTTGGGTATAGGTAACTCGCAGTCATCCTGGGGAACGCTTTTTTCTGATTTTGATTTAGATGGAGATGAAGATTTATTAGTGTTGAATGGTAATTTCTACGGTTCGTCTTCACAAACAAATTATTATTATAAAAACCTAACTATTGAAGGTCAGGAGATTTTTGAAGATAATTCACTAACATCTATACTAGGTGAAACAGCAATTAGTGTTACCGCTGTAGATTTTGATTATGATAACGATGGAGATAAGGATGTAATAGTTACAAATAGTGACGGTTCTATATTCTTTTATGAAAACAAATTATTGAATTTTGATGATGCTGTCACTTCCAAAAATTGGTTCAAAATTAAGTTAGAAGGAACTACTTCTAATAGAGATGCTATCGGAACTATAATCACTTTGACCACTTCAAACGGTACTTTAAAGCGCTATTATCCAGGTGTTGGTTTTTTAAGTCAAAACTTAAACGGAGTTCACTTTGGGTTAGATAACGCTTCACAAATATTGAGTTTAGAAATTAAATGGCCTTCAGGATTGATTGAGACTTTTAATAATTTAGATGTTAATGCCACAATAAAAGCAACTGAGGGTTCAGGTTATGAAATTTTAAATATCATTCCAAGTCAAAAAATATATGGCTGTACAGATCCAATTTCTTGTAATTATAATCCAGACGCAACATTAGATGATGGCTCATGTAGTTATATAGATTCTCAGACCATAGTAGGAAATGTATCATCATCTTTTCTCAGTACAGAAACTTACAGTTATGCTATAGGTACAGAATCTACAGCATCTTGGCAAGTTACTGGAGGTGAAATTATGAGTGGTCAAGATACAGGACAAATAACAGTAAAATGGGCCATAGAGGAAATGGGACATATTTCAGTTACTGAATCTAATGACACTTGTTCTAGTTTACCAGTTTCTATTGATGTAAGTTTAGGTGCAGATAATCTTCCGACAAATGTTTCTGTGGCAAGATTATGGAATGAAGCTTTGCTAGAGTCTATAAGAGGTGACTTTGCAAGACCTACTGTCCATGCTAGAAACTTATTTCATTCAAGTGTAGCAATGTATGATATTTGGGCAATTTATGATGATGTTGCCAGTCCATATTTAATGGGGAATTCAGTTCATGGTTTTTCAAGCGCATTGGCCGATTTTATACCTTCAGAATCTGTAGTTGCCTCACAAGAAAAAGCAATAAGTTATGCCATGTATCGTCTACTGTCTTATCGCTTTCAAAATGCACCACAAGCAGCATCATTGCAAGTTTTGTACGACTTGCTTATGGATGAATTGGGTTATGATATAAATGACACCTCCTTATTATACGATTCTGGCAATGCAGCAGCTTTAGGAAACTATGTAGCTCAAACTATAATCGATTATGGACTTCAGGATGGTTCTAGAGAATCAACTGGCTATGATAATGATTATTATGCACCTATAAATACTCCTCTTGCTTTAGATGTAAATGATAATACACCTATGACAGATCCAAATAGATGGCAGCCTTTGGCTTTTGAGGTTTTTATTGATCAGTCAGGGAATGTTATTGATGGAAATATACCTGGCTTTCTAAGTCCTGAATGGGGAAATGTCCTTCCTTTTGCTTTAACAGATGAAGATAAAGTAACCTATGAAAGAGATGGTGATTTTTACAATGTATATCATGATCCTTCTTCACCACCTCGGATAAGTCTAATCGATAATAATGATTCTAGTGATGCATATAAATGGGGGTTTTCTATGGTTTCTATTTGGCAATCGCATTTAGATCCTACAGATGGAGTAATGTGGGATATATCACCAAATTCTTTTGGTAATGTGGATATTAGTAATTTTCCAACAACCTATTTAGACTTTCCTAGTTTTTACAACTTTTTTGATGGAGGTGCTATGAGTAATGGTCATACAGTAAATCCCATAACCGGAAACCCGTATGAAGTGAATATGGTGCCAAGGGGTGATTACGGAAGGGTATTAGCTGAATTTTGGGCGGATGGACCACATTCTGAAACTCCACCAGGACATTGGTTTACAATATTAAACTATGTCAATGATCATCCGCAATTTGAAAGACGTTTTCAAGGTGAAGGAGATGAATTAGACCCGCTTGAATGGGATGTAAAAGCCTATTTTATCCTTGGTGGTGGTATGCATGATTCGGCTATTTCAGCATGGAGCGTAAAAGGTTGGTACGATTATATTAGACCTATTTCTGCAATTAGGTCTATGGCTTTACGTGGACAAAGTACCGATAATACCTTGAGTAATTATCATGTGGGAGGTATTGAACTCATTGAAAATTATATTGAAGTCGTAGAAGCTGGAGATCCTTTAGCTGGGTTTGCAAACCAACACGTAGGCAAAATAAAATTATACACATGGAAAGGGCACGATTATATCGGAAATACCGAAACAGATATGGCTGGTGTAGGTTGGATTTTAGCTGAAAATTGGTTTCCTTACCAAAGGCCTACATTTGTTACACCCCCTTTTGCAGGCTATGTTTCAGGGCATTCAACATATTCAAGAGCTGCATCAGAATTGATGACAATGATGACAGGAAGCGAATATTTTCCTGGAGGTTTAGGTGAGTTTGTGGCTAGAAAAAATGAATTTTTAGTTTTTGAGGAAGGACCATCCGTAGATGTAGTTTTACAATGGGCAACTTATAAAGACGCTTCAGATCAAACGAGTTTAAGCCGTATTTGGGGTGGAATTCATCCACCAGCAGATGATATTCCAGGAAGATTTATTGGTCATGAAGTTGCAACAGAGGTGTTTGATTTTGCTGTGCCTTATTTTGAAGGTTCGTTAAGTATAGAAGATTTTGAAGTTTCAAATCATAAAATTTATCCTAATCCAACTCAAGATAAGGAAGTGTATGTAACCAATACTAATATCTCAGATGTGATTAGTGTATTTGATTTAAGAGGGAGACAAATAAATGTTTCTACCAGTTTTGATAGTGTCAATAATACTACCAGAATTAAATTTAGCTCTTCTCAATCTGGAATTTATCTTTTGAGGGTAAATAGTTATTCAGAAATGATAGTGGTTAAGAACTAGATTTGAGGTTTTCTATTCTTTGGAAAATTGAATCTTATTAGAAATTAAAGTTTCATCATCTACTTTAATCTGTTTTTTAGTTATAATCGCATAGATGGTGTCTGTTGTTTTTGAGTTGTCAGATACCTTATTATAAGAAAGCTTTAGTTTTTGAGTACTATCATTAACAAAAACAGCCTTGCCTATAGGTTTTATATTTTTTATGATGAAAAAATCATCGGTTTTATATTTGTTGATGGAGTCGTTAGTGAAGTTTTTTAATTGTTCAGCGACTTCATTGTTAAACTCGGGATGCTCGCTTTGTAAGGCTAATAAGTCGTAGAAGTCTTGTAATTTTTGGTTGATAAGCTGATTATTAAACTCATATTCTGCATCAATAACATATTCTTCTAAAGCCTCGACTTCTTCTGAAGCTTCTACTTCTTCCGTTGCAAATACATCATAGCTTTCACTTTTTGCTTTTTTTGTTTCCATGGCACATGCAACAAAAAGCATACTTACTATAAATAATGTGATATGTTTTAGCTTTAAATTCATATCTAATTAATTATAAATTTTAGCTTAACAATCTTTCCTTCTATTTCCTTTTTCTCTAAAATTTTCATCCCTTTTAAGCTTCGGGTTGGTATTGTTAATTTCTGAATAAATTCTTGTTTAGAGTAAATTTCTACAAAATCACTATTCTCAAAAAACTGATATATTTCGGCATTATCACTAAAAATAGTATTCAGTTTTTCTCTATGCTTTTTCCATTCTTTAATGTTTTTGTTGGTATAGTAATTAAGCATTAAAGCATAATCATCAGTTTTTAGTTTTATAATTTTGTTCTTACCAGAATTGTGTTTTCTTACAATAGTGTCCGTTTTATAATAAGGTGATTCAACAATAAACTTTATTTCCTTTTCATCAGTTTCGTAATTAAAACAACCCAAAGAATCTGTGTGCTGATGTATTGGAGATTGTCCGTTTTTTAAAACTTTAATATTTAAAATAGTGCTTTTTATAGGTTCATTTTTTATTGAATCGTAAAAACAGAATTCATAATTGTAGCTAGTGTTAATGATAGAAAAAGCAAGCAATGCACATGGCACTATTAAAAGTATCCACAGATACTTTGAGAAAGCTTTTTTGTGAGTCTTAATTTGCGTTGAGGTTTTATGATGTGCTTTAAAATCATTCCAGTTTTGATAGCCAACATAATTGCTAAGTAGGTTGAGCATGTCGATTCTGGGTAATTTTTTGGCTTCATTCTTTATATAAGTATAAAACCATTTTTCGCTAACTCTTGCTTTTACTTTACTAAATAAATCTTCCTGAAAGGCAACAATATCATCTCCTTTCCAGTCTTCAATTATTTTAGAAGCACTATTGTTTTCCAAAAACTTTGAAGCTATAGCCAGTTTCAACTGGGAAAAAATATGTTGTTCTTCTAAATTCAAAATTAATTTAAGAGGTTAAAAACCAGTTGTATATAGGTTGTAAACTGTTTACAAAAGATATACAAGTGTTTTTCAAAAGATAGGTGTTAACGAATTATAGGTTTGCTCTTATAACGATTAAAAATATAAAATTATGAAGGCAAAATCATCTAAATCTCTAATTAAATTATCAGTAGTATTGTCAATACTATTGTTAAGCAACGCATGCGAAGTACATTCGGGTAAAGCAAAAAGTGACATGTACGAAATTGAAGCAGTAGAATTATATGAAGCTACTGATGAAGAAGTTGTTTTAGAACATAACACAGAAGAATACGATCGTATCTACGAAAACGACTTTAAAAATGCAATTCAGAATCCTTTATCCACATTTTCAATAGATGTAGATAATGCATCTTATAGTAATGTAAGACGTTTTTTATCTAACAATCAACTACCGCCAAAAGATGCTGTGAGAGTAGAAGAGATGATTAACTATTTTAATTACGATTATCCACAACCTAAAGATAAGCATCCCTTTTCCTTTTCTAATGAAGTTACAGATTGTCCGTGGAACACTAAGCATAAGTTGGTACATATTGGACTGCAAGGAAAATCATTAAACTACGATGATTTAAAACCAAGTAATTTGGTATTCCTAATTGATGCATCTGGCTCTATGAGCGACAACAATAAATTGCCATTGCTAAAGAAAGCTTTAAAGTTGCTAATTAATGAACTAAATGATAACGATAGAATCGCTATTGTTGCTTATGCTGGTTCGGCAGGTGTTGTTCTGCCATCTACCAAAGTTTCAAACAAAGAAGAAATTATTGAAGCTTTAGATAGGATTGAGTCTGGCGGTTCTACGGCTGGTGGTCAAGGCATTCAGTTAGCTTATAAAATTGCAAAGGAGAATCTATTTAAAGATGGAAATAATAGAGTCATCTTAGCAACAGATGGCGATTTTAATGTTGGAGTTTCCTCAAGTTCAGAATTGGTGAGATTGATAGAAGAAAAACGAAAAGAAGACATCTTTTTAACGATATGTGGTTTCGGAATGGGAAATTATAAGGATGGTAGAATGGAGCAAATTAGTAATGCAGGAAATGGAAATTACTTTTACATAGACAATATTAAAGAAGCCAAAAAAGTGTTTTCTACAGAGATGAGAGCCAATATGTTTACTATAGCTAAGGATGTAAAAATTCAAATTGAATTTAATCCCAATCAAGTAAAAGCATACCGATTAATTGGTTACGAAAACAGAGTAATGAATAATGAAGACTTTAACGATGATAAAAAGGATGCAGGTGAGTTAGGTGCAGGTCATACAGTGACAGCATTGTATGAAGTTGTACCAGTAAATTCAGAAGATTCTGTAAAGAAGCATGATGATTTAAAATATCAAAAAACAGAAATAGTAAATGCTTCAGAAAATGATGAAATGCTGACCATTAAATTCAGATATAAAAAGCCTAAAGAGGATAAGAGTTTATTAATAACAAAAACTATTATAGATAATGGCTTGAAGCTGGAATCAACATCAGATAATTTTAGATTTTCTTCAGCTGTTGCAGGTTTAGGGCTTTTGTTAAGAGATTCAAAATATAAAGGAGATATGACTTATGAACTCGCTAAAAAACTAGCAGTTGGCTCAAAAGGAAAGGATGCAAACGGTTACAGAAGTGAATTTGTAAGCATGATAGAGACCGCAGAATTACTTTCTGAAAAACTGTAAGAATAAAACCAGGAAAATATCATTCTATCAAAATTGAAAAAGCACTTCTCTAAAAAGGAGTGCTTTTTGTTTTATAGATTTCATAAAAGCATTAAATCAATTATTTTTGTGCTAATGCAAACAAAGCTTTTAGAATTCATTCCTATCGAAGCTCAGTCAATGGTTAATAATCTATTGGCTGTTGATAATCTTACTGTTAAGATAAAAAGTGAACGAAAAACCAGACATGGTGATTACAGGGAATTACCAAATGGTGAACATCAAATTACGGTAAACTCAAACTTAAATCCGTACCGTTTTTTAATTACACTGATTCACGAGATAGCCCATTTTGAAGCTTATAAAAAGTACGGAAGGTTCATAAAACCCCATGGTAAGGAATGGAAGCATACTTTTCAGTATTTAATGTTGCCATTTTTACACCCTGAAATTTTTCCCTTGGAAATATTACCGCTTTTAGCTAGGCATTTTAAAAATCCAAAAGCTTCTAGTGATACAGATACGCATCTCGCCTTGGCTCTTAAGCAATTTGACGAACCAAGCGATAAAACTTACGTATTTGAAATACCTTTAGGGCAAAGTTTTAAGCTCTATAACGGGCGAGTTTTTAAAAAAGGAAACAAAAGAAGAAAACGTATAGAATGTGTTGAGGTTAAAACAGGAAAGTTATATTTGTTCAGCCCTAATGCAGAAGTAGAATTAATAGATTAACTACTAATATGAAAAATAAAAATTATTACGCCATACTAATGGCAGGTGGAGTAGGTTCGAGATTTTGGCCTGTGAGTACGCAGGATTTTCCTAAGCAATTTCATGATATGTTGGGAACAGGCGAAACTTTAATTCAAAAAACGTTCAACCGTTTAGCAAACCTTATTCCCGAAGAAAATATTTTTATTTTAACCAATGAGCGTTACAATGATTTGGTTTTTGAACAATTACCGAGTGTTACAAAGCGTCAGGTGGTACTTGAACCTGCAATGCGTAATACAGCACCATGTATTTTATATGCGGCGTTAAAAATTCAGAAAGAAAATGAAGATGCGGTAATGATTGTGGCACCAAGTGATCATTGGATTGAAGATGAGCAATCGTTTTCAGACAATGTCCAAGTGGCTTTTGATTTTTGTGAATCCAACGATGCGCTGATGACTTTAGGCATAAAACCTACGTTTCCAAACACAGGTTATGGTTACATTGAGTATGATAAGGAGGCGCAAGACAATATTAAGCCAGTTAATCAATTTAGAGAAAAGCCAGATTACGAAACGGCAAAATTGTTTATAGATCAAGGCAATTTCTTATGGAATGCAGGAATTTTTATGTGGAGTGCAAAATCTGTCATTTCAGCTTTTAAAAATAACCAACCGGAATTATTTCAATTGTTCGAAAATGGTATTAGTTCTTATAATACAGAAGCTGAAGATGTATTTATATTAGAAAATTATCCTAAGGCAGAGAATATATCGGTTGACTACGCTATTATGGAAAAGAGTAAAAATGTCTATGTTATACCAGCAACGTTTGATTGGAATGATCTTGGAACGTGGGGAAGTCTTTACGATAAACTTGATAAGGATAGTAGCGAAAATGCAGTGGTGAATTCAAAAACTTTACTTGAAGATGCTTCAGGTAATATGATCAGATCTAAAAAAGGTAAGGTAGTCGTTGTTGATGGATTAAATGATTACATTATTGTAGATAAAGACGAAGTTTTACTTATCTTTCCTAAACAAAAAGAACAAGATATTAAAAAAGTGCTCCAAAATGTTAAAGACACTTTTGGAGAGTCTTATGGTTAATTAATTCATGGAAGAAAACAAATTCAATTTCTCTGAGGATGAAAATTCGCAGATGACCAATGAGATGAACAAAGAAAATACCGTTGAAGAAAAAAAAGAAGCGGTAAAGAAGGATGCTCAGGGTTTATTTACAAGTGTAAAAACTTTTCTAAGTGAATTACTAGACTTTAGAGAAGATACAGATAGAGATGCTACTATCGCAGCCATAAAAGCGGATATTCCTTTTAAGGGAGCCACAGCTTGGATTTTGGTATGTTCTATTTTTGTGGCATCAATTGGTCTTAATGCAAATTCAACAGCAGTAGTTATTGGAGCCATGTTAATTTCACCACTAATGGGACCAATTTTAGGTGTGGGTTTATCTATCGCTATTAATGATATTGATACATTAAAACGGTCACTGATAAACTTGGCTATAATGATTGGTCTAAGTTTATTAACCGCATTTTTATTCTTTAGATTTTTCCCTTTAAGTGAGGATACCTCTGAGCTTTTAGGAAGGGTGAAGCCTGATATACGTGATGTGTTAATTGCATTTTTTGGTGGGTTAGCATTGATTATAGCACGTACTAAAAAAGGAACAATTGCTTCGGTAATTTTTGGTGTGGCTATTGCTACAGCATTAATGCCTCCACTTTGTACGGCTGGTTATGGGTTAGCCAAGGCAAATTGGGAGTACTTTGGTCAGGCTATGTATTTATTTACAATTAACACTATTTTTATTGCTCTAGCGACATTTTTAGTGTTGAAGATTTTACGTTTCCCAATGCTTAAGTATGCAAACTCTAAAAAGCGTAAGCGTATTGCAAGGTTAGCTTCTTTAATTGCTATTATAGTAATGATCCCAGCATCTTTCACATTTTTCGATGTGTATAGAGAAAGTACTTTTAATAGAGATGCAAGCCGATTTATTGATGAAGAACTAGGGGCACTGCCACATGCTGAGTATATAAAAAATAATGCTTATCCAGAGTATAGTCATGATAGTATATCTACAATTACCTTAAATACGTTTGGTTTAGATGAAATTCCAGAATCAACAGAACGTGTGTTGCAAAGTAGAATGACTAATTATAGTTCTTTGAAAAATGCGAAATTGATTGTAAATCAAAATAGACTTAAAAATTTGGATAACCTTCGCTATATGGAAGAATTACGTTCTAGGGATTCATTGGATTTAATGAGTCAACAGCAAAAGATTACTTATCTAGAAAGTAAACTAAAAGGTTTATCTAGATTGGAAAAAGATCAGATTCCTTTTGGTGAGCTTATTAAGGAGCTAAAGATAAATTACGAAAAATTAGAAAGTATTTCTTATGCCAATGAGGTCACTTCAAATATGAAATCTATCGATACAATGAAAGTATTTAGTGTCAAATGGATAGATTCAGTATCTACAGTAGAATCAAAAGCAAGTGATACAAAAAAACTTAGATTATTTTTGAAAGAAAGGTTGGATTTAGATACGCTTAATGTAATCGTCAGAAATTAATTATTCATTCTCTTCAAGATACATTCTGCGTACTTTTTTGAATAACTCCGAAGAATAAACAAAATCAGTTACAGCTTTGTTTTCGGTTTTGAAGATATTGTCTTTAGAACCTTCCCATTCTTTGAGACCATCTTTAAGAAAGACAATCTTTTCACCAATTTCCATTACAGAATTCATGTCGTGTGAGTTGATTACTGTTGTAATTTGATATTCGTCTGTAATTTCTTGAATAAGGTTGTCAATTACTATAGATGTTCTAGGATCTAAACCCGAATTGGGTTCATCACAAAACAAATATTTAGGCTTATTTACAATAGCTCTGGCTATAGCAACACGCTTTTGCATTCCACCAGAAGCTTCACTTGGCATTTTTTTATGAGCATCAGGTAAGTTAACACGTTTTAAAACAAAGTCAGCTCTATCTTCCATTTCACTTTTACTTTGTTTAGTAAACATTCTTAGTGGAAACATTACATTCTCAGCTATGGTCATAGAGTCAAACAACGCACTACCTTGAAAAACCATACCTATTTCAGATCTTAAATCTCTTCTTTCGTCATGGTCTAGGTTTTTGAAAATTCGTCCTTCATAAGAAATAGTGCCTTCTTCATAATCAAAAAGGCCAAGTAGACATTTTAAAAATACTGTTTTCCCGGAACCACTTTGTCCAATGATGAGGTTGGTTTTTCCTTTTTCAAAAGTTGTAGTAATTCCTTTTAAAATATGGGCTTCACCAAAAGATTTATGTAAATTTTTTACTTCAATCATTAGCCTAACATTATACTGGTTAATAAATAGTTCACAAGGATGATTACTACACTAGTCCAAACAAATGCTGTTGTACTGGCTTTACCAACTTCTAAAGCACCACCTTTCATAAAGTAACCATAATAGGAAGGTATGGTAGCTAGTATAAAGGCAAAAACCATAGTTTTTATAAAAGCATAAGCCATATGAAAAGGAATAAAATCATTTTGAATTCCGTAAATGTAATCTTCAAAAGTTCCGTAACCACCATAAACACAAGCAGCCAAACCACCAAGAACACCTAAGAACATTGCGATTGAAATTACAAAAGGGTATAGTGTCAAGGCAATAAACTTAGGAAATACCAAATAGTTTATAGCATTAATTCCCATAACCTCAAGCGCATCAATCTGTTCTGTGACTCGCATGGTTCCGATACTAGAGGTAATAAAAGAGCCAACTTTACCAGCCATAATAATAGAGATAAAAGTAGGAGCAAATTCAAGAATTATTGATTGACGCGTAGCAAAACCAACCAGATATTTTGGTATTAACGGATTGCTAATGTTAAGTGAGGTTTGTATAGCTACAACACCACCAACAAAAAAGGCTATAAAAGCCACAATACCAAGTGATCCGATAATAAGATCATCAATATCTTTAAGGATTAAATTTTTCATCACAGACCATTTGGTTGGTTTGCGAAAAATGTCTTTAATCATTATAAAATAAGCGCCAATATTATGAAGGTACTTCATGTAAGAATTTCTTATTGCTAAAGTATAAAAAAAGATGTGTTTATTAATATTAATTTAAATTTAAGATGGTCTGAAATCCGTATTTTTGGACTTTAAAAGACACCTAACTTCAAATGAAAAAAATACTTTCTATAGTAGCAATTTCAATAGCTTGCTATTCGTGCTCTGCACAAAATACTCAAAACACTTCGGTTCAGGAAATTAATGATGTTACAAACGAGCGACCAAAATTGGTTGTAGGTATTGTAGTAGATCAAATGCGATATGATTATCTAACTCGTTTCGAAAATCAGTTTGGTGAAGGTGGTTTCAAACGTATGATTAATGAAGGTTTTAATTGTAAAAACAATCATTTTAATTATGTGCCAACTTATACAGGACCAGGTCATACTTCGGTTTATACAGGTACGACACCAAAGTATCATGGTATTATTTCTAATAATTGGTATGATAAAGAAATTAAAGAATCGGTTTATTGCGCTCAAGACGATTCTGTTGCGTCTGTAGGAACAGAGCATTCTGCAGGAAAAATGTCTCCACATAGAATGTTAACAACAAGTGTCGCAGACGAGAACAGATTATTTACGCAAATGCGAGGAAAAACTATAGGTATAGCTATAAAGGATAGAGGAGCTATTTTACCTGCAGGTCATACAGCTAATGCAGCTTATTGGTTTCATGGAAAAGATGAAGGAGTTTGGATAACAAGTACATTTTACAGAAATGATTTACCGCAATGGGTGAAAGATTTTAATGATTCTGATACAGTTGAATCTTATTTAAAAGTTTGGGATACCTACAGACCAATTGAGACATATATTGAAAGTGGAAGTGATCTTAATGATTTTGAACGTGGATTTAATGGTAAAGAAACAGCAACATTTCCTTACGATTTGGCAGCTTTAAAAGATGAAAATGGTGGTTTTGATGTTTTAAAAGCAACAGCTTACGGCAACAGTTTAACTACAGACTTTGCAATAGCAGCTATTAAAGGAGAGGCTCTGGGGAAAGATAACGATACCGATGTGTTAACAGTTAGTTTTTCTAGCACAGATTATGTAGGGCACAACTTTGGTGTTAACTCCAAAGAAGTAGAAGATACTTATATAAGACTAGATAAGGACTTAGAGCGTTTATTCAATTATTTAGATAAAAATGTTGGTAAAGGAGAATATACGGTATTTTTAACTGCGGATCATGGTGCTGTTGATGTTCCTGCATATTTAGAGTCGGTAAAAATTCCGGCAGGTTATTTAGATTATAATTCTAGAAAAGAAAAATTCAATAAGTTTTTGACTGATACTTATGGAACTACAGACATTGTTGAAAATATAAGTAATAATCAAGTCTTTTTGAATAAAGCAAAACTTAAAGAGTTGAATTTAGATCTACATGAAGTAGAACAAGCTCTGGTAGATGAGCAAATCAGTTATTCAAACATCGCAAAGGTGTATACTGCAACAGCAATGAATAGTACAGATTTTACTACTGGAATAGAAGCGTTATTGCAAAATGGTTACAACCAAAAGCGTTCAGGTGATGTGATAATTGTCGATGATATAGCACATATAGCTTATAGTAAAAAAGGGTCTACGCATGGTAGTGGACTTAACTACGACACACATGTACCATTATTGTTTTTTGGAAAAGGAATTAAGCATGGCGAAACGGTAGATAAAACGGTTATACCAGATATAGCACCAACAATTTCAGCTTTATTAGGTATAAGTTTTCCTAACGGAGCTACAGGACAGCCTTTGGGAATTGTATTAAGACATACTAAAAAATGAAAAAAGAATGGGGTGCTAAAACAAGTAAGCACCCCATCATAAATGTAAATTAGTAATAGCAATAACCATCTGATCCACAAGTTCCGTGTACTGCTGGTGGAGCCATATATCTACAATCCATATCGTCAGAACAGCATCCATATGGGCTGTTATAGCAATCCCGAGGGTCATTTTTGTCTTTAATAACATCATCACCACCAAAAACTTGTTTTTGTTCGTTTCTGTTTAAGGGTTTTCCTAAATTCAATAAATTTTTCATAATTAAAATATTTAAAAGTTTATAAGCCTTGATCATTTAAGGACATTCAAGGTTTATGTCCATTCTTTGCGAGAGAATGTTTTTTCTTAATTCATAATCTTTTTTATGCTTACTAAAGAATTTAATCACATACACACATGCCGGTAATCAAATTATCTGGGTGTCCAGGTATAAAAGTAAAAGGAGTACATGTGGCTCCGCTAGGACAAACATCATCACCGCCGTCTAATGCACATGACATAGTATTTGATATGCTTGGATCACATGGTGGTGCTGGATCCCATTCAAAATCTCTTTCAAGCCCCCCAAAAACTTGTTTTTGTTCAGATTTGTTCAGGGTCTTACCTAACTTTAATAATTTTTTCATAATTAAAATATTTAAAAGTTTATAAGCCTTGATCGTTTAAGGACATTCAAGGTTTATGTCCATTCTTTGCGAGAGAATATAATTTTGTTTAATAACAAGGTACAATATGTGGCAACCTACAATCACCAACATAAATTTTTGTTCCGTCAGAGCATGTGTAATAGCCGTCAACACAACCATTACCATTGGCTCCTCCGTTTATATTTCGTTGCTCTAATTTGTTTAGAGTTTTTCCTAGATTTAATAGATTTTTCATAATAAGATTTTATTTCTTTTATTTAATATCATCCGAAACAACACTGGTTATTTTGCAATGTGCCATTAGAGCATGTAATACCATATGTTGGGAAGTAAGTACTGCATTGTCCTCCATCTTGAGGGTCATCAGGATTGATAATAACGTTAGATGGTGGATAACATCGATTAAGGTTTTCACAACCTACAAATGCACCTCCATTTACAGATTGTTGTTCTGTTTTACTTAAAACTTTGCCTAAGATTTTTAAATTTTTCATAATTAAAAATGTTTAAAAATTAAATTAATCTTGGTCATTTAAAGACGTCCAAGTTTACGTCTATTCTTCGCGAGAGAATATTTTTAGGTATCGAACACATTTTTCAATTGATAAAAAAAGCGTTCTATTAATCTTAAATCTTCTGTTATAATTTCAGCTGAGCCTCGCATCTCAAATTTGAAGGGTATTTCTCTATTGTAGGATGTTATCAATTTACTTGGTAGTGCAACGACAACATTATAAAAACCATCTTCATTAGTTAATAAAGAGATAGACTCAACAGTCCCTTTTAATAAGCCAAATTCATTATCAGGGTAATTTTCTAATTTAATATTTACAGTTTGCCCTTCTTTTATTTTGCCTGAGTTTTGTGCTGGAGTTTTTAGTTTTGCTATATATGATGAGTTTTGTGCTGGGATTATCGTAAAAAGTAAATCTCCTTGGTTTACAGATTGATTTTTTGTCCATAGTTTGGAAAAAGCTACTTTTCCATTAATATTTGAAATTAAGGCATACTTCATTTCCCAGTCTCGTATAGCTCGCTTAAGTTGATTGAAAGACTGTATCACATTTTTAAGCATACTAATCTCATCCTTTCTCTTTTGTATAGACGTGCTTACTTCACTGGTGTTGGTATTTGTTATTGCTTCTTTAATTTGTGATATTGAAGCGTCTATATTAGCAAAATTGCGTTTGGCTTGTAAATAGCTTAATTCTTTAGATTCTAAAGTTTGTTTAGATATAACTCCTTTTTCAAAAAGGTGTTCTTGTCTTTCAAAGTCCTTTTTTTGGAACTCGAGTTCGACTTTGTTGATCTCTTTTTGAGATAACAAGGTGTTTAGCCTAGACTTAAGCTGTATTTTAGAATATTTATTACCTTGTTGTTCATTTTCGTAAGGGTTATATTCTTTGTTTAGCTGATACTGTATGTAATTATTTTCAAATAGTGCATATTCCGTATCTATTTCTCCGAGGAATAAAACTGGAAGTTCTTCAAGTGGAAAATTAAAATTTTTGGTGTTAATTTTGGTTGAATCAATAATAGACTTTAATAGTTTTATATGCTCAAAATTTGCTGTGTTTTCTAGGATTGCGATTATTTCATTTTCCTTAATTGAAGCATTGTTTTTTATGAGTATACTATCCAATCTACCAGAAACTTGAGCGTACTTTTTTTGAGGAGGTAATTTTGAAGTAATTTCAGCCTCAGTACTGATTATATCAGGATATTTTATAAACCAAGAAAGTGTAAAAAACATGATTATAAAGATTAGTATAAGCATGTTTCCATAGCGGATCATCCAATTAGGAACAGCTTCTAATAGTTCTTGAACATGTTCGCTTCTTAAGTCTATATTATTATTTTGTCTTTGTGGCATAGTATGTTTAAGAGGCAGTTTTAAACTGCCTCTTTTTTAATTAAAAGCAATATCCATAACAACAAATCTCATGCATCTCACAGCTTAGTCCTGTGTCACCTCCACATTCAAACTGCTCGTCAGGATCATATTTTTTTAATTTTGGTGGTGGACATCCATTGTTATTACCTCCGTTAATCATTCTTTGTTCAGCTTTGTTTAAAGCTTTTCCTAGATTCAATAAATTTTTCATAATAAAAATTTTTAAAAATTAAATTAATCTTGGTCATTTAAAGACGTCCAAGTTTACGTCTACTCCTCGCGAAAGAATATTTTTATTTACCTAATTCTAATTGGTTTTTAACTAGGTTATAATAGTTTCCTTTATTATTAATTAACTCATCATGAGTTCCTATTTCTACAACTTTACCTTGGTCTAAAACCACAATCTGATGTGCGTTTTTTACGGTACTTAATCTATGTGCAATTACAATAGCAGTTTTATCTTCGAAAAAGTGATTTAGTTTTTCCATAATGGTCTTTTCATTGTTGGCATCTAAAGCAGAAGTTGCTTCATCAAAAAACAAAAATTTAGGATTTTTATAAACAGATCTAGCAATGAGTAGTCGTTGTTTTTGACCTGTACTCAGTCCTTTTCCTTCACTACCGATTTTGGTGTTAAAGTTTAAGGGCAGCTCTTCTATGTAATCGGAAATATTTGCTACATCTATAGCATGTTTGAGACGGTCAATATCGATATAGTCTTCACCAACAGCAATATTGTTTGCAATAGTATCGTTGAATATATATCCTTCTTGCATTACCACACCACAGTTTGCCCTCCATGTTTTTTGTGAAACATTGTTTAGATTAAATTTTCCTAAATAAATTTCCCCTTTATCAATATTGTAAAAACGTAGTAGTAATTTCATCAATGTGGTTTTACCGCTACCGCTAATACCTACAATGGCTGTTGTTTTATTTGCAGGTATAGTTAGAGAAAGGTCTTTGATTACTGGTTCTAATTCACCAGTATATCTAAAGGTTACATTTTTTAAAGTTATATCTGTGTTTTCTGGGATTTTGGTGATTTTGTGATCTTCTGGTTTTTCCTCGTCATCCATATTATGAATCTCACCTAATCGTTCTATGGAAATTTTAGCATCTTGCACTTCCCTCATAAAGTTTATAAGTTGTACAATAGGCGCGTTAAGCTGACCTACCATATAACTTATAGCCATCATCATACCTAGTGTTATGTTACCGTCTATTACTAATGTTGCTGAAAGTATGGTAATAAAAATGTTTTTAAGCTCGTTTATTAAATTTGAACCTACACTTTGAGTCTGTTCTAAAGCTAAGTTTTTAGATGCTATTTTAAATAGTTTTGCTTGAACGTACTCCCAGTTCCAACGCATGCGTTTTTCGGCATTATGCAGTTTTATTTCCTGCATACCATTTATCAGTTCTATAACCTTACTTTGTTCTTCACTGACTTGAGAAAACCGTTTATAATCAAGTTCTTTTCTTTTTTTAAAGAAAAATAATACCCAACCTATATACAAAACACTTCCGATAAAAAAGACTCCAAAAATTTGAAGACTATAAAAAGCTAAAATGAAGCTGAAAACAATTAGATTGAAGAATGAAAAAATGATTGTTAGGGATGACGTTGTAAGTATACGTTCTATACGTTTATGGTCATTAATACGCTGTAGTAAGTCACCTGTCATTTTTACATCAAAGTAAGAAATAGGTAATTTCATTAACTTAATGAAAAAGTCAGAAATTAAAGAGATATTAATCCTAGTACTCAAATGCAGTAGTATCCAACTTCTGATAATCTCTAAAGAGGCTTTGCCAACAAAAAGAGCTAATTGAGCTAATAGAATTAAATAAACAAAATTTAAATCTTGGTTTTGAATACCAATATCAACTATACTTTGAGTTAAGAAGGGTAGAATTAGTTGTAGCAAGCTACCGGCAATTAAACCTATTATAAGTTGAATAATGAATTTCTTGTACTTGAATAAATATTTAAATATAAAACTGAAACCAAATTTTTCATCGTCATCAAACTCTGTTTGATAAAATTTAGGGGTCGGTTGTATCATTAAGGCAATGCCTTCTTCTGTATTTTTTTCAGCATTATTACCTATCCAATGTTTTAAAAAATCTTTTTCATTGTAGTTAATTAATCCATGTGCAGGGTCGGAAATATAATAGGTGTCCTTTTTAATTTTGTATAATACCACATAGTGGTTGTTATTCCAATGTATTATACATGGCAAAGGAGCCTTTTGTATTTTTGTTAGTGAGGTTTGTAATCCTAATGTATGAAAACCTATGGATTCAGCAGCATCGCTTAAACCTAACAAGCTACTTCCTTCTCTAGTGGTTTCGCTTAAAGTCCTTAATTCTTGAGTGTTAATGGTTTTTCCGTAGTGTTTGGCAACAATCTTGATACAAGTTGGTCCACAATCTTTTGCTTCAGTTTGTCTATATGAAGGGAATTTTTTAATCAATTGAGTATATTTGCGTGAATATTTTTAGGTGTATACAGTTTACGTCTATTCTTCGCGAGAGAGAAATATTCAAAATAAAGCCCTCTAAGAGGGCTTTTCTATTTTCACTACGCCTTTTGTAATATTAAATTGTCAGTTGAATTTTCTTCTAATTCTTCAATAAAATAAATTAGGTCATCTCTACTGTATTCCTTAGGATACATTTTTTCATTAATTAGTAATGCTGGAGTGAAATTTAAATTACTTTCATTGCACCATTCTCTACTTTGTAAAAGAATATCATAGAAATAGTCAAGGTTTTCACAATTCCCCCATTTTTTTAGCCAATCTTCAGTATTGACATCACCATAAATATCATGCATTGCGCTTAAACTCTCATTCCTTCCTTTAGAAAAATAAAGTTCTAGCAAGCGACCAGTAACATTCACAGCTTGTGCACCCTTGTCATTAGTATTTATGTTGAAGCGAATCTTTATTTCAACATCGTCTTTGTGCAAATCAAGAATTTTAGAGATGAGTTTATGTACAGATTTACAATGGCCACAATAAGGGTTTGTGACAATAACAATTTTTAAGTTTGATTCCTTATTTCCAAAGCTCATTTCTTGAAAATCAGGAATAAAAGTATTTACTGTTTCTGAATTTTGTATTGCCAAAGAGAATAAGCCAAAATTCTTTTTGAATTTTAAATAGTCAATCTTTAACTTATTAAAATCAATATTTGATTTTTTTGCATTTGATGTAAAGTTCCAAATAAAAATTGCAATCGAGTAAGATGCTATGATTGCTAATATAGATTGGATAGGTATGTCAAAATATAATAGGTTGTTTGTTATCAAAAGACCAGCTTGTAACCAAAGTATTGTTACTATTGTTAAACATAGTGCACACCATTTTTTTATAATAAATTTCTGATAGTAAATAGAATATACAGTAACAGGTAATGCGAGTAAACTTATTAGGTAATTTACGCTTAAAGAAAATCCAGATGCTTTAAGCATAAAAATAGAAATGCTGCTAGCTAAAAAGTAAACCATACTAATATCACTTAGTTTGATTGTTTTGAAAAGTGTAGCACCCTTGGAATTCAATACAGAGTCGCAGTCTTTTTTTTCATTTGAAATATTGCAAAGTGTACTGTTTATGATTGTAGTTTCACCTTGTTCTTGTTTGAAAATGGCGTAACTGACAATAACTCCAAAAATGGCTAAAAGTATATATAAGAAAGATGTGAGATTTGATATACCATAAAAATATTGATATAATATGATAAATAAGAAAGCGGAAGCTAGTAAGTAGTGTTTATTATTGTTAATTATTGCTTCAGGTTTATTTGTGATATCATTTTCTATTATAGAAACAACACCTGTAAAGTTTTCTAAAAACTGTTTTTTATTTAAGCTTTCTTGTTTCTTTTCTGAGTAAGTTACTTTAAAGCTTTCTTCTTCTTTATGAACGAGTGCTAGTTGAGGTGCGTTATTATAATTTACTTGAGCTATAAAATATTCAGGTAGTTCTTTTAATACATCTTTATTGACAGGTAGCCTTATGGCTGCATTTTCAATATTAAAGTGATTTAGAACACCAGTTAAAGCGTGTAAACTTGGGTAAGAAGGGTGAGAAAGGAACTGTATTTCAAGTTCGTCAAAATCGATTCTAACGTTAGATTTTTTAAGAAAAGATTTTAATACATAGAGCAAATTATATCCCATAAACTATCATTTTTAGATGAATTTGCAAAAAACAACTACTAGTATATACCAGAAAGGAAAGTTGTTTTCAGCAATAAAATGTAGTCAACAAGAATATTGCTGTATAAATTTAGAAAAAAAAATCTTACAAAAAAGTTTATTAACTTTTTAATAATATTTCTAAATAGATTTTTTTTAAAATATATTTTTTGGTGGGTTCATGGCGTAAGGGTTTAAGCTTTATCTAATTAATAGATTAGCTAAATTATTTTTTAATAAAATTTATTTCTAATCCCCTCCCAACGCAAATCTCTAATAAATTTACCTTCATCTTTAGAAACCAAAAATTCTGTGTTTGAGGATTTGGCTTTAAAATAGCCAGCCATATAATCTTTGAATAATCTGAAACTTCTTTTTTTCGAAGCTAATTTCAGAGCAGAAATTAAGGTAATCCAAAAGCCATAACGCATTCTATACATCGCTTCTCCTTGTAAATATTTTGAAGCCTTATTGTAGGACTGTCCAGTAGGTTTTAGATGTTTAATGTGTAGCGATTCGTCGGTTTTAATTTTCCAACCATGGTATTTTGCTAGTAGCTCATCCACAGTATCCCAACCCATTGAAGGTTTTAGTTGCCCAATTTGTTCAAAGCAATCTTTTCTGTATGCTTTTAAAGCTCCTCGTATATGATCTTTGTTGGTCAGATTTTCAAGTACCCATTCATTATCTTTTTCTATATAACAAAAGCCTGAAGCCATACCAAGTTTAGAATCGTTTCTAAAGTGTTCAGCAAGTTTTTCGAGGTAATTTTCTGGAAAAATAAGGTCGGCATCAAACTTACAGATAATGTCATACGAGTCATCTAGAGTTTCAAAACCTTTGTAAAACGCATTTATAATTTTAGAGCCTGGTAAATGCTGATCAGAAGATTTTGAAATGACCTGAGAAATCCAAGAATGTCTTTTTGAAAAATCATCAACTATAGCTTCGGTTTCGTCAGTAGAATTATCATTAACCACAACCAATTTTTTAGGTAAAAGCTTTTGTTTGGCTAGTGATTCTAGTGTTTTGCTAATAAAAGCCTCTTCGTTATGAGCAGGTATGACGATGTAGAAATTCAATATCTAAATTCTAAATTTCAAATCTAAAGAATTCTATCCGGAAATTCTTTCAGCGTAGACAATATAATAGCGATTTGTAAACCGTCTCAAAAAAGGTCTGATTCCAAACTTTTTTACAGGATTTGTCCATTGTTGACGATCAATAATTTTCCAGCCTGTTTTTTCTAAAAGCCAATCGAGCTGCCAGTCTTCAAACTCATGGTAATGTCTATCCCATTTATCAGTTTTACTTCTGTAGGCGGAAGCAAACCATAATCTCATAGGAACGCTAATAACAAGTTTTTGAGATTTAATAGATTTTAAAACCTCGTAAGGTGAGAGTAGGTGTTCAAAAATTTCAAAAGCAGTAACAACTTCTGCTGAAGAATTTTCAATCGTAGAACGATCTTCATCTAAGTCTTCACCTTTGGTATTTTCAACCACATATCCTTCAGAAATCATAATTTCTGAAAAAGGATTTTTGACTCCTAAATCTAAAATAGTTTCAGAAGGATCAATATGCTTTTTTAAAAACTGAAGTGTGAGTTTAAATCGCTTATTAGGAAATGTTTTTTCGTACATCGTATCCGAAAAATGATTTACAAATTAATATTTGTAAACAATAGCATTAATGTGCATACCTGCTCCGACACTTGCTAAAATAATAACATCACCTTTATTGATTTCGTGCCCTTCAAGTTTATGACTTGTAATAAGATCATAAAGCGTAGGTACTGTTGCTACAGAGCTATTACCTAGTTTATGAATACTCATTGGCATGATACCTTCAGGTGCTTTAGTTTTATATAGTCTATAAAAACGATTTACGATAGCTTCATCCATTTTCTCATTGGCTTGATGGATAAGGATTTTTTTGACTTCAGAAATATCAATACCACTTTTATCCAAACAATCTTTCATTGCCTGAGCAACATTGGTTAAGGCGAACTCGTAGATTTTACGACCATGCATTTTTATGTAACGAGTATCTGGACATAAATCTTTATTGTTTGAATTTCCAAAGAATAAATAATAAGCTTCGTCATATGTGAAAGAAGCAGATTCGTGTGCAATAATACCACCCTCTTCTTCAGTAGCTTCAATAATACTTGCGCCAGCTCCATCAGAATAAATCATAGAATCTCTATCATGCTTATCTACCACACGGGATAAGGTTTCAGATCCAATAACGAGACATCGTTTTGCTAAACCAGCTTTAATAAATGCTTGAGCTTGTATAACTCCTTCAATCCATCCTGGACAACCAAAAAGAATATCGTAAGCAACACACTTCTGATTCTTAATTCGTAAGCTGTGTTTTATACGAGAGGCTAAACAAGGTAAAATATCACTTTGAATAGTGTTAGCTTTTACGTCTCCAAAATTATGAGCACAAATAATGTAGTCTATCTCTTCAGGATTAACATTAGCATCGTCTATTGCTTTTTGAGCAGCTAAAAAACCGATGTCTGAAGCTACTAATTGGTCATCAGCATAACGACGCTCAACAATACCAGTAATAGCTTTAAATTTATCTACAATAATTTCATTAGGATGCTCTATTGAAGAACCGTCAGTATTTAAAAATTCATGCTGATGAAAGTCTTCATTCTTTTCAATACTTTCTGGAATATAGCTGCCAATACCTGTGATCTTAATGTTCATATATAGTTTCCGAATTTATTATTCTGTCTGAGGCGACAATGTAACTATATTTAATTTTAATATAAAGCTAAAGTGCCATTATTTTACGATGTTCAACGAGGTGATTATGCCTCCATATACTCTTCAATTGGCGCACAACTACACATTAAGTTTCTGTCGCCGTAAGCCTCGTCTACACGTCTTACACTTGGCCAAAACTTATTGTCTTTTACATACTCCAAAGGATAAGCAGCAACTTCTCTAGTGTAAGGTAAACTCCAGTCGTCAGCAGTTAACATATTTAAAGTATGCGGAGCATTTTTAAGAATGTTTTCTGTGTCTTCTTTGGTAGAGTTATCAATTTCTTGACGAATAGAAATCATCGCATCACAAAAACGATCAATTTCAGCTTTACTTTCACTTTCTGTAGGTTCAATCATCATTGTTCCGGCTACTGGGAATGATACTGTAGGAGAGTGGAAGCCGTAGTCCATAAGACGCTTGGCGATGTCAACAACTTCAATACCATTGTCTTTAAAAGCTCTACAATCTATAATCATTTCATGTGCAGCTCTACCATTTTCACCTGAATAAAGTGTAGGGTAGAAATCATTTAGTCTTTCTTTGATATAGTTAGCGTTAAGTATAGCAATCTCTGTAGCTTTCTTTAATCCTCTGTAGCCTAACATTTTTATGTAGCCATAAGAAATCATACATACTAAAGAAGAGCCAAAAGGCGCTGCAGAAATAGCAGAAATAGCTTGATGACCTCCTGTTTTTATAATTGGGTTTCCTGGTAGAAATGGCACTAATTGTTCTGCAACACAGATTGGCCCAACTCCAGGTCCACCACCACCATGAGGAATGGCAAACGTTTTATGAAGATTTAAGTGACAAACATCCGCACCAATATTTCCTGGGTTTGTTAGTCCTACTTGAGCATTCATATTGGCACCATCCATATAAACTTGACCACCATTATCATGAATGATTTGGGTTATTTCTTTAATTGCAGATTCGTAAACTCCATGAGTTGAAGGATACGTTACCATTAAAGCAGCAAGATTGTCTTTGTGTAATTCTGCTTTTTCTCTTAAATCATCAACATCAATATTACCATTTTCAGAAGCTTTGGTAACAACTACTTTCATTCCTGCCATCACTGCACTCGCTGGATTTGTACCATGAGCGGAAGATGGAATTAAACAAATATTTCTGTGGTCATCACCTCTAGATTCGTGATAAGCTTTGATAACCATTAGTCCAGCAAATTCTCCTTGAGCACCAGAGTTTGGTTGTAATGATGTTGCTGAAAAACCTGTAATTTCAGTAAGTTGATTTTCTAGAGCATTCAACATTAAAGTGTAACCTTTAGCTTGTTCTGTTGGAACAAAAGGATGCATATTTCCCCAGCTACTCCAGCTTAATGGTAACATTTCAGCAGCAGCATTTAACTTCATTGTGCAAGATCCTAGAGAAATCATAGAATGATTTAAAGCTAAATCTTTACGCTCTAAACGTTTGATGTAACGCATCAATTCAGTTTCTGAATGATAGGTGTTAAATACATCGTATGTTAAAAATTCTGATTGACGTTTTAGATCGTTCGGAATGGTTTCAGAGTCTGAAATGGAAGTGATTTTATCAGTTGTTTTTCCTGTTACAGTTTCAAAAACTGAAATGATATTATTAAGATCAGAAATGGTTGTGGTTTCGTTGATAGCAATAGTTACTCGGTGTGTATCTGGGTAATGGAAGTTGATTTCATTTTGCTCAGCTTCAAACTTCACTTTTACAGCATCTGCTTTAATACTGATGGTATCAAAGTAGTGTGAGTTAGTTTGCTCTAAACCTAATTTTTCCAAAGCCTTTGCCAAAGTAGAAGCCGAATTTTTAACTTTTCGAGCAATGAACGAAAGCCCTTCAGAACCATGATATACCGCATACATACTAGCCATAACAGCTAATAAAACCTGAGCGGTACAAATATTTGAAGTCGCTTTATCTCTCTTAATGTGTTGTTCGCGGGTTTGAAGTGCCATACGAAGCGCTCTATTACCATCAGCATCTTTAGTAACACCTATAATACGACCAGGAACATCACGTTTATATGCTTCTTTAGTAGCGAAGTAGGCTGCATGAGGTCCACCATAACCCATAGGAATTCCAAAACGTTGCGTCGTACCAACTACAACGTCTGCACCAAATTTTCCTGGAGCTTCAAGCATCACTAAGCTTAATATATCAGCAGCAACTGCTACTTTTATATTTTTTGCATTTGCTTTTTCAATGAAGCTTTTAATATCTGTGATTTGACCATTTTTACCAGGATATTGTAATAATGCGCCAAAGAATTCATCAGACAGGTTGAACTCAGCTTCATTTCCTATGACTAATTCTATACCAATAGGATTTGCTCTTGTTTCTAATAAAGAAATAGTTTGTGGCAATACTAAATCTGAAACAAAGAACTTATTAACTTCTGCTTTTTTCTGTGCACGATCTCTTACTGCAAATAATAGACTCATTGCTTCAGCAGCTGCAGTACTCTCATCTAAAAGTGAAGCATTTGCTATTTCCATACCTGTTAAGTCAATAACCATAGTTTGGAAATTTAAAAGTGCTTCTAGTCGACCTTGAGCAATCTCAGCCTGATAAGGTGTATAAGCAGTATACCAGCTTGGGTTTTCTAAAATATTCCTTTGAATTACCGCAGGTAAATTACACGGATGATATCCTAAACCTATGTAAGATTTAAACACCTTGTTGAATTGTGATAATTCGTATATATGATTTAAATATTCTTGCTCGCTCATTGCAGCATCAAGATTTAAATCATTCTTTAGGCGAATGTCTGCCGGAATAGTTTCAGAAATTAATTGCTCAATGCTATCTGCACCAATGGTGTCTAACATTGCTTGTTGTTCTTGTGAACTTGGTCCAATATGTCTGAGTGCAAAAGAAGTCGTATCCATTAAAAAAAGATATAGGTTGTTATATTTTGCAAAAATACGGTTTTAGGTATTTTATTTCGTTAATGAAAACTAAAGTTTTTAACCGAAACCAAGGGTTATTAACACAATGCGTATTTTTGTTTTATGGCTGTGCTAAAACGTATCCTTAATTTTTATATCAATAGTAGTGTTCATGTGGCATTAAGTGTTTATGCTATGACTTGGATAACCTTAATTGAATATGGTATAGAATACGATGAAAATACACTGTATTTTGTTTTCTACGCATCTATTACTGGGTATAACTTTGTGAAATATTTTGGTTTGGCAAAATTTCATCACAGGAGTTTAGCAGGTTGGTTAAAAGCTATTCAAGTTTTTTCATTTTTAGCTTTTTTAGCAATGTGCTATTATGCCATTCAGCTAGAGGTGAAAACAATAGTAGTTTTATCAATTTTGGGTTTGATAACTTTTCTTTATGCCATACCTATTGTACCAAAAAAATACTTTGTAGATGATAAAAAGAACCTCAGGCAGATTAGTGGACTTAAAGTGTATATCATTGCCTTAGTATGGAGTTTTACAACGGTTATTCTTCCACTTATTAATAATAATATTGATTTAAATTTTGATACAGCAATAGTTTGCTTGCAACGCTTTTTGTTTGTTATAGCACTTATGTTGCCTTTTGAAATACGCGATTTAAATTACGATAGTTTAAAATTGGGTACGATACCTCAAACTATTGGAGTAAAAAAGACAAAATGGTACGGAGTTATACTTTTACTTGTATTCGTATTGTTAGAATTTTTTAAGGATGACGTTTCCAATTCTGTACTAATTTCAGTAATGGTAATATCAATTATAACACTTGCGTTTATTCTATTTTCAAATAAAAAGCAATCTAAATATTACAGTGCGTTTTGGGTAGAAAGTCTGCCAATAGTTTGGTTGGCAATTTTATTGATGCTTGGTTAACTCTTGGTTGAATTTGTCTTGAAGTTTTTGGCGTTCTTCAGCTTTCAAGCATTTTACATTAGATTCATCAATAGTTTTGGTTAACGTACTGTTTCGTTTTGAGTAGGACTTGGTCATATTGCAATACGTTAGGCGAATTGAAAGTTTGAAGCGTTCCCAAAAAGTAGCTTCTCCATATTGCGCCTTGTCGCAGATGTGCTGTGCTTCTTCACAACTAATAAATAAAAAATGTTTCTTCATTTGTTAATCTTAAAACCAATTTTCTTCCATACAATCGGCCAATGCTGTACGTGCTCTATGAATGATTACCCAAAGGTTAGACGCAGTAATATTCAATTCATTACAAATAGTTTCAGTGTCGTAACCCAAAATAGTTTTCATCTTAAAAACCTCGGCCTGTTTTTCTGGTAATTTTTCCAAACAGGCATGTATAGCGTCTCCAAGCTCAGTGTTTTCAAGTCTTTCGTCAGCTGTTTTATAGGATGTGTCTTCTACGCGTTCTTCAAGCCAATCACCTTCGGCATTATCGTCATTGTAAGTCATTCTAACTTCAGCTTTACCTTTGTTAGAATTTATTTTACGGTAGTAATCTATGATTTTTCTTTTTAATATGGAAACGAGCCAAGTACGTTCGCTTGCTTCACCTTTAAAATTTTTCATGGATTTTAAACCTGCCAAAAAAGTTTCGGACACCAAATCTTGAGCAACCTCTCTGTCATTGACACGTGTAATGGTGTAATTAAAAAGATAATCTGAATACAGTTTTATCCAGTTGTTAGGGTTTATTTGGTGGTTAGGCATTTTTTAATTTCAATTGCTTCACAAAAATAGCTTAAAAAAATGAAATCATACTAGTGGTTAAATAGTTGTAGATTGATTATTTACGTAAAAAAATTACTTAGTGGCGCTGATGATATAATACCCGAAACTTTTCATGTGAAGTCCTGTGAGTAAAGCATAAAATGAGCCTTTAAGATTATGAAAACTTTCTCTCTTTAAGGTTTTAAAACTGAGAAGTTTTTTTAAAATGAATCCAGTAATAGCAAAAGGTACATGCAAAACAGAGGGAGCAACTCTGTAGGAGATGTCTTCAATTGCTATGTTTTTAAAACCAGCGGTTTTTAATTGCTGCTCAATTTCGGTGTAGGTTTCTAATTTTTCTAAACTCCAATGGTCACATAATCTATTGTAAGAATGTTTTGCTCCTCTACATAGTTTAGACGTATTCTTTTTAAGAAAAGCATCTGCAATCACCAATCTACCACCAGGTTTTAGTATTCTGTAGGCTTCAATTATAGAGTTTTTGTTGTGACCAGAATGACAAAAACTTTCTATCGCAACTGCAGAATCAAAGCTATTAGCTCTAAAAGATGTCGAGTTATAGTTTTCTTTGAGGATAATTCCATTTTTGCCTCTCAAAAGTGCATTACCTTGTTTAACCTGAAAATCAGAGAGTGTAACACCATAGGCAATAAGGTTTTTATGTTCACTTAAAGCGTATCGCATGGTGCCACCCATACCACAACCTAAATCTACCAATCTGTTTTTTACGGTACCAATTTTAAGTCGCTTAACAACCTGTGCATTCATTTGATTAAGCATACTGTCTCTTTTAAAAGGATTGGTTTTAAAAGGAATGAAATAACCAAAGTGCATATTGTAATCGTTACTCCAAAATTCATAATCTTCAGAAGCTTCGTTGTAGAAATCTATCATTCCTATTCGGTTTTGTTCTGCGTAATTTGTGTAGGGTATGGATTGTGTTTTCATGGTGTTATAATTTAGGTAATTTCCAGTTTGTAAAATCATAGGCAATGGCTGTTGGCTTTAAATTCCCCTTTTGTGTTTTTACAGAGGTAATTATTTTAAATTTTCTTAATAACCATGTAATCATCCATCCAAAATCTATTTCATACCACTTTGAAGAAAATTTTGCTGAAGTAGGATAAGAATGATGATTGTTATGAAAACCTTCTCCAAACGAAATGAGTCCTAGTAAAACATCATTAAATCCACTTTCGTCAGCACCTTTAATTTTGTGTCTTGAGTATCCATATTTATGAGATGCGTAACCAATATACCAATGACCAAGAATGATAGTAGATGTACGAAGGCATGTTGCAATTAGCATACTGTTAAAGCCAACAAGTAGATAAAGAGCAATCATGAAAATTATGTATTGTAATTGCCATGTTTTGTGAAGCCAGAGTATGGCTGAATCATTTAAATCCTCTTTAGGAATTTGATAGCGTGATAAATCTTTTGGAATAAAGGTGAGATGAAGATTCCAATAATAATCTGTTATTAATGAATGTTTATATTGAAAATACCTAGGACAGTCATTTCTGTTTTGCCAATAGTCTCTAAAGTAATGCTGTTTTAACCAATTCAATGGACTTCCCAATCCTGTTAATACAAAAAGATAGAGACTGATTTTTCTAAATGCTTTACTTGTTTTGTAGGATTTATGTATGACGCCTCTGTGCAAGCCAACAGAGTGACCTATACCTACTGTTAAGAATATACCTACTGTTAAGAATAAGAGTAAAATATTTAAAAAAATATCTTGTGTATTTAATGATGAGAAATCAATAAACAAGATTGGAAATAGCATTGTGTA
The DNA here is from genome assembly GCF_058964685.1 of Winogradskyella sp. 266wxhm. Classification (NCBI taxonomy): domain Bacteria; kingdom Pseudomonadati; phylum Bacteroidota; class Flavobacteriia; order Flavobacteriales; family Flavobacteriaceae; genus Winogradskyella; species Winogradskyella sp. 266wxhm. The sequence continues at coordinate 2,590,507 of NZ_CM179559.1, forward strand.
TAACCAAAGCGTTTTTATCCATGAAAACTGAATTTTTCCAAAGGGTGTTTTAAGGTTTTTATTCATTATTTCTGGACTTTATAGGTTATGAATAAATTATGAAGCGCAAGACAAATTGATGTAACAAAACACAAGGTTATAAGTTGTTGTCCAGAATCTAAAAAACCTTTATTAACAAGGAAGAATGTATAAAGTACAGATGCAACTAAAAATATGTAAATAAGGTAGTTTGTCTTAATAGCAGGTGACATTTCTTTAAAATGAAATCCAATTATTATCGTAAATAAAATCTGAAATGCACCTAAAATCATTAAGAAAAGTAGTGCATAGAAAGGTGTAAGAATAAGTATTAAGTTAAAGATAATTAATGTTATATTAAGCAGATAAATAACTCTTGTTGTTTTCATAATTCTATTATTTTAAAACTTTCAAAAAATATTGAAAGTTTGATTTAAAAAAATATTGTCTATTTGATAAGTTTAAAAACAGACTTGGTCAACCAGTTTTGTTTTTGGTCTACAAGTTTGTTCATTAGAATATCTAAATCATCTGTAAGTTCCTTTAGAGCTTTAGTTTGTTTTATTAATTCTTTAGTTTCGGCTGATCCGTTATCTTCAATAGAAGAGACCTCTTCTAAAACTTTTATAACGGGTTTTATTTCTCTTCGGCTACGCTCTTTGGCTACAATTCTCGCGAGTTCTTGTACGTTTTTTTCGGTAGTAAAAAACTCTTTACGCTCACCAGAAACTAAAACTTTTGTTACAATACCCCAATCCATAAGTTGTCTTAAATTCATGCTGGTGTTACCACGTGAAATTTTAAGATCCTCCATAATATCTTCCATAGAAAGCGGTTTGGTGGATATAAAAAGCAAAGCTTGTATTTGAGCCATCGCTTTATTAATGCCCCAAAGCGTACCCAAACTTCCCCAAGTACTAATAAATTTTTCTTTTGCTTCTGTATATTCCATGAAGCAAATATATGAAATATTTTAAACTTTCAATAATTATTGAAAGTTTATTTGATTTGCAAATGAATATGATCATCATGTCTTACTGCTTGGCAACCATGAAACCTTATTCTTGAATCTTGAAGATTTAAATTGCTTTTAAGATAAGGTTCAATGAAAATCTTTTGTGTTTCAGAATGAGATAAAAGATGTTGAATTAATTTTTTTGTTGAAGATTTATCAAAAGACAGTTTTCTGTCTGTGCCGAAAGTAAGATGTTTAGTGAAGTCATATTTCCAATACCCTTTGTTAATACAGTTTTTAGATGTTGGGTTATTTGAATTTACGAAAGCTCCATAGCCGGAGAATGATGGTTTTTTATTTGTAGGATGTCCTTCCTTGTTTAAATACATAAAGCTAAGATCTATTTTTCTACCATCATTGTGGCTTAAGTGTGGTAATAAAGGAAATTCATCAAAAAAAGGAAAATTGGCATCTAAGTAAGTTATTTTAATTCTACTAGTTTTAGCGCTTTTAAGTAGAATATTTTTTAATTCTGGGTTAACATAGTTTCTAAAAGCTAAAGCGTAAAACCAGTTTTTAGGAGCCAAACTATTGTTGAATACAGGTAATTTTTCCCTTTCAAAAATAGGAGCTACAGAAGGGACAAGCAAAATGTTGAATACTAAATAAATTATTGGAAAAACATAACGTTTTTTCCAATTTTTAGTTTTTGAGAAGATAATAGTAATTATCCAAACAAAACCGCCAACTTGCGTTAAGGCGGTTAAGAATGTAATGATTAAAATGTGTCCAACAAGTTTTAAAAACTTCATAGAACACTAACGTATAATTTAGATGTTTTATTTCAACAACCCAGCGCGTCTCAATAGTGCTTCTGGTTGAGGTTCTTGCCCCCTAAACTTTTTGTACAAATCCATAGGGTTTTCAGTTCCTCCTTGAGATAGTACAAATGTTTTAAATTTATCAGCAACTGTTTTGTTAAATATACCTTCTTGTTTAAAGTATTCAAACGCATCTGCATCTAAAACTTCGGCCCATTTGTAACTGTAGTACCCAGACGAATAGCCTCCTTGAAAAATATGAGAAAATGCTGTACTCATACAGTTTTCTTCTACTTCAGGATAAAGTTTTGTTTCGCCAAAAGCTTCAACTTCATGTGCTTTTACGTCTGTAATTTTTGTTGGGTCTACACCATGCCAGCTCATATCTAAAAGTCCAAAACTCAACTGACGTAAAGTTTGCATACCTTCATGGAAGGTAGAAGAGGCTTTTATCTTTTCAACTAGTTCCATCGGAATAACTTCACCTGTTTCGTAATGCGTGGCAAAGAGTTTTAATGACTCTTCTTCGTAACACCAGTTTTCTAAAACCTGACTAGGTAATTCTACAAAATCCCAATACACACTTGTGCCAGAAAGGCTAGGATAAGTGGTATTGGCTAACATGCCATGAAGTGCATGCCCAAACTCGTGAAACAACGTGGTAACTTCATTAAACGTAAGTAAAGAAGGTTTGCTTTTTGTTGGTTTGGTAAAATTACAAACGATAGATACATGCGGTCTTTCATTAATACCGTTTTTAATCATTTGCGGTTTGTAAGAGGTCATCCAGGCACCATTGCGTTTTCCAGATCTTGGGAAAAAGTCAGCATAAAATATGGAAACCAATTCACCTTCGCTATCGGTAACTTTATAAGTTAAAACATCGTCATGGTATTTGTCTATATCATCGATTTCTTCAAATTGAAGTCCAAATAATTTATTGGCAACAGTAAAAGCACCATTAATAACATTTTCTAGTTTGAAATAAGGTTTTAGTTTTTCGTCATCTAAATCGAATAATTTTTGTTTCAATTTTTCAGAATAGTACGCCGAATCCCATTTTTGTAATTGATCTATGTTGTCTGTTTCTTTAGCAAAAGCTTCAAGTTTTTCAAACTCTTCTTGTGCAGCAGGTTTTGCTTTATCTAACAATTCGTTTAAAAATTCATTAACCTTCTCAGGTGTTTCTGCCATGCGCTCTTCTAAAACAAAATGCGCATGAGTTTTATAACCTAAAAGTTGAGCGCGCTCAAAACGAAGATTAGCAATCTTTAAAACAACATCTTGGTTGTCTAAGTTATCGTTATGAAATCCTTTACTACCAAAAGCTTTAGACAGTCTTTCTCGTAATTCACGGTTGTCTGCATAAGTCATGAAAGGAATATAACTTGGGTAATCTAAAGTGATTAACCAACCGTCTTTCTCTTTTGATTCTGCCAATTGTTTTGCGGCTTCTTTAGCTCCTTCAGGTAAGCCAGAAAGATCAGCTTCATCAGTAAGAAGCATTTCAAACTTGTTGGTTTCGGCTAAAACATGCTCGCCAAATTTTAATTTTAATTGACTTAATTCTTTATCAATAGCGCGCAATTTTTGCTTTTTATCTTCTGATAAATTGGCGCCATTTCTTGAAAAACTTTTATATTTTTTATCTAGAAGTGTTTCTTGTTCTGTAGTTAAATCTAGTTCTGATTTTGAATCATAAACTGCTTTTACACGTTTGAATAAATCCTCGTTTAATGTAATGTCGTTACTGAATTCAGATAAAAGCGGAGATACCTCTTGAGCTATTTTTTGAATATCATCATTAGTTTCTGCGGAATTCAAGTTGAAAAATATACTCGAAATTCTATCTAATTCTTCACCAGAATAATCCAAAGCTTCAATAGTGTTTTGAAAAGTAGGAGTTTCATCATTATTGGTGATATCATCAATTTCTGCTTTAGCATTTTCTATAGCTTTTTTAAAAGCTGGTAAAAAATCCTCTGTTTTTATTTTAGAGAATGGTGCAGTTTTATATGGAGTATTGAATGATGTATTAAGAATATTCATTTTATGTTAATTTTTTTACTAATGTTTTGGTAATCTGATTTTTAACTAAACTTTAATACAGATTGTGAGGGAGTTATGAGTATCTTTGCACTATCTTTTAGCATTGAAGTTTTGCTAATTGGAATTGATTAATAGCGAGAAGCCTCGACCACTGTGTTGAGGCTTTTTTTTATAAGTCCTTGGCAGACTCTATAACTTTAGCTTTTAATCCTTCTTTGTAAACCATTACTTTGTCTAAGACACATTGATCGGAGCTACCTAGAATCTGAGCAGCTAATATTCCGGCGTTTTTAGCACCATTTAAGGCAACTGTGGCAACAGGTACTCCGCCTGGCATTTGTAAAATAGATAGTACAGAATCCCAACCGTCAATAGAATTGCTGCTTTTTACAGGAACTCCAATTACTGGCAATGGAGATAATGATGCCACCATTCCAGGTAGGTGAGCTGCACCTCCTGCACCAGCGATAATAACTTTTATGCCTCTAGTATGCGCATTTTTACCATAATCGAATAATTTTTCTGGTGTACGATGTGCGGATACAATATCAACTTCAACCTCAATATCAAAACCTTTTAATATATCTATAGCGTCTTGCATTACTGGCAAATCGCTTTTACTTCCCATTATTACTCCTACTTTACTCATGATTATATATATTTTATGTCAGGTCGAGCGCAGTCGAGACCTCAATAAAGAAAATAAATTTTTTTAGAATGACCTCTCGACTGCGCTCGAGGTGACATTTTTTATTCACTAATTACTTCTATTGTTTTCTTTACTTTTTCCGCAACTTCTCGTGCTTTGGCAATATCTTTATCAACTATGGTAACGTGTCCCATTTTACGGAACGGACGCGTTTGCTTTTTACCATAAATGTGAGGTGTAACACCATCCATTGCCATAATCTTTTCAATATTTTTATAAACCACATTACCAGTGTGGTCCTCAGCACCAACCAAGTTTACCATAACTCCTGCAACTTTACTTTCGGTATTTCCTAAAGGTAACCCAAGTACACATCTAATATGCTGTTCAAATTGAGATGTGTAACTGCCTTCAATACTGTAATGTCCAGAGTTGTGAGGTCTAGGTGCAACTTCGTTTACTATGATGTCATCATTTTCCGTTTGAAACATTTCAACCGCCAACAAACCAACATGCTTAAAAGCAGCAGCAGTTTTCAAAGCTACAAGTTCAGCTTTTTTTGCAATCTCGTTAGGTATTCTTGCTGGGCAAATAACATATTCTACTTGGTTAGCTTCGGGATGAAATTCCATCTCAACAACTGGATATGTTTTTAAATCTCCTTTTTCATTTCTAGCAACAATAACAGCTAATTCATTTTTAAAAGGAATTAATTTTTCTGCAATACATTCTACATTTGGAAGATCGATTAAATCTGTGTAGCGTCTTACAACTTTTACACCCTGACCATCATAACCAAATCGCGCGCTTTTCCATACAAAAGGATAACTTAAAGCTCCATTTCCTACAGCATCTTCAATTTCTGATGTGTGCGCATATCTCGAAAAATCAGCAGTTGGTATGTTGTTATCGCGATAAAATAATTTTTGTGTAGCCTTATTTTGAATAGTCCGCAACGTTTTAGAAGAAGGGAAAACTTTAATACCTTTATCTTCCAAAGTTTCTAGGGCATCTACATTGACGTTTTCGATTTCTATAGTCAATACGTCAACATCCTTTCCAAAATTAACTACGGTTTCATAATCTAAAAGATCACCAACTGTAAATTCATTGCAGGCTAATCTTGAAGGTGCGTCCTCACTTGGGTCTAAAACCGAGGTGTAAACATCAAATTTTCGAGTGTCGTAAAGCATCATTTTGCCTAACTGTCCACCACCTAAAATACCAAGTTTAAAATCTGAAGAGAAATAGTTCATATTTGATTTTCGTACTTTCCAAAGCGCGGAAAGTTGAAATATTTATTAGATTCAACATAACTTAGCACAAAAATAAGGTAATTATGGCACAAAGTTCTAAAATCATAAATCAAAAAATCGTCATACTTTAATCAAATGATTATCTTTGTGTTTCTAAAATAATTCAGCAGTGATAAAGCTTCACGATTTATACTTTAAGCCCTTCATTTCAGAAAAAGAAATAGATAATGCAGTGCAAAAAATGGTTAATGCCATTGCTGCAGATTTAGGAGACGAAATTCCTGTGTTTGTAGGAATTTTGAATGGCTCTTTTATGTTAGTGAGCGATTTTGTAAAAAAATACCCAAAAACTTGTGAGGTCACTTTTATAAAACTAGCATCTTATGAAGGTGTTAAATCTACTGAAGATATTCAGCGTTTAATTGGTTTAACCCAAGATTTAACGGGTAGAACAGTAGTTATTTTAGAAGATATAATAGATTCTGGAAACACACTTGAAGAAGTGCATCGCATTTTTAAGAATGAAAATGTAAAACAATTGCTAATAGCAACCTTGTTTTATAAACCAGAAGCTTACGATAAAGATTTTAAACTTCATTATGTTGGTATGGAAATTCCAAATAAATTCATAGTAGGTTACGGTTTAGACTATGATGGATTAGGAAGAGACCTGCCAAACGTATACCAATTAAAAACAACACAACACATGACAAACTTAGTGCTATTTGGCCCTCCAGGTGCAGGCAAAGGAACACAAGCTAACTTCTTAAAAGAAAAATACGATTTAGTACACATTTCTACAGGAGATGTTTTTAGATACAACATTAAAAATGAAACCGCTTTAGGTATGTTGGCTAAATCCTACATGGATAAGGGTGAATTAGTACCAGATCAGGTAACCATTGACATGTTGAATAAAGAGGTAGAAAAGAATGCTGATGCTAACGGATTTATATTTGATGGTTTCCCAAGAACGGATGCTCAGGCCAAAGCACTTGATGAATTAATGGATAGTAAGGATTCTCAAATTAATGCTATGGTGGCTTTAGAAGTAGATGACGAAGTATTAGTAGCACGTTTATTAAAAAGAGGCGAAACAAGTGGAAGAGCTGATGATGCAGATGAGAACATTATTAGAAACCGAATCAAAGAATACTACGACAAAACAGCAATATTAAAAGATTATTATTCTACACAAAGCAAATACTATGGTGTTGATGGTGTAGGTAGTATTGAAGATATTACAGAACGCTTAAGTGCTGTGATTGATAAATTATAAACGTTTATTCGTTTAACTGTTTATTTGATTAATTGAAAAAAATCATAATGTATCAACACTCATTTGAGAAGTTAACTGTTTGGCAAGACTCAATTGATTTAGTTGAATTGATTTATAAAACAGTTAGCTCGTTTCCAGATGATGAAAAGTATGGGCTGGTCAGTCAAATGAAAAGGTCGACTGTCTCTATTTCTTCAAATTTAGCAGAAGGAACATCAAGAATAACTAAGAAAGATAAAGCACATTTTTCTACGATGGCATTTAGTTCTACTATGGAACTATTGTGTCAAGTTGAAATTTGCAAACGTTTAGCTTTTGTAGATGAAGACCAATATTCTAATCTTAGAAGTAATATTTTCAAAATTTCTAATAAGATTAATTCATTGAGGAAATCTCAATTAAACGGTTAAACAAATAAACCATTCAACTTTAGATGACAGAAGGAAATTTTGTAGACTACGTAAAAATGCACATCTCTTCCGGTAATGGAGGAAAAGGTTCTGCACATTTACATCGTGAAAAATATATAGCCAAAGGTGGTCCTGATGGTGGTGATGGTGGTCGTGGAGGTCACGTCATCATTAGAGGAAACGAAAACCTATGGACATTACTTCACTTAAAATTTAAACGACATGTAAGGGCTGGTCACGGTGAACACGGTAGTTCTGGTAGAAGTACTGGTGCCGATGGTGAAGATGCTATTATTGAAGTGCCTTTAGGAACCGTAATTCGAGATACGGAAACTAACAACATCTTATTTGAAATTACAGAAGCTGGTGAGGAAAAAATCGTAGCTGAAGGAGGTAAAGGTGGCCGTGGTAACTGGCATTTTAAAAGTTCTACAAATCAAACGCCACGTTATGCGCAGCCAGGTATTCCTTTGGAAGAAAAGGATATTACTTTAGAGTTAAAAGTATTGGCAGATGTTGGTTTAGTTGGCTTTCCAAATGCAGGTAAATCTACCTTACTTTCTGTTTTAACTTCAGCAAAGCCAAAGATTGCAGATTACGAGTTTACAACACTTAAGCCTAATTTAGGTATTGTACAATACCGCGATTTTCAGTCGTTTGTAATGGCAGATATTCCTGGGATTATAGAAGGTGCCGCTGAAGGAAAAGGGCTAGGATATTACTTTTTAAGACATATAGAGCGTAACTCAATCTTACTGTTTTTAATTCCAGCAGATGCTAAAGATATTGTTGAGCAATACGAAATTTTAGTGGATGAGTTGAGACGTTACAATCCTGAAATGCTAGACAAAGAACGTTTTGTTTGTATTTCAAAATCAGATATGTTAGATGAAGAACTTAAATCTGAAATGGCTTCAATTTTGGATAAAAATCTAGAAACAGAATATATGTTTATCTCTTCTGTAGCACAACAAGGATTAACAGAATTGAAAGATAGACTTTGGAAAATGCTTAATGATTAAGATTACAAACTGTGAAAGAGTATATCAAAAGTATTGTAAAATATAATGATAATAAACTCAGCAAGAGTTTTGCTTTTTTCATTCAGTTTTTAATTATTCTTTCGGTTATAACATTTTCTGTTGAGACATTACCTAACCTAAAGCCACAAACAAAAGTCATCTTAAATTCTATCGAGGTATTCTGTGTGATAATTTTCACTGTAGAATATGTAGCTAGAATTTATGTTTCAGATAAAAAGCTAAAATTTATTTTTAGCTTTTTTGGCTTGATAGATCTTCTGGCGATACTCCCATTTTATTTGTCTTTTGGCATTGACCTAAGATCGCTTAGGGTGTTGAGGATGTTTAGGCTGTTTCGTTTGTTAAAGCTGGCAAGGTATAACAGAGCTATGCGTCATTTTGCCAAAGCTATGGTAGTTGCTAAAGAGCAAATTATATTATTTATGGCAATTACCTTAATACTCATTTACTTTGCGGCAGTTGGTATTTATTACTTCGAAAATGAAGCTCAGCCAGAGCATTTTTCATCAATTTTTGATAGTCTATGGTGGTCTATTGTTACTTTAACTACAGTTGGATATGGTGATGTGTATCCTATTACGGTAGGTGGTCGTATCTTTACATTTTTTATTTTATTGATTGGTTTAGGTATTGTGGCTATACCAACAGGAATTATTTCATCTTCGCTTACAAAAGTCTTTGAGCCAGATTCTGATGAAGAATAGTTAAAGTTTACTTTCGGTCGTTCTGTAGTTGATACAAAACCTATTTTTTTAAGTATCTTTAAAGTAAAAAATGAAAGCTATAAAATATATCTTCATACTTGTTTTAGTATCCTCTTGTGGGACAGTTGTCAATTACGATTACGATACATCTACCGATTTTACAAAGTATAAGACTTATAACTATTTTAGTGATATGCAAACTGGTTTAAGCCAGTTAGACACAAAGCGTATTATGCGTTCTATTGATGCTAAACTTACAGAAATGGGATTGGTACTTTCGGAAAATCCAGATTTTTTCATTGACATTCAAAGTCAAGATGTGATGAATAGAAATAACTCAACCGTAGGTGTTGGTGCAGGCGGTGGAAGTAGAGGTGGTTTTGGTGGTGTTTCTGTTGGAATTCCGTTAGGAGGCAATCAAAATACAAGACAAATCGTTATCGATTTTGTGGATAAAAAGCAAAACGAAAAATTGTTCTGGCAAGCTGTTAGCGAGAGTAATTATAATGAGAATGCTTCACCAGAAAAACGTCAAGCTTATTTTGATGCTTTGGTTGAAAAGATTTTAGCTAAGTATCCACCTAAACAATAGTTGTGTCATTCCGAACTTGATTCGGAATCTATGGTAAGCTTAGAACTTTATCATTTTCCTAACATAATAAACTTCATCTTAGTAAATCGGTTTTGTAATTTTGATTGAAATCAAAAGAACAAAAATCATGAGCACATTAGAAGGTAAAGTAGCACTGATAACAGGTGGAACTAAAGGTATTGGTTTTGGTATTGCAGAGGCATTACTTAACCAAGGGTTTAAAGTTGCTATAACAGGAAGAGATCAAGAATCTACAAAAGCAGTAGCGAAAGAACTAGCATCTAAAACCAATTCAGAAAACGCAGTCATCGGACTTGAAGCAGATGTCAGACAATTAGAAAGTCAAGAAAAAGCAGTAAAAGCAACACTTGATGCTTTTGGTCAGTTAGATCTTGTTGTTGCAAATGCAGGATTAGGACACTTTGGAAGTATTGAGGAATTAACTGTAGACCAATGGAACGCTGTTATTGACACCAACTTAACAGGTGTGTTTAATTCTATAAAAGCTAGTGTTGATGCATTAAAGGATTCTAAAGGCTATTACATTACGATTTCTAGTTTAGCAGGAACCAATTTCTTCGCAGGAGGTTCTGCATATAACGCAAGTAAGTTTGGTGTTACAGGATTTACACAAGCTGTAATGTTAGATTTACGTAAATACGGTATCAAAGTCAGTACGATAATGCCAGGTTCGGTGTCTACACATTTTAATGGAAACGAACCAAGTGAAGCAGGAGCTTGGAAAATTCAAATTGAGGATATTGGTGAATTGGTTGTAGATTTATTAAAAATGAATCCAAGAACCTTACCAAGTAAGATCGAAGTAAGACCAACGACTCCACCGAGTAGTAAGTAAAAATTAAAAATCTGTCTGAAAATTTAAAAAATCTGTCATTCTTAATTTATTTCAGAATCTCAATAGATAGATTTCTTATTGTTTAAGAATCTGAATCAAGTTCAGATTGACCAAACACAAATTTCCAGACAGCTTTAGTTTTTTCCTTTGCGTCTTTTGTGCCTTAGCGAGAAGCGAGAAGAAAAAACTAATCAACTTTAACTCTCACACCCTCACTATGGCTACTAAATTCAGGTGCATACATTGACTGAATCGTGCTAATGCCATTACTCATATCTCCAGCATTATTTACGCGTAAATCATATTCAAACACATAAACGCCTTTAGGTAAATAATCCATAAAGAAGTTTGTCGCAGCATCTTTAGTGCTTTCGTAATAGCCTAAACCATCTTGCCATTTGTATTGTGATAACACGTTGATAGGTTCAAAACCTGCGGCACGCATATCTTTTAAATGTACAAATTCCATATCTCTATCTGAACGTAATTCAATACGAACGCGAACTAGATCACCAACATTCAATTTAGTGTCTTTAGTTATTTCTGAAATTTCTTCACCTGTGTCAGTATTCGATTTTAAGAATAGTTTTTTACTTAACTTTAATGGTGTCTCAGCTGAAGTAATCTTATCTAAATCTTCAAAATATTGCCAGTATAAAGCTCCCCAAGCAATACCATCTCCTTTTTTAGAAATAGTAACATTGGCTTGTTCTGCTGTAATTTCTTTGCCTGTCCACGAAGTTTTGTAATAGCCTGTACCAGCTTCAACATTTACATTATCTAATGTTGAAGGGTTTATAATTTCGTTACCGACTTTTACGTCAACCATTTCAGTGACATCTAACCAAGAACTACCTTGAAGCAATAAGGCATAAACAGCTTCTGTGGTTGCTTTGGTGGTTTCCCACTTATTGGTTTGCTTGTTTTTAAGAAGCCAGATTTTTAGGTTGTCAACGATTGTGGTGGTTTCTTTTTGAGCTTCGACTGCGCTCAGCGTGACATCGTAACTACCAACTCCAACTTCTGAAAACGCTTCAACTAAAAGTGACTGTGTTTCAATAGGTGCTTGGTGCCAGTACCAAGAACTCGTGTTCGCTTTCCAGTACATACCTAATTCGTCTGAGGTAATGCTATTTTCTTTAAGTGATTTTAAAATCTTTGCTGCTGTGGTATCATCATTCATTCTGTGAAGCGTTAAGGTCATTAAACCTTTGGCATATAACGAACGTTTTAACCAATACTTCTGCATCTGAGATTTGTAGTAATCCATTATAGTTTCTACTTCTTGTGAAGCTTTTACTTCAGGGTAAAAACTACGTATATACATATAGTGCAGTTGCGTGTAAGACAAATGGTCTTTGCTTAAATCAGCATCCTTATTATATTTTTTAATGTCTTTATATTCTTTTACGAATTCTGCATCTAGATATTGAATGGCGTTTTTAATCATACTGTTTTCAGAAGAGCCTTCGACTGCGCTCAGGCTGACACCTAATTTGTTTAGATGTCCAAAACCTGAAATAATATGTTGCGTGATAAAACGATTAGCATAACCTCCATTAAACCAGGGCCAAGCACCAGATGGTAACTGGTTTTGTTTCAGTTTTCGCAATGCTGAATTGAGTTCGTTATTCATTTTATTAAGATCGAATAACAAGCCAATACGCTTTTTCTGCTCAGTTTCAGATTGTGCATCTCGTAACCAAGGTGTTTCTTGAATTAAAAGTGATTTTAATTCTTGATTTTTCTCAAGGTTAGAAAGTAATGCATCTGAGGATTTCCATTGATTGAAGACTGCTTCAATCTTAGGGTTAGAGCTTACAATATGCTGTGCTAAAGCATTGGCATAATATCTTGAAAACGTTTGCTCGTTACAATCGTATGGATATTCCATTAAATAAGGCAAGGCTTGTACAGCATACCACGCAGGATTGGACGTCATCTCTAAAGTTAACTTATGATTGGTTAACGTCGTTGAGGTGTTGTCTTTTAGTTTGTCTAACGTAAACGTCTTCGTTTCGTTTGAACGTATCCACATTGATAGCGTTTCGGTTACCAACATTCTGTTGGATAAGACTGGTAAAGCGTTTTGCTCACCATCGCTAAAATCATCTGACTTTGCAATAATTTGGTATTGTACTGCTTGTAAGTCTTTTGGAATTGCTAGTGACCAAGAAACTTGGGTGTTGCCTTCTCCTCCTACCTCGAAGTTCTTGGTCGCTGAGGCACTCAAAGCGACATCGCTCTTAGTGCCTTCGAGAACCTCAGGCACCAGCAAGTTTGCGGATATATCTTCTCCTGTAATAGGATTGGTTAATATGAGTTGTGCAACTCCAGACAATTCCTTCTCAGTAAGATTAGCAATTTTTGTGCTTATGGTAATCTGGTCACCTTCACGTAAAAAACGTGGTGCGTTTGGTATCACCATCAACTCTTTTTGAGTCACCGTTTCTAATTGTATTACTGCACTTTCTAAATTTTTGGTATGTGCTAATAATTGCAATTTCCATTTGGTTAAGGCTTCTGGTGCTTTAAAGTTGAAACTTACATTACCATCTTCATCGGTTTGTAATTGTGGAAAGAAAAAAGCGGTTTCGTTGAGGTTTTTGCGGATTTGGATAGAGCCAGAACCTAAATTTTCCTTTTCTTTTTCAATTCTTTTAGCAATAATTGCTCCTCCACTTTGTTCAGTAACACTATTAAAAACAAGAGTTTTTTTTGAATCAGAAACCATAAAACCAATTCCCAAATCAGTTTCTTGAACTTCCATATTGCCAACCTTGTCTTCTGTAACAATTAAATGTTCTTCTGGTGTGTCTTTATACTTTTCATATTTTAATCCAGGCGCATTTGAAAGAAGTCTTCTTATTCTCGAGCTTCCGTAGCCAAAATACAAACCAAACCAATTCAACTGATCAAAATTCTGTTGTGGGTAACTCAGTGTATTGTTAAAGCGATTAAACAATCTAAAGTTGCTTGCGCCAAAACTTTCAGAAGCATTTTTATTTGTATTACTGTAATAGGTTGGATTTGAGATTGGGTTGAAATTCCAATTATGTGCTCTAAACTCATCTAAAGAGGCATCGTACATACTTGCTAAAAGTTCAGCAGAAACTTTATCTCCTTTTGGACCTTTGATTTTAAAACTCCAGGTTTCATTTTGTCCTGGTTGTAGCTTATCTCTAAAAGTTGTAGTTTCAATTTCTAAATCGGTCTTCGGATATGGTACGTTAATTTTAAGACTTTGAGAAACAAAAGCATTAAAAGCCGCAAAGCTAATATGCACTTCAAAACCACCTAAATCACCATCTAAAACAGGAATAGGAATTACCGTTTTTGAGTTGCTTAGCCTCACCAATTGGGTAGAAATAATTTTATGGTTTTTCTCAATATCAACTGTTATTGTAATGTCTGTTGCAGCCGAGCCTAAGGTTAACTTAGCAATATCTCCAGTTTTATAATTGTTTTTATCTAATGAAGTTTCAAATAATTGGTTATCGGCTACGGTTTTATCGTCGTTACTATATAATGTAGTGTAAACTTCATCTTTAACCTCTTGCCCGAATTTATCCTTGCTTTCAGCAACAATAATATATTTTCCTGAATCCCATTTTTTCAATTTCTTTAATGTGATGATTTTACTGGTTTCGGTATTGAAATCTGTACTAAAAACTTCTTCTCCCTTTTTCCAATTTTGCACAAGTTGCTCATTGGAGTAAGCATCATGAGGAAATAAACTTTTAAATTCTTCTTCAGAAATCACTTGATAATCTGGAGCTTTCCATGGTCTCGCTCTAAGAACATAATCAGGTGCTTCAAGCTTGTAAATTTTTAAGGTTCCTTTTGCTGGTGCTTCTTCACCATTCAAATTTTTTGAGTTCAGTGAGATTTCAATCTCTTTTTTAGATTTGTCAATAGTTGTAGGTGAAGCAATTTGCAAAGTCATGGCATGATAACCTACATTAACCACTGTTGTGGCTGTACGTGTTTCTCCGTTAACGTCTGTGATATCTGCGGTAACTTCATAATTGAAAATTGGAAGGTTGTCTTTTGAAACACTCTCGTCTGGTAGAGCTTTAAAGGTGATTTCAAATTCTCCCTTATCATTAGTTATACCTTCGCCAAAAGTGATTTCCTGTGCTTCTGAATTGTAATAATTTGGGCGTCTCCAATACCACCAATCAGGATATCGTACTTGACGCTTTACACGATACACTACTTTGGCATCTGTAATATTGCTACCGGCAAATGCAATGGCTTTTCCTTTTACGGTAATACTGTCGTTAACTTTATACGTTTCAGTAATGGGTTGAAATTCTGGTTTAAACTTTGGACGCTTATATTCTTCAACAGAAAAATAGGTAGCTGTTACTTTTCCTCTTCCAAATTCAATATAGTATTGTCCTGTAAGTCCATCATTCGGTAAAATAAACTCACCTGCTGCAGAACCAAAATCATTGGTTTGGAGTTGTAATTCTTTTATTAGCTGTCTGTTGTTATTGTATAAGCGAACATCTACTTCTTTATTTGGTGTTACAGTAGTTTTGTTATTTTCTGTTTTTATGGTAATACCTTTAAAGTATACGGTTTGGCCAGGTCTATAAATACTACGGTCTGTAAATAAAAACACGTTGTGTTCGGTGTCGTTATCTTCTGTTCTATCATAATAGCGATAGATGTAATAGTTGCCAAAATAGCCTTCTTCGTTATTGAAGTTTGCAATTATTGATACATTCCTTAGTGTGTTATCATCCTTTTGAAAACTGAATTTACCATAGCGATTTGTAGTAAACGTTTTGGTTACGGTTTTATCTCTATTGGTAACATAAGTTAGTTTTATGTTGGCATCAACAATTGGTTTGCCATTATTTCTATCAATCAATTGAAAGCTTTGAGTATTGTTAGCGCTACTTTCAATCAAAGCGAAATCAGTAATCTGTATTTGAGATACAGCAAAAGCATTCTGCTTTGAGTCGGTTTCTGCTTTTATAAGGTAAAGTCCGTTTTCTAATTTTGGTATGATGATTTCTGTACTGTGATATTGGTAATCACTTTCGTTTTTTAGTGGGCTTTCAAAAGTTTTAAAAACATTGAGTTTATTTAGAATATTTTCTTTTTTGTCAGTGTCGTATGTAGTGTTGAAATCTCTGAGTTGTTTTTGGGAAACCTTATAAATCTTAAAATTTAGGTTGTTGAGGTTTTTGTAATTCACTTTTAAAAGTGAAGACGAATTGATTGTAATAAAGCGTTCAGCAACCAAATTAATACTCGGTTTTAGAATCTCTTCTTTTAAAACTTTACACTTTTCAGCACCTTCGCTTTTTGGGAAATCTTGGATAACTTTGTTGCATAATTCTAGAGCATCTTTCAGCTCCCATCGGAAATTTTCTTCTTTTTCATTAGCGTTGGCGTTATAAGTATCACCTTGATTTTTATAAAGTGAAGCAATTTCAAAATTATAAAGTGCAGAAACTGATGAAGCTTTCAATTCTTCTACTTTCTTTTCTAAAGTTTGAAGAAGCAATGCTTCCTTATTCTGGATTGTAGCATTTTGAAAAACAAAATTTAAGCGTTCAATATCAACAATAGCAAAGGCTTTTGAAGATTTATCTTTCTCATGAAATTTTAATAGATTTTGGTAAACCTTCAAGGCGTTTAGTTGAAGTGAAGTAGAGTCTTTAGAGTTGATCTTAGAGTCGATAAACTTTTCGCCATCTGATAAATATTCAGGTTGGTCTATTTTGAATTGGTATGCAGGTTTTGTAATACTGTTTTCATCCGTTTTATAAAATTCAAGAGCATTGTGGCTTAGCAAATCAAACAAAGTCGGTCTATAGGTTTTAGACTCCTTAGCTTCATTTAATAGTAAGCTATAGTTTTCAAGTGACTCTTGCTGTAATAAAGACCTGTTCTCTAAAGATTTTTGATAATAGATATGGATTTCATTAAACAGTGTTTCTAAGTCCCAAGTTCTAAAATCACCACTAAGTTTACTTTCAGTTTTTGTTCTGTTGTAAAATTTATAGCGGTTTTGTTGAAAATATTGCCAGTACATTGTAGCTAACATATTTTCTAAAAGACTTTTGGTTACAATAGCTTCAGAGGTTTCAATTTCTTTTTTGAAAAGCGAAACAATATTAAGTTGTGCATCTTCTTCAAGAATAAGCATATACTTACTTTTATGCAAAAGCGCCTTAATTTGTTGTTGCTTGTTTTTGGTTTTAAGTGCATCTTGGTATATGGTTTCAACCAATTCAGAAGCACTTTTTGTTAAACCTTCTTTCTCAAGTTTTACAACATTCTCCCACTGATTTTCATAATCATTTTGGGCATTAGAAAAAGAAGCGAAGCATATAAGCATGAATATAGGTATGTAGTTTTTCATCCGTTTTATTTTTTCTACAAAGTACCTTCAAAAGGTATTCCAAAAGTAGAGGGAACTCGTTAAGTATCAATTTGAATGAGTGAAGTTAAACAATTTGTTAGGGAACAGGAACGTTATTATGTTGTATTTTTGCTAAATATACAGACCGTTTTTTATGAGGCATTTTTTCTTATTTTTTTTTATTTCTTCGCTTGGATTTTCACAATCATCTATAGAAAAAGCTAAAACCTATATTGACCAAAAAGACTACAAGAAAGCGGAACAAGAAATGGAGGCTTATTTGGAGGCCAATAAAAAAGATGATGAAGGCATAGAACTATTGGGTGATATTTATGGACATCAAAAAAAATGGGATAAGGCTATAGAGCAATATGAAAAATTAAAGAAAAGTTACCCTAACAATGCTAATTACCAATACAAATACGGAGGAGCGTTAGGTATGAAAGCTTTAAGTGTAAGTAAATTTAGAGCTTTAGGCTTAATTGGAGATGTAAAAGATGCATTTCATAAAGCTGCGGATTTAGACCCTAATCATATAGATACACGTTGGGCTTTGGTAGAATTATATGTCTCTTTGCCAGGTATCGTTGGTGGCAGTTTTTCTAAGGCTTTAAAATATGCAGAAGAACTAGAAAATTTATCAGAAGTAGATGGCTATTTGGCTAAGGGTTATGTTTATAAAGCTGATGATGAGCCAGAACTAGCTGAAAAATACTATAAACTAGCAGTGAAAATAGGAGGTTCAGTAACTTGTTATGAAAAGTTAATCAACTTTTATGAATCTCAAGAACTACCTGAAAAAGCTATACATACCATAGAGGAGGCTCAAAAAAAACATCAAAACAATGTATTTTATTATCAATTGGGTAAGATCTGTGCAGATTACAATATACAATTAGATAAAGGTGAAAAGCACATAAAAACCTTTCTATCAAACTACTCTGTTAAAGACGGAGTGCAAAAAAAGTGGGCCTATTATAAACTGGCTCAAGTCTATAAACACCGCAATAATAAAAGTGAAGCTTTACAGTGGATTAATAAAGCCATATCCGCTTCTTCTGAAGAAATATTTCTAGAAGAGAAAGCAAAAATTGAGGCACTTTAATTAAAAGGTTATTTTAATGTTAAGTCTTATGCTGTCAAGCTTTTTGATGGCATAATTTTTTGTTAAAAATTTTACCCTGATAGTAATACTATTAAATTTGCAATCAAATGTTTTAAAAATGATAAATCTGCTATCAAATTTAAAAATTTCGGTACCTGAAAAACTGTTTTTAAAAGACCCAGAATCTTCTGACTTGGGGAAAAGAATTATTGAAAACAGTATTCTTTTAATCGATGAAATTGGTTTTGATCATTTTACCTTTAAAAAATTAGGTGCCAAAATCGGATCTAACGAAAGTTCTATATATCGCTATTTTGAAAGTAAGCATAAACTGTTGTTATATCTAACTTCTTGGTATTGGGCTTGGGTAGAGTACCAATTGGTTTTTGCAACTCATAGTATATCTGATGACGAAGAAAAATTACTTAGGGCTATTGAAATAGTTACACAAACTATAGAAGAGGATATGACCTATTCGCACGTTAACGAAGTAGTTTTAAATAGAATTGTAATTAATGAGTATTCAAAATCGTACCTAACAAAGGAGGTGGATAATGAAAATAAAGATGGCTATTTTGTAGTGTACAAAAGTTTGGTGACTAGAATTAAGGAAATGATTTTAAATATCAATCCAGATTATGAATATCCTTCAAGTTTAGCTAGTACTATAGTAGGTGGATCGTTACACCAGCATTTTTTGAAAGCACATTTTGAATCTATTACAGATTGCCATACGGACAATTGTCCTACCCAATTTTTCAAAGATTTAGTTATTAAAACTATTAATAAAAGTATATGACCGAACAAAAATCAGGAATGTCTCCATGGGAGAGACTTATTGGACTATTAAAACTTGAAAAGAGAGACATTTTTCAAGTTGTATATTATGCCATTTTTTCGGGACTATTGGGCTTAACTCTCCCTTTAGGAGTACAGGCAATAATAAACTTAATTCAAGGAGCTCAAGTTAGTACCTCATGGATTGTCCTTGTTGTTTTGGTTACAACAGGTGTAGCGTTTGTAGGTGTTTTACAGGTTATGCAGTTGAGAATGATTGAAACCATTCAGCAGCGAATTTTTACCAGAGCATCTTTTGAATTCACATACCGTTTTCCAAAGATTAAGATGAACGAGTTGCGTAATTACTATCCACCAGAATTAGCTAACCGTTTTTTCGATACATTAACAATTCAAAAAGGTTTGGCTAAGTTGTTAATCGATATTCCTGCAGCTGTGCTTCAAATTATATTTGCATTAATTCTATTATCGTTTTATCATCCATTTTTTATAGCCTTTGGAATTCTTCTACTACTTCTAATTTATATAGTTTTCAAGTTCACAGCAAGGAAAGGATTAGAAACAAGTATAAAAGAGTCTAAGCACAAATACCGAGTAGCACACTGGATAGAGGAGATTGCCAGAACAGTAGTGAGTTTTAAACTATCGGGTAAAACCAACTTAGGTATGAAAAAAAGTGACGATATCGTAAATAGTTATCTAGAAGCTAGAGAAGGGCACTTTAAAATACTAGTGCTGCAGTTTATTCAGATGATTGGTTTTAAAGTTATCGTAACGGCTAGTTTACTATTGATAGGTGGTTTACTTGTATTAAATCAAGAAATGAATATTGGCCAGTTTGTCGCAGCAGAAATTATCATCTTACTAGTCATAGCTTCGGTTGAAAAATTAATCCTTGGTTTAGAGTCTTTTTACGATGTGCTGACATCTCTCGAGAAAATGGGAGAGGTGGTAGATAAAGAATTAGAATCTCAGGAAGGTGATAAACCAGAGTTTAAAGATGATTTTGTATTGGAGTTAGATAAGGCTACCTATAGTGTGCCGAATAGACAACAACCAATTCTAAAAAACATCTCTTTAAAAATAAAACCAAAGAGTAGAATGCTGATTAAAGGTGAGAGTGGTTCCGGAAAATCTACTTTACTTATGCTTTTGGGAGGTGTTGTAGAACCAACAAAAGGAAATATTTATTTGGACAAGTTTATGTTAAGTAACATAAATCTTAATCATTACAGATCACATCTAGGGTTGGCACTTTCAGAAGAAACAACTTTTGAAGCTACTATTAGGGAAAATATCACATTTGCAAATTCAGAGGTGTCTGACGAAGAATTAATGTGGGCTGTAGAGAAAGTAGGACTATATCAATTTGTAAAAGAAAGTCGAAAAGGTTTAAATACTATTCTTCATCCTGCTGGAAATCAGATTCCATATACCATTACTAGAAAAATTGTTTTAGCGAGAGCAATTGTAGGGAAACCAAAGATTCTAATTCTCGAAGATCCACTAGAGCAATTAGAAAAGTCAGAAGCTGATAGAATTATTAAATTTTTATTAGACAAATCTAATCCTTGGGCATTAGTTGTTGTTAGTAAAAGTAATGACTGGTCTTCAGGTTGTTCAGAGATTATCACGTTAAAGGAAGGTGAAATAATTTAAAGAAAGTAAAGGATGCTAAATATATCACAAAACCAACTTAATAAAACTGTTGACATAAAGTCCTCAAAATCGGGTCAACGTGTTTTTCATGGGAGGTATTATAAATACTTTAACCGTTTTTTGGGAGCCTTTGCCATTGTTGGGATTATTATACTTTTTCTTCCTTGGACTCAAAATATAACAGGAAGAGGTAATGTTACCACATTAACACCAGATGAACGACCGCAAACCATTCAATCACCAATTCCAGGTAGAATAGAAAAATGGTTCGTTAGGGAAGGAGATTTTGTATCTAAAGGAGATACTATTCTTCAAATTTCTGAGGTGAAAAGTGAATATTTTGACCCTAATCTTGTTGAAAGAACAGAACAACAACGAAATGCAAAAGCGCAATCTGTAGGGTCTTATGCGGAAAAAGTAAAAGCGCTAGATCGTCAAATAAGTGCTTTAATAAATGAACGTTCTTTAAAATTAGAGCAAGCCCAAAATAAATTAACTCAAGCTAGACTAAAAGTAAAGAGTGATAGTATTGATTTAGAGGCAGCAAAAACTAATATTAGCATTGCTCAAAGACAGTACGATCGTACTGTAACCTTACAGCAGGAAGGATTTAAGGCTGTAAAAGATGTAGAGGAAAAACGTTTAAAACTTCAAGAAACACAAGCGAAATTAATTTCTCAGGAAAACAAACTGCTTGCAAGTAAAAATGAAGTGATAAATGCACAGGTAGAATTATCACGATTGGGCGCAGAGTATGCAGATAAAATTTCAAAAGCGCAAAGTGAAAAGTTTACGGCACAATCTACTCAGTTTGATACGGAAGCTCAGGTATCTAAATTGGATAATCAATATTCCAATTATCAAATCAGGAATGATTTACGTTTTGTCAGAGCACCTTACGATGGTTATATTAATAAAGCATTGAGAGTTGGTATAGGGCAAACCTTTAAGGAAGGTGAAGCATTGGTAGGTATTATGCCTGCAAGAGCGAGCTTAGCTGTAGAAACTTATGTGGAACCAATAGATTTACCACTAATTCATATAGGTGAAAAAGTAAGAGTTCAGTTTGATGGTTGGCCAGTAATTGTTTTTAGCGGTTGGCCTAATGTATCTTATGGAACTTATGGTGCCAAGGTTGTTGCCGTTGAGAATTTTATTAGTCCAAATGGAAAGTTTAGAGTGCTTTTAGCACCTGATGAAGAAGATCATAAATGGCCAGAAGAGATTAGAGCAGGTTCTGGTGCTTATACGATGGCATTGTTAGAAGATGTTCCGATTTGGTTCGAATTATGGAGGCAGCTCAACGGATTCCCGCCAAATTATTATCAGCCAGATACAGCCAATACAGCTAAAACAACTACAGAAAAGAAATGATAAGACCTTTAGCCATAATTATATTTTTTGGTAATTTCTTAATTGGGTTTTCTCAGAATAGTCCATTAGATGATAATGTGCTTCGGTTTGATGAATACTTAGGTTATGTCAAAAAATTTCATCCAGTAGTGAAACAAGCGCAATTGGTGATAGATGAAAGCCAAGCAAAACTCATGAAATCTCGTGGAGCATTCGATCCAAAGGTTGAAGTCGATTATAGCCGAAAGAAGTTTGGGAATACTGAGTACTATGATAAGCTAAACGGAATGTTCAAAATACCCACTTGGTTTGGTGTAGAACTTAAAGCAAAATTTGAAGACAATTCGGGTTATTATTTAAATCCAGAATCTACAGTTCCAGAAGATGGTTTGTTTAGTGCTGGCTTTTCAGTACCTATAGGTCAAGGTTTATTTATTAATAACCGAATGGCCTCGTTAAAGCAAGCCAAATTATATAGAGAGCAGGCCAAAGCCGATAGAGATATCTATGTCAATAACATATTATATGAAGCTTCTCTTGTTTATTTTAAATGGCTTCAAGCGTATAATGAACTGCTGTTGTTTCAAAATTTCTTAGCTAATGCCGAATTGCGTTATGAAGGTATTGCTAAAGGTGTTGAAGTTGGTGAAAATGCTGAAATTGAAGCCACAGAAGCGCGAATAGCCGTTAGCAATAGAAAGCTTGGATTAGAGCAATCTAGAGTGAAATTGATGAAGGCCGCTTTAGAATTATCTAACTTTTTATGGTTAGAAAATAACATTCCTGTAGAGTTGCAACCAGAAGTTATTCCAGATATCAATGCAGAAGCAACTATTGATGCTACTTTTGATATTAATACATTACAGACAGAAGAGCAAGAATTGGCTGCACATCCAAAAATGCAATCTTTAGATTATAAACTTCAGGGTTTGGAAGTTGATAGAAGGCTTAAAGCAAATAAATTATTGCCAAAAATAAGTTTAGAATACAATTTCCTAACAGAAACTCCAGATGAGGTTAATACCTTAAATACTGAAGATTATAAAAGCGGTTTAAACATTAGTTTGCCTTTATTCCTTAGAAAAGAACGTGGAGATTTAAAATTGGCAAAAATAAAACAACAAGATGCAGAGTTTGAAATTGATGCTACACGTGTTACTCTTCGAAATAAAATTAATGCTATAAAACAAGAGTTAGAATCCTACGTTACCCAAACTGAAATAACAACAGAAATGGTATCAGATTACCAAATGATGCTACAAGCAGAGGAGCGTAAGTTTCAATTGGGTGAAAGTTCTCTGTTTTTAGTAAATTCTCGTGAGTCTAAACTTATTGACGGACAGTTAAAGGCTATTGAACTTCAGAACAAATTCTTTAGTACAAAAGCAAAGTTGTTTAATAGTTTGGCGGTAAATCCAGATCTTTAGTCTCCAGTCTCCAGTCTCCAGTCTCCAGTCTCCAGTCTCTAGTTCGTCAGTTCGAGTGATTTGTGAAGAATGAGCAAATTGTATCGAGAACTTTTAATCATATTCACGATGTAAATTCTATTCATTTAAATCATAGAATTCACTTGAATTGATGCTTTATGTTAAATTAT
Organism: Winogradskyella sp. 266wxhm; assembly: GCF_058964685.1. NCBI lineage: Bacteria > Pseudomonadati > Bacteroidota > Flavobacteriia > Flavobacteriales > Flavobacteriaceae > Winogradskyella > Winogradskyella sp. 266wxhm. Next base: position 2,614,036 of record NZ_CM179559.1, read on the forward strand.
TTTTTTCAGTTAAAGATTTGACTTTTGTTGAAAATAGTATGTTCTTGATTTTTCTCATCGCTCTACTCTAATATCTCTTTTCTATAATTTATATTTGTTGTATGAACGTACATTTTATAGCTATAGGTGGTGCTGCTATGCACAATTTGGCGTTAGCGCTACACAACAAAGGATATAACGTTACAGGGAGTGACGATGAGATTTTTAATCCTTCAAAATCTAGACTTGAAGCCAAAGGTCTTTTGCCTGAAACTTTTGGTTGGTTTCCAGAAAAAATCACTTCAGATTTAGATGCTGTAGTTTTGGGTATGCATGCTAAAGCAGACAATCCAGAGCTATTAAAAGCGCAAGATTTAAGTTTGAAAATTTATAGCTATCCAGAGTTTTTGTACGAACAATCCAAAGACAAAACCAGAGTAGTTATTGGTGGAAGTCATGGTAAAACCACCATTACGTCTATGATTTTGCACGTTATGCATTATCACGATAGAGATGTGGATTATATGGTTGGGGCTCAGCTTGAAGGTTTTGATGTGATGGTAAAACTTACCGAAGACAATGATTTTATCGTTTTAGAAGGTGATGAGTATTTGAGTTCGCCAATAGACAGACGACCAAAGTTCCATCTTTATAAACCTAATATTGCGTTGTTAAGTGGTATTGCTTGGGATCATATTAATGTTTTTCCGACCTATGAAAACTATGTGGAGCAATTCAAAATCTTTGTAGATTCAATTGTTAGAGGTGGAAGTATTAATTACAATGAAGAAGATGCAGAAGTAAAGCGCGTCGTTGAAGCTTCAGAAAATCAAATCCGTAAAATTCCGTATTACACACCAGAATATACTGTTGAAGATGGAGAAACTTTATTGGAAACTCCTGAAGGTCCTATGCCAATTGAAATTTTCGGTGCTCATAATTTAAATAACCTTGCTGGTGCTAAATGGATTTGTCAGCATATGGGTATTGATGAAGACGATTTTTATGAAGCTATTTCTACATTCAAAGGTGCAAGCAAACGTTTAGAAAAAATTGCAGAAACTTCAAAAAGCGTGGCTTATAAAGATTTTGCACATTCACCAAGTAAAGTAGAAGCCACAACAAAAGCGGTAAAAGCACAATATAGTGACAGAACTTTAGTAGCGTGTTTAGAATTACACACTTATAGCAGTCTCAATGCTGAATTTTTAAAAGAATACAAAGGTGCGTTAGACGCTGCTGATGTAGCCGTAGTTTTCTACTCTCCACATGCCGTAGAAATTAAAAAATTAGATGAAGTCACGCATGATCAAATCGCCAATGCTTTTGAACGTGATGATTTAATTATTTATACCAATCCAGATGACTTTAAGGAGTTTTTGTTTTCTCAAAACTTTGATGACAAATCCTTGCTCTTAATGAGTTCAGGTAATTATGGTGGTTTAGATTTTGATGAAGTAAAGGGATTGTTTTAAAACTAATTTCACACAGCGCATAGCCGAAGTGTTATTTTAGAATCTTGAAATTATTCTTTATTCAGAATCTTTTTTATAAAGCTAGTTACTTGCTGTTTGGTTTCATTGGTTTTAGAAATAAATACTACAAATCCCATACTTGCAAGCAAAGCAATAAAAGCCATAGTTCCCAAAGCTCCACCATAGCCTTCAAAAACTTCATTTTTGTTGATATAGATAATAGTGAACAAAATGCCAGCAAGTGCAATAGTTTTTTGGTTAGCCACTGTTTTTGAAGATACCATACCAATGAATGATGTACCAACAAAAACAATAGGAATATGCTTTGTTAAATATGGATTAAGTAATTCAGGAAAACAATAAAAAAACAAACCAACAATTAATGAAAGTAGAGCAGAGGCTCTAACGGCTCCTTGCTTTTTGTTCTCGCTAATGTAGAAGGTTAAGACGGCTCCTAAAATACCTGTAATTATAAGGATAAAAGTATTCATGCAACGAGCCAATAAATTAAGGATGATAAAATAACACCACCAAAAGCCATTGTGCCGAGTTTACCACCAACACCTAAGTAAAGATTTTTGGAAACCATCAATAACAAACCAGCTAAACATCCAGCTGCAAAAACAAATAGTATAGATGGTGAGGTTTCAACACTAGACATCCCAACAAAAGCACCACAATATATACTTACAGGTATCTGTTTTAGATATAGGGAATCTTTATTTATGACTGGTAAAAATGAAGCGCTAGTACCAACTATACCAGCTGCGAGTATGCTACCTAAACCACAGGTTACATTTAGAATGTAACACAGCACAGCACCAACAGGAACCCAAAGTACATAAGATAACTTCTCGTAAGCAAAATCTTCATGATGAAGATCTAAGTATTTGTAGCCAAATACCATTATTAGAATAATTAAAACAGCTGTGATAACAAATGCTAGGTTGGTCTCTAGATGAGTTCTAATGATCATGGTTAAGAGTGTTATTTTAATAAACAACACTGTGATAATCATAAACAATCGAAGCGCTTTATGTTTTTTCAATAGATTTTTTAATGCTTTAATAATTCATCTGTGTATAATACAAATGAAAGCGCAAAGTTCTGAGAAATAATTTAAGAACCCAAGATATTATTAGTAATAACTAGCTCTGGTCTGATTTTTATTGAGTTATGAGTTAAATAACATGTTTGATATACTGAAGCAATTTTGAAATATTCTTTTGTATAAGTAACAAAGTATTAATTCCAAAGACTTATTTTTAGAGGTATGTCAATAATGAAGTTCAATCATCTTTTTTACGATTCCAATATAAATTTTAGATCAATTTCTATTAAGAAAATTGTATTGTCAATTTTACTTGGTTTAGTTTCAGCGGTGTTGCTTTATAGTTTCTTTTATGGCTTGAGAGAGACAGAACGAATAATGTTTCTAGATTTTGAGGGGAGACCAATGGTTTTATCCGAAAATGATCGTCAACTGTTTAATCTTTTTTTTGCTGCGATTTCAGTCATTTTAGGTAATTCTTTAGCTATTAATTTATTATTCTCTAGACCACAAAGTGTCTTCTCTAGACACAATAATAAGCGCAGTAGAATATTAAATGATAATACATTTTTGGGTTTTAATTTTATCCATTGGTTTGCAAAAGTTTGGTTTTTGTTTGCTACATTTTCTTCTTCATTTATAGGTTCTAAATTCATAACCAATTTTTTGTGGCCATCAATTTTTTTGATCATTGTACTCTATTTAGATGCTTGGAAAACACTTAGCTTAGTCATAAAAAATAATAGACTAAAAATTATAGTCATTCATTTCTGCTCATTTGTTTTATTATCATTTTGTTTGAGTAGACTTAATGTAATTGACTATAAATCTTTAGATAAAGCTGCTTATAGAACACGCCCAAATATCGATGTACCACGCAGTGACTTTAGTGATGAACCATACGAAAGGCGATATTATAATTATCTCGTTTTTAAAATAGACTTTGACTCACATGGTAATATTCAGTTGCTTAATGAGCAATACGAACCAATAGAGTTAAGCGATGCATATAATTATGTAAATAATATGAAAAACGAATTAACAGAAGCGGTGAGTTATAGGGCTGCAACAAGATTGAGAGCAAATAAATCTATTCCGATACGTTATGTAAAGGAGTTTGAGTTTGAGCTATTTAAATATGGGCAAACTAAAATTATTTATGAAGTTCAAAATGATGACGATTTAACAAAGCGATTTTATAACAATCAGATAAAGAATTATATTTCACCATCACTTCATGAGACTTTCCCGAGAAAACCTTACGATCCTTCTAGTGTGCCTTTTTTTGATAGCTATAAAAGGCGTGTATTCTCAGATACTATACGTGTTGATGTCGGAAAGAATATTATGATTAATGGAAATAGTAGCCTTGAAGGATTTAGTGGATAAATTTAAAGACTTTGTTAATTCATCTACGATTTTTGAGTATGTACACACAGATAAGACATCATATCAAAATTATATTGACGTGTTATCTGCTCATAAAAAAGCAATTAAGCAATTAAAGGTTAGAGATTCAAAATATGATTATGATGAAATGATGTTTCAAATTCATCGTAATCAATTTAGTAGAGATACAATTCTTAATAATGAAAGAGATCGTTTAAGAAAAAAATATCCCATTCTTATTGTAGAAAAGTTTGAGTAAATCTTAAATGTCATCAACAAAATCCAAAAACACAGATTTATGCTTTTCCAAATCTAAATCTGGAGATACTGAAACACGAGCAATATAGTCTTTGTCACCTTCTTTTGTAGTACCCTGGGTTGAGGTCGCAGGAACTGTCCAATAACAACCTTTAAGTTGTCCGTAACTTACGCAGTATTTGCTTTCATTAGGTATTTCAGTTATCATTTGGTTGATAAGCTTAAGATTTAAAGCACGTTTATAAGCTTCACGTTCTTCGCTAGTGTTTCCTTTTGTTGGTAGATCTAATGAGAATACAGAAGGTGTAAATCCTTGATTGGCTAAGTCTTCCGAAACAAAATTTATTTTAGCTTCTGGCAATACCTCATGAATATAGTTTACAAAATCTCTAGTGTTTTTATAAGCTTCAGCAATACGAGTAAGCATAGAAGGCAACTGTTCTGCTAAAATTTGGTACTGTAAGCCTGTCGCTTCATTATCGGAAATTTCTAGATGTGTTGCAATTGGCTGAATTAAATATTCGGCTTTAGCATTAGCTACACAATAGCCAGCGGTACATTTTCCACCACTTGGAAATTTTGAACCACTCACATAAGCAATAGTTTTTACATCAGACAAAATACCGTCGTTAGCTAAAAATTGCACATTAGGACAAAATGTTTGATCTAAAATAAATACTGGTGCTATGGCATCTTGATTGTTTTTGGTCTTCCTCTTTTTTGTTAAAGCAGCTTTAAGCTGTTCTAAATTAGGAACTTCTACTCGTGGATTTGTTGGGATTTCGGCAATAATGTATGGTACGGCATCTTCATTAGCGATTTGGGTTAAAACACGCTCAACGCTATTTACCATATCATTGTCACCATCTACAGGTAAATCTACAATATCAACATTATCTGAACATGCGGCTACACGTCTAGCTTGGTCGTTAGTTCCACCATAACAGTTTGGTGGCACTACAAATTTTATAGCTTTTCCTGGATGTTGTTTTTGGGCATTATCCACTAATCCCATCATAATAGCGTATTGCATAGACAAACCGCTAGATGCTACTAGAGCTTCACCAGATGTAGCATTGATATTATTAATAATTGAAGTCACTTCGGTTTTGTGATTTTTGACTTCATTAGTTGTCATTGAAATAGCTTTTTGCTCAGTGAAAGCTTCTAAGGCTACAAGACAATTGGCAGGTGTCATAGCAATAGTTTCACGACGTCTTACATGTTGTATATCTGAAATAAAGCTATTTTTTGTTTCAGCCGAAACCAAAAGAACACTACCTAAGCCTTCAAAAAGATTTACATAAAAATCGATATGTTTATGTTGGAGGTTAGTTTCAATGCTTTTCTGTTTTGAGATAAGAATTGTAGTGCCTTCAAAAGCTTCAACAGTCTCTAAATTTTCAATTTGTTCAACTTCAAAGTTGTAGTTGTAAACCGATTTTAAAAGATCAGAATTAAATCCTTTTGGTAAAGTATCAGTATATAAAATTTTGGTAGCTCTGTTTTCCAAAAGATTGGTACGTAAAATTGCCAACAAAGGCATAGTTTCTGAAGAGAAGCTAATAACATTTTCGGCATTTAAGTTATTGAGTTTACCAATAGTCCATTCTAGGATTGAAGATAACGGATGACCTAACCTGATATAATCGTAAGCTGTTGGTAATTCACTTAGTGATTTGTTGCTAGAATCGTTGGATTCGTAAAGACTTTCAAACTGTGTTATAAACTGCGTTTTAGCTAATTTTTCATTATAAATATCCAAACGATGAGTAGTTAATTTTAACCAATCGTTAGGCATATTTTGGATAGTATCTTTTATGTAATTCAGCATTTGAAAATCGTGCATGTGTTCAATAATTTTAGGCTTGCAAAGATACATTAGTTGATAGTTCTTTGAAACCTTACAACTTGTTTTATTGGTATTGGTTTGTAATAAAGGGGTTGTGTTTTAGGTAAGAATAATATTAGCTTATTGAATGCTTTCAAAGTTTAAAAAACAATTAAAGAATAAAAAAGTAAGTACTCATGAAATTATAATTCACCACCAACTATTGGGTTTGTATTTGATATAATAAAGATTTTGTCGAAATTTAAGTCAAAATCGATACTATTTCTTAATTGTTTTAATTCCGATTTACTCAATCCATTTCCAATGTTATCAATTAGGGCTAACCACCAAATATCGTAATCAGATCTAAATGGTTGAACTTTTTCTTTCTTTTCTTTAACTATTAGTTTTAAGCTATTATAGATATTATTTAAAACAAAACCACCTTCATTAAAATCAGTAGATGAACCAAAATGATACTGAACATCTAATTTTTTCTCAGATGGAAAAATATCTATTTCTAAATTATCAGTGATTTTATATGCTTTAGGTATTCCCATATTTAATGAGTGAGATTTCAAAATTGAATTTATTTTTTCTTTTATTTCCTTATTATATTTTATTGGTCTCAAGTATGTGATACCTATGAATGCAGAGCTTTTATGAGAACCGTCACCATAAGACTCTATTTGATTAATTATTCTAGGAATCAAATTATATGTTACTTTTTCTAAAGGTATATCATAATGAAATTGATTAAGTCTACGTACTTCTACTGCAATTTGATTATTAATTAAAAAGTCAGGTGTTCGATTGCCGTTAGGTTCAAATTTAATTTTTTCAAAACCTATAGATTTAAAATAAGTTTCAGCATTTTTTTCTTCTCTGTTCAAGCTTTGTTTGATTTTATTTAATAGGCTATATGTGAGTTGATTAAAATGAGCTCTTAATGAATAATAATTATATCAGGCTTAGATCAAAACACCTTATCTAAAAACACTCTAATACTATCTTGGTTGGCTTTAATCAATTCCTCACGAGCCGCTAAAATATCCTTGGGCTTTTTGTCTTGTGAGAGTTTAAACTTTCCTTCCCATTCGCTTATGGTAATTTCAAACATCTCAATGTAGTTAAGATTAGCATCTAGTCTTGGGTTGTCAGGCTCTAATGTGTACTTTGGATTTGGAGCTTCTAGAAACTCTGTCATAGTAATTAGAGATTGCTTTAAGGCTTGCTTGTCTTCAATAGCTTTTACTTTGCCTTTGAGGTGTACTCTAATATAGTTCCAAGTGGGTAATTGCGTAGTGGAGTAGATGCTTGGAGAAATATAACATTGTGGTCCATAGAAGAGGATTGTAATGTTAGTATTGTCTTTTAGCAATTTAGCTTGTGGGTTGTAAATGTCAATATGCCCAATAAGTTTTCCATCTTCAAAAATCAAAGGTAAATGTGTAACCAGAGGTTCGTTATCCTTTACGGAAATAATAGTTGCTAAAGGGTAAGTTTTAATCACGTCTATGATGTGATTTTTATCCGAATCTTGATGATGTGTTGGTGGATATTTCATGTCTTGTCATGCTGAACTTGTTTCAGCATCTCATTTATAAAAGTTTATTAAATTCAGAAACTTCACTTAGATAAACTTAGTGATGATGTTAAGTTTAAACACCAAACTGTCTAAAATGATGATCTAAATGTTTATAGGCACTTTTTCCCCATTGTTCAGCAGTAAACGTACCGAAGTAAGGATGGTCTTTAGTGGGTTCAAAATAATCTTTAGACTGACTCATTTGCTCAATCTTAGTTTTCAATTTTTCTTTTTGCGTATTGAAGTTGAAGCTATCAGTAATAATATATTCTTTTGCAGTTGGTAAGCCTTGTTTCCAAGGTTTATCGTTATAAAGACTTGGTGCAACCAGCTTAAATATACTTCTCTTTAACCAGTTTGGTTTCTCTATTTGAGATTCGCCCAATGATAATTCTATAGGTTTTGTACAGTGCTCTAGCATTTGTTCAACATTCATTTTTCCCCAGTTTGCTTTGGCATTGTCATTAAGGTTTTCTAGGCGTGACATAATTTCGTTACAAGCACTTTCTTCGAAAATAGATTTCATTTTTGATTGATTTTTAATGCATTAAATTAGATGCTTCAATGTACAATTTTTTATCTTTAGTGCATGTCGGAAAATTCAGGTTCATTCTCCATAAAAAATTGGTCACAAGATGATCAGCCAAGAGAAAAGTTAAGAGATAAAGGAAAAGCGGTTTTGAGCGATGCCGAACTCGTAGCAATTCTTATAGGTTCTGGTAGCAGAAATGAGAGTGCTGTAGATTTGTGCAAGCGTATTTTGGCGAGTGTAGATCATAACCTAAATGCACTTGGGAAGCTATCCATAAAGCAATTAATGGAATTCAAGGGTATTGGTGAAGCCAAAGCAATCACTATTGTAGCAGCTATGGAGTTGGGACGTAGACGACGACTCGAAGATGTGGTACAATTAGATAAAATTACATCTAGCCGTTCGGTTTTTGATGTAATGCAACCCATTCTTGGAGAGTTACCTCATGAAGAATTCTGGATTCTTTATCTCAATAATTCCAATAAAGTCATTCAGAAAAATCAATTAAGCAAAGGAGGAATTACCGGAACTTTGGTAGATGTTCGTTTGGTACTAAAAACGGCTTTAGAAGTTGGATCAACAGCATTGATTTTATGTCATAATCATCCTTCAGGAACTTTAAAACCAAGCGAAGCTGATAAGAATTTAACTCATAAATTAAAATTAGCAGCAGAAAGTTTAGATATTAAAGTCCTAGATCATTTAATAATTACAGAGAAAGCGTATTTTAGTTTCGCAGATGAAAATATTCTGTGATATTAAAACTTTCAACCGCTGCCAAACACCGCAAACTTAAAAGATGTTATTAGTTTACACTCATAAGATTACACCTCGTTTAACCTATACGTTTAAGCATATTTGTAAACGGATTTTGGGTATTGAAGTGAGTTTTACATCTAAAGTAGAGGATTTTATTGCGCACAATAGTCTTAAAATGTCATACGCTAAACAACCATTGAGTAATGAGTTGTTTGTAAGAAGTAATGACTTGTTGTTTGAGCAAGGTTTATCCGATTTAGATATTCACGTACAAAAATGGGGTAATACCAAAGGCTTTTTTGCTACAGGAGAGCGTAGCGATTTACCCTTTGATATTTTTGCAGCATCCTTTTATTTATTGAGCCGTTACGAAGAATATTTACCACATGTCAATGATGCTTATGGCAGGTTTATGGCTAAAGATAGTTTGGCATATAACAATAAGTTTTTAAACCAACCTGTAGTAGATATTTGGGCATATAAGCTAAGAGATGTCCTTAAGAAACGATTTCCGGATTTTGTTTTTCCAGAACGAAGCTATCAAGTAAAGCCGGTTATAGATGTGCCATCGGCTTACTATTTTAGAAAAAAAGGGTTATTGAGAACCATAGGTGGAATTTTTGGTGACTTAGGGCGTTTAAAGTTGAAACAGGTTTATCAACGTTTTTCTGTTTTAATGGGTTTTAAGCGCGATCCTTATGATACTTTCAAATGGATTATTACAAAGCAAAAACAATATGATTTTAAGTTTATAGTACTGTTTTTAATTGGAGATTATTCCACTTACGATAAAAATGTAAGTACTAACAAGAAGGAATTTGTATCGCTTATTAAGTCTGTGGCAGACTATTGTGATGTAGGTATTAAAGCATCTTATTTTTCATTAGATGACATTTCTATTTTAAAGAAAGAAAAACAAAAAATGGAATCTATTGTTAATACGGACTTAAAAGCGGTTAGACATTCATTTTCAAAACTCAATTTACCCATTTCATATAGAAATTTAATTGAGCTTGAAATTAATCAGGATTTTACAATGGGTTATGTTAATGTGCTAGGTTTTAGAGCTGGTACATGTACTCCATTTCAGTTTTACGATTTAGATTACGAAGTGCAAACACCGTTACAAATAAATCCTTATCATTGTATGGATTTTGGTTTGTTGAAATACCAATCCAAATTAGATAAAACGGAACATTTACAAAAACTCATCAATCAGGTAAAAGCTGTTGATGGCACCTTTACTCCAATTTTCCATAACTATTCTTTTAGTGATTTAGACCGTTGGAAAGGGTTTAGGTCTTTGTTTAATATGATTTTGCAGTCGGCGGAATGAGTACAAGAATAAAGCATGTTTTTTTTGATTTAGATCACACCCTTTGGGACTTTGATAAAAATTCGGGTTTAACGTTTGAAAAGATTTTTAAGTTGAATGCTATAGATGTAGAGCTCAATAGTTTTTTAAATGTTTATGAGCCAATTAATCTAAATTATTGGAAACTTTATAGGGAAGAGCGTGTTACTAAACCTCAGTTACGTTATGGTAGGTTGAAGGATGCTTTCGATCAGTTAGAGCTTGTCGTTGAAGATGATATGATTCACCATTTATCCGAAGCTTATATAGAACATTTGTCGAGTTTTAATTATTTATTTGAAGGTACTCACGAACTACTTAAATATTTAGAAGGAAAGTATGAGTTACACATCATTACAAATGGTTTTTCAGAAGCTCAAGAAAAAAAAATGATTACATCTAATATTAGAACCTATTTTAAAACCGTTACTAATTCTGAGATGGTAGGTGTAAAAAAGCCTAATCCAAAAATATTTAATTTTGCATTAGAGGTTGCTAAAGCGAAGGCTAACGAAAGTATTATGATTGGTGATAGTCTTGAGGCAGATATTGAAGGTGCTCATAAAGTAGGGATGGATACAATTCATTTCGACTATAATAATGCAAATAGCAATCACAATTACAAAAAAGTATCACATTTAAAAGCTATAGAATATCATCTATAAAAAAGAAGTTATGTTAAAAAAAATAATATTTATTGGTTCGTTTATTTTATGCTCATTATTTGCTCAGGCACAAAAAAGCATTAATGATTATAAATATATCATCGTGCCGAAATCTTTTGAGTTTTCTAAAAGTGAGGATCAATATCAGTTAAACTCTATCTTAAAATTTTTATTTAATAAATATGGTTATCAGGCTTATTTTTTAGATGAAGAATTGCCGGAAGATTTAAAGGAGGATAGGTGCTTAGCGCTAACTTCTGAGGCATCTAATGATAAAGGAGGTATGTTTACTTCTAAAATAGAGATTATTCTAAAAGATTGTTTTGGAAATAAGGTGATGACCTCCAAAGTTGGTGAGTCTCGCTTGAAAAGTTTTGATAGAGCATATAGCGAAGCGATGAGAGATGCTTTTGAGACATTCCAGGAAATAGATTATGCTTATAAACCCAAAGAAGTCAAATCTGAAATTAGTAAAACAACTGTTGTAAAAGTAGAAGAGGAGAAACAACCAGTGAAGGATGTAGAGTCCGAAGTAAAAGAAGTAAAGGTTGAAGTTGTAAAGGAGTCTAAATCTATTGTTGTTGAAAAAGGTATAGAAAATAAAAATGAAGAAATTTTTTATGCTCAGCCTAAAAATAATGGTTATCAACTAGTGGATTCTGAACCAAAAGTAGTTATGTTTTTATTGAGTACTACTGCTGAAAATGTATTTATTGTAAAAGGAAAAAGTGCTATTGTTTATAAAAGAGATGGGTTTTGGTATTATTCAGAAAACAATGGCGAGCTTCAAGAAACAAAGGTTATGAATATTAAATTTTAGTTTCCAAAACACCCAACACCCAACACCAAACACAAATATTAGTATCCATACTTGTTTTTCCAAAGTGCTTTTAGATAACTACGCTGAGCTTGTTCTCTGGAATTATTTCCTGGGTTGTATAATCTTGTGTTTTTAATCTCTTCTGGTAAAAACTCATGTTCTGCAAAGTTGTTTTCATAACTATGCGCATATTTATAATCATCTCCGTAGCCAAGTTCTTTCATTAACTTGGTAGGAGCATTTCTAATAGACATAGGAACAGGTAAATCACCAGTTTCTCTTACAATTTGTAACGCTCTGTCTATTGCTTCATAAGCTGCGTTACTTTTTGGTGAACTAGCTAAATAGGTTGCGCATTGGCTTAATATTATTCTGGACTCTGGATTACCGATGACAGATACCGCCTGAAAAGTATTGTTAGCAATGACCAAGGCGGTAGGGTTTGCGTTACCAATGTCTTCACTGGCTAAAATAAGTAGCCGTCTTGCAATGAATTTTACGTCTTCACCACCATCAATCATACGTGCTAAATAATACACTGCAGCATTTGGATCACTTCCTCTTATTGATTTTATAAAAGCAGAAATAATGTCGTAATGTTGCTCACCTGTTTTATCGTATCTAGCAGCTTTAGTTTGGACTTGTTTAGTAACCAAATCGTTAGTTATGGTAACTTTTGGGCCTTCAAACGACGTAACTAACAGTTCAAAAATATTAAGTAATTTTCTGGCATCACCACCAGAAAGTCTCAGTAAAGCTTGGGTTTCTTTTAATTCGATGTCTAATTTACTCAATACTTCATCTTCAGAAATAGCTCTTTGCAAAAGTGCTTCTAAATCATCCTTGCTAAAAGGATTTAATGTGTAAACTTGACATCTTGAAAGTAATGCCGAAATGACTTCAAAACTAGGGTTTTCCGTAGTGGCACCAATCAATGTTACCCAACCTTTCTCAACAGCTTCCAATAAAGAGTCTTGTTGCGATTTACTAAATCTATGGATCTCATCAATAAACAAAATCGGGTTTTTAGCTGTAAATAACCCTCCGCTTTTTTTTGCTTTATCAATAATGTCCCTAATATCTTTTACTCCAGAATTAATGGCACTCAACTTAAAAAATGGTCGCCCAGATTCGTTGGCAATAATATTAGCTAAAGTTGTTTTCCCTATTCCAGGTGGTCCCCAAAGAATTAATGAAGGAATAACACCACTCTTAATTTGCTGATAAAGCATACCGTTTTTTCCAACCAAATGTTGTTGGCTTAAATAATCATTGAGTGTCTTAGGACGGAGTCTTTCAGCTAGTGGAGTGTTCATAGTAGTTTGCCTTGGCGCAAAATTACGAAATGCGAATATAAAGAGCTCACTTATGACAATATTTCATAAAATTCTATTTTGGTTATAGATTTGAAGTAATGTGAAACAATATGTCGTCAGAGCAATTTAAATATTCAACAAGTGTTATTTTATACCCTGTACTTATACTGTTTACAGTTTGGTTAGTCTTTTGGTATCAAGTACGTATAGATTATGGTATTAAATCTTTCGGAATTAGACCACAAGAATTAGAAGGGTTGCTTGGCATCTTCACGAGTCCTTTTTTGCATGGTGATATTAATCATTTGTACAACAATTCTATTCCACTGTTTATACTATCCATGGCCTTATTTTATTTCTATAATAAGATAGCATGGAAAGTTATAATTTATGGTATCCTATTGTCTGGTTCATTAACATGGCTCATTGCTAACAGAGGAAATCATATAGGTGCAAGTGGATTAATCTATGTTTTGGTAAGTTTTATATTTTTCAAAGGAATTTTCGCAAAACATTATCGATTAATAGCCTTGTCTTTAATGGTGATTTTTTTATATGGAAGCATGATTTGGTATGTGTTTCCTATAAGAGATGGAATGTCTTGGGAAGGTCATTTAGGAGGTTTAATTACAGGACTAATATTTGCGTTAATTTTTAGAAAGCAAATAGCCAAACCACAACGTTATAAATGGGAAGAACCAGATTATAATGAAGAAGAAGATCCGTTTATGAAACATTTTGATGAAAACGGAAATTTTATTGAGATTTTACCTGAAGAAGATAATATAGAGGAAAATGAGTTTGACAATAATCCGCAAACAACAATCAATTATATCTTCAAAAAGTCTGAAGATAAAAGCTGATTTTTATTAGTTATGAGCGTTGTCTCACAGCTTCATAGAGAAAAGCACCGCAAGCAACAGATACATTAAGAGATTCTATTTCTCCTAAAATAGGAAGTTTGGCTTGTTCATCTACGACCTTTAATACAGAAGGATTAATACCTCTACCTTCAGAACCCATGATAATAGCACAAGGTTCTTTAAACGATACATCGTAAATAAAATCATTAGCTTTTTCGGTTGCTGCAATAACTTTAATTCCTGATGATTGCATATGAAAAACGGCATCTTTGATGTGGTCTACTTTACAAATAGGAATTTTAAAAATTGCCCCTGCACTTGTTTTTATAGTATCTCCATTAATAGGAGCTCCTCCTTTTTTCTGAATAATGATTCCTGAGACTCCAGTACATTCTGCTGTTCTAACTATAGCACCAAAATTTCTGACGTCACTTAACTGATCGAGTAATAAAAATAAAGGTGCTTTTTCAGATTCTATAGCTTCTAAAACTAAATCATCTAAGTTATGAAATGCTACAGGAGATATTTGAGCTACTGCACCTTGATGATTCCCTCCTTTGCTAAGACGGTTAAGTTTTTCAACAGGCACATAAGAAGAGTTTATACTTTCTGAACGTAATAGTTGTTCTAGCTCTTGAAATAAATCGCCTTTCAATCCTTTCTGAATAAAAACCTTATCTAGAGTTTCGTCAGATTTAATAGCTTCTATAATAGCTCTTATACCAAAAATTGTAGTTTCGTTTTTCATGAGCACAAAGGTATGTAATCCCAATCAAAAAGTTGCTGTTAAACTTATATGGACTTTAGAATCTGATAATCTAAATTGACGATTTTCAGTTTTTCCGCTAGAATAGTTTAATCGAAATAATCCAGAATTGGTTAAGAGTCCAAATCCAAAGCCAAACCCAAATAATTTTTCTTTAGCATCCGTTAAACTATTTTCAAAATATGCAGCATCTAGTACAGAATGCACATACAGTCCGTTACTGAGTCGGTACCTGTACTCGGTATTTATAACTCCGAATAAATTAGCAACCAAGCTATTTTCTTCAAAACCTCGAATGGAATTAATACCACCAAAGCGAAATAATTCGTTATCTAAATAATTGTCAGAGGAGAGTAGTGAGCCATTAAATCTCGTATAGATGCTATTCTTTGGATTGAGATTAAATATTTTATATGTTTCTAGATTAAGCATTGTTTGTGTTTCCTTCCCAAAGTCGTTACTTCTGTTTCCAAAACCAGATGAAATATCAAACCAAAAATTAATTGGAAACAATCTATCATAGTACTGGGTCTTGGTGAAGTTGTAATTGGCAGTAAAATAGTTTTTAGAATAATCATTGAGTATATCAGTATCGTTGTCTAATAGATTTGTTGAATTAATATTTGTAATACCAAAACCTACTTTATGTTGTGCATTGATCTGATAATTTAGCTTTGCGGATTGATCTACGGTTATAAAGGTTGAATCTTTTCTAAATATTTTCAAACCAACTTGGAGTCCAACTGGAGAGGCGAATAAATATGGTAAATCGGCATCAACTCTAAATGTTTGTTGATCTATTTCGTCGCTTTTATAATATAGGTTTAGCGATTCACCAAAATTCAAGTTGTTAATAAGCCTCAAATCTAAGTAGCCATCAAATTCTAGTTTGTTCGTGTTTTCATTTGTGCCAAATCCTAAAAAACCATCAAAGTTATTAGACTTTACTTTTTCAATATATAAATATAAAGTTGTAGAGTCTTTGGTGAATAAGACTTCGGATTCTCGAATTTTATTGGCAAATCTTAAGTTGTCAATTAAATCAACTTTTTGCTTTATTGAACTTAGATTAAACGATTTTCCTTTTCTTATCTTAAGAAACCTTTTTAAAAATGACTTTGGAAATTGTTCATAGCCTTTTACTATAATATGATCTATTTGTCGTTTTTGATTAGTGACAATTTTTAGTTTAGCTGAAATCATTTCTGAATTCATCTTAGAAATTTCTGTAAGCTGAAGTGTTGAGAAAGGATCACCTTGTTCGGCAATTTCAATATTTAGTTGGTTTAAAGTGTTTTCAAGTTCATTGATATTTAGTTCAAAGAAATTATCGTCTGTTTTGTTATTAAGGACACGGAGTAAATTTTCATCAAAATTATTGTCATAGTAAATTCTAATACGTTCAATTTTCTTTCCTAAGAAAAACCGAGCGACAAATAGGGTGTCGTTCTCTTTAGAGATATCTTCAATTGTTGTGTCTATATATCCTAACCTTGTCAGGTTCTTTTTAACAAGGTTGATTTCCTTTTCAATATTTTGATAATTTTTAAAAGACTTTGCATAGCTAATAGAATCTATAACAGCAGAGGTTTTTTCATTTTCGCCTTCAATTTTTAACAAAACGGATTGTCCGCTCATAAGGCTTGTAAAAGCTAAAGCGATTATGGTTATAATTAAATGAAAATGTTTGAGCTTATTCAATGCAATTTCTATTCTATAATTATGAATGAGAAGTAATGGTTTGTTTTGTTTAATTACAACGTAAAAATAGACCTTTCTATATATGTGAAAATCAAAACTAAAGATTCTTTGTAAATTTAATCTACTACTATTTGAATTATTCATTTTAATTTCTACCTTTGCAGCCCTCAAAAGTGAGGGTTAACAAATTTTTATATAGAAATATATGCCAACAATTTCACAATTAGTACGAAAAGGAAGAGCCAAAATAACCAAGAAGAGTAAATCGGCTGCTTTAGATTCGTGTCCTCAGAGACGTGGTGTATGTACTCGTGTTTATACAACGACACCTAAGAAACCAAACTCAGCAATGCGTAAGGTAGCAAGGGTTCGTTTAACAAACGGAAACGAGGTTAACGCATACATCGGTGGAGAAGGTCACAACCTACAAGAGCACTCGATAGTATTGGTTAGAGGTGGAAGGGTAAAAGATTTACCAGGTGTTAGATATCACATCGTTCGTGGAGCTTTAGACACAGCAGGTGTTGCGGGTAGAACACAACGTAGATCTAAGTATGGTGCAAAACGCCCTAAAAAGTAATTAAAAAACTTTAAGAAGAAGACATGAGAAAAAGAGCAGCGAAAAAAAGACCGCTTTTACCAGATCCAAGATTCAACGATCAGTTAGTAACTCGTTTTGTTAACATGATGATGTGGGATGGTAAGAAGTCTGTAGCTTTTAAAGTATTCTACGATGCAATTGATATTGTTGAGGAGAAAAAAAATGATGACGAAAAAACAGCTTTAGAAATTTGGAAAGAAGCTTTATCTAATGTGATGCCTCACGTAGAAGTGCGTAGCCGTCGTGTTGGTGGTGCTACATTTCAGATTCCAATGCAAATTCGTCCAGACCGTAAAGTTTCAACTGCAATGAAGTGGTTAATTGGCTATGCGCGTAAAAGAAACGAAAAATCTATGGCACAACGTTTAGCTGCAGAAGTATTAGCTGCAGCTAAAGAAGAAGGTGCGGCCGTTAAGAAAAGGGTTGATACTCATAAAATGGCTGAAGCAAATAAAGCATTCTCACATTTTAGATTTTAATAAAAGATGGCACAAAGAGATTTAAAATATACAAGAAATATAGGTATTGCTGCACATATTGATGCAGGTAAAACAACAACTACAGAGCGTATCCTTTATTATACAGGTGTATCTCACAAAATTGGTGAGGTTCATGATGGTGCTGCTACTATGGACTGGATGGAGCAAGAGCAAGAAAGAGGTATTACAATTACTTCTGCTGCTACTACTTGTACATGGAAGTTCCCTATGGAAAATGCACAGCCATTACCTGAAACTAAGGATTACAATTTTAACATTATCGATACTCCTGGTCACGTTGACTTTACAGTTGAGGTGAACCGTTCTTTACGTGTGTTAGATGGTTTAGTTTTCTTATTTAGTGCTGTTGATGGTGTTGAGCCACAATCTGAAACTAACTGGAGACTTGCTGATAATTATAAAGTACCACGTATTGGTTTCGTAAATAAAATGGACCGTCAAGGATCTAACTTTATGGCAGTTTGTCAACAGGTTAAAGATATGTTAGGTTCTAACGCAGTTCCAATCGTAATGAATATTGGTGATGAAGCTGATTTCAAAGGAATTGTAGATTTAGTTAAGAACCGTGCTATTGTTTGGCATGACGAAACTCAAGGGGCAACTTTTGATGTTATTGATATCCCTGAAGAATTAAAAGAAGAAGCTGCTGTATTAAGAGGTCAGTTGATCGAAGAAGTTGCTGCTTACGATGAAAATCTTTTAGAAAAATTCATGGAAGATGAAGATTCTATTACAGAAGAAGAAGTGCACGCTGCACTAAGAGCTGCTGTAATGGATATGTCTATCATTCCTATGATATGTGGTTCTGCATTTAAGAACAAAGGTGTTCAGTTCTTGTTAGACGCTGTTTGTCGTTACTTGCCTTCTCCAGTAGATAAGGAAGGTATTACAGGAATTAACCCTGAAACTGAAAAAGAAGAGCTTAGAAGACCAGATGTAAAAGAGCCATTCGCGGCTTTAGCTTTTAAAATCGCTACAGATCCTTTCGTAGGTCGTTTAGCTTTCTTTAGAGCGTATTCAGGTCGTTTAGATGCTGGTTCTTATATCTTAAATAACCGTTCAGGTAAAAAAGAGCGTATCTCTCGTATTTACCAAATGCACTCTAATAAGCAAAACGCTATCGATTTTATTGAAGCTGGTGATATTGGTGCTGCTGTAGGTTTTAAAGATATTAAGACAGGTGATACTATGTCTGATGAAAAACACCCTATAGTTTTAGAATCTATGGACTTTCCAGATCCAGTAATCGGTATCGCTGTTGAGCCAAAGACTAAAGCAGATGTTGATAAATTAGGTATGGCTTTAGCTAAGTTAGCTGAAGAGGATCCAACTTTTACAGCAAGAACAGATGAGGCTTCTGGTCAAACAATTATATCTGGTATGGGTGAGCTTCATTTAGATATTATTGTAGATCGTTTAAAGCGTGAATTTAAAGTAGAAGTTACTCAAGGTCAACCACAAGTTGAGTACAAAGAGGCTATTACTAGACGTGCAGAACACAGAGAAGTTTATAAGAAACAATCTGGTGGACGTGGTAAATTCGCAGATATCGTATTTACTCTAGAGCCTGCTGAAGAAGGAAAAGAAGGATTAGAATTTGTTTCTGAAATTAAAGGTGGTAACGTTCCTAAAGAATTTATCCCTTCAATTGAGAAAGGATTCAAAATGGCAATGGTAAATGGTCCATTAGCTGGATATGAAGTAGACGCTATGAAAGTTACTTTAACTGATGGTTCTTACCACGATGTGGATTCTGATCAGTTATCGTTCGAATTAGCTGCTAAACTTGGATTTAAAGCTGCTGCAAAAGCTGCAAAAGCTGTAATCATGGAACCAATTATGAAACTTGAAGTTATTACTCCAGAAGAAAATATGGGTGATATCGTAGGTGACTTAAACCGTCGTCGTGGTCAAGTAAGTAATATGGGTGATAGAGCAGGTGCAAAAACTGTAAAAGCTACTGTACCGTTATCTGAAATGTTTGGTTATGTAACTACATTAAGAACATTATCTTCAGGTAGAGCAACATCAACAATGGAATTTTCACACTATGCTGAAACTCCTCAAAATATTGCAGAAGAAGTAATCAAAGCAGCAAAAGGCGTAGAAGCTTAAAACTAAAAGAAAATGAGTCAGAAAATTAGAATAAAATTAAAATCTTACGATCATAATTTAGTTGATAAGTCTGCTGATAAGATTGTAAAGACTGTAAAGAATACAGGTGCTGTTGTTACAGGTCCAATTCCTTTACCAACTCACAAAAAGATTTTCACTGTATTACGTTCACCACACGTTAATAAGAAGTCTAGAGAACAATTTCAATTAAGTTCTTACAAGAGATTATTAGATATTTACTCTTCGTCTTCTAAGACTATCGATGCTTTGATGAAGCTTGAATTACCAAGTGGAGTTGAAGTTGAGATCAAAGTGTAATTTGAACAGGGTTTTTTCAATAAAAGCCAAATACATGTCCTAAGCTGCGAGCGAGGGAAAAACGGAAAAAATACAATTCAAGGCTGAAACGTATTTTCAGCCTTGAGTTTTAAATAACAAATAGTAATAATTAATAATTAATAAATATGTCTGGGTTAATTGGAAAAAAAATCGGTATGACCAGCATCTTTGATGAAAATGGAAAAAACATTCCATGTACAGTAATCGAAGCAGGTCCATGTATCGTTACCCAAGTCAGAACTGAAGAAGTAGATGGTTATTCAGCACTTCAATTAGGTTTCGATGACGCGACAGAAAAAAACGCTACTAAAGCTGAGTTAGGTCATGCTAAGAAAGCGGGTACTTCTGTAAAACGCAAAGTTGTTGAATTCAAAGGTTTTGATGAGGAGTACAAATTAGGTGATGCTATCACTGTTCAACAGTTTATCGAAGGTGAATTCGTTGATATTTCAGGAATCTCTAAAGGTAAAGGTTTTCAAGGTGTAGTAAAGCGCCATGGTTTTGGTGGTGTAGGTCAGTCTACTCACGGTCAGCATAACCGTTTAAGAGCTCCTGGTTCTATCGGTGCTGCTTCTTATCCTGCGAGAGTATTCAAAGGAATGAAAATGGCCGGAAGAATGGGTGGCCAAACAGTTAAAGTAGAAAATTTAAGAGTTTATAAAGTAGTTCCTGAAAAGAACTTACTAGTTGTAAAGGGTTGTGTACCTGGTCACAAAAACTCTTACGTAATCATTGAGAAGTAATGAAGGTAGCAGTTTTAGATATTAAAGGAAAAGACACTGGTAGAAAAGCTGAGCTTTCTAAAGAAGTGTTTGCTATTGAGCCAAATAATCATGCAGTTTACTTAGATGTTAAGCAATACTTAGCTAATCAAAGACAAGGAACGCATAAGGCAAAAGAAAGAGGAGAGATTGCTGGAAGTACACGTAAGATTAAAAAACAAAAAGGAACTGGTACAGCTCGTGCAGGTTCTATTAAGTCTGGTGTATTTAAAGGTGGTGGTCGTATGTTTGGTCCTAGACCAAGAAACTATGGTTTTAAATTAAACAAAAACCTAAAACGATTAGCACGTAAATCAGCATTAAGTATCAAAGCAAATGATAAGTCAATTGTAGTATTAGAAAATTTCGATTTCGATGCTCCAAAGACAAAAAATTTCACTGATATTTTGAAGGCATTAGAGATTGAAAACAAAAAGTCTCTGTTTGTGTTGGGTGAGTCAAATAATAATGTATATTTGTCGTCACGCAATTTGAAAGGGTCTGAAGTTGTAACAAGCTCAGAATTAAGCACTTATAAAATCATGAACGCTAATAAAGTTGTTCTTTTAGAAGGTGCATTAGAAGGAATTGAATCGAATTTAAGTAAATAGAACAAGATGAGTATCTTAATAAAACCTATTATCACGGAAAAAGCAACCATGCAAAGTGAGTTGTTAAATGCTTATGCATTTGAAGTGAATACAAAGGCGAACAAGGTAGAAATCAAAAAAGCGGTGGAAGCTGCTTATGGTGTTTCTGTTGAAAAAGTTCGTACTATAAATGTCCGTCCAGAAAGAAGAACTCGTTATACAAAAACGGGTATTCAACATGGTAAAACAAATGCTGTTAAAAAAGCAATTGTACAACTGGCGGAAGGTGAGACAATAGATTTATACGCTAACATGTAATTAGACTTATGTCAGTAAGAAAATTAAAACCGATCACATCAGCTCAGCGATTTAGAGTAGTAAATGGATTTGACGCCATCACTACTGATAAGCCGGAGAAAAGCTTGCTTGCTCCGAAAAAAAGATCTGGTGGTAGAAACAGTCAAGGAAAAATGACTATGCGCCATGTAGGTGGTGGTCATAAGAAAAAGTATCGTATTATAGACTTTAAACGTAACAAAGCTGGTATTCCGGCTGAAGTTAAGTCTATAGAGTATGATCCAAACAGAACAGCATTTATTGCTTTACTAAATTACCAAGATGGTGAAAAACGTTACGTTATCGCTCAAAATGGTTTACAAGTAGGGCAAAATATTGTATCTGGTGAAAGTGGTATCGCACCTGAAATAGGAAATGCAATGCCATTAAGTGAAATACCATTAGGAACAATTATTTCTTGTATAGAGTTACGTCCTGGTCAAGGTGCTGTTATGGCACGTAGTGCTGGTGCTTTTGCTCAGTTAATGGCAAGAGATGGAAAGTTTGCTACTATTAAATTACCTTCTGGTGAGACTAGAATGGTGCTAGTAACTTGTATGGCTACAATTGGAGTAGTGTCTAACTCAGATCACCAATTATTAGTTTCAGGTAAAGCTGGTAGAAGCAGATGGTTAGGAAGACGTCCAAGAGTAAGACCAGTAGTAATGAACCCGGTAGATCACCCAATGGGTGGTGGTGAAGGAAGATCATCAGGTGGTCATCCAAGATCTAAAAACGGTATTCCTGCTAAAGGTTATAGAACACGTTCTAAGACGAAAGCGAGTAATAAGTATATTGTAGAACGTAGAAAGAAATAATTAAGATAGTATGGCACGTTCATTAAAAAAAGGACCTTATATCCATTATAAATTAGAGAAGAAAGTTGCTGAAAATGTAGCTTCAAACAAGAAGACGGTTATTAAGACTTGGTCTAGAGCTTCAATGATTTCTCCGGATTTCGTTGGGCAAACAATAGCAGTTCACAATGGTCGTCAGTTTGTTCCAGTATATGTTACTGAAAATATGGTAGGTCATAAATTAGGAGAATTTTCACCAACAAGATCATTTAGAGGTCACGCTGGTGCTAAAAATAAAGGTAAAAAATAAGAATCATGGGAAGTCGTAAAAAACAAATGGCTGAAGCTATTAAGGCAGAGAAGAAGCAAGTTGCTTTTGCTAAGCTTAATAACTGTCCTACTTCACCTAGAAAGATGCGTTTAGTAGCAGATTTAGTTAGAGGTGAGAAGGCAGAAAAAGCTCTTCAGATTCTTAGATTTAGCCAAAAGGAAGCATCTCGTCGTTTAGAAAAACTTGTAATGTCTGCAATTGCAAATTGGCAAGCAAAAAATGAAGATGCTGATGTAGAGGAAGCTAATTTATTTATTAAAGAAATTAGAGTAGACGGAGGATCTATGTTAAAGAGATTGCGTCCAGCTCCTCAAGGTAGAGCACATAGAATTAGAAAAAGATCTAACCATGTAACAGTGGTAGTAGATGCATTAAATAAAACACAAAGCTAAGATAGAGATATGGGACAAAAGACAAATCCAATCGGAAATCGCTTAGGAATTATCAGAGGATGGGAATCTAACTGGTATGGCGGAAATGATTATGGAGATAAACTTGCTGAGGACGATAAAATCCGTAAGTATATCCATGCTCGTTTATCTAAAGCTAGTGTTAGTAGAGTAATTATTGAGCGCACGCTTAAACTTGTAACCGTTACTATCACAACTGCTAGACCTGGTATTATTATCGGTAAAGGTGGTCAAGAGGTAGATAAGTTAAAAGAAGAGCTTAAGAAAATTACAGGAAAAGAAGTTCAATTGAACATCTTTGAGATTAAGAGACCTGAACTAGATGCACATTTAGTAGCAGCAAGTATTGCTCGTCAAATAGAAAGCCGAATTTCTTACAGACGTGCAATAAAAATGGCTATCGCTGCTGCAATGCGTATGAATGCTGAAGGAATCAAAGTTCAAATTAGTGGTCGTTTAAACGGTGCTGAAATGGCACGTTCAGAGCACTATAAAGAAGGAAGGATTCCATTATCTACATTTAGAGCAGATATAGATTATGCTCTTGTTGAAGCTCATACTACTTATGGTAGATTGGGTGTAAAAGTGTGGATTATGAAAGGTGAAGTATATGGTAAGAGAGAACTCTCTCCATTAGTTGGTCTTTCTAAAAAGCAAGGAAAAGGTGGAGGACGAGGAAATAATAATAAATCTCGTCGTAGAAAGTAATTTTTTAAAGAACAGAAAAAATGTTACAGCCTAAAAGAACAAAATTTCGTAAGCAGCAAAAAGGTCGTATGAAAGGAAACTCTGGAAGAGGACATTTGTTATCAAATGGAACTTTCGGTATTAAATCCTTAGACTCTGCTTTTATAACTTCTCGTCAAATTGAAGCTGCACGTATTGCCGCAACTCGTTATATGAAAAGAGAAGGTTCGTTATGGATTAAAATATTTCCAGACAAGCCTATCACAAAGAAACCTCTTGAAGTACGTATGGGTAAAGGTAAAGGTGCTGTAGAATACTGGGCAGCTGTTGTAAAACCAGGACGTATCTTATTTGAAATAAGTGGAGTGCCATTAGATACAGCTCAAGAAGCTTTACGTTTGGCAGCACAAAAACTTCCAGTTAAAACTAAGTTTATCATAGCTAGAGATTACGAAGCTTAATAAAAGAAATTATGAAGCAATCAGAAATTAAACAGCTTTCTACAGCTGAGTTACAAGAAAAACTTAGTGAGACACAAAAGAGTTACGCAGACCTTAAAATGGCTCACACAGTTTCTCCTTTAGAAAATCCAATCCAATTACGTACTGTAAGACGTACTGTTGCAAGATTGGCAACAGAGTTAACTAAAAGAGACGAACAATAATTGTATTCTGCTGAAAGATGGAAAAAAGAAATTTAAGAAAAGAACGTATAGGAGTGGTTACAAGCAACAAAATGGAGAAATCTATTGTTGTATCTGAAGTAAAGAAAGTAAAGCACCCTATGTATGGAAAGTTCGTGTTAAAGACAAAGAAATATGTTGCGCACGATGAGAAAAACGACTGCAACGAAGGTGATACTGTAAAGATCATGGAAACAAGACCTTTAAGTAAATCTAAGTGTTGGAGATTAGTAGAAATAATTGAAAGAGCGAAGTAATTATGGTACAACAAGAATCAAGATTAAAAGTAGCTGATAACACTGGCGCAAAGGAAGTATTAACAATCCGTGTGTTAGGTGGTACAAAAAAGAGATACGCTTCTGTCGGTGACAAAATCGTAGTATCTGTTAAAGATGCAACTCCAAACGGAAACATTAAAAAAGGAGCTGTATCTACAGCTGTTGTTGTCCGTACTGCTAAAGAAGTAAGACGTCCAGATGGATCTTACATCAGATTTGATGACAATGCATGTGTATTATTAAACCCACAAGGTGAAATGAGAGGTACTCGTGTATTTGGTCCTGTAGCTAGAGAACTTCGTGATAAACAATTCATGAAAATTGTATCATTAGCACCAGAAGTGCTTTAATTGATAAATAAGATGACAAAGCTTAAAATAAAATCAGGAGATACTGTAAAAGTAATAGCTGGAGATCATAAAGGATCAGAAGGTAAAGTACTTAAAGTATTTAAAGATAAAAACAAAGCCATCGTAGAAGGCGTGAACATGGTGAAAAAACACACTAAACCAAGTGCACAAAATCCTCAAGGTGGTATTGTAGAAAAGGAAGCATCTATTCATATCTCAAACTTATCACTTTTAACTGGTAAGGGTGAAACTACAAGAGTAGGCTATAGAATGGATGGAGATAACAAAGTAAGATTTTCTAAAAAATCTAATGAAGTAATTTAATTATGGCTTACGTTGCAAGATTAAAAAAAGAGTATTTGGAAAAAGTTGTTCCAGCTCTTACAGAAGAATTTGGATATAATAATGTGATGCAAGTGCCTAAACTTCAAAAGATAGTTTTATCTAGAGGTGTGGGAGCAGCTGTAGCAGATAAAAAGTTAATTGACCACGCTGTTGATGAACTTACAAAAATATCTGGTCAGAAAGCTGTAGCTACAATATCTAAGAAAGACGTTGCATCTTTCAAGTTACGTAAAGGTATGCCAATTGGTGCTAAAGTAACTTTAAGAGGAGAGCAAATGTATGAATTCTTAGATCGTTTGGTTACTTCTGCTTTACCACGTGTTAGAGATTTCAACGGAATCAAAGCTAATGGTTTTGATGGTAGAGGAAACTATAACTTAGGTATTACAGAACAGATTATTTTTCCAGAGATTGATATCGATAAAATAAACAAGATTTCTGGTATGGATATTACATTCGTGACTTCAGCTGAAACAGACAAGGAAGCTAAGTCATTATTATCAGAACTAGGATTACCATTTAAAAAGAATTAATTATGGCTAAAGAATCAATGAAAGCTCGCGAGGTGAAGCGTGCAAAAATGGTTGCTAAATATGCTGAGAAAAGAAAAGCTTTAAAAGAAGCTGGAGATTACGAAGCATTACAAAAGTTACCAAAAAACGCATCACCAATACGTAAGCACAACCGTTGTAAACTTACAGGAAGACCAAAAGGTTATATGAGACAATTTGGTATCTCTCGTGTAATGTTTAGAGAAATGGCTAACAAAGGGTTAATTCCTGGGGTTAAAAAAGCAAGTTGGTAACATTGAGGAAGCGAATTAGCTTCTGTACAATTATCAATATAACTATTGTATAATCGGAATTTAGGTTCGAGAGTTTCGAAAACCATTTTCCAAAATTTAAAACTATGTACACAGATCCAATAGCGGATTATTTAACGCGAGTTAGAAATGCTGTGAATGCAAACCACAGAGTGGTAGAGATTCCTGCTTCTAACTTAAAAAAAGAGATAACTAAGATCTTATTCGAGCAAGGATATATCTTAAGTTACAAGTTTGACGATTCTACTGCTCAAGGCACTATCAAAATAGCTTTGAAGTACAGTAAAGAAACTAAAGAATCTGTCATCAAAAAAATTCAAAGAATCAGTAAACCAGGTTTACGTAAGTACGCTGGTGCTAACGAAATGCCAAGAATCTTAAATGGTCTTGGTATCGCAATTGTTTCTACTTCTCATGGAGTTATGACAGGTAAACAAGCGCAAAGAGAAAACGTTGGTGGCGAAGTATTATGTTACGTATACTAAAAACAGGAAATTATGTCAAGAATAGGTAAAAACCCAATAACAGTTCCTGAAGGCGTTACAGTTGAGATTAAAGACAACGTAATTACCGCTAAAGGTAAATTAGGTGAATTAACTCAAGAGTATTCAGATGTTGAAATTAAATTAGAAGACGATACTATCACATTAGAGCGTCCTTCTGATAAGAAAGATCACAGAGCAAAACACGGTCTATACAGAGCGTTAATTGCTAATATGATAGAAGGTGTGTCTAACGGATTTACTAAACAATTAGAATTAGTAGGTGTAGGTTATAGAGCATCTAATCAAGGAAATAAATTAGATTTAGCAATAGGATTTTCTCACAATATCGTTATGGACATTGCTCCAGAAGTTAAAGTAGAGACAGTTACAGAAAAAGGTAAAAATCCAATCGTTAAATTAACATCTCATGACAAGCAATTGGTTGGTCAAGTAGCTGCGAAAATCCGTGGTTTCCGTAAGCCAGAACCTTACAAAGGAAAAGGTATTAAGTTTGTTGGTGAAGAAATTAGAAGAAAAGCAGGTAAATCAGCTTAATAAGTAAGTTATGGCATTGACAAAGAACGAAAGAAGATTAAGAATTAAAAGCAGAATCCGTAAGGTAGTTTCTGGTACAGAAGCTAGACCTAGATTAGCTGTTTTTAGAAGTAATAAAGAAATTTATGCTCAAGTCGTGAATGATGTAACTGGTGTAACTATTGCTGCTGCATCATCAAGAGACAAAGACATAGCGTCATCTAAAGGAAACAAAACTGAAATTGCTGCTTTAGTAGGTAAATCAGTTGCAGAAAAAGCTATGAAAGCTGGTGTTGAAACGATCTCTTTTGATAGAGGTGGTTACTTATATCACGGAAGAGTAAAATCATTAGCAGAAGGTGCTAGAGAAGCAGGACTTAAATTTTAAGACATTATGTATCAAAAATATAAAAACGCAGAATTAGTAAAACCAGGCGGATTAGATTTAAAAGACCGTTTAGTAGGTGTACAGCGTGTGACTAAAGTAACAAAAGGTGGTAGAGCTTTTGGTTTTTCTGCTATTGTTGTTGTAGGTGACGAAGCTGGTGTTGTTGGCCATGGTTTAGGAAAGTCTAAAGATGTAGCTACTGCAATCGCTAAAGCTGTTGAGGACGCTAAGAAAAACTTAGTAAAAATTCCTATTTTAAAAGGAACTTTACCTCACGAGCAAAAAGGTAAGTACGGTGGAGCTAGAGTAAACATCATCCCAGCTGCACCTGGTACAGGAGTTATTGCTGGTGGAGCTGTTAGAACTGTTCTTGAAGCTGTAGGTGTACACGATGTATTATCTAAGTCTCAAGGTTCATCTAACCCTCACAACGTAGTAAAAGCTACTTTTGATGCATTGTTACAATTAAGAGATGCTAAATCTGTAGCTAGAGAACGTGGAATTTCACTTGAAAAAGTATTTAACGGATAATCGATAGGATAAGATGGCAAAAATTAAAGTAACTAAAGTAAAAAGTGCTATCAATCGCACAAAGAACCAAAAGCTAACATTAGAAGCTTTAGGTCTTAGAAAGATTGGTCAAGTTGTAGAGCACGATGCCACACCAAATATCCTTGGTATGGTTAAGAAAGTTGAACATTTAGTTTCTGTAGAAGAAGCTTAAAAATATAAACTTAACAATGGATTTAAGTAATTTAAAACCTGCAGAAGGTTCAGTAAAAAATCAAGGTAAACGAGTTGGTCGTGGTCAAGGATCTGGTAAAGGTGGTACCGCTACAAGAGGACACAAAGGTGCTAAGTCTCGTTCTGGATATTCTAAGAAAATAGGATTTGAAGGTGGACAGATGCCAATACAAAGACGTGTTCCTAAATTTGGTTTTACCAATATTAACCGTGTAGAATATCAAGGTGTAAACATTGACACGTTACAACAGTTAGTAGATGATAAGAAAATAAAGGACACTGTTGATTTTGAAACTCTTGTATCTTTAGGTTTAGCTGGAAAAAATGATCTAGTTAAAGTATTAGGTAGAGGTGAGTTAAAAGCAAAATTAACTGTAACAGCTCATAAATTTACTGCTACGGCAAAAGCTGCTATTGAAGCTGCTGGTGGTGAAGCTGTAACTTTATAAGACGTATAAGGATGAAAATAATAGATACATTAAAGAACGTTTGGAAAATCACAGAACTTAAGGATAGAATTATTCTAACCTTAGGTTTGTTATTGGTTTACCGTTTTGGTGCACAGGTAATATTACCTGGTATCGATCCTGATAAACTAGGTGGTTTACAACAAGGAACTGCAGACGGGTTATTAGGCCTTTTAAATGCCTTTACAGGTGGTGCTTTTGCTAATGCATCAGTATTTGCTTTAGGTATTATGCCATACATTTCTGCGTCTATCGTAGTTCAATTAATGGGTATTGCTATTCCTTATTTACAAAAACTCCAAAAAGAAGGAGCTAGTGGTCAAAAGAAAATCACTCAGATAACACGTTGGTTAACTATTGGTATTTGTTTAGTACAAGCACCAGGTTATTTAGCAAGTGTACCAGCTTTATCTGGTGTACAATCTATGAGTGCCTTATTAGCGCCAGGATTTAGTGAAAATATATTTTACTTTTCTTCAGTAATTATCTTAGTAACAGGTTGTGTTTTCGCAATGTGGTTAGGAGAGAAAATTACAGATAAAGGAATTGGAAACGGTATTTCATTATTAATTATGGTAGGTATCATTGCTACATTACCTCAGTCATTTGTTCAAAATGCACTTTCTAGATTAGAAGGTGGTAACGGTGGTTTCATGATGATTTTAATAGAATTAGTAATTTGGTTCGTAATCATATTAGCGGCAATATTCTTAGTAATGGCAGTACGTAAAGTAGCTGTTCAGTACGCAAGAAGAACGGCTTCTGGTGGTTATGAGAAAAATGTTTTCGGATCACGTCAATTCTTACCATTAAAATTAAACGCTTCTGGTGTAATGCCAATTATTTTTGCACAAGCAATTATGTTTGTACCAGGTTTAATAGGTAAATCATCATTTTTGGAGAATACAGATGCTGGTCAATGGATGCAGGCTAATTTTCAAGACATATTCGGTTTTTGGTATAATTTCGTTTTTGCTTTATTAATTATAATATTTACGTATTTCTATACAGCAATTACAGTTCCAACAAACAAGATGGCAGACGATCTTAAGCGTAGTGGTGGATTTATTCCAGGCATACGTCCAGGATCAGAAACGTCTGAGTATTTAGATAAAATCATGTCGCAGATTACCTTACCAGGTTCTATATTCTTAGCACTGATTGCAATTTTCCCTGCAATTATCGTTAAGCTTATGAACGTTCAGCAAGGATGGGCTTTGTTTTTTGGCGGTACGTCACTATTAATTATGGTAGGTGTGGCAATAGACACAATGCAACAGATTAATTCTTATTTATTGAATAAGCATTATGATGGCTTAATGAAAACTGGTAAGAATAGAAAAGCCGTTGCGTAATTAATAAATAGTATGGCAAAACAAGCAGCAATAGAACAAGACGGAACAATTATAGAAGCATTATCTAATGCGATGTTCCGAGTAGAATTAGAAAATGGTCACATTGTGACAGCACACATTTCTGGTAAGATGCGTATGCACTACATTAAATTATTACCAGGAGATAAAGTTAAATTAGAAATGAGTCCTTATGATTTAACTAAGGCTCGTATAACATATAGATACTAATACTATGAAAGTAAGAGCATCAGTAAAAAAGAGAAGCGCAGACTGTAAGTTAGTGCGCAGAAAAGGTAGACTTTACGTCATTAACAAAAAGAATCCTAGATTCAAACAAAGACAAGGATAATTATGGCAAGAATCGCAGGTGTAGACATACCAAAGCAAAAAAGAGGAGTTATCTCTCTAACTTATATCTATGGTATAGGTAGAAGTAGAGCTAAAGAAATTTTAGCAGCAGCTAAAGTTGATGAAAGTACAAAAGTTCAAGATTGGACTGACGATGAAATCGGTGCAATCCGTGAAGCAGTAGGTAGTTTTACCATTGAAGGTGAATTACGTTCTGAAACTCAATTAAACATTAAGCGTTTAATGGATATCGGATGTTACAGAGGTATTCGTCACAGAGCTGGTCTTCCTTTAAGAGGACAACGTACTAAGAACAATTCTCGTACTAGAAAAGGTAGAAGAAAAACAGTTGCTAACAAGAAAAAAGTAACTAAATAATAATTAAAGACATTAGTCATTAGTAATTAGAAGTTAGATGAATCTGCTTGAAATCGCAAGGTTTAGGATTCTAACAACTAAAAGCTAACAACTAGAAACTAAAAAACATGGCAAAGTCAAGTACAAAAAAACGTAAAGTAATTGTTGATGCGATAGGTGAAGCGCACGTAACTGCATCTTTCAACAACATCATCATTTCTTTAACAAACAAAAAAGGTGACGTTATTTCTTGGTCATCAGCTGGAAAAATGGGCTTCAGAGGTTCTAAGAAGAACACTCCTTATGCTGCTCAACTAGCTGCTGAAGATGCTGCAGGTGTAGCAAAAGAAGCGGGACTTAAGAAAGTGAAAGTTTATGTAAAAGGTCCTGGTAACGGTAGAGAATCTGCTATCAGATCAATACACAATGCTGGTATAGAAGTATCAGAAATCATAGACGTTACTCCACTACCTCACAACGGTTGTCGTCCACCAAAAAGACGTAGAGTTTAACAAATTATACATACCTAAGTTAATATCAATCGATTATTCGGTTGATATTAACTTTTTTATGTACATTTGCAAACTGAAAAATTTAAAAATTAACAAGTATCACCGAGAGGTTAACGATTGTAGAAGGATAAGCTTAAGACCTTAATTTTATAATCAACTCTCATAATCAATTAGAAATGGCAAGATATACTGGTCCTAAAACTAAAATAGCTCGTAAATTCGGTCAAGCTATCTTCGGAGACGATAAAGCCTTCGAAAAAAGAAATTATCCTCCAGGACAACACGGTCCTAACAAAAGAAGAGGTAAGAAATCTGAATATGCTATCCAATTAATGGAGAAGCAAAAAGCTAAATACACTTATGGTATTTTAGAAAAGCAATTCAGAAACATGTTCAAAAGAGCAACTGCTGCTCAAGGTATCACTGGTGAAGTATTATTACAATTATGTGAATCTCGTTTAGACAACGTGGTTTTCAGAATGGGAATTTCTCCAACTAGAAGTGGTGCTAGACAATTAGTATCTCACAGACATATTACTGTAAACGGTGAAAAGGTAAACATTCCTTCTTACCAATTAAAAGCTGGTGATGTTGTGGCTGTAAGAGAAAAATCTAAATCTTTAGAAACTATTCAAAACTCATTGGCTAACTCTAGCAATGTATACGAATGGATTACTTGGAATAACGATACTATGCAAGGTACTTATGTTTCTGTTCCTGCAAGAATTCAAATTCCTGAGCAAATCAACGAGCAGTTCATCGTCGAACTTTACTCTAAATAATAAATTAATAATCACATTGGTATTTGGCCAAAGGGTTTATAAGTTCTCTTCAAGCTTTTAAACCGCGCAACCAAATAACAATTAAAACGAAGAAAAATGGCAATATTAAATTTTCAGAAACCAGATAAAGTAATCATGATTGATTCTACTGATTTTGAAGGTAAGTTTGAATTCAGACCTTTAGAACCAGGATACGGATTAACAGTAGGTAATGCTTTAAGAAGAGTATTATTATCTTCTTTAGAAGGTTTCGCAATAACTTCAGTTAGAATAGAAGGAGTAGATCATGAGTTTTCTACAATTTCTGGTGTAGTTGAAGACGTTACTGAAATGATTTTGAACTTAAAGCAAGTTAACTTTAAGCGTCAAATCGATGAAATAGATAACGAAACTGTTACTATTTCTATTTCAGGACAAGATCAAATCACTGCTGGAGATTTCCAAAAGTTTATTTCTGGTTTCCAAGTATTAAATACGGATTTAGTAATCTGTAACTTAGATCCTAAAGTAAACATTAATATGGAGTTAACAATTGAAAAGGGTAGAGGTTATGTGCCTGCTGAAGAAAACAAAAAAGCTTCTGCACCAATAGGAACAATCTTTACAGATTCTATCTACACTCCAATTAAGAATGTAAAGTATAGTATCGAAAACTTTCGTGTTGAGCAAAAAACGGATTACGAAAAATTAGTTTTCGAAATTATTACTGATGGATCTATTCATCCTAAAGATGCTTTAACAGAAGCAGCTAAGATTTTAATCCACCACTTCATGTTATTCTCTGATGAGCGTATTACACTTGAAGCTGATGAGATTGCACAAACAGAAACTTATGATGAAGAATCACTTCACATGAGACAATTATTGAAAACTAAATTAGTTGATATGGATCTTTCTGTACGTGCGCTTAACTGTTTAAAAGCTGCTGAAGTAGATACTTTAGGTGACTTAGTATCATTCAACAAAAATGATTTAATGAAGTTCAGAAACTTTGGTAAGAAATCTTTAACAGAGCTTGAAGAGCTTGTAAATGTTAAAGGCCTTAATTTCGGAATGGATTTAAGCAAATATAAATTAGACAAAGATTAATAAATTCTAACTCTTCTATAATTTGCCCCTCAAAAAGAGTTGATGCAAGATAGAAGTTTAAAACAAAAGTCATGAGACACGGAAAAAAAATCAATCATTTAGGAAGACAGTCTTCGCACAGAAAAGCAATGTTGGCTAATATGGCATGTTCTTTAATAGAGCACAAACGTATTAACACTACTACTGCTAAAGCTAAAGCGTTAAAGTTATTTGTTGAGCCTTTGATTACTAAATCTAAAGAAGACACTACACACAACAGACGTTTAGTAATGTCTAGGTTAAAACAAAAGGAAGCTGTTGCGGAATTGTTTAGAGATGTAGCTGCTAAAGTTGCAGATCGTCCAGGTGGTTATACTCGTATCATCAAGTTAGGAAACAGATTAGGTGATAATGCTGATATGGCAATGATAGAGTTAGTTGATTACAACGAACTTTACACTGCTGGTAAGCCAGAGAAGAAAACTCGTAGAAGTAGAAGAGGAGGTAAGAAAGCTTCAACAACTACTCCACCAGTTGAAACTAAAGCTTCTAACGAAGAAGAATAAATGTTGATAATCATTTATAAATATAAAGGATAAGCTATTTTAGTTTATCCTTTTTTTTTGGAATTTTGTAAAACCTTATTCTCGTACAAGCGAGATCTTTTTGAAAAGACTACAAATGAAATATAAACAAAGAAAAAAAGCCTTAATTCTTTTAGCTGACGGAACAATTTTTTATGGTAAATCCATAGGAAAAGAAGGTTCTGCATTTGGTGAAGTGTGTTTTAATACTGGTACAACTGGTTATCAAGAAATATTTACTGATCCGTCATATTACGGACAGTTAATGGTAACAACCAATGCACATATTGGTAATTATGGTACAAAAGAAGCCGATGTTGAATCTGATAGTGTAAAAATAGCAGGTTTAATATGTAAGAATTTCAGTTTTGAATATTCTAGACCTGGAGCAGATATGTCTCTTGAGGATTTTTTTGAGAAGCATAATACTTTAGCTATATCAGATGTAGATACACGAGCTTTAGTC
The DNA here is from genome assembly GCF_058964685.1 of Winogradskyella sp. 266wxhm. Classification (NCBI taxonomy): domain Bacteria; kingdom Pseudomonadati; phylum Bacteroidota; class Flavobacteriia; order Flavobacteriales; family Flavobacteriaceae; genus Winogradskyella; species Winogradskyella sp. 266wxhm. The sequence goes on from NZ_CM179559.1 coordinate 2,648,418, forward strand.
AGCTATATTAGAGATAATGGAGCAATGAATGCTGTTATATCTACAGAAGTTGATAAAATAGATGAACTAAAAGCGCAATTAGCCGAAGTACCTTCAATGGTAGGCTTAGAGTTATCATCAAAAGTATCTACAAAAGAACCGTATTATTTTGGTGATGAAAATGCTACTTATAAAATAGCAGCACTAGATTTAGGAATCAAAAAGAACATTCTTAGAAATCTAGCTGCACGTGATGCTTACATAAAAGTATTTCCGTACAATTCAAAGTTTGAAGATTTAGAAGCCTTTAATCCTGATGGATATTTCTTATCTAATGGACCTGGTGACCCAGAACCTCTATCAGATGCAATCGCATTAGCCAAAGAAATTATCTCTAGAGATAAGCCTTTATTTGGTATTTGTTTAGGTCATCAAGTTATTGCTTTAGCAAATGGTATTTCAACTTATAAAATGCATCATGGTCACAGAGGAATTAACCATCCAGTTATGAACCTTGTAACTGGTAAAGGTGAAATTACATCTCAAAACCATGGCTTTGCTATCAATAGAGAAGAGACTGAAGCGCATAATGATATTGAAATTACTCATGTTCATCTCAATGATGATACTGTAGCAGGTATTAAAATGAAAAACAAAAATTGTTTTTCAGTACAATATCATCCAGAGGCTGGTCCAGGCCCAAATGATGCAGTCTATTTATTTGATCAATTTATAGAAAATATTCAAAAATAAATGATAAAAAAAACGCAATGAAACTTAAGTTTTATTGCGTTTTTTTAGTTACGAAAACATTTTAGTAAAGATTAATCATAAATATGATTTTTCGTTAACATTTAAGCTATAGATTTTCGTAAATTTGAATAAACTGAAAGGTGCTGTAATACTTGACTTGTTTAGAAATTAAACACCTTTCGATTAATAAATTAAAGTTAACTAAAACCAAAGAATAATGAGCATTATAATTAATGTACACGCAAGGCAAATTTTAGATTCCAGAGGGAATCCAACTGTAGAAGTAGATGTAGTAACAGAAAATGGAATAATGGGTAGAGCTGCAGTGCCTTCTGGTGCTTCTACTGGTGAGCACGAAGCTGTAGAGTTAAGAGATGGTGGTGATACCTACATGGGAAAAGGTGTTTTAAAAGCGGTGGATAATGTTAATTCAATAATTGCTCAAGAGTTAATGGGAATTTCTGTTTTTGAACAAAATGCCATTGATAAATTAATGATAGAATTAGATGGTACACCAAACAAATCAAAGTTGGGTGCTAATGCGATTTTAGGTGTGTCTTTAGCGGTTGCTAAGGCAGCAGCAAATGAGTTAGGAATGCCTTTATATCGTTATGTTGGTGGTGTATCAGCAAACACTTTACCTTTACCAATGATGAATATTATAAATGGTGGTTCTCATAGTGATGCTCCTATAGCATTTCAAGAGTTTATGGTTATGCCAGTAAAAGCTAAAAACTTTACGCATGCTATGCAAATGGGAACTGAGATTTTCCATAACCTAAAAAAGGTTTTACACGATAGAGGTTTAAGTACTGCTGTTGGCGATGAAGGCGGCTTTGCTCCAACTTTAGATGGTACAGAAGACGCTATTGATACTATTGCAAAAGCAGTTGAAAAAGCAGGTTACAAATTTGGTGAGGAAGTTATGATTGCATTGGATTGTGCTTCAGCTGAATTTTATGTAGATGGAAAATATGATTACTCTAAGTTTGAAGGTGAAACAGGAGTTATTAGAACAAGTAAAGAGCAAGCCGATTATTTAGCAGAATTAGTAGAAAAATATCCAATTATTTCTATTGAAGATGGAATGGATGAAAATGACTGGGATGGTTGGAAATATTTAACCGAAAAAATAGGTGATAAAGTACAGTTAGTTGGTGACGACCTATATGTAACAAATGTAGAGCGTTTATCTCGTGGTATTGAAAATGGTATTGCAAATTCAATTTTAATCAAAGTAAACCAGATTGGTACATTAACAGAAACTATTGCAGCTGTAAACATGGCGCACAATGCAGGTTATACATCGGTAATGTCTCATAGATCTGGTGAAACAGAAGATAATACTATCGCTGATTTGGCTGTAGCTTTAAATACAGGACAGATTAAAACAGGTTCTGCTTCTCGTAGTGATCGTATGGCAAAATACAATCAACTATTACGTATAGAAGAAGAATTAGGAGATGTGGCTTATTTTCCGCAAGAAAAAGCTTTCAAAGTAAAGTAAGACTCAAGTAAAATAAATGATTGAAAAAGCGATTACCCATTAAAAAGTAATCGCTTTTCTATTTAATAGAAAATAACAATACTGATATTGTTAAAACGCTTATAAATCCCCTTTAAAAATCGTAGGATATTTTGTAAATTTACCATCCTAAAATTCAAATAAAACAATATAAAAACATGTCAGATAAAGCTACCCTAGAAATCAATGGTAAAAAGTATGATTTCCCAATTGTAGTAGGTTCAGAAAATGAAGTTGCTATCGATATTAAATCCTTAAGAAGTTCAACAGGTGGAGTAATAACTATAGATCCAGGTTACAAGAATACTGGAAGCTGTGAAAGTGCTATTACTTTCTTAGATGGTGAAAAGGGAATTTTAAGGTATAGAGGGTATTCTATTGAAGAACTAGCTGAAAAAGCTGATTTCTTAGAGGTTGCATATTTGTTGATTTTTGGAGAATTACCAACTAAAGAACAACACGACAAGTTTCATGATGACATCAAGAGCCATTCTGTGGTTGACGATGATGTAAAGAAAATTTTAGAGGCCTTTCCTAAATCTGCCCATCCTATGGGTGTGCTTTCTTCTCTTACAAGTGCTTTAACAGCATTTAACCCATCTTCTGTAGATATTAATTCAGAAGAGGCAATGTATAATGCTATCGTAAGAATATTAGGTAAGTTTCCAGTAATTGTTGCGTGGACAATGCGTAAAAAACAAGGGCTGCCATTAGAATATGGTGATGATAGCTTAAGCTACGTAGAAAACGTCTTAAAAATGATGTTTAAGAGTCCAAACCGTGAGTATGAACAAAACCCAATCTTAGTTAACGCTTTAGATAAGTTATTGATCCTTCACGCAGATCACGAGCAAAACTGTTCGGCTTCTACAGTAAGAATTGCAGGTTCATCTCATGCTGGTTTATTCGTGTCTTTGGCATCTGGTATTTCTGCACTTTGGGGACCACTTCACGGTGGTGCTAACCAAGCGGTTTTAGAAATGCTTGAAGCTATTAAAGAAGATGGTGGTGATACTAAAAAGTATATGGCAAAAGCTAAGGATAAAGATGATCCTTTCCGTTTAATGGGCTTCGGTCACCGTGTTTATAAAAACTTTGACCCTAGAGCTAAAATCATCAAAAAAGCAGCTGATGAAGTATTAGGAGATTTAGGTGTGGAAGATCCTATTTTAGATATAGCTAAAGGTTTAGAAAAAGAAGCCTTAGAAGATTCTTATTTTGTGGATAGAAAATTATATCCTAATGTAGATTTCTATTCTGGGATTATTTACAGAGCTATGGGTATACCAGTAGAAATGTTTACTGTAATGTTTGCTTTAGGTCGTCTACCAGGTTGGATAGCACAATGGAGAGAAATGCGCATGCGTAAAGAACCTATAGGAAGACCAAGACAATTATACATTGGTGAAACTCACAGAGCATTTGTGCCTATCGAAAAAAGATAATTTCTCAATATAAATTATTAAAAAGCTTCATAAATTTTATGAAGCTTTTTGTATTTTACCCTCAATGAAACTACATATAAAAAACGAAACGTCTCGGTTAAGAGCTGTAATACTTGGAACAGCAGTAAGTAATGGTCCAACTCCTTCAATAGAGGATGCTTATGATCCTAAATCTTTAGAACATATAAAAGCAGGTACATATCCAGTAGAAGAAGATATGGTGTCGGAAATGGAAGCAGTTGCTAAAGTTTTTCAGAAATATGATGTGCAAGTTTACCGACCAGAGATTATAAAAGACTGTAATCAGATTTTTTCAAGAGATATTGGCTTTGTAATTGACGATATTTTTATAAAGGCCAATATTCTTCCAAATCGCGAAGAAGAGCTTGAAGCCATTCAATATGTAATTGATAAAATGGATCCTAACAAAGTAATTCGTCCTCCAGAGGAAGCACATATAGAAGGTGGTGATGTTATCGTTTGGAATGATCATATTTTTATAGGAACATATAGAGGTGAAGATTACCCAGATTATATTGTAGCGCGTACCAATAAAGCAGGTGTAGATTACATCATTGAAAAGTTTCCAAATAAAAAAATCAAAAGTTTTAACCTTAGAAAGTCACAAACCAATGCTATGGAAAACGCTTTACACCTTGATTGTTGTTTTCAACCCATAGGAAAGGATAAAGCTATTCTTCATAAAAATGGATTTTTAGAAGAAGAAGAATATCAGTGGCTGGTAGATTACTTTGGAAAAGACAATATTTTTGAAATTACCAAAGAAGAAATGTATCATATGAATAGTAATATTTTCAGTATTTCTGAAGACGTTATTATTTCAGAACAGAACTTTACTAGGCTTAATACATGGTTAAGAGAAAACGGGTTTACTGTTGAAGAAGTGCCATATGCTGAAATAGCAAAGCAGGAAGGTTTATTACGTTGCTCTACTTTACCTTTAATAAGAGATTAGAAACTTTTACTTTCTGTAAAGAAAATAATTGTTCACTAAGTCTATATACTCTCTTTTAGCTTCATCTTGACTAATCTTCTGCACTTGAAAAAGTGCATTAGTTTTGAAAGCATTTATAATGGGCTTTCTACTACTAGGTCTACCATAATCGTTGGTGGCCTTTTTGTAATAGGCATACAAGCGTAAAAGAAAATCTGCAGGAAAGGGTTCTGTGTACGCATTTACGCGCTCTACAGCATCTAAAAATTCAGTATCTAAATCTTCTTTTGAGGTCATTTTATTTCATTTCAGCAATGATACTTTCTCCTCCTCGAACCTTTTGGTTTAGTTCTACTTTGATATCGGCATCTAAGGGTAAAAATAAATCAACCCTAGACCCAAATTTTATAAATCCAGAATCAGCACCTTGAATAGCATTTGAATTCACTGTAGCATAGTTAACGATGCGTTTTGCAAGTGCACCAGCAATTTGTCGGTATAAGACTTTTCCAAAACCTTTATTCTCCACAACTACAGTAGTACGTTCATTTTCTTCACTAGCTTTAGGATGCCAAGCCACTAAATATTTACCAGGATGATATTTGCTATAGCTTACATTACCACTTATAGGATATCGAGTAACATGAACGTTTATAGGCGACATAAATACAGAAACCTGAATACGTTTATCATTAAAAACTTCTTTTTCAAAAACCTCTTCTATAACAACAACCTTGCCGTCAACCGGAGATAATGCTTGTTTTTCGTTAGGATGCGTATTGCGTTTAGGATTCCTAAAAAACTGAAGTATTAATAAAAAGAATATTAAAAAGGCTAGCATTAAGCCTTTTCGCAACCATTCGTTAGTAGCAAATTCATCAATTAAGAAAATAGCTCCAACCACTATCACTAATGTAACGAATATAATTTTATGACCTTCTTTATGAAACATAGGTTATAATTCTTAAAAATAAATAAATAAATGGTGCTGCAAAGATAACAGAATCTAACCGGTCTAGTAAACCTCCATGACCTGGCATTATCACTCCACTATCCTTAACACCAGCTTGTCTTTTAAATTTAGATTCTATTAAATCCCCAAATGTACCCAAAACACTCACAATTATTGCTAAAATTAGCCAACTATTAAACTCTAAACCTTCAAAATATAAAGAGATAAAATAACTGGATACACAGGCAAAAAATAAACCACCTAAAAAACCTTCAACTGTTTTTTTTGGTGAAATACTCGGAAATAGCTTCTGTTTACCAAAATTTTTCCCAACCAAATAAGCCGAACTATCATTTACCCATACCAATATAAAACTACCTAAAAGTAATAATGGCGTAAACGTACTTCTGTAATTTGCTATTAGTAGCATAAAAACAAAACCACTAGAAAGATAAAATGTTGTAGCTATATAGCGTTTAGATTCAAATAGAGGAATCTTTTTTTCCGTGAATAAATCTTTAATGAGAATGAGATTTACAAAAATGGTTATTACCAATAAAATTTGAATAGCTTCATTACTACCTCTAGCATCATTGTGATAAATGCAGAGATACCAAAATATTGAATATAGCAGTACAAAAATAACGTACTGGATATAAGATTTTAGTTTAATAAGCTTACTGAACTCAGCAAGACACAAAACACCAAAAAATCCAATAATAGCAATAGATGTATTTTGTAGGTATAATGAACCAACAAGTAATAAAACATAGATAGCACCAGAAACTGCTCTTATGGCTAACTCTTTCATTATAGGTCTTCTAATAGTAGTAGGTAAAGGTTTTTTGCACTACTTCCGTAGGTTAAAAAATCCTTATCATCATCTGTTTTAAAATTCTTTATGGTAGTGATGTTGGTAGGTATGGCTGTCTTGCTTTTTTCTTTTATTCCTTTAAGTCCTTCACCAATATTTTCTACAAATTGACTTGTAGTAGCATAGATTATAAAATGATCAGGTAATTCAATCAATTTTTTCTCTGCTATTTGATTTGAAGAAATTAAAAGTGATCCATCATCAGAAATTAAATATTCACATGTAGACAAGAAATAAGCACTTTCACTAGCATTCTTTGTACTATTAAGATTAAAATCTTTGAACAAATCAGAGAGACGATTATCTACAAGAAAGACTTTATCATTATGCCAATTGTTTTCATCTAGGATAGCATTAAAGCTTTCTTTTATTTCTTCCATATTTTCGCAATACAAAAATTTGCCACCGTTGGCTTTGAAGTTTATAGTAAAGCGTTCATCAGCAGGCAACTTGATTTCAGGCATATATTTGCCACGCTCTTGATTTGGTATGTTTTCTTCTGGCTCATTAGTTTTTTTGCCAAAGAATTTACGAAATAAGCTCATTCAATAGTTGCTATTAATCTCTAAATATGGTGTAATTCTCAAATATAAAAAAACTTAAACTAACATAAGATTAATTTAAGTTTTTTATAAGGTTTTATAAAGGTCTATTCCTCTTCTTCAGTAGCTTCTACTGTAATAGTATCTCCATTTTCAAACGCGCGTTTTCCGAATATTTTTTCTAAATTATCTTTGAAAATCACTTCTTTATCTAGTAAAACTTCAGCTAGTTCGGTAAGCTTGTCTTTGTTCTTTTCTAATAAATCTATAGCACGTTGATATTGTGCTTCAATGATATCAGAAATTTCTTTATCGATAAGTTCAGCAGTCTGCTCACTGTAAGGTTTGGTGAAACCATATTCTGATTGACCAGATGAATCATAATAAGTTAGGTTACCTACTTTGTCACTAAGACCGTAAATAGTTACCATAGCACGTGCTTGTTTTGTAACCTTTTCTAAGTCGCTTAAAGCTCCTGTTGAAATCTTATTGAAGATTACTTTTTCAGCAGCTCTACCACCTAAAGCGGCACACATTTCATCTAACATTTGCTCTGGTCTAACAATTAGGCGTTCTTCAGGTAAATACCAAGCAGCTCCAAGAGAACGACCTCTAGGAACGATAGTAACTTTTACCAAAGGAGCAGCATGCTCTAACATCCAACTTATTGTAGCGTGACCAGCTTCGTGGAAGGCTACAGCACGTTTTTCATCAGGAGTAATAATTTTATTTTTCTTTTCTAGACCACCAATGATTCTATCTACGGCATCTAAGAAATCTTGTTTGTTTACAGCTTTCTTACCTTTTCTTGCAGCAATTAAGGCCGCTTCATTACAAACATTAGCTATGTCAGCTCCAGAGAAACCTGGTGTTTGTTTTGCTAAGAAATCAATGTCTAAAGTTTCTTCTTTTTTAAGCGGACGAAGATGAACTTCAAAGATTTCTTTACGTTCTCTAACGTCTGGAAGGTCTACGTAAATCTGACGGTCAAAACGACCAGCACGCATTAATGCACTATCTAAAACGTCTGCTCTGTTAGTTGCAGCTAGTACAATAACGTTTGTATTTGTACCAAAACCATCCATTTCTGTTAAGAGTTGATTCAATGTGTTTTCACGTTCATCATTAGAGCCAGAGAAATTATTTTTTCCTCTTGCTCTACCGATAGCATCAATCTCATCAATAAAAATGATTGAAGGAGATTTCTCTTTAGCTTGTTTAAATAAGTCTCTTACACGAGAAGCTCCAACACCTACAAACATCTCTACGAAATCAGAACCAGAAAGTGAAAAGAACGGTACTTTTGCTTCACCAGCAACTGCTTTTGCTAATAAGGTTTTACCTGTTCCAGGAGGTCCTACAAGCAATGCACCTTTAGGAATTTTACCACCTAAAGAGGTGTATTTTTCTGGAAACTTCAAGAAATCTACAATTTCTTGTACTTCTTCTTTTGCCCCTTCTAAACCAGCAACATCTTTAAAAGAAGTTTTAGTATCTGATTTTTCATCAAAGAGTTTTGCTTTAGATTTTCCAATATTGAAAATCTGTCCACCAGCACCTCCGCCACCACCAGATGACATTCTACGCATGATGAAAATCCACACTCCGATAATTAAAATGAAAGGAAGTAATGTTAACAAGAAGTCGCCCCAAACATTGTGTTCGGTTTTAAAAGCTACAGTAACATTTAAGTTGTTTTCAGCTTTTATTTTGTTAATTTCTTCTTGAAATAAGGTTAAATCACCGAATTCAAATTTATAATTTGGAGATGCCGTTACGGAAGGAAATATACTATTCGGTTTAGAACTTTTATGGATTTCTTTGTCCTGAGCTTCTGATGTTAAGTAAACTCTCGCTTCACGATTGTTTATAATCTCTACCTTTTTTACATCACCACTTTGTAGGTAAGTAAAAAATTCATTAGGTGTCGTTTGTTTACCTGTAGATTCACCAAAACCTCCAGAGAAAAATTGAATTCCTAGAAATATTGCAATGATAACTCCATATATCCAATACGGATTAAGCTTAGGTTTTTTATTTAGGTTTTTATTGTCTTTTGCCATTAGTAGCTTTTGTCTATTTAGTAACTTGTTTCTATTTGTGTGGTTTTAGCATCTCCCCATAGACTCTCTATGTCGTAGTAATCTCTGATGTGTTTTTGAAAAACATGAACTACAACATTTACATAATCTATAAGTACCCATTCAGCATTGTCGGTGCCTTCAACATGCCAAGGTTTGTCTTTGAGGGTTTTGCTAACTAGTTTTTGGATGGAATTGACGATTGCGTTAACTTGTGTATTAGAAGTACCTTCACAAACTATAAAATAATCACAAACCGTATTTTCTATTTCTCTTAAATCTAAAATTGTTATCTCTTTACCTTTTACCTCTTCAATACCAGCTATGATAGTTGTAATGAGTTGGTCTGCACTAGCTTTTTCTTTCGTCATTAAATTGAATTAAATTTATGCAAAGTTATTATTTTTTTAGTACTTGTAAGCCTTATTTTGTCTTAACAAATCTATAAAATAAAACTACTGTTTTAATGTACATTATCAAACTTAATGCCATTGACTCTACAAACACGTATCTTAAAGAGATGGTGTCTGCAGGAATACCTGATGATTACACGGTTGTAGTAACTGAATCTCAGGAAGAAGGACGTGGGCAAATGGGTACGATGTGGCAAGCAGAAAAGGGCAAAAACCTTACTGTTAGTGTGTTTAAGAGATTGCCGAATCTAAAAATTGAACAGCAGTTTTATATAAGTATGGTTATGGCTTTAGCAATTTTAAAGACTTTAGAAGCATTAGAAATTCCGAAATTAAGTATTAAATGGCCTAACGACATTTTGTCAGCAGATCAAAAAATATGTGGGATTTTAATTGAGAATGTCATAAAAAATAATGCTTTAAAAGGCACTGTTTTAGGTTTTGGACTTAATGTTAACCAGAAGTTTTTTGACAATTTACCTCAAGCGTCTTCACTGACTTTGCTCACAGGAGTGACTTATGATAAGGACGAAATTTTATCTAAAATCCTAAAAAACCTGCAATTTTATTTTGAAAAACTAGAGTCTAGAAAGTTTAGTGAAATAAAAGAGGAATACGAAACTTTACTTTTTAGAAAAGAAAAACCTTCAACATTTCAATTGTTAGATAATGAAATGTTTTCTGGAATAATAAAAGGGGTTTCAGAAGATGGAAAGCTTAATGTTTGGACGGAAAAGGATATAATAAAAAGCTTTAATCTTAAAGAAGTAAAACTGCTGTATTAAACAGCAGTTTTCATATTTGTAGCTAAAGTTTCTATAAATTTACTAATAGGCCCTTTAATCATCATAGCCATCATAGCATTAAATTCGCCATTAAAAGTTAATTGTACTTCACTTTTTTTGTTAGCATCTACTTCAGTGATATGACCAGTTAAGGCAAAATCTAATTTGCCACCAGCTGCACCTAAAACAATTTTGCTATGTGGAATTGTTTCTTTTTTCTTAAGTACGATTTCAGGCATACCTTTCAGAGCAAAAAGAAATTTATCATCGTCTAAAACTTCAAATTTGCTAATGTTTTCTGGCATTAAAGCTTCGAAGTTTTTGACATCAGATAGAAAATTGAATGTTTCTTCTGCTGATTTATCTAAAGTAACCTTTGGAGATTCTAAATTCATTTTTTTGTTGTTTAATAGTTTAATCGCTTAGCTGTTAATCAAAAGTTCGTTTTAAAAACATTTCAACAATTAAACGATTCTACATATTATTATCAATTAGCGTTCCATTCGCTAGGATTGGCATTCCATTGTGCTAAAATGTCTTGTTGCTTTTCTGTAATGTAGTTGGTTTCAAGAGCTTGTTCAAGCAAATTTTCGTAATTGCTTAGTGTGTTCAATTCAATATTAGCTTCTTTGAAATTTTCACTAGCCACATTAAATCCGTAAGAGAAAATTGCCACCATGCCTTTTACGTGTAAATCAGCTTCTTTCAATGCAGCAACAGCGTTAAGACTACTTTTTCCGGTGCTGATTAAGTCTTCCACAACTACAACAGTCTGACCTTTTTCAATAAAACCTTCAACCTGGTTTTGACGACCATGCTTTTTAGCTTCGGGTCTAACATAGATAAAAGGAAGGTTAAGGTATTCTGCCACCAAAGCTCCAATACCAATGGCACCTGTAGCGACACCTGCAATAACATCAGGTTTGCCGTAGTGGTGCTCGATGTGTCTTGCCATGGTTTCCCTAATGTAATTTCTAATGAGAGGGAAGGAAAGGACTATTCTATTGTCACAATAAATTGGCGATTTCCAGCCAGAAGCCCAAGTAAACGGATTGTCGGGCTGTAATTTTATAGCGTTAACTTGCAATAAAACCTCTGCGGTTTTCTTTGCGGTTTCTTTGTTAAAAATCATGATGCAAAAATAGTGAATTTTAAAAGTTGGGAAATTTTAATTTAAATTAATTTTCATTTGAAAAGCTTTCCAATAAAAAATAATACTTTTACATAAGTAATGCGATAAAAAATCTTTTATGCACACTATATATGTTGGAGATAAACCAATAATCTTAACTACAAAAATTGAAAAAGAAACAGATTTTAAATCATATCTTCTAAAATCTGTAAACATCGGAAAGGTAATTAAGACACTTAATAAAACAGATTTACAAGCTGTACATCTCATTCATGATGATCCAGATAAACTTTTAAAAAAGTTTTTGAAACTGTTACCAAACGTTGTAGCAGGTGGTGGTAAGGTTTTTAATGCTAAAGGTGAAGTTCTATTCATTTACCGAAATGATAAATGGGATTTGCCTAAAGGGAAAGCCGAGCGTAAAGAAACCATTGAAGAAACTGCCATACGTGAAGTAGAGGAGGAGACGCAAGTAAGTGGTCTTAAAATCACGAAACCGCTACCGACAACCTATCATATCTTTAAACGTAATGGAAAGCATAAAATAAAAATCACCTATTGGTTTGAAATGAAAACAGATTTTGATGGTGAACTGCTGCCTCAAGAAAAGGAAGGTATTACTAAAGTGAAATGGTTAGACAGTAAAGCGTCTCAAAAAGCATTGGAAAATAGCTATGCCAATATTAAGATTTTAGTTTAAAATTTATTGATAAAAGATAAAATGAAAGCCCTAAAAGGATATTAACTTTTAGGGCTTTTTTGTTCAATTATTAACTTGATGTTCCCAACTTGCGCCACTGACATCAGTGATTTTTAGGGTATGGATGTTATTATCCAGATTTTTAATTTTGGAATCCTGGATAGAAAGTTTAGCCTTTGCTCCAAGAGGAATTATTAAACTATGTTTTCCAGGTTTAACTTTGGTAACATAATAGTTATCAATTGTCAATGTGTTGGATATAGCAAAATCATTATGAGATAGTTCTAAAACGGTTTCATTATTTGAATTTTTAAGTTCAATACTAATTATCCAAGCACCATAAACATCAACACCTTCAGTTCTGTAAACTTCAAAGGATAAATTGTCATTCTCAATTTTTCCGTTAGAAATTTCAACATGAGGTTTTACCGATTTATTATGAAGTGTTCCCCAAAGCCCACCATGAAAAACTTGATTGGTGTATAATGAAATTCCTAAAATTAGAAAGGAACCAACAATCACGATTTTAGAAAAAAGTTGATCTTTTATAGGTAAAATACCTGAAGCTAACCATTGAAACGATTTTTTCTGGGTGATTTTAAAATCCTTTTTAATCAGATAATTATCAATCGAAAGTTTTCCGCCTCCAGAAAGGAAGAGCAGAAATCCTGTAGCAATGCCTAAGATACCGATTTGCCATTCGTCTAGGCAAGTTGTGCCAATCCAACCAGAACCTAATAAAATTCCCAAAGCCAGCATGAATACTCCAATACTCATCAGTCTGGTGAAAAACCCAAACATTATTAATAGACCGACAATACCTTCTATAATAGTGAAAATTACCATATGCCACCACAAGGCTTCAGGATGGGTGACCAAATATTCTATCATGGGTTTTATACCAAGGGCATGAGGCAAAAAATGATTAAATTTTTCACCAATATAACCTGCGGTATCAGGATCTAATTTATCTGCTAAAAACAGTCGCCTCCAAAAGGCTGAAAAGTAAGTCCAGCCAACCACTAATCTTAATGCTAAGGCTAAAAAACCAGCATCATTTTTTATACTTGTAGTTTTCATAAAAGACTGAATTTAAATAGTAAGTGTTATAAATCCTTGCTTTGCTAATTGAAAACCATAGAGTATACCATTTTCGGTCAATTCCATGGTGTTCGGAATTTTATTGGGATCGATATTGAACTTTTTTAAGGAAATTCCACATACAAAAACTCTTATATTTTGAGCTTTTGTTTTTTGTAAAAGGTGTTTTAAGTCTTCATTATTCGGAATGTTTTGTACTGTTTTTCCACAAATAATGACAAAGAATTCTCCGAAGTTTGCGCCATCTTCATCTGCTAAAGCTGTTGCGGTTAGTAGTACTGGATTTAATTGCTTTATATTTTTTGAAAGCACTACATAATTGTGCTTTTCTGAGCTGAACTCTTGTGCTTCAACTGTTCCTAAAACCATCAGGAACAATGAAGTTATTAAAAATAGTTTTTTCATTTTTTTTAAGGTTTAATGCGTGCTGAAAAACAGGGAGTATAAAGTGTAACTAAGGTGTATTATAGAATAGCTTTATTCCTTTTTTTCAGAATTGTAATTGATAAAATAGCAGTTGTGACTGCTTCCGTTTTATAAAATTTTAAGGGAAATCAATTACGAATAAACCTTTAGGTTTTGGTATAAAATATAGAGTGGAACCTCAGACTCAGTTTGAGTTTTGGCCGTGTAAGTTTTAAAACTATGTTTTTCAGAATTATCGAAAAACAGAAAACTATAAAACTCTAAAGTAGATAGTTTATAAAGTTTTATAGTCGGTTTAGAAGTGGACTGAACAACTTGCGAAAGTTCAACATCCTGACAATTGGATTGAGAAACCGTTGTTTGGCTTTTGTTAGAAACTTCAGTTTTAGGAATGCCAATTTCAGCCTGAATAAAATTTCTGACTTTACAAGGGGAAACTAATAATAGAACGGCTAATCCTATTATTGAAAACATTCGATTTGTACTGACTTTTGCTTTCACGATACTAAAATAGAGCTTAGTTGATGAAATTTTGTTGCAGGAATGTTAAAAAAGAAACTAAGTACCAATAGCAACAGTTATGTTTTTATTAGGAATTCTCCTATTTAAGAATATCAACATCTGCTATTAATATTGCTATATTTCTGTTAACTTAATTGTCTGGATATATTTTAGCTCTTATTAAAATAATTATGGTGTTCTTTTTTTTGAGACTAAAAAAAAGCTATTGAAACAAGTTGGATTACGAAACTTTTATTTTTATTATTAGCTATTTACAGAAACTGATATTCAATTTATTATGTAACCATTTTATCTGACGCGACATTTCAACAATAGTAGCATATTTTCTCTTGAAGGAATTATCATTTTTTTCTATTTCTTTTATAATTGAAAGATATTTTAGATAAGTGCCATAATCTAAAGTGTCATCTGTGTAACATATTATGACCTTATTTGACTCTAGTATTTTTTTTAAATTTATCAAGTTAAGGTCCATCACATTTTCCCCTCCTAATTTAAATCCTTTATTCGTTAAAGTTATACATCTATAAGTTGTTTTCTCTAAAACCTCATTAATGACCTTAGGACGAATAGAATATAAAACGTCTTCTATTAGATATGGTAATTTTTTATATTTCCATTCATTTGGAACATCAGGGAACATTTTACTCTCGTTAACACGTCTTTCATTTTCGATTTTTTCAATACTATCTTTTCTAATTAGTTGTTTTCTTGTTAATAACTTTTCTTTTGGTTTTAGATTAAAAAATGAAGGGTGTAATTTATGGTCTAGACCACGTTGATTGAACTTTTTATCAAAATTAGTACGGTATATAATATGTTTCATATCTTCTACACCAGCAATTTCCGTTTTTACTGAATCAACAATTTTATAGGGTGTTTTGGCATCAGCAAAAATCTGTACAAATCTATTAGAATAAACGGTTAAATCTGTAAAAGGTGCACTTTGATAAGGTGTGACATACAACTTGTATTTTAACTCGGAGTATTGTATAGTGTCTTTTTCAAAAATAAGTATACCGTCTTTAGTTATATATATTGATTGTGTTGAGCCATAATTTAATTTATGGTCATTTTCTATATTAGGCAGATCTATATTTAGATTTTGACTATTAATAAAGTTAAAGATGAAGAAAAATGATAATGTAATTTTTACTCTAGTCATTTATAATTAAATTTTTAGGGTAGTACATGTTGTCTCTAAAACAACTATCGTCTATACCTTTAATTTTCACTATAGCTGCAACTTCAAAAGCCCAATAACCAAAGAAATCTAATCTTTCTTCTGGTAATAAATGAGAATTATAAAAACCAGCATTTTTATAACTTTTATACCATTCTTTTTCTAAATAAACTTTTACCATTTTAGAGCAAACGTTATCATCTTTCTCAAAAATGATATCCATTATTTTTGTTTTGGGTTTTTCTGGATAAATGTTTTCTGATATTATTCTGTCAGGGAATTTATAAGACAACAAGTAGTCATATAATCCATCTTTAACTTTGTCATTGTCTATTATATCTCTCAGTGTTTCAAAATAAACTTCATCAACATCAAACAAAACTAAGAAAGACAATAACTTTCTCATAAAAAAATTATACTCCAACCAATACATGGCATAATATATAGGTTTTCTTCCTTTACTAACCTTAACTAGTTCTGGTTGCCAATGATCTTTTATTAAATTAATAATTTTAGGTAAGTCTTTTAAAAGTTCACTTTTTTCTTCGTCTAATGAATATTTAATATGAATAACGTTAGTTAAGTTTATTGCAAGAGCAACTTTAAATTTATCATAGAGACTAACATCAAAACTCTTAAATTTTTCTGGAAATGATGATATTACTTTTAGTCTCTGTTTTAACACAAGTTTATAATATTGTTCTGTTTTTTTATTACAAATCATATTTTATTGTGAATTAAAAATATCTCAAATTCCATTTAGAATAAATTAATAAATCTCTCTTCTTCGTTAATATTCAAAATTGCCATACTATTCTAATCTATAAACAGGATACTGCAAATGCACTTTTTCATAATTAGCACTTTGCTTATGTAACCAATCTAATTGTGCATACCAATTATTAGCAAATTTTTCATCATAACTAACTTTAACATCAAATTCCATTTTTAGTTTTTGATTAGATGCAAGAAGTTCTTCAGCTTTATCTTCCCAAACATAAGGAGAGAAATGTTCCTTTTGTTGTAGAATGGTATCGAAGAAATTCCAGTTAAAAAAGGAATCAGGAGCGGTAGGTTCTAAAGTTTCTAATAAATAGCGTAAGCCTTTTTGATTGGTTGAAACCATATAATCACCTTCTTTAAAATGTACTTTTTCATGAGATGATGTCACTTTGGTATCGTAATGCTGATAGTGACCTTCGTATGGTGAATTTCGAGTTTCGTAAGTAGAAATTTTATAAGACTCTACGGTTAAAGTAGTGTCTTTTTTTAATTGCTTCATTTCAATAGCATTCAATTTCAATAAATCAATAACGTTGTGCCAACCTTGTGGTATAATGTAAGCTTTAGGAATGGTAACTTCTGAAGTTGATTTAAAATAATTCTGGTAAACTACTTCTTTAGTAAAAGGTTTAGTTCTGTCATATTTTAGTCGTTGTGCTCCTGTAATATTACTTGGCAACATTTCTCCTTCATAACCTTTAAAGGTCAGGGTTGAGGTTTTCGTCGTATCAACTTCCCAAGTCAAAGCATATGTTTTTCCTACTTCCCAATTTTTGGACTGTTTTTTTCGTAATGCTGTAATTTTATCACCTTGTTCTTCGGTGATTTCTATCATGCTTTTCATTAACTCATAAGTGCCTTCAACACGTTGTTTGTAAGGTTTTAGCATGTGCGTTTCTACCATCATTCCGAGTGTATTAAACAATGTTGTGTAACCCGTTGAATATCTTGGTGAATCCATAAATTGCGAAAATCCAGTTTCCGGCACACGATTAAAAACATTAACGTAGGGTGTAATATCCCAAGATTTTGAAGCTAGTTTTTCCTCAAGTTTAGGCATAATTTCGGTATGAAGATAGTCGCCCAATTCACCTCCTAGTTTATTATGTTGTGTAAATAAGTGTGTTAGTGTGTATTGATAATCGGCACCATTACTTACATGATTGTCAATAAATACATCAGGTTGTACTAAGTGAAATATTTCGGCAAAAGTTCTTGCATTTTTAGTGTCAGCTTTAATGAAATCTCTGTTCAAGTCATAATTGCGTGCATTTCCTCTAAAGCCATAAGCTTCAGGTCCGTTTTGATTAGTTCTAGAAGTAGAATTTCTATTAAGACTTCCTCCAACATTATATACAGGAATGGTAACCAAAACCGTTTTTTTAGGCGCTTCAATTTTCCCTTGAACAATATCTCTGTATAACATCATAGTGGCATCAATTCCATCAGGTTCTCCAGGGTGTATGCCGTTATTTATCAATAAAATTCGTTGGGTTTGTCTGATGCTTTCAAAATCATCACCAGAGCCGCTTGTGTTTAAGGTTACAATATGCAGTGGTTTGCCAGAATCAGTTTCACCTATAGCTTTAATTGAAATTTCTGGGTAAGCTTCAGCTAAGTTTGAATAATACGCAATTGTTTCTTCGTAAGTAGCAGTTTTTGAGCCTTCACTTTTTTCAAAAACCGTAGTAAAATCATAATCAGATTCTTGATTTTCAGTTTGAGTTTCTTTGGTTTTTTCGTTGCAGGATAAAACAATAAAAAATAACAATAGAAGTTTTTTCATGGTAGATGTGATTATACTTCAAACTTAACGATTTTAACTAAATAATGATGTTTAGATTAATTTCAAAAGCTTAAAAAAATAGTAATTTTGCAGTCCTAAAACTAAGTATATGCAACAAACAACTAATACTATTTTAATGATTCGTCCCGTAAATTTTAGGATGAACGAGCAAACGGCTGTCAATAATTATTTTCAGGAAGATTTAAAATTAAAGAATGCTGAAATTAATGCAAAAGCACAAGAAGAGTTTGACGCTTTTGTTGAAAAATTACAAGCTGTAGGTATTAATGTTGTTGTAGAAAATGATGATAAATCGCTAGATACTCCAGATTCTATTTTTCCTAATAACTGGGTAAGTTTTCATGCCAATGGTGATGTGGCGCTCTATCCTATGTTTGCTGAAAATAGACGTAGAGAACGTAGAGAAGAGGTATTAATGAGGCTAGAGGAAGAAGGTTTTAAGATCGAAAACATTATTGATTATACTTCTGCTGAAGATGAAGGTTTTTTTCTAGAGGGAACAGGAAGCATTGTGCTTGATAGAGCCAATAGAAAAGCGTATTGTGCTTTATCTCCAAGAGCAGATGAGGATTTATTTATTGAATTTTGTGAAGATTTTGAATATTCTCCTGTGATTTTTACCGCTTACCAAACAGTAGAAGGGAAGCGATTACCTATTTACCATACCAATGTTATGATGTGCATTGCTGAAAGTTTCGCGGTGATTTGCCTAGATGCTATTGATGATAAGAAAGAACGTAAGAACGTAGTAAAGCATCTTAAACAAGATGGCAAAGAAATTATCTCTATCACAGAAGCGCAGATGCATCAATTTGCAGGAAATATGTTGCAGCTTAGAGGAAAAGATAAGCGTTATTTGATTATGAGCGCATCTGCTCATAGCAGTTTAACAATAGCTCAAACCAATGCCATTGAAAAACATTGTGAGATTTTATCAAGTTGTTTAGAAACTATCGAAACTTGTGGTGGAGGTAGTGCTCGTTGTATGATGGCAGAGGTGTTTTTGCCAAAAGAAAATTAAACCTGAGGCGAAGCTTTTGGCAGCTCAATAAAGAATTTACTACCAACATTCACGGTACTTTCAACCCAAATTCTACCATTGTTAAGTTCAACTAAATCTTTAGCAATGGTGAGTCCAAGACCTGTGCCTTTTTCGTTTTTTGTACCGATGGTGGTGAAGTTTTTATTAGCATTAAATAGCTTGTCAATATTTTCTTTAGATATACCAACACCAGTATCTTCAACACAGATTAATGCTTTGCCATTTACGTCTTGGTTAGACACTGTGATGACGTCGCCAGTTCTACTGAATTTTACCGCATTAGTAATTAAATTCTGAATCACAATTTCTAACATACTCTTGTCAGCGTAAGCAAAATCACGCTGAGATTCATCAATTAATACAATGCGTTTGTCTTCCACTTTTTGCTCAACTAAAGCAATCTTATTATGGAAAACTTCCTGAATATTAAACAGCTCAGGTTTTGGTTCTAAATTCTGCATTTGAGATTTAGACCAGTTTAATAAGTTGAATAACAATGCAGAAGCGTTATTGGCGTTTTCACTTAATTCAGGTACTAAATCATAAAATTCATCCCTAGAGATACTATCTTCTTTAAGTAAATCTAAAAATGCTTTTATTGACGAAATTGAATCTTTTAAGTCGTGAGAGACAATTGAGAAAAGCTTATCTTTTACTTGATTAACCTCTTCTAGGTTTTCAATTTGTTCAGCAATACCTTCGTTTTTCTTACGTTCGTCAGCAAGTATTTTTTTCTGTTTTACAAGTTGACTTTTGTATTGCTTCGTTTTCGAAAAATTGAAGATGGTTAATCCTAGCAAAATAGCAATCAAACCTAAGGCTACATATAAAAAAATCGGATTAACCAACTTTGAAGTTTGGCTATCCTGATCTAACTTTTCATTTTCAGATTTAATATCTTCCTTTATAATATTATCAATAGGAAGTGTTTCAATTTCTGTTGGGAATTTAGGTTCTTTCTCTTTTGCTAAAGAATCCTTTAAGTCATAAAATTTATTCTGCCAGTAAAATGCATTTTGATAATAACCACGTGTAGAATCTAATACAATATGAAGTCTGTAGTTTTCTAAAAGCTCAGCTTTATTGTCTATTTTTTGAGCGATTTTATAAGCTTCACCGAGTTGGTTTTCGGCTAATTTTATCTTTTTTCTCTGAAGGTTTAATTGCCCAATAGCGTTCAAAGATCTTAAAAGTCCTTCTTTATTATCTTGTTTTCTGTTGAACTTTAAGCCTTCAACTAAATATTCAGAAGCTTTATCAAACTCATTAAAACGCAAATATTCACTACCTAATTTTGGTAATATCTCACCTCTTAAGGCTTTGTCTTTTTCAGGATCTAGGATTTGAAGTACTTTTTCGTAATACTCAATAGCTTTTCTGTGTTCTTTTGAAATTGAATAAAGTTCTGCGATGTTTTTAGTAGAAGCTATAATGCCATCACTGTCATTAATAATACGCCTTATTTCAAGGGCTTTAAAATTGTAATCTAAAGCCTTATCGGTTTGGTGTGTTTTGTAGTAAGCTTCAGCAAGATTATTATAAGCCGTACTTAACTCTTCTTTTAAGTTTTGTTCTTCAAAAATCTCTATAGCAGATAAAGAGTTTTGAAGTCCAATACCATAATTACCTCTTTTTATTTCTAACAAACCTATACTATTACTCACTTTAGCTACTCCAAGAGTATCTTTTATCTGGGCATAGTATTTTTTAGATTTATTATAATTGTCAATGGCATTATAGTAATCATTGCGTTTTGCGAAAATTAAGGCTCTGTAATAACTGCTTTCTGCAAGACCTTTAGTATAGTTAATGTCTTCAGACAATTTTGAGGTTTGGTTAACGTATAATAAAGCTTTGTCGTAGTTCCCTATTTTTAAAAGTTCATCAATAAGTAATACAGATATATCCACCTTAGTTGAGTCCTGTTCTTGGTACGCCAACTGAACGGTAAGATTATCTATCTTTTCGTTTTGGGAAAAAACAAAAAGGGATAGAAAACAAGCAATTATTATAGCAAACCGCTTCATCTTCGTATAGCAATGTATCGAATTGAAATGTTTTGGTGTAAAAAACTTTTAAAGAGGGATTTAAAAAGTAAGTCAACACTAAACAATAACAACAGGGTTAATGTTTGATATTTAGGCCTCATTAATGTTTGGGACATTGAGTTAATAGCAATCCAAAAGTGCTATTATGTCGACAAATATGCTAATAATTAGGTTTTAATACCGATAAATTAGATGAAGTGACAGCTGAAATGTATGAGTAAAACCAATGTATCGACAAACGGCAGAAATCTTGGAAAAAATACATGTTTGTCGATGAAATGCACGTCTTATTTAAGGTGTTGTTTTTTAGTTGTTTACATAAATTGTTTTAAGTTGAATAAAGCCTTTTGTTATTGAAATCGATTTGACTTTTTAGAGGGAATGACAGTAATTATTTATAAGCTTTAGATAAGCATAAGAAAACATAATAAAACTTCTATCTTTGCAGACGTTTTAATAATACCAAGTACTAGCAATAATGAATCTTCAAGAGACTTTAGAATTACATGTTAAAGCCGCAGTAAAAGCGTTATTTCAAGCCGAATTAGAATCTGTAGAATTTCAAGCTACTCGTAAGGAGTTTGCAGGAGATGTTACAGTTGTTGTGTTTCCGATGCTACGTGTGGTAAAAGGAAACCCAGTTGTAATTGGTGAGCAAATTGGTCAATATCTGCAAGATAATGTGGATTTGGTAAAAGGTTTCAATGTGGTTAAAGGCTTCTTGAATATTGAAATTAGTGATACTTATTACCTAAGTTTCTTCGAATCTATAAAGCAAAATGAAAATTATGGTTTTGTCACCGATAAGGACGATAAAGCCATTATGGTAGAATATTCTTCTCCTAACACCAACAAGCCTTTGCATTTAGGACATGTTAGAAACGTGCTTTTAGGTTATAGTGTTTCTGAGATTTTAAAAGCCTCAGGAAAAAAGGTTTACAAAACCCAAATCATTAACGATAGAGGTATTCATATTTGTAAAAGTATGTTGGCTTGGCAACGTTTTGGAAATGGAGAAACTCCAGAGTCTACAGGCTTAAAAGGCGATAAACTTGTTGGTAATTATTATGTAGAGTTCGATAAGGCTTACAAAAGAGAATTAAATGAAATTTATAAATCTGCCTCTAATGAATATAAAAAGTTATTAGAAGATATTAATTCTAATAAAAGAGCGATACCTGTATTAAATAATGAAAAAGAACCAAATTTAGTTGTTATTCAAAATGCTTTTCAAGAGGCCTTAAATGAATATTTAAAAGATTCTTTTTCTGAAGAACAATTGTTCGCTATTCCTCTTCTTAAAAGTTCACTTATATCTGATTTCTCTTTAGATAAAAATGACGCTTTAGATGTTGAAATACTGACAAAAAAAGATAAATTTAGAAAAATTCAGACAAATTTTAATTTTTTATCAGATCAAATCTCGGATATAAAAGATTTAGAAGAAAAGAAAATAATTGCTTTATGTATAAAGCATTTTCAGTCAAGAGTACCTATTCTCAATGAAGCTCAAGAAATGCTCCGTCAATGGGAAGCTGGTGATGAAGAAATTGTTGCACTTTGGAAGACAATGAACGGTTGGGTATATGATGGTTTTGAGGAAACCTATAAAGCCATAGGAGTCGATTTTGATAAATACTATTACGAAAGTGATACTTATCTTTTAGGAAAGGAGTTTGTTGCGGAAGGTTTAAAAACAGGTGTATTCTTTAAAAAGGAAGATGGTTCGGTTTGGTGTGATTTAACCGAAGATGGGTTAGACGAAAAAATAGTATTGCGTAGTGATGGTACTGCGGTTTACATGACGCAAGATATAGGTACAGCGATTCAGCGTATTAAAGATTTTCCAGATGTAGGTGGTATGGTTTATACCGTAGGGAATGAGCAAGATTATCATTTTAAGGTGCTGTTCTTAATTCTAAAAAAACTTGGTTTTGATTGGGCAAAGAACTTATACCATTTAAGTTATGGTATGGTAGATTTACCAAGTGGAAAAATGAAAAGTAGAGAAGGAACCGTTGTAGATGCTGATGATCTCATTCAAGAAATGGCAGATACTGCGGAAGAAATATCCAAAGAGTTAGGAAAGCTAGATGAGTATAATGAAGAAGAGAAGAAAGCTCTATATAAAACCATTGGTTTAGGTGCTTTAAAATATTACATCCTAAAAGTAGACCCTAAAAAACGCATTTTATTCGATCCAAAAGAATCTATTGATTTTCAAGGTAACACAGGGCCTTTTATTCAATATACTTATGCAAGAATTCAGTCTATATTAAGAAAGTCAGAAGACGCAATAAATTCTACAGTAGTAAGTGAACTGTCTTTACATGAAAAGGAGAAGCAACTTTTAAAACAGTTAGAACAATTTCCTGAAGTCATTCAGAATGCAGCGGAGCAACATAGTCCTGCTTTGATAGCAAACTATACCTACGATTTGGTGAAGGATTTTAATTCGTTCTATCAAAATGTTTCAATTCTAGGAGCTGATAAAGAAGAGGAGAAAATTTTTAGAGTTCAATTATCTAAAACAGTTGGGCAAACTATTAAAAATGCATTTAACGTACTAGGTATTAATGTACCAGAGCGTATGTAAATTAACTTTTTTCTTTACTATTAAAGCGATAAACATAGCCTAAACTCAATTCAGTAAAATCCGCTTGGCCAAGATTGGCATTGATATGTGCGCCAATAAAAATGTTATGTTTAGGCGCAGTATTGGTTGACCATAGGTAGTATTTTAAGCCCATTCTAGCAGAAACGGTTCGTTTTATTTCGTAGTACCAATCGAGCTCACCTAAGACTTCGATGGTTTCGCCATTGGCATTTTCGTAATCATAGCCTTGATTAAGTCTCCAATCAATTTTATAGAAGGGTTTGTAGACATTTAAGCCTAATTCAAATTCAAAACCTATATGGCTCATTAATAGTTCTGCAGTAGCAAAAAGCCCAAAATTGGTAGCATAGCCATATGCATTGTCTCTAAAATGTGGATAATCTTCTTCAACCAAAACTTCATTATTATTGATGTAATCATAATAATGCTCGTAAAATCTATAGTAAAAACCACCGCCAAATTTAAAGGTATTGTTTATGATTTTTCCTGCTGAAGCAGCATAAGTAAAAACCTCTTTTTTAGTATTAAATTTTTCCGACAGTACATTTTGTCCGATGCCAATTCTTGTAGAAAAGTAGGATTGAGATTTTGAGCTGAACTTAGGTTTTTCGAAATCTAGGTGCTGTTTTTTTGTGTCAATCTTTGTAGAAATACTAGCTGCTAAAGAATTTAATCCTTGATTTGGTAAACTTGTATGACCATTGGAATGGTGCAAATAGCCTAAACCAAATCTCCAAGATAATGTTTCGGATTTAAAGACATTATAGTATAAAAAAGACCGAAATGACCAGTTAATTTTAGTGGTTATTGCCTTGTTGAAAGGGTTAGTTGTTGCGTCGTACTGTGTGTCCATATAAGAACCACCAATGCCTACTTGTAGATTTAAGCCTTCAACTGTTTTTTTTAAAATTGAAAATTCTATAAAAGGCATTAGGGTATAAGCGTGCCCAACCTTTTCACTATTACCAAAGTCTGTATAACCTAAGGTAATACCTGTTTTAGGATAATTTAACCTTGCAGCCCATTCTTTATTTTTGTCAAAATTGTATTTTCCTAAACTAAGAAAAAGGTCTTTTTGAAGTTTAGTTTCTGGAAAAAATGTATTGGCTTCTAAGGTTTTTCCGACTACGATTTCAGGAATGATAAATATAGAATTATCTTTGTTTTGTGCCGTTGAAATTTGATAAAAAAGACCAAAAAAAAAGGTTAGTAGTAGCTTACAGTGATTCTTTATTTGCATTTATAATGTTGATTGGTACTACAATAAACAATTAAAAATTGACTCTCAAACTTAAATTTGGTGTAAATTTTAAAGACCTATTATTAACCTCTACAATATTATCATCAGGATTTAAGATGTAGTAACGATTGATGATATTGGTTTGATTAAAAATATTCCATATTGAAGCACCAACTTGGGTTTTTATTCCTTTTGAAAGTTTAAAATCATAGATAGCAGAAATGTCAGTTCTAAAATAATCGTCTAACCTTGAACTGTTAGGTGAATTGTATTCTATGCTAGAATTAGCATCATTTTGTGTTTCTGATGGTAATGTAAATGGTCGTCCGGAATGCCAATTCAAACCTAAACCCACCTTAAAATTATCTATACTGTAAGTAACCGAGGCATTTGCGACATGTCTTAAATCTAATGAGTTTGGAAAAGTGAGGCCTTCATTTAAATTTTCGAATTTATAGTTGTTGTTACTATAGGTATAACTAAGCCATGTACTAAAGTTGTTGAATTGCTTATTAACTAAAAAATCGAAGCCTGTGATGGTGTACGAGCCAATATCATTTGTAAACTGAAATTGATTTTGAAATCCTTGACTTCGAGAAGAAATATCCGAAACGTTTTTATAATAACCTTCAGATGAAATTAAAAGACCATTAAAATTATAACTTAGACCAGCGGAAACTTGTTGACTTTTAGTTAAAGGAACGTTATCGTTATTAGCTAATTGCCATCGTCTTTTTTCTATTCCAAAAAAATCTTGTTGTAAATCGACTATTTGAGTTATGGATTGGCTTTTTAGTTCAGCTAAAATTTCGAGTCTGATATGGTCAGATATCTTCTGGTTAAATGCTAACCTTGGCTCCATTAAAAATTCTGAGAGTTTTTCAAAATAATTGATTCTGGCACCAAACCTCATATAGGTATTTCTAGATTCGGATTTCCATTGTAATTCGCCAAAAAGCGCATGGGTTCTTATGATTTCTTTTTTATAGCTTGTGAAAACAGGATTTGTAACATCCTCTAAATCCTCTACGCTAACTTCATTAAATTGGTAACCACTACTAAATTTTGTGAGTTTGTCTATGGTTTTTGAAACATCAAACCTTAAGCCTAAATCAGTGACTTCATTTTCTTGAATAAGTCTTTGGTTACTAGTAATGTCATTATTCTCTGCAGCCAAATCATAATTAGAGTAGTAGACTTGAACGGATGTGTTTGTTTCCTTGTTCCAATCTTTAGAATATTTGGCTGTAGCTCCATAACTAACTTGATTTAGAGCACTTCGAGTTTCTTGAAAATTATTATTTGATGTTGTAAATACCTGATTATAATCTAGATTATTATAAATGTTCAACAGGTTAACACTCAGATTTGAAGACTTATCAATAGCATATGAAAATTTAGCATTGAAATCATAAAATAGAAAACGTTCATCTAAAGATAATAATGTGTTTACATCATTAGAAGTGTTTAATTCTGAATCATTGAAAATACGATCAAAGTACGAGTCGTATGTCGTAGAAGCTATAAGGTCGGTAAAAGATCGCCTAGCCGAAAGCTGCAATTCAGTCTTTTTAGATAAAGGTATTTTTGCAAAACCATCAACGCTCAATAAATTTCCACCTAAGCCAGCACTTGATTTTTCGTTAATATCATCAGAGTTGTCAATGGCTATTGTGCTAGAAACACCATTGCCAAATTTGGCACTTGTACCATTTTTTGAAATGCTTATTTCTTCGGATAAATAAGGATTAAACGCAGATATTAATCCAAAAAAATGACCCGATTGATACATGCGCATGCCTTCATATAATATTAAGTTTTGATCATTTGTACCACCTCTGACGTTAAGGTTAGAAATACGTTCGTCTACACTAATAACACCTGGAAGTTTTTGTACTATCTGTAATACATCGGGTTCAATAAGACCTGGTAGAATATTAAAAGAAGTATTGTCTACTTCAATGGTTCCATTATTGGTTTTAGAAATCCCTTTAGTTAGGTAGTTATTAATGACAACTTCTTCTAAATGTTGAATTGTTTTATTTTGTTCAGATTGAAGCGTCGGTGTTATAGCTATAAAACGACTACTTAATATTTCAAAATTAAGGTTAGTATAAGTTTTGAGCTGTGCAAGAGCCTCCTCTAATGAAAGCTCAGGATTTAAAGGTTCTACTAAAATGTCTTCAATTGTTGAGGTCTCGTAAGAAAATTTAATACTGTATCGAGATTCTAATTGAGTAATGATTTGAGCGAGAGGTAGCTTATCCTTTTGATTCTGACCATAAGAAAGATTACAAAAGGCAATAATTAGGAAATAAAAAACTATAGCTTGTAATAGTTTATTCACGCTTTATTGTAATAGATTTACCCGACTTGCTATAGCTTAAATGTAATGGTATTGTTATAGATTTCAAGGCTAAATCTAAATTTTTATGCGTAAAGCTTCCTGCGAATAAGCGAGAAGTATCAATAGTAGAGGCATCAACTTTTAAATCATATTGGTTTTCAAGTTCTAAAAACACATATTTTAAAGGAACATTGGTGAAGTTAGTTTCACCACGCAACCAGCTAGGCTGCGTGGCAACTTCTTTTTCTTCTGCAAATTGTTTCCCATCTATGACTTTAAAAGTGTAACCTGGTTTTAATTTTTGAGATGTATTATCGTAGGTTACCTGTACTAAACCTTCGTAGCATGTTACTTCAAAATAAGATCCGCGTTGTTTTACATTAAACTGAGTTCCTAATACTGTAACGATACCATCTTCGGTAATAACATCAAATTTTTTGCCTTTGGCAACTTTAAAAAATGCTTCGCCATCTAATTTTACTTCTCTATTGGTTTTCCAATCACTTTTATTAAATGAAAGTGTAGAATTAGAATTTAAGTCTACGGTTGAAGCATCTGGTAACTCTACAACTGTTTGTTGCGCAATGGTGGTTTCAAAATTAGAATCTAATGTTGTTGAATAATAATAAACACTAAAACTGATAGCTAAAACGGCAGCAATTCTCATTAACGGTTTTATCCAATTTCTGCTATTCTTTTCTTTAGGTTTTAGATTAGATTTTAAATTGTTGAAAGTATTTTCCACAGAGAATTCAGGTGCTTTAAATGACTTTATAGCACTGCTCATTTTTGTTAATTGATCGTAATCCTCTAAACGCTCAAAAGCCTTTTGCTCTTCAGGGTTGAGGTTATGATCTAACCATTTTTTTATGAGTTCTTCTCTTTCCATTTCACTTATATAACAATTTAGGTTTCAAAACTCCTACCCTTTAAATTCCATCAATATCTTCACGTAGTTTTTTTAGGGCTCCATATATACGTTTTTCAACCGCTTTAGTAGAAATATTTAAGATTTCTGCTATTTCCTTGAAACGTTTTCCTTCAATCCTATTTAATAAAAAAGCAGTTCTTTGGGCTTCGGTAAGATTAGCAAGTGCCTTTTGTATTTTTTCGTGGTACTCTTTTTCTTGTAATACAAACTCGGGAGACTCATTAGTAAAGCTCTTATGTGGTTTAGAATTGTATTTTAAAACTACTTTTTGATGTGATACAGCATTGAGCATTAAATTATTCGCTGTAGTAAATAGATAGCTTTTTGCTTTAGCTGGAGCAACCTTACCGCAATTCTGCCATAATTTCACAAAAGCTTCTTGAACTTTGTCTTGTGGATTTAAATGGTCACCAAATTTGTAATATAAAAAGTCATGAAGGTTCTTAGAATGTTTTTTGTAAAAACGCTCAAAGAGAGATTCATCACAAATATTATCGTGTAGAGGTTGGCTCATAACCGGTTTTTGCGGGTCGCAAATTATAAATAATTTTTTTTAAAACCTTAAGGTAGGAGATTCAGATTGTTAGCTGTTTTATAATAAACTAAGCAAAAAGGCAATGAAAATAAAAATCAATCATATCTTCCTCTTATTCATGATGGCGCTTCTAGGGTTTTTTTCATGTCAAGAAGAAGAAACGAACATCGATAATCCTTCAGAGCAAGAAACCATTTTAGCTAATTCATCTCTTTCAAGTTTAATGACAATGACATCATCAAACGATGGATCAGCGGATGATATCTTAGATGGATCCAGTTGTTTTTCTGTAGAACTTCCTGTTACAATTGTAGTAGGTGATGCTACTTATGTTATAGAAACTTTAGAGGATTTGGAAGAATTAGAAACGCTTTATAATAACATCAGTAATAGCGATGTTATGGATTTTGTGTTTCCTATTACAATTATTTTTAGTGATTACTCGGAGGTTACAATTGAAAATGAAGACCAATTAACAAACTACATTACGAATTGTAATGCTGAGGAAAATGATATTATAGAATGTGTAGATTTTGTATACCCAATATCTTTTTCAGTCTTTGATTCTGCCTTTAGTTTAACGGAAACAGTAGTGATTAATAACGATGAAGAACTTTATGTTTTTCTTGAAGATTTAGAAGATGATGACAATGCTTTAATTGTAAGTCTTAACTTTCCTGTTTCTTTAGAATATGCTAATGGAGATGTTGTTGAGGTAAATTCAAACCAAGAGTTGGCAGAAGCTATTGAATTAGCAGATGATGATTGTAATGAGGAAGAAAACAATTGTACAGAAGTACAAATAAGTCCTATTCTACAAGAATGTCCTTGGAATTTTACAGATGGTAATAATGCATATGCTAATCTTCAAATGGTGTTTTATGAAAATGGAGAGTTACAAATTACCGAAGGAGATACAACATCATTTATTGGGGGTTTTTATAACTTATCGTCTACAGATAATGGTTTGATGCTCACAATTTCAGAATTAACGTCTTTTCAAGACGATTTAGGCGGTGAATGGCTAATTGTAGATTGTGGTGAAAGTAGTGATGACAATCCAGAACTTACAATAACACGAGGCGATACGACTTTACAGTTACAACAAGACTGTTATGAAGCGCCTAGCTGTAACCAGTCAGAAGTAAGTGATTATTTAATGTCTTGTTACATAGAGCCTACAATTAATGGTTATACGTCACCGATGACATATTTTCAATTTTCAGAAAACAATAGTCTCTTTACAATGTATCAAGGCGACATGCCGTATAGTGGTACTTGGGATATCAGTACAGATGATGACGGTGTGTTTATTGTCATCAATTTTGATCCATCATTAGGCGATTATAATGGTTTCTGGTACTTACAAGAATGCAATGAAGATGAATTGGTGTTTAATCAAGGTGATGATGTGTTAATTCTAACGTGTGGTGAAGAAAATCCTTTTGAGTGCTTTGGTAACTATGACCTAACAGTGTGTGACCAAGATGATGGCAATGTAGATGGTGTCGCACTATTTGATCTAAACCTAATTTTTGCTAATTGTACTAATGACGATGTTGAATATACATTTTACTTAACATTACAGGATGCAGAAACTGAAGTTGGTGCTTTACCAAATCCATTTACAAATTCTACAACACCTATTCAGACAATTTATTCAAGAGTATCTTTAGCTGGTGATCCAAGTGTTTTTGAGATACTATCCCATAATTTAATTGTAGAAGATTGTTCAAATACCTGTAGTGAAGAAGAGGTAGATACATTTTTAACCACCTGTATTTGGAATGCTGTAAACTATAATGGAAGTGACAACCTAATGACATGGAATTTCGATTTTGAAGCTAATAGTCAAAACGTTATAATTTATAATAACGATACTACAATAGATGCTACTTGGACAACTTCACAATCTGCAGATGGAGTTATTGTTGAGTTTTCAAATGTTACTGGAACAAACATACAGGTCGTAACTGGGCAATGGCTTGTGGTAGAATGTCAAGAAGATCATTTAGAATTACATAGCGGAGACAATATTCTTGTCTTAGAAAGAGGCTGTGATTAAATAAAACCGCTAGATTAGTTAGTAAATTTAGTATGTTTAAGTTGGTAGAAAGAGTTGTCCAGTGCTAGGCAACTCTTTTCTTTTACATACAAGTTAGGGCATTAGGCTATATTTGTACATTTCACATTCGTATATCTCTTGTAAATTCTTAAATTTGCAACTTCCAAAAAGAGATAAAGATTATGTTTAATAATTTAAGTGAAAAGTTAGATAAAGCGCTACACGTACTCAAAGGTCATGGTAGTATTACGGAAGTCAATGTTGCAGAGACTTTAAAAGAAGTAAGACGTGCGCTTTTAGATGCCGATGTTAACTTTAAAATAGCAAAGGAATTTACCAATAAAGTAAAGGAAAAAGCGCTTGGACAAGATGTATTAACGACACTTCAGCCAGGTCAATTAATGGTTAAAATCGTTAAGGACGAATTAACCGAACTTATGGGAGGTGATGCTGAAGGGATTAATCTTTCAGGCAATCCTAGTGTAATCTTAATGTCGGGTTTACAAGGTTCTGGTAAAACAACCTTTTCTGGTAAACTGGCTAATTATCTTAAAAACAAAAAAACAAAGAAACCTTTATTGGTAGCCTGTGATGTTTACCGTCCTGCTGCGATAGATCAGTTACACGTTGTTGGTGAGCAAATCAATGTTGAGGTTTATAGTGATAAAGGTAATAATGATCCTGTAGCTATTGCGCAAGCAGGTATTACGCATGCAAAAGCAAATGGTCATAATGTTGTAATCATAGATACCGCTGGTCGTTTGGCAGTAGATGAAGCCATGATGACCGAGATTTCTAATATTCATAAAGCCATTCAACCGCAAGAGACATTGTTTGTTGTAGATTCTATGACAGGTCAAGATGCTGTAAATACAGCTAAGGCCTTTAACGATGTTCTTAATTTTGATGGTGTTATTCTTACTAAATTAGATGGTGATACTAGAGGTGGTGCAGCAATTTCTATTAAGTCTGTTGTAAACAAACCAATTAAATTTATTGGTACAGGTGAAAAGATGGAAGCGATTGATGTGTTCTATCCATCACGTATGGCAGATCGTATTTTAGGAATGGGTGATGTGGTGTCTCTTGTGGAGCGTGCTCAAGAACAATATGATGAGGAGGAGGCACGAAAACTTCAAAAGAAAATTGCCAAAAACCAATTCGGGTTTGATGATTTCTTAAAACAAATTCAGCAAATCAAGAAAATGGGTAACATGAAGGACTTGATTGGTATGATACCAGGAGCTGGTAAAATGATGAAAGATATTGACATCGATGATGATGCTTTCAAAGGTATTGAAGCTATTATTCATTCTATGACACCAGATGAGCGTGCTAACCCGTCAATCATAAATGCAAGTAGAAAGAAGCGAATAGGTAAGGGGTCAGGAACTTCAGTTCAAGAGGTAAACCAATTGTTAAAACAATTTACTCAAATGAGTAAAATGATGAAGATGATGCAAGGCGGTGGCGGAAAACGTATGATGCAGATGATGAAAAACATGCCGAGATAATTTTCTCAATTAATATCTAAATGAATTACAAAACAGACAAACCAAAGTTTCACGAAGAAGTATTTAAAGCTGTTAGTGAGATAGTGGAAATATGTTTTGACTATTTAAGCGATGAGGAAGTTAGGGATTTAGAAGTAATTTATGCAATGGGTATTGCTGAAGAGGATTGGTTGACTTTTAAACCTTTTTATCACATTAAGGATGAGTTGCTTAGTTATGGTGAAATTAAAGATAAGGACGATCATGATTCTCAAATAGGAATACAGATGAGTGGTACTGAATTTTTAATAGAATTAATTGATGTTTTTAAATCCTATGATCAAGAAACTCCTAAGTTGATTAAAATACAGTATTATTCAAAAATAGAAAAAGTAGAATATCAATTTGAATATGATTTAAAGTGGTCTAATAGTGAGCATAAATTGCCTGCTAATTTACATGAGGATTATTTTGAGGAAATTAAGAATAGCTTAGAATCTAAATAGTTAATACTTTCAAAATTATATTCAAATCAAAACAATTGAAAACCATAAAACATGACAATTCTAGACGGTAAAAAAGTTAGCAACGACATTAAAAATGAAATTGCAGAAGAGGTAAAACAAATGAAAGCCAATGGTGAAAAAGTACCTCACCTTGCTGCAGTTATTGTTGGTAATGATGGTGCAAGTTTAACTTACGTTGGCAGCAAAGTAAGAGCTTGTGAGCGTATAGGTTTTGAATCTACTTTGGTAAAACTATCTAATACTACAAGTGAAATTGAATTATTAGATAAAATTGAAGAATTAAACAATAATGATGATATCGATGGTTTCATCATTCAGTTACCGTTGCCACCTCAAATTAATACACAAAAGGTATTGATGGCTGTTAATCCAGATAAAGATGTTGATGGATTCCACCCAATGAACTTCGGAAAAATGGCTTTGGATATGTCAACATTTATTCCTGCTACGCCATTCGGTATTTTAGAATTGATAGATCGTTATGGAGTTGAAACCAAAGGAAAACACACTGTTGTTATCGGTCGTTCTCACATTGTTGGTCGTCCAATGAGTATCTTAATGGGACGTAAAGGTTTTCCAGGAAACTCTACTGTAACTTTAACCCATAGCCATACCAAAAATATTACTCAGATTACATCTCAGGCAGACATTATTATTTCAGCATTAGGAATTCCTAAGTTCTTAAAAGCAGAAATGGTAAAAGATGATGCTGTAATTATAGATGTTGGTATTACAAGAGTACCAGACGATTCTGAAAAAGGTTACTACATTACAGGTGATGTGGATTTTGAAAACGTTAGTAAAAAAGCAAGTTTTATTACTCCGGTTCCAGGTGGAGTTGGTCCAATGACTATTGCTATGCTACTTAAAAATACACTTATCGCTAGAGAACAGCACAAGAAGAATAAAAAGTAAGATTAATTATTTAGCGAATAGCTGATTTAAATCTTTAAAGGCTTTAAATTCTAAAGCATTTCCGGAAGGATCTTTAAAGAACATTGTTGCTTGCTCACCAACTTGTCCTTCAAAACGAATGTAAGGTTCTATGATGAATTTTATGTTTTTGCTTTTTAACATGTCAGCAAAACCATGAAAATCTTCCCAAGGTAAAACAACACCAAAATGTGGAACAGGTACATCTTTTCCATCAACGGAATTGGTATGGGTGTCTTCTTCAGTTTTTGGTTTGTAATGAATCACTAACTGATGACCAAAAAAGTTGTAATCGACCCAGTGATCACTACTTCTCCCTTCTTCAAAATTTAAAGTATTGGTATAAAAATCTCTACATTCCGAAAGATTATGTACAGGTATTGCCAAATGAAAGGGAGATAAAGCCATAGTTAACTAGTTTTTTTGGTTTCGTCTTCGGTTGGGTTGAAACGTCTTTTTTGAATCGCTAATAAGCTCGCTTAACGTATCGAATTCTGTTTTTGTAAGCTCTCGGTAATTACCAATAGGCGTATCGAGTTTAATATTCATAATTCGAATACGCTTTAAGGTCAGAACTTCGTAATTAAGGTATTCGCACATACGACGAATTTGACGATTCAATCCTTGAGTTAAAATGATACTAAAGGTGAATTTGTCAATCTTTTTAACAACACATTTTTTGGTGCGTTGCTTAAGTTCTTCAATATAAATACCACCAGTCATTCGCTGAATGAATGTTTGTGAAATCGGTTTGTCTACAGTAACGACATATTCTTTTTCATGATTATTACTGGCACGAAGTATCTTGTTCACGATATCACCATCATCTGTAAGAAGAATTAAGCCTTCACTTGGCTTATCTAAACGGCCAATAGGAAAAATACGTTTTGGATAATTTATAAAGTCAATTATATTATCTTTTTCAACTCTAGTATCTGTAGTGCAAACAATTCCAACAGGTTTGTTAAAGGCTAGGTAAACAAAATCTTTTTTGCGCTCACCTATAATTTCTCCATCAACTTTTACAACATCGTCTGGTGCAACTTTGGTTCCCATTTCAGGAACAATATCGTTAATCGTAACTCGACCAGCATCAATAAGCCGATCAGCTTCGCGACGTGAGCAATATCCAGCTTCACTGAGGTATTTGTTTAGGCGTTTTAGTTCTTCTGACATATTGCAAAAGTACTACAAAGAAATCTATTTGAAATACTTAAGATTTAGGTAAAAATAGAGTGGCATTTTCAAGCTGTACATTATCAAGATGTCCCATTTTCTTTTCATCTTTTGTAATAAGATGCATGTGAAGAAAGGAATCGTGATGTGTAAAAATACCTTGATGTTTGGTAGAGTAGAAGCCAATGATATCTACAGCTTCATAATCTAACATATAATTTATCTGACCTTGATGCGCTTCTTTAGGTGAGGATACTTTTGTGCCTTTAGGTAAATTTTGAATATGGATTTCAGCGGAATTCACCGTTCCACTGAGTTTAAAAACAAAAGGTGCGTCAGAATTTTTGCTTTTGGAAGTAATAAAAGTTTCTAGATCACTAATACTCTTAATGGTTTTGGGTAGCATCATAGTTTTCCAATCGGTAGAATTGGCATAAACAAAAAATGGTGCACTGGTTTTAGCGCTCTTTTCTACAATCATAGTGGAATCGCTAAGCACTTTAGAAGTATAAGTTGTACCGTTATTAATAAGGATTTCACCCGTTAAAAACGACTCAGGTCCCAAACCGTAAAGTCCTTTTTTGTTAGAAATCGTATCCAATAAAATCTTACCATCAAGTTTGCCCTTCCACATTACGTCTTTCATAGCTCCAACAATCTTTACTTCATTTTTAGAAGCTGAAGTTTCAGAGTTTTTCTTGTTAGAATTACAACTAAAAACTATTAAGGAAAGAACTATGACTAATAGGTTCTTGTATTTCATCAGTTTTGAATAATTACTGGTTAATAAAATCAATAATCTTAGGAGTTAAAGATTTATCCTTTAGTCCATGACCAAATCCCGAAGTTGTAATAAGTTCTGAATATTTATAACGATTAGCAAAAAGCTGACCATCTTCATAAGGAATAATTTTATCCTTTTTATCATGTATTATTAAGCCTTCAGCTTCAATAGCTTTAGTGAAGTTTGCGGCAGAGAAATAATCTACAGGATTTCCAAATCTATTAAGGACAATATTGTCTAAGCCGTTTGAGATTCTTTTGTTATAGCCCATCATAGATTTGTATCTGGAAAACACTCCTGTAAAATGAGCAGGAGCACCCAATAGCACCATTTTTTTTACGAATGGCAAATTGTGGTTATACATACAAAACACGCTTGCCATACCACCGACAGAGTGCCCAATGACTACTTCAGGTTGAAATTTTTTAGCCACAACATTTATAAATTCAGAATATAATATGGCGTTAAACTGTTTTCCTCCTGATTTTCCATGTGCAGGTCCATCAAGAGCGATGATGTTGTAATCTTGAGCTTTTAAAGCTTCTAGTATATAACTCCAGCGAGAGCTATTGCTTTCCCAACCATGAGCTAATAAAACAGTTTTGTTTTTGCCTTCCCAGTGGTAGGTGGCGATATTCAAATTATCATAGCTCAATTCTTCGAAAGAGGCTGAATTTATAACCTTCAGTTGATGTTCAGAATAGCGTCCTTTTCTAGGAGATGTGAATAGATTTAAAGCTTTTTTTGAAGCATATTTTGGCGAAATTAAACTTGTAAAGTTTAAAGCGTTACCTATAGATTTTATAACAAAACTACTCATATTATGCTTCTTCTCTGTTAACGGATTCAATCGAAAAAGCGGGTAAGCAAATGGCTAAATATTCACAAGGTTCTGTAAAGGGATTAGAATATTGAATTCTGGTGTTTTTCTCGATTTTAATAGATTGTCCAGCTTCAAGAATTATAGTTTCATCTTCAATAATGAACTGTTTTTTCCCTTTGATGATGAAGGTGTATTCATCAAATTCTGGAGTTTGAAATGGTTCACTCCAACCAGGTGGAGCAACCATATGAGCAATACTTATGTCAGAATTACCATCAGAAGCTTTTCCAAAATGTTCTTTTATAATTTTTCCATCATCAGTTGGGACGATGAAAGGTGAAGTTTGTATTTTATATTTCTTATTTTCTTCCAAATTAGGAACTATTAAATTTGATAATTGTAATATGAAGCTTAATCAGATATTACCAATGAATCATAAAGTACTTAATCTTTGCTTTTTCAGGAATTTGAATAGGATCAATAGTCATATTCATATCAAAACGCATACTAGCAGGAAGCTCTTTTTTATCAATTGTAAAAGAAGCGTTTAATTCATTTACTGAAACCACAATAACGTTGATAAGATTATCAATTTTTGAAATTTTATAAGCATCTTGTATGTCCTTGAATGTACTTAGGGTTGAAATCTTCTTTGCAGTTTTGTAACGTTCATCAATGATTCTAACACTTGAAATTACTGAAGTAGAATCTAACGCTTCCTCTGGTGAGAGATCTAATAATTTAGCGCCTCCTTTTTCAAAGATTTCAATAGTGTTTACTGAACCAATAAATTCATCTCCTGCAATATATCTTACAACCGAGTCATTGCTAAAAATGGTTTCTAAGTCTTTAACTTGGGTGGAGTCGGTTAGTAAACCAATTTGGTTTTTCTGAACTAAGAAAGGATCTACCGATTTATCTTTAGTACAACTTGTTATCAAAATAGCACAGATAACTATGGCAAAAAATATGTTTTTCATGTTTTAGATTATGGGTTTGTTATTTAAGCATTTTAGTTAGTATTCCTAACACACTTCGTATCACAGTTGGGCTGGATAAAACTTTTACAAGTGGGTTTTGTCGTGTACTTCGTCTGCTAGAAGTACTACGTCTTTTGCTTTCGGCTTTTTTAAGCGCTTCTTTTTCTTCTTCAGCTTTTCTTTTGGCTTCTTCAGCTTCAGCAAGTTCAATTTTTTTGTTCAACATTTCATAAGCACTTTCTCTATCAATCTCTTGATTGTATTTTCGTGCTAATTTTGATTGTGCAAGTAAATTGCTAAGTTCACTTTCTGTTAAGATATCCATGCGGCTCATTGGTGCGCGCATCATGGTCGCTGCTAGTGGAGTAGGCTTTCCTTTTTCATCTAGAGCAGAAACTAAAGCTTCACCAATTCCTAAAGAGGTTAATACTTCTGCAGTATCATAATATTCTGTGTCTGGATAGTTCTGTGCGGTAAGTTTTATAGCTTTTCTATCTTTTGCAGTAAAAGCACGTAAAGCATGTTGAACCTTTAGTCCTAATTGTCCAAGTACAGCTTCTGGTACATCAGTTGGGTTTTGCGTTACAAAATATAAACCAACACCTTTACTTCGAATAAGCTTAACAATACTTTCAATTTGGTTTAATAAAGCGTCAGAAGCTTCATTAAAAATCAAATGAGCTTCATCAATGAACATTATAAGTTCTGGTCTGCCACTATCTCCTTGTTCAGGAAATGTTGAATAAATTTCAGCCAAAAGACTCAACATAAAAGTTGAAAACAACTTCGGTTTGTCTTGAATGTCAGTAAGTCTGATAATGTTGATGTAACCACGACCATTTTCATCAATACGAAGTAAATCTTGCGTATCAAAAGAGGTTTCTCCAAAAAACAAGTCGCCACCTTGTTGCTCAATTTCAATAATTTTTCTTAAGATAGCTCCTGTTGAAGCTGTTGAGATTCTGCCGTAAGCTTCTTGAAATTCATCTTTACCTTCATTGGTAGCATACTGTAAAATCTTTTTGAAATCTTTGAGGTCTAGAAGAGGTAATTTGTTGTCGTCACAATATTTAAAAATCACTGAAATAATACCAGCTTGAGTCTCTGTGACGTCTAATATTCTCGAAATGAGAACTGGTCCAAACTCGCTAATAGTAGCTCTTAGTCTAACTCCATCCTGCTCAGACAACGTTAAAACTTCAACCGGAAAAGATTTGGCTTCAAAAGGCAGTCCGATTTTTTCCATGCGCTCATCAATTTTAGCATGGCCAGGACTAGGTTTTGCCAATCCACTTAAATCTCCTTTAATATCCATTAATAATACAGGAACTCCTTTTTCAGAAAGATTTTCGGCTAAAACTTGTAACGTTTTTGTTTTTCCTGTTCCCGTAGCACCTGCAATTAAGCCATGTCTGTTCATGGTTTTGAGGGGTACATTTACAAAGGCATTTGTTAGGGTTTCACCATTGAGCATTGCAGAACCTAAAGTAATGTAATCACCTTTAAATGTGTTACCTTCAGTTATATCTTTAAAGAAAGTTTCAGAATTCGTCATGGTCGGAAAATTTGTATAAAAATAGTGTAATTTCATTAAGTATAAAACAGTTTTTGACTTCGAATAAAGTTACTTTCCAATATACAGTAATGGTTTACTGCTTACTTATTAATATCTTTGCAAACTATGACAAGACGAGAACGACAAGAATTAATTGATAAAGGTTTATTACTGCCTTTAATGGAGGAATTTTATACTATACAAGGTGAAGGTTATCATAAAGGAACCGCAGCTTACTTTGTTAGAATTGGAGGTTGTGATGTAGGGTGTCATTGGTGCGATGTTAAAGAAAGCTGGTTAGCAGAATTACACCCACCAACTGAAACCAATAAAATTGTCGATAATGCTGTAAAATATAGTAACACAATTGTGGTTACAGGAGGTGAGCCATTAACTTGGGATATGGGACCGTTGACTGAAAAACTAAAAGCAAAAGGAGTGCAGACTCATATTGAGACTTCTGGAGCTTATAAGTTAACAGGACAATGGGACTGGATTTGTTTGTCACCAAAGAAGATGAAATTGCCAACAGATGAAATTTATAGTAAGGCTCACGAGTTAAAATGTATTGTTTATAATACGGACGATTTTAGGTTTGCTGAAGAGCAAGCTGAAAAAGTAAATAAAAATTGTATCTTGTATTTGCAACCAGAATGGAGCAAACGTGAAAAAATGATGCCCAAGATTGTTGACTATGTAATGGCAAATCCAAAATGGAAAGTATCATTACAAACCCATAAATATTTGAATATCCCTTAAATGTTCTTTAAAGAAATTAAAAATTACAGAGGTGAAATTTGGAAAGCTTTGGAATCCCCTAAAGAAGACAAAATTTCACCAAAAGAAAAATTTTTCGTTTCAAATTATGGTAGACTTATAAAGCTTGAAGGCGAGACACCAAGATTAGTAGACCCTTATCTATTAAATGGTTATCCGCATATCAAGATAAAGACCACCGAAACAAAAATTTACAGAGGCTACACAAAGCATAAATACAAAGGTTTTTATGTGCACAAACTTGTAGCGCAGTATTTTTTAGAAAATACTTATGGAGTTTACGTGATTCATTTAGATTATGACAAGGAAAATAACCAAGTCAGTAATTTAAAGTGGGTTACTAAAAGAGAAAAAGAACTGCATCAATGGAAAAACCCAAGGTTTATTGAAGCTAAAAAAAATGCAGATCCTCCCTATTCTAAACTTACTGAAAATAAAGTTAGGCTAATAAAAAAGATGCTTAACAATCCTGAGCGTAAAACACGATTAAAGATGATAGCCAAGCAATTTGGTGTGTCTACAACACAATTAAAAAGGATTCAAACTGGAGAAAATTGGGGGCATGTTCCTTCACTCTAGTAAATGTTATAAAAAAAACCTGATAAACTTTAGTTATCAGGTTTTTTTAATTTAAAGTAAATGAA
Source organism: Winogradskyella sp. 266wxhm (assembly GCF_058964685.1). Classification (NCBI taxonomy): domain Bacteria; kingdom Pseudomonadati; phylum Bacteroidota; class Flavobacteriia; order Flavobacteriales; family Flavobacteriaceae; genus Winogradskyella; species Winogradskyella sp. 266wxhm. The sequence continues at coordinate 2,688,893 of NZ_CM179559.1, forward strand.
AATTGTATCTTATACTTGCAGCCAGAGTGGAGTAAGAGAGAAAAGGTAATACCTATGATTGTTGATTATGTAATGGTGAATCCAAAATGGAAAGTGTCATTGCAAACCCATAAATATTTGAATATCCCTTAGTTTCACTGATTTTATAAAACAAAGGCAATTACTACTTTTTAATAAACTTTAATGAGGTTCTGCCAGAATTATTGTGAAAATCCAAAATGTATGTTCCAGAGGCTAATTCTGAAAGATCAAAACTATAATTATTTAAGGTTTGTTGTAAAATTATTTCTCGAGAAAGCTGCTTTATAAACTTACCTTTTATGTCATAAAGCTCAATTAGTAAATTATCATCTGCAGGAAAATCAATTGTAAAATTTAGATAGTTTTCAATAGGATTTTTTAGCATCTCTACTATAAGCTCGTCTTTGATAAACGGTTCTTCTTGAGTACTTAAAGTTGCGTCAGTAAACTTATATATAGTAGTTCCTGAGGCATAAGCAGTTGTAGAATTGATAATAAAAATTCGATTTAAATTGTTACCAATATTCAAACTATTCCATGTTTGTCCACCGTCAAGTGTTTCATAGAACCCTGTTGTGTGGCCACCCATCCAACCTTGGTTTTCGTTTATGAATCCCACAGCTTGTATATTTGTTTCAACTGAATCTAAGCTTATCCAATTGGTTCCACCATCGGTAGATTTTATCAGTTTGCCATTGTTAGGAGAAACAGAACTTACTGCTCCAAACATCAAATTACTATCACTCTCTAATACTTGTAGTTTCCATACATACTCACCCACTATGTTTGTGTTGTAAATTTCAGTCCATGTGTTACCACCGTCTATGGTCTTTAAGATACATCCTCCATTATCATTTCTGCCAGAAACAAAACCAATATCTTCATCTAAAAATAATACTTCTACTAAAGCACTAGCATAACTAGACATGTCTACATAAGTCCATGTCTCACCACTATCTGATGACTTAATAATGTGAGCAGGGCTGAAATAAGCACCACAGCCATAGACTGTTGAACTACCAGCGGTTTCAATACCGCAAATGGCGTTAGGATTGGTTGGGAAATTAGTTACTTCAGCCCAATTTGTACCTCCATCGGTAGTTCTAAAAAAAGTTCCATTTAGTGTACCAAGAAAACCAATATCTTCGTTTAAAAATTCAATATTTCTGAAATAATAATTTCCAGGAATATTATTTTCATTGAGTTGTTCTACCCAATCTAAGCCTCCATTAGTAGTTTTGTATATCCTAGCATAATAGCCATTAGCAGCCCATCCAAGGTTTTCGTTGAGGAAGAACACATCATCAAAGCGCTGTCCATAAGGATTTGAGAAAATATTAGGCATAGTTTGCCACATAGGTTGTGCACCTAAGGTTATTGATATTAAAAAAATGAATAGCTGTTGTAATCGCATGTATTAATCTTATAAGTTAATGTAAAGTTATAAATATGTTTTTTATAATTAATCTTTACATTGTAAACCTAGCACTAAATAAAAAAACATCTTGAGTTATCAAGATGTTTTTATTTAATTGTTTAAGCTGTTAGGACTTAGAAAATGGCACGGCAACTCTAACCGTTCCCCAGCCAATGTGCATGTCTGTACCACCTTCAGCCTCATCAAAAGCAATTGAGAATGCCTCAAGAGATTCTTCGCTTTTAGTTGTTGGCACTGTAATTCTAGCGACATCATTTTTCTCATCATAAAAATAACTTCCCCAAACATTTAAGTCTGTGCTAATAATGATGGTCCATTCGTTTTCACCTGGTATAGCATACATAGTGTAAGTTCCTTTTTTTATGTCTTTTCCGTCTAGTGTCATATCTGAATAGACTTGAAGTTCTGCAGCTTCATTAGCACCAAGTCTCCAAACTTCTCCTGGTTTTGCCAAATCGTAAACTTCTCTGCCTTTTAATTGAGGTCTGCTGTAAACAATCTTAATCAACTTATTTGATTCTTTGTAGCTACTTGGGTAAGACGCGGCATCCATTGGGCTTTTGTCTAATCCAGAAAATTTTTGAGCTTCAGCGTTGAATGATAAAAGCATTAAAAATGCGAAAGTGATGGTGGTGATTAGTCGTGTTGTTTTCATAATTTTTTTGATTTGTTGTTTTTTTAAAATTAAGTGATAATATTTTAAGAGGTCGTAATTAAATTCCAAAGTTTACAGATTAAAAGTTAAATACAGATTTTAATCTATTAATCTTTTAGAATTTATTTAAATACGCGTTTAATATTTTAAATTATAATTGATTTGTGTTTTATTGTTTAAAATATGAAAGTTTAATTTCATATTTGTTTCGTAATTAATAATAAAATATAAAGTTATGTGCGGAATAGTATGTGCGTTCGATATAAAACAAAAATCTGAAGATTTAAGATCTCAAGTCTTAGAGATGTCTAAAACAATTCGTCATCGCGGACCAGACTGGAGCGGGATTTATAGTGATGAAAAAACTATTATGGCTCACGAGCGCTTGGCAATTGTAGATCCAAGTTCTGGAAAACAACCATTATTTAGTGAAGATAAAAAGCTTATTCTAGCTGCAAATGGAGAAATCTATAACCACAGAAGTTTACGCAAGCAATTTCCAGATTATAAGTTTCAAACTGAAAGCGACTGTGAGGTTATCTTAGCATTGTATAAGGAAAAAGGTCATGATTTTGTAGATGAGATGAACGGAATCTTCGGTTTTGCTATTTATGATGTAGAAAAAGACGAGTATTTCATTGCAAGAGATCATATGGGAATTATTCCATTGTACATGGGTTGGGATAAGCATGGAACCTTCTACGTGGCTTCAGAGCTAAAGGCTTTAGAAGGAGTTTGTACAAAAATTGAATTGTTTCCTCCTGGGCATTATATGAGTAGCTCTGATGGTGAATTAGTACAGTGGTACAAAAGAGATTGGCAAGATTACGATGCTGTAAAAGATAATGAAACCAGTATTGCAGAAGTGAAAAAAGCTTTAGAAGATGCAGTACATAGACAATTAATGAGTGATGTACCTTATGGTGTGCTTTTGTCTGGCGGATTAGATTCTTCTGTAACGTCTGCTATCGCCAAAAAATATTCACAAATGCGTATTGAGGCTGATGACCAAGAGCAAGCTTGGTGGCCACAATTACATAGCTTTTCTGTTGGGCTTGAAGGTTCACCAGATTTAGCAGCTGCAAAAAAGGTAGCTGATCATATTGGTACGGTTCACCACGAAATTAAATTCACGATTCAAGAAGGTTTAGATGCTATAAAAGATGTGGTGTATCAACTAGAAACTTACGATATCACTACTATTAGAGCAAGTACTCCAATGTATTTAATGGCAAGAGTTATTAAATCTATGGGTATAAAAATGGTATTGTCTGGTGAAGGTGCAGACGAGTTGTTCGGAGGTTACTTGTATTTCCATAAAGCACCAAATGCTAGAGAATTTCATGAAGAAACCGTTCGTAAACTGAGCAAGTTACACATGTATGATTGTCTAAGAGCAAACAAGAGTTTAGCGGCTTGGGGAATTGAAGGACGTGTGCCATTCTTAGATAAAGAATTTATGGATGTAGCTATGCGAATTAACCCGCAAGACAAAATGATTACAGAAGATCGTATGGAAAAATGGGTGGTACGTAAAGCGTTTGAAGATATGTTACCAGAAAGTGTGGCGTGGAGACAAAAGGAACAGTTTAGTGATGGTGTAGGTTACAGTTGGATTGATACCTTAAAAGAATTAGTAAATGAAGAAGTGTCGGATGAACAAATGGCAAATGCACACTTTAGATTTCCAATTCAAACTCCTCAAAACAAAGAAGAGTATTACTACAGAACCATTTTTGAAGGGCATTTCCCAAGTGATGCAGCGGCACTGAGTGTGCCACAAGAACCGAGTGTAGCTTGTAGTACTAAGATAGCTTTAGAATGGGATGAGGCATTCAAAAACATGAATGATCCTTCAGGTAGAGCAGTCGCAAAAGTACATGCCGATGCATACTAAATTATATAACAAAATGTAATAAATAATTGAAAGCCAGTTTTTAAGCTGGCTTTTTTTGTACGGTAATTTGTAACAATTCATTACATTTATAAACATATAAGCATAACCAACCATCTCTACTTAAGTATTGCCTACTTACAATTAGATGTAAGTAATGATAAATTTTTTTCGTAAAACTCGACAGAAATTCCTTCGAGAGAATCGCTTTACAAAATATCTGCTTTATGCTATAGGTGAAATTATTCTTGTAGTCATAGGGATCTTAATTGCACTACAGGTTAATAATTGGAATATAAATAGACAGATTCAAAATAAGGAACAAGCCTATTTGCTAGAAATCCGAAATAACCTTCAACAAGATTCATTGAAATTACAATTAGTATTGGATTTTAATAGAAATAAGGTGAAAATAGTTGAAGACATGCTACAGATTTTTATAGACACACTTACAAACCAAGAACGTTATGCTATTTTGAATAAAAACGCCAATAACTTTACCTATTATGAAGTTTTCGATCCTGTACGTATTGCATTCAATAATATGCTGTCAGCTGAAAGTATTGGTCTCATTAGAAATAATGAGTTTAGGAAATCCTTGTCGGAGTATTACAACTATCCCTATTTAGATGGAGTTCAGAATCGTATATCAGTATTAAATAGGAGAGTTGTAGATGAGCATTATCCTAAGTTTTTCACAAAAGAATTTGTGCAAAATTGGATTGGTTTTTCATCAAAGATGCCTCCATTGAGCGATTTGGAAATTGAAAAGGACAATAAATTGATGTCTGATCTTTTTGGTATTAAAATGATTATTAATGTTCAAAATGAATTAATCAAAAATACTCAGAAACAAAATCAAGAATTGATGGCTTTATTGAATTCAAACCTAAAAAACTAATCAAAACCTGATGATAAAATTTTTCCGAAAAACACGTCAAAAATTACTTCAAGAAAATCGTTTTTCAAAGTATATGCTCTATGCTATAGGCGAAATAATACTTGTGGTTATTGGTATTTTGATTGCACTTCAAATCAATAATTGGAAAGATTACAAAAAGAATAGAGTAGAAGAGCAGCAAATTTTAAAGAACTTTAAGGAAGATTTAGAAACGGATAAGAAATTGCTTGATGAATTTAAGGGAAAGGCTTTATCCTATTCAAAATCTGCAGATACAATCTTGCTGTCAATAAATGAAGCTGTGCCTTTTGATCCTAATAAATTTATAGGTCATGCTTCAGCAATAATTTCAAATATCTATTTTGAGTCTAGTAGCTCAACTTTTGATCAGTCTTTGAGCACGGGTAAAATTGATTTGGTAGAAAATGCAGAACTTAGAAAAGAGCTTTTGGAGTACTACAAACTGACCAAACTTAATTTTGATGACAAGCGTATTTCAGAAACCAACCAAAATTTTGTTTTTCCTGAAGTTTTTTCTCAAATCGTTGCCACAAAAGAAGTGAGTGAACAATTAACAGGTATTGCAACCAAACTTCCTCAATTTGATTTGCATAGTCTCGCCACAAATAGAGCATTTAGTACATGGGTTATACTGAAAAAACTGGCTTTTAGGGAGCAGTCTATAAACTACACCGAACTATCTGAGAAAGTTATGGACTTAATAAGTAAAATAGATGAAGAAATAGAAGGTAACAACTAAAGTTCAATGATAAGATTTTTCCGAAAAATGCGTCAGAATTTAGTAGCTAAAAATCGTTTTAGTAAGTACTTGCTTTATGCTATTGGCGAAATTATTTTAGTGGTCATTGGCATTCTTTTAGCACTTCAGATTAACAGTTGGAATCAACAGCGCATTGAGGATAAAAAGGAAGAGGAATTGCTTTCAGATCTGAAAAGTGAATTTCAATATAATTTAACAGAGTTAGAGGAGTCTATCAAAATCAATAAAAAAGTGAGTCAATCTTGTATTGAGCTTACCGTAATAATTAGGTCTAACACCATTGGCAAAAACTCTCAAAAGGTTGATGAGTTATTGATAGCTATAGGTAACTTTAATTCTTTTGATGCTAGAACAGGGGTTTCTAATGAGATCGTTAATTCCGATAAATTAAGCTATTTAAAGAATGAGGAACTGCGCAGGCAATTGAGTAATTGGTTAACTACAATTGTAGATTGTGAAGAGGATATTCTTTTTAGGTCAGATAATTACACTATAAACCTTATCCCTTTTTTAATGAAGCGATTTCCTTTGGCAAATGGTGAGTTAACCAAAAAATTAGCATTTGACAAGAATAACTATTTGGAAGCCTACAAGGAAAGTTCACCATTCAAATATAATTTACCTCAAGAAGATTTAATGGAATTTGAGAACCAAATATGGCACCATAAACATAATCAAGATTATGTAGCGGTTAATGAATTAAACTTGAAAGATTTCATTCTAACCACCATAGATATGATTGAAAAACAACTAAAAGAAAACGAATGATTAAATTCTTTAGAAGCATCCGAAAATCACTTCTTAGTGAAGGCAAAACAAGCAAGTATTTTAAATATGCTATTGGTGAAATCATACTCGTTGTTATTGGTATTCTCATAGCGCTTCAAATTAATAACTGGAATGAGAATAGGAAATCTCAAGAAAAAATCGACAACTATTTCAATAAAATGCTTGTGGAGATGAGGCAAAAGAAAGATTGGCTCAAAAATTATCAAAAAGGTAATCGAAAGTTCAATCAAGACGTTGAGCGCATCGCACATATAACTGCTTATAAGAACGCGGATTCCATACCTGTTTTAAAATCCTTATTGGGAAGCCTTACAGTTGCAGGAGATCCAAATATTTCTTTTCCTGTGCTAGATGAGTTTTATAATCAGGATCTACAAGTAGCCATAAAGAACGATTCCTTAAAAATATACCTGGAGCGATTGCTGGATCTGAGATTGGTTAGAAATCAAGTGTCAAGCTTTGCTTTAGATCAATATATAACCAATGTTGAACCTTTTTACATTAAGCATATAAACTATAGCCAAACCGCTACCAATAATTACTACTATGATGGATTTCTTGATAAAGGTCCAGATACCAACTATGAGAACCTCCTTTATAGTATGGAATTTTGGAATATTATTAACTTAAAACTCGATACTAATAGTACTGCTTCAAGAATTTTAGAAGGTTTGATAATTACCATTGATCATATTATCGAGTTACTAGAAAAAGAAATAAAAATGCAAAAGTGACCTATGATAAAATTCTTTAGAAACATTCGTAAAAAACTTTTAAATGAGGGTAAAACCTCAAAATACTTTAAATATGCCATTGGCGAAATCATACTCGTTGTTATTGGTATTCTCATAGCGCTTCAAATTAATAACTGGAATGAAAAGCGCAAACAAACCGAATTAGGCTATCAATATTTAACCGAAATGCGCTATGAGCTACAGGATGATGTTGTTTTGCTCGACTTCTATATAAACGGATTAAAAAAAAGCATTGAAAACCATGAAGCTGCTTTAAAAACTAAAAACATAAACACCTTACCATTAGATAGTCTTTATATGCTTGTATCACCTCAAAATTTAGATTTTAAGGTAAGTGAATTAACTTATAATAAAATGACCAATTTAGGTATTTCTAAATTATCCAATAACGACCAGTTAAATACAATGGTTACCAATTATTATAATAAGCAGGTAGTAAACTTAAAACTATCACTATCCTTTTTAATTGAAGAATTAAAAAAATATGCGGACTATTTCCAGTATCAACAAGACTATTTTGATTGGTATCCTGTTGATGAATATCCGTCACTTATAAATGAAACTCAAGAAGAATATTATGGTTTAAACAGGCTAGGGCTTATAAAATTTGCAACGTCTGCTAGAGGAAGAAATCTCATCATTAATGATTTAGAAAGTAAGCAGTATGCATTAAATCATCTAGAAGAATTTCAAGCTGCTACGGTTGGCTTATTAAATGCTGTTTATAATGAGCTAAAACAGCAAGACCCTACTACAGACCCGTTACCAGAATTACCCGAAGAGTACAACTTTAAAGCTATTGAGCTACCCCAAGATGTTCTCAAACAATACGTTGGACGATATGAGTTAACACAAGAAACCTTTGTAATGATAAAATTTGAAAATAAAAAACTCTTGTTAAGTTACTATGACAAGGATGGCGCAAACATACCTAATAATGAAATTTTACCTTACGAAACGGATAAATTTTATATTAAAAAATATTTTCAGCGCGTGTATTTTAATAGAGATGAAGGCAACATAAAAAGTCTTGCCTTTGATCAAAATGGAGTAAGAGAGTTTAAAAAAATAGACTGATGCTATGATAAAATTCTTTAGAAATATTAGAAAATCACTTCTTAATGAAGGTAAAACAAGTAAGTATCTAAAATATGCTATTGGCGAAATTGTGCTTGTTGTTATTGGTATTCTGATAGCCCTACAGATTAATAATTGGAATGAAAACAGAAAAGGTTTAAATAAAAGAAGTGCTTACACCAAGTCCCTTTTAAAAGAACTAAAACAAGACACTACAGATTTTAGAAAGAACACAGAATTTCTTAAGAAACAAATGGATATCTTGAAAGGTTTTCATGAAAGACTAAAATCAGAAAGCGCAACCATAGACACCATGAAACAGATTGCCCGATATGAGTTTGATATGGTAATAGATAACAAAAAAAACTACAACGACAAGACAATGCGGTCTTTACAAACTTCGGGGGAAATACAATTATATCCTAAATATGTACAAGAGTTAATGCTCGAACTCACAGCGATTCAGGAAGAATATAATGATCTTATAGAGCTATACCTTGCGGATTATCTACATGCAGTCCAAGTGCAAAATCTTTTGGTCACAAAACCCGAAAAGTATAATTTTTTTGGAATCAATGATAAATTCAAATCTAAAACTTGGAATGCTATGGATGATGTTGATTTTATCACGGTTTTTGACAATTTACTAAATTCAAAGTTAGACTTTACTAACTCAAGAATCATGATTTATGATATGGTTTCCAAAAAAACGGAAGCGCTTATAGAAACCCTTCAAACTCTAGATGAAAATGATTAAACTCTTTAGAAACATCCGTAAAAAATTTCTTAGCGAAGGCAAAACTAATAATTACCTAAAGTATGCCATTGGAGAAATTATTCTGGTAGTGATTGGGATATTAATTGCGTTACAAATTAATAATTGGAACCAAAACCGAATAGAAAATAATAGAGCTCGTAAGTTATTAAAAAACATGGTAGAAGATTTGGCTACCGATACACTAATGCTAAACCAAAGTATTACAAATTATGAGTTTCAGAGTAATAATTGCGTAAAGCTTTTGAATGATTCTCTTTTTGCTAATACAAAGGCAGACTCTATATTTTTTATGCTTCCATTAAATCAAGCAGGACTACTTTTAACCACTCAAGCTTTTGATAAAATTAATAACGCAAGTCTCACCTCTTTACTGGGTTCATCTGAGTTAGATCAAGCTATTAGTGAATATTACATTACGTCAGCCGAGTATGCGGAAAAACAGTTTACATGGGAAGAACAAAGGACCAATAAAGATGAGGACTTTTGGCTTGATGCGCTACAAATGGAAATTCCGCAATATTTTAAGGTCAAAAACAACCCGAGTTATAAACAATCTGAATCTGAGAGAAAACAAGAGTTGTTACGAGTTATTGCTTCCACCGAAGGCAGACAAAGAATTCGATTTGCTTTAGATAGAAAACAAATGATATTGTATTCAATAAAAATTAGAAAGGAAATGGCAATAGATTTAATTTCTCAAATTAAAAAGTACTTATAAAATGACCAAACCAGTATGATAAAATTCTTTAGACATATTAGGAGGTCACTTCTAAATGAAGGCAAAACTACCCAATACTTTAAATACGCTATTGGGGAAATTGTACTTGTGGTTATTGGTATTTTAATGGCATTGCAGATTAATAACTGGAATGATAATCGTAAAACTCGAAATTATGAAAAAGAAATACTGTCTTTAATCAATCAAAATCTACAAAAAGATTCTTTAGCGCTATCAATTGAGTTAGATAAAGCAAAGGAAGGTATCTTATTAACGGATCGTGTATTAAAGGAGATTGCTAAGGGAAATTATATAGATAGTCTCTATTTCTGGATGGGAAAAATAATAACATTTGAAAGGTTCAAGTCACAATCTAGTGCATTTGAGATATTAAAAGCTAGAGGTATTGAAACAATATCTGATAAAACACTTCAACTGGCATTAATATCGTATTACGATGATAATTTATTTAAAGTATATCAGTCTTTAGATGATGTGGAGCAGTCTTTTAAAAAAGATTGGCAACCAATATTAAAGAATGATTTTCTTGATTTTAGGTGGCGTGAATATTGTGAACCTAATAATCCAAAAGAGTTCTTTGAAAATCCATCAACCATAACTTTTTTTAAAATTTATCAAGACAATAGAAAAGGGATTGTGAGGAACACGCAATTAGCAATAGACAAAATATCTGAAATAAGAATAATTACACAAAAGCATATTTATGATTAAATAAAACAGTTAAAATAAAACGAACCAAAACCACCAACCAAGATGCAAAATGATACAGTTAAACCCATTCAAAAAAGTGAGCGCATTCACTATCTTGATATTTTAAGAGGCATTGCCATATTCTTTATTTATTCTGCTAATATTTTATTCTTTTCTGGAATTTGGTTTTTTCCAAAAGAAAAGATAGCCTATACATTACCAACCGATGAAATCTTTGCTTTCGTAAACTATGTTCTTGTCGATGGTAAGTTCTATTCCATATTTTCCATATTATTTGGTATCGGTTGTTACATACAGTATAATAACCTTACGTCTAATAATAAAGCCTTTGCACCTTTTTTTAGGAAACGCATGTTTTGGCTTCTACTATTTGGTTTAATTCACATGTTTTTGTTTTGGCCAGGAGATATTTTGACCTTATATGCATTTCTAGGGTTTTTCCTCATTTGGTTTGTGAAGAAGTCAAACAAAACACTTCTTGTCACGGCCTCTATACTTATTTTATTTCCTTTGGTGAATTGGGCGTTTATGCATTTTTCAGGAATTTATTATCCAGGAATAGCTTTTCAAAAAAGTACTGAAGTCTATCAACACTTTGAAATGCCAGTAATTAAATTTGGTGAATATTTACAACCAAATATATTAGCCTTTCTTGAAAATGACAATATTGGTGATTTCTTCAAAATGAGCCTTGGAAACGGTTTTGTAAGGATAGGCATGATATTGGATGAAGCACGAATTTTTAAAGTTTTTGGTATTTTTTTGATTGGCCTTTGGGCAGGTAGAAAAATTTTAAATAATAATCTTCTTGAAGATACAAGTTTCCTAAAGAAAGTATTTGTAATTGGATTGATTGTTGGCTTACCAATAAATATTGTTAGAGGCTACATAGAAATTTATACTGAAAATTCAGATACCTTACATCTTTTTCATATTCTAGCTTATGCCTTAGGTACTGTGCCTTTAGCTTTGAGTTATGCGGCAGGAATTGCGTTGTGGACTAAAAAAGGGACAAAGTATTTAAATTGGTTTGCTCCCGTTGGTAAAACAGCATTGTCAAATTATCTTTTTCAGACCTTTATATCTATAATAATCTTTTACGGTGTTGGATTTAATTTAACAGGTAAGTTCGGTTTTACTTATGTTATGATTATCGGTTTAGTGATTTTTGCTATGCAAATCCTACTTAGCAAAATATGGTTATCCTATTTTAAATTCGGTCCTATGGAGTGGCTCTGGCGAAAACTAACTTATGGTATTAATCTCAAATTGAAGAAATAATCACCTATGCTTAAATTCTTTAGAAATATTAGAAAATCCCTTCTCAATGAAGGTAAGACTGGAAAGTACCTTAAATATGCTATTGGAGAAATTGTACTTGTTGTTATTGGTATTTTAATAGCGCTTCAAATTAACAATTGGAACGAAAATAGAAAATTAGAAAATAGTAAGGAAAAACTAATGTTGGCGCTAAAAAAAGAATTATTAATCAATCAGGAGACATTAGAACGCTATACTTTAGAGTTGTATGATAGCAACAGTAAGTTTAATAAAGTACTTAATGTTTCTGCAGGTAAAATTACTTTGCCTCCAGATAGCTTAAAGCAATATTTGTCTGAGGCGATGTATGCAACAACATTGTCATTTTTGAATACGGTTCAAGAGGAAGCTGTTTCCACTGGTAAATTTGAGCTTTTAAGTGATACTTTAAAACAAAAATTGTCCCTCTTAAAGGACTATACCAAGTCAAGAACTTCAATATATGAGGAAAGAAGTAAAAATTACTACAATAGTGATCTTAAACTTGAAAAACTAAAGATTAAACTGGGAATGAATCCTGATGTGCCAGAACGTATTTCATCACATCCGCCTATTCCTACACATCCAGAATTTTTGTTAAATGAATCGGAATTATTAGAAGTAATTAAGGATCCTGAGACCTATATAGCTCTTGGGAATATTTATAAAAATTATATGAATGATGAAATCTGGATAAAATTTGGTTTACTCAGGTTAACCAAGGAGTCTGTAGCTTTAATCGATAAAGAATTAAGTGAATTATGATTAAAATCTTTAGAAATATTAGAAAGTCACTTCTTAACGAAGGTAAAACTGGTAAGTATTTTAGATATGCTATTGGCGAAATCATTCTTGTTGTAGTTGGAATTCTAATTGCACTTCAGATTAATAACTGGAATGAAGAAAGAAAGGATAAAGTCAAGGAAACAAAAATGCTAATGTCACTTCAGGAAGACTTTCAATCTACAAGAAGTAATTTAAAAGCTTCGCTAGACTATTATCCTGTGCTCAGACGTCGTCTAGAGAGACAAATAAAATATCTGGGTTTCACTAAGGAAGAAATCAACGATTCGGTAATTAGTTATTTATCGGGTACTTTTTTTCCTAATACCGAAATCATAGAAGGAAGTTTAAATGTTATTTTAAGTTCAGATAATCTTCAGCTTATTTCTAACGATAGTTTAAAAAAACACCTTACAGCTTATCCATCTTACTTATCGAGCTTTAAAGAACAGGAATTTGAGACAAAAAATCTTGTTTTAAAAGAACATAGGCCTATTGTAGAACGTCATATTTCTTTAACAGATTGGTTTCTTGATGATGAAAAATATCCAGATTTAAGAGATAGGGCTATTCCTTCTGATTTTGTATCATTGGTCAATGATCATGATTTTCAAAACGTCTTAGTTAAAGAAATATATCATATATGGTACACTACTGATAGAGCAAAATTCCTTCTCGAAAAAACCGAGAAAATTCTCGAAAGTATCAACGAAGAACTAAAGTCTGATTAATGACTAAGTTTTGATTGTTTTAGAAAAATATCTTATCGTATTATGAAGCTTTTTAATAGTGGTGTGCTTCAAAACCCTTATATTTACTAATAATGACAGATAGGTGACATTTAAATGTCGTGCTAAAAACCAGGTGTTAGCTGTAAGTTTGTATCAGCAAAACAATAGCAATGAAAAATAATTCTATCAGTGACAACTTAGTTTATCAGAGAAAACTAAAAGGCTTTACACAAGAGCAGCTTTCAGAAGAATCATCAGTTACAATTCGTACAATACAACGAATAGAAAAGGGTGATGTGCAACCGCATTTGCAAACCGTAAAATTACTAGCTGTAGGTTTGGGAATAGAAGTAGAGGACTTAATAGTTTTAGACGACCCGAAAACAGAAACCGTACAACGCAAATGGATGCTGTTGCTACATGGCTCACCATTTTTTGGTTTAGTAATCCCTTTTGCAAATGTTTTATTTCCACTTTTTATATGGATAAGTAAAGCAGAAGACAATAAAATATATGATGAACATGGTCGTGCAATTATTAATTTTCATTGTACTATAAACCTCTTGCTGATTATATCTTTATTGTTGTTTTTTCCATTTCCAGGTTTCAATTATTTTCTAACGGCAGCAGTATTTCTTTTCGGTATTATTTTTAGCCTGAAAAATTTAATGTCTGCACTAAGTTCAGGAACTTGCTATTATCCGTTATCCATCCCTTTCCTTAAATCAAAAAAGATTTAGTTCATTTTTTAACATTTTAAAATTTATATGACATGAAAACAAAATTCATGCAGATATCTTCTGCACTTATGTTACCTATTGCTTTTATAGTAATTTTAATTCTTTTGAATATTGTGCCCTTTGCTTCACTGAGTAAGTATGGCTTTGGTGGAATACTCGTTACTGCAATTGCTTTGTTGCTTACCTATGGTTTTGTAAAAAAAGATGGGAAAACATTAAGGGATATAGGGTTTTCTTTTAGTAAGAATACTCCAATCAACTTTTTAAAAGGGCTAATGATTGGATGTTTGGTAGCAATAACAATGTTTGCGATAATTCTAACCCTTTCAGAATTGCAAATTTCTTTTAATGAAGAAGCAAATATTCCGAGTGTTTTGATATGGTTATTGGCTTTTTTTCCACTTGCATATATGGAAGAAGTGATTTTTAGAGGTTATGCATTTACAAAGCTCATTGAACTTGGTGGAATTTGGCCTGCCCAAATTTTAATGGCATTACTTTTTACTTGGTATCATGATTTTACAGGTGCTACATTTTTTGTTCAGTTGTTAGGTCCTGGTGTTTGGGCGCTAATTTATGGTGTTGCATTAATCTGGTCTAAAGGAATAGCGTTACCTACAGGATTGCACATGGGTTTAAATATTATTTTAGCTTTGGTAAGTCAAAAAGATAATAGAGAGGGTTTATGGTATTTAGACTATAAAACAGAAAATACTCAAGATTTAATTTTAGACAGTGAGACTGTTAGTTTGATTATGCAGATTTGTGTTTTAGTAACCGGAATAGTTTTGACAGAATATTTTAGAAGAAAGTATAGAAATAAAGGTAAAATGTTGAACCAATTAAAAGCAAAATAACGGTCGATAAAACACTTTTGTAAAATTCAATTGTCGGTAAGTAGAAAAAAACACTAAGATCCAATTTAAAGTACTTTTTAGGCGTTTTAAGCAACTTTTTCTTAATTAACAATTGTTAATAATTATCCCTTTCAATCGATTAAAAGCTTTTAAAAAGCCATCTAAATTCGTATATTTGTTTGTACTCAAAAGAGACGCCAAAACAGCGTCTTTTTTTGTGTTGAAATAGCAATAAAATTATAAGTTTATATGAGCGAAGAAAACAAAAAGCAATATGGCGCAGATAGTATCCAAGCCCTCGAAGGGATGGAGCACGTGCGCATGCGTCCATCAATGTATATTGGTGATGTTGGAGTAAGAGGATTACATCACTTAGTGTATGAGGTTGTAGACAACTCTATTGATGAGGCACTTGCTGGTCATTGTAATAATATTTCGGTAACTATCAATGAGGATAATTCCATAACTACAGAAGATGATGGTCGTGGTATTCCGGTAGATTTACATAAAAAAGAAGGTGTATCTGCATTAGAGGTTGTAATGACTAAAATTGGAGCAGGTGGTAAGTTCGATAAGGATTCTTATAAGGTTTCTGGTGGACTTCATGGTGTAGGTGTTAGTTGTGTGAACGCATTGTCAGAGCACTTAAAAGCTACAGTTTACAGAAGTGGACAAATTTGGGAACAAGAATACGAAAGAGGAAAAACACTTTACCCAGTTAAGGCTGTTGGTGAGTCTGATAAAACAGGTACTATTGTAACTTTTAAACCAGATCCTCAAATATTCCAACAAACATTAGAATACAATTACGATACTTTAGCAAGTCGTATGCGAGAATTGGCATACCTTAATAAAGGGATTACAATTCATTTAATAGACAAAAGAAGCAAAAAAGAGGATGGTTCTTTTGAAGGAGAAACGTTTCATTCGGAAGAAGGTCTTACTGAGTTTGTAAAGTTCTTAGACGGAAACAGAGAGCCTTTAATGCAAAGTGCTATAGCTTTTGAAGGGGAAAAGAATGGTATTCCTGTAGAGGTGGCTATGATTTATAATACGTCTTATGCGGAAAATCTTCACTCTTATGTAAATAACATTAATACGCACGAAGGTGGTACGCACTTATCAGGATTTAGACGTGGTTTAACGCATACATTGAAAAAATATGCGGATGAATCAGGAATGTTAGATAAGTTAAAGTTCGATATTGCAGGTGATGATTTCCGTGAAGGTTTAACAGCTATCGTTTCGGTAAAAGTTGCAGAACCACAGTTCGAAGGTCAGACAAAAACTAAGTTGGGTAATCGTGAAGTTTCAGCGTCTGTGTCTCAAGCAGTTTCAGAAATGTTAACAGATTACTTAGAAGAACACCCAGATGATGCTAAAACTATCGTTCAGAAAGTAATACTTGCAGCTCAAGCACGTCATGCAGCTCAGAAAGCACGTGAAATGGTGCAGCGTAAAACTGTAATGAGTATTGGTGGACTTCCTGGGAAATTATCAGATTGTTCAGAACAAGATCCTGAAAAGTGTGAAGTATTCTTGGTTGAGGGTGATTCCGCAGGTGGAACAGCTAAACAAGGTAGAGATAGAGCGTTTCAAGCAATTCTACCATTAAGAGGTAAAATTCTTAATGTTGAAAAAGCAATGACACACAAGGTTTTTGAAAATGAAGAGATCAAAAATATCTTTACAGCATTAGGTGTTACAATTGGTACAGAAGAAGATAGTAAAGCGCTAAACCTTTCAAAATTACGTTACCACAAAATCGTAATTATGTGTGATGCCGATATTGATGGGTCTCACATTGCGACTCTAATTCTTACCTTCTTCTTCCGTTATATGAAAGAATTGATAGAACAAGGACATGTTTATATTGCAACTCCACCATTATACTTGGTGAAGAAAGGCTCTAAGAAACAATATGCTTGGTCAGACAAAGAGCGTGATACTATAGCCGAATCTTTTGGTGGTAGTGTAGGTATACAACGTTATAAAGGTCTTGGTGAGATGAATGCAGAGCAACTTTGGGATACCACTATGAATCCTGAGTTTAGAACATTACGTCAAGTTAATATTGATAATGGAACTGAGGCAGACCGTATCTTCTCAATGTTAATGGGAGATGAGGTACCACCACGTAGAGAATTTATAGAAAAGAATGCTATCTATGCTAATATTGACGCGTAAATAATATTTTTTAAAACTAAACTTAAAGCAATTACGTTAATAATGTAGTTGCTTTTTTTATACACTTGAATGTCGATAAAATACAAATTATGTCGGTAAAGTGTTTAATTAAGGTTGTTTTAATATATTTGTCCCAGATTTAAACCCAATTCAAATGAAAAAAAGAATTTTATTTTCAATAGTTTTTTTAATCAGCTTATTAACTCGTGCGCAAAATGATATAGATGTTCTTCTTGCTGCAGGTATAGATGATGCGCAACGCTTCGCAAAAGATTATTTGGCTCCTGGTACTAATGGAATCATGCACAGTATGAATGCTAACTGGTTTAATTCGGCAAAAGTAAAGCCCTTAGGAGGCTTTGAGATTTCAGTAATAGCAAATGCTTCTTTGGTAAAAGATGAAGATAAAACCTTTTACTTGAACACGGCAGATTATAATAATGTGCAATTTGTAACTGGTCCAAGCGCACAGAATGTAGCTTCTGTTTTAGGAGAGAATAATCCTGATATTTTTGTTGAGATTCAATATGATGATCCGATTTTTGGAACACAAACAGCTCAGATTGAGCTTCCACAAGGTATAGGTGATCAAAGTGCTAATATGCTTCCGACAGCCTTTATACAGGGTGCCGTTGGTATAAGTAGTGGTTTAGAGTTAAAAGCACGTTTTGTTCCTAAGGTAGAAACTGATGAAGTTGATATAAGTATGTATGGTGCAGGTTTACAAGTGGAATTTACAGATTGGTTGCCAGCAGATAAAATTTGGCCAGTGGCAATTTCTGGTTTGGTAGCTTACAATCACTTAGATGGTTCTTATGATATTACCGATTCGTCAGGAATTGATGGTGAAAATCAGAAATTGGAAAATAGTACTAATACATGGTTGTTTCAGCTTATAGCTTCAACCAAAATGCCTGTAATTAATTTTTATGGTGGTTTAGGATATATTAGCGGAAAAGCAGAGTCTGATTTAAAAGGTAACTATAGAGTAACAAATGGATTTTTAACAACAGATACTATTACAGATCCATTTTCAGTTTCCAGTGAGGTTTCAGCTGTCAGAGGAACTATCGGGACAAAATTAAAACTAGGTTTTTTCAGATTGAATGCAGAATATCATCTTTCAGAATTTGATGCCTTTTCTGTAGGTATTAATTTTGGATTTAGATAGTCAGAAAAAATATTTTTTTAAATATTGAAAAGCACAAGATATACTCTTGTGCTTTCTTCTTTTACAGGGATTTTATTTGTAAATTTGTTGCTATTAATACATTTAGTTTCACAATAAAAAATTATATAAAAACATGAAAGTAACAGTAGTTGGAGCTGGAGCAGTTGGTGCAAGTTGTGCCGAGTATATTGCTATTAAAAATTTCGCTTCAGAAGTTGTAATTTTAGACATTAAAGAAGGATACGCAGAAGGTAAAGCAATGGACCTAATGCAATGTGCTTCACTTAACGGATTTGATACAAAAATTACAGGTAGTACAAACGATTATTCTAAAACTGCAGATAGTGACATCTGTGTAATTACTTCTGGTATTCCTCGTAAACCAGGAATGACTCGTGAAGAATTAATAGGTATCAACGCAGGTATCGTAAAAACTGTTTCTGCTAATTTAGTAGAGCACTCTCCAAATACTATTATCATTGTAGTAAGTAATCCGATGGATACAATGACTTACTTAGTTCATAAAACTACAGACCTTCCTAAAAATAGAATCATAGGAATGGGTGGAGCTTTAGATTCTGCACGTTTCAAATACAGATTAGCTGAAGCTTTAGAAGCACCAATTAGTGATGTTGACGGAATGGTTATCGGTGGTCACAGTGATGTTGGTATGGTACCATTAACATCTCACGCGACTAGAAACAGTATAAAAGTTACTGAATTTTTATCAGAAGAACGTCTTGAGCAAGTAAAAGAAGATACTAAAGTTGGTGGTGCTACACTAACTAAATTATTAGGTACTTCTGCTTGGTATGCTCCAGGTGCTGCTGTTAGTGGTTTAGTACAAGCGATTGCTTGCGACCAAAAGAAAATTTACCCTTGTTCTACGTTATTAGATGGGGAATACGGATTAAGTGATCTTTGTATTGGTGTTCCAGTTGTTTTAGGTAAAAACGGTATTGAAAGCATTGTAGATGTACCATTAAGCGATGCTGAAAAAGAGCATATGGCTGCAAGTGCAGAAGGAGTTAAAAAGACAAATGGTCTTTTAGAATTATAAAATTCATTCTTAACAGAATATATTTAATAAAGACTGTAGAAATACAGTCTTTATTTTTTTCTATATTTGGCGCGTGAAAATTAGATTGCAATTTGGAATCCTTATCGTTTTACTAGCGTTTTTTGGAACGTTAGTAGAGCAGCCTATTGTTCCAAATCAGCAGATTGTAGTTCATTTTTCTGATCAAAATATTTCTGATCAAGATACAGAAAAGACGATTCTGAACATTCAGGAAGAATTACAACGTATTGGCGCAAAGCATGTGCAAATTGGTTATGATGCACAAGGTCAATTGAAGATTACTTACTACAGTGAATCAGATGTTGAACTTATTCAAAATTTACTTCTTCAAGAAAACTTCAAAGTAAGTTTTAATTCAAACCAAGACAAGTCTAGTAACCCTTCAGAACAAAAGGATGTAAAGGATTATGAACTTAATATTTCTGAAATTCAGAAAGATACTCATAATAATGATTGGGGTTTTGAAGGTACAGAAGTTGTTGAGTTTAATCAAAAAACAGATCATCCTCATAACGATTTTAAAGTAAAAGCCTTTGCGAAATATATTAATACTTCGCATACTATATTTGAAAATACTACGGAAACAGAAATGTACGCTGTAGTCATTATTTCAAACAACAATACTCATAAAATACCTGAAGTTAGGGCAGGACCCAACGCTGCTAGAATTATATAATCTACAATAATTCTATAATCAACTTTTCAAAGCTTTTATCAATCAAAAAGCTATAAAAATCATATCAATAAAAACAATTGTCGAGTTTGGATGTAAAGTATATATTTGCGCCCAGAAAAATTTTATATAAGATTCGACACTAAATAATTACAAAATGCAAAACAAAGGAATAATTAAACTTTTTGCCATTTTATTTGGGTTGGTAAGTATTTACCAATTGTCTTTTACATTTAAAGCCAATCAAATAGATGAGCAAGCAGAGCAAGCCGCAATTAGTAAGTATCCTGACACGGTTGAGGATTACCAAACTAAGCGAAATGTAGCAGAAATTAACTACTTAGATTCTTTAAAAACAACTAAAGTTAAAGTAGGAGATAAGTTTGAGCCTATTGAGGTTTACAACTTAGGAGTAGCACAGTTTACGTACCCAGAAGTACAAAACAATGCCATGAACCTTGGTTTAGACCTTAAAGGTGGTATTAACGTAATTCTTCAAATTTCAGTAAGAGACATCTTAAAAGGTTTAGCAGGAAACAGTAAAGATCCTGTGTTTAACAAAGCTTTAGATGATGCTGATGAACTTCAAAAAGATTCACAAGATTCTTACTTGCAATCGTTCTTCGCAGCTTTCGATGCTATTAAAGGAGATACAAAATTAGCGTCGCCAGATATTTTCGCTAATCGTGATATGATGGGTACCATCGACAGAAACATGTCTGATGATGAAGTAAAAGGTATTCTTGAAACTAAAATAGATGAGTCTATTGTTTCTGCTTTTGAGGTATTACGTAAGCGTATCGATAAGTTTGGTGTTACATCTCCAAACATTCAACGTTTAGGAAACTCTGGTCGTATTTTATTAGAACTTCCAGGTGCTAAAGATATAGAGCGTGTTAAAGATTTAGTTACTAAAACAGCACAATTACAATTCTGGGAAACTTATAAAGTAGATGAGGTTGCACCTTATTTATTACAAGTTAATCAAGCTTTAGTAGAAGCAGCTGAAAAAGAAAAACCAGCAAATGAAGAAGAAGTTGCAGAAGCAGAAGTAGAGCAAGATTCAACCGCTAATGCTATTGATGAATTAACTGGTCAGATAGAGTCTGCAGATTCAACAAACGTTGCAGATGTAAACCCATTAGGTATTCAAGGTTTTGGAAACGGTCCTGTAATAGGGATGTTCCTAGCTAAGGATAAGGAAAGAGTAATGGCTAAGCTTAATGACCCTAAAAACAGAGCGCAGTTACCAGCAGAAATGCGTTACTTAAAATTTGTTTGGGGATTACAAGAAGAAGATTCTGAGTATTCTCAATTATATGCAATAAAAAATAATAGAGATGGTGAGCCAGAATTAAGTGGTGCTGTTATTACAGATGCAAGACAAGATTATGATCAGTTAAGCAGACCAGCAGTTAGTATGCAAATGAATGCTCAAGGTGCAAAGACTTGGGAGGAAATGACTAAAGTGGCTTATGAAACTCAAGGTTATATTGCCATAGTTTTAGATGATATTGTTTACTCTGCACCAAGTGTTTCTACAGGTCCTATTTCTGGAGGTAATTCTCAAATTTCTGGAGCGTTTTCTTTAACAGAGGCGGTGGATTTAGCAAACGTTTTAAGAGCTGGTAAATTACCTGCTTCGGCTACAATTGTTCAAGCAGATGAAGTTGGTCCATCTTTAGGACAAGAAGCTATTGATAGTGGAATGAAATCATTTATAATAGCATTGGTGTTTGTATTATTATGGATGGTGTTTTATTACGGTAAGTCAGGAATTTTTGCTGATATCGCTTTGTTATTAAACATCTTATTAATTTTTGGTGTCTTAGCAAGTTTAGGCGCAGTATTAACTTTACCTGGTATTGCAGGTATTGTATTAACAATAGGTATTTCGGTAGATGCCAACGTACTTATATTCGAACGCATTAGGGAAGAGTTAGCTAAAGGAAAATCGCAAAAAGAATCTATTAAAGATGGTTTCTCTAATGCATTATCTTCAATTTTAGATGCTAACATTACTACTGGTTTAACAGCGATTATCTTATTTGTATTCGGAACTGGACCTATCAAAGGTTTCGCAACCACATTAATCATAGGTATTTTAACATCATTATTTACAGCAATCTTTATCACAAGATTATTGATAGACTGGTATGTAAATAGAGGTGGTAACTTAGACTTCTCAACAGGTTTAACAAAGAACTTATTTAAGAATGTAAATATCGATTTCTTAAAGAAGCGTAAGATTGCTTATATTCTTTCAGGTGTTTTATTATTAGCAAGTTTAGGGTCTTTAGTCACTACAGGATTAGATCAAGGTATTGACTTTGTTGGTGGTAGAACATACCAAGTACGTTTCGACCAAGAAGTGAGTGTAGAGGAAGTAAAATCTGACTTAAATGCTGTTTTTGAAAGTGCTGAAGTTAAGACAATTGGTGGTCCTAACCAGTTAAAAATTTCAACAAAATATAAAGTTGAAGACAGTACAATAGAAGCAGATGAAGAAGTTCAGTCTATGCTTTTCGGTGCTTTACAAAAGTATTTGCCATCAGGAATGACATATGAAGAATTTTTAGATGGTTCTGGTGAGGCAAAAATTGGTAAAATGTTGTCTAGTAAGGTGAGTCCAACAATTGCAGATGATATTAAAAAATCTTCAGTATGGGCAATTCTGGGATCTTTGGTTGTGGTATTCCTTTACATCTTATTTAGATTTAAAAGATGGCAATTCTCTCTTGGTGCTGTTGCTGCAGTATTCCATGATGTTATAATTGTATTAGGTATCTATTCTATAACATGGAGATTTATGCCATTTAGTATGGAGATTGATCAAACGTTTATTGCTGCGATATTAACCGTTATTGGTTACTCATTAAACGATACCGTGGTTGTATTTGATAGAATTAGAGAATTCTTAAATGAGCATACAAGCTGGAACTTTAAGAGAACTATAAACGAATCTATAAACAGTACAATTAGTAGAACATTAAATACATCTTTAACAACTTTAGTGGTGTTATTAGCAATGTTCATCTTTGGTGCAGATTCACTTAAAGACTTATTATTCGCATTAATAATAGGTGTTATTGTAGGTACATATTCATCTGTATTTATTGCTACACCATTAATGTATGATACAGCTAAAAAAGGTGATGCAGCAGAATCACTTAAGAACAAAGTAAAAGAAGAAGAGGAAGCGTAATTGCTGAGTTTTCTATCATTGATACAAAAAAAGAGCCTTTCTGAAAAGAAGGGCTTTTTTTTTATTATCGTTTCTGTAAGACAGCAGTCTTGATCTTTATTTCAAAATTTTAAAATCAATTTTATCACCTTCTTCCAATTGCCATTCATCAAATAAACCACCATTTATTTCTAAAACATATTTAGCAGGTGTTCCTGAAGGTAAAGAGGCTTCATTAAAAGGCTTAGCGTTCTTTTGCACACTCACTATAGAACTATCTGCAGCGATATAAATAATGTCTAATGGAATTTTTGTATTCTTCATATAAAAACTTCTGTAGTCTTCATAAGGGAATACAAACAACATACCGTGATTAGTTTCTAATTTTGATCTGTACATCAAACCCGTTTGCGTTTCGTATTCGTTGTCAGCGACCTCAATATCTAAAGTTTTTATAATAGAGTCAGACTTAGTCCTTCTAATTTTTAAAACACCTTCTTTTTTAAAACTAACTTCAACTTTGTCCTCAGTTTTAGTAGGTTTATCGGTTTCTTTACATTGTGTAAATGCCAATAATCCTAATAGTACAAAAGGGTATTTAGAAACTTTAAAAGTCATTAGTTCAATTCTTTTTTAGGCTTATAGGCAAACATAAAATAAAGACCAATGAGTACAAATGGTATGCTTAACCATTGCCCAGTATTTAAGAACCAGTCTTCACGTGCATCTACTTGTGCTTTTTTTACAAATTCTACAAAGAATCGTATGGTCCAAAGTAGTACTAAAAATAGGCCGAATAAAAAGCCCTGTTGTTCTGATTTTTTAGTTTTCCAGTAGAAATAAAACAGAATTAAAAACACAAAAATATAGCAAAATGCTTCGTAAAGTTGTGCTGGATGTCTTGGCTCAGTTTCACTTAGCTGTTTAAAAACCACACCGAAATCACTATTGGTGAATTTTCCAACGATTTCAGAGTTGATGAAATTTCCAATTCTAACAAACACAGCGCCTAGTGCAACAGGAACAACAACTCGATCTAAAATCCATAAAACTGATTTTTTTAAGATTTTCTTATTGTATAAATACATTGATATAATCATCGCAATGGCAGCGCCATGACTAGCCAAACCTTGGAAACCAGTAAATTCAAATCCACCTTTAAATTTAAATGGAAGAAATATGCTAAAAAAGTCTTCTGTTATTAACTCTGGTTGATAAAATATAACATGCCCAAGCCTTGCACCCAACATTATACCTAAAACAGAATAAATAAATAATGAATCTAAAGATTCTTCAGATTGACCTTCGTTTTTGTAGATACGCTTCATAATGTAAAAGCCTAGGATAAAGGCTACAATCCACATAACGCTATAAAAATGAAGTTTAAAAAATCCTAAATCAAGATACTTTACAGGATCCCATACAATGTATAATAAATGCAT
Organism: Winogradskyella sp. 266wxhm; assembly: GCF_058964685.1. Taxonomy (NCBI): domain Bacteria; kingdom Pseudomonadati; phylum Bacteroidota; class Flavobacteriia; order Flavobacteriales; family Flavobacteriaceae; genus Winogradskyella; species Winogradskyella sp. 266wxhm. Next base: position 2,713,580 of record NZ_CM179559.1, read on the forward strand.
ATAATATCACTTTGAGCTGTAAATATACTATTTTGAAAGGTATTGAAAATGAGATTAACGTAATATTAATCTTCTTTTGGTGGAACAGGGTCGTAACCTTTTCCTCCCCAAGGATGACAACTAAAAATCCGTTTTATAGCTAACCATCCGCCTTTAAAAATTCCATGAACTTCCAAAGCTTCTTTAGCATAATGCGAGCAAGTAGGTTGATATCTACATGTTGCAGGTGTAAGAGGCGAAATAAAAGTCTGATAGATCTTTATTATAAATAAAAAGGGAGCAATCAGAATTTTTTTCATAATGAATGATATAAACTAATAAGTTCGTTCCTTTAAAGAATATTTAAAAGTGACTTTTAGTTGGTCGTAAAAGTTGTGCCATCCTTGCCATCTTGCAATTGTATGCCAGCTTCAGCGAGTTCATCTCTAATCTTATCAGAAAGTGCAAAGTCTTTATTTAATCTTGCTTCTTTTCTAAGATTGATTAAAATTTCAACAGCACTAGTTAATTTAACGGTAGTGTTGTCTGTTTTTGAAGCATCTTGTAAGCCTAAAATTTCAAATGAAAATAATTCTAGAGTTTCTTTTAGTAGCTCTAAATCGTCTTTAGAAATTGTAGCATTACCTTCCTTAACTTGGTTGATGAATTTTACAGCATCAAAAAGCTTAGCGATTAATATTGGTGTATTAAAATCGTCATTCATAGCATCATAACATTGCTGTTTCCATTCAGAAATGTTAATAGAAGAAGAATCATTTGTTTTTAAAGTACCAACAATTTTTAGAGCTTCCATTAGGCGATTGAAGCCTTTTTCAGCCGCAAGAAGTCCGTCGTCAGTTAAGTCTAGAACACTTTTGTAAGAGGCTTGCATCATAAAGAAACGCACAACACTTGGACTGTAACCTTTGGACATAATGTCGTTTTTACCAGAAAGTAATTCGGCAGGATTAATATAGTTTCCGGTAGATTTACTCATTCTAGCTCCATTTAACTCAAGCATGTTAGCGTGCATCCAGTATTTTACAGGATCTTGGCCTTTGGCAGCTTTATTTTGTGCTATCTCACATTCGTGATGTGGGAATTTTAAGTCCATTCCACCACCATGAATATCAAATTGTTCTCCAAGATATTTAGTGCTCATTGCTGTACACTCAAGGTGCCAGCCAGGAAAACCATCGCTCCAAGGAGATGGCCAACGCATAATGTGAGTAGGCTCAGCCTTTTTCCAAAGTGCAAAATCTTGTGGATTCTTTTTATCACTTTGTCCATCAAGCGTACGTGTATTATGAATAAGATCTTCAAGCTTACGTTTGCTCAAAATTCCATACTCGTTAGACTCATTATATTTGTGAACATCAAAATAAACAGAACCATTTACAATATAGGCAAAGCCATTGTCTATGATAGTTTGGATCAATTCTATTTGCTCAATAATATGACCTGTAGCAGTTGGCTCTATGCTTGGTGGCAAAAAGTTGAAGGTGTTTAAAACGTTATGAAAATCTACAGTATAACGCTGTACAATTTCCATTGGTTCTATAGCTTCTAAACGTGCTTTTTTGGTGATTTTGTCTTCACCACGATCGGCATCATTTTCTAAATGTCCTGCATCTGTAATATTTCTTACATACCTAACTTTATAACCAAGGTGCTTAAAGTATCTAAAAATCATGTCAAAAGACATGAAAGTTCTTACATTACCCAAATGTACATTACTATAGACCGTTGGTCCACAAACGTACATGCCTATGTGTCCTTTAGTTATAGGTTCAAAAGGTTCTTTTTCTCCCGTTAGAGAGTTGTAAATCTTTATATTTTGGGTATCGTAAAGTGGCATGTTTTGAGTTTGAAAAAATGTTTAGCAAAACTAAACAACTAACTCAGAGAAAACAAGCTAAAATTGCGTATCTAATTGAATATAATCCAAAAATTCTCTTCGAGTTTCCTTTTCTTTGAATTTTCCACCAAATTCAGAAGTTACAGTACTGCTTTCAATATCTCTTATACCTCTAGAATTTACACATAAATGTTTGGCGTCAATAACACAAGCGACATCTTCAGTCCCTAGTACGTTCTGAAGTTCTTTTACTATTTGAATAGTTAAACGCTCTTGTACTTGTGGTCGCTTAGCATAGTAATCAACAATTCTGTTCATTTTAGATAAACCAACAACAGTACCGTTAGAGATATAAGCAACATGAGCTCTACCAACTATAGGAAGTAAATGGTGCTCGCAAGTAGAGTAAACCGTAATGTTTTTTTCTACTAGCATTTCACCATATTTATATTTGTTGTCAAAAGTGGAAGCACTTGGCTTTTTTTCAGGGTCTAAACCACCAAAAATTTCATTGACAAACATTTTTGCAACACGGTTTGGAGTGCCTTTAAGGCTATCATCAGTAAGATCTAGTCCTAAGGTTTCCATAATATGGCGTACATCGTCCTTAATAATATCTATTTTCTCTTTACCAGAAAGTTTAAATGCATCAGCTCTCATAGGTGTATCACTTGAAGTTCCTACGTGGTCATCGCCTAAAGCATCAATATCATTAAAATCACTTTCAATTTTCATATACAAAATATTAGTCCATCATTAAAAGAAGATGCAAAGATAAGCAATAAAATAGTTTAGATAAGGTAGGAGTTTTTTAATTCTAACTGTTATATAAGTAAAACCGTTAAAATACCAATTAACACTGGTGAATTAACAGTTGTTTCTATAAAATTTTCTTATTTTTCGCAATTCTAAAATTCAGGTTAAGCTATGACAAAATTTTTTACAATTTTAATTTTTTTACTTTTACCCTTTTGTTTGTCTGGGCAGCAAACAGTTAAAAAAATCCCTCTTAAAGTTATTCAATTTGATGATAACGTAGATTTACCTCTAACTATTAAAGAGAGACAACAAATAGATGAAGTTTATGGTGATCAGGCTGAAAAGTATGTTTACAGTAATGCTTTTCGTTTAAAAAACATTAAAGACATTTTAAGAAATAGAGTGGTTATAAAATTAATCACAAAGGAAGCTGATAAAAAGCAGTGTAAAAACTTATCAGAAATTCCGCTATTGAACAGTTTTGTTTCAAACATTGAAAGAGATAAAACTTTCGATCCTAAAAAATTCAATCCTTTGAAATATAATTTTGCATTTAACTCTCAGGGTTCTAGTATTTATCATGTTGATAATACTAATTATTACATCATCATAAAATCTCAATATCAATGAAAAATTTCACAAAAATGAAGTGCTTTTTAGCTTTAATTTCAGTAATGTTTTCATCGGTATTGTTTGCGCAAGATGTTGACATGTTTAACGGAGTAGTCAATCAATGTGGAGGTGTTTTATATGACTCAGGAGGAGAGTTCGGTAATTACGGAAATGACGAAAATATTGTAATGACTATCTGTCCAGAAGATCCAGGTCAAAGAATAGAACTAAATTTCACAGAGTTCAGTACTCAACTTAATACTGATATTATAACTATTTATAACGGTGATACTAACGATCCTGACCTAGCTTTTGGTCAATTTTCTGGTGCACTATCCCCTGGTTTAGTAGTGGCGACAGAGGAAAATACTAGTGGTTGTATTACAATAGAGTTTGTTTCTAATGATTCAGGAAATACTAGTGGTTGGGCAGCAGCTATTTCATGTATTACACCTTGTCAAGTAATTACTTCACAGATAGATGTAGCCACTCCTGCACCAAATAGTGATGGATATATAAGAGTTTGTACTGGAGAAGAGATTACACTTGAAGGAAGTGGCAATTTTGAATTTGATGGTACTGGTGCTATTTATGAATGGGACTTAGGTGATGGTAATACTGTAGAGGGAGAAACTGCTGTGTTTTCTTATTCAGAACCCGGTGTGTATATAGTAAATCTAAATATTAGAGATGCTAATACATCTATTAATCCTGATGGTTGTCCTAATACGAATCTTATAAATCAGGTTATTCAGGTTGCCACAGATCCAGATTTTACAGGAACAGCTGCAGTCGAAAGTGTTATATGTTATGGTGAAAGTACAGATATTACAGGCTATGTAGAGGCTGTTCCTTTTGTTAATGATTGTACACCACCAGTCAGTGGAACAACATTTTTACCTGATGGATCGGGTGCACAATATGAAACCTGTATAACAGTAGATTGTTTTGATTCATCACAAACGTTAACAGATCCTAATCAATTAGTTGAGGTTTGTGTTAATATGGAGCATTCTTATTCTGGTGATTTAGATATATTTATTCAGAGTCCAAATGGGCAAGAAATTAGATTATTCGATCAAGCTGGTGGAGGAACCTATTTTGGTGGTGCAAATGATGATGGTTCTAACACACCAGGTACAGGTGAGACCTATTGTTTTACTATGAGTGCTTCAGTATTATTGGCTAATGCACCGACAGAAATTAATGGAACCAATCCACCAAACAATTCTTGGGTTCCAGGATCTTATTTGCCTTATGAAGATTTTAATGGTTTGGTAGGTAGTCCTTTAAATGGTGATTGGTGTATTAGAATTGTAGATAACTTATCAATAGATAATGGTTATATATTTGAGTGGTTCTTAAACTTTGATCCTAATATTCAACCACCAGAGTTATCATTTACACCTGTTATTACTGATGAAGGATGGTTAGATGACCCAACTATCACAAATACCAGTGGTAGTACAATTACTGTTTCTCCTCCTGATGCAGGTGTTTATACCTACACCTATGCAGCTACTGATGATTTTGGATGTGAGTACTTACAAAGTGTTCAGGTAGAGGTTTTACCAGAAATAATTACTGATGTTCCAAACAATTTATATTTATGTGACCAAGGTGCGCCACCTTACATTTTTGAATTAAGTTCAAATACTTCTGTAGTTACAGCTAATGCAACTAATCCATCAGATTTGGAGGTTACTTATCACAACTCATTAGCTGATGCTGAAAATGATGTAAGTGAAATACCTAATCCAGATAATTACTCGGGAACTGATGGTGAAATTATTTATGTTAGAGTAGAGTACTTGGAATCTGATTGTTATGAGATTCTAACATTTACGCTGAATGTCACAGACCAACCAACGATTAATCCAGTAGCTAATTTGGAGTTATGTGATGACGATAGTAATGATGGGGTAGAGGAGTTTGATTTGAGCTTACAGGACTTGGGTATTTTGGGTGTTCAGCCATCGACTGATTTCAACGTCACCTACCACTTGAGTTTTGCCGATGCGGATGCAGGAACAGGAGTGCTTCCTGATCTCTATACCAATGGAGGTAACCCAGAGCCAATCTACGTAAGAGTAGAGAACGCCAACGACCCAGATTGTTATAATGCGACTGTAAATCCGCTTTTCGAGCTTATAGTGAATCCAAGAGCGATAGCCAACGAGCCAGCAGGTATGGAGTTATGTGACGATATCAGTAACGATGGAGTTGCGGATTTTGACCTTAGCAGTCAAGAGGCAGATATATTGGGAGGTCAAGACCCAGCAATATATACTGTGAGTTTCCACGCGAGCCAGGCAGATGCAGAAGCTAATCAATCGGCATTACCGAGTAACTATACAGGATCAGACCAAGAGACTATCTATGTAAGGGTAGAAGATCCAGCTTATCCAGACTGTTATGGTACTACGAGTTTTGTGCTAACGGTAAATCCATTACCAGAGATAACTGTCGTTCCGCCATTACAAGTGTGTGACGACGACACGGATAACTATGTAAGTTTCCCATTAAGTACTAAGACTGATGAGTTATTGAATGGCCAAACAGGAGTTGAGCTATCCTACCATAGTACACCAGTAGGAGCGGATATGGACACCGACGAGATCTTCGACGGCTATATAGGAACTGACGAGACCATCTATGTGCGTTTAGTCAACACTACAACGAACTGTTACAATGTAGGGGTTTTGAATCTGGAAGTGTTAGAAAACCCGATAGCCAACCCTACGACACCATTAGAGGTCTGTGATGACGATAACGACGGCTTTGCAGAGTTCGATCTAACCTTACGTGACGCCGAAGTGATTGGAGCACAAACAGGAATGGTGGTAAGCTACCATGCCAATCCAGGTGATGCAGAGACAGGTGACGCACCATTACCAAGTAATTTCACCAATACAGATCCAGATGCTCAAGAAATATACGTACGTATAGAAAATGCGACAACAGGCTGTTACGCAACGACAACACTTCAATTGATCGTGAACCCAATACCAACAACGGTAACGGTAACACCATATGAGCTTTGTGACTATGATAATCCAGGAGACGAGATAGAGCTTTTCGACCTACCGACCAAGGACGCCGAGATCCTTAATGGACAAGTAAACGTTACGGTAGCATACTATGAGAGCCAAGCCGATGTAGATGCGGGCAATGCCATAACAGCATTGTATCCTAATAATACAGGCAACCCACAAGAGATTATAGCTGTACTAACCAATACCAATACAGGCTGTACATCCAGTACAACCTTTGACTTGGTGGTAAACCCATTGCCAGCATTGATAGATCCAACACCACTAGAGGTCTGTGACGACGGTACACCAGATGGTATCACAGAGATGGATCTTAGTGTAAAGAATACCGAGATCACAGGTGGTAATCCTAATTATTCGGTAAGCTATTATGAGAACATGGGAGATGCTCAGACACAGACAAACCCATTGCCGACACTTTACACGAATAACAGTAACAACCAAATCATAATCGTGCTTGTAGAGGATACCACAACAGGCTGTTACGATACCACAACAATGGAACTGATTGTGCAACAGGCACCAGAGGCTTTTGACCCAGAACCGTTACGCTATTGTGATCCGGACAACGATGGTTTTGGTGTATTCGATTTGACGACTGTTGACAATGAGATTACAGGAGGAGCATCGGGATTGACGGTAAGCTACCATGAGACTTTGGTCAACGCCGAGAACAACGTAGATGCCATAACAAATACCACGGCCTATAACAATATAGTTGTCAATACTCAGATGCTCTATGCAAGAGTGGAAAGTGCCACGATAGCTACAAACTGTGCCACGATAGTAGCACTTCAACTTATTGTAGAGCCAACACCACAGTTGGTAACACCAACACCATTGGAAGTGTGCGATGATATTTCTGCCGATGGTTTTGCTATCTTCAACTTAACAACGAAGAACGAAGAAATTCTTAATGGGCAAGACCCAGCACAATATATTGTCAGCTATTATGAGAATGAAAACAATGCTGAATTGGGCAACAACCCAATAGGAAATCCTAACGCTTATACTAATACAGAGGCTTTTACTCAGATTCTATGGGTGAGAGTAGAGGACACGTCAACTGTAGAGGGCTGTTATAAGCTTACAACCTTAGAACTTATCGTTAACCCATTGCCAGTACTGGTAACACCATCACCATTAGAGCTTTGTGATGTTAATAATCCAGGAGATGAGCAAGAAGCTTTTATTTTGGAAGAAGCTAATGCAGAAATCCTAAACGGTCAGACTGGTATAACGTTGACCTATTACGAGAATCAAGCAGATGCTGAGAATGAGACAAGCCCGATTACGAGCCCATATGTAAATACTAGTAATGCACAAACCATATTTGTAAGAGCAGAGAATGATGTTACGGGTTGTTATAATACGGTAACGGTAACCTTAAGAGTAAACCCGATCCCTTCCCCAGAACCAGATCCAACACCGATAGAGGTCTGTGACGATGACAATGACGGTTTTGCAGAGTTCGATCTAGAGATCCGTACGGTAGAGATCACCAACGGAGAGGATGATATTGTAATTACCTACCATGAGACCTTGGCAGAAGCGAATCAAGGCAATAATGCAATCACAGGACTTTATACGAATATTGTACCGGACAGTCAGATGATTTATGTGCGTTCAGAGAACACTATAACAGGTTGTTACAGTTTAACACTGAACACTTTGGAACTAATTGTGCTACCAGCACCTGAAGTGCCATTGGATATAGAGCCTTACATTATATGTGATGGTGATGATGACGGTATAGCACAGTTTGACCTGACAACCAAGGATGATGAAATCTTGGGAACACAAGATCCAACGGAAGTTGTACTGACCTATCATACCAGTGCGGCAGATGCAGAAAATGGTAACAATCCTATTATTAATGTAGGTAACTATACAAACACGAGCAATCCACAGACTATTTATGTAAGACTATATAATCCAACCACAGGTTGTCAGGATACGGGCATGTTCGATCTACAAGTAGAACTGCCACCAGTAGCGGTACAGCCAACCCAGTTGAGCCTATGTGATGACTTTGGAGAAGAAGGGGATGAAGTTACGGTATTTGACCTAACGGTAAAAGATTCAGAGATCACAGGCGGCAATGCAAGTTGGTCAGTAAGCTATTACGAGACCTTTACAGATGCCTTGTTACAGGACAATGTTATAGCTGACCCTACACAGTATACCAATACCTCTGTAGGAGGAGCTGTAGCAAACCCACAGACCCTTTACGTTGTTGTAACCGATACGGATACAGGGTGTGTAGACTATACCACTTTAACGATACGCGTATTACCAAACCCAACACCAACACCAAGTGAGGATCTGCCAGATCTAGAGCTATGTGATGATGTAAATACAGGAGACGGAGTAGAAGCTTTTGATCTTACAGAGCGTGAAGACCTGATATTAAACAGTGAAGATGGGGTTACGGCAACTTATTATGAGAGCTATGATGATGCCTTCGCAGCAACAGATGCGATAGCTGATCCAGCAGCATATACGAATATAGAGACACCAGAGCAAGAGATCTATGTAAGAGTGACCAAGGATGCAACAGGTTGTTTTACGATAGTAGACTTTACCATCCGTGTGAACCCATTACCAGAAGTAGTAGCCGTGACGGACTTTATACAATGTGAACTTAATACCGATGGTATTGATAGTTTTGATCTAACGAGTAAGAACGATGAAGTACTGAATGGTCAGGATCCATCACAATTTATAGTGACCTATCACGAAAGTCTGGTAGATGCACAAGATGGTATAAACGCTTTAGTAAGTCCATATACAAATACTAGTAGCCCACAACAGATCTTTGTGACCATTACCAATAATGTAACAGGCTGTTCTATCAGTACACAGAGTTTTTATTTGGAAGTACATGAAGGAGCAGAGGCTAACTCGGATATGGTAGATATAGTGTACGAGGAGTGTGATGACAATATGGAGACCGATGGAGATCCTAGTAATGATAGTGTGCAGTTCGATCTATCTACACAAGATGCTTTTGTACTTGACGGTCAGGATGCAGATAGCTACATTGTAAGCTATTACGCAAGCGCCGCTGATGCAAACTTAAATATCAATCCGTTACCTACGCTTTACGAAAACATCGTAAACCCTCAGATCATTTATGCAAGGGTAGACAACAATACTATGGTAGTAGGTGTTATAAATCTGGATTTAGCGGCACTAACCGAAGCACTAGATTTTGATGGAGATGGAACGCCGGATACTTACGACACTGATAATGATGGTATCTACGACTTAGTGGATATCAATGGTGATGGCATCTCTGATGCTACAGACACTACAGGTGATGGTCTTATCAATGAGATAGATACCAATGGAGATGGTATTGCAGACTTTGTGGACCTCAACAATGATGGAGAGTTCGATAACCAAGAAGATAGTTCAATTTGTTATGCAGTAGCACCGTTGACCCTACAGGTAAACCCGTTACCACTGTTTGATTTAGATGATAGCTATACATTGTGTATCGATACCAATGGAACAGAGATATTAGATCCATTAGTGATAGACACTTACTTGTCGGACACGGAGTATACCTTTGAGTGGAGCTATGAGGGTGCTGTTATTGCAGGTGAAACCGGATCTAGCATGATGCCAGGTCAGAGGAGGTACCTATAGTGTAATAGTAGTTAATATAGCAACAGGCTGTGTTAACAACGATAGTACTATTGTAATAGAAAGTGCACCACCTAGTTTGGAATTGATATCCCAGACACAAGCTTTTGTAGATAATAACGTTATAGAGGTATTGGCAACAGGAATCAGTGAGTACGAGTACAGTATGGACGGAGGACCTTGGCAGGATAGCGGTGTGTTTAGCAATGTGTCACCAGGTGACCATTATGTCACAGCAAGAGACAAGATGGGTTGTGGAACGGCAACAATATTGGTTCCTATAATAGACTATCCAAAGTACTTTACACCAAACGATGATGGTTATAACGATACTTGGAACATTATCAACATTGATAGTAGCGCAAAAATTTATATATTTGACCGCTACGGGAAGTTGATTAAGCAGATCAGTCCTTCGGGATCTGGTTGGGACGGTACCTTTAATGGGAACCTAATGCCGAGTAGCGATTATTGGTTCACCGTGGAATATGTTGAACCAACAACAAACGAACCTAAAGAATTTAAAGCCCATTTTACTTTAAAGAGATAGAGGTAAGAGTATATGCAAAAAAAGCCAGAGTTTTAACTCTGGCTTTTTTATTTATAATGTCCCGTCCTAAAATAAGTTGACTTATTATGAGAGATAAAGCGTAATCAAGGGCTAAACTTATACAAAGTGATTACAACTTAGGTTTTGAACAAGCTGTTGTATTCCAAGTTGAAAAAGACGAACAGAACCTATAAACAAGTTCATCAAGTAATCTATAGAAGCTTATAACAGTAAAAGACCAAAGACCGCATTTGAGCCTTAATGTGAAAACACCTAGTTTGTATATACAATAAAAAAACCTGTGAAACTAGCTTCACAGGTTTTTTTCTATTTTATTAAAAATTGTCAACCTATTTTAGTACTACTCAATAATATTTTTTTAGATATTAAAAGCGAATGTTAAAATGAAATCATTAAACTTTGAAGCTATTTCAGCAGAGTCTGTTAAGCCAACAGTATACAACTGATAGTTAATATCTCTTTGAGAATGACTAAAGGCTAAGTCTAAATTAAAATTACCAAAACTATAACCAAGGCCTAAAGAATACCTATCAAGGTCTCCATAAAATGAATCATCCTTGTAAGGACTTTCTTCAAAACGGTATCCACCTCTAAAACTTAAAGCTTTATAGCGGTATTCACCACCTAATCCGTATGAAATAGAAGAACCTAAAGTATTATTGATTTGATAATTTAAATCTGAAAAATAAAGATCAGAGCTAGGTTTAAATTTTGTATTACTATAATCTTTCAGTGAGTAATCAAAGCTTAATAGACCTTGTTTCCCAAAAACATAAGCTATACTCCCAGTGAGTTTTCCAGGTGTTTTTAGTTTGTATTCCTCATACACATTAATAACATTAGGATTAACAATTTGGGTCATATTTGTACCTCCTTCAATTCTAGTTGTAGCTAGATATTGAGATGTCTCATCCGAAATTCTGTACCAAGTAGGTGAGTTGTATGATATACCAAGTCTTAATTCGTCTGTAAGTTTAGCTATACTTCCAAGTTGAAAAGAAAAACCACTACCTGTTGTAAGTAAATTATTTTCAAAATTTACATTAGTAACAGTAGAGTTAACATTAGAGTTTGACTCCGTGAAATAAGTGCTACGTTCATAATTTATGAAATGAGAATTTAAATTTAATCCAAAGAAAACCTTGTCACCATAACTTGTAGCAAAGTTAAATGCTAATTTACCATTGTAACCTCTAGAGGCATAAGCGTAACTTTGATTAAAATTATTGCCATTGAGGTCAATACTTGAGGAATATGCAGTGTTTTCATCTATATCTTCAGCAGGATTTAGAATGTAGCCTTCGTAACCTAAAAAAGCTTGTTGATTACCATATCCGTAAAAAGCTCCAATTTCATTATAAGCCTCAGATATTGTTTCTCCTGGAAAAGCAGATATTTCATCCAAACGAAGTCCTTGTACATAATCCATAAAATAATTCCCGATAGTGTTTCCTGGGTTTACTCCACTAGCAAACCACTCATCATCAAAGTCAGATGTAGTATCATATGCAACTCCTAAAGTGAATTTTTTCCAAGGTGAATTTATGTCAGTATTGTTAAATACAAATGTAGCACCAAGCTGATTTAAATCTATATTGGTATCTGAGGTAGAATTTGTCCCTCCAAAATAATAGGTATCATTATTGGCATTAAACACACCTAATGATAACGAGGCATGACTATTGTTAAAAATAGCAGAGCCAGCAGGATTGATATTAACGGCAGACATATCACCACCTAGAGCGCCAAAGGCACCTCCCATAGCTTTAAATCTTGCTGTACCTTGAATTTCATCATTTGAATATCTAACAGCATCAGTAATGTCTTGTGCTAAAATTAAGGATGTGCTTAGCAACCCTACGCAGAGCATAAGTGATTTTTTCATAAGTAATTTTTTTAATGTGAAAATTAATTTTTATCCTCTTCCACCCCTTCTGCTACCGCCAGAAGAGCCTCCTCTTGATGATGACCCAGAAGATCTAGAACCGCCTGAAGATCTTACACTGCCTGAAGACCTTGATGAACTTCTTGAAGAAGAAGATCTTACAGAGCCTGAAGATCTAGTACTACCTCCAGATCTCATAGTTGATGATCTAGAAGATCTGCTTGTTGCTGGTCTTGTAATCCTACTCGATCTTGACGTGGAAGAAGAACTTCTTCTCATAGTAGAAGAACTAGATCTTAAACTTCTTGAATTTGAACTTCTAGATAGTCTTGATGAATTTGATAATCTACGAGTAGAATAATCTCTTCTAGATACAGCAGCATTGCTTCTTGTGCTTCTGCTCAAGTTATTGTTGTAAAGTAGTGAGCCTCTTCTTCCTGTACTGTAAGCATATCTATTATAACCTCTGTAATAAGGATTGTTCCAGCCGTAATTGTAAAAGCCACCATAATAGCCCCAATTATTCCAACCATAGCCGTAATAACCTCCATATAACCAAGGGTCATTCCATCCCCAACCATAATTCCAACGCCAGTTATTCCATCCCCAAGGTCTTCCCCAACCCCAAGCATAACTACCGTTCCATAACCAAGGATCATTCCAGCCGTACCATCCGCCATACCAGCCATTGTCAATATAATTGATGGTCACTGAACTATTGTTTTGTCCCCATCCTCCATAAGCAACTCTCTGTTGCGTACTATCTTGTTCAGTGTAGTTACCTTCATAGCCATCAATGTCAGTGAAAATTTCACCATCTTGATTTATAGCGTCAATCTCGGCAGAGTTTTCGGCAAAATAATTTTTATAATAATTAGAATCATTAGTGGAAGTCGTGGCTACTGGTTCTTCTACTTCAGTGTTGTAATTGTATTCTTCACTAGAGTATATACCATCATTGTCGTACCCTGCATATTGAAAGGAACCACATGAAGTTAACACAGCCGTTAGACCAAGTGCAACAAAAAATGGCAATTTTTGATTTAAAAAAGTATTAAATTGCATATCTCATTTATTTTATTGTTGAACATTACAAAAATAGTTAGTTTTGCTGAACTATTTTTTTATTTAACATAAGCACAACATCTGTGCCAAAACACGGTAAATGAGTAAAAATCTTACAAGTAGAGCAGAAGATTATTCCAAATGGTATAATGAATTGGTTGTAAAGGCCGATTTAGCTGAAAATTCGGCTGTTAGAGGATGTATGGTTATTAAACCTTATGGCTATGCTATTTGGGAGAAAATGCAGGCTGAATTAGACCGAATGTTTAAAGAAACAGGTCATCAAAATGCCTATTTTCCATTATTTGTACCAAAAAGTCTTTTTGAAGCTGAAGAAAAGAACGCTGAAGGTTTTGCTAAAGAATGTGCTGTTGTGACACATTACAGGTTACAAAACGATCCTGATAATGAAGGTAAGTTAAGGGTAGATCCAGAGGCTAAACTCGAAGAAGAATTAGTTGTAAGACCAACAAGTGAAGCTATAATTTGGAATACCTATAAAGGTTGGATTCAAAGTTATAGAGACTTACCTATATTAATAAATCAGTGGGCTAATGTTGTTAGATGGGAAATGCGTACGCGTTTATTTTTAAGAACAGCAGAGTTTTTATGGCAAGAAGGACATACTGCTCATGCAACAGAATCTGAAGCGCTACAAGAAGCAGAACAAATGAATAATGTTTACGCGGATTTTGCAGAGAACTTTATGGCAATTCCTGTGATTAAAGGAGTGAAAACAGAAAGCGAACGTTTTGCTGGTGCCGTAGAAACTTACTGTATAGAAGCGCTTATGCAAGATGGAAAAGCTTTACAGGCTGGTACATCACACTTTTTAGGTCAGAATTTTGCTAAAGCGTTTGATGTTAAGTTTACTAATAACGAAGGCAAGTTAGATTATGTTTGGGCAACTTCTTGGGGTGTTTCAACACGATTAATGGGAGCTTTAATCATGACACATAGTGATGATAAAGGTTTAGTACTACCACCAAATCTAGCTCCATTTCAAGTGGTTATTGTTCCTATATATAAGAATGACGAACAATTTGATTTAATTTCAGAAAAAGCAAATTCAATAATAAACGAATTGAAAGCTCTAAACATCAGTTGTAAGTTTGATAATAGAACAACACATAGACCAGGAGCTAAGTTTGCTCAGCATGAATTACAAGGTGTGCCTCTAAGGATTGCTATTGGACCTAAAGATTTAGAAAATGAAACTGTAGAATTAGCAAGACGAGATACACTTACAAAATCTATAGTTGAAATTTCAAATCTTTCAGAGACCATAAAGGATCTTTTATCTCAAATTCAAGATGAATTATTTAATAAAGCTCTAGATTTTAGAAATACACATATTACTGAAGTAGATAGTTTTGAAGATTTCAAGACCGTATTAGAAACTAAGACAGGTTTTATTTCTGCTCATTGGGATGGTACTGCAGAGACGGAACAAAAGATAAAAGAGCTTACTAAAGCAACCATACGTTGTATACCAATGGACAGCAAAATAGAGGAAGGTAACTGTGTTTATAGTGGTAAACCATCTACTAAACGAGTGCTCTTTGCAAAGGCGTATTAAAATTTTTTAAAAAAAAATTAATTTGTTGTTGCAACATTTAAAAATAGTTGTATTTTTGCATCCGCAATGGAAACGTTGTAGGTTCATTTAAATAAATAAGTAACCAAATGGCCCGTTCGTCTATCGGCTAGGACGCCAGGTTTTCATCCTGGTAAGAGGGGTTCGATTCCCCTACGGGCTACAATTTTTAATAAGAAAGAATAAAAATGGCAAATCATAAGTCAGCTTTAAAAAGAATTAGAAGTAACGATAAAAAGCGTGTGTTAAACAGATACCAACACAAGACTACTCGTAACGCTATAAAAAAATTACGTGAGATTACTGATGCTAAAGAAGCTCAGAAAATGTTGCCTTCAGTTATCAGTATGGTTGATAAGTTAGCTAAGAAGAATATTATTCATTCTAACAAAGCAGGTAACTTAAAGTCTCAGTTAACTAAACATGTAGCTGCTTTATAATAGCAATTCTTACTAAGATATTTAGAAAGTCTTTCCTTTTTGGAAAGACTTTTTTTGTTAAGCTATTTTGCTCTTTTAAAAAGCAATATCAATAATAGAAATAAGACTATTCCTGTTATCCAATATACACTATAAGATTTTGTATTAATTTCAATTGGAAATGTATTTCCAATTAAAACTAATCCAGCCCAATACTGATGAGATATTGCTTAAGGGGTGAAAAAAATTAAAGCATTAATTCTAGTATTTAGGCGAGGCGTTTAAGATACAGTTGACCACTATAGTCTAGCATATATAATAGAATACCTAGAAAAATTACTTAATCTGCGTAGTATATACTAATAAAGTAAAACTAAAACAATTTCTAAGTTTCTCAGAATTTAAGTTCAACTGAAAAAATGATTATTTAATCTATTAATGTGTTTTTTTTGAGTTTTTGACTCTAAAATATTTTAATTTTGATATTACGTATTTTTGACGTTAAAGCCCTAAATATTAGAGTGTAGGAAATAGAATTAAAGATGTTTTTGTTAAGTTTTAAAGACAATAATATTTTTAAAATGGTTTCTTTGTGTTCTGGACTTCTTTTTATTTGAATCAAAGGGTTTTGTCGATTTTAGTTAGGTTAAGTAAAAGAAATTAATCTGTTTAAGCATTATTTAATAACATCAAAAGCTATAAAGTGATTTTTGAAAACCCCTTTTTATCACAAAGTTTCAAATCAATTTGGTTAAAGCATTTTAACAGTAATAATGATTCAATTAAGTCTTTTGATTGTATATCTAATGTCGAGTTTCTAAAACATAATAACTGGCCTATTCATGTAAATGTTGGTGAAACGCTTACTAAGGGTATGGACTATGCATTAGCTTTAAATAACAAGTCTTGTCTCAATGGTGAAACTTTATTGATATATGACGTACCAACATATTTTAATGTTAATAGTTCAAATTTAGGTCCTAATATAGGATTGCTAAAATCTAAACAATATCCAGGTTTTTTAATTGAAACAGGAAATTATAGTAGTCTCGATGACTATATGCAACATAATTTTAGTAAAAGTAGTAGGAATAAAAACAGAAAATATAAAAGACGTTTAGAAACTGCTTTTAACATAAAATACAAAATGTGGTGTGGTGAAATCACTAAGTCAGAACATGATTCAATCTTCAAACATTTTAAAAGGCTTTTAATTAAACGTTTTGACGATAAACAAATAACAAATGATGTTCTAGGCTCAGAAAAATGGGCTTTTTATCATGATGTATCATATTCATTGATTTTAGAGAAAAAAGCATCACTTTTCGTTATTTATGATAACGACCAACCAATAGGTGTTACGCTTTGCTTTTTTTCTGAAGATATTTTATTTGATGCTGTTACGGTTTTTGATATAGACTACTTTAAGTTTCACCTAGGAGCAGTTACTATTATGAAATTAATAGAATGGTGTATAGATAATGGTATAAAAACTTTTGATTTTTCAAAAGGTTATTACGAATACAAAACAAGATGGTGTACAAAAACCTATGATTTTGAATACCATATTTTTTATGACACTTCTTCTTTAAAATCTAAATTTATAGCAAAGTGGGTTAAACATTTTTATGATGTTAAGCAAAAGCTAAGAGACAAAAAACTCAATGACCGACTACACAAAGTTACATACAGAATAAAGCATAAAGAACAAAAGGAGGAAAGTGAGAAAGCTAAGTATAGTTTTATTGATTGTGAAGATGTAAAAGCGTTAGGTAAATTTATAGCTATTGATTATGAGAAAAGTGAAAATCAAGCTCTAAGATTAATGCTTTTTGAGTATTTGTATTTGTATGAAGAAAATTATAATGACCTCAAGATCTTTAAATATCAAGATCAAAATAAAAAGTACTTAATTACAGGAAGTAAAACATCTGTGATAGCGTCAATAAACGACTAATTAAATTTTTTAAAAAGTGTTATTTAATTCCCTTCAGTTTTTAATATTCCTTCCTATAGTCTACATGCTATATTGGTTTGTATTTAAGAAGAATCTTAAGTTTCAAAACTTGTTAGTGATAGTGGCAAGCTATGTGTTTTATGGTTGGTGGGACTGGCGTTTTTTGTTTCTTATAGCATTTAGTACTTTTTTAGATTTTTATGTAGGACAAAAAATATATAAATATCTTAATGACAAAAAGAAAGCTAAATATTGGTTATGGTTAAGTGTTGCCTGCAATGTAGGTTTACTAGGTTTTTTTAAATATTATAACTTTTTTGTAGATTCATTTATAGATATGTTTAGTGCTTTTGGTTATGAGATAAAGAGTACTTGGACATTACGAATAATACTTCCAGTAGGTATTTCTTTTTATACGTTTCAGACCATGTCTTATTCGTTTGATATTTATTATAAAAAATTAAAGCCTACCGACAACTTTATATCTTTTGCAGCCTTTGTAGCTTTCTTTCCTCAATTGGTTGCAGGTCCTATAGAGCGAGCTTCTAATTTATTAAATCAAATTAATAATAAGCGTGTATTTAAGTATGAACAAGCAGTTTCTGGTTTAAAGCTTATTTTGTGGGGTTTTTTCAAAAAGCTAGTAATTGCAGATTCTCTAGCACCAATTGTTGATGATATTTTTGCTAATTATTCCAACTATCCTGCTTCAACATTAATTTTAGGTGTGTGTTTGTTTAGCTTTCAAGTTTATGGAGATTTTAGTGGTTATACAGATATTGCTATAGGTACAGCGAAGCTATTTGGGATAGAGTTAATGTCTAACTTTAAATTTCCAAACTTTTCTAGAAATATTGCAGAATATTGGCAACGATGGCACATATCGTTATCCACTTGGTTTAGGCACTATCTCTACATTCCCATGGGAGGTTCTAGAGTGAGTAAGCTAAAATCTGTTCGAAATATAGTAGTAATATTTCTCGTTAGTGGTCTATGGCATGGAGCTAATTGGACGTTTGTCATTTGGGGAGCTATTCACGCTTTATTATATATACCTGTTTTTTTAATGGGAAGAAATAGACTCTATGCAGATAATGTTATTGCACAAAATACTTGGCTACCCAATCCTAAAGAAATTATACAGGTTATTATAACATTTCTATTGGTAACCTTTTCTAGAATATTTTTTAGATCACCATCCATAAGTGATGCGTTTGATTACATTAATCAGATAATTAATAATTTTACTTATGAAAGCTATGTGCATCCTATGGGTTATAGAATGTTAGATTTCTATATTCTGATAGCAATGTTTACAGTTTACGAGTATCTCATTAGAAAAGATGAACGTAATCCTTTCAAGTTTAAGTATCCATTGGTAAGATTGCTTATTTACGCATTAGTAATTTTAAGTATGCTCTTGTTTTATGATGATGGAGTTAATAGATCATTCATTTATTTTCAATTTTAAATCGGATGAAAAAGTTTATAATAAAATCAGGAATTTATATTGTACTAATACTTCTAATTATAGAGATAATAGTACGAGTGTTTCATTTGTATACTGAAGATCCACCTCGTTTTATCGATGAGTATGGAGTAGAAAAACGTGTTCCTGGTAATACAGGCTATACCGTTTTTGGAAATAGAAACCAAAGTTATTCAAGGTTTAGTATCAATGAATCTGGCTTTAACTCTCACCGAGAATTTAATCCAACTAATGACAAATGTGAAATAGCTATAATAGGAGATTCTTTTATTGAAGGTTTTCATCAAGATTTTGATGATTCTACAGGTAAAAAACTTGAAGATAAATTAGGTAATTGTGAAGTCTATGAGTATGGTTACTCAGGTTATGATTTAGCAAATCAGATGCACTTGATACATGCTTATAAAGAGCAATTTGATTTAATTGATGAAGTGGTCATCTATCTTAACTATGATAGTGATTTGGATAGAGGCGTTTATGAACCAAATTATGATAGAATTAAAATGTTGAAATCCACTCCTTTTAAAATAAGGGATAACATTAAGATTTTAGCTTATGGTTCTAAAATAGGAATTTTGGAACCTCTAAAGCGTTTAGTTAGTGGTAAAGCTTTTGAAGAACCAGAAAATGGTTACCAGACTAATGAAATAGAGACTACGGATGATGAAAAAGAAAAAGCTTTAGATCTTCAAAAATTATCTAATTTTAAAAGCCTAGTTAAGCTTTATGGATTTAATAAGTCTAAAACATCGTTTTTGTTAGATTCTAGAAAAACCAGTAAACGGTTTTTAGAGTATTGCAGAAACAATGGTATCAATTATATTGATTTTGCAGATAATTTCAAAAAATCAAAAAAGGCTACAACTTTGATATATGATTGGCATTGGAATAATCACGGCAGAGATATTATAGCATCTACAATTGCGGACTACATGAAAGCTAAAAAGGAAAAGGTTTCAAAATGAAGACAAAAACTATAAATTTTGTTACTCAGCTTTTTGCTAAAAGAGATATTCCATATATCTATTCTAATATTTACAACAAAGTAAGTGGTGAATATATCTATGAAAATAATATTGAAATTGAACCACTTGAAGATGTATTTATTGTAGAAGATTTACCTCATTATCTGAAGATAGAGGAGGTTGAAAAACCTAAAAATTTTCATTCATATAAATTTAAACAATATCCTGGGTTTAGAATTGATTTCAAAGATGTAAAGAGTTTGTCAGGTTATTTAAGTGAGCGTTTTGGCAAATCCAGTAGATATAAATTACGAAGAGAACAACGTAAGTTAGAGCATTGTTTTGACATAAGTTATAAAATGTATTATGGTGAAATGCCGAAGGATGAATATGACTTTGTTTTTGATGAATTCTATAAATTACTTGAAGTAAGGTCAATAGAAAAAGGTATTACAGGCAATGCAAACCTTAAATATAAGGATGATTATTATAAGTGTGTTCATGACATGATTCTTAATAAGGATGCTTCCTTTTTTGTGATTTATAATGGTAAAAATCCAATAGATATTTGCCTTAATTTTCATGTGAAAAACACTATTTTTCAGTATATCAGAACTTATGATATTGCCTATTCTAAGTTCAATACAGGTTATACAGATTTAATGAAGCAAATCGAATGGTGTATTGCCAACAATGTAGATAGTATTAGTTTTTCCAAAGGGCCTTACTATTGGAAACAGCGATGGTGTAATACTGTTTATGATTATGACTATGAAGTGTTTTACAATACAAAATCTTTCAAGGCTATATTTTGCGCTACAAAGTTTAAGTTGATAAAAAATCTTAAGCAAATTACTCGTGAGTTAGGTGTTATTGAAAAATATCATGCTTGGAAAGAAGAAAAACGAAAAGCAAGCTTACCAGAACCAACTTATAAAACAGAAATTTTAGAGTCTCAAGAACTTGATTTTTCAACAATAGAACTTATAGATTTCACAAAAGAAGAGTTTAGTGATTTAAGAAGGCTCACCTATGAGTTTTTGTATGCTTCAGATGAAAAAGAAAAGGATATCAAAGTATATAAAGACAAAGTAAATAAGGACACTTTTTTTGTTTTAGGAAGTAGTAACCAAGCAAAGATTACTTTATAAATTATTGCACTACCTTTGTAAATAAATTTAAACTAAATGCACAAAGCAGGTTTTGTAAATATTATAGGTAATCCTAATGTTGGTAAATCTACCTTGATGAATGCCTTTATAGGTGAAAAACTATCAATCATCACTTCAAAAGCACAAACTACAAGGCATAGGATTTTAGGTATTGTTAATGGAGATGATTTTCAGGTTATTTTAAGTGATACACCAGGAATAATAAAACCAGCTTATGAATTGCAAGAATCCATGATGGATTTTGTAAAGTCTGCTTTTGAAGATGCAGATGTACTAATTTATATGGTAGAAATTGGTGAAAAAGAACTAAAAGACGAAGCCTTTTTTAAGAAAATAACCAATTCTAAAATTCCAGTTCTTTTACTATTAAATAAGATAGATAATTCTAATCAAGAGCAATTAGAAGAACAAGCAGAATTATGGCAACAAAAAGTACCTAATGCTGAGTTTTATCCTATTTCTGCATTAAATGGCTTTAATGTTCAAAATGTGTTTGATAGAATTATAGAGCTTTTACCAGAGTCACCACCGTTTTATCCTAAAGATCAACTCACTGATAAACCTGAACGTTTTTTTGTTAATGAAGCCATCAGAGAAAAAATTCTAATGCATTATAAGAAAGAAATTCCCTATGCTGTAGAAGTAGATACGGAAGAGTTTTTTGAAGAAGAGAATATCATTAGAATGCGTTCAGTAATTATGGTCGAAAGAGATACTCAAAAAGGTATTATTATAGGTCACAAAGGTTCTGCATTAAAACGAGTAGGAGTAGAAGCTCGTAAAGACTTAGAGAAATTCTTTGGGAAACAAGTACATTTAGAGCTTTACGTAAAAGTGAATAAAAATTGGAGAAGTAACCAAAACCAACTGAAGCGTTTTGGCTATAATCAACGATAGGCTCTAAGCGTTTCTTTCATAAAACCATGTAATTCGTACATTTCTGGCTTTCCTTTAGATCGTCCGATTCTTCCGGCAAAATAAAGCACAAACCAAAAGGCTACCATTAGTAGCATTAAAAAAAGCTGAATGGCAAAACTTTCTTTAAGTGAAATGTTAGTATATAGCCATATTCCGAATGCTATAAAAAGTCCGGCAACAACAAAATGTAAAAACATAAACATAGTCCACACTGTCGGGTTAGGTCCAAAAAGCCCATGAACCGTTGAGGAGTGTTCGCCGTTTTCATTAATTTCTAAATGTAGTTGAGGCGACCAAAAATGCTGCTTGTGTTTTGGAAATTTTAGAAATACATGGTCGTCAACACGAGTAACAATGAATTCAGTTTGATTGTTTTTCTCAACTTCAAAACCAGCTAGGAGTTGTTCGTTAGGAGCATTGACTTCAAACTTAAAACGCGGTCTTAAAACTACTTCATTAGATAAAGCCATAGTGTAGCATGTTAGAAGTTTTTATTTTAAGATAAGAAACTCACAACGTCTGTTTATAGAGAATTCAATCTCAGTACAGTTATCACCACAAGGTACAAGTGGTTGGCTTTCACCATAACCTTTAGAGGTTAGTCGAGCTCTATTAATACCATTTTCTACAAGATACTCTAAAGTTGCTCTAGCTCTCTTTTCAGATAAGTCCATGTTGAACTCATATCCTGCTCTAGAATCAGTATGGGCACCAAGTTGAATTTCCATACGTGGGTATTTTTTCAACAAAGCAACAAGTACATCTAGTGTTTTGGCAGCTTGTGGTTTTATATCCCATTTAGCAAAATCGAAATATATATTTTCAAGTTGAATGAAGGTATTTCCTTTGTCATCATCCGTGACAATTTCTTCTGCATCTTTATAAGATTCAATTTCAAGCTCTATATTAAACTCTATATTACCACTGTCGTTAGTATTGAAAAATTGAATTTCAGGAATATATTTAGGTTGAAAGCCTTCAATAGAATAACTTCTGTTAGGTCTTGTTTCTAGCTTGTATTTAGCATCGTCTCCAACGACCATTTCAGCAACCACATTGCCATCTTCATCAAATAGTGTCACTGTAGTATTTGGTAGTAAGTTGCCGGTAACTTTGTCTGTTACAAGACCCTCAATATAATATGTTCTATTTGTTGGTATGCGGTTAAAAGAGTAGATGTTGTCATTACCATCTCTATTAGAGGACATAAATCCTTTGTTTATGGAGTCTGTAACAACAAAAGCAAAATCGTCATACGAGCTATTAATGGTTTCACCTAAATTGAGTGCATCTAAAAATTCACCGTCTTTTTTTGAACTAGCATATAAGTCTAAACCTCCAAAACCAAACCTCCCATTTGAAGCAAAATATAGTGTACTGTCTTTAACTATAAAAGGAAATTGTTCTCTACGGTCAGTATTAACAGACGCTCCAAGATTAACAGGCTCTCCAAAAGAACCGTCTTCGGTAATATCTACATAGTATATATCAAACGAACCAATAGAACTAGGCATATCACTAGAAAAGTAAAGTTTACTCTCGTCACTGTTTAATGCTGGATGCATGGTGGAGTAAAATTCACTGGCAAAAGATACTGGTTTTGCCTCAGCCCATTCATTGTTGATTAATTCTGATTTGAATATGCTTACTACAGCTACTTTATTAGAATCAATTTCTACACGTTTATCTAGATTTCTAGAGAAGTAAACCGTTTTACCATCCTTGGTGAAAACCGCATTACTTTCGTGCTGTTTTTTTGTGTTTATTGATGATGGTAAGGCTTTAATACTATCGAGTTTGGTTGAATCTTTTTCAGAGAATTGAGATTCGTAAATATCTAGATATGGCTTTTTATTCCATTTGTAATCTGGGTTATCCGCATTGTGTGTAGACGCAAAAATAATTTTATCACCATATATGGTTGCACCAAAATTAGAACCACTTATATCGCTGGTGATATTGTAAAGTTGGTAGTCAAAAGGAACAACCTTTCTTAATTTTTCTAATTGTGCTTTAGTATCCAATGAATCTTTTAAATACTTTGTAGAGATTTCATCTGCTAGGTCATACTTTTTTGTACCTCTTAAAACATCAAAGAATTTAAAATAGAATGTTTTTGAAATTTTTTTATCAAGACTGTAGTCATTGTAGACTTTTTGATAGGCTTTGTAAGCTTTATCAAATTGAGAGTTGTAATAATAACAATCTCCTAATTTTTCATAAACTTCGGCTGATTTTGGGAGTTGTGAGTAAATTTCAGCAGCCTTAACATAAGCTCTATTATTATATAGATTGTCTGCTTTACGGAGTGATTGGGAGAAGCTAAAAAAACCGCTTGCTAAAACTATTAATAAGATATGTAGTCTAAAATTTCTCATATAATTTTACTAGAAAAATCTTGGGGATTTATCATATCCTTTTCCTAATCTATTGATGTTAAATAATAACATTATTTCGTGTGAACCATTATTGAATCTTCCTAAATTAGAAATAGTATGATCATATGCATAACCAATTTTAATTGAAGGAGAAACTGTAAGATTCACTAGCCCACTGAAAGAATCGGTAAAACGATAAGCGGCACCAAATTCAACTTTATTTTTTATAAGAACATTTGTTGTTAAATCGAAAGATATGGGAGCTCCACTAACTTGCTTAGCCATAAAGGCAGGTTTTAGTTTATAATTTTCACCCAAATTAAAAACATAGCCACCTGTAAAAAAGAGATGGATTTTTTCAGCACCTTGAGTAACGACTCCGCTATTCTGATCCATATGCTTAGACTCTAATAAATTTGGAGCTGAAAAACCCACATAGTAGTTGTCTGTAAAATAAAATAAACCGGCACCTACATTAGGAAACGTTCTGCTGATATTTTCTGCAAACGCAGGATCAAATGAAGGGTCTGAATATACAAAACCATCAAAATTTGTATTAAAGAAAGTTGCGCCAGCTTTAATTCCAAACGAAAGTTTTGAAGTTTCACTTACAGGTAATACATAGGCAATGTCAACAAAAGCATTTGTTTGTTTTACCACACCATCACCAACTTCATCATGAATTATGGATATACCACCTTCTAAGCGGTCGGTAATAGTTGAGTGTGCAAATAAGCTTGCTGTATTTGGTCCTCCTACAGCACCAACCCATTGAGAACGGTAGAGGAGTCCCAAATTAATATTATCTTCATCATCAATAGCGTATGCAGGATTTATGACACTCATATTATACATATATTGTGTATAATGTGGGTCTTGCTGAGCATAGGAAATTGTTCCTATTGCTAGAAGTAATCCAAAAACATAGTATTTCGCTACTCTTTTAATCATTTAAATTTGTGTCATTATCTATTAAGATAAACTCTTCCTTGTACAGCTTCCTTTTCACCATCATTAAATTCTAAAATATAAAAATAAACTCCTGCAGGTAATGGTTTGCTGTTATTTTTTGAGGTTCCGTCCCATTTAGGTGTATTTATATTGCCTTCATAAATTAAATTACCATATCTATTAAAAATGGTCAGTTTAAAGTTAGGGTAAAGATCCTCTATGTATAAGATGTCAAACACATCATTAACATTGTCATTATTAGGCGAAAAACCATCAGGAATAAGTAGGTCTCCAATACAAGAAATCAAACTCACAGTAACCGCTAATCTTGTTTGGCTTTCACAACCTTCAATTGTTAGTATAGACGCATAATATGTTTCACCATCAACTAACAATGTTGAAGAGTCATAAATGTTTCCATTTACAGGTGCATTATACCATACTATAATTTCATCATCTATAATATTAGTAGATAAGTTTGCTATAGTAGGATTTTCATCTAGACAAAATTCATATCCTCCACTTATGATTTGAGGTGTTGGTGGATCAATAATTAGAAATTTAAGACTTTCTATATTCTGAGTGTCTGCGCTACAATTTTGCCCAGCAATGAACAATTGAAGTATCGCAAGATCATTAGGACCTGCATTAGGTATTAAATTTGAAGGGACAATAAATGAACCTTCTCCATTTGTAATAGTTATGGTTACCGAGTTTATAGCTGAGTTACTATCTGTGATTTCATAAACTATAGTATAATCTCCATCAGCTAATTGGGTAGCTCCAACAATATTAACTTCTAGAGATTCACCTAAACAGATTCTATCCAGTGAACTCATCCTAAGTCCTGAAGCGTCTGGTATATCATTAATGTTTACTGTTACCGTAGCACTTGCTGTTAAATTACATTGAGAAGATGTTACATTATACGTATAATTACCAGGTGTATCAATGGTAGGATCGAAAACACCTGTGCCACTTGCTAGAGCAGGAGACCAAGTTCCTCCAGTTTCGGCCAAAGGACCTAAGCTATCAAATAAATCAACAGGATTTGTGTCATCTATACATATATCAACAATGGCATCTACACCAGCATTTGGAGCAGGTAATACCGTTACGGCTATTTGTGCTGAAGCAGGAGGGCAGGTTGAGCTTGGATTAAAAACTGTATAAGTATAAACACCTGAAGTATCAAGACTAGGATCAAAAATACCTGTACCACTTGTAAGGGTTGGTGACCAAGTGCCTCCTGTTTGTGGTGTGCCACCTAAACTGTTAAATAAATCTACAGGCATGTCGTTGCTACATAATTCTAAAGTACTGTTATTACCAGCATCATTAGGATCAGAAAATCCAACAGTAACAGTTGCAGAACTGTCTCCACAAGATGAAGTTACAGTATACGTATAAATGCCAGCTAAATCTATTGTAGGATCAAAAACTCCCGTACCACTCGCCAAAGTAGGTGACCATGTACCTCCTGTGTGAGGCGTTCCTAAAAGTATGTCAAATAAGTCTATGGTAGAAACATCTCCTGTACAGAAAAATATAGCACTATCATTACCTGCATCAGCTGTTTGCCCAATAGTAACTGTTACGGTTGCAGAATCATCAGGACAAAGCGATGATGAACCACTAGAAACTGTGTAAGTATAAGTTCCAGCAGTATCTATAGAAGGGTCAAAAATACCTGTGCCACTACTCAAAGTTGGCGACCAAGTTCCTCCAACTTGTGGTGTGCCTCCAAGAACGGTGAATAAATCTACAGAAGTATCATCTTCACATAAGTTTATAGAAGCATCATCTCCAGCATCATTCAAATTAGAAAGCGAAACAGTTACCGTAGCTGAGCTAGTACCACAACTATTGCTTACAGCATAAGTGTATGTACCTTCAGGATCAGTATTTGGATCGAAAACACCAGTACCACTTGCTAAAGCAGGTGACCAAGTTCCTCCAGATTGAGGTGAGCCAGTTAAACTATTAAATAAGTCAACGGTGTTTGTAGCGTTACATAAGTTGAGTGTAGCATCGCCTCCTGCATCAGGTAAAGATATAATGTTTACAGTTACAGTAGCAGAATCATCTGGACATAATGAAGTGCTGCTTGAAATGGTATAAGTATATGTACCTGCAGTATCAAGGTTTGGGTCAAAAACTCCAGTTCCACTAGCTAAAGCGGGAGACCAGGTTCCTCCGACTTGAGGTGTTCCTCCTAAACTATCGAATAAGTTTACAGGTAAATCATTAGCACATAATTCAACAGTACCATTCTCACCAGCATCATTTACGTTTGTATTAGACACTGTTACACTTGCTGAACTTGATCCACAAGAATTTGTAACTGTGTAGGTATATATTCCTTCTGAATCATTATTAGGATCAAAAACTCCTGTTCCGCTAATTAAAGCTGGTGACCAAGTACCATCAGTTTCAGGAGTTCCTGTGAGACTATTAAAAAGATCTACCGGATCTGTAGCTCCACAAAGGTTCAGTGTTCCGTCACCTCCTGCATTAGGCTCAGTTAAGATAGTTACAGTTATAGTTGCTGAATCATCAGGACAAAGCGTTGCAATATTTGATACTGTATAGGTGTAAACACCATCACTATCTATACTAGGATCAAAAAGGCCTGTGCCACTGTTTAGCGTCGGCGACCAAGAACCACCAACCTGAGGAGTACCTCCTAAAACGCTAAATAGGTCTATTGTAGGATCATTTTCGCAAATATCTAATGTTGCATTTTCACCTGCATCATTTTCATCAGTTAAAGAAACCGTAACATTTGCCGAACTTGTACCACAAGAATTGGTGACTGTATAAGTATAGATGCCTTCAGGATCAACATTAGGATCAAAAATACCAGTTCCACTTGCTAATACAGGAGACCAAGTTCCTCCAGAATCAGGAGTGCCAGCTAAGCTATTGAATAAATCTACAATATTAGAGCTGTTACAAAGATTTAAAGTACCATCATTTCCGGCATTTGGTTCTAATAATACAGAAACAATCACTGTTGCAGAATCATCAGGACAAAGAGAAGCACTATTAGAAACTGTGTAAGTGTATGTACCAGCACTATCTATACTAGGATCAAAAATTCCAGTTCCACTAGCTAAAGCTGGAGACCAAGTTCCTTCAGTATCAGGAGTATCGTTCAAGCTGTTAAATAAATCTATTGGAGGATCGTTTTCACATAGTTCGGCTACTCCATTACTTCCTGCATTATTAGCATCATTTACAGTTACTGTAACTGAGGCAGAAACATCACCGCATACAGCAGAGGTTAAGGTGTAGGTATAAGTACCTTCTGGATCAATATTAGGATCAAAAACACCAGTTCCACTTGCTAGAGCAGGAGACCATGTTCCGCCTACATCAGGCGTACCACCAAGGTTGTTGAATAAGTCTATTGTATTATCAAGGCTACACAAATTCACGGTGCTATTATTTCCAGCATTTGGAGGAGTTTCAATTGTGACGATAACAATTGCAGAATCATCATCACAGGTTCCACCAGGTGAAGTTGTGTATGTGTAAGTTCCAGCAGAATCAACATTAGGATTAAAAACACCAGTTCCACTTGTTAGAGCAGGCGACCAAGTTCCTCCAGAGTCAGGAGTACCACCAAGACTATTGAATAAATCTACAGGCGCATCTGTTGTACATAAAGTTATAGCTCCATTTTCACCAGCCTCCATAAAAGGTGTTACGTTTATGGTAACTGTTGCTGTTGCATCAGGACAAGGTGAAGTTCCTGTGATGGTATAAGTGTAAACACCATCAGGATCGATATTAGGATCAAAAATACCAGTTCCACTTGCTAGAGCAGGCGACCAAGTTCCGCCAGAGTCTGGAGTGCCACCAAGACTATTGAACAAATCTACAAGACCATTATCATCACAGATGTTCAATGTACCATCTAGACCAGCATTTGGTTCTTGAATAATTAAAACTTCAACTGTTGATGAAGCATCAGGACAAGGACTTGTTCCAGCTATTGAATAGGTGTAAATTCCAGGAGAATCAATTGTTGGATCAAAAACACCAGTTCCACTTGCTAATGCAGGCGACCAAGTTCCACCTGTATCTGGTGCCCCTCCTAAAGAAGAAAACAAATCGACAGAAGAATTGTCATTGCTACACAATTCTAAGATGTTATCAATACCAGTATCAGGTAAATTATTTACTGTAACTGTAACTGTTGCTGATGAATCTGGACAAGAACCACTTCCTGTAAAAGAATAGGTGTAAGTTCCAGCTGAGTCAACTAGTGGGTCAAAAATTCCTGTGCCACTTGCTAAAGTAGGAGACCAAGTTCCGCCAATATCAGGTGTGCCGTTGAGACTGTTAAATAAGTCAATTGTTCCATCGCTGTCACAGATTATGATACTTCCATCTTCACCTGCATCATTAAAAGGAGTTACTGTAACATTTACTGTAGCTGTAGCATCTGTACATGGTGGAGTAGCGCTTACAGTGTATGTGTATAATCCAGGCGCGTCAACACTAGGATCAAAAATACCAGTTCCACTTGCTAGAGCAGGAGACCAAGTTCCACCTACTTCAGGGTTACCACCTAAATTTTCAAATAAATCAATTGAGGTATCAGTACTACACAATTCTACAGAACTGTCAGTTCCAGCGGTAGGTTGTTCGTAAGTAGTTATGGTAATTGTTGAAGATTCGTTAGGACAAGTATTATTAGATAATACGGTATATGTATAAACTCCATCTGGATCTACGTTGGGATCAAAAACACCAGTTCCACTTGCAAGGGCAGGAGACCAAGTTCCGCCAGAATCAGGTGAACCACCAAGTAAAGTGAATAAATCTACAGGAGTGTTAGTGTCAGCATCGCATAAGTCTAGTATCCCGTCAATTCCAGGATCTGGTCCAGTTTCTAAAAGTACTAAAACTCCTAATCTACCGATACTTTCACAAGGAGGATCTAAAGTAGTGGCGTAATAAGTCTGGCCATTTACTAAAGGAGTAGTAGTTGGTAACGGTAAAGCAGAAAACAGTGAAATATACCAATTGTTAGTTCCGCTAGCGACTAAGTCTCCAACGGTTGGTATATTGCCTGAAGATGAACAGAAATATTGAATAGGGTCACCAGTTGGTATAGGTGTAAAACCTACGTTTACTAAAACCGTAAGTCTAGATGTTCTACAACCAGTATCAGGATTTAGTTGATCTGCATAATATAAAGTATTGTCAGTAAGTACAGTTGTGTCTGGTAGAGGTAATCCGCCAGAAGGAGTTAAGTACCATTGTACATCATTACCTACAGCAACTAAGTCGGCAACAGTTGCTAAAGTCGGATCGTCAAGACATACTCCTTGGAAGTTTTGCCCTGTTGGAGGACCATATATAACTACATCAACCCGTTGTCTAGCACCACAACTACCAGTGTTATCATCGGCATAATAATCTTCACCACTAACTAAGCTTTGAGAGTTTAATAAAGGAGTTGTAGATGTTGCAGTCTCGTACCAAACAATCCCACCACCATTATCAATAGCTTCTAAGTCTCCAACCAAAATAGATTCTACATCACAGAATGATTGCAAACTATTAACCACTGTTGGGCATTGTGCCGTTGAGGTTGATAGTCCGTAGGTTAGATATAAGGTTAGTATAAATACTAGCTTAAAATAACTTTTAAAACTTTGCGGTTTGGCTTTCATTAAAAATTTAAAATCAAATACTTTCTCTTGAAATCGATGCCATGGATTAAGAACAGCAAGTTCAATGTTATTCTATCTTGCTAAAAGCTTGATTAGAGGGCAAACAAATATATACATTTAGCGTTTACATAGCAAAATATTTATTGTTCTGTTTTGTAAGGTTTTTCTCTTGAACTTTTACTTGTCTTTTTCAAGTTCAATCATACCATTATTAGAGTCGTATTGCATTAAAAATAGACTGCTGTTAGAGTATAAGGTGTCACTAGTTTTCTTGTAGTCAAATTTCACATGTGAATGCTCTGATTTGATCTCGTTTATTGTGTTTTCGAAATCTTGATTCTGAGAAAGTCTGAGTAGAACATCTAAGGTAATATTGTAACCTAAAATAGCGTATCTAGAAGGTTTAATCTCGAAAAGGACTTCATATTTAGTTTCAAAGTCAGACGTTAATTTTGTGTTTTTTTGATCTATTGCTGTAGGAAAAACTAGTTTTAAAACTCTATATCTCATGTCAGAAACTTCGTTTTCTTCAGGAATTAAAGAAGAGTCTATAAGGGCAAGTTGGATGTTGTACTCTGATAGTTTGCTCATTAAAGAAGTTGTAGAGTTTAAGAATAGAATGGTTTTTTTACTATCTAGAATTACAAAGTTCAATTTATTCTTGTCTAGCGCTTCTTGTAAATCTTGCTCTTTGAAAAAGCCAGCATTATCTACTTTTAGAAATTTTGCTTCTGGAATTTTATTTAATATCAGTGTTTTATTTGTAGGTTCATCTAATTCGCTAACCACTATAACATTCGCATTTTTATTAGCAATGTAGTTTAGTGTTTCTGTTTTTTGAAAATTCTCTGAAGGTATGGATTTATATATCTTATTGTCGGTAGATGGAAGGTTAGATTCAATATCAATTATAGCTATACTTTCATTTGAAGTAATTTTAGGGAGCGTGGCTCCTTGTTTTAAAAAAGGAACGAGTAATGCGTTTTTTGGATATGAGCTTTCAATTTCAAGTTGAGAATTTATATTACTTTCTTTTATTACCGTAATATCAAAATTTATGCTAAGTGACAATGCGGAATCAATTGCTATTTGAGCACCTTGGAAAAAATCTAAATATTTATAGTTATCAGCATTTTTATTGAGCATTTTTTCTCTAAGCTCAGGAGAACTTAATTCTTTGCCAGAAAATGGAGTGTAAAAATATAATCCGCTTGTGCCTGAAGTATCTAAATTGGTATAAAGCGCTTCATTTCTTTTTTTAAGCTCAGTTTCAGTAGTTGTGTTTGTCTCTGTCTCTGTGTCAGTATTATTGTCTGTCGTTTCAACAATTTCAGGATTGCTATCTACGGTTTCTTCAGTTGGGTTTATTGGCATTTTTATAATGTCTCCAGCAATAACTCCATCTAATAATTTAGGATTTAGCTCTGTGAATTCCTCAATAGACATTCCAGCTTTTTTAGATAGACCATAAAGCGTTTCCTGTGGTTCTATAACATAATTTTTATAGGCTTTAGTTTCGGTTGTAGAGGTGGTGTCTGTTTCTGTTACTGTCTCTTCAACTGGAGTTGTTTCTTCATTTTCTATAGGTGTAGTTTCTTCAAGAGTATTGTTTTCCTCTGCAACCTCTACCTCCTGTTCCTCTTCCTGTTCTGTGTCAACCGTAACTAAAGAATCATCAGACTTACTAATATCTAAGACATGACCAGCCATTAACATTTTTACAATGTGTGGGTTTTTTTCTTCTAGCTCAGCTATGCTCATATTAAAGCGTTTAGCTAATGAGAACTTAGTATCTCCTCGCTTTACAAGATATTCTCCTTCTGGAGTTGCTATCTCATTTTTATCAGGAATTCTTAAAATTTGACCTATTTGTAAATATTCAGACAAGTTATCTGCATTAGCATTAATTAACTGATCTAAACTCACTCCATACCTTTTGGAAATTCCCCAAAGCGTTTCGCCTTTAATCACCAAATGTTCACCTTCATTAACCGTTTGCTTAACTTGAAGTGTTTTGTCAATATTAATAATGTGTCCGGCTTGAAGCATGCTAATGATGTGAGGATTTTGCTGTTCGAGCTGCGCAATGCTTACACCAAATCTTCTAGATAAACCAGATTTTGTTTCGCCTCGCTTTACTTTATAATTCTGAATTTTGGTGTCAGTTATAACTGCTGAAGAAGATGAAGAAGTGTTGGAATTGCTCGAATTAGGAACACGTAAAGTGCTTCCGGCATAAATGACATCTTCGGATCCAGGATTTAATTCAAATATGGCTTCCATGGTAACACCATATTTCTTGGAGATAGAATAAACACTTTCTCCTTTTTCAATGGGATGCTCAATAACATTATCTTGAGCAGTTATAAGATTTGAGCTTAAAATTAATAATATAATAAGCGTAAAAAAATTCCCCATTCTTTTTTGTTTATAGCTCCTGATATCAGTTTTTTTAATTTCAATTATATGTACTAACAATGCAACCAAACAAGAGGAGGGGCAACATTCTTGTGGAAGCATAATTAGGGAATAAGTGTTGCAAAGTCAGTGACTTTTTACAAGGAATAAAATTACTAAAAATATGGTGTAAGGTGTTATAATCTTTAGTTATTATCAACAGGATATTAACAATTTGTTTTTGGTGTAATTTCAAAAAAATAAGGGGAAAGTTTCTAAAAACGAATTATGAATAAAGCTAGATAAGGTCAATGTACTATCTTTGTAGCCTTAAATTATCAGAATGAGTAATATAGTCGCTATTGTAGGACGTCCTAATGTTGGAAAATCTACTTTTTTTAATCGTTTAATAAAACGACGTGAGGCCATTGTAGATGCGGTAAGTGGTGTTACTAGAGATCGTCATTACGGCAAAACAGATTGGAATGGAAAAGAGTTTTCATTAATAGATACTGGTGGATATGTTATAGGGAGTGATGACGTTTTTGAAGCTGAAATAGATAAGCAAGTAGAGTTGGCAATTCATGAGGCAGATGCTATAATTTTTATGGTAGATGTAGAATCTGGTATTACGGGAATGGATGAAGATGTAGCTAATTTACTGCGTAAGGTAGAAAAGCCTGTTTTTTTAGTGGTAAATAAAGTTGATAATAATAAAAGAGCTGAAGATGCCGTAGAATTCTATGCACTTGGTTTAGGTGAATATTTTACTATAGCAAGTATTAATGGTAGTGGTACAGGTGATTTATTAGATGCTGTTGTTGAAGCTTTGCCAGAAAAAGAAGAGGTTGCTGAAGAAGATTTACCACGTTTTGCTGTAGTAGGAAGACCTAATGCAGGTAAGTCGTCGTTTATAAACGCTTTAATAGGTGAAGATCGTTACATCGTAACCGATATAGCGGGTACAACAAGAGATTCAATAGATACAAAATATAATCGTTTTGGCTTTGAATTTAATTTAGTTGATACGGCTGGAATCCGAAGAAAATCTAAAGTTAAAGAAGATTTAGAGTTTTACTCTGTGATGCGAAGTGTAAGAGCTATTGAGCATTGTGATGTGTGTTTACTTGTGCTAGATGCTACACGAGGCTTTGATGGTCAGGTTCAAAATATATTTTGGTTAGCAGAGCGTAATAGAAAAGGTATTGTAATACTTGTAAACAAGTGGGATTTGGTTGATAAGGATACCAATACTACAAAGAATTTTGAAAAGCATATCAGAGAACAAACAGCACCTTTTAAAGATGTTCCTATTATTTTCATTTCTGTTTTAAATAAACAAAGAATTTATAAGGCTATTGAAACAGCTGTTGAGGTTTATCAAAATCGTTCAAAACGAATTAAAACAAGTGTGTTAAACGAGACTCTATTACCAATAATAGAAAATCAACCACCACCAGCATACAAAGGGAAGTATGTAAAGATAAAGTACATAATGCAATTGCCTACGCCACAACCTCAATTTGCTTTTTTCTGTAATTTACCTCAGTATATCAAGGATCCTTACAAGCGCTTTTTAGAAAACCAACTTAGGGAGCATTTCGACTTCAATGGAGTACCTGTAAGTGTGTACATGCGTAAAAAGTAGTATATTTAAAACTTGCTATGAAAATATTGAAGAGCACTTTTTTAGTATTCGCTTTCCTGCTGAGTTTTTGCGATCTTTTTTCACAAGATTCACCACCAGAAATACAGGTTGATGGAAATCAAATATATTGTCCAGGTATTCAAGTACCTATAGTTACATCGGTTTCAATTTCTGATCCAGATCCAACGGATACAACTTTAGATGAAATATTTATTCAAATATCTGAAGGGTACGCTTCAGGACAAGATCTTCTTTCTTTAACAGGAAGTAATCCAAATGTGTCATCAACTTGGAACGTTTCTGCAGGACTACTCACATTAATTGGTCCTGCAACTTTTGCTGAATTTGAAGCTGCTATTGAAAATGTAGTATTTGAAACTACTGATACAGATTATGCTCAAGACCGACAGTTTTCAATTAATCTAGGTAATGCAAATTATCTTCCAAGTACAGGACATTATTATTTTTATGTAGCAGATGTAGGTATTACATGGACCGAAGCTAGAGATGCTGCGGCAGCCCAAGACTATTTTGGTTTACAAGGTTATTTGGCTACGATTACAACAGAAGAAGAATCCCAATTAGCAGGAGAACAAACTTCTGGTACGGGATGGATTGGTGCTAGTGATGCAGAAACAGAAGGAACTTGGAAATGGGTAACTGGCCCAGAAGCCGGAACTACATTTTGGCAAGGCACTTCAACAGGAGCTCCTGTAGATGGTGAATATTCTTCTTGGAATACAGGTGAGCCTAATAATGCAGGAGATGAGGATTATGCTCATATTACAGCACCAAATGTGGGAATTTTAGGTTCTTGGAATGATTTGGCTGTAACTGGAGATCTTAATCCTAGTAGTGATTACCACCCTCAAGGTTATATTGTTGAGTTTGGTGGTCTGCCTAATGAACCAGTTATAAATCTTTCAGCATACAGTACAATGGTGATGCCTAGGATATCTTCTCAAGAAATTACTGCTTGTGGTTCTGTAGAAGAGACATTGGTAGTAAGTTCTTCAACTGGTGATGCGCAATGGTTTGAAACGTCAACTTCAATAGATGTTATTAATACAGGATTGACTTACGATGTTACTTTAACAGAAACAACAACATTTTGGGTTTTGCCTGTAGTACCAGGTTGTGCAAATAACTCAACTAGATATCCAATTATGGTTACTGTTAATCCATTACCAGAAGTTTCTAACATTACTATAAATCAATGCGAAGATGAAGTGATGGATGGTATTTCATTCTTTAATCTTAATGAATATAATGATGTTATTGTTTCAGGTAGTTTAAACAATATTGTTGTTGACTATTTTAAAGATGAAGAAATGTTTATACCAATTGATGATGAAAATTATGTTAATGAGAATAATTATCAAACAATATATGCTTTAGTAACCAACACTGAAACTAATTGTTCTGCTACAGCAGAAGTAACTTTAGTCGTTAATACAAACTCTGGAAATAGTGTTAACTTATCTTTTTGTGATAGTTTAGAAGAGACAGGAATCATAAATTTTGATTTGTCTTCTGTAGATGAGCAAATTTTAGAAAATGAAACTGGTGGCATAGAAGTTCTGGGGTATTATGAAACTTATAATCAAGCATTGCTTCAGCAAAATCCCTTAGGAAGTACTTACACAAATACAACACCTTATCATCAAACTATATTTGCAAGATTAGAACAGGATGGTAGTTGCTATAGTATTTTAGAAGTCAATCTAACTGTTGAGGAATTGCCAAGTCTTATGGACGATGAAACAGTTTACTATTGTACTAATACTTTTCCAGAAACTATTTCACTTTACGGAGGTATTGTAGATGATGTACCAAACAATTTCTATTATGAATGGTCAACGGGAGAAACAACTATTAACATAGAAGTTAATGAGCCGGGAACGTATTCTGTAGTGGTAACAAAACCTTTTGGCTGCTCTAATGAAAGAACTATTACCGTTTTGCCTTCTAGTACAGCTACATTTGAAATGATAGAGGTTACTGATATTTCGGAAAATAATACTATTACTGTATTGGTATCTGGCGAAGGTGATTATACCTATAGTTTAGATGACGAATTTGGTGTTTATCAAACATCAAACGTTTTTGAAAATGTAAATTCTGGTATACATACTGTATTTGTAAAAGATATTAAAAGTGATTGCGGCATAGTCTCAGAATTGGTTTCCGTTTTGGGTTTTCCAAAATTCTTTACACCTAATGGTGATGATGAAAATGACACTTGGGAAATTTCAGGATTTTCTGCTGAGTTTCCAGTAACTGCTTCTGTCCAGATATTTGATCGTTATGGAACATTGCTCACTGTGCTCAATGGAAATAACACAGCTTGGGATGGATATTTTAATGGAGAATTAATGCCTTCATCTGATTATTGGTTTATAGCCAAATTGCTAGATGGGAGGACTTTTAAGGGGCACTTTTCTCTAAAAAGATAAAGTTTTATAATTCTTTTAAGAAATTTCATACGATTTCTTAGTTAATTGCGTTAATCAATTAACTATCAATCTAATCATCAATCAATCTTCATGAAAAAACTCTTATCAGTTTTTGCACTATTATTTGCTTTACATTCATTTTCACAGGAAAAAACATTCAAAATTACAGGAACACTTATCGCTGAAGATTCAAACCAACCTATAGAATCTGCAACAGTTTATTTAGAACGTGTTAAAGATAGTAGTGTTATATCGTATTCGATTTCAGATAAATACGGAAAATTTGAATTAGAATCTTCAACTTACGATCAAAGTCTCAATTTCTACGTGTCTTATGTAGGCTATAAAACTTATTTCAAAAAAATAAATATTGACAAGGAGAACATTCAGCTCAATACTATTTCAATGCAATTAGATAGTCAACTCGATGAAGTTGTTATCAGATCTACTGCACCAATTACCATAAAAAAGGATACCTTAGAGTTTAATGTAAAATCTTTCAAAACAAAGAAAGATGCTAATGTTGAGGATTTACTCAAACAATTGCCAGGAGTAGAAGTAGATCCAGAAGGAAATATCACCGTAAATGGTAAGCCTGTAAATCAAATTTTGGTAAACGGAAAGCCATTTTTTGGAGATGATCCAACGATTACTACTAAAAATTTAACCAAGGATATTATTGAGAAAATTCAGGTGGTTGATACCAAGACTAAATCTGAAGCTTTTTCAGGTGAAGCAGGAGATCAAGAAAATAAAACCATCAACCTTACTATTAAAGAAGAAAATAACAAGGGAATTTTTGGTCGTGTTTCTGCAGGTGCTGGTACCGATGATCGGTATGAATATGCTGGAATGATTAACTTTTTTGATAATGATAGGCGTATTAGTGCTCTTGCAGGTGGTAACAATATAAATTCACCAGGTTTTAGTTTTGGTGAGATTTCTAAAATGTTCGGAAACATTAATAGTGTTAGATTTGAAAGTAACGGTTCTTTTACATTCAACGGTCGTTCTTTTGGTGGTGGTCAAGGTATAACGACTTCAAGAAGTAATGGTTTAAATTATGCTGATGTTATTGGTGAAACTGTAGATATTTCGGCTGATTATTTTAATTCTTCTAGTAATTCTGAAAATGAAACTTCAACACAGCGAGAAACTATATTATCTGATTCAAGATATTTTACCAATTCTAATTCTAGATCAGATAGTGATACAGATAGTCATTCTGCTAATTTAGAGTTTGAAATAGAAACCGATTCTACATTCCAATTAAATATAGAACCGTCTTTTAGTTATTCTAAATCAAGGACATTGTATAGTAGTTTTGACGAAACTTTTGACGAGGATCGTGAGCTTACTAACCAATCAAATGTAAACTCTAACGTAGAGAGTTTTGCAAGACAATTTTCTACAGATATATCTGCAACAAAGCGTTTTGGGAATAAAGGTGGGTTTATAAGAGCAGAATTTGAAACCAGCATTAATAAAAGAGAAAGTGATGATTTTTTAAACTCTATTGCTGAAATATTTGGAACCGAAGCTGAAACTATTGTCAGAGATCAGTTTACCGATGGTGAAAATGATAGTTATGGAGTTTCTGCTGAATTCACTTATAGATTGCCAATTATAGCCAAGAAATTTTTCTTGAATTTTGAGTACGAATTTTCAAGAGATAAAGATAAAAACAGGCAAAGTACGTTTGATTTTAATGATACTACACAAGACTTTACGGATTTCAATACGGAATTAAGTACAGATTTTGAATATACCGATTCTAGAAGTATTCCAACTTTTGGACTAACTTATAGAGGTGAAAAGTTTTTCACAAGGTTCAATTTAGGTTATAACATAAGAACTTTGGAGAATCAAGATTTACTCCGACCTCAATTTAACGTCGAACGAGATTTTAAAAATTTAGAACTGAACTATAGAGCTAACTACAGGTTTAGTCCTAAGTCATCAATCTATGGTAGCTACAGATTAGGTAATAATCCACCTGCATTAAGACAATTACAGGCTTTTACAGATGTGTCTAATCCATTGAGTATCGTCATTGGTAATCCTAATTTGGCACCATCTAATCGACATAGTTTTTATGCTGGTTATAACGGGTTTGATTGGCAAAAGCGTACAGGTTTTTATGGTAATATCAATGCAAGCTTTACTAACAATCAAGTGGTTTCAAGGACTGTTGTAGATCCAGAAACTTTAGTTAGAACTACTACTTACGAAAATGTAGACGGCAATTACAATTATGGAGTTTCGGGAACCTATAATAAAGATGTGAAATTAGACACTTTAAGAACTTTAAAGTTTAATATTAGAGCACGATACAATTACTCAAAAAACATTAATTATAATAATGATGTACAATATGCCAGTGAAGTTGGAACTTTTTCTCCAAGATTTGGGGTAGATTTTTTATGGGATAAGGTTATGGAGTTAAGACCATATTATGAACTAAATCTCTCAAACAACGCATATGATATTGAAGCTTTTGATGATCGTAATTTTACCAGTCATAATGCTGGTTTGAGAACAGCTACTTTTTTACCTGAAAAGTTTGAGTGGAGAAATGATATTGCCTTCAACTACAACCCGAATGTAGCGGATGGATTTCAGAAAAGTGCTTGGTTTTGGAACTCTACACTGTCTTATAGCTTCTTAAAAGACAAAGCGCTTATAACTTTAAAAGCTTATGATTTACTAAATCAGAATACTAACGCCAGACGTGTAGCAACTCAAGATTATATTCAAGATAGCCAAAGTACAGTGCTTAGACAGTATTTTATGTTGGGCTTTAGTTATAAGTTCAATAGCCTAGGTTCTAAAGGCAAGACAGGTGATGATGATTTTTTCTTTATTGATTAATCCCAAAGAATGGAAATTGAATCGATAGCTCTAGATACTCCTTTGTAATACTTTTTTTGAACAAAATTTGGAATCATGATACTATCAATTATTACCTTGCATTCATAATCAGAAATAGTTTTTTCTGTACCTAAGCCTGTTGAAATAGCTACTTGTCTATCAAATTTTGATATTGTAATCAATAATCCGTTGTCTTTTTCTTTTTTGCCTATTCCCCAATTCTTAGCAACATTAGTTCCAAAGAATTTGATATCCATATTTTTTGGAATTGAATCTACTGTTAAAATAGCAATTTCATTAGTTGTTTCTTTCTCATAAGTTATGATTTTTTGAATGAGAGAATCACTTTCTAAAGGTGAAAATAAATTTGAAGAGTCGAATACAACAGCCTCATTATAGTTTTTAGGAATATAGTCTGATGTATTTTTAGATTTTTTTGTTTCATATTTACATCCAGTCAGTAAAGCAATCGTAAATAGAATTGAAAAGTATATACGAATATTCATAATTAATTTATAAGCTTTTTCTAAATAGAGTAAAGTAGTAGTAATTTTTTAAATATTACCAACCACCAGAGGCGCCTCCACCACCGAAACTTCCTCCGCCGAAGCCGCCACCAAAGCCACCTCCTCCAAAGCTTCCACCTCCAGAACTTCCTCCCCAGCCACCAAAGCCACCAGAAGATGAGCCTCTAGAATAACTTCCGCGTCCCATGTTGCTAAGTATAATGGCTTCAAGAAGGCTTCTGCTGTCATCTGAACGATTTCCACCATTACCACCTTTTCCACCACCTCGTTTTTTGGTAAGTGCGATTATAAATATGATAAAAAAGAATAAGAGTACTATAACAACACCAACAGGGAAACCATTTGAGGAACCACCTTGTCTGGTACCTTGATATTCGCCTTGCATAACTTCAAATATGGCATCGGTTGCTCTGTTCAGTCCGCCGTAATAATCGTTACGTTTAAAATATGGGATAATATCATTATTAATGATGCGCTTGCTCATAGCATCAGTAAGCAAATGCTCAACACCTTTACCAGTGTTGATTCCTATTTTACGATCGTCTCTAGCTAATAAAATAAAAATGCCATTGTCTTTATCTGCTTG
The DNA here is from genome assembly GCF_058964685.1 of Winogradskyella sp. 266wxhm. Lineage (NCBI taxonomy): Bacteria > Pseudomonadati > Bacteroidota > Flavobacteriia > Flavobacteriales > Flavobacteriaceae > Winogradskyella > Winogradskyella sp. 266wxhm. The sequence continues at coordinate 2,755,034 of NZ_CM179559.1, forward strand.
TCCAATTCCCCATGCTTCGGCCCATTGCGCGCCTAAATAATTGATGTATTCTCCTTTGGTAGAACTTATGGTTGCAATTACAATTTGTGTTGAGGTTGTATCAGAGTAACGAATTAACTTTTGTTCAAGATTATTTTTTTGAGTTGGTGTTAGCAATCCTATTTCATCATAAACACTAGTTTGCTCTTTTGGTACAGGAGGAATGTTATACTGAGCAAACCCAACCAAGGAACATAAAAGACAAACGGCTATTATAGATTTAAATAAAATGTATTTTAAATACTTCATTAGCCTTTTGAAATTGTATTGTCTAACTCGTTAGTGTCATTATGATGCCAAGGGAAATGCGTAGAAAGCACACGCCCTGCTTCAGTAATACCATCTACTAAGCCTTGTTTGAATTTACCTAATTTGAATTGAGAAGCAATTTTATCTCGTGTAGAATTCCAGAACTCAGAGCCAACAATGTTGTTAATGCCTTCATCACCAAAAATCACAAAGGCTTTGTCATCAACAGCGACGTAGATCAGTACACCATTACGTTCTTTGGTGTTATCCATTTTTAATAAATGAAACACATCTAACGTGCGTTCGTATACATCTTTATCGGTTGTTCTTTCGATATGCACACGAATTTCACCCGAAGTTTTATTTTCAGCAATTCTTATAGCTTCTACGATTTCCTCTTCTTCTTTTTTAGTGAGAAAATCTTCAATATTAGACATGGTGAGTTTTTTTAAAAATCGAAATTTACGTCTGGAACTTTTTCACTACCTGGATCGGCTTTATAACGTGGCATTTTTTCAAAACCAAACCAGCCAGCAAGTATCTTTCCAGGGAATTTGGTGATATAGATATCGTATTTATTTACAGTATTATTATATTTTTCACGTGCAATATTTATACGGTTTTCAGTACCTTCTTGTTGTGCTTGGAATTCTCTAAATTGATCTGAAGCTTTTAAGTTTGGGTAGCGCTCAAAGGAAGCAATTAATCTACTGAATGAACCACTTAATTGGCTTTGAGCTTGTTGGAATTTTTCTAAATTTTCAGGAGTTAAATCATCTGCGTTAATGTTGATTGAGGTTGCTTTTGATCGGGCTTCTATTACTTCATTCAATGTTTTTCTTTCAAAATCAGCAGCGCCTTGGACAGTTTTAATTACTGTACTATACAGATCACTTCTTCTTTGATATGCACTTTCAACATTAGACCATTCTGTTTTAGCATTAGCTTCAAGTTCAACAGCTGTGTTGTTAAAACCTACAGCCCATCTATATATTCCAAAAACAATTACTACAATTACAATTAAAGGAATTAACCATTTTTTCATGATGATAAGTTTTTTAAAGTTGAGTTTTTATTTTGATAAGTTGTGCTTTTATATCTTCCAGTTTTTCGATGATATCATATTTTTCTAAGGCTTGTTTACGCTCTTCTTTAAGATGTGTCTTTGCACCTTCCAATGTAAAGCCTCTTTCTTTTACAAGATGGTAAATAAATTTTAGATTTTTGATATCTTCAGGGGTGAATTTTCGATTGCCTTTAGCATTTTTTTTAGGCTTAAGGACATCAAATTCTTTCTCCCAAAAGCGTATTAAGGAAGCATTTACCTTAAAAGCTTTGGCAACTTCACCAATTCCGTAGTAGCGTTTTTCTGGTAAATCTATATGCATCTTAATCTAGAGATTGGTTTTCTAAAGAAGCTTTTTTCAACAGTTCATCATACTCTTCAGCAGATAGGTTGCCGTAGTAGAAGTTTATTGGGTTGATACGATCACCATCTTTGAACACTTCATAATGAAGATGAGGTGCTTCCGATCGTCCTGTACTTCCAACAAAACCTATTAAATCGCCTCGTTTTACACGTTGATTAACTCTTACATTATATTTATACAAGTGTGCATAAAGCGAAACATATCCGTAACCATGATCAATTCTAATGTGATTACCGTAACCTGTAGAACCATTGTCTGCACGTTTTACAACGCCATCACCAGAAGCATAAATAGGAGTACCACGTGGCGCGGTAAAATCCATACCATAATGAAATTTTCTAACTTTAGTAAATGGGTCTGTTCTATAACCATAACCCGATGCCATACGAGTTAAATCTTCATTGCTTACCGGTTGAATTGCTGGTATTGCAGCTAAGAATTTTTCTTTGTCTTCGGCAAGTTTTGCAATTTCATCCAAAGACTTGGATTGTACTACAATTGCTTTTTCTAAAATATCTAAGCGTTTATTGCTTTCGGCTATGAGTTGCGAGTTGTCAAAGCCTTCAAATTTTTTATAACGATTGATACCACCAAAGCCAGCACGACGTTGTTCGTCTGGAATTGGATTGGCTTCAAAATAAAGTCTGTAAATAGCATTGTCGCGTTCTTCAACATTTTCCAAAGCAGCAATGGCATCATCCATGCGTTTGTTCAATAATTCATATTGAATCTGCATGTTTTGAAGTTCTCTGGTAAGCTGACGCTCTTTTGGCGATTCAACATACTGTCCAGCAATAAAAACAAGTAGAAAGGCAAAAAGTGCAGTAGCCGTTAAAAAAGCAGCTACATATTTAAAAGTTGTAGATTTCTTACGCTTTATCTTACGGTACGAAAGCGTTTCGGAATCATAATAATATTTTACCTTAGCCATGTATTAATTTATACTATTTTTGCAGCTAATAAGCCTTTTGCGAGAGCAATTTTTTATTAGTGTAACGTCCAAAGATAAAAAATTGTTTTGCATTTGCAGTAATTAAATAAAAACAAGCTATAATTTCAATATATGAAGTCTCAGGAAATTCGTTCTAAGTTTCTAAATTTCTTTAAGGAAAAGCAACATCTTATTGTGCCTTCAGCACCAATGGTAGTGAAAAATGATCCTACCCTAATGTTTGTAAATTCTGGTATGGCACCTTTTAAGGAATACTTTTTGGGTAATGCCGAACCAAAGAAAAATAGAATAGCGGATTCTCAAAAATGTTTAAGAGTTTCGGGTAAGCATAACGATTTAGAAGAAGTGGGATATGACACTTATCATCACACACTTTTTGAAATGCTAGGAAACTGGAGTTTTGGCGATTACTTTAAAAAAGAAGCTATTGCTTGGGCTTGGGAATTGTTAACCGAAGTCTACGGAATTGATAAAGATATTCTGTATGTTACAGTTTTTGAAGGTAGTGATGAAGATAAACTAGATATGGATACTGAAGCTTACGATATCTGGAAACAGTATATCTCAGAAGACCGTATCTTAAAAGGAAATAAAAAGGATAATTTCTGGGAAATGGGAGACCAAGGACCATGTGGGCCTTGTAGTGAAATACATGTTGATATTCGTTCTGCTGAAGAAAAAGCTAAGGTAGATGGTAAAACACTTGTAAATATGGATCATCCGCAAGTGGTAGAAATCTGGAACTTAGTATTCATGCAATACAATCGTAAGGCAGACAAATCCTTAGAAATTTTACCAAATAAACATATTGATACAGGTATGGGCTTTGAGCGTCTTTGTATGGTGTTACAAGGAGTTCAGTCTAACTATGATACTGATGTTTTTACACCAATAATCAGAGAAATTGAAACCATAAGTGATAAAGATTATGGTAAAGACGAAAAAGTAGATGTTGCTATTAGAGTTATTGCGGATCACGTTAGAGCCGTAGCGTTTTCTATTGCAGATGGTCAGTTGCCAAGCAATACAGGTGCTGGTTATGTTATTAGAAGAATTTTGCGTAGAGCTATCCGTTATGGCTTTACATTTTTAGATAAAAAAGAACCTTTTATTTACAGGTTAGTTGACATTTTGAGTAAGAAAATGGGAGAAGCCTTCCCAGAAATGAAAGCTCAAAAACAGCTTATAGAAAATGTGATAAAAGAAGAAGAAGCGTCATTCTTAAGAACTTTAGAACAAGGCTTAGTACTTCTAAATCGTATTGTAGAAGAAACCAAAGGTGATACCGTTTCAGGTGAAAAGGCTTTTGAATTGTACGACACTTATGGTTTTCCAATAGATTTAACGGCTTTAATTCTTTCTGAAAATAAGATGAAGCTCGATGAAGAAGGCTTTAAAACTCATCTTGAAAAGCAAAAAGACCGTTCGCGCAAGGCAAGTGAAATGTCTACGGATGATTGGACGATTTTAGTCGATGATGCTGAACAGGAATTTATAGGTTATGATGCATTAGAAGCTAATGTAAAAATTACAAGATACAGAAAAGTAACCTCTAAGAAAGATGGTGAAATGTATCAGTTGGTTTTTAATTTAACTCCGTTTTATGCTGAAGGTGGAGGACAAGTAGGTGATAAGGGTTATTTGCAAGATAGTCATGGTGACACGGTTTACATCATAGATACTAAGAAGGAAAACAATGTTATTATTCACTTTGCAAAAAATTTACCTGAAGATTTAACGGCTACCTTCAAAGCTGTGGTAGATGCTAAGCAACGTTACAGAACCGAATGTAATCACACGGCAACGCACTTATTACATCAGGCGCTTCGTGAGGTTTTAGGAACTCATGTAGAGCAAAAAGGCTCTGCAGTGCATTCAAAATATTTACGTTTCGATTTTTCGCATTTTTCAAAATTAACAGTTGAAGAATTACGCGATGTTGAGAATTTTGTTAATGCACGTATTGATGGGAAATTACCATTAGAAGAAAAACGAAATGTGCCAAAAGATGTGGCTATAGCAGATGGTGCTATGTCTCTATTTGGTGAAAAATATGGAGATACCGTTCGTACTATTCGTTTCGGGCAATCTATAGAACTTTGTGGTGGGACACACGTGAAGAATACTGGAGATATTTGGCACTTCAAAATTGTATCAGAAGGTGCTGTTGCTGCTGGTATTCGTCGTATTGAAGCCATAACCAATGATGCGGTGAAGGACTTTTATTTTGAAAACAATAGAGCTTATTTTGAAATGAAAGACTTGCTTAACAATACCCAAGAGCCAGTTAAAGCATTGCAAAACCTTCAAGAAGAAAATGCCGATTTAAAGAAACAAATTGAGCAATTACTTAAGGACAAGGCTAAGAACATCAAAGGCGAGCTTAAGAATGAAATCACTGAAGTTAATGGCGTGCAGTTTTTAACTAAAAAGTTGGATTTGGATGCAGGAGGAATTAAAGATGTGTGTTTTGAATTAGGTAGTCAGTTTGATAATTTATTCTTGCTTTTTGGAGCTGAAAATAATGGTAAAGCTATTCTGTCTTGTTACATTTCAAAAGAATTAGTGGACACTAAAGGATTGAATGCAGGGCAAATTGTTAGAGAACTAGGAAAATACATCCAAGGCGGTGGAGGTGGTCAGCCATTCTTTGCAACAGCTGGAGGTAAAAATCCTGATGGGATTGATGAGGCTTTGGTTAAGGTAAGATCGTTTTTAGACTAAAATCTAACTATTATATTATTCATTATAAATAATATATATTAGCGCATTCAAATCTCAAAAACAATTTCATGAAAAAAATTAGCTACTTATTTTTTATTACAACCTCAATTTTCTTGTCATCTTGTAGTAGTGATGATTCCTCAGAAAACAATAACCAACCAAGTGAAAATCTTCTTCTAAGCCAATTAATCGTAAGCTATGAAGATGGTACAAGTTATATTACAAATTTTTCTTACGAAGGTGACAGATTAGTGGGAGCTTCAGACAATGATGGATATGAAGAAGTTTACACCTACACAAATAATTTATTGAGTCGTATAGATGAATATCAAGATGGAACTTTAGAAAGGTATGGTGAATTTGAATATGATTCACAAAATAGACTAATTGAGGAAACTTATAGTTTTGAAAATACAATTATTCAATCTAATAACTACTCTTACGATGAGCAAGGAGTAATTACAATGACTGATGATTGGGGTGAATATGATTATGTCCTAAATGATGATGGAGATATAATAGAGGAAATAGATGTAAATGGTAACCAGGATTATACCTATACTTATGACAATCATTTTAATCCATTCATTAATTTACATCAAAGAGAAACTCTAAATTTAATATCTGGAGGTTTTAGTATGACCATGCATAATGTTACTTCCTCTACAAATACTAGTGGAGCAAGTGTTACAGATGATTTTACTACAACTTATACTTATAATTCACAAGGGTTTCCTGTTTCAGCAACATCAATTTATGAGCCAGGAACTGTAAATGAAGAAACAGAAACGCTTCAATTTATTTATAACTAATAGAAAATAGAAATATTAAAAATCCTTAAGTTTATCCTTAAGGATTTTTTTGTTAAATGAAACTTCAAACTAACATACCACTACAACCACAACAGCATAATCAAATAGATTATAACGCTAAAGTGATGCTTTTAGGGTCTTGTTTTTCAGAGAATATTGGTGGCAAGTTTGACTATTTTAAGTTTCAATCCAATGTAAATCCCTTTGGTGTTTTATTTCATACTGTAGCAATTGAAAATTTAGTAGCTCGCAGTATCAATGAAGATTTTTATTCCGAAGAAGAGTTAATTTACAATAATGAAGTTTACAGTTGTTTTGATGCGCATTCAAAATTAAATTCTTCTACACAAAAAGATGTATTGAGGACTTTAAACGATAGTATTAAATCGACACATCAACAACTAAAAGACGCTACTCATATTATTGTTACCTTGGGTACAGCTTGGGTGTATAGGTATATAGCTTCAGACAAAATTGTGGCTAATTGTCATAAAGTGCCACAAAAGCAATTTCTAAAAGAACTATTGCCAATTGATGATATTTTAGCTTCAATAGAAAATACTATTGCATTAATTAGGAGTGTTAATCCTAAAGCAAATTTCATTTTTACAGTATCACCAGTACGACACTTAAAGGATGGCTTTGTTGAAAACACGCAGAGTAAATCGCATTTGCTTTCGGCAATACATCAAGTTGTTGATCCAAGACACCAACAATATTACTTTCCGTCTTATGAGATTATGATGGATGAGCTTCGTGATTACAGATTTTACAATTCTGACATGATTCATCCGAGCGATTTGGCTGTAGATTACATTTGGGAAAAGTTTAAAACAGTTTGGTTATCTGAAGATGCGCAACAAGTACTAGACAATGTCAAACAGATACAGTCTGGTTTAGCTCACAAGCCTTTTAACCCAGATTCAGAAGCGCATCAAAAGTTCCAAATGAAATTAAATGAGCGTATAGAAGTTCTTCAGACTGAATATCCTCATATGAACTTTAATAAATAAACTCTATTTACCTAATAGGTTTCTTTAGTTGTTCTTTTACTCTATCAAAAGACTTTTTGCTAGAGCGTTCCCATCTATGAATGTTATATTTTCTAGGAGCTTTATTTTTTTGAGACTCTTCTTTGTCTCTTATATTTTTTAACCAACTGAAGCGTTTTCGGGTGATAGAAATAACAAGTTCATTATTTGGTGAAATTCTTTCTAAAGCATTTAGAGCAGCAATGGAAACGTTGTGAATATTGTCATCAATAGCATTCAATAGCACAGGAACAGAAGAAGAGTTGCCAACAATTTCTAGGCCTTGAGCAGCAAGTTGACGTGTTTTATAATTCCCATATTTCAAACAATATTCTAACTTCAAAATATCTGAGTTTTTTACCCAGAACCTTATGGCTTTTTCAGAAGGTTCTGTAAGCTTCAGTTTGAAAAACAAGTATGAAATATTGTAAAACATTTTGATTACTAGGCTTATAATATCAGTATGAAAAATCGATATTTTGTTACAATCGGTCTTTTTCTAGATTTTGTTTTTAGGGCTTATACGCAATTCATCGTATAGTATTTTATAGAAATAATACTTTTATTTGTGTATGCTAAAAAGTGTATTTTATCCTAATAAAACAAATTCATTTGCATGGGTAAATGTATTGTTTCTCATCTTTCTGGTGACAATTGGAAAGGTTGAGGCTTATGCTGTACTTTTCGGTTATTTTTTAGAGAGTATAATTATTGGATTATTCAATGTGGTTAAGATGTACCTGTCTTACAAGCATAATGACAAAAAAGTTTCAATTCTATTTTCAATTCCTTTTTTTATTGTGCACTATGGTGGGTTTATAGCCATTCAATCTATTTTCTTGTTTGGGATTGTTTCCATAGCTGGTGATGTGTCTTTTAAAGAACCTTTTAACGTTTTAGCAAATTTTCAGAAAGTTTTAGAAATAGAAGGTGTGCCAATAGTTTTAGCGTTATTAGTGGGTACGCAGTTAATGAAATTTATATTTGATTTTCTTGTTCCTAAGAAATACAACCAATTCAAGGTGAACGAAATCATGTTTAAACCTTATTTCAGAATTTTTATTCAACAATTTACAGTGATTTTAGGATCGTTTTTTATGGTGTTTTCTAATGGTTCTATCGTTGCTGCTGTTTTACTGATTATCTTTCGATTTATTGTGGATTTTATCTTTATAGCTATTAAAGAAGATAGCGAGATTCTTGAAAGAATCGTAGATAAACTGCACGATGGTAAAACCAGTAAATCTGAAATAAGAAAGCAATTACTTCTCTTTACAGAATAGTTAATTCTGTTTATTGTATTCGTTTTTAATCATCTAAAAATCAAAATATACGTAATTCATCGTATGGTTTGGCTTTTGCTTATTGTTGAGATTTGTCTCATTAATAATCATAAAAATTTCAACAATGAAAAAATTAAACCAAATCTTGTTACTTATCATGACAGTTTCAGCAGTAACATTTACATCATGTTCTAGTAGTGACGATGGTGGTGGAGGTGGAAATGCTCCTTCGGGAACTTTAGTTGCAAAAGTTGATGGCACAAATTACGAATCTTGGGAGATATCATCTTCTGCTACAGTTGCCAACAATGGACAAAACTTAATAATTATTGCTTCTAATAGTGATGGAAATGCATTTTCATTCACAATTTTCGGTTATGAGGGAGTTGGTACTTACGATTTTGATGGCTCTTCAATCAATAATTTCAATACAGGTTCTTATTCAGAAACTGCTGTTGATTTAAACAATCCTCAAAACTCAACTACTGAAATGTGGCAAGCACCTTATGATAATTCTATGGTAGGTTCTTTAAGTGTTTCTGAAGAAACAGACGATAAGTTAATCGGAACTTTTGAGTTTACGGGTAAGAATCTTAATGGTGATCAATCTGTAAAGACCATTACTGAAGGTTCTTTCAATTTGAATAAACAAGTACAATAGAAAATTTGTATCATGAAAAAGCTATTAATTCAAATCAATAAAACAATGATGTTAGTACTCGTAATGGGTACTACATTGTTGTATGGACAAAAGGCAGAATCGCCAGATCAAAGCTATGATTTGGGTGCTAAAATAAATGAAATGACATTAACGGTTGGTGGTGTTTTAGTGGTTGCTACTAATGATGGCTTGGCAGGTATAAAGCCAGATCAAAGTCAACCTGTTTTTACCTTTAATAACTTCGGGAAGTTAAAACCTGAAGAGACCGATTTCATTCCAGGATCACCTTACATTGTGGTGTCTCAAGGAGCAGGTTCAAAATTTGCTGGTATAGCCAAAACCAAGCGTGCCGTTATAGATTATATGCAAGGAAAGGTAATATTTAATTCTGATGACGATAGTTGGAATCAGATTTACACTTGCGATGTGGTATTACCACAAAATAAACTTATAGTAAGTGGTATTCAAAAAGTAGGGAGTAAAGCAGAAAAAAGCACACCTAAAGTTGCGGTCTATGATCTAAACACATCAAAACTAGATTATAGTTTCTTTTTAGATACACCAGGACGAGTAGGAGTAGCAAAAGATTTTAGTGTAACAGGAACACCATTATTATTAAAAGATTTTTTAATAATACCAACAGCTCAAGGCTTGATTGCAAAATCGCATTCTGGTGAAGAGCTTTGGAAAAATAAAATTAAAAATGTGAGCTGGTTGGTTGCAGATAAAACAGAAAAGGAAATTTATGGTTTTGAAACTACAACTAACGGAAAGAACACACGTATCCATAAAATAGGAACAAGCGGACAAGAGCTTTGGGAAGATGATAGAAAAGTAAAAGGTATTGTTTCTAAATTCGAAATTCTGCCTCAAGGTTTGGCAGTTGTAAGTAATGTAACTGGTGGTGATGGTGCGTTTGCTGCAAAATCAGAATCTAAAATTACGATGTTTAGTGCTGCTACAGGTGAAGACCTTTGGGAAAAAGCACCAAAAACAAAAGGTTATGTACAGCATTTTTATATCATGGAAGATGGTATTTTGTTCGGAATCTATTCTGGTGGCATTAATAAGATTTCATTTGAAGGTGAAACACTATTCAAAAACCCATTAAAAACTGGTGAAAACATTATGATGATGGCACATACACCTCAAGGGTTAATCTATATTACAGGCGAAGATGCTAACATTGTTAACTTAGAAACAAGTGACCAAGTTTGGGATAAACCTTTAAAATATAAAAACATATCTTCAGTAGTATCAACTTTCGATAGTGATAATAACCGTTATTTAATTGCGGCTGGTGATGAATTGTTTGCTATAGATGCTAATTCAGGTGATGTTTCAGAGTTGGCAAAAATTAAGTTTGAAGAAAAGGAATATCCAAACTCAATTGAGATGAGAAATGATAACATATTCCTAAGTTCTTCTCAAAACTTAATGTCTTTAAGCGGTAATGGAGATGAAAATTTTCACGGTTATTACAAGTCACCAGGAAAAAGTGCTTTTATGAAAGTTGTAGGTGGTGCTGTAGCAGCAGCTTCTCTTGTAGCAACGGCTTCAACGGCTTACACTGCAGGAATGAACAATAATGGTATAAGTACCAACAATCTTAGAAATTATAATGATTATGGAAAGGAAGCAAAACGTGCTTCAGATATGTTTGCTTCAATAGCTGGCGCCTCTTTCGATATGATGTCTCAACGTTTTAAAGCTTCCTCAGCAACTGAAAATTCTCAGTTTATTTTAACAAAACTAGATAGTGGAGTTGGTCTTGTTAAGGTCAATAAAGATTCTGGTGAAGTAGAAAAAGAAATTGTGCTTAAAGACAAAAAACCAGAATATGAAGTAGACGAGTTTGGTGGTTATTTGTATTACAAAGCAGGTGATAACAAAGTTTATATGTACAATTTAAAAAATTAAACTTATTGATTAATTTTATAGAGATTAAGTGTAATCGTTGATTACGCTTAATCTTTTAAAATCGGCGCTTAATCGATAAAAATGTAACCAATTCTCAAATAGTTATATATTAGTTATGCTATTAATCAATTTTTGTAAGAAAGCATCAGGTAAATTTTCTGTTATAAACAGTAAGTTGTATCTGATGCTTTTTTTCTTCACCAACACGTTGCGATTTTCAATACTTACTTTAGTTTTTCTTTTTATGGGAATGGAGTTTGCCGCAGCTCAAGATGTAAAATCTCTTTTGCAGGAGCTTGAAAATCTCCAAAATGATTCACTTATAAGATTAAAGGCCCAAGAGATCTTGGAAAAACAGGATCTGAATGGTAATGAAAACATCATTGGCAAAGCCTATTATTATTTAGCAAGCTCTTTTGATGAAAAAAATAATTACAAGGCTATTGAATTCTATAAAAAAGCTAATGAGTTACTTGAAAATGATAGTGTTCTTGAAGACAGCTTCTTTAGACAATCTAGAATCCATACGATATTTTCCGAGTTTCCAGAAGCAATGAAAATGGCATTAAAATCATTGGAGTACAACAAGCTAAACAATAACTTGTCTAAGGTGCAGCGAGACATGTCTTATATTGGCTATATCAACGACCGAATGTATGAATTTAAGGCTTCTATTGATTGGAACAGAAAATCATTGGTCATTGCAAAACAACTTAAGGATACCATGGCAATGGCATATTGTTTTGGTAGAATTGGAATTGCTTATGACGAGTTGGCCGAAAAAGATGACTTTAACCCAAAACTTTTTGACAGTGCTTTATACTATAATAATAAGGCTGCAAAGTATGCGGAGTTGACAGGCAATTTGGGTTATGCCAGAACCACATATTCCAATATAGGGAATAGTTTTAGTAAGTTAAAAAACTATAAAAAAGCAGAAGAGTATACGCTTAAATCACTTGCCATACCTGGTTTTGAAGAATCAAAAGGTGTGACTTTAGTCAATCTTGGAAAGATTTATTTAGAGACTGGCAGATATAATGAAGCGAAAAAAATATTGGATAGTGCAATGCAGAATACCGTAAAGTACGGTACAAGAAAATATCAGCTTGAAGCTTTTTATCGATTGCACGAACTTGATGTTAAAAAAAATGATTACAAAAATGCTCTAAAGAATTATATAGACTATAAATCCATTGAAGATTCCTTGCTCAATGAAACCAAGACCAAACAGATTGTTGAAGCACAAGAACAATACAAGACAGCAGAAAAAGAACGTGAAATTTTAATGCAAAGGACCACTTTGGCAGAGCAAGATTTAATCATACAAGAACGGAATTATCAAATTTTTGGTTTAATTGCTTTAGCTGTTATAATGTCTGTAATAGGTTATCTTATTTATAAACAACAGCAGTTAAAGAACAATCAATTAAAGAAAGAAAGTGAATTAAAGGATGCACTTTTGAAAATTGAAACTCAGAATAAGCTTCAAGAACAACGCTTAAGAATTTCAAGAGATTTACATGATAATATTGGTGCACAACTCACCTTTATAATTTCGTCTATAGATAATTTAAAATATGCCTTTGAGATTAATGACCATAAGTTAAAACATAAGCTTAATACCATTAGCGACTTTACATCTAGTACTATTTATGAGCTTAGAGATACTATTTGGGCGATGAATAAAAACAAAATTACTTTTGAGGATTTACAAACCAGAATTTCAAATTATATAGATAAAGCGCACCTGTCTGATGCGCAAGTAAAGTTTGAATTTAATGTTGAAAGTAATGTTGATACTTCAGAGAAATTTTCTTCTGTTGAAGGCATGAATATTCTAAGAATTATCCAAGAAGCTATTCACAATAGTTTAAAATATGCTAATGCAAAAAGAATCAACGTTGATGTGTCTAAAAAGAATTCAAATGTAGAATTTCAAATTTCTGATGATGGAGCAGGCTTTGATTTAGAAAAAGTAAAACGTGGTAACGGTCTCAATAACATGGAAAAAAGAGCTATGGAGATCAATGGAAGTCTTGACATAAAATCAGGACAAGGAAAAGGAACAACAATAATACTTAGCGTTTAGTATTAACCACAAAAAAACTAAAATGAAAATAAGAATAGCCATAGTAGATGACAATACTTTTTTAATAAAAGCTGTAGAGGAAAAACTCTCCTTTTTTGATGACTTAGAGGTGAAGTTCTCGTCAATGAATGGGGTAAATTTACTACAGGATTTAGAAGAGAATAGTAATGTAGATCTTATATTGATGGATATTGAAATGCCTGTAATGAATGGCATAGAAGCTACTGAAAAAGTTAAGCAAAATTATCCGCATATTAAAATAATAATGCTTACTGTTTTTGATAATGATGAGAATATCTTTAACGCTATAAAAGCTGGTGCTGACGGCTATTTGTTAAAGGAGATTAATGCTGGTGACTTGCATTCTGGCATTTTGGAAACTTTAAATGGTGGTGCAGCAATGAATCCATCCATAGCGTTAAAAACCTTGAAGTTACTTAGAAACCCTTTTGTGATAGAAGATAAAGAAGAACAAGAAAACATTAAGCTTACCGAGCGCGAAGTTGACGTTTTAGAGCAACTTAGTAAAGGATTAAGTTATAATGCAATTGCTGAAAATCTTATTTTGTCCTCAGGTACTATTAGAAAGCATATAGAAAATATATACAGAAAATTACAAGTACATAACAAACTTGAGGCCGTTCAAAAAGCTAGGCGAAATAAAATTATTTAAGAAAAATAAATAATTGTTGTCATCCTGAACTAGTTTCAGGATTTCATAACATTATTAGCTTGAAATTTTAAGGGTGTACTCTTACACTATCAGGTACCAAAACTGTATAATCGCCATGGTTTCTAATGACATCACGTACAATAGAAGATGAAATAAAAGATGTTTTAGAAGCGGTTAATAAGAAGACGGTTTCAATTTTAGACAGTTTTCTGTTAGTATGAGCAATAGCTTTTTCAAATTCGAAGTCAGCAGGATTTCTCAAGCCTCTAAGGATAAATTCAGCATTAACCTCTTTACAAAAATCTATGGTTAAACCTTCATAGGTTACAACTTTTACTTTTGGCTCATCTTTAAAAGCTTCTTCAATAAAATGTTTGCGCTCTTCAAGAGAGAACATATATTTTTTTTCCGAGTTAATACCAATGGCAACAATAACTTCGTCAAAAAGTTTAATACCTCTCGTTATAATATCGTAATGTCCATTGGTAATCGGATCAAAAGATCCTGGGAAAAGAGCTCTTCTCATTTTGTAAACTTTATCTTTTCAAAGATAATTATTATTTCTTCAACGCTTCTTCAATAGCATTTGTAAACAAGTCTTTTAAGCTAATTCCTGCTTTTTCGGCTTGTTGCGGTAAAATGCTTTCTTTGGTCAGACCTGGTACAGTATTTACTTCAAGAAGATGCGGTTCATCATTTTTAAAAATAAATTCACTTCTAGAAAAACCGGTCATACCCAAAACCTCATATATCTTTTTGGCTACTGTTTCGACTTTAGTTTTATAATCATCAGATATTCTCGCTGGAGTAATTTCTTGAGATTTACCTTCGTATTTCGCTTGGTAATCAAAGAAATCATTTTCCGAAACTATTTCAGTAATTGGTAAAACAGTGGTTTCACCTTTATAAGATATTACACCAACAGAAACTTCTGTACCATCTAAAAATTGTTCAATAATAATTTCGTTGTCTTCCTTAAATGAGGTTTCAATAGCGGTCTTTAAATCTTCCTTTTTATACACTTTTGAAATACCAAAACTACTACCAGCTTTATTCGCTTTTACAAAACAAGGCAGACCAACTTTTTTAACGATTGCATCTTCGTTAATAGTATCTCCAAGGTTTACATAATAACTCTCTGCAGTTTTAATACCGAAAGGTTTTAAGGTCGCTAGCAAGTCTCGTTTGTTAAACGTTAATGCAGCCTGATACATGCTACAGCTAGTCTGAGGAATATTCAAAAGTTTAAAATAGGCTTGCATAAATCCATCTTCACCTGGTGATCCGTGAATCGCATTAAACACACAATCAAACGTGATTTTTTTAGAACCTACAGTTATAGAAAAATCATTTTTGTCAACAGGAAATTCTTCATTATCTTCATTGACATACACCCATTTGTCTTTAAAGATATGGATAGCGTATGGAGTATATTTTGTACGGTCTAACGTTTCAAAAACAACGGAGCCACTTTTAAGCGAAATCTTATATTCGCTAGAGTAACCTCCCATAATTATAGCAATAGCCTTTGTCATTCTATTTAATTAAAGTTGTAATGTAAAAGTATTCTTTTTTTGAAAAACTTAATCTATAATTTGATACGTATATTAGTTTTATGACGTTGTTAAAGCATCATAATATTTTATTAGTTTTGTCTTTTTACATTCACACCTATGAGTTTTGTTAAGTTTCTTACCAGTAAAGTCTTTTTTAAACAATTAGCTTTAGCTATTGTCGCCCTTGTTGTTCTATGTTTTTTCGCATTAAAGTGGTTAAATATTACAACAAATCATGGCGAGTTTGTAACCGTACCAGACTTAAAAGGTAAATCTTTGGAAACTGTTGAAATAGAATTGAATGATAATGACCTAACATGGAAATTACAGGATTCTGCCAACTACAATCCAGATTATCCCAAATATTCAGTAATAGAACAAAATCCAGTTGCGGGTTCTCAAGTCAAAGAGAATAGAAAAATATATTTGATTTTAAATCCTTCTGGTTACAGAAAGGTTGAAGTGCCAGATGTTTTAAAACGAACATTAAGACAAGCAAAACCGCAGTTAGAAGCTTTAGGTTTTAAAGTGGGCAATTCAACTTATGTAGATTACATCGGAAAAGATGTTGTCTTAGGATTAAAATTTGAAGGCGAAACTTTAAAGCCAGGAACTAAATTGCCTTTAACTTCAGAAATAGATTTGGTTTTAGGTAATGGTAATCGCGAATAATTATGGCTGATATTATTGAAAATTCTGACGATGAGTTAGATGATGAACTTTATGAGCATTATGCTTTTAAAGTAGAGAATGGGCAAAAGCCTCTCAGAATAGATAAATATTTAATGAATTTTGTTGAAAATGCAACACGAAACAAAATTCAACAGGCTGCAAAAGACGGTTCTATTTTCGTTAATGGTACTCCTGTAAAATCGAATTATAAGGTAAAACCACATGATCAAATTACGGTAAAGTTTGAACATCCACCTCATGAACATTTATTGGTTGCCGAGAACATTCCAATTGATATTGTTTACGAAGATGATGATTTACTTGTGGTAAATAAACCAGCAGGTATGGTGGTGCATCCTGGTCATGGTAACTATTCAGGGACTTTAATCAATGGATTAATTTATCATTTTGAAAACTTACCGAATAACTCGAGTAATCGTCCAGGCTTGGTACATCGTATTGATAAAGATACTAGCGGACTTTTGGTGGTAGCAAAAACCGAGCAAGCTATGGCACACCTGTCTAATCAATTTGCCGAAAAAACCAGTGAACGCGAATATGTCGCCATAGTTTGGGGAAATATAGAAGAGGAAGAAGGAACAGTTGAAGGTAATATTGGTCGTCATCCTAAAAATAGATTACAAAACACCGTTTTTGAAGGTGATGAGGCTTACAAAGGAAAAACTGCATTAACCCATTATAAAGTTTTAGAACGATTGGGTTATGTAACTTTAGTGAGTTGTAAGCTCGAAACAGGACGTACACACCAAATCCGTGTGCACATGAAGCATATTGGTCACACGCTTTTTAATGATGAACGTTATGGTGGCGAAAAAATCTTGAAAGGCACAACTTTTACCAAGTACAAACAATTTGTAGAAAATGCATTTAAGGTGTTGCCACGCCAAGCACTTCACGCTAAAACTTTAGGCTTTGAGCACCCAACAACAGGTAAGTGGTTAAGTTTTTCAACCGAAATTCCAGAAGATATGCAACAATGTATAGAAAAGTGGAGAGGCTACGCTAAGCATCAAGAGCTATAATAAGTCGATTTCTGTATTATTAAACTGTCACGCTGAGCCTGTCGAAGTGTTCTTTCAATAGCTTTAATTAGGAGATAGCAATTACTTATAACACTATCAAAATAAGTTTTTAGTTCCATTTTCAACTCTCTTTTTAAGGTTGTACTTTTGAATATCAAATTAAATGGGCTTTTATGAAACTTGTATTATCACCAGCAAAATCTTTAGATTACGACAGTAAATTACCAACAACTAAAACGACCGAAAGTTGTTTTTTAGCAGAAGCAGAACGCTTAAATAAATTACTGAAAAAGAAATCAGCAAAGAGTCTGTCTAAGCTAATGCACATTTCTGATAATTTAGGACAGCTGAATTACGACCGTAATCAAGAATGGGAGTTACCATTTACTAAAGATAACGCCAGACAAGCTATTTATGCATTTAATGGTGATGTTTATAGAGGGCTTGATGCCTATACTATTGATACCAAGAAATTGGATGAAGTTCAAGATACGGTTCGTATAATTTCTGGTCTTTATGGAATTCTAAAACCGTTGGATTTAATTCAACCTTACCGATTAGAAATGGGAACCAAAATGCCAGTTGGTAAGAATAAAAACCTTTACGAATTCTGGCAAAAGAAAATCACCAAGGCGCTTAACGACGAAATGACAGATGACGAACTGTTTTTAAATTTGGCTAGTAACGAGTATTCTAAAGCTATTGATAAAAAGGCTTTAAAAGTGCCAGTTGTTGATGTTAACTTTAGAGAGTTTAAAGATGGTAAGTATAAAACCATAGCGATTTTTGCAAAATTAGCTAGAGGTTTAATGACAAGGTACATTATCGACACCGATGCTAAAACGCTAGACGATATCAAAGGTTTTAATTATGAAAACTATGGTTTTAGCGAAGAATTGTCATCTGAAAAAGAGTTGGTTTTTACAAGATAGTTTCTATCTTTAAAAGCCTAAAAGTCATTTATGCTTTATTACCTTACTGTTGCTTTACAAGCTTTTTGTATCTATCATGTTTACAAAAATCACAAACCTTATTATTGGTACTTTGTTATTTTCTTTATTCCTGGTTTAGGGTCTTTAATCTACATCTTAACTCAGGTTTTTAGTAAGAGCGATGCGGATAAAATCCAAGAAGATATTACAACTATTATCAATCCAACTAAGAAGATCAAAGACCTAGAAAATAAAATAGAGTTTTCAGATACTTACACTAATAGAATTGATCTTGCTGCTGCTTATGCTAAAAGTGGGAATTTCTTAAAAGCCATTGAAAATTATAATAAAACTCTAGAGGATAAGGTGCAAGACGATTTTTATGCAAGGCAACAATTAGTATTATGCTATTATGAAATCCAAGACTACAATAATGTAATAGCACAAGCAGAAATTATAAAGCACAAATCTGAATTCAAAGGTTCAAAACAACAATTTTGCTATGGATTAGCACTAAAAGAAATAGGTAGAGTTGAAGAAGCTGAAGTTGAATTAAAAGCAATAAATAAGCCTTATTCAAACTATGAAGAACGATTAGAGTTGGCAAAATTCTATATTGAAAATAATAAATCTGAAGCCGGTAAATCATTGTTGGAAGAAATATCTAATGAAGCCCAATACATGACTAAACCTAACAGAAGACTTTACAGAAGTGCTATTGCTGAGGTTGAACGTATTTTGAAGTCTCTGTAATGTTTGTTCACAAACATCCATATCCACCATTTATAAAAGATAATACCGAAAAACTAATTGTTGGCACTTTACCACCTCCAAGATTTTCTACAGGTGAATTATTAGAGCAAGATGTTGATTTTTGCTATGGTAGTTATTACAATTCATTGTGGCTATTTATAGATAAGATCCATAATCTCAATTTTAGGTACGATAACTCTGAAGAAGCCATAGCGCAGCGAAAGCAGTTTCTGATTAAAAACAAAATAGGAGTTTGCGATATTGTAGCCTCATGCGAGCGCGAAAAAATTGATGCTTCAGATCTTGGAATGAGTAATGTGAAATTGAGAGACATTGTTGGTTATTTGAAACAATACTCAAATATTAAAACCATTTTATTTACAGGTGGAAATAGCAAAAATGGACCAGAATATTTCTTTCGAAAACATCTTAAAGATTACAATCTTAAATTGGAATTGGTAACTAACGAAGTGCCGAGAATTCATAAATTTACTCTAAGTCATCCTGAACCCGTTTCAAGATTTCATAAAGAGAATGAAAGAACTATAAAAACCGTCTCTCTAACTTCAGCTTCTGGAGCTGCGAACATATCCATTAGTAGATTGCCACTTTATAGACAACTAAAAACGAAAAATCCAGAGTTTAATACCTTTGATTTTAGGGTGATGCAGTATTCTGAGTTTTTTTAAGTAGCCATAAAATAATCCCCTTGCCTAAGCAAGAGGATTTTCTATCAAATCAATCAATCAATCAATCAATTTTTGCCACAATTATGCTGTGGTCTTTCTTTTTTGTGATTTTCGACAAAAGCTTTGTACTCGTCTATAGTTACAGTTCCGTTACCATTTTTATCCATTTCTGAAAAACGATCTTCAATACGTTTTTGCTTCATTAACTCTTTTCTGGCAATAAACTCTTCTAAGGATAATGAACCATTAGAATTTGTGTCTAATTCTTTAAAGTGTTCGCCAATTGTTTCTTCTTTAACCTCCTTTCGTTGACGCTGATCTTTAAATTCTTCCAATGATAATGCTCCATCATCATTAGTGTCTAGTTTTTTAAATAATTCTTCAGAGCTAGGTCTCTGTTTACGTTTTCTTTCCTGAGCATCTACAAAGGATACAGCACAAATAGCAATAACCAATACGCTTAATTTTAATGTTTTTGAAATCATAATTTATGTGTTTTAATTAATGAACACCTCTATGACTTCATAGTTTGAAAAGCGTTTAATTAGAATGTCTATTTTGTGATATTTTTAACGAAGTTGCCTTAAACCTTCATAAACAATAATACTCACAGCATTAGCAAGATTAAGACTTCTAATATTCTTACTATACATTGGTATTTTGAAAAGGTCTTCTTTTCGTTCTTCAATTAGAGGTTTTGGCAGACCTACAGATTCTTTACCAAAAACAAGAAACATATCATCCGTAAACTGTATATCCCAATGCGATTTAGTACCATTACTGCTTAAAAAAGCCATTTTTTTATCTGCATTTTTAGTAAAGAATTCCTCTTTGTTTTCGTAATAAATGACTTCAAGATGTTGCCAATAATCAAGTCCAGCACGTTTTAGGCGTTTGTCATCAATTTCAAAACCAAAAGGTTTAACCAAGTGTAATCGAGAGCCTGTAGCCAAAGCTAATCGACCAATATTACCTGTGTTATTCGGTATCTCAGGTTCTATAAGAACAATGTTTAAAGGCATACTTTTTAATTTGATTCTTTCTTAGCAGGAATAAGTTTTAAGATTATTAGTCGAACTAATAATAAAAATGGAAATCCATGTAAAAGTACATCAAAGTAATCCATTGGAGACATGCCAACAGCACCTCCTGCAAGCCATCTTACTTTTCCAACAATATGTGGTTCGGGAAAAAATGGTGCTAAACCAAGCGTTAAACATAGTAGAATAACAAGTTTCCAGTCGTTTATTAATTTTTTCATATTAAAAAAGCCTGTTCAAATATATGAACAGGCTTTCTTATTTTGTTGTTTAATACTTATTTTTTCTTTTGTTGATCCTTAATGGTATTTTCATCAATGTCAAACTCATTTGTAGACTGATTCACATTACCAGTAGGATTTGTTGGATTACTTTGTTTTTTAGTTGGTTTAAACTTTCTCTTATCTGCTATAATGCCCATAATTCATTTGTTTTTGTGTTCTATTTAATATAAGGAATTAAGGGGTTTTAATGTCTCAAAAGTATCTTAAAATCTAAGTTTTAATTGTTAAAAACTATTAATTCTTAAAAAGTATTGGGTTAACAAAGTTGTTCAATTCGTTTATCCCGTTTTCAGAAATATATTTAATAAAAGCACTACCAATAATAGCTCCTTTCGTATGAGTTGAAACTTGGGTAAATGTGTCGTTGTTTGAAATACCAAACCCAACAATTTGAGGATTGTTTAAATTCATTTTAGAAATACGTTCAAAATAAGTAGTCTGTGCTTCTCCGAAGCCAGATTGTGTACCAGTTGTACTCGCAGAACTTACCATATAAATAAATCCGTTTGAAATAGAATCGATATATCTAATACGTTCTTCTGAAGTTTGAGGCGTGATTAAAAACACGTTGATAAGTCCATATTTTTCAAAGATAGCTTTGTATTCCTCGTCATAAACATCAGCAGGTAAATCAGGAAGAATTAATCCATCGATACCGATCTCTTGGCATTTTTCACAAAAGGGCTCAACACCATATTGCAACACAGGATTAAAATAACCCATGATAATTAATGGAATTGAAACTGACTTTCGAATATCTTTAAGCTGTTCGAATAGTTTTTCTGTGGTCATACCATTTTTTAGTGCAGTTGTTGAACTGGCTTGAATGGTTGGTCCATCAGCAAGTGGATCGCTAAACGGTAGACCGATTTCTATCATGTCCACACCACTTTGTTCTAAATTCTGAATAATAGAAACCGTGTCATCTATATTTGGGTAGCCTGCTGTAAAGTATATGGACAATAGCTTTTTATCTTCGTTTAGTTTTTGGTTTATTCTGTTCATAATTTTATAGAAATGAGATATGAGAATATAGATATTAGACATTTATTTAAAGTCTTATGTTTCTTTTCTCGCATCTAGCGTCTTTTAAAGCTTGAAATAATCAATATAATTCTGTAAATCCTTATCACCACGACCAGATAAGCTGATAACAACAATATCATCTGGTTGAAATGTTTTATGTTTAAAAACAGCCAAAGCATGAGAACTTTCTATTGCAGGAATAATACCTTCCAATTTGGTTAATTCTAATCCGGCTTGCATAGCTTCATCATCTGTTGCAGAGTAAAATTCACCACGACCAGATTTGTATAAATGCGAATGTAATGGACCAACACCAGGATAATCTAAACCTGCAGAAATAGAGTAGGGTTCTGTAATTTGGCCATCATCAGTTTGCATTAACAAGGTTTTGCAACCATGAATAATACCTTCTTTACCTAATGCAGATGTTGCTGCACTTTCACCAGAATGGATGCCTTTACCTGCAGCTTCTACAGCAATAATACCAACGTTTTCATCATCTAAAAAATGATAATATGTTCCAGCTGCATTACTACCACCACCAATACAAGCTACAACATAATCTGGATTTTCTTGACCTTCCTTTTCTTTGAGTTGCCATTTTATTTCTTCTGAAATTACAGACTGAAATCGCGTCACCATATCGGGATATGGATGTGGGCCAATAGCTGAGCCAATAATGTAATGTGTGTCTACAGGATTGTTAATCCAATCTCTAATGGCTTCGTTTGTGGCATCTTTAAGCGTTCTACTTCCTGATAATGCAGGTCTTACTTCTGCACCTAGCATTTTCATACGAGCAACGTTTGGTGCTTGTCTGGCAATATCAATTTCTCCCATGTACACGATACAGTCTAGTCCCATTAGTGCACAAACCGTAGCTGTAGCAACTCCGTGTTGTCCAGCACCAGTTTCGGCAATGATTCTGGTCTTGCCCAAACGTTTTGCCATAAGGATTTGTCCAATGGTATTATTTACTTTATGTGCACCAGTATGATTTAAATCTTCACGTTTTAAATATACTTTGGTATTGTACTTTTCTGAAAGGCGCTTGGCAAAATAGAGTGGGGAAGGACGACCAACATAATCCTTAAGCAATTGATTAAACTCTTCTTGAAAAGACGATTCTGCCATTACTTTAAGATAGTTTTGGCGTAGTTCTTCTACGTTTGGGTAGAGCATTTCTGGTATAAAGGCACCACCAAATTCGCCGTAGTAACCTTTGTCGTTGATGTTGTATGTGTTTTTCATAGTCTAATGTCATCCTGAACTTGTTTCAGGATCTTATTTTGTTTTGTCAGGTCGAATTAAATTCGATAGAATTTTCTGTCAGAACCAGATACTTCTCGATACAATTTTTTCATTCTTCAAAAATCACTCGAAGTGACGTACTTTTTAAATTCTTCTAGTTTTTCAATAGCCTTTAATCCAGGTTTTATTTCAAATTTGCTGTTGATATCTACAGCATAGCAATATTTAGATTCCTCTCTCTGAAGGAATGATATAACATTGTCTATTTCTTCTAACCCAATACCACCACTTAAAAAGTAAGGTTTTGTTGATCGATACTCTTTTAACACGTTCCAATTGAAGGTGTAACCGTTTCCGCCTGGTAATTTTCCTTTGGTGTCAAATAGAAAATAATCTACTACATCTTCATAAGGTTGAAGTTGACTGAAGTCGAATTCATCTTTGATGCTGAATACTTTGATGATTTCAATTGATCTGTCATTGCGAGTTCTGACACTTTTTGTCAGTACGTGGCAATCTGTTTCTTTTGATAAGATTGCTTCGTCGCTGCGCTTCTCGTAATGACGTTTCAGGACATTACAATAATCTAGAGATTCATTACCATGAAGTTGAACTGCATCAAGTTCATATTTTTCAACTTTTTGCAGAATCATGTCAATTGCCCCATCTACAAAAACACCAACTTTTTTGATTGACTTTGGTAACTCTGGAATGATACCTTCAAAATTACGAGGTGATTTTTTGTAAAATATAAAGCCAAGATAGTCTGGTTGCAGTTTTGCAACTTCGGCTGTGTTATATTTCATTCCGCAGATTTTGAAATAAAGCCCCTTTTGCCTGTCGGCATTTTCCCCAGAGGGGAAAATAGGATTGCGATTATTTTCTTGTTCTTTTTCCATTAGCGTTTTGGTTCTCTTCCTTTGGAAGAGTTAGAGAAGGCTTTTTATAAAACTCTTTGCACTCTTACCAGGATTATCTGTCTTCATAAAATTCTCACCAATTAAAAAGCCTTTATATCCATAAGGTTGTAATTCTTTTATGGCTTCAATAGAACTGATACCACTTTCTGAAACTTTTACGAAATCATCAGGAATGTGATTACTCAATACTTTTGAAGTTTCTAAACTTACCTCAAAAGTTTTTAAATTTCTGTTATTAACACCAAGCATATCAATCGTTGGCATGATGGATTTTTGAAGTTCGTCTAAATTATGAACCTCAAGTAAAACATCTAGACCTAAGCTTTTAGCCAATTCCGAAAATTGTTTTATTTCTTCTTGACTTAGAATTGCAGCAATCAACAAAATCACGTCTGCTCCATAAGCCTTAGCTTCTACAATTTGATAGGTATCTATGATGAATTCTTTTCGTAATAGTGGTAAATCGCAACTTGCTCTAGCTACAAGTAAGTCGTCTAACGAGCCACCAAAATATTTACTATCTGTAAGTACAGACATGCCACAAACACCAGCATCTTCATAACCTTTAGCAACATCTTGCACATTCAAGTTTTGGTTGATTACAGATTTTGATGGCGAACGTCTCTTATGTTCGGCAATGATTCCTGAAGTACTGTTTATTAAACGGTCGGAAAGAGAGATTGTTGATCTTTCAAAAAGAACGGAACTTTCCAATTGCTTGAAAGGAATTAGACTTTTTCGAAGTGCAACTTCTTTACGCTTGTCTGCTACAATTTGATCTAAAATATTCATGGTTCAAATAGTCTATTTACTTATGGCTATTAAAGTTTTTAAACTGTCTTTTGCATTACCACTAAGTAATGATTCTTTCGCTAATTCAATACCTTCTTTAAGGTCAATGTCTTTTGCTGTAGCGATAGCTAAACCTGCATTTGCAAAAACCACGTTGTTTTGTGCTTCTGTTCCTTCTCCATTAATGATGCTTTTAAAAATCTCGGCAGCCATTTTTACACTTTTTCCTCCGAAGATTTCATTCTGACGTATAGTTGAAAACCCAATGTCTTCTGGTAAGAATAAAGATTCAGAGTTGCTAGAAACTACTTTGGTTTTTCCTGTTAATGAGATTTCGTCATAACCATCTAAAGCATGAACAATAGCATAATTTTTATTGGTTTCTTGATAAAGGTAACCGTAAAGCCTTAATAATTCGAGGCTAAATACACCAACCATTTGATTTTTTGGAAATGCTGGATTTACCATAGGACCCAACATATTAAAAAAGGTTTTTACACCAAGTTCTTTACGTATTGGAGCTACATTTTTCATCGCAGGATGAAATAAAGGAGCATGTAAAACACAGATATTTGCTAAGTCTAAACTTCGCTTTAAAAAATCAATATCATTGGTGAATTTAATGCCTAAATATTCCATCACATTAGAAGAACCACTGGCAGAAGAGACTCCATAATTGCCATGTTTGGTGACTTTAACTCCAGCTCCTGCAGTTATAAATGAGGATAATGTAGAGATATTAAAAGTATCCTTGGCATCACCACCAGTTCCACATAAGTCGATAGTATCAAAATCGTCTAAATTAACAGGTATGCAAAGCTCTAAAAGCGCGTCTCTAAAACCTCGTAACTCTTCAATAGTAATACTTCTCATCATATAAACAGTGAGAAAAGAAGCAATTTGGCTCTGATTATATTTTCCTTCTGAGATATTTACCAATACATTTTTTGCCTCTTCCGATGAGATGCTTTCTTGGTTTATTAATCTGTTTAGTATTTCTTTCATGGGTCTATCCCTAACCCTTTCCAAAGGAAAGGGAATTTCTTTTATTTAATTAAGTGTTCTGTAAATCAATTTTTTTATGTTTTCTATTAAAGTCCTTCCCGATGGGAAGGATTTAGGAAGGGCTCTTAACTATTCAACCAATTGTCTAAAATCTTTTTTCCATCAGGTGTTAACACTGATTCTGGATGGTACTGAACGCCTTTTACATCGTAGGTTTTATGTCTTATAGACATTATCTGTCCGTTTTCATCATAAGAGGTAGCTTCAAGGCTATTAGGAAGATTATCTTTCACCACCCAAGAATGGTAACGGCCTACTTCAAAAGTTTTGTCTAAGCCTTTAAAGAGAACTTCATCATCTACAGACAAAGTAACCTGTGTAGCCACGCCATGATAAACATCGGACAAATTTTCTAGCTCTCCGCCAAAAACTTCACCAATAGCTTGTAGGCCCAAACAGACTCCAAAAATACTTTTAGTAGGAGCGCAAGTTTTAATTATTTCTTTCAGAAGGCCAGCTTCATCAGGAATCCCAGGTCCTGGTGACAGCACAATTTTATGAAATGCCTCAACTTCCTCAAGTGTTAATTTGTCGTTTCGTTTTACAGTGACTTCACAATTTAAATCCTCTAAATAGTGAACCAAATTGTAAGTAAAACTATCATAGTTGTCTATTACTAATACCTTTTTCATATGTCTTTGGCTTGTTCTATAGCTTTTGTTAAAGCACCTAATTTGTTATAAACTTCTTGTAATTCACTTTCTGGGTTAGATCTTGAAACTAGACCTGCACCAGCCTGCCAATACAATTTATGGTTTTGGCTTAAGAATGTTCTAATCATGATAGCGTGGTTGAAGTTGCCTTCAAAATCCATAAATCCGATAGCGCCACCATAATAACCTCTACTTGTCTTTTCGTATTTTTCTATGAGTTGCATAGCCATATGTTTTGGAGCTCCACTCAATGTTCCGGCAGGAAAAGTATCTGCAACGACTTGCATAGTTTCGGCATCTTTATTTACACTACCTGTAACTTTACTCACTAAATGGATAACATGTGAAAAGAACTGAACTTCTCTGTAAGTTTCTACATTAACGTTATTTCCATGTCGGCTAAGATCGTTTCGAGCTAAATCTACAAGCATAACATGTTCGCTATTTTCTTTGTCGTCGTTAATTAGCTTTTCAGCTAGTTCAGCATCTTTAAGATCATTGCCTGTTCGCTTAAACGTACCAGCAATTGGGTGGATTTCTGCCTTTCCATCTTTTACAACTAATTGCGCTTCTGGTGAACTACCAAATATTTTGAAGTTGCCATAATCAAAATAAAATAGATAAGGTGAAGGATTAATACTTCTTAAAGCTCTATAAACATTAAATTCATCACCAATAAAACTTTGCGAAAATCGTTTGGATAAAACGAGTTGAAACACGTCACCTCTGGCACAATGTTTTTTAGCTAACTCAACATGCTGTTTGTATTCTTCGTCTGTGAGATTAGATTCTAATAACCCTTTTGTATCGAAATTGTATGATGCATATTGACGTGTTTGGATAAGTTGAAGCACTTCATCAATGTTATTATCCGTATCAAAACAATGTGCAAATACATAGGCTTCATTCTTAAAATGATTGATAGCAATAATGTTTTGATAAACGGCATAATAGACGTCTGGAATTTCAACGGAATCTTCCTTTTTTGAAATTTCAACATCTTCAAAATACTTTACGGCATCATAAGCTGTATAGCCAAAAATTCCGTTGTTGATGAACTTAAACTTTTTGTTAGATTCAGCTTTGAATCGCTTTGTGAATTTGTGAATCTCTTCTGTAACACTAATGTTTGAAGCAAAATTGCTTTTGGTACTTCCATCAGGATATATTTGATGGATTGTTCCTTCACTGACTTTAATAGAGGCTATTGGATTAAAACAGATATAAGAAAAACTATTATCATTAGCATGGTAATCACTACTCTCTAATAATATGCTATTAGGGAATTTGTCTCTTATCTTTAAGTAGATACTAACCGGAGTAATAGTATCTGCCAGAATTTTTTTGTAATGTGTATATAGACTAAATGTTTTCATTTAAGTACGATTATCGTTGTTTTTTGAAACTAAAAAAGGCTTGTCGTGAACGACAAGCCTTTTTCTATAATATAGCATACAAGGTTTCTTTCACGAACATGAGTTTGCAAAATTCCACCACCAAGTATGATTTGTTATTGTTTTCATCTGTGTGTCAAATATAGAAATGAAAATTTTTATTTCAAACTATATCATAAAAAAGATTCTTGTCTTCATATAAATTATATACTTGAACAAGAATCTTTATAAAGTGGATTACTATTAATCCTTAGGGAATTAAAATTTTAATTCTACATTAATATCAAATTCGTCATAGATTGCTTTATCTTTTAAAGTTTCTAATAACGAAGGTGATTTATATGTGATTTTGTGCTTTGTTCTGTCTATTTTTAAACTAGCAGTTGCAGAATTTTCAGTAACTGTCATAGGAAAAGAAATTGATTCTGTTATACCTTTTATGGTAATATCTCCTTTAACAGTGTATTTACCATTTTTACCGCTTACTGAAGTGATTTTTAAAGTCGCTGTTGGATATTCTTCTACACCAAAGAAATCATCAGATTTTAAATGACCATCTAATTTGTCTTTGTAATCTCCTGTTAAATCTGTAGTATTTATAGAAGTCATATCAATAGTAAAAGAACCACCTTCTAAAGTATCATCATTAAAAGATAAAGAACCTTCTTTAAGTTTAATTGTTCCTTCGTGCTCACCACCAACTTTGTAACCTTTCCATGTTACTTTACTTGATGATACATCTACTTTTTTGTCTTTTAAGACTGTAAATGACATAAAAGAGAATGCTAAGATAAATAGCATAGCGATTTGTGAATTTCTGTTTTTCATTGTAATTGTTTGTTTTTAAGTTTTAAATGTTTGTAAATAATTGATTTTCTGATTTTCTTACTTTTTTGTAGTGTTGAGTACCATCTTCTTCAGATCTATAGCCAAGAGTAACAACTACTGCAGCATTAAGGTTTTTAGAATTTAGATCTAGAATTTTGTTGTATTCTTCGCTTTGAAAGCCTTCCATAGGACAGGCATCTATTCTTAATTGTGCGGCGGCAGATAATAAGTTGCCCACTACTATATAAGCTTGTTTTGCTGTCCATAAAGCTTTTTGTTCTTGGCTAAGTTGGCCAATTGTTGATTTTATGGTATTTGCATAATCTGCAACATCTTCTTTATTCAGATTTCTGGTATCAATAACGTTTTCAAAATAGTTGTCAACTAATTCATCTCCGAAATCGGTCATATTAGCAAGTACTATCATGTGTGATGCATCTTCTATTTGTGATTGATTCCACGATGCAGCACGTAACTTTGTACGCGTTTCTTTGTCTACTATATTTAAGATTTTGTAAGGTTGTAATCCGTAAGAAGATGCTGTTAATTGCATAGCTTTTTTAAGCGTTTCAAAATCTTCTGTTGATATTGTTTTAGAACTATCGAATTTCTTTGTGGCATAGCGCCATTTTAAGTTTTCTATAATCATATTCATGTAAAAATTATTATGTTGTTAGTACTTAATTTGTATATACAAGTGTTGTTTGAAAATTTTTTAACTTCTCATTTTTGTGAGCAAAAGGTTCAATGTTTCTAACTCTTCCTTACTCAAATTATTTGTTAATTCGTTTTCTTTTTCTTCAATAATTGGATCAACTAGTTCAAGTAATCTAAGACCTCCGTCGGTTATGTAGATGTCAACTTTTCTTCGGTTTTTCTCACATGTGAAACGCTCAACCAAATTCTTGAGGATAAGTTTGTCAACTAGGCGAGTGGTATTACTCATTTTACTAATCATTCTGTCTTGAATATCTTTTAAGTTTGAAGGTTCACCGTTCTTTCCTCTCAAAATTCTTAAAACGTTGAATTGTTCTATAGATATATCATAAGGTTTTAAAACAGACAGGATGCCATCCTTAAAGTGATTACTTGCAAAAGACACATTTAAAACGGTCTTTTTGGCTAACGGTAAGTTGGTCTTTGTTTTTAATATTTCAGTTATATCTTTCATATACAACAATTGTATATACAAATGTATAATATTATTTTTATATCATAATTAATTTTTTGTTAATTATTCAATTGTGTGTGTTTCTATTAATAAATTTATGTCATGAAGCGAATACTATTTTTATGTCTATTGGTTATCTGTTCTTGTAAGGACAATACTGAAGAAACTAAAGAAATAAATGCATCTGAGTTAACTCTAAATAAAGAGAAAGAAGCTGAGAGTGTATTAGATTACGATTTAAAGATATATGACTACGATGGCTTAGAGCCATTAATCAATAAGCAAGATGATAAAGTTCACGTGGTTAACTTTTGGGCAACATGGTGTGCTCCTTGTGTAAAAGAGTTACCGTATTTTGAGGAAATTAATGAAAAGTATAAAAACAATAACGTTGAGGTTTTGTTGGTGAGTTTAGATTTCCCAAAAAATTATGATACTAAGTTAAAGCCATTTATTAAAAAGCATAATTTACAATCTGAAGTAGTTGCTTTTGATGATGTAGACCAAAACCGATGGATACCTGCCATTAATAAAGATTGGTCTGGTGCATTACCAGCTACAATAATCTACAATAAAGAAAAACGACAATTCTATGAAAAGTCGTTTACCAAAGAAGAATTAGAAGCCGAATTAAAACAATTTTTAAATTAACAAGCTTATGAATACTTTAAAATTATTCGCAGTAATGGTGTTGACAGTAGCATTATCTGCTTTTACAGCAACCACTGAAGAAGGTGGTTATAAAATTGGTGATGTTGCTACAGATTTTAGTCTAGAAAACATTGATGGTAAAATGGTGTCTTTATCAGATTATAAAGAAGCAAAAGGGTTTATTGTTGTGTTTACTTGTAATACTTGTCCATATGCTGTGGCTTATGAAGATAGAATTGAAGAATTGAACAAAAAATTTGCTTCAAAAGGTTACCCAGTAATAGCAATAATGCCGAATAATACAAAAGTTAAGCCAGGTGATAGTATGGAAGCTATGCAGGAAAGAGCTAGAGAAAAAGGATTTACTTTTCCTTATTTAATGGATGAGGATCAAGAAATCTACCCACAATATGGTGCTACTAAAACACCACATGTTTATGTACTTCAAAAATCAGATAAAGGAAATATTGTTAAGTACATTGGTGCTATTGACGATAATTACAAAGATGCTAGTGCAGTAACCACAACTTATGTGCAAGATGCTGTAAATGCATTATTAAATAAGCAAGAAATTGAAATAAAAGAAACAAAAGCAATAGGTTGTACTATAAAAGTTTAGTTTATGAAATGCTAAACTTAAAATGTTAAAATTAATCCGAAGTTGTAACACTTCGGATTTTTTTACGTCTATATCCTAAAGAAATGTTAATTTTGCTTAAATTTAATTCATATTTATGGCAGATTTATCTCAAAAAGACTGGGTCAATCAACTTGAAAATGATAATAATTCTGTAATTCTAGACGTTAGAACACAAGAAGAGGTTAACGATGGTTTTATACCTAATGCCATTAATATAGATATTTATAAAGGGCAAGGTTTTGTTTACGAACTTGAAGAATTGGATAAAACTAAGAACTATTATGTGTATTGCAGATCAGGAGCTAGAAGTGCTCAAGCATGTGCAATAATGAACCAATTAGGTTTTGAAAAGGCCTATAATTTATTAGGCGGATTTAATGAGTGGCAAGGTGATGTTGCCAACCAATAATAATAAAGCTCACTTATTATGAAAAAGTTAAGTTTAATCTGTTGTCTTCTTGTAGCAATAAGCTTCACAACAAGTTGTATAAACAAGTCTTATGAAGATGCTGAAGTAAAATTAGTAACTGCAGAAGAGATGCAAACTATTTTGGATACTGAAGATGTTCAATTAGTTGATGTTAGAACTCCTGAAGAGTTTGAAGAAGTTCGAATAGTAGATTCTCAAAATATAGATTTTAACTCACCTACTTTCGATGAAGATATTACTAAGCTAGATAAAGAAAAGCCTGTTATCTTGTATTGTAAGGGTGGTAACAGAAGTGCAAAATGTGCTAAAAAACTTAAAGATGCAGGTTTTAAAAAGGTCTACGATCTTGAAGGAGGCATCTCAAAGTGGCAGCATTCTGATAAAATAAAAATAGAAAGTACACCATAAATTTATTAACCGAACATTGAGTTCGGTTTTTTTTGTGCTTTAAAACAATCACAATTTCTTAAGGTTTTTATAAATTAGTCGACTATTAATTTTTAATAAAAACACAACAATTACTTTTGTGTTTTTAATGCCTTAATATATGACTATTAAAAGATCGCTCCTGTTCTTCCTTTTATTTCTAGGATTATCTTCAAGTGTATTTTCACAAATTTTAGAACCAGTTAAATGGAAGTCTGAAATTGAAAAAATTTCTGATACAGAATACAATTTAAAATACATTGCTGAGATTGATGAGCATTGGCATTTCTACTCTCAAACATCTTTAGATACAACAGGTTTAGGGCCAATTGCAACTGAGTTCACTTTTTTAGATCAAGATGGGAATTATGAATTGATAGGCGATACCAAAGAGTCTGAGTCTATTCAAATTTTTGAAGAAGCCTTTGATATGGAGGTGCTATATTTTGAAGAGACAGCCACATTCGAACAAAAAATAAAAGTTCTAAATCCTGAAATAAAAGAAATTAAAGCAGAGGTTTTTTTCCAGGTTTGCGATAATGAAAAATGTCTGCAACCAGAAGTAAAAGAGTTTACCACCTTGTTGAGTGGTGAAAAAGCACAAGAAGAGGTTGTAGCCATTGATGAGCGTAGTAAGGAACTTTCCAAAGCTTTAGATATAAATGTTACAGGTTGGAATAAATTTGAAAAGCAAACGGTTGAAGAACAAAGTAATTTATCAATATTCTTTCTTGGCTTTTTAGGAGGTTTAATTGCTTTACTAACCCCTTGTGTGTTTCCAATGATTCCGCTTACGGTTTCATTCTTTACCAAAAGTGCAAGCGACCCTAAAAAAGGCTTATTTAATTCAATTTTATATGGCTTCTTTATCTTCTTAATCTATGTATTGTTAAGTATTCCTTTTCATTTATTAGATTCTTTAGATCCAGGAATACTCAATAATATCTCAACTAATGTTACTTTAAATATTATTTTCTTCATCATATTTATAGCATTTGCATTTTCGTTTTTTGGATATTATGAATTGACCTTACCACAATCTTGGAGTGCTGCAATGGATAGCAAAGCGAATAAGATTGGAGGTTTTATCGGGATATTTTTCATGGCTTTAACCTTAGCTATTGTATCCTTTTCTTGTACAGGACCAATATTAGGAACTTTATTAGGAAGTTCACTGACAGCTGATGGTGGCGCGATGCAATTAACCATGGGAATGAGTGGTTTTGGTCTAGCTTTAGCTTTACCATTCACTTTATTCGCAATGTTCCCAAAATGGTTGAATTCTTTACCAAAATCTGGAGGATGGTTAAATACCGTAAAAGTGGTACTCGGATTTATTGAATTAGCCTTGGCATTAAAATTCTTATCAAACGCCGATTTAGTTGAGCATTGGGGAATTTTGAAACGTGAAATTTTCATAGGCATTTGGATTATTATCGGAATAGGTTTGGCATTATACTTATTCGGTAAGATTAAGTTTCCGCACGATAGTCCACTTCAAAAATTAAGTAAAGGAAGAATCACCACAGGAATTCTGGTAGTTTCTTTTATTATTTACTTAATTCCTGGACTCTCAAATACAAAGTATGCTAACTTAAAATTGTTGAGTGGTTTTCCACCACCTCTAACTTATAGTCTTTATGAAAAGACAGAAGAGTTTACCATTACAAAATCGCTTGAAGAAGGTATAGCGTTAGCTAAATCTTTAGATAAACCCATTATGCTCGATTTTACAGGTTGGGCCTGTGTAAACTGTCGTAAGATGGAAGAACAGGTATGGACAGACGATAAGGTAAAAGAAACATTGGTGAATGATTATGTAATTATTTCGCTATATGTAGATGATAAGGAACTATTACCAGAATCTGAGCAGTTTCAATACTTAAGACCGAATGGTTCTGTGAAAAAAATAAAGACTATTGGCGATAAATGGGGAACGTTACAGACCATTAATTTTCAGAATAATTCTCAGCCTTATTATGTCTTAGTTGACCATGATATGGAACTATTAAACACAACCAACGCTTTTGAACCAGATGACAAAGCTTACTATCAATGGTTACAAAAAGGTTTGGATAACTTCAAAAAATAAGTCAGCTATTTCAACTTATCAGCATGTAGCTTTCTAAGCTTTGTAAGTTTAGGTTCTACAACAAATGTGCAGTAGCCATAATCTGGATTGTTTTTATAAAAATCCTGATGTTCTTTTTCGGCTTCAAAAAATGGTTGTGCTTCAGTGATTTCTGTCACAATAGGATCATCATAATATTCCGCTAATTCATTTAGTACAATTTCTGCGGTATTTTTTTGTTCAGTATTATGATAAAAAATTACCGAACGGTATTGTGTACCTCTGTCTGCTCCTTGTCTGTTAAGCGTTGTTGGATCATGCGTAGTCATAAAAATCACAAGAATATCCTGATACGAAATAACATTGGCATCAAAAGTAACCTGAACCACTTCGGCATGACCAGTAAGGCCAGAACAAATTTCTCTGTAAGTAGGTCTTCCGGGAACGTTGCCACCAGAATAACCAGAAACCACATTTTCTACACCTTTGACTTCTTGAAAAACAGCTTCGGTGCACCAAAAGCAACCTCCGCCAACGGTAGCAATTTGTATATTCTTGTCTTCCATTAGGCCGTCTCTTTGTCTAAGGTCATAGACTCTGAATTAATACAATAACGTAAACCGCTAGGCTCTGGACCATCAGGAAATACGTGGCCCAAATGCGCATCGCAAGTATTGCACATCACTTCAACCCTAACCATACCAAAAGAGGAATCCTTTTCGTATTTAATAGCATTTTCTTTAATAGGTTGTGTAAAACTTGGCCAGCCAGTTCCAGAACTAAATTTTATGGTAGAATCAAAAAGCGGAGTATTGCAACAAATACAATTGTATTTGCCTTCATCATAAGTACTACATAATGCACCACTATGAGGGCGTTCTGTACCTTTTTGTCTGGTGATGCGGTACTGCTCTGGTGTGAGTTGCGCTTGCCATTCCGTTTCCAATTTTTCTACACGTTGGTCTGGTGTTGGGTTACCGTTAACGGCAAAATTTATAATGTCTTTCCAAGTAAGCATAGTCTTTTTTTGTAAAGATAATTCTAAGTAGGGAGAAAGCGTATTAAGTAAATCCTAAAATCTGGTTTAAGTTTTGAGTGGGTTTCAGAAGTAAGCGAGAACAAGCAATTAATTATAGCGTTACAGACAGACGTTGCTATTTTGCGTTTTCAATATTATAAATTTGTTCAATGGTTCCTTTAGTTTCTTCTCCATTTCCATTGAAAAATTTCCATTTTCTATTTTTTACTTTTGACATTTTTACCATAAAATCGCAACCTCCTCTTCCTTTTGCTAAAGCACTATCGATTTCAAATTCACCTTCCGCAATCAAATTTCTTTCTAAATTCCAAAATTTCCATTTTCCAACTTTGTAGTGATATTCAATTTCTTGAGGTACAATTCCACACTCAGTATATTTATCCTTTTTAATATATCCAATACCATACAAGTTTCCTAAATCAAGGATTCGGTTATCAGAATGAGATAAATAATTAAAGTCAAGAAATTCGTCGATAGAGATTTTTTTAGACAGTTTTATATGCTCTTGTTTTTGATTTAGATATTCAATATAAATACTGTCAACATTGATTTGAATCCTTAAATCTTCACCATTTATTGTATAAAAAGGATAGGTGTTTATATATTCTACCTCATTCAAATCTTCAAGATTATTGATATACGCTTTTAATCTCTCATATTCCTTTGAACCGTTCTCAATTATCATAAGTTGTCCTTTTTCCGGACGAATATTTATACGAAATTCTAAATTAGAATTATCGTTGATAATGTATACATCTTTTTCATTATGACAAGCTGTAAATATTGTAAATAGTAAAAATGAATATATGTAAGATTTATTGTATTTCATTTAATTTGAGTGTTTCTTGAAGAATGAACAGTTTTGTGTAAGGCTCATTGCGTGAAAATTCGTGAGGATTTTTCTGTCGTAAACCGAAGATAGCAAATTTGCATGGACTTTCTGAGAGGAAAGTCGGAAGCAATGAATTATAGATGTTGCTGGCAATAGTATTTATTCGATAATCTGTTAGCTACTATTTCTAAAATTGAATATCTCTAAATAGCCACTTCACAATTTCATTATCAAATTCAGTGCCTTGAGTATCTATGTCCCAATCACCATTTTTAAATTTTAATTTGTGTAGTTTAATCTTTTCCGATAAATTTTTTATTGAAACAACTTTGCCTTTTTCTATATTTAATTCAAAAACTTCTTCATATTCAGTTCCGTATAGTCTGTATCGTATATTTAAGTTGCTAATAACTCCCTTACCTATTAGAATATCTCCAGAATAGTTTACAAATAAGTTGAGATTTCTATATTCTCTATAAGTAGTTCTGGATTCAAGGTCTGTTTTCGAAGAAATGTGAGGCGAAACTCCATTAATTATTTTCATATCATCATTCATATTTACATTAACCCTAAAGTTATTTAGAATAAAGTTTGAGTTAGAGTCAATTTTGTATGATGTCAAATATCCTCTCATTAAAATTGAGGCACGGTATTTAGATTTAATTCCAAAATCTTTTGGTTCTATTAATCCTTCTTGTGTTGCTTTTAGTATGTCAAATTCTTTTTGATTTAAAATCAGTTTGTTTTTTATTTGATTCGACATTGCTTGTTTATATTGCGGTTATATATATTGTTGTGCAGTTTTTTAATTCCGTTTTTTTTCAGTTCTAATAAGTATTAGATTAGTCAAAAATATTTTCGATTTCATCATCAGTCATATATTTTCCAGTTGTTAATTCAATTCCTCCCGAAGAATCATGTATTGCAAGGCAAGCTAAAATTCCTGCGTTAGTATTCGTACTTGCGACTTGCCAACAATCCATAAACCAACTTTTAAAAATGTCACTTTTCATGCTTTGATATTCTTCACTATAATCCCAATATTCTGTTAGCTTATCTTTGTCCTCAAGCTCTTGATATTGTTTGTATATTTTATCTTCTTTTTCTTCTAGTTCGTAAGGAACAAATCTTCCATAATTTTCCATTGAGTAAAGATTTTCATAATCTTTTATCGGTAAACCAACAACATCAGTAATAGTTTCTCCTTTATTGTCTAGAGAATAAACTATAGTTTTAAAATCTTCAAAGGAATAAATGAAACTTAGCATCCGTAATTTTGGATTAGAGGATTCTCTTTTAATAAAAAATACCAAATCATAAATCATTGATTCCCTAACAGATTTTAAAAAATCTTCTAATTCAGGAATTAGCTTAAATAATGGATTCATATGCTCGCTGTTCAAATTGCATACAACGGTCTCGGCTATAAATAGTTACGTGGGTTAGCACTTAACTTTGCAAGTATATACCAAACATAAAATCCTCGAGGGTTTTCAGAAGTAGGTAATAACAAGCAATTACTTATAACTATTGTTGCGCATAGTTTTTTGTTTTTAATATCAAGGGTAAAATAACACTTTCTCTTCTTTATATTCACTAGGATTGTCATAAGGAATTGCTTTTTCCCACGAATAATAAATTTTCAGTTGTTTATTCTCTAAAGTAATATCGCCATCACCAGTAATTACATAGTCTTTACTTTCATTTGGGATTGGTATTATTTTGATTAATTTATCTTTTAAACTTTCACAAAACTTTGTTTCAGTCAAGATACATTCATTTAAATAAAAATCTATTGTTCTATAACTTCCTATCCAATCAGGACCAATATCAGAGCTGACTTTCCACTCAACAGAGAATTCCATTGTTTTCATTTTAGCAGTGAGTTCTTCAAAATTTTCAATTGTAATGGTTTTATTACTCATTCCAAATTAGTTCGATTTAGTATGAAATTTTTATCAAATGCACTGTTTTTCGTAATTATGCCCAACGGTTTGTGTGTGATTAGTGGCGAGATTGAGCAACTAATTTAGCAAATACAAACCGAATAGAAAATTCTAGCGAAATTTTCGTAGGTAGGCGATTACTAGCAATGAATTATAAACATTGTTAGCTACTGTACATTTTTAATATTTAATAGATTAAGTTCCAATCTACAAAAGGGTGTGATTGAGTTTATAAATAAGAAAAAAAGTATATCTATTCCTTTAACAAATTCGAATGACATCTTTTTTTGCTTTATTCTTTTTTCTATCTCATTTTCACGATACCATAAAAAACCTTCAAAACCAGTTTGCTCATCATAACCATAATATGAAAAGCCAGCTATTGTTGAATATTGGGAAAACAGTTCATCTTTATAGATTTCTTTAATATCTACACTATAACATTTGTCTAATCTGATTTTTGGATGAACAGAATTAACTTTTTCCAACATATACTCTTGAAAAAGAATATCTTCTGAGTCATGTCCATTAATGGAAGAAAACTGTCTCAACTCATTTATATCGTCATGTCCAATAATTATTCTTTTTTCATAAAATATTTCGCAAAATGGATTAATTATATTGAAATAGAGTAAGTTTAATAATCCAAAGTAATTAATCGAGGACAGCTCATAGTTTCTCTGGCTTTTCATTTCTTTGAATGTTAGACCGCCTGAATAAATCAAAATTCCATCGATGTATTTAGAAGCCTTTTCTTCATCAATTATGTTTTGAATTGAAACGTTATAGCGGTAATCAGCACGATCTATATTATATTTTGTCCTTATTAAAGATAGTTTATGTTCAGTTTTCAGAAAGTCCTCTGTAGTTCTATAATGTCCAGAACCATATTGTACAATTTCTTTGAACTTTTTACTTATATAAGCACTACCAAGTCCGACAAAATTTTTCCCAAACTCTCCAGTCTCAACATATTCTTTAGAGTTTATATAGAATTTAAAAAAATCATAATATTCTCTGAAAAATAAAGGTTTGGTATGCCACCTATCATCAAAATTTTCTAGAACAAAATTTTCTATGATTTCCTTTGCTTCTTTTTCGTTCATTGGTGAGTGTTGTAGCTAACGGCTCTGTATATGAAAAGTAGCGCTGAAAATAAGCTGTTATTTTTCAGATTAACACAAGCCAAATTTTTAAATTTTACTATTTATCTTTTTATGTTGGAAATCGTCAAATTTAAAAATTTGGCGACTTTCCATAAATACCCAAACCTTTGAGTTAGCAATGACTTGCGCTATTTTTTATATACAATGTTACCTGCCGTTATTTTTTCGTGTCAAAGTAATTTGGTTTTAATGTAGTCAAAAATTTATAAACAGCCTCTGAACTTTTATGATGTTTATAATCTATTAATTTCTTAAATAATTCTTGATACGAGGTGTTGTTACTTTTTTCAGTTCGCTTTAAATGAATTAAATCATTTCGTAATAAATTTGAGTTTATTATGCTTTGATATTCCTCGTTATGAAGTTCACTAAACTTCAAACCTAATAGTTCAGGTAAAATGATATTTAGCTTATCGTCTAAATTTGACCATTCTAAATCTTTTTTTGTTTTGGCTTTTCCATCTATTGTATATTCCTTTTCTTCAAAAAATTGATTTATGAAACCTTCTACAGTAGTTATTAAAAAGATGATTCCTTGACTTGTCAGGCTATAATATTGCGAGAATTTGTCAAAGTCGTCGAAAGCATCAAAATTCTGCTCTTTGGAAAGTATGGTGTTCTTTAATTTAGCGGATTTCTCTAAATTTTCATTGGCGATATTATAATAAATACAAACTGGATTTGGCTCGGGAAAAGTGTAAATCTTTTTTTTATTCGCAGACGATTTAACTTGACTTGATAAAAATACGTCTTTGCCCTTCCTAACACCAACCATTGAAATATCAGGATTTCTATTTACATAATTGAAAAGTGAAGTTAAATGCTTATCCACTTCTTCATTTCGGTTAACAGTTCCAACATTTACTTGCTTAACAACGTTTAAGTTCAAATCGGAAAAACTTTTTAAAGGCTTAATTTCAATCTTCCTGAATTCTTTCATATTCGCAATTTTTCTTATAATGGCAGGTAACAACAGGATATACGTATTAACTATATCCACATTATATATTTATGTTTACAATGTAACGAAAATTTATAATTAAAATAGGTGTATTAAAAAAGAAAAGCCTTGTATTTGTAAGTAATACAAGGCTTTATGTGGAGTCGGAGAGAATCGAACTCTCGTCCAAACAAGTAACCAAAGGGCTTTCTACACGTTTAGTCTTTTCTTATTTTTTCGATGCAAAGCTGGCTAAAGACAGCCTACTTTACACTTAGCTTTTTAATCTCGAAAGGGCATCAAAGCGCTACCCAATCTTGGTTAATTTTTACGATGCCTCTAATAGAAACGCCACTAACCAGGGCTTTTCGGAGACATTTAGCCTTCCTACCTTGTAGGAATGAGCAGAATCTTACTATAATTCAGATTACGCAGCTAAAGCGTAGTTATTCTCGCCGTTTAAAGTTTGGTCTAGCCTTTTACGTGTTTCAAAACCATTACACGACGTGCTTACCATTTAATTAATCTCGCTGTCAAAACCAGTCGACCCCAAAACTTCCTGTGTAGACAGGAATCTGTTAAATGATAAAATAATTTGGGCGTTACTCTACTAGTTTAACTTCGTAGAGTCGGGCTGTCCGCTGTATCTTTTTTACTTGTTCTCGATACGTTTCGCTCAGAAGCGAAACACTCGAACTGACGTAAAAAAGGATGCCGCTTCCATCCCTAACGCACCCACCAATGAACAGTAATCAGTATCCAAAGGTGTGCGAAATTACTAAAATAATTAACTCAAAAGCCGTACCAAGCTTATTTTATTAAATCGTTAAGAAAAATTGTCAGTAATAATCTCTAATTTCAAACAAAACAGATTACAATGATACAGAAAGGAACAAACGTAAAATGGAATTGGGGCAACGGAACGGCCAAAGGTAAAGTAGAAGAAACCTATACCGAAAAGGTAACGAAAACTATAAAAGGTAGCGAAGTAACACGCCATGGCGTGTCTGGCGATAAAGCACTTTACATAAAACAAGATGATGGAGACTACGTCCTTAAAAGCGAAAGCGAAGTAGAACGTATAGATTGATTTGTAAACCCATCTAAATAAACTTATTTTCGTGGCAAATTATTCCGTTTTCGAATTGTAGTCTACTACAACTATAAACAATTAAATGAATAAACAAATCAACATCAGTATGAAATTCGCCATCATAAAAGAACGTAAAAATCCCCCAGACAGACGAGTAGTCTTTTCACCAGAAACTTTAGCAGAAGCCAGAGAAAAATTTCCAGAAGCAGAGTTTGTTGTCGAGTCTTCGGATATACGTGTGTTTCCAGATGAGGCTTATGCTAAATTAGGTTTTACAGTTACAGATGATGTGTCTGATGCTGATGTTATGATTGGTGTAAAGGAAGTTCCGGTTGAAAATTTAATCCCAAATAAAAAGTACTTCTATTTTTCGCATACTATAAAGAAGCAACCTTACAATAGAGACTTGCTAAAGGCTATGCTAGACAAGCATATAGAAATGTACGATCATGAAACGATAGTTCGTGAAAATAACATGCGCTTAATAGGTTTTGGTCGTTATGCAGGTTTGGTAGGTGCTTATAATGGTTTTAGGGCTTTGGGATTACGTGATGGTTTGTTTTCGCTTCCAAAAGTAGAAACACTTGCTGACTTAGAAGAAGTAAAAGCAGAATTGGATAAAATTACCATTCCAAATATAAAAATCTTACTTACTGGAACAGGAAAAGTAGCCTACGGAGCCAAAGAAATTTTAGACCATTTGGGTATAAAACAAGTCAGCGATGCTTTGTATTTAACGTCTGAATTTACAGAACCAGTTTACGTCATGGCAGATGTAATGGAGTATGCAAAACGTAAGGATGGTAAAGTAGGGGACAAGTACAAATTCTATAAAGACCCAACAGGTTACGAAAGTAATTTTATGCCTTACGCAAAGCAAACGGATTACTTTATAGCAGGTCATTTTTATGGTAATAATGCGCCATATTTATTTACAAGAGAAGATGCTAAGCATCCAGAGTTTAGAATCAATTTGGTAGCTGATGTATCTTGCGATATTGATGGACCTGTAGCAAGTACTATTCGTCCTTCAACTATAGCAGATCCTTTTTATGGTTATAATCCGCAAACCGAACAAGAAGTTGCTTTTGATACCAAAGATGCCATAACCGTTATGGCGGTAGATAATTTACCTTGCGAATTGCCAAAAGATGCCAGCGAAGGTTTTGGTGAAACTTTTGTAGAACACGTTATACCAGCATTCTTCAATAATGATGAACGAGGTGTTTTGAAACGCGCAAAAATCACAACAGCTGATGGTAAGTTGACTGAACGTTTTAAATACCTTCAGGGTTATGTGGACGGGAAAGAATAATCTAATCCAGCCCTTTTTGTAATTTTTTATGATAATCTAAAATAACACCAAGATTTTTTTGATCTATGCGATTGCAATGCATAATCGTATTCTCAATATCTGACATTAGTAAGTTAAATCCACCATTTTCAAATATATTTCCTGTACGCTTTTCTATTGTACCACCGTCAATTAATGCTTCTTTTAAAGCGTTAACATTTTCAATATTTGGTAATTCAATGAACTCCATATTGTCAAAATTTTCTAAACTACTATTAAGACTTGTAGCCAAATCGTTAACTCTGTAGCCAAAACGTCTTACATCGTTTTCTGTTAGTTCTTGGGATTGGAGTTGATTTAATTCAGTATAAATAGTGTTTTTAATACCCAGTGCTTTTTTATAAAATGTGATTAGTTCTTGATGCTGTAGATATAGTTTTTTTAAGTGGTCATACTTATCTTGATTTTTTGCAAGAGCAAGGTGAAAAGCACAAAAGTCTTTATCCCATTCACTGAATGTTTCGGTAAATAATTTCTCTCGTTCTGCAACAAGTTCTTCATAACCTTGTTGTACAGTTTTCTTTTTATAAGTTTTACCCTTAAAAGCAAATGAGTTATCTTTAGTAGTGCCTTGTGCAATCTCGTTCGCTTTTAAAATTAGTAATTCAATTTCTTTCACAGGTTGCATTAACTCATCTAACTTACTTTTTAAATGCTCATAACTTGATAATTTAAGCTCTATATTATCTATCTCTTTTTCGATGATATCTAATTCTGGAATATTGATAAATCTATTTTCGAAAGCATTACCAAATTCATCCAACAATTCTTTACCGTGATTTTCTGAAGTAATAAAATTTTCAAACTCTTCAATGCTTGAAAAACTTTCAGCTTTCTTATTGATATACTGTTCGTATATTAATTGAGTCATTTTTTGTTGAAGATTCTCCTTATTATTAAAAAGTAACCAAGGAGAATCTTCATTGATTTCACATGCAACAAATGGTATTTTAGCATTGTCTTGACGCATGTTGTTTGGTGGGTGACTAGCATACATATTTACTTTAGAATGTTCAGAGCCTACAAAATAGGTTTTGCCTCCTCTGTCATCATTTGGTAATGCTTTGAGTAAAGCTGACTGCTGTTCCTTAATACGATCTAAACTAAGGTTGTTATGAGTATATAGATTTTTAGTAAACATTTTTTTTTGAGATGCTAAATAAGCATAGTTTACTGTGTTGTTCCATTTTTCGAAACCGCTGTCTAACTTCCATAATCCAGAAATTATAGCATCACTTCCGGAAGTACTTATAGCCACTTTGTCGGCATTAAACTCCATTTCTCTTGAAAGAGAAGAATACATAATATTAAGAAACTGATAGAATAAATTTAGGATTTGTCTTATCAGCCAAATAATAGGTGTAATAATCCAAGCAGCAAATGATAGTCTTAGGTCGGAGGCTCTCCATTGATCTAAAAGATTATCCCACTTATCTCTTGAGAAAATCATATCATGAATAATTGTATTTGCAGAAATAATATAACTCCCTATTTTCATACTTCGTTGGGAGAAGTGACCAAATTCATGACTCATTACAGCTTTAAACTCCGTTAGGTTTAAACAACTTACTAATCCTAAACCAATGGTGAGTTCTTTTTTAACTGGTAAAAACAAGCTTAGCTACATGTTTGTATAAGATACATAGGCATTAACGTCTGGATCAGCGTAAATAGCTTTAGGTTTTGGTGCACCAGTTTCATCACATATTTTTAAGATGAAACTCCAAAGTTCTGGATAATCTTTTTTGTCCAGTTTTATCCGGTTCTCTCGTTTATGATTTTTAAGCTTAAAAATAAATTTTAAGGTAAAAAAGAAAAGCATTACC
Source organism: Winogradskyella sp. 266wxhm (assembly GCF_058964685.1). Classification (NCBI taxonomy): domain Bacteria; kingdom Pseudomonadati; phylum Bacteroidota; class Flavobacteriia; order Flavobacteriales; family Flavobacteriaceae; genus Winogradskyella; species Winogradskyella sp. 266wxhm. The sequence goes on from NZ_CM179559.1 coordinate 2,799,383, forward strand.
GAGCCAGCTATTGCACCTATTTTACCTAAAATAGTTATTTTATTTATGTAACCAATATCATAGGTAAAAGACCAATAGACCAAATAGCCCAAAACAACAACTAATGCTCCGTATAAGATAAAGAATAGAATAATGGATAGTATTGCCAATAAAGCTCTTGTTTGGTAAGAAGTAGGCAACGCAGTTAATTTTTTTGGTAAAACTGTTGGGCTTGGTGGATATAGATTTCCTGTCATGTTATTTAGTTAAGAGACAGAAATATAAGAATTTTTGTACAAGTTTAACCTCTTAATTATTTTTTTAGATTAAAAGCAGTTTATGTAATTAACAAGTGTTGTTATGGATTAGTTTATTCGTTAGTAATGTCAATATATTTTAAAATGTAATATCCAACCAACAAAAAGCTTCCAAAACCCAATGTGAATAGCCATGCACCTGTGTGTTGCATAGGGAAAATTATCATATCTATAATATCGAGGAAAAGATTTTGAGGTTGACTCAAAATTTCCCAGGAATTATAACGTAAAAATCGACCTAGGTAAACACCAAACCCACAAAGAAACATTAAGCTAATGGTGACAAACGAAATCGAAATGCGCTTGAATTTTTGAGAAATTAATCGCTGCATATCCAAAACTGAAAGATAGAATAGAAATAACCCAGTCATAGCAAACGATAATACTACCAAAATATCAAGCCACATCAAATGGTAGGTGCTCTCTTTAAGATGAATAAGATCTGTGACAATATATGGCGCATTGGGCAAAAAGGCTAACCAAATAACAAACCAAACCGTTAACTTTAGTCGACTAAGATTTGGCTTCGTATTTAGGTACATTGTTATGGCAAAAGGAATGATAGCTAAAAAGATATTCCAGATTAAAAATAGAAAGAAGAAGGATTTGTTGAGCTTCATTCGTATCATAAGTGCTATAGCGCTAAAGGCTAATGCTAAAGTTACTAGTGATAAACTTTTAAATTTTGACTGTATGAGTGTTTTTACGTGTTCCATAGTAGTGTTCGATAATTAAAATTGTTGCAATTCCTAAAGTGTAAGCTATTAGATCTTCAACTTGAAATGTATTGCCAAAGATGAGGCTAGCCGTAAAACTATCTTGTAAATTAAAGTAGGTTAAGAAAGGTGTGAGTTGAAGTAGTTCGATTGTGTAAGCAATTACGAGGACGACCAATGCCGAGACCCAAACTTTCAGATTGGTACATCCTCTAATAATTGCATATAATAATATAACGACCAAATAATCGCCAAAGGTGTAGCGGATAAATCCGGTTTTTATAATGAATGCTATAGCTAGCTCAATCAAAAACAATGAATGTGCCAGCACTAGGTAATATTTGTTGAATTGTAGTTTCATTCTATAATTATTTTTTTACCTAAGAATTTTGGTTCTACATTAAAAACTAAGTCCAAGCTTGCTTTTGAACGTGCAAAGTATTCTCTGAAATGGAAATCGTAAACGTCTTTAGCATTGTAGCCAACAGCGTCTATGTCATAATTATTAGCGATATAAATAGCACGTTGGTTATGGAATTTTTGAGAAATAAAAGTGATAGAGGTTTGCCCGAATATCTCTTTGGCTCTAACGACAGAATCTAGCGTTCTAAAACCTGCATAATCCAAGTATATTTTATTTTCAGGAATGCCTTTAGCAATTAAATCTTGTTTGAATGTTGATGGTTCATCATAATATGTAGTGCTATTGTCTCCACTCACCAAAACGTATTCAATTTTACCGGCTTTATATAGTTCTACTGTAGCATCAATTCTATATTTATAATATAGATTTATGGTGCCATCAGTCATGTGTTTTGCAGTTCCAAGTACTAAACCGACTTTGTTTTTAGGAATAGATTCAAGGTTGTCGAATACCTGATTTCTAGTTTTAAAACTCATCCAATGATAAGTTATAAAAACACCTAAAAATAGTAAGACACCTATAAGAATTAACATTTTGAACTTTTTCATAATTGAGTAATGTTTAGTTTCAACGCTTCAGATTTTGAAAAAATAGCTTCTCTGAATTCTACTATAGATACGTTCAAAAGTTTTTTATAGTCGAAATGATGAAATGGATTAGCATTTTTCCCCTTCTTATAAGATGAATAATAATAACCGAAATAATCTGGAAGAATAGCCACGCCGAGAATTACAGCTCCATATAGGTATGGACTTCGTTTACCGTTACCAAAACATAAACATTGTAGCGCAATTTCTTCTTCAACTTCTGTGTTATAACCGCAAAGTACATGATAGCAATCGTGTCGCTCTACTTTTGGAATGAGTTCAAAATTATTACGATCTAAAAACTCCCCAAGATGTCTACCAAAAGATGGTTTAGGAAATTTCAATAAATCATGTTTGGTGATATTCCACGACTCATGGTTTTTGAACAAATTAGTGTATAGACGTTGTGAGTATTCAAAAAGCCAAATTATGATTTGCTTTCTTAAGTTTTTTAGTGGTAGCTTGCTCATGGTAGATTTGGTGTTTTCGGAGTTGAGTTTATTTGTTTTTGGTAACTTTTCAATTCGTATCTCCAGATTAAAAGTGCTATGATGTAAACAGACGAGAAATATTCCCACGCGAGAATGTCGAAATCCATACTCCAGATTAATCCGCTACAAACCATAGTTAAGAGAATGATATAGTAAGGAAAGTATAATCTAAAAACAGCTTGTTTATCTTTAGGATTATTTACTGACCAAAAAATGCAGGATATGCTAATTCTAACTATGGTATAGGTAAATAGTGTTACTATCAAAACGATGATGAAAATTAAACCCTCCATTTTATTCTGAATCAATCTTTAAATTATCGTATTGTAATTCTTGCCATGAGTTGGTTCTAAGCTCGTAGACATAGTTTCTGTATTTTTCTTCGATTTGATTTAAGAAGAAATCACCTAATTCCTTTTGTTCGGATTGATCTTTTAGAATAAGCGCATTGTTATTTGATAATTCAATGAGGTAGCCAACATCCATAGATTTGGCATAGTTGAAATTATAATTAGTAATATGATAGTCCCAGTTTATTGTTGCAGCAATAATTAATACTACAAAAGCAGCTTTTGTATTTAGTCTCAGTAAGTACCAAATATTTTTGATTTTACTGATTTTTAGAAGTGTTGTTATAAGTCCTGTAACCACAAGTATGAGATAAATTAAGACTCCAATTCTCTTATAGGTTAACCCGAAATAATAAATGTATTGCCCATTTTTCATCATGATACTTAATACAAGAATCATATTTAAAGTAATCCATGTAAAGGCGAGTTTCTTTAGAGTTTTGTTTTCGGCAAAGAAGTTGAGGTCACCTCTAAATACATAAAGTAGAATGACTATGGCTATTAATATTGATGCAATTAATGCATTAATGCCACTATGAACTTGAGCCGAAAATACAGAAGCTCTTATATCCATTGAAGAAAAGAGAAATGAAATATCAGTGATTAAGAATAGAACGATAAGCGCATTTAATACCGAAATAAGAACAACACCAAGCTGATTTTCTTGCTTTAGTTTTGGTAACGAAAATTTTGCTGTTTTTTCTAAAGAATTTCCTGTTGTTAAATCGAGTTCTGTGGCAGGTTCAACTTCCACTGGTTTATGAATATTCGCAAATAAATAATACCCTAATCCAGCAAATAAAATCCATTGAATATTAATAAAACTGAAATCAATTTTTGAAATGATATCGCTAAAAAACGGATTGCCGTCTTTGTATAATGCGATAAAGATGATTACAAAGACTAAAGGAATAAAAATGATTTTTAAAAGATGGATGTAATCAATCTTATGTTTTGGTTCTACGGTTTGTGTCTTTTCATTAACTGAAAAGTTTCTGTGAAAAAGACCTGCTATTGTGGTGTAAAGCCCATTTAACCAGTTCACATAAATTGAAGATTTATTTTCAGATAATAAACCAATCAGAGTAAAAAAACATATACAATTGGCAAGAATCGCTACGGACGAATCGTGAAAGAAAACAGCAACACCAGTAATGATGTAGATTGTACCGTAAATTAAAGTTCTAGTGTTCTCAAAGTCTTTTTTATTATTTAAAAACAAAATAGTAACTGTTGTAATGCTGAATAAAAAGAGGTTCAACCCGATGCTTTTATCATAAAACAGTGTGCTGAATAATAATGCTCCGATAAATAAGAATAGTTTTTTCATAGTGATTAATTTAAAGTACTTTGTTTTTCAAAGTAAAAATTTAAAATTTTTTAAATGCTGTTCAATTGTTTGATGTCTTGTTTGTAAGCTGATGGTAATAGTATGTCTTTTACAAGCCCATCAAGCTTTAGTTGCCTGGCGATTTTATATAGAATTATAAGTGGTTTTAAAAATGATATTTTTCTAAACTTAAGCATAGTTCTTACCGTTTGTGGAAGTAAAAGTATCTGAGCTTCAATCAGTAATTTATAGCGAACAGCACCTAAATGTTTGCGGTATTGCTTGTAAAGATCTTTAGTATAAGCTCCATTTTTGAAATTTTGTTCAAGGTGTTTTTGACGTGTCACTGTAAATTCGGAGTAGGTGAGTGGCAAGTTGGTTAAACCCATACGTTGCCCAACTTTGGTGAATACATCCAACACCTCTTGCTTTTGTTTTATTGACAATGGCTGTTCTAAAACTTCATAAGATGTTATAGAATAGTCAATAAGCATAAAAAGTACATCTTTATAGGCCCATTCAGGAATAGCTTTTCCGCGTTTTGCTTCTACTGAATTATGAATGGCAGTCATTTGATCTATAGCTTTTAAAGCAGATGCTTCGTTAGCAAAAACAATAGCTTTGGCATAATTTACGGTAGAAAACAAACGACCTAAAGAATCTTTAGGCAATTTACCTGTAAAATAGAGCCAGTCTACAGCTTTGTTTAGTGCAAATTCAGCCGATGCACCAGCAAACACGAGTAGAATAGTATCACTATTGCCCCAAATGTCTCTAACTATAGAATGTTTGTCTACAAAGTTTCTCATGAAATCAGTTTTATTTAAAATCCACTTTGAATTTCAAAGTAAAAAATCAAAATTTTTTAAGTTTTATTAATTAGTTTTTCAAGTGCTTCAATATGCTTTTTAAATTCAGCTTTACCCAGCTTAGTTGCACTATATCTGGTGTTTGGTTTTCGTCCGATAAACTGTTTTTCAACAGCAATATATTCTGCTTTTTCAAGTGCTTTGGTATGACTCGCTAAATTACCATCTGTGGTACCTAGCAATTCTTTCAACATATTAAAATCGGCATATTCATTTACCATAAGAATAGACATGATACCGAGTCGTATTCTATGATCAAATAATTTATTTATGTTGTTAATTATGCTCATAATATTTCCTGTATAAACAGGAATCTTATTTTCTAGTATGGTTTATTAAATTCACCATCAACTAAAATAGTGTCGTTTAAAATTCTAATATGAATAGCATTTTCAATTTGGTAACCATTGGTATAATAACCAAAGGGTTTTAAAACGGCTTTTTTACTTTCCGAATTTATATATGACATGTAATAACTTCCATCAGTTTTTACCTCATCCATAAAAATAAAGTGTTCTTTTGTTTCACCTTTTTTAAGATTGATGAACTGTTTTTTGGAATCTGGCATTATGTTCAAAGACTCAATGTTGAAATCACTTTCATTGATAATGATAAATTCACCTTTGTTATTATCACAGGAAAATAACAATACACCTAAAAAGAAAAAAAAGAAAATCTTATTCATATTATTTTCTATCATACTTAAAATGCATCCAAGTGCCATATACAATATGCATTACACCAAATCCAAGCGCCCAAAGCCAAAAACCATAACCAGGATAAAGCGTTGCAATGAGCCCCAAAGTTATGTCAATAAAACCTAAATATTTAATATCACCAATACTATACTTGGAGGCGCTCACTAATGCCAAGCCATAAAATATAAGCATTAAACCACCAGTTTGCCCGTATCTTCCTTGATTTAAGATGATAAGGCAATACAAACCACCTACAACGAGCGGAATTAAAAAGTTAATTAATAAGCGACGCGAAGAGCTATCCCATATTTTTTCATCATTTTTTTTAGCTTTTCTTACGGTAAGAATAATTCCGGTAAGAGCACTAAGAAAAGCGACCATTAATAGTATGAACATAGTTGTCCAAAATACCCAACCATGAAAAATATAGAGTTTACCATCACTATAATTCATTACAAGCCAATAGGCAATGGCTGCACCAATTAATGCATAGATGCCTGCCAAAACTCCCGAAAGACCGCTTAGGGAAATAAAACGAGAAGACTTATTCATGAGATTTTTTATCTCAGAGATGTCTTTTAAATAATCTTCGTTGCTCATAATTTAAAGTACTTTGAAATACAAAGTAAATAAATTTATTTAGATAAAACAAAATATTTTTTGATTGAGATTGATTAAATTTATATCAAACAAATAAAATCAAATGTCATGATAGGTTTGCTTTTAACAATTGCCAACATTACCGGAGGAATACTTCTAGGTTTGGCAACATTAGATAAGTGGGATGGGGAAAGTAATTTTTTTAATAAAATAGCAAGCGCGTTGTTGCCTTTTCAAAGCGTTATTGGTGGAGCATTAATTGTTTTACCGATTTTGGTGTTTTGGAGTGGTTGGATTTTTAATATCTTAAGTATTTTAGGAGGTATATTATTGTTGACGCATATGTTTAGCAAAGTCCCTTCACTAGAAGCAGGTTTAAGGAATTTATCGGCTAAATTAATGCCTTTTAAAGCCGTGATAGGCATTATACTTTTAATTGTTGGAATTATTAGATTGTTTTGAATCCAGCTGAGGTATATATACTAAAACAGGAAGAACCTTTTAAAACTATTCTTCTTCAACTTCAAGCTATTATTGAGTCTGTTGCTCCCAATCCAGAATTGTTATTCAAATGGAAAATTCCATTCTACTATAATAATGGTATTCCTTTATGCTTTTTAAATCAATCTAAAGACTATGTGGATTTAGCATTTTGGCATTTTGATCAATTGGATAAATTCAACGAGCATTTTGTTGATGCTAACAGAAAGTCAATTCGGTCGCTTCGTTATAAATCAGTTGAGGGTATCAATGATGAGGTTATTGTTTATGTGCTTCAAAAGCAATTAGAAATAAATGTAAATCCCTTTAAACTTATTCTGAACAAGAATAAAAAAGCTCAAAATTAGGATAAGATCTAGATTTTCTTAATGTTAACTTTTTGTTAATTTAATGTAAACAGCTATCTTGCGCTAGTATCCCTAATTCCCCTTGTAGTGAAAATCCATTGGCATTCAAACACCGATTTGATTGATAGTGCTTTAGAAAATAAAATTCAGTTAGAATTTAATTTTAGACAAAAAATCATTCGTTTTTTTATAGAGAACAATATCAAAGAGTGTTGTACTGACTACAGTTGTTATGTTTTCGATTATTATGTGGATAGTGAAAAAATAGAAATTTCTAAAGAAACACCAGAGCCTTATTATTCAAAACTTGTAAAAATTTGGAAACAATTCCCATTGATGGGATAGTGAAAATGCTTAGATATTTAGAAACTTTGAACAACTTTTCTAATCGCAACCAAATTGGTTAAAAGTCCTTCAAGATTATCTAGATGTAGCATGTTAGCGCCATCGCTTTTGGCATTTGCAGGATCAAAGTGTGTCTCTATAAACAAACCATCTACATTATTAACCACACCAGCTCTGGCAATAGTTTCAATCATGTCTGGTCGTCCTCCAGTAACACCAATAGTTTGATTTGGTTGCTGTAAAGAGTGTGTAACATCTAAAACTGTTGGTGCAAATTTTCGCATGGTTGGAATACCTCTAAAATCTACAATCATGTCTTGGTAGCCAAACATGGTGCCTCTATCGGTTATCCAAGCTTTTTCATTGCCAGCATCTTTTACTTTTTGCACAGCGTGTTTCATGGATTCAGGACTCATGAATTGTCCTTTTTTAAGGTTAACAACCTTTCCTGTTTCGGCTGCTGCCACTACAAGATCTGTCTGACGGACTAAAAATGCAGGAATTTGTAAAACATCAACATATTCTGCAGCCATAGCAGCATCAGAAATTTCGTGAATGTCGGTAATAGTTGGAACATCAAAAGTATCTGAAACTTTTTTCAAAATTTTCAATGCCTTTTCGTCTCCAATTCCTGTAAAACTGTCAATTCTACTCCGGTTTGCTTTTTTAAAACTTCCCTTAAAAACATAAGGTATTTGAAGCTTGTCAGTTATAGAAATTACTTTTTCAGCAATGCGAAGCGCCATATCTTCACCTTCGATAGCACAAGGCCCACATAGTAAAAAGAAATTATTAGAATCTGTGTGTTTTAATTTTGGAATTGTTGTCAACTTAAAAAGAGTTAAATATTACAGTACAAAGATAGCATTTTAAAATACCTTTTTTATACTATTTCTTATCATCCAAAGCGACATCACTAAATTACCAACAACGAATAGACCACCAAAAAAGAAAAATTGTTTCGCAGGTTCAGACCAATTAATAATATTCAGTAAATCGAATAAGTAAGCTAAGACCAGATACGAAGATAGACAAACGAAAATGATGCCAAGAGAGAAATTGAGTTCTCGGATAGGTTTTATAAGTTGCCACAAAAATGGAATTCCAAACAATAAAATAGGATATGCAGATAGACCTTCACTCTTATTTATGTCAGTAAACCAATATATGATGATCGACAAAAAATAGAGATAGGGTATAAATTTGGTGTATTTGCTAATTGTATGCATCTGCTTTTTAATTAAGGGTTCAGACGTAAAAGCCCAATTAGCGGTATGTTTAAGGGGATAGGCTTTTAGTTTTTAGTCAATTATTGCACTAAGTTACAAACTCAAATTAAGGCTTAATTAAATTATAACATATAATTAACGAAATGAGGAGAATATGATGTACCTTTGCGCGCTTAAAATCAGCATCAGTTATGACTAAGATTAAAAATATTGCAATTATTGCACACGTTGACCACGGTAAGACGACTTTGGTTGATAAGATTATGTACCATTGTCAGTTGTTTAGAGAGAATGAAAACACAGGTGATTTAATTCTTGATAACAATGATTTGGAACGTGAAAGAGGTATTACAATTACTTCAAAAAACGTATCGGTTATTTATCAAGATACTAAGATAAATATCATTGATACACCAGGTCACGCCGATTTTGGTGGTGAAGTAGAGCGTGTTTTAAACATGGCAGACGGTGTACTATTGTTAGTAGACGCTTTTGAAGGGCCAATGCCACAAACAAGATTTGTGTTACAGAAAGCGATTGACCTTGGTCTAAAACCATGTGTTGTTGTAAACAAGGTGGATAAAGAAAACTGTACTCCTGATGAAGTTCATGAAAAAGTATTTGATCTTATGTTTGAACTTGGTGCTGAAGAGTGGCAGTTAGATTTCCCAACAGTTTATGGTTCAGCAAAAAATAACTGGATGAGTGACGATTGGCAAAAGCCAACAGAGAATATTGAGCCATTATTAGATATGGTGATAGAGCATATTCCTGAACCGAAAATTGAAGAAGGAACAACTCAAATGCTGATTACGTCTTTAGATTTCTCTTCTTTCACAGGTAGAATTGCTATTGGTCGTTTAACAAGAGGAACTTTAAAAACAGGACAACCAATTTCTTTGGTAAAAAGAGATGGTGCTGTTGTAAAGAATAAAATTAAAGAACTACATGTTTTTGAAGGTCTAGGACGTTTAAAAGTAGATGAAGTTCAGACTGGTGATATTTGTGCCATTGTAGGTTTAGAAGGTTTTGAAATTGGTGATACCGTTGCAGATTTTGAAAATCCTGAAGGTTTAAAAACCATTGCTATTGATGAGCCAACGATGAGTATGTTATTTACTATTAACGATTCACCTTTCTTTGGTAAGGATGGTAAATTTGTAACGTCTCGTCACATTAAAGAACGTTTAACTAAGGAATTAGAAAAGAACTTAGCATTAAGAGTACAAGATACTGATAGTGCCGATAAGTTCATGGTATTCGGTCGTGGTGTATTGCACTTATCAGTTTTAATAGAAACTATGCGTCGTGAAGGTTACGAGCTTCAAATTGGTCAGCCACAGGTAATCATCAAAGAAATCGATGGTGTAAAGTGCGAGCCTTTTGAAGAAATGACTATTGATTTACCAGAAAACGTATCAGGTAAAGCCATAGAGATGGTAACCATGCGTAAAGGTGAAATGTTAAGTATGGAAGCTAAAGGCGACCGTATGGTTTGCGAATTTATAGTGCCATCTCGTGGTATTATAGGTCTACGTAACCAATTGTTAACTGCAACTGCAGGTGAAGCAATCATGGCACACCGTTTTAAAGAATATCAACCGTTAAAAGGTGGTATTCCAGAGCGTCAGAATGGTTCTTTAGTATCTATGGAAAACGGAACTGCAATTCCTTATTCTATTGATAAATTACAAGAAAGAGGAAAGTTCTTTATCGATCCAGGAGAAGATATTTACGAAGGTCAAGTTATTGGTGAAAACTCTCGTGGTGATGATATGACGGTTAACGTAACAAAAACTAAAAAGTTAAGTAACGTACGTTCTGCAGGTGCCGATGATAAAGCTAAGATTGTACCAGCAATAAAGTTTTCGCTAGAAGAAGCTTTAGAATATATTCAAAAAGATGAATATGTAGAAGTTACACCTAACCATCTTAGAATTCGTAAGATATTCCTTAAAGAGGTAGATCGTAAGCGAAATAAGAGTATATAAGGATTAAAATTATATAGATATTAAAAAGAGAAATGCTTTAAAGTGTTTCTCTTTTTTTATTTAATACCATAACTAAGCAAGTTTTATATCTTTACAAAAAACAAATACATGAATTTTCTTTATTTCGACCCAGGTATAGGGGCTATGATTATCCAGACAATTATAGCGGCAGTAGCAGGAGTGGTTTTATTTTCTAAAAATCTAATGCATAAGATTAAAGTGTTTTTAGGCTTGACAAAGAATTCTGATGATGATGTTTTTGAAGATATTGATGTAAAAGAAAAAGATTCAGAAAATTCTAAATAAAAAATGAATCAGACGGCTCATCCTTCTTCATTCAGAGATCCTTCAGGTTACATTTTATTGGGTGAAAACGAAATCAAAAGAGTTATTAATCCCGTATATTTTAAGCAATATTATGCTTTAAAGGAAACGGGTTTTTATGATAAATTAATAAAAAATGAGTTGATGGTTTCTCATGAGGAGGTTTTTTCATCTAAAGAAAAAATTATTTTAAAAGCTACAAAAGTACCATTTGTAACTTATCCTTATGAGTGGAGTTTTAATATGTACAAAGAAGCTGCTTTACTAACATTAAAACTTCAGAAGTTTAGTTTAGAGCATGGTTTTTCTTTAAAAGATGCATCAGCTTTTAACGTTACATTTCATAATGGGAAAGCAGTTTTTATAGACACGCTTTCATTTGATTTTTATCAAGAGAATTCTCCATGGAGAGCCTATAAACAATTTATCACACATTTTTTTGGACCGTTATTGTTGGCTCATTATCACGGAGCACAACAATTAAAACAAATGCAGACGTTTTTAGAAGGTATACCAGTAAAGACGTTAAGCTCATTGCTGCCCACAAGAACAAAACTAAATCCATTATTATATTCTAATATTCATTTGCTGGCTAAATCTGAAGATAAACATAATGAGAATTATGAAGGTGAGGTGAAAAATGCGGAATTATCTAAAAAAGGACAGCTTAACATTATTAAAAGCCTTTATGGTTTTATAAAAAAGTTAGAATTAAAAGAAAAGTCTGAATGGGGAAATTATTATAGTAAAACAAATTATAGTGATGATGCATTTAATACAAAATCAGAAATAATTAATGACTGGGTTGAAGGAATAACCCCAAATACATTAATTGATATAGGTGGAAATGACGGCACTTTTGTTAGGAAAATTAAAACTTCTTTAGATGTTGCATTAGTCAGTGATATTGATAATAATGCTGTTGATGCAAACTATAAGATAATGAAGTTGAATAAAGAGCAAAACATGCTTCCTCTAATTTTAGATGTCTTAAGTCCATCACCTGCAATAGGACTCAATAATGAAGAACGCGATTCTTTTATAAAGCGTATCGGTGAGTTTTCTCCTGATGTAACTTTAGCTTTAGCTGTAATCCACCATATTTCATTATCAGGTAATGTGCCTTTTGAGAGATCTGCAGATTTTTTCGCTAGATTTTCTAAAAATTTAATCATAGAATTTCCCAAACGTGAAGATTCCTGGGTACAACGCTTATTAAATAATAAGGCAGATTTCAAAGATTACTTTAATTTTTACAATATTGAAAATTTTGAAAAGGCTTATTCTCAAAAGTTTGATATTGTAGAGAAAAAAGCGATTAAGAATTCTGAAAGAGTTATCTACTTATTAAAAAGGAAGGATTTATGAAAATCTCAGAAAGAAAATTTTTTAAAAGACCTGCAAAAGATAATATTTCCCCAAGCTTAATTGTTTTATGTGCTGGTTTATATCCTTTCTTTCACTATTATAGTAGTAATATTTCTGAAGCTACTTCATGGCAGCAATTTGTCTTTTTATTTGGTTTGTGTTTTTTGTTACCACAGATTCTACTGTTTTTAATTCCTCTATTATTAAAAATTAATTTTTTTAAATCACTAAAACCTTTTAGTGTTTCTATTTTAAATAGTACTGTTTTTATTGGATTATTAGGTTTTTTAGCGTTCTATTATAATAAAAAAACGTTACTGCTAGTTCTTGTTTTAGCCTTTGGTGTTGGTTTTTTAATAGCTAAACATATTAAGAAGGTAGTTGTAATTCAATTATTATTTGCAGTGATGGGATTTGTGAGTTTAATTCCGAAACTAGTATTTCATTTTAATCAAAACAACAATACTTGGGCAAAATTATCAATTGAAGAACTACAAACTAAATTAAAAAATAAGCCTAATATTTTTGTAATACAGCCAGATGGTTATGTTAATTTTTCAGAAATTGATAAGCCTCCATACGACTATGATAATTCTGAATTTAAAAGCTGGCTATTATCAGAGGGATTTACCAACTACAAGGGTTTTAGAAGCAACTACTATTCCACATATACCTCAAACTCCTCGATGTTTGCCATGAAGCATCATTACTATTCTAACACTAATAAATCAACTTTAAAAACGCATAAACCTAATGAAGCTATTGTTGGAAAATATAATAATGTGCTTAGTATCTTAAAGCATAATGGTTACAAGTCATATTTAATTACCGACAACTCTTTTTTCTTAATAGACAGACAACCGCTGTCTTATGATTATTGTAATATCGATACAAAATGGATGTCATATCATAATTCAGGTTCTGTAACAGGTGCGGATATAAAGGTAGACTTAAGCAGAGCTCTAGATACCCTCACATCAAAACAAAATTTTATTTTCATAGAGAAGACACTTCCAAGTCATATCATATACAAAGAGAGTTTGTCTAAGGGGAAAAATTCTGAACGTACTAATTATCTTCAAAGATTAGAAGATGCCAATGAGTGGATAAAGTCTTTGATAAATGAGATTAATGTTTTTGATAAAAATGCTTTAGTCATTGTCGTTGCAGATCACGGTGGTTTTGTGGGACTAGATTATACATTGCAGGCTTCAAACAATAAACTAAATAAAACTGAAGCCTTATCTGTATTTAGTAGTTTGTTGAGTATAAAATGGCCAAAGAGTATAAATTTAGATAACGCAACTAATTATACAAGTAATGTAAATTTATTTAGAAATTTGTTCTATGCCTTGAGTAAAAACAAAAGCTTATTAGATAATTTAGAAGGTAATGAAAGTTTTTTGCCTTTAAAAAATGGAGAATACAATGGCTATTATAAATATTTTGATAATGATGGTAATTATGTATTCGAATTGATTTCTGAATGAATTTAGCTAGTATTATAACTTTTTAGTGTAAAATGAAGTTGTTTTTAAGAAAAATATCTCTTTTTGTTTTACCTGTCTTAGTGTCTTTGTTTTGTGTTGAGTATGCAATTAGGTCTTTACCCAACTCTTTTAAACTTAAGAATGAATTTATAGAAAATAGCGGAGGTGAAATAGAGACATTGATATTAGGAAGCTCACATACGTTTTATGGACTTAATCCTAAATGTTTTCAGTCTAAAACCTTCAATTTTGCAAACATATCTCAATCACCAGATGTTGATTTAGCTATTCTAAAGAGTTATGAGGATGAGCTAATAAATTTAAAAACTGTAGTTATAAGATTATCTTATGATACTTTGTTTGAACAATTAAAAAACTCATCAGAAGATTGGAGATTAAAAGATTATAAACTTTATACAGATGTTAATTTTGAATATTTGTTAAAGCATAATTCTGAAATTCTATCAATAGGAACAAGACAGGCTCTTAAGGTGTTGAAGAATAATTATGTAGATGAAGAAAGTCTTCTAAATTGTGATAGTTTGGGCTGGGGAAATGATTTAATTAATAAGCCTAAACTAGACTTAAAAAATGTTGGGCCAATTGCAGCGAAACGTCATACTGCTTCATCATGGGAATTATTAGAAAAGAATGTAGTTGAGTTCGAGAATTTAATTATAAGGTGTAAAAAAAAGAATATTAAAGTTATATTGATTACACCACCATCGTATAACAGTTACTATAACAATTTAGATAAAGCTCAATTAAAAAAAATGTACAAAGTCGGAAGAGAATTGTCTGATAATTATAGTAATTGCTATTATTATGATTTCTTAAAAAGTGAAGACTTTAAAGAGGGTGATTTCTACGACGCAGACCACCTTAACGCATCTGGTGCTAAGAAGTTTTCAAGCATCGTAAACAGCTTAATCGAAAATTAAGATTACATTTGATTAATGTCAGATTATATAGTAGAACGTTACCAAAATAAGCATCAAAACCTCTGGAACGATTTTGTCTTAAAAAGCAATCAAGACAGCTTTTTGTTTCATAGGGAATTCATGGACTATCATTCTGATAGATTTATGGATTTTTCACTTATGATATACAATAATGGTATATTGATAGCTTTGTTACCAGCAAATAGAGTTGATGACAAAATTTTTTCACATCAAGGATTGACATATGGAGGTTTGATTTATACAGAAGGTACTGATAGAGATCAAATAGAAGTTGTTTTTCAATCAATAATTGAGTATTTAAAAAAGAGTGAATTCACAGATGTTTATATTAAATCTTTACCTGAATTTTATGATAACAATAGTTTGGTTGTAAGTGAAATTATGGCTAACAAAGGATTCGAAATCTATAAGACCGATAGGGTTTTAGCTGTTGATTATAATAGGCCACTTACTGTTCATAAAACTAAACTTAAGAATTATCGAAAAAGCACAAAAAAAGGATTTAAAATAAAAGAAACCGATGACTTATCTCTATTTTGGAAAGAGGTTCTGGTTCCGAGATTGAAAGAAAAACACAACGCAAGACCTGTGCATAATTTAGAAGAAATAACCTTGTTAAAATCTAGGTTTCCTAGTAAGATTAGGCAATTCAATATTTATTTAGAGGATGAAATATTGGCCGGCATTACCATTTTCGATAAAGGTAATGTTGTAAAATCTCAATATGGTGCAACAACTTCAAAAGGTGAACGAACCCGAGCATTAGAATATATATTTTTATATTTAATCTATCAATACAAAGATTTAGGTAAAATTTATTTTTCTATGGGAACAGTTAGGGAAGATAACGAATTAGGATACAACCCAGGTCTGTTAAAACAAAAAGAAGAGTTGGGCTGTACATCATATTATCAAAACTTCTTTAAGTTGAAGCTATAATGATTAAGTTTTTAGATCTATATAAAATCAATCAACGGTTTAACGACGAATTTAATGCTACTTTTAATGAATCATTAGAGCAATCTCATTTCATATTGGGTAACAACGTTACTGATTTTGAAAAAGAATTTACTAACTACTGTGGTACAAAATATTGTATAGGTACTGGTAATGGTTTGGATGCATTAACATTGATTCTCAAAGGTTATATTCATTTAGGAAAACTGAAGAAAGGAGATAAGGTAATAGTACCTGCCAATACGTTTATTGCCACAATATTATCTGTTTTGCACGCCGATTTAGAACCTGTATTTGTTGAGCCCAATTCTAGAACCTATAACTTGTCAGCAGAAGATGTGGAGCTCAATATAGAAGGTGTGAAAGCTATAATAATGGTTCACTTGTATGGTCAATTAGCAGATGTTGAAAAATTAAAGTTTTTGGCAGAAAAGCATAAGTTGTTACTTATTGAAGATGCTGCGCAAGCTCATGGAGCCGAGTGTGGATTAGGTAAAGCAGGTGCTTTATCAGATGCAGCAGCATTTAGTTTTTATCCAAGTAAAAATCTAGGGGCTTTGGGAGACGGAGGTTGTGTTACAACTAATGATTCAGGGTTGTCTAGTGCTATAATCTTATTGCGTAATTATGGTAGTACCGAAAAGTATAAAAATGAAATAATTGGGTATAATAGTCGTTTGGATGATATGCAAGCGGCTTTCCTGAAAATTAAACTTAGACACTTAGATGTTGATAACGAAAGACGTAGAGCAATAGCAAATACCTATCTTGAAAACGTTAAGAATAAAAAGATAACACTACCATATTATGATGGATCTAAAAACCATGTTTTTTATGCTTTTGTAGTTGAGGTTGATAATCGTGAAGATTTCATTCAATTTTTAGACCATAATAATATTCAGTGGTTAATTCATTATCCAGTGGCGCCTCACAAACAGAAAGCATTTTCTGTATTTTCTCATTTAAAATTGCCTTTAACTGAGAAGATTCAAAAAAGAGTTATAAGTTTGCCAATAAGTCCTGTAATGACAAATAATGAAATTCGGACAGTAGTGAATGTCCTAAATGCGTATTGATTGAAAAGGTTTTTTCATTATATAAATAACGAAGTATTAATAGAAGCTGCAGGTTTAAATAGAGCTAACATTAGCTTAAAAATTGTAGCAGGAATTCTTATTTCTAAATTCATAGCTATTTATATAGGTCCTCAGGGAATGGCTCTTATAGGGAACCTTCGAAATTTTCTAAGTGCTATTCAATCCATGGCGATTTCTGGATTGTATAAAGGTTTTGTAAAGGCAATAGGACAATTTAAGTATGAAGCTAAGGAATTGTCAAAAACCTTATCTACTGTTTTTTATGCAGGTTTTTTTTCTTCCATATTTTTAGCCTTTTTATGTTATTACAATGCTGAATTTATCAATGATTTAATTTTCTCTGATAACTACAACTATATCTATGTTATAGAAATTCTAGCATTAGTATTGCCGTTTTATGCATTGAATATGTTTTCGTTTGCAATAATGAACGGTTTCTCAAAGTATAAAATATTACTGGTAATCAATATTTTGGGTCAAGTCTTAGGGTTGTTAGTGACATTACTCTTGATAAAACAAGAAAATATTGACGGAGCCTTAATGGCTGTAGTTATTACGCCAGCTTTAAATTTACTTATAACAATAGTTGGTATTGCATTTAGAAAAAGTTTAGTTGGTTCAATCAATATTACAGATATTAGTTTAGGTGTTTTGAAGAAACTAAGCCCTGATATGATTATGGCTTTGGTCTCTGCTGTGGCAGTACCTATTGTTATGATTATTATTAGGAATTATTTAATTTCTGAAGTTGGTATAAAATCCGCTGGCTATTGGACTGCAATGACGCGTGTATCCGACTATTATTTAATGTTCATTAATTCTTTGATGACGCTTTATATATTGCCGAGATTTAAGGAAATATCTACCAAAACGGAATTCAGAAAAGAAGTTTTTAGTTTTTACAAAAGCATTTTGCCAATCTTACTTTTAATATTGTTGATCATTTATTTTAGCAGATCGCTTCTTATTACGGTCCTATTTACAGAGGATTTCAGACCTGTCGAAGATTTGTTTGGTTATCAAATTTTAGGTGACATATTTCGTGTTTTGTCTATGGTGATTGCTTATCAGTTTTTAGCTAAAAAGATGTTTGCGCATTTTATAGTTTTGGAAGTTTTTTTGTTTGTTACCATGTATTTTTCAAGTGTTTATTTAGTAGATGCATTTGGTCTTGAAGGTGCGGTTATGGGACATTGCTTGAGTTACATTATGTATTTTGGAATAATCCTGCTCATTTTTGGTAGTTCTTTGTTTGGAGTTTTAACCGAGGAAGGTGAAACCGATTATTAAATTATAAAAACGTGAAGCTTCCAAAGTTCATTAGCGGTAATACTGTGTTAAAAATAACTTCGCTTAACGCAGTGGTTATTTCCATAAGGCTAGTTGTATCCGTAATAATACAAAGAATACTAGCGATAATGTTAGGTGAGGCTGGTATTGCAAGTATTGGTCAAATCCGAAACTTAATGGTAATGCTTACGAGCACATCTACATTAGGTGTTTTTAATGGTTTGGTTAAATATGTTTCTGAGTTTAAGGAAAATAAAACGGAACTTTCAAAAGTCTTTTCTACAGCTAGTATATTTATTCTTTCAGGATCCTTTATCACAGGATTCGCACTATTTTTCTGGGCTGACTTCTTATCTAAAGAGTTATTTAGCTCTATAGATTATGTGTATGTCTTTTGGATTTTAGCTGTCATTGTACCTTTTGTCGCTGTAAATCGAACCATAAATGCTGTTGTAAATGGATTGTCAGATTATAAAAGATATGCTAAAATAGAGCTGATAGGTTACCTTTTAGCATCGTTAGCATTAATCATAGGACTTTATACTTCAGCACTAAAAGGGGTGTTAATTGCTATAGCTATTTCACCTGTAATTCAGCTTTTGGTATTATTATTTGTTTTCGGAAAAACACTTCAAAATCATATAAAGTTAAGTGACCTTAAATTTAATATACCTTACAAAAAAGAGTTTTTGTCATTTACATTGATGTCTTTTGTATCTACCTTTTTGTTAAACTTTATTGAATTAGATATAAGAACACTGATTACGGACGAACTAAATATAAATGAAGCGGGTTACTGGACAGCTTTGACCTTTATATCCAAAAATTACATGGTCTTTGCGACAGGATTATTTACGTTATATGTTATTCCGAAATTTGCAAACATTCACACGGGTCATGAGTTTAAGGCAGAAGTTTTAAATATTTATAAGACTATCCTTCCTATTTTTGGATTAGGCATGTTGTTGGTTTATTTACTCAAAGGACTAATTGTGCAACTTGTATACCCTAATTTTGAAGGTATGCTTCCGTTATTTAAATGGCAGTTGTTAGGTGATTTTGTAAGACTAGCTTCATTAGTACTAGCACATCAGTTCTTAGCGAAACGTTTAGTGAAAAGCTTTATTATTACAGAAGTGATATCGCTAGTTTTGTTTTTTGTACTATCAAAATTATTTCTTCAGAGTTATGGTACGGAAGGTGTTGTAATTGCACACTTTGTACGCTACATCGTGTATTTCATCATCGTTATTTTTTCTATAAAAGTTTATTACAATAAGAAGAAACTTAAGTAATCATAAATCTATGATGGTTTTGTTTGGTCCCAGATTTCCAAATATTTCTTAGCGCAGTCAATATGATTGTGGTACTTCTCAACAAAAATTCTGGCATTTACAGAGATATCAGATATTTTGTCAGGGTTTGAAATTAACCATTCAAGTTTTGTCACGATATTTTCTACTTCAGGTAAGGCATTAATAGCAATTGTATCTTCTTTTATGCTGTAGTATTCTAGCCATTCTTTTTCTGCACCAGTAAAAACTACTTTTCCTTTTGCCATAGCTTCTAGAGCGTTAAAGCCTTGATCATAAGCATAAACTTGGTCTAGAAGAATATGAGCTTTGTCAAAGCTATTTATGTATTGTTTGTACGGTAGATTTTCAGCAACAATAATCTCAACTTTATCAGAAAATTTTTCCTCAATAATTTTTAGGGCAGCTTCAAAAATATCATTACCTTTTTTATAGTAATTATATCGATTGATACCATGGAAAATCACAACTTTGTCTGTCACTACTGACTTTTCAAATTTTAATTCATCAAGATTAATGGCATGAGGAATCATACCTAAATACTTTGGATGATTTAGAAGCGGAAGATGATAGTCTAAGTCATTACCTATAACACCTTCAATTTTAGAAAAAAGATACTTATGTAGTTTAATGTGTTCAGGACTTAAATAACTCAAGGCAGGAGAAAAATCTTTTTTAGAACCTTTGTTCTCAAAATAAGGAGTTAAAATATCGTATCTGAATTTTTTATCATAAGCATATTTTACACTTGGATAGTCTAATCCACAGGATAAGAGATAAAAAGAGCAATCGTTCCAATCGCATAACCAATTGAATATTTGTGTGTGACTTTTGCGTTCAAAAGGAAACGGAGCTTCATTGATGAATTGAACGATATCAAACCCAGAGAGTTCCTTTTTCTTTTCTTTAAATTGTTTTTTTACTGAAAGAGCTAAAAGGTCAATTTTAAAAACTAAATAAAGAAAAACCCTTATTTTCTTCAATAAAAAAGAAGTATAATGGTCTTTGATTTCAATATCAACATCGACTTTTTTAAAACCATCCCTATTAGCTACAACAACGGCTTCATGCCCTAATTCTTCAAGCCCTTTTTTAATGTTGAAATGAGCTTTGTTGTATTCGCCAACTAGTAATATCTTCATTAATATTATTACATTTGGGATAAATATAAGCGTTAATGCCAAAACATAATAATTTAAAAATATGTATCGTTGCAACTTCTTTAAGCAATGGTGGTACAGAGCGCTTTGCTTCTACATTATCTTTTATACTAGATAGCCTGGGCTATGATGTGTTTCTTTTGTCTACTAAAGACAGTATAGATTATCATTATGCAGGTCAGCTTTATAATTTAGAGAAGGAAGCTGGTTCTGTAAATAATGTTCAAAAACTTATTTGTCTATATAAGTTTTTCAGAAACGAAAATTTTGATATAATTATAGATAACAGAGCGAGAAGAGATTTTATAAAAGAGTTTTTGATTTATCGATTCGCTTATAAAAAATCAAGGATTATTTCAATGATTCATAATTATAATATTTATAATTATTTTCCAGGTTCTAAAAGTAGAGCTAGGTTGATTTATAAGTCTAATAATGAATTTGTAGGAGTCAGTAGAAGTATAAAGGATAGAGTGATTTCTGAATATGGATTTGAAAATATTAAGTATATATATAATCCAGTAAATCTTCAAGAGTTACAGAAAAAGGCAAATGAATTCATTGTAGAGCTTCCTTATCAATATATTTTGTACTATGGAAGGTTTGAGGAAGTGGCAAAGAACTTAACACTAATGATTAAAAGTTATGCCAAATCGCAATTAAATAAACAGTCCGTTAAACTTTTACTGATGGGAAAAGGTGATGATTATGATTATCTTAGAAAATTGGTGGAAAGACTTCAATTACAAGATATGGTGGTTTTTATGGATTACAACCCAAATCCGTTTCCTTATGTGAAACAAGCACTCTTCACAACGTTAAGTAGTAAGTATGAAGGTTTTCCAATGAGTATTATAGAATCTCTTGCTGTTGGAACTCCTGTAGTTTCTGTTGATTGTGATTCAGGACCGAGTGAAGTCATAAAAGATCGAGAAAATGGTTTGTTGGTAAAAAACTATGACGAAGAAGCATTGTCCTTAGCGTTTGATATGTTTTTAGAAGATGAACCGTTATATTTGAATTGTAAAAAAAAAGCGCCCAAAAGTGTTGCTCATCTCGATGTTAACGTTATAACTAATGCGTGGAAATCTATTCTAGAAAATGAAGCATAATTCAATAGAAGACTGTCGGTTAATTACCATCCCAAAAGTTCATGATGAACGAGGAAGTCTTGCCGTAATAGAAAAAACAGTTGTGCCGTTTTCTATAAAAAGAGTCTATTATTTATATGATGTGCCTAGTGATAGTTATAGAGGTGGTCATGCACACAAAAAGCAAGAATCAATAATTATAGCGCTAAGTGGAAGTTTTACTATCCTTATTGATGATGGCTCTCAGAAGAAAAAGATTATACTTAATAAACCTAATCAAGGCTTGTTTTTACCAACAGGGATTTGGCGAGAAATTGAAAATTTTTCTTCAGGTTCTGTTTGTTTAGTTTTAGCTTCAACTGAGTTTGAGGAAGTAGACTATATTAGAGATTATGAGTCCTTTGAATTATTTAAAAGCAGTTAGATAAATATTCCTTTTGATTAGCCAAGCCTGAAACCTCTTTAAAAAAACTAATAGTGACCTTGGTGACTTTAAAAGAGCCTTTTGTTTGTAATTAAGATTTTTATAATCAATGTTCTGCTTTGCAGAATTATAGATGAAATTTTCGTTTAGAATTTTACACCTTATAGCTAAGGCATATCTGTTCACGTCTAAAAATAGTTTTAGGGACTTATTCTCATTTTCTTCGGCTGTAAAACGATTTAAAAATTGAAGCCTTATTTGATTTGTTTCATTCTTGGTTAAACTATCCAGAATATACGATTTGTAAGACATGGTAACTTTTGGGTTAAATGAAACTGAGTAATTCAACCCAAACTTAATCCATAAGTCTAAGTCTTCATTGGTATCTAGAGTTTCATCAAAACAACCCAAGATCTCAAACTTTTCTTTGGTAAAAGCTACGGCAGAAGTCCATGCTACACAATTGATAATACTAGATTTGAAAAAATCCTTCACTAGTACTATGTCTTCTTCGAATTCAAAATTAAATTGTGCTGGTTTTACCGTATTCTCATTAAGAAAAACTTCATAATTATTACAATAGAGTTCAGCATCTGGAAATTTTGAGGTTTGATTCCTAAGTTCGGAAAGATGATTTCTATACCAAATATCATCAGCATCAATCAAGGCTATAAAAGCTCCTTTAGCAAATTTTATTCCATGGTTTCTAGCGTTGGAAGCACCTTTGTTTTCTTGATTAAATAATTTTATTCTGTTGTCTGAAAATTGTTCTAAAACTTCAAGACTATTATCTGTAGAACCGTCATTTATTATTAAAACCTCAAAATCAGTAAAATCTTGATTTAAAACACTTAGTAAGGTGCTTTTTATATAATCAGCCTTGTTGTATAATGGTATTATGACTGAAAAATAAGGCATTACAATTTAGATTTTAAGGTACAAAAATAGCCTAATCGGTATAAATCGAAAAGTAAGAGGGAAGGCTGAGAAGAACTAAAGTTTTTCAGCATTTGATTTTTTGATAATTTAAAAACAATCGTCGGTATCCAATTTAAACGCCAAAAGGATAAAGATTGGTAATAATTATATATTTTAGAATCTCTTCTAGAAATTTTTTTGTCAATTACCAATTCGTTTAAGGTGTTTAAACTTATCTCAACTTTCTTTATAAACTCCAGAGCACTTTCATTATCTAAATGAATAACAGGGTTTTTAATCGAATTAACGGTAATGTTGTTGTTTTCTAATGATTTAAAAAAAAGAACATCCTCGTATCCATATTTGTTTATGGATTCATCAAATAAATTTTGAAGTATTATACTTTTCTTTATAAAAAAATTAGAAGAACACTCAGCTTTTTGTTCACGTTTCTTAGTAAACAGCCATCTCAACCGAAAAGGTTTTGGTGGTTTATTGACGGTTTGAGAAATACCACCGTAAATTACATTTAAATCAAAATGTTCTATATATCTATTGATAAAATTATCATTTTTTGGTAATGTATCACAATCTAAGAATATGAGATTTTCAAATTTAGCTTCTTTAGCCAAAAGATTCCTAATTTTACTACGACCAATATTTTCTTTGAGTTCCCTAAAAGAGCAATTTTCTAATGAGTTGATAGCTCTATTTTGAATTTTGAAATTGGATTTAGAAGCATCATCAAAAACTAAGATTTCAAATTCAACAAGACTTGCTGAACACTGTTTGTGTATTTCTTGTACTAAGGGAACAATATTGTAATTATAGCAAGGGATTAAAACAGATAGCATGATTACCCCTTTCGTTGTACCACTTCAAAAACCTTGTTCTCGTCACACTTTAAAGTTTTACTTGGATATTTAAGAAGTAAAGCATAATCGTGTGTTGCCATAAGAATAGTATTGCCATTTTTGTTAAGTTCTTGAAGCACTTCCATAACATCAACACTAGTTTGAGGATCCAAGTTTCCTGTTGGCTCATCAGCTAAAATCAGTTCAGGATCATTAAGCAAAGCTCTGGCAATAGCAATACGCTGTTGCTCACCTCCGGAAAGCTCATGTGGATATTTAAACCCTTTAGTTTTCATGCCTACTTTATTCAAAACCGTTTCAATTCTATCAGCAATACGGTCTTTTTCTTTCCAGCCTGTCGCTTTGAGCACAAATTCCAGATTTCCATTTATAGTACGATCTGGTAATAGTTTAAAATCTTGAAAAACGATACCCAACTTTCGTCTTAAAAAAGGAATATCTTTTTCTTTCATGGTTCTTAGATCAAAATCCACGATAGAACCTTCACCTTCTGTCAATTCCAAATCGCCATAAAGCGTTTTCATAAAACTACTTTTACCACTTCCGGTTTTACCAATAAGGTATACAAAATCACCTTTTTGCATTTCAAAATTCACCTTAGAAAGCACCATGCTATCTCCTTGGTAAATCGTTGCGTTTCTAAGATGTAAAATAGTTTCTGGCATAGTTGTTTGTCAAATAAATTGAATTAGTGTAAAAGTATTATTAATAATGTCAATTATCAAATCCGTAAGTAAATGTTTAACGCTATTGTTTTGAGATTAATATGTCGCTAGCGTCAATTTTTTAATAAGTCCGTTTATAATTATACCTAATTTCTAGCGTTATAGATTTTGTATTGAATTATATTTGAATATACAAAACATTAAAATCAAAAAACGAAGCTAATGCTATTATTAAAAAGACCATTTTTTATCCTTTTTCTTTTAGTTTCTTCTATAAGTATTGCTCAAAAATCTGCGATTTACACTAGTGATTTGCAAGATTACCAAAAAGCTTTAACCTTATATAATAATCAACAATATAAGGCAGCACAATCCTTGTTTGACGACATAAAAGATACTACTGAAGATGTAACTATAGAATCTGATTGTGCCTATTATATTGCCAATTGTGCAGTGCGACTCAATCAACGAAATGCAGACCAGTTAGTTACGGATTTTGTTGAAGATTATCCAACAAGTACAAAACGAAATACAGCATTTTTAGACGTGGCAGATTATTACTTTAACAACGGTAAGTTTGCTTATGCCAGAAAATGGTACGAAAAAGTTGATGAAGGAAGTATTTCACGTTCAGAAAAAGACCGTTTTAACTTCAATTACGGTTATAGTTTGTATTCTACAAAGGACGAAAAAGAAGCTTCTAAATACCTAAACCGTGTTATAAATTCAAAAGAATATGGTTCTCAAGCTAAGTATTACATCGGTTACATGGCGTATGAAGGTGATGATTATGATACGGCCAATGAGTATTTCGATCAGGTTAGTGATAACGAGAGGTACAAAGAGAAGTTGTCTTATTACCAAGCCGATTTAAACTTCAAATTAGGAAAGTTTGAAAAAGCTATTGAGTTAGCAGAAGAACAATTACCAAGAGCACGTGGAGTAGAGGAATCGGAATTGAATAAAATCATTGGAGAGAGTTACTTTAACCTTGAAAAATATGCAGAAGCACTTCCATACCTAAAAGCCTATGAAGGAAAAAAAGGCAAATGGAACAATACAGACTATTACCAATTGGGTTATGCTTATTACAAGCAAAATGATTTTGAAGCTGCAATTTCAGAATTCAATAAAATTATTGGAGGAAATAATTCAGTGGCGCAAAACGCCTATTATCATTTGGGTGAAAGTTATATCAATCTTGATAAAAAACAGGAAGCACTTAACGCTTTTAGAAATGCATCTCAAATGGATTTTGATGCTAAAATTCAGGAAGATGCTTGGTTAAATTATGCAAAGATTAGTTACGAAATAGGAAATCCGTACCAATCAGCGCCTCAAGTTCTATCAGGTTATTTAGATCAATATCCAGAGACAGCTTACCGAGAAGAAGTAGAAACATTATTGATAGATTCGTATATCACTTCAAAAAACTACAAAGAAGCCTTAGAGCTTTTAAAAGGAAAAAACAGTTTTGAAAATAAGGTGGCTTATCAAAAAGTGGCCTTCTTTAGAGGTGTGGAGTTGTATAACGAAACAAAGTATAATGAAGCTTCAGAATTATTCAATAATTCTTTAAAAGAGCCTAGAGATCCTGTTTTTGTTGCTAAAGCTACATTCTGGAAAGCTGAAACAGAATACAATCTTACAAACTATAATGATGCTTTAATCGGTTTTAAGCAGTTTGCAGGTATGACAGAAGCTTTGGATTTGCCAGAAAATGATAATCTAGACTATAATTTGGGTTACACCTATTTCAAGTTAAAGGATTATGCTAATGCGTCTACCTATTTCGAAAAATTCATCAATACAAATTCAGAAGATAAGTTACGTCAAAATGATGCTTATCTAAGATTGGCTGATGGTTATTTTGTATCGAGTAAATATCAAAATGCAATTAATGCATACAAAAAAGCCATTCAATTAAATAAAATTGAAACGGATTATGCTGCATTTCAAATCGCCATGAGCGAAGGTTATTTAGGAAATGGTTCTGCAAAAATTGCAGCACTAAATGATTTTATAGGAACCTATCTAAAATCTGCTTTACGAGACGATGCTATGTATGAACTTGCAAACTCTTACGTAAAATCTAATCAGTCAGACAAAGCTATGCAAATGTATGACAGGCTGAATTCTGAATATAAACAAAGTGCTTTCACATCTAAATCATTATTACGTCAAGGTTTGGTGTATTACAATGCCAATGATAACGAGCGTGCATTGACGAAATTTAAAAAAGTAGCTACGGATTTTCCAAATTCAGGTGAAGCTGTTCAAGCTGTGGCAACAGCTCGTTTAATTTATATCGATTTAGGTCGTGTAGACGATTATGCAGCTTGGGTAAGAACTTTAGATTACGTAGAGGTGAGCGATGTGGATTTAGATAATACCACCTATTTAGCCGCAGAAAAACCATATTTAGATAATGATACGGATAAAGCCATCCGTCAGTTTAATAAATATCTTACGCAGTTTCCTAATGGAATTCACGCTTTAAAATCCCATTTCTATTTAGCGCAATTATATTACAAGAAAAACTTATTTGAAAATGCACAACCACATTACAATTATGTTGTTGATGCCTCAAAAAGTGAATATACAGAACAAGCAACGGTTAAACTTTGTGAAATCTACTTAAGCAATAATAACTGGGACAAAGCAATTCCTGTGCTACAGCGATTAGAGGCTGAGGCAGACTATCCTCAAAACGTTATTTACGCACAATCTAACCTAATGAATGCGTATTTTCAAACGGATGATTTCTCAAAAGCGGAAACGTATGCTGAGAAAGTTTTAGCACATTCCAATTTAGATAATAAAGTGAAAAGTGATGCTAAAATTATTATTGCACGCTCGGCAATCAAAACAGGCAATGAAGCTAAAGCAAAAACTGCTTATGCTGATTTAGAAAAAATAGCAACTGGTAGCGTCGCTGCTGAAGCTTTATATTACAAAGGTTATTTTCAAAATAAAGAAGGTAATTACGAAGCTTCAAATACCACAATTCAGAAATTAGCCAAGGATTATAGTAGTTACAAATACTATAGTGCAAAAGGTTTGGTAGTGATGGCTAAGAATTTCTATGCTTTGGGAGATGCGTTTCAAGCCACTTATATTTTGGATAGTGTAATTTCTAATTTCCCAGATTTTGAAGATGTTGTTGCAGAAGCAAAACAAGAATTAAATAAAATAAAAGCTGAAGAAGCGAAAACAAATTCATCAATTGAAACAGATGATAATTAAATCTGGACACTGAGGCTTTCGAAGTGCAAACAGGAATCTCAAATTCGAAATACCAAAACCAATATTCTAATAATGAAAAGTTTTAAGAATTATATACCATTTTTTATCATATTAATATCTGTAGGTGCTTTTATTTCATGTAGAGATGACGATAACAATAATCAAGAAGAGGAGGATGTATTTGCTGCATGTTGTTCTGGATTAACGGCATTTGGTGAAGATGTAGATAATTTAGATCAATCACAAGGAGAAATAGTAGTTGAAAATTTATTTACACCAAATGGTGATGGAACCAATGATTTGTTTGGGATTGAAAATATTGGATTATATGATAATCATACTGTAACCATTTATAATATGAATGATGATGTAATTTTTGAAAGTACAAATTATGGAAGTAATTTGAATGAGTATTTTCCTAATGTGCCTTATGGCAATTCTGGAGTTGAAGGTATTCCTGATGGAACCTATAAATATATGATAGTTGTAGAAAATGAACAGACATTTAAAAAATCAGGATTCTTTTGCTTATACACAAATAACCCGCCTTTGGAGCAGCAAAACTTTGCTGACTGCAACCCTTTAGAGCCAGGAGAATTTGATCCATTAATTACAGGTAATTAATTCAAAAAGATTCAATCAAAACATTAAACATGAAACTAAAGTTTTTAATTTTTATAATCACTATATCAAGCAGTTTATCAATAGTTGCCCAAGAACGCACCAAAGACACTATTGATGACCAAGTGGTAAATGTCATTAAACCTTATACTCCAACAATTTCGGATGCCTTTAAAATTAAGGATGCACCAAAGTTGAACGATTCTAGTACGGTAAAGAAAAAGGAAGTGAAATACAATATCTTTTCAATTCCAGTGGCATCAACATTTACACCAGCAAAAGGCAAAGCAGCAACTGTGGAAAAGGCGCGCAAAGTAAAATTATACGATAATTATGCGTCTCTTGGTGCAGGAACTTATACAACGCTTATTGGTGAAGTGTATCTTAACCATGAGTTAAGTAGTGGTGAAAGTGTTGGTGGTTATTTTAGTCATCATTCATCAGGTGGAGGTATTGATGGAGTGCAACTAGACGATGATTTTCTTAAAACAAATCTTAATGCATACTATTCACAAAAGCTAAGAGATTTCTCTTGGAAAGTTAATGGTGGTTTCGAGATTCAAAGTTATAACTGGTATGGCGTTCCAGAGAATTTTTATACAAATGAGCAAATCGGTATGATAGATCCAGGACATACCTTTACAAGTTTTAATTTAGGTGGAAAATTGAATTTTGATGATGCTATTATCGATAACGGTAGTTTAAGATTTAGACGTTTTGGTGACAACCAAGGTTCGGGTGAAAATCGTTTTGTAGCCAATGCAGGTTTTGATATTCCTATTCAAGGAGAAATCATCTCTGCTGACATTTTTGTAGATTATGTAGGTGGTAGTTTTGATAATGATTTTGCTAATTCAGGAGAAGAATTAAAGTATGGTAATGTCATTTTTGGATTAGCACCTTCTTACCAATTAATTCAAGATGATTTAACAGTTGATTTAGGTGTGAAATTTGTCTACTCAAATGATTTGGAGTACAGTGATAGTAAGTTCTTTATTTATCCAAATATTGAAGCGTCTTACCGTGTAGTAGATGAAATTTTAATTGGTTATGCAGGAGTAAAAGGTGGTTTACAACAAAATTCATATTATGATTTTGCAAATGAAAATCCGTTTGTGTCTCCAAATCTATTAATTACTCCAACAGATCAAGCTTACAACGGATTTATAGGTTTAAAAGGGAAGTTGTCTAATAGCATTAGCTACAATGTTAGAGGAAACTATTACGCAGACAATAACAAAGCGTTGTTTAAAGCTAATAATACCTACGAATTGCCGGAAGAGGATTATCTATATGGAAACTCGTTTGGAGTGGTTTATGATGATTTAACCACATTTTCGATAGCAGGAGAATTGAATGTCGATGTGAATAGAAATTTCACTTTAGGTGTTAAAGGCGAGTATTTTAGTTACAATACAGA
The DNA here is from genome assembly GCF_058964685.1 of Winogradskyella sp. 266wxhm. NCBI lineage: Bacteria > Pseudomonadati > Bacteroidota > Flavobacteriia > Flavobacteriales > Flavobacteriaceae > Winogradskyella > Winogradskyella sp. 266wxhm. Next base: position 2,829,378 of record NZ_CM179559.1, read on the forward strand.
TAACCAAGAAGAGGCTTGGAATTTACCAGATATTACAGGTTCAGTATTTTTAGATTATCAGATTTCTGAACAATGGTTTGCTGGAGCAAGTGCTTTCTTTGTGGGTGAACGAAAAGATCAAAGTTTACAGGTTGGTCCGTCAATTTTCCCAGATCTTACACCAGCAACTTTAGATAGCTATTTTGATGTTAATGCACATGTAGGTTATAAAATAAATGATCAACTTTCGGTATTTGCAAAGGGTAATAACTTGTTTAACCAAGATTACCAACGCTATTTAAATTTCCCTGTGCAAGGCATACAGATTTTAGCAGGTGCAACATATCAGTTTGATTTTTAATATCCTATGGTTAGTTTTTATCAAAAAGTATTATATTTCGCAAAATTCATACAAACTTTAAAATGATTTTGAAAAAAAAATTCATTAAAAATTACGTAATCAATCTATGCTTATTTTTTGTTCTTTTTTCTTGCCAAGAGGAATCGATAGATAAGTATAAAGACGTTGTACAGGGAAGGGTATTGCAACGTATTTCATTAACTGATCTTAATTCTAAAATAGGTAGAAGTAAGGACTACTCTAAATTAAGTAAATTATTTGATGTTAATAGAACGTTAAATGATTTACAAAAAAATGATACTTCAAGTGTACCATATTTGGTAACAGACGAGATTATAATGATAGCAACTAATGATATGCTATATTTTACTTTTGTAATTGAAAATGTTACAGAATCAAATGGATATTACAATTTGGTGGTAGCTGTAAATACATCAAATACTATAGAATCTACTAGGGTATTAGAATATATTCCTTCTGATTATTGGTTGCAAAATACCTCACAGCCTTTTGAAGGAGAGGTTGTTATTGGTAATAATGATATCTTTTCATCGAGTGATATTGCTACACTTTTTATGGCAAAAACTACAGGGTATTGTGTGTCTGATGTAGTTGCAGATTGGGAATGTACAAGTGAGGTAGAAGTACCTAACCCACCAGGTGTTGAGTGCGAAACTTGGGACTATTTTGTTACTGTATATTGGGAACCTTGTTCAACATACATAGATCAAGGAAATTCAGGTGGTGGAGGATCTAATGGTGGAAGTTTCTTTATTGGAGGTAGTAATGGGGGTACAGGTAATTCCTCAAGTAATGGAAATACAAATACTGATAATGATATTGTAACATCACCATTTATACAGACACAACTCGATAAGTTAACATCTCAAACCAAAGACACAAAAGTAAAAGCTAGGATTGTGCAGATGCAAGGAGATTTAGATACTGCTAATAAAGAGCAAGGTAGTGAGTTTAGAAGAATTGAAGGTGGTATAGTGGCCATAGGCGAAAGTAGGTACACAGAACATCCAGTGCCAGAAGCCGATCTAGCTTTTGGAGAAACTGTTTTTCCTGATGCGGTTGCTAATACTGAAGTAAGGGTGCATTTGCACCATAATAATTCCCGAACCAATGATAATGGGGAAGAAGAATTTTTAGCACCCGTATTTAGTTTGGATGATGTAACCTCTATGGCAAACTTTTATAAAGATAAGCAGAATGCAGATTCTGGTTTACTCAATGCCGATGCTGAAGATTTTAATATCTCCTCTATACTGGTTTCAGAGAGAGGGTTATACGCTATGCGTGTTGTGGATGTAGACAAAGCAGAGGCTTTTTATCAAAAGATTGTTTTTGGACCATTGGTTGATGGTAAAACATATAGAGAACGGTTACAGGATAGATACAAAAAAGAAGTAATAGGTAGGGTCAAAAAATATTGTGAGCAAAATAGCTGCGACGACGCTTTAAGAGAATTGGCTTTTGAGGTCTATTTTGCTAGATTTTTTGCAAGTTTAGATACGGGCTTTGCGCTCTTCCATTCTTTAGAGACGGACGGAAATGGCAATTTTATATGGGATTTTTTAACTAATTAAAATTTTTAAAGAAATATGAAAACGATTATAAATATACAGATGCTTTTTTTTAGCCTTTTTTTAACGGCACAAGAGACTGTTATACCTTTGGAAAATGATTGGCACATGGACAACCCTGTAGATAACGTGTATTATAAAGACGTTAATAATATATTGGACAAGTATATAGGGGACTGGGTCATTGACGATGGCACCCATTATCTAAAGTTACAGATAGAAAAACAGGAGCATATATTAATAGGAGGAGGTTCTTTTAAATACACCAATTATGAGGACAGGTTGATTGTAAAATTTGTGTACAAGCTAAATGGGGTAGAACAGTATAATACTTTAAGCGGTACACGCTTGTTTATATCAGGGTCATCAATAAATTCTAATAATATTGTAAATTTACAATATAGGGAGCCTTCCCTTATAAATTGCTTTAGGACTATAGATGGTAGTTTGTCCTTAGAGTTTATACCAGATGGTACGTTAACACCTATAGGTGAGGCTCCAAGTGGTATGTTACATTGGAATAGAACTAAAGATGTATTTGGCCACAGGCCTATAGATGGGAGTTGTGAGGATACTTCGGATTTTATTATTCCTTATGATTTAACATTGGAAAGAGAATAGAGTGTAAAGTTGATATTACACAGAACTAGTCTAAGAGTTGTTAAATTTTTAAAGAAACATGAAAACGATTATAAGTATACAGATGCTTTTTCTAAGCCTTTTTTTAACGGCACAAGAGACTGTTATTCCTTTGGAGAATTTTTGGCATATGGATAATCCTATAGATAACGTGTATTATAAAGACGTTAATAATATATTGGACAAGTATATAGGGGACTGGGTCATTGACGATGGCACCCATTATTTAAAGCTACAAATAGAAAAACAAGAACATATATTAATAGGGGGAGGTTCTTTTAAATACACCAATTATGAGGACAGGTTGATTGTAAAATTTGTGTACAAGCTAAATGGGGTAGAACAGTATAATACGTTAAATGGTGAACGTTTGTTTATTGTAGGGTCATTAATTAGTTCCGCTAATTCGAATATAGTTAAGTTTCACTATACGGAGCCTTCTCTTATAGATTGCTTCAGGACCATAGATGGCCGCTTGTCCTTAGAATTTATAACAGATGGTACATTAACACCGATAGGTGAGGCTCCAAGCGGGACGCTGAATTGGAAGAGGAAAAAAAATGCATTTGGCCACAGGCCTATAGATGGGAGTTGTGAGGATACTTCGGATTTTATTATTCCTCATGATTTAACATTGGAGCGGGAATAGAATTTGACACATGCGTATGTTTTACAAGCGTTCCCATTCGGAGCGCTTTTCTTATTTTTACAAAGCTTTTAAAAAATCAACTATGAGAAAATCACTTTTCCTATTAATCTTAATGACCGTCTTTTCTTGTCAAGATGAAAAAGAAATGGCAGATTTAATTGTTACCAATGCTAATATTTATACGGTAGATGCTAACTTTTCTAAAGCAGAAGCTTTTGCGGTTAAGGACGGTAAAATTATAGCTATTGGAAGTAGTTCTGATATTGAAGATAAATACCAAGGTAAAGAACAAATAAATGCCGAAGGAAAAACAATTTTACCAGGACTTATAGATGCGCACTGTCATTTTTTAGGTTTAGGATATAATCAACAAACTGTAGATTTATTCGGAACCACAAGTTTTGATGACATGATAAAACGTGTTTTGGATTTTCAGAATGAATACAATAAAGATTACATTTTAGGACGTGGTTGGGATCAGAATGATTGGGAGGATAAATTTTTTCCCAATAAAAATCTTTTAGATAAACTTTATCCTAATACACCAATTGCATTAACGCGTATAGATGGTCATGCTATTTTATGCAATCAAGCAGCGTTAGATTTAGGAAATGTAACGGTTAATACAAAGGTTGACGGAGGAGAAGTGGTTGTTGAAAATGGTCAACTCACAGGAGTTTTAATTGATAATGCTGAAAATTTAGTAATGGATCACTGGCCAAAACCAAGCAGAGCAGAAACTGTAGAAGCACTTTTAGCTGCTCAAAAAATCTGTTTTGATTATGGATTAACTACAGTTGACGATGCTGGTTTAAGTAAAGAATCCATCGAAATTGTAGATAGTTTACAAAAAGCAGGGAAGTTGAAAATGCGCATATATGCTATGGTATCTTATTCTGATGATAATTTGGATTACTATTTAAATAAAGGGATTATAAAAACCGATCGGTTGAATGTAAGGTCATTTAAATTTTATGGAGATGGAGCTTTGGGTTCTAGAGGCGCAATGCTAAAAGAACCTTATAGTGACAAACCAGGACATTATGGATTGTTAGTAACCGATTTAGAAACACTTGAAAAATCAGCTGAACGCATTGCAAAATCAGATTACCAAATGAATACACACGCTATTGGTGATTCTACAAATCATGCTGTTTTAAACATTTATAATAACGTTTTAAAAGGTAAAAAAGATAGACGTTGGCGAGTAGAACATGCTCAAATTGTATCCCAAGAAGACTTTGATTTGTACGAAAACATTTTGCCGTCCATACAGCCAACACATGCTACAAGCGATATGTATTGGGCAGAAGATAGAGTTGGAGAAGAGCGCATCAAAGGTGCTTATGCTTACAAACAACTTTTAGAAGCTTATGGAAAAGTAGCTTTGGGTACAGATTTTCCAGTGGAGCGTGTTAGTCCATTTTTAACGTTCTATGCAGCGGTTGCGAGGCAAGATGTAGAGCAATATCCTGAAGGTGGTTTTCAAATGGAAAATGCTTTAACAAGAGAAGAAGCATTAAAAGGCATGACTATTTGGGCGGCATATTCAAACTTTGAAGAGCATGAAAAAGGAAGTATAGAGGTCGGGAAGTTTGCTGATTTTGTTATCTTGAACCAAGATATTATGACAATTGATAATAAAGACACACCTAATACAAAAGTTTTAAAAACAATTGTGGGTGGAGAAGTACAATAAGGGTTTTGTTCAAATATTATTGGGTGAGCTTAGCCAAATAGTCAAAATGTTCACCATCCATAATCTTTTCACATTGTAAGCCAACAGATTGGCAAGCAGTTTTTAGTGTGTCAAAATCAAGGTAGAGCCATTTCATAGGTGCTTCTTGTTCTCCTTTATAGCTTAGAAAATAATCGAGTTCCCCTGGATAATGACTATTTATATCAATCCATAAGCCGCCATCGTCATCTTCATACATGTATGAAATATCCGAAGAATCTATCAGGATTTGACCATTAGTGTTAAGTAATGATTTAAGATGTTTCAAATATTTAGAAACTTGGATGATCTCTTGAAAAATCCCAGTACCGTTCATCAATAATAAAATAGTATCAAAAGTTTCGGTTTCGTCTAATAACGCTTTTAATTCAGCTTTTGAAACACCACGTTTTGTGCAGACTTCAATAGCACCTTTTGAACTATCAATTGCTTTAACGTTAAAACCTTTGTCTTGCAACCATAAACTGTGAGATCCTGCACCGCAGCCGACATCCAGAATTTTTCCTTTCGCAAGTTGTAAGGCTTTCTGTTCCAATTTTGGCATTTCAGCATAACTTCTAAATAAGTATGGAATAGGTAAATCATCTTCATCGGAGATGTTAGTCCAGGTAATAATGTCTTCAGAATAGTTGTTATTCTGGTAATCTAAAAGGGCTTTTCCAAAAATATCCTTATTCATAGTTTTTTATAATACTGAACTTGATTCAGCATCTCATTCTGTTTATCTTTACATTATGCAAGACCAAATCAATAATCTTCCAGAGCTCGCCAAAGATAAGCATAAGGAAAATAAAACCTTCTTTACTAAGTTAAGAAAGAAGCCACCAAAACAATTAGATTATATCATGCAAGAATTGCATGAAGAAGAATTTGAACGTACAGATTGTTTGGAATGTGCTAATTGTTGCAAAACTACAGGGCCATTATTTACAGATAAGGATATTCAACGTATTGCTAAGTTTTTTAAGATGAAAGAACAGCAATTTATTGAGCAATATTTGCGCATAGATGAAGAGAATGATTATGTATTGCAGTCTGTGCCTTGTACATTTTTAGGTGCTGATAATTATTGCTCTATTTACGACGTTAGACCAAAGGCTTGTAGAGAATTTCCTCATACGGACAGAAAGAAGTTTCAACAGATTTCAAATTTAACCCTAAAAAATGTAGCTATTTGTCCAGCAGCTTTTAATATCGTTGAAGAAATGAAAAAACGCATTCAATTGTAATATTCGGAATAATTTTTGATACTCAATACTGAAAATCATTAAACAACATTATTTATGAAGCAACTTTTTACCTCAATCGTTTTCCTATTGTTTTTTGGAAATGTAACCCTTGCTCAACAATGGATGACTAATCTAGAGATTGCTCAAGATTTAGCTTTGATACAGAATAAAATGGTGTTGATGGTTTGGGAAGAAACAACACATTATCAGTACCCTGTTTTGGTTAAGGATGATTCGGGTAGAACCTTGTTGATTGAAAATTTATTCGAAGACGAAACGGTGAGTCCACTCATTTGGGAAAATTTTGTGCCTGTTATAGTAAACGAGAACAGATATGCGGATTTATATGAAAAAATAAAAGGGAAAAGAAAGCAAAGTTATATTGATAAGTTCAATGATGACTCCATTAAAATTATGGATGTTAATGGTAATATTCTCAATGTAGATGGTTACACTGAAAGCTATACAAATATTACAGACATAATTAGTGAATATGCGGTAAACACTGAGTTTGTAGCTTCTGAATTGGCAGATTATAGAAAAGAAAAAACGTTTTATTCGGCATTTTATTTAGCATCAAAATATTTGGACTTTTCATTGTATGCAAAGCCATCGTTACGACCAAAACTTATCGATTTATCCAATATCTATTTGGAAGATGCTAAACGCCTAGTGGAAAACAATAGCGAAGATAAAACTGTTTTGATGCAACGTGCAGAGTTATTAGAAACAGTACAATACCTCATAGACAAAAGACCCAAAAAAGTACTGCGAATGCTAAAACGAATGGATGCAGATACTATTGATAACGTTAATCAGAATTATGTAGCTTATTTGTATTACACAGCGTATATGTCTTCGGGTGATATTGAAGAAGCTGCGGTGTGGAAATCTAAAATTTCTTCAGTAAATTTGAAGAAAGCACAGATGATTATTAATCTAAACACTTAAGTTTTGGAACGTATAATTAATTATTTTGAAACCATTCCAACATTGCATAGAAGTTTACTTTTAGTAGGAGGTATTACTTTATTTTGGTTGTTAGAAGGTGGTTTACCCTTATTCAAATTCAAATACAAAAAATGGCAACATGCCATCCCTAATTTCTTTTTTACGTTAACGACAATAGTTGTCAATTTTGGATTGGCCTTTTTGCTTTTAGGTACTGCGGATTGGGTAAAAGCCAATGATTTCGGAATTATAAATTGGTTGCCAGAAATGCCTTTGTGGCTATATGCTATACTCGGAGTTTTGTTACTCGATTTTTTTGGAGCCTATTTAGCACATTACGTAGAGCATAAAGTAAAACCACTTTGGATGGTGCATTTGGTGCATCACACCGATCATAATGTAGATACAACTACAGGCAATAGACATCATCCTTTAGAAAGTGTGGTGCGTTTTACTTTTACCTTATTAGGTGTTTTTGTGGTTGGGACTCCAATTGCTTTGGTGTTTTTGTATCAATCACTTTCGGTAGTGTTTACGCAGCTTACGCATGCTAATATTAAATTGCCAAAACGTGTAGATAAAATTTTGAGCTATGTCATAGTATCTCCAGATATGCATAAGATTCATCATCATTATAGGTTGCCTTACACAGATTCTAACTATGGAAACATATTTAGTATTTGGGATCGTATTTTAGGAACTTATATGTATATGGAACGTGAAAACTTAGTGTATGGTGTAGATGTTTTTCCGGATGAAGAAAAAAATGGAAAAATTATGGAGTTATTAAAGCAACCTTTTCAGAAGTATGACAAACCAACGCTTACTGCTGATGTTGAAGAATAGTTTTGTAATCATATTGTTTGCTATTTTGCTTATGAGCTGTAGTTCTAAAAAACAAATCGACATACAAGGTCACAGAGGCTGTAGAGGTCTGCTTCCCGAGAATTCATTACCAGCTTTTGAAAAAGCAATTGACTTAGGAGTGCATACGCTTGAGTTGGATATAGCCATAACCAAAGACAACGAAGTTGTGGTGTCTCACGAACCTTTTATAAGTCGTTATATATGTTTTAATCCTAAGGGTGAAGAAATTCCAGATTCCATGGATATGAAACATAATCTATATAAAATGACGCACCAAGACATCAAGCAGTTTGATTGTGGTTCTAAGTTTCATCCAGATTATCCAAACCAAGAAAAATTAAAGACCTATAAACCACTATTAGCAGAAGTTTTTGAACTTGTAAAATCAAAAAGTTCTGATGTTAAGTTTAATATTGAAATAAAATCTAAGCCAAAGTATTACAGTATCTACACGCCAGAACCCGAAACTTATGTAAAATTGGTTTTAGATGCAATTGAAAAGCATAACATGTTCAATCGTGTTAATCTACAATCTTTTGATTTAGCTATTCTTGAAGAGGTAAAAAAGCAATCTCCAAAAATGAAAGTAGCTTTATTGGTTGATGATAACGAGACTATCAGTACAAAACTGAATAAGCTGTCCTACAAACCAGAAATCATAAGTCCTTACTTCAAGTTATTAACAGAAAAGGAAGTTGTTGATTATCAGGATCAAAACTTTCAAATTATTCCTTGGACGGTAAATGATACTGTCGATATGCAGCAAATGATAGACTGGCAGGTCGATGGCATTATAACCGATTATCCAGATCAGCTTATTAAATTACTTCAACAATAAGGTTGTTAACAAAGTTATTAACAAAAAGTGTTCTTCTTCGGATTTTTATGTAGTTCGTGGATGTTTTGTTGTAATTTAAGACAAACTAACTATGTTTAAAACGGATTGATTAATTTACTGTTGCACTAAGACATTAAAATAAATGTTTCATCTAATCGTGTGCCGTGTTTAAAAATTTAGTCCGTATCTGTCTCGTTGTTATCCTCATCTTTTTATTGAGTTTTACTTTAAATGCGCAAGAGCATTATGCCAAGCTTGAAAAAAATAGAAATGTTCAAGCACAAGGATTGGTTCATGAACTCAATAGTACCAAGGATACCTTAATTCTCAGAGGTGATAGAAAAATCAATTATCTCTATTCCATAAATAAAGAATACGGACGTGAACTGGATTTCACTATTAATGATACTATTTACAAACTTCCGCTAAATAAACTGACTAAAGGAAAACACGTTATGGTTGCTGTGCAATCACCGATGCGTATTGTTTTTGTGGTTAAGATTTTAAAGGAAATTCCTAAAGAGCAACCAGAAACACTTATTGCTGAAAAGATTGTGGCTGTTGAGCCTGCAAAAACTTTAGTTTCAGGAAGTAATTAATTGTATATCAAATACTTCTTACGAATCGTTTTGTAAGCTTCTATATCTTTTTTCCAAGTAGCTCTTATTTCAGTTTCGCTAAGTCCAGCTTCAATTTGCTGTTGCAATTTTGCTGTTCCTGCGTGTGTTGTGAAATTGTTAGTATTGAAAACTTTCGATTTGTTTGTAGCATGCTTGTAAGCATCTATCACATATTGTAAAGTGAATTGACGTTCAGCTTTAATATTTGATAAATCCATTCCGTAACAAACCTTACCTTCATGCTTAGGATATTTGGAACCAAAATTTGGTTCTGGAGTATAGTTGAATGTATAATAAGACTTATCTAAAAATGGTGCACCATAACGCTGAAACTGAAACTCGGTACCACGACCAGCATTAATATTAGTACCTTCAAACAAACCTAAACTAGGATATAAAGTGATGGATTGGTCATTCGGTAAATTAGGAGAAGGACGAATCGGTAAGCTATATGAGCTGTTATGATTATAATTCAAATTTTCAATGACAGTAATATCACATGAAATACCGTTCTTTAACCAACCTTCGCCATTAATCATTTTTGCATATTCGCCAATGGTCATACCATGGACTAGTGGAACGTTGTGCATTCCTAAAAAACTACTGTGCTGTGCTTCCAAAACAGGACCATCAACATAATTGCCGTTCGGATTAGGGCGATCCAAAATGAGTAAAGTCACATTGTTTTCAGCACAAGCTTCCATTACATAATGCAACGTTGAAATGTAAGTGTAAAACCGAACACCCACGTCTTGAATATCAAATACCACAATATCCAAATCTTTCAATTGTGCTTCCGAAGGTTTTTTGTGTTTGCCATGTAAAGAGAAAATTGGCAGACCAGTTTTTTTGTCCTTACCATCCGACACCAATTCGCCAGCATCTGCAGTACCTCTAAAACCATGCTCTGGAGAAAACACCTTTTGTATGTCGACGTTTAGGGCTAATAAAGAATCTACAATGTGAGTATAAGATCTTGTGTCTTGTGTCTTGTCTCTTGCGTCTAAAAAAACAACACTCGTCTGGTTCGCCACAATACCAACACGTTTTCCTTTTAATAATGGTAAATAAGCATCAGTTCTATTAGCCCCAACAATAATGGTTTTATCATCCTGATCTTTGTTGTCAATTGAAGCCAGAGTATCTTTTGAAACTGTATTATTTTCGGATAAGTCTTTTTTTGTTTTAGAAGCACAAGAAAGCGCTACCACGACAAATAATAAAACTGTATTTTTGAAAACCATAAAACGCATATATCGGTTTGAATTTTGAGTTGTTTGTAGCTAAACGTATAATTAGCAATAAAACGTATAAAAGTAGTGTTTCGGCACCAATTATTAAAATTGGTATTGCGGCTATCGCTATTGGTATCGTAGTAATGCTTATTGCTATTGCAACAGGATTTGGACTTCAAGAAAAGATTAGAGATAAAGTAGCCGCCTTTAATGGTCATATAGAAATCACTAATTACGATACAAATGCTTCGGACGAATCCCAAGTACCAATTTCTACAGATCAAGAATTTTATCCTGAATTTAAAAGTATAGAAGGTATTACACACATTCAAGCGACAGCTACAAAGTTTGGAGTTATTAGAACTGAAGAAGATTTTGAAGGAGTTGTTATTAAAGGTGTTGGTGCAGATTATAATTGGAAATATTTTGAAGAGTTTTTGGTCGATGGCAGACTACCTGATTTTTCTGCAAAGCGTAACGAGGAAATCCTAATTTCAAATTATTTAGCCAAACGATTAGGCTTTAAGGTTGGAGATAAATTTCAAACCTTATTCACTAATAATTTAGCGGAACTTCGACCAAGAATCATGGCATTTACCATTGTTGGGATTTATAATTCAGGTTTTCAGGAATTGGATGAAAAATTCTGTATTGCAGATTTAAGACATATTCAACGTCTCAATAAATGGGAAGCCAATCAGGTTGGAAGTTTTGAAGTATTCATAGATGACTTTTCTGAAATCGATGAAAAAGCAGACGAGGTCTTTCGAGAAATTCCTTCGATGCTCAATGCAAGACCAATTACCCAAAAATACTACACCGTTTTTGAATGGATAAAAATCTTTGATTCCAACACCAACATTATCATAGCGATTATGATTATTGTGGCTGGCATCAATATGATAACAACGTTATTAGTGCTAATCTTGGAGCGCACCCAAATGATTGGTGTTCTAAAGGCTTTGGGAAGTAATAATTGGTCCATTCGTAAAGTGTTTCTCTACAATGCCTCGTATCTTATTGGTTTAGGATTGCTTTGGGGAAATCTTATTGGTTTAGGCTTGTTGTTGACGCAGAAATATTTCAAACTCTTTCCGCTCAATCCAGATACCTATTATGTCAGCGAAGCACCAGTATACTTAAATTGGGATTACGTGGTGTTGCTTAACGTTGGTACATTTTTAGCCTGTCTTTTAATGTTGCTCATTCCTTCAATTATTATTTCTAAGATTTCGCCTGTTAAGGCCATTCGATTTGATTAGATAAAAAGCCCCTTGACTTTTTATAGTTAATTGGCTTTTGTCGGTTTACTTCCCCAAAAGGGGAAAAGCTAAATTCGTTGAAGCACCAAAAGGTTTTAATTTTTTCTAAGCTTTTTATATTGAATAACGTCTTCGACAGGCTCAGACTGACACATTTCAGAATCGCAATTAATTAAATTATAGAACACTGTTGTCACACTGAGCCTGTCGAAGTGTAATATTTGTTCCGAATAATGTTTTTATACATTTAAAAAATAAATTACCAATAGAGCACTATTGTCACACTGAGCTTGTCGAAGTGCTAATTTTATAGTTAACGAGGCTCAGACTGAAGTATGCTAAAACACCAAAAACCAAAAACCAAAAACCAAACACTAAATACTAAACACTAAAACACTTTGTACTTACCACTTAATACGTAAATTTGCAGCTCAGAAAAACAACTATGGATTACGCAGAAAATATATTAGGCACAATAGGAAACACACCATTGGTAAAAATGAACAAACTTGTGGAAGAGTTACCATGTTTAGTGCTGGCAAAATACGAAACGTTTAACCCAGGAAATTCCGTAAAGGACCGTATGGCAGTTCAGATGATTGAAGATGCTGAAGCTGAAGGAAAATTAAAACAAGGAGGAACCATTATAGAAGGTACGTCTGGAAATACAGGAATGGGCTTGGCGCTTGCTGCTATTGTAAAAGGCTACAAGTGTGTTTTTGTAATGGCAGATAAGCAATCTAAAGAAAAAGTAGATATTCTTAAAGCGGTTGGAGCAGAGGTTGTGGTTTGCCCTACAGATGTAGAACCAAACGATCCGCGCAGTTACTATTCTGTGTCTAAGCGTTTGGGTGAAGAAACTCCAAATTCTTGGTACGTTAACCAATATGATAATCCAAGTAATACCAAAGGACATTATAAAACTACAGGTCCTGAAATCTGGAACCAAACCGATGGAAAAGTAACACATTTTGTCGTTGGAGTTGGTACAGGAGGCACCATTTCTGGAGTAGGAAAGTATCTTAAAGAACAAAACCCTAATGTAAAAGTTTGGGGAGTGGATACTTACGGCTCGGTATTTAAGAAATACCATGAAACGGGTGAGTTTGATGAAAACGAAATCTACCCATACGTTACCGAAGGTATTGGCGAAGATATTTTACCAGAAAACGTCAACTTTGATATTATTGATGGTTTTACTAAAGTTACCGATAAAGATGCTGCGGTTTACACACAACGTTTAGCTAAGGAAGAAGGTATGTTTTTAGGGAATTCTGCTGGTGCTGCCATAAAAGGTGTGTTGCAGTTAAAAGAACATTTTAAACCAGAAGATGTGGTTGTGGTCTTATTCCACGATCATGGTAGCCGTTATGTGGGTAAAATGTTTAACGACGATTGGATGCGTGAAAAAGGGTATATTGAGTAAAATTATAAATAATTAACTTTAAGACATCATCATTTCATAGTGAGCAATATGTCCTGTTTCATTAAAAACTGATTTGAACACTTTGAAATAGTTTTCAATTGTATTATCCTGTAATTCTACAAACAAATCATCTGGAATTGTATGAGAACCTTCATTAATCCAGCAGATTAGAGACCTGCAAATTTCCCTTTCTTGTGGATTATTGAATTTGTTAATTATTTCGTCATCAACATAACCGCCAAGTATCTTGAAATAGTTTTCAATTATTCGTCTCATTGTATTTTGTATTGTTATCCCTGAATTTTGGTCTTTGTTTTTTAGTTCCCTCCAAAGTAGTTCGTAAGAGTTTTGAATTGGGTTTGTTAATTCGAAATCTTGTAAGTATGAGATATTATCAATCTTTCTTAAAATCCAATAGTTTGTCTCTTTACATTCTTTTGTTCGTCCATTTATGAAAGACACTTCTTTATGAAAGTATACGTTGTGTGTTAGAAGTATCAATTGCTTAATATTTCCTTCGTTACTTCTAATTATCTTAGTGATTTCTTTCAAAAGTGAGCTTACAATAAAAAGAATATTGCTATCCAAACTTGAGATTGGGTCGTCAATTACAAGTATTCTGTCATCTGTAATATCAGTTTCGGTTGTGCTTCCTTTTGCTAATTGAAGAAAATATAAAAATGTAATAAAGGTTATTTCACCTTCGCTTAGTGTTTTTTCTGCTAATTCGCCATTTTCACGTTGAATTTGATATTGATTTACACCTGTCTTTGCAGGAACAATTTTAAAATTCTGGAATCCAAATGATTTTAGAGTTTGATTAATTTCATCAACAGAAGGTTGTATGCTTGTAACATTTTTGGTTAGTTTCTTTATCTCTTTGTCTAATGCTAAGTAATCTTCTCTTAATTTTTTGACTCTTGCTTTAATATTGTCAATACCTTTTTGCAGTCCTGACTCTTTCTTTATAAATTTATCGATACGAGTTTTATTATCTTCAATTATAAATTTCCAAATCTCATCGATTAACCTATATTTTTCAATAGCATAGTTGTCAACTATGTTGTTATGTTTATTTATTACAGAATTTGTCATTTTGATGAGTTTTTCGAATTCATCAAATTGCTCTTTTGTTGAGATCAATTCAATACTTCTACTCGGTTCTTTTATTTTACTATTCAAGAATTCCTTATTACCAGTAAGTTGGCCAGATAAAGTTTTTAAGAGAGAACTAAATTTATTTAAATCGAGTTTTGATTCCTTTTTTGCCATTTCGGTAGTCTCGATAAGTTGAAGTTCACTAATTAGATTTTGAAAGACTCTAAGATATTCATCATTTAATTCTTTAACATTTTTTGTGTCCTCAGTAAAAGAGTCATCAAAATAACTCTCTAGCTGATTTCGAAACCTTTTGGTTATTGTATCTTGTTGACAAAAGGGGCAAGTTTCATCTTCTTGTAAATAATTTTTCCCTTCATTTACCCAATCATTAATGTTTAGTCTTTGAATCATTTTAGCGATTTCTACATCTGATTTTCCGATAATCTTCTTAGACCAAATTTTATCTTGTTCAATTTCATTTAGTCTGGAATAAGTAATAGTTTGGATTGTATCTATACTTTTAGGTTGTTCGCCAAGAATCGTTTTAGCTCTTTCCTTTAAATTTTCGACAGTTTTTAGATCAGAATTGTTGTTTTCAATCTCATCAAAAATTTTTAATAAAAAAGATTTCTTCTGCATTACACCCTTAAAAGCTTCTTTGAAGTGATTTTCATATTTTTTATAAATATCAATCCAAACTTCTTCTCGAAAATCATTTGTTAGTACATCTCTTGTTTCAATCTGTTTATCTAGGACTTTGTTTAGTTGGACTCCATCTTGTTCTAACTCTTTTAGTTCTTTTCTTTTTTCTTCTATTAGTTCAGCTTCTTCCTTTGTAGCTTGACCCAAAGTAAAAACACCAGCAATTGTACCTTTTCCGAAATTTCTGTCTCTGAATTCTTTGTTATATACGAGTGTTTTTAACTGAATCCCGTTTAGCCATTCTAATTGACATTCAGGGAACCGTTTGTTTATGGGATCATAAATAAAATTAGATAATGTGGTTTTACCACTACCATTTGCTCCGTAAATGAAGTTCACTTTTTTTAATTTTGGAATTTTAATTCCTGTATTATCAAAAGTTGCAACATTACTTACAGTAATACTATCTATCATAAATTGTTTTTTTGGCTAATTACTCACTCTTAATCTTTTCCAAATAGCTTAAACTAAAATTAATCTTTAGTTCGGTCCACATGGGTAAATGGTCACTAAGCTGAAATGTGCGCCATTCTTTTTTGTAGTAGTCTTTTTGTTGGTCTTCGTCAGCTATAATGCCTTCAAACTTAGCTATACTTTTTTCAATCTTTTTACGGGATTCCACATCGGTTTCGTCAGCAAGTTTGATTTGTTGTTGGGCAAGTTTATCGTTGAGGTTTTTTAAAACCACAGCTTGGTAATCTTTAAACTGTCTTGTAGTAAATACTTTGCTGTAGCAATCGTAAGCTCCAGCACTATTGTATTGGTCACCATAAATGACTTCGCCTTTCTTTTCCATAAAGGCAATTTGGTCGTAATGCTTGGTTTTATACATGTTAGACGGATGGTCTTCAATGCCTTTTGGGATAACAAAACCATGCTTTTTTAGGGCTTGCATAGTTTCGTGCTCAGGACTAAAAATATTAAAATCGCCTAATAGAATAAGGTTTTCGTCATAGCGTTTCGCACGCTTTTTTATGTTCTTGGCAATGGTGTCTATTTCCTCAATACGCTGATCTAGCTTAGCACCAGAATCGGCACCAAAATAAATATGAACCGTACAAAGCTTAAAATTAAACCAACCCGATTGAAAACCTACCAAAAATGGAGTACGCGCAAATTGCTTTTTACCATTAATAAGATTGCTTGGCGTGAGAACAATTTCACCAGCTACTTTCTGAAACGATACACGGTTAGTGTCGTAGAGATAAGCCATGCGCTCACCATTACCAGAATGACCTTCGGTAACGTCGGTCATAATATAATCCCACTGATCTCCCATAACGTACATTAAGCGATTGAAAGCATAAAGATCTTCGTTGACTTCTTGTATAGCCACCAAATCGAAACTCGAGATGATTTCAGACATATAGAAAAATGCTTCTTTGGTCCGTGGACCATAACCATATTGGTTAGAATCAAAATCTCTAATATTCCATGTGGCAATAAGGACGTTTTCGTTAAAAATCTTTTCAGGGACTTTTTCGTCCAAGTCTGCTTTAAGGCTTGTCAATCGCTTAATGACGCGTTGGCGATCTTCCAATTCGGGAAAATCGTTTTTTAGAGCAAAGTAGCGCATAAAATTAGGGTTATAAATCGCGTTTACAATTTAACACTTTTCACAGTGGTATACTATAAGTAACTTTACGTATTTTTAAGATTTATAGCATATTAGCACAAAAAATCTGTGTAGAATACCTATTTTAGTTTTATGCAAGAAGATTTTCTTCACTACATCTGGAAACATAAAGCGTTTGACACCTCGCAATTAAAAACATCGAAAAACGAGGTGGTTGAGATTCAGCAGTTAGGACAACACAATCTTAATGCTGGTCCAGATTTTTTTAATGCACAACTTATAATTGATGGGCAACTTTGGGCTGGTAATGTGGAAATTCATATTAAAGCATCCGATTGGTACGTGCATCATCATGAAACAGACAAAGCTTATGATAATGTGATTTTGCATGTGGTTTGGGAAGATGATTCTGAAATTTTCAGAAAGGATAATACGGCGATTCCAACCTTAGAATTACGACGTTTTATTGATTTGGACTTGCTGAATAATTATCAAAAGCTGATAAAATCTAATACGTGGATAAATTGCGACAATAGTTTTTTAGAAGTTGATGATTTTTTGCTCAATAATTGGTTAGAGCGTTTGTATATAGAGCGTTTAGAACGAAAGTCTGATGCTATATTCGATTTGCTAAAAACCTCTAATAACGATTGGGAAGCCGTTTTGTTTAAAATGCTGACCAAGAATTTTGGACTCAAAGTGAATGGTGAATCGTTCTTTAGTTTATCTAATTCGTTTGAGTTTGCTATAGTTAGAAAACTTCAAAGTGAGGTGCCAGATTTGGAAGCGCTATTTTATGGTCAAGCCGATTTGTTATCTGAAGATGATGTGCAAGAAGTCTATTATAAAGACCTTCAAAAACGTTATCAGTTTTTAAAGCAAAAATTCAAGCTAAATAATCAAGGAGTGTTACCGCTTCATTTTTTTAGGTTAAGACCACCGAATTTCCCAACGATTAGATTGTCGCAACTAGCAAATTTATACCATTCGCATACCAATTTGTTTTCGGAAGTTATATCTGCAAAGTCCATTGAAGAATTATATAGCTTATTCAAAATAGAAACTTCAGATTTTTGGAAAACGCATTATACGTTTACAAAATCATCAAAACAAACTAAAAAAGTATTGACTAAGTCTTTCATTGATTTACTGATTATTAATACAGTTATTCCTTTAAAATTCAGCTATGCAAAGTCACAAGGAAAATCCATTGACGACGATTTGTTTCAGCTTATCAAACAAATCAAAATTGAGAAGAATAGCATAGTATCAAAATTCTTGGATTTAAAACCTTTGGAAAAGCACGCTCTAAATTCCCAAGCTTTACTGCAATTAAAGCTCAATTATTGTGATAAAAATAAATGCTTGCAATGTGCTGTAGGCAATAGCTTGATTGTTAAAAAATAAGTAACTTGCGCCTATGAATTGGTTCTATAAACTATTACTTTATTTTCAGAAACGCGGTTATTACGTGTGTCAGCGTATAGCCGATCGTTTGGGTATTAGAGCCAAGGTGGTACGAACATCTTTTATGTACCTTACCTTTGTTACTGTTGGTTTCGGATTTGCGTTATATTTGTTTTTAGCGTTTTGGATGCGGATAAAGGATATTATTTATACCAAGCGTTCTTCGGTTTTCGATTTGTAATATGAATAACCCATTAATAAAACTCTTTAGATCTAAAATTTATACGGCACTGACCATGTTGGTTATTTTGCTGTTCATTGGTATTTTGGGCTATAAATTTATTTCAGGATACACTTGGATAGACGCTGTTTATATGACAGTGATTACTATAACCACTGTAGGTTTTGCTGAAGTGAATCCGTTGGATATAGAATCTAAGATATTTACTATTTTCCTAATTTTAGCTAGTGTGGTTATTGTGGGTTATGCTATATCCATTATAACCGAATATATATTGAGCAGAAATAATTTTGAAGATATAAAACAACGTAAGATGCAAAAGAAGATTGATGCCATGTCTAGCCATATTATTATTTGTGGTTATGGACGTAATGGAAAGCAGGCTGCTAAAAAATTATTGGCGTATAAAAAGCCTTTTGTGATTATTGAGCGCGATAAGGAGATTATTGATAAGTTTCAGGATGATAATATTTCGTTTATTTTCGGTAATGCCAATGAAGATGAAATTTTGTACGCAGCAGGTATTGAGCGTGCATCTACGTTGATATGTGCGTTACCAAGTGATGCAGATAATTTATTTATTGTGCTTTCGGCAAGGCAAATAAATAAGCAAATGTCTATAATCAGTAGGGCATCTCAGGAAACATCTTATGAAAAATTGAAATTGGCAGGAGCCAATAATGTTATTCTTCCAGATAGAATTGGAGGAGATCACATGGCCTCTTTGGTAGTAGTACCAGATTTGGTAGAGTTTATTGATAACTTAGGCATTGTAGGAGAACGCAACATTAATATTGAAGAAATTAAGGTAGAGCAGCTGTACAATGCATCACAAGAGAAAACAATTAAGGATTTAGATTTACGACACAAAACAGGTTGTACTGTGATTGGCTTTAAGGATGATAAAGGAGAATATATTGTAAATCCTGAAGCAGAGACCAAGCTAATTCCTGGATCAAAAATCATAGTTTTAGGTCGCCCAGAGCAGATACAAAAGCTAAATTCTGAGTACAATATAGCACAAGACTAAAGCCCTTTTTAACGTCTCAGGCTTTAAAAACTCATTTTTTTTTAGCATCTTGTCGCCTTTTAACACAAAAACTAACTAATAACTACATTTATGAAGAAATATCTTCTAACAATTTTTGCAATCGTATTACCGCTTTTAAACTTTGCTCAAGAAGTTACCACATCAGAAAAGATTGATGCTGCTTTCAAGAAATATACAGGATGGTTTGTGGATGGCATTTTTTATGAGATTCCATTTTCTGATACCTATCAGATTCCATGGGTACTTATAGTGTTAATTGGTGGAGCACTGTTCTTTACAATTTATTTCAAGTTCATTAATGTTACAGGCTTTAGAACAGCAATTAAAGTTGTTCAAGGAAAATACGAAGACATAGAAAAACATGGGGCAGATACTTTATATGGAGATAGTACACCTAATGAAGGAGGAGATATTATTGAGACAATTAGAGATGAAGGGGCAGATGGTGAAGTCTCACATTTCCAAGCATTAACAGCAGCCTTATCAGCTACTGTTGGTTTAGGGAATATAGCAGGTGTTGCAGTAGCTTTATCTATTGGAGGTCCTGGAGCAACATTTTGGATGATTATTGCTGGTCTTTTAGGAATGGCATCAAAGTTTGCTGAATGTACACTAGGTGTAAAATATAGAGATGTAGGTGAAGACGGAACGGTATACGGTGGACCAATGTACTATTTAACAAAAGGTTTGAAATCTAAAGGAATGGGTGGCTTTGGTAAGTTTTTAGCTGTAGTTTTTGCCATATTCGTAATTGGTGGTTCATTCGGTGGCGGAAATATGTTCCAAGCCAATCAAGCTGCGGCACAATTTGTTAAGTTGTTCGATTTAGAAGGTGGTAATGCAGGTCTGTATTTTGGATTAGTAATGGCAGTTTTAGTAGCTATTGTTATCATTGGTGGTATTAAGCGTATAGCTTCGGTAACAGAAAAAGTTGTACCGTTTATGGCAGGTATATATGTATTGGCAGCTTTAATAATTTTAGGTGCTAATTTTACACTTATAGATGATGCCTTCGCGTTGATTTATGAAGGTGCGTTTTCTGGTCTAGGTATAGCAGGTGGGCTTGTTGGTGTGATGATTCAAGGTATTAGAAGAGGAGCTTTCTCAAACGAAGCAGGTGTAGGTTCTGCAGCAATTGCTCATTCAGCGGTAAGAACTAAGTACCCAGCAAGTGAAGGTATTGTAGCGTTATTAGAACCTTTTGTTGATACAGTTGTAATCTGTACGATGACAGCTTTAGTTATTGTGATTACAAATTTTGATGGCTCTTTTATGGAATACGGAGTAGAAATTAAAGAAGGTGTTGAGATTACAGCAACAGCTTTTGATAGTGTTATTCCACATTTTTCAATTGTACTTACAGTAGCGGTAATTCTATTTGCATTTAGTACAATGATTTCTTGGTCTTACTATGGAATGCAAGGATGGGTATTCTTATTCGGAAAAGGAAAAGTTTCAGATTTGGCATATAAAATCTTATTTTTAATATTCGTGGTAGTTGGAGCTTCAATTAGTTTGGGAGCCGTTATCGACTTCTCAGATGCAATGATCTTCGCTATGGTTGTTCCAAATATTATTGGTGTAGTATTATTGTCACCAATAATCAGAAACGAATTGAAAAAATACTATAAAGCTATCAATGTTAAAGACGAAGCTATCGAAGAAGGTGCAGATGACTTAAACGAAGTTTTATAAAATAGATTTATAACACATATGAAATCCCATTTCCAGTTTTCAAATCAACAACGGAATGGGATTTTTTTATTGGTAGCAATTATAGTTATTGCTCAATGTGTTTACTTTTTTGTGGATTTTTCTAATGAAGATGATATCATAGTAGATGAACAAGAGCTAGAACTATTCAGAAAAGAAATCGACTCTTTACGAACAGTTGAATTAGAAAACAGTAAACCAAAAATTTATCCTTTCAATCCTAATTATATTACAGATTATAAAGGTTATACTCTAGGCATGACTAATGAAGAAATCGATAGACTTCATGTCTTTAGGGAAGAAAATCAATGGGTGAATTCCGCGAAACAGTTTCAGGAAGTTACAGGTGTTTCAGATTCATTGCTAGATCAAATATCTCCATATTTTAAGTTTCCAGATTGGGTAACAAATCCAAAACCTAAAAAACAATATACCAATACATATTCCGATTCAAAAACACCAAAAACCTTCGCTCAAAAAATAGATTTAAATCAAGCTACAGCGATTCAGCTTCAAAAGGTTTATGGAGTAGGCGAAAAGCTTTCAGAGCGCATCATAACATATAGGGAAAAGTTTAACGGTGGTTTTATCGCAGATATTCAACTTGCTGAAGTTTGGGGTTTAACTCCAGAAGTTATAGAGCGTATTACAAATGACTTCACAGTAAAAACTCCAAGGCCAATAACTACGTATAATTTAAACAGTGCAACTAGAGACGAATTAGTTAAGATACAATACATAGATTACGAAATAGCAAATAATATAATTGAAGAAAGAACGCTCAGGGAAGGCTTTAAAACTTTAGATGAATTAACAAAAGTTGAAGATTTTCCGGTAAGTAAGATCGAGATAATTAAATTATATTTGCACCTATAATAAACAACAATACATGTCCAATTTATATTTTACAGAAGAACATAATTTATTCAGAGAAAGTCTTAGAGATTTTTTACAAAAAGAAGTCGTTCCGCATATCGAAAAGTGGGAAGAAACAGGTCATATAGAGCGTTTCATTTGGAAGAAGTTTGGTGATATGGGCTATTTCGGTTTGGCTTATCCTGAAAAATATGGTGGTTTAGATTTAGATTTATTTTACACGGTAATACTTCTTGAAGAATTACAACGAATTAATTCTGGTGGCTTTGCTGCGGCAATGTGGGCACATGCTTATTTGGCAATGACACATCTTAATAAAGAAGGAGACGAAGCAATAAAAGAAAAATACCTAGCCGATAGTATTTCTGGAGACCAAATAGGGTGTTTGTGTATTACTGAGCCTTTTGGAGGAAGTGACGTAGCAGGTATGCGAACTACTGCGGTAAAAAAAGGCGACTCATATATTATTAATGGTTCTAAAACTTTTATAACCAATGGTGTTTATAGCGACTATCTTGTGGTTGCAGCTAAGACAAACCCAGAATTGGGAAATAAAGGTATAAGCATTTTTGTAGTTGATAGAGATACTCCAGGTGTTTCTGCAACTAAACTCGATAAATTAGGTTGGCGAGCTTCAGATACAGGAGAGATTGCTTTTGATAATGTAGAAATACCAGCATCAAATTTAATGGGAAAAGAAAATCAAGGCTTCCCGTATATTATGCAGCATTTCGCATTAGAGCGTTTAATTATGGCAATAAACGCACATGCAAGAGCAGAATTCGCGTTAGAATATGCTAAACAATATATGTCTGAAAGAACAGCTTTTGGAAGAACAATTGATAAATTCCAGGCATTAAGACATACGTTTGCAGATTGTACTACACAAATGGAAATTTGTAAGCAATTCAATTATTATGTCGCTAAGCGTTTAGATATGGGTGACTATGTCGTTAAAGAAGCTACAATGTCTAAACTACAGTCTACTAAAATGGCAGATGATGTTATCTATCAATGTTTACAATTTTTAGGCGGTTATGGTTATATGGAAGAATATCCTATGGCAAGATTGGCTAGAGACAGTCGTTTAGGACCTATTGGTGGTGGCACCTCTGAAATCTTAAAGGAGATTATCGCCAAAATGGTAATTGACAATAAAGACTACAAACCTGCTACCTAAACATTAAGATTAGCGTTTTGGAGAAAATAGTTTTGATTATCGCCAAAATGGTAATTGATGATAAAGACTATAAACCGGCTACCTAAACAATAAGATTAGCGTTTTGGCGAAAATAGTTTTTATTATCGCCAAAATGGTAATTGACAATAAAGACTATAAGCCTGCGACTTAGATTCGTGTAAGAAATTATATAATAAACAGATTTAAATCCTGCCAGTCGGCGGGATTTTCTATTTAATTTTTAAAAAAATTAGAACAAATCACTATATTTAAAGTTCAACCAAAAACTAAAAATGAGCCTCAAAGCCTTTTCAGAATATCTACTTTTAGAAAAGAAATATTCCAAACACACTGTTTTGGCATATATGAGAGACATTGAAATGTTTCAGCTTTTTCTTGATGAGCAGCATGATTCAGAAGAGGTTTCTAAAGTTGGTTATTCCGAAATAAGACAATGGATCGTGGAATTGGTTAATAGTGGTATTTCTAACCGAACCATTAATAGAAAAATTTCTTCACTAAATACGTATTATAAATTTTTACTAAAAACTCAAAATCTACAAGTCAATCCTTTAAAGCAACATAAAGCTCTAAAAGTTGGTAAAAAAGTACAATTACCTTTTTCTGAACAAGAATTGAAAATAGTTTTGGAAAGCACTATTGAAGTTAATGATTTTGAGAGTGCGAGAGATCACTTGATTATAGAGTTGTTTTATGCCACAGGAATAAGACGTATAGAATTGGTGAATATCAAATTATCTGATATTGATTTTGGGAATAGACAACTCAAAGTTCTGGGTAAAAGAAACAAGGAGCGGTACATACCATTAATAGATACTTTAATAAACGCAATTAGGGACTATTCTGTATACAGAAATCAATTGCCAATTATTGAGGATTCTGATTATTTATTTTTAACAAAAAAGGGAGTTAAGATTTACGAAATGCTTGTTTACAGAATAATAAATAAGTATTTTAGTGAAGCATCTTCTAAAGCAAAATGTAGTCCGCATGTATTAAGACATTCATTTGCAACACACTTATTAAATAAAGGTGCAGATTTAAATGCGGTAAAAGAACTTCTTGGACATACCAGTTTAGCAGCTACTCAGGTCTACACTCATAACAGTATAGCAGAATTAAAAAAAGTATATGCTAAATCGCATCCAAGAAATTTACGTTAAGTCATAAAACTTAACACATATATTTAGTGCTAAAGAATTGTTTTTAGCATGCATGTTTAACTTAAAATGTAGAATATGAAAGTAAACACTCAATCTGTAAATTTCACAGCAGACGCAAAGCTGATTAATTTTATCCAAAAGCGAATGGATAAATTAGATTTGTTTTATGATAAGATCATACAGTCTGATGTATATCTTAAAGTTGAAAATACTAGTGATAAAGAAAACAAAATTTTTGAAGCTAAGCTACGCGTACCAGGTGATAGCTTTGTAGTAAAGAAACAATGCAAAACCTTTGAAGAGGGCGCAGACATTGCGATTGCCTCTTTAGAGAGACAAATAAAAAAACGCAAGCAAAAATTAAGAGCATATAATTAGATAATTTTTTTTCAAAAATGTTTTGAATAAAAAAATATTATCTTACATTTGCAGTCCGTTAGAAATAGCGGGCTTTTTTATGGTCAGTTTTCGACTCTAAAAAAGTAACAAAAAGCCGATGTAGCTCAGCTGGCTAGAGCAGCTGATTTGTAATCAGCAGGTCGTGGGTTCGAGTCCCTCCATCGGCTCTTTTAGAGGTTGTTTTTTAAAGAGTGAAATAACCGATAAATGTTGAAATTTTGAATTGTTTTGGGGAGATACTCAAGCGGCCAACGAGGGCAGACTGTAAATCTGCTGACTAAGTCTTCGCAGGTTCGAATCCTGCTCTCCCCACTAAATTTCTGATAAGTCAGAAAACTTTGAAATATTGAAAACCTTTAATTAAGGAAACTTAATTATAAATGCGGGAGTAGCTCAGTTGGTAGAGCGTCAGCCTTCCAAGCTGAATGTCGCCGGTTCGAACCCGGTCTCCCGCTCTAAAATTTACGAGTAATGATGCGCGATTTGCGAATCGTGAATCTTAAATCGGCAATCGTAAATGATCGGCCGGTGTAGCTCAGGGGTAGAGCGTTTCCTTGGTAAGGAAGAGGTCACGAGTTCAAATCTCGTCATTGGCTCTTTTTCTAATTTCATTTAGAACAACATTTGAACACTAATATTAAAAATAAGATTAAATAAATTAAACATGGCAAAGGCAACTTTCGATCGTTCAAAACCACACTTAAATATTGGTACTATTGGACACGTAGATCACGGTAAAACAACTTTAACTGCTGCTATTACTAAAGTATTAGCTGATGCAGGTTTATCTGAAGCAAGATCATTCGATCAAATTGATAATGCACCAGAAGAAAAAGAAAGAGGTATCACTATTAATACTTCTCACGTAGAATATGCTACTGCTAATCGTCACTACGCTCACGTTGACTGTCCAGGTCACGCGGATTACGTAAAGAACATGGTTACAGGTGCTGCTCAAATGGATGGTGCTATCTTGGTTGTTGCTGCAACAGATGGTCCTATGCCACAAACTCGTGAGCATATCTTACTTGGTCGTCAGGTAGGTATTCCTCGTATCGTTGTATTCATGAATAAAGTGGATATGGTTGATGATGAAGAGTTATTAGAATTAGTTGAAATGGAAATCAGAGATTTATTATCATTCTATGAGTATGATGGTGATAATGGTCCTGTAGTTGCAGGTTCTGCTTTAGGTGCACTTAACGGTGAGCAAAAGTGGGTTGATACTGTAATGGAATTAATGAATCAAGTTGATGCTTGGATCGAAGAGCCAGAAAGAGATATGGATAAGCCTTTCTTAATGCCTATCGAAGATGTATTCTCTATTACTGGTCGTGGTACAGTAGCAACTGGTCGTATCGAAACTGGTGTAGCTAACACTGGTGATCCTGTTGAAATCATTGGTATGGGTGCTGAAAAGTTAACTTCTACTATCACAGGTATCGAAATGTTCCGTCAAATCTTAGATAGAGGTGAAGCTGGTGATAACGCTGGTATCTTATTAAGAGGTATTGAGAAAACTCAAATCTCTAGAGGTATGGTAATTGTTAAGCCAGGTTCAGTAACACCACACGCTAAATTCAAAGCTGAGGTTTATATCCTTAAGAAAGAAGAAGGTGGTCGTCACACGCCATTCCATAATAACTACCGTCCACAGTTCTACGTACGTACAACTGACGTAACTGGAAATATCCAATTACCTGATGGTGTAGAAATGGTAATGCCTGGTGATAACTTAACAATCACTGTTGAGTTGATTAACACAATTGCAATGAACGTAGGTTTACGTTTCGCTATCCGTGAAGGTGGTAGAACAGTTGGTGCTGGTCAGGTAACTGAAATTTTAGACTAAACTAAAATATAATAAATAGGTAATTGAGGTGTTCCGTTTTTTCGGAACGCCTTGATTATTATTTACGGGTGTAGCTCAGTTGGTAGAGCACTGGTCTCCAAAACCAGGTGTCGGGAGTTCGAGTCTCTCCTCCCGTGCAAATTTAATCAGATGATTATTTCATCTTAAAAAAGTATTCAAATGGCAGGAATAGCAACTTATATAAAAGAATCTTTTGAAGAATTGAAAAACAATGTATCATGGACACCATGGCCAGAAGCACAGAGATTAATGGTAATCGTAGCTGTGTTTTCAATTCTATTTTCTTTAGCTATTTGGGGTGTGGATACAGTGTTTAGTAGAGCTGTGAAAGCTTATTTTGAAATGATTAGCTAATAATAACATAAGGAGAAAGATGTCTGATAAAAAATGGTATGTTGTTAGGGCTGTAAGTGGTCAAGAAAATAAAATAAAAACCTACATAGAAAATGAAATTTCTAGATTGGGTTTAGATGATTATGTTGATCAGGTTTTAGTACCTACAGAAAAGGTAATACAAATACGTAACGGGAAAAAAATCAATAAAGAAAAGGTTTATTTTCCTGGTTATATAATGATTCAAGCCAATTTAAGTGGTGAGATTCCTCACATTATTAAGTCAATTACAAACGTTATTGGTTTTTTAGGTGAGACAAAAGGCGGTGATCCTGTACCGTTAAGACAGTCTGAAGTAAACAGAATGTTAGGTAAAGTAGATGAATTGTCAATTGAAGCAGATGCTAATGTTGCAATACCATTTACAAAAGGAGAAACTGTTAAAGTTATCGATGGTCCATTCAACGGATTTGATGGAACAATCGAGAAAATCAATGAAGAAAAGCGTAAGCTTGAAGTAATGGTGAAGATTTTTGGAAGAAAGACACCATTAGAGTTAAGCTATATGCAAGTAGAAAAAGTATAATAATTGTTACAATAAAGATAGCGAGTCATCTAGCTTCCAAATTTAGATATTCGCATTAAACATTTAGAAATGGCAAAAGAAATAGACAAAGTAGTTAAGCTACAAGTTCGGGGAGGTGCTGCGAATCCATCGCCACCGGTAGGACCCGCTTTAGGTGCCGCTGGAGTTAACATCATGGAGTTCTGTAAGCAATTTAATGCTAGAACTCAAGATAAACCAGGTAAAGTTTTACCTGTGGTAATCTCTGTTTACAAAGACAAATCTTTTGATTTTGTAATCAAGACTCCACCAGCAGCAGTACAATTATTAGAAGCGGCCAAAGTAAAAAAAGGATCAGGAGAACCTAACCGACGTAAAGTAGCAAAAGTAACTTGGGATCAAGTTAAAGCAATTGCAGAAGATAAAATGCAAGATTTAAATGCATTTGAAATCGAGTCAGCTATGAAAATGGTAGCTGGTACTGCAAGATCAATGGGTATCACTGTTAAAGGAGGTGAAGCTCCAAACTAAATTTTTAGAAATGGCAAGATTAACAAAGAAGCAAAAAGAAGCTAGAGCAAAGGTTGATAATAACAAACTTTACTCTATAGAAGAAGCTTCAGCTTTACTAAAAGAAATTACATACACTAAGTTTGATGCTTCAGTAGATATAGCAGTAAGATTAGGTGTAGATCCACGTAAAGCCAACCAAATGGTTCGTGGTGTTGTTTCTTTACCTCACGGTACAGGTAAAGACATGAAGGTTCTTGCATTAGTAACACCAGATAAAGAAGCAGAAGCTAAAGAAGCTGGTGCTGATTATGTTGGGTTAGATGATTACTTACAAAAAATAAAAGATGGTTGGACAGATGTAGACGTTATCGTTACTATGCCAAGCGTTATGGGTAAGTTAGGACCATTAGGTAGAGTATTAGGACCAAGAGGTCTTATGCCAAACCCTAAAACAGGTACAGTTACTATGGATATAGGTAAAGCTGTAAGTGAAGTAAAAGCTGGTAAAATAGATTTTAAAGTTGATAAAACAGGTATTGTACATGCACCAATAGGTAAAGCATCGTTCAGTACTGATAAATTAGTTGGTAACGCTAACGAATTACTATCTACTTTAATTAAGCTAAAGCCAACTGCTGCTAAAGGTACTTACGTGAAAAGTATTTACATGTCTAGTACAATGAGCCCAAGTATAGCAATAGACACAAAAATAGTATAGTAGTTAAACTTAGAATATTATGACAAGAGAAGAAAAATCGCAAGTAATTGAAGAGTTGACTGCTCAGTTAGCAGATAGTACTAACATCTATTTAACAGATATATCTGGTTTGGATGCAGCAACAACTTCTAATTTAAGAAGAGCGTGTTTTAAATCTAATATAAAATTAGCTGTAGTTAAGAATACACTTTTAGAGAAAGCTATGGAAGCATCGGAAAAAGATTTCGGTGAGTTACCATCAACTTTAAAAGGAAATACATCAGTAATGTATTCTGAAACAGGTAATGCTCCTGCAAAGGTAATTAAGGAATTTCGTAAGAAATCTGAAAAGCCTTTATTAAAAGGTGCTTTTATTGAAGAAGCAATCTATGTTGGAGATGAATTGTTAGATACACTAGTTGAAATTAAGTCAAGAGAAGAACTTCTTGGAGAGATTGTTACATTGTTACAATCGCCAGCTAAGAATGTTATTTCTGCACTTAAGTCTGGTGGAGGAACAATCGCTGGTATAGTAAAAACATTATCTGAAAGAGAAGGATAATATTTCAAACAAACACAAAAGAAAATAACACACACATATTAAAACAATAGAAAAATGGCAGATTTAAAAGATTTCGCAGAACAATTAGTTAATTTAACAGTAAAAGAAGTTAATGAATTAGCTACTATATTAAAAGATGAGTACGGTATTGAGCCAGCTGCTGCTGCTGTTGCAGTTGCTGCAGGTGGAGCTGCTGCAGGTGGTGACGCTGAAGAAGAAAAATCAGAATTTGATGTAGTATTAAAAGCAGCAGGTGCTTCTAAATTAGCAGTTGTGAAATTAGTTAAGGAATTAACTGGTTTAGGATTAAAAGATGCAAAAGAATTAGTTGACGGTGCACCAAACAACGTAAAAGAAGGTGTTGCTAAAGACGAAGCTGAAGCATTAAAAGCGCAGTTAGAAGAAGCTGGTGCTGAGGTTGAGCTTAAGTAAGCTCAGCTTAACCTACAATATATGGTTTAGGTCTGTTTCGCAATAAATTTGCGGAATAGGACCTAAACCCTTTTGTGTATATAAGTGTTATATACATTTTTAGTATTTTTTTAATAAAAAATCTCGTTCATCAATGTTAGCAAAAAAGGCTGAAAGAATTAATTTCTCTTCTATTGTAAATAGAACAGATTACCCAGACTTTTTGGATATTCAAATAAAATCTTTCCAAGATTTTTTCCAATTAGAAACAAAGTCAGAAGAAAGAGGAAATGAAGGCTTATACAATACCTTCATGGAAAATTTCCCAATTACCGACACACGTAATCAATTCGTATTAGAATTTTTAGATTACTTCATTGATCCACCTAGATATACAATTGAAGAATGTATCGAAAGAGGATTAACCTACAGTGTACCTTTAAAAGCAAGATTGAAATTGTATTGTACGGATCCTGAGCATGAGGATTTCGAAACAATCGTTCAAGATGTTTACTTAGGTACAATTCCATACATGACACCTAGTGGTACTTTTTGTATCAATGGTGCAGAGCGTGTGGTAGTTTCACAGTTACACAGATCGCCTGGTGTATTCTTTAGCCAGTCTTTCCATGCTAATGGAACAAAATTATATTCTGCAAGAGTAATTCCTTTTAAAGGGTCTTGGATAGAATTTGCTACAGATATTAATAGTGTGATGTACGCTTACATTGATAGAAAGAAAAAGTTACCTGTAACAACACTTTTCCGTGCTATCGGTTTTGAGCGTGATAAAGATATTTTAGAGATTTTTGATCTTGCTGAAGAAGTAAAAGTTTCTAAATCTGGATTAAAGAAAGTTTTAGGTCGTAAACTTGCTGCTCGTGTACTTAACACATGGCATGAAGATTTCGTTGATGAAGATACTGGTGAAGTAGTATCTATTGAGCGTAACGAAATTGTATTAGATCGTGACACAATTATAGATAAAGACAATATTGAAGAAATCCTTGAAGCTGAAGTGAAAACTATTCTTTTACACAAAGAAAGTGCACAGCAAGGAGATTACGCAATTATTCATAATACATTACAAAAAGATCCAACAAACTCTGAAAAAGAAGCTGTTGAACACATCTACCGTCAATTACGTAATGCTGAGCCGCCAGATGAGGAGACAGCACGTGGTATAATTGACAAGTTATTCTTCTCTGACCAACGTTACTCATTAGGTGAAGTAGGTCGTTACAGAATGAACAAAAAATTAGGTTTAGATATCGGTATGGATAAGCAAGTGCTTACCAAAGAAGATATCATTACCATTATAAAATATTTAATTGAGCTTATTAACTCTAAAGCAGAGATTGATGATATCGATCACTTATCTAACCGTCGTGTACGTACAGTAGGTGAGCAGTTATCTTCTCAGTTTGGTGTTGGTTTAGCTCGTATGGCGCGTACTATTCGTGAGCGTATGAACGTTCGTGATAATGAGGTGTTTACTCCAATAGATTTGATTAATGCTAAGACTTTGTCTTCAGTTATTAACTCTTTCTTTGGTACAAACCAGTTATCTCAGTTTATGGATCAAACCAATCCATTAGCAGAGATTACACATAAGCGTCGTTTATCAGCATTAGGACCAGGTGGTCTTTCTAGAGAAAGAGCAGGTTTCGAGGTTCGTGACGTTCACTATACACACTATGGTCGTTTGTGTCCTATTGAAACTCCTGAAGGTCCAAACATTGGTCTAATTTCTTCTTTAGGTGTATATGCTAAGGTGAATTCAATGGGATTCATTGAAACTCCATATAGAAAAGTAGAAAATGGTGTTGTAGATATCAAAAATGCTCCAACTTACTTAAGTGCAGAGGAGGAGGAAGATATGTTAATCGCTCAAGCAACTGTTAAGGTTGATGATGATGGAAAGATATTACATGATAAAGTTATCTCTCGTCAAGAAGGTGACTTTCCTGTAATTGAGCCAACAAGTGTTAACTATACCGATGTTGCACCAAACCAGATTGCATCGATATCTGCGTCATTAATTCCATTCTTGGAACATGATGATGCTAACCGTGCTTTGATGGGATCTAACATGATGCGTCAGGCAGTTCCTTTATTACGTCCTGAAGCTCCTATTGTTGGAACAGGATTAGAGCGTCAAGTAGCATCAGATTCAAGAGTATTAATTAATGCTGAAGGTGCAGGTGTTGTAGAATATGTAGATGCTGAAAAAATTACTATTAAGTACGAGCGTACTGAGGAAGAAGCTATGGTAAGCTTTGATAGTGATGTTAAAGAATATCCTTTAGTGAAGTTCAGAAAAACTAACCAAGGTACTTCAATCAACTTAAAGCCTATTGTTGAAAAAGGTGATAAGGTTGTTAAAGGTCAAGTGCTTTGTGAAGGTTATGCAACTCAAAACGGAGAATTAGCTTTAGGTAGAAATATGAAAGTAGCCTTCATGCCTTGGAAAGGGTATAACTTTGAGGATGCGATTGTAATTTCTGAAAAAGTGGTTCGTGATGATATTTTTACATCTATCCATATTGATGAATATTCTCTAGAAGTTAGAGATACAAAATTAGGTAACGAAGAGTTAACTAATGATATACCAAACGTTTCTGAAGAAGCAACTAAAGATCTTGATGAAAATGGTATGATCCGTATTGGTGCGGAAATCAAACCTGGCGACATCTTAATCGGTAAGATTACACCAAAAGGTGAATCTGATCCAACTCCAGAAGAAAAACTTCTTCGTGCAATCTTTGGTGATAAAGCAGGAGATGTTAAGGATGCATCATTAAAAGCTTCGCCATCATTAAATGGTGTAGTTATCGATAAAAAATTATTTGCTAGAGCGGTTAAGGATAAGCGTAAGAGAGCTCAAGACAAAGAAGATATCGAAAAACTAGAAGCTTCTTATGATAGACGTTTTGACGATTTACAAGCAATTTTAGTTGATAAACTTTTTGCTATCGTAAACGGTAAAACAGCTCAAGGTATCTATAATGATTTAGGTGAAGAGATTATACCAAAAGGTAAGAAGTACACTTTAAAAATGTTAAATGCTGTTGATGATTATACACATTTAACTTCAGGAAAGTGGACAACTGATGATCATACAAACGAGCTTGTAGCAGATTTAATCCATAACTATAAGATTAAGGAAAATGACTTACAAGGTTCATTAAGACGTGAGAAGTTTACAATTTCAGTAGGTGATGAGTTACCTGCAGGTATCATCAAACTTGCTAAAGTTTACATTGCTAAGAAACGTAAACTAAAAGTAGGTGATAAGATGGCAGGTCGTCACGGTAACAAAGGTATTGTGGCACGTATCGTTCGTCAAGAAGATATGCCGTTCTTAGAAGATGGAACTCCAGTTGATATTGTATTAAATCCACTTGGTGTACCTTCTCGTATGAACATTGGTCAGATTTATGAAACTGTATTAGGTTGGGCAGGTCAGAAGTTAAACAGAACTTATGCAACTCCAATTTTTGATGGTGCAACATTAGATCAGATTAATGGCTTTACAGATGAAGCTGGTGTGCCGAGATTTGGTCATACTTATTTATATGATGGTGGTACAGGAGATCGTTTTGACCAACCTGCAACAGTAGGTGTAATCTATATGATTAAGCTAGGTCACATGATTGACGATAAGATGCACGCACGTTCTATAGGTCCTTACTCATTAATTACGCAACAGCCGTTAGGTGGTAAAGCACAATTTGGTGGTCAGCGTTTTGGTGAGATGGAGGTATGGGCTCTTGAAGCTTATGGTGCATCAAGTACTTTACGTGAAATCTTAACTGTAAAATCAGATGACGTAATTGGTAGAGCTAAAACTTACGAAGCTATCGTTAAGGGTGAGCCAATGCCAGAACCTGGACTTCCAGAATCATTCAACGTACTTATGCACGAATTGAAAGGTTTAGGATTGGATATTAGATTAGAAGAATAAAAAAATAGTAGGCAGTCGTCAGTATACAGTTAAAGATGTATACTGAAGACTGAAGACTGAATACTATAAAATAACATGGCAAGAAAACAAGATAAGAATACAGTACAGAAATTTAATAAAATTTCTATTGGTTTAGCATCTCCAGAATCTGTTTTGGCAGCTTCTCGTGGTGAAGTATTAAAGCCAGAGACTATCAATTATCGAACTCACAAACCTGAACGTGATGGTTTGTTCTGTGAGCGTATTTTTGGTCCTGTAAAGGATTTTGAATGTGCTTGTGGTAAATATAAAAGAATACGTTACAAGGGTATTGTTTGTGACCGTTGTGGTGTAGAAGTAACAGAAAAGAAAGTACGTAGAGACAGAGTAGGACATATTAACTTAGTTGTGCCTGTAGCTCATATCTGGTATTTCCGTTCTTTACCAAATAAAATAGGTTACCTTCTTGGATTACCATCTAAGAAATTAGATATGATAATCTATTACGAGCGTTATGTAGTTATCCAATCAGGTAATGCTATAAATGCTGAAGGTGAACCAGTACAAAAAATGGATTTCCTTACTGAAGAAGAATATCTAAACATATTAGAAACACTTCCTCAAGAAAATCAATATTTAGAAGATACAGACCCTAACAAATTCATCGCTAAGATGGGTGCGGAGTGTCTTATCGACTTATTAGCTAGAATTGATTTAGATGAATTATCATACGAATTAAGACATAAAGCTAATAACGAAACTTCTAAACAACGTAAAACTGAAGCTTTAAAGCGTTTACAAGTTGTTGAAGCTTTTAGAGATTCAAACGAAAATAGAGAGAACAGACCAGAGTGGATGATCATGAAGGCCGTTCCTGTAATTCCACCAGAATTAAGACCATTAGTGCCATTAGATGGTGGACGTTTTGCAACTTCAGATTTAAATGATCTTTACCGTCGTGTAATTATCCGTAACAATCGTCTTAAGAGATTGGTTGAGATAAAAGCACCAGAAGTGATTTTACGTAATGAAAAGCGTATGTTACAAGAATCAGTAGATTCATTATTTGATAACACTCGTAAGTCATCTGCTGTAAAAACAGATTCTAACAGACCATTAAAATCTTTATCAGATTCATTAAAAGGTAAGCAAGGACGTTTCCGTCAAAACTTACTTGGTAAACGTGTCGATTACTCTGCACGTTCTGTAATTGTTGTAGGACCAGAATTAAAATTATTCGAGTGTGGATTGCCAAAAAATATGGCAGCAGAGCTTTACAAGCCTTTTATCATTAGAAAATTAATTGAAAGAGGTATTGTAAAAACTGTAAAATCTGCAAAGAAAATTATAGATAGAAAAGAGCCTGTTGTTTGGGATATCTTAGAGAATGTTCTTAAAGGACATCCAGTATTACTAAACCGTGCTCCTACGCTTCACAGACTTGGTATACAAGCATTCCAGCCAAAACTTATTGAAGGTAAAGCGATTCAGTTACACCCATTAGTGTGTACGGCATTTAACGCGGATTTCGATGGTGACCAAATGGCGGTGCATTTACCATTAGGACCAGAAGCAATCTTAGAAGCGCAACTTTTAATGTTAGCTTCTCACAACATATTAAACCCTGCAAACGGTTCTCCTGTAACAGTACCTTCTCAGGATATGGTACTTGGTCTTTATTATATGACTAAGTTACGTAAGACTGATGATACTTATACTGTTAAAGGTGAAGGGTTAACATTCTACTCTCCAGAAGAAGTAACTATTGCTTACAATGAGAAGAAAGTTGATCTTAACGCAGGTATTAAAGTAAGAACTAAGGACTTTAATGAAGAAGGAGAGTTAACTACTCAAATCATTGAGACGACTGTTGGTCGTGTGCTTTTCAACGAAAAAGTGCCAGAAGCTGCAGGTTATATTAATGAGGTATTAACTAAGAAATCTTTAAGAGATATTATTGGTAATATCTTAAAAGTAACTTCTGTACCAGAAACGGCTGAGTTCTTAGATGAAATCAAGACTTTAGGATATAAGTTTGCATTCCAAGGTGGATTATCTTTCAGTTTAGGTGATATTATTATACCTAAAGAAAAGCACGCTATGATTGATGCAGCCAACAAGCAAGTTGATGGTATTATGGGTAACTATAACATGGGACTTATTACCAACAACGAACGTTATAACCAAGTTATTGATATCTGGACTTCTACTAACGCTGAGTTGACAGAATTGTCTATGAAACGTATCCGTGAAGATCAACAAGGATTTAACTCAGTATTTATGATGTTAGATTCTGGTGCTCGTGGATCTAAAGAACAGATTCGTCAGTTAACTGGTATGCGTGGTTTGATGGCTAAGCCTAAAAAATCTAATGCTGGTGGTGGTGAGATTATTGAAAACCCGATTCTTTCTAACTTTAAAGAAGGTCTTTCAATTTTAGAATACTTTATCTCTACTCACGGTGCTCGTAAAGGTCTTGCTGATACGGCTCTTAAAACTGCCGATGCAGGTTACTTAACACGTCGTTTGGTAGATGTTTCACAAGACGTTATCGTTTACGAAGAAGATTGTGGTACATTAAGAGGTATCGAAGTTTCTGCATTGAAGAAGAATGAAGAAGTTGTAGAAAAATTAGAAGCTAGAATTGTAGGTAGAACATCTCTAAATGATGTTTACGATCCTTTAACTGAAGAGTTATTAGTAGAAGCTGGTGGTCACATCAATGATACTATCGCTAAGAAAATTGGAGATTCAGCAGTAGAATCTATCGAAGTACGTTCTCCATTAACATGTGAGGCTAAACAAGGTATCTGTGTGAAGTGTTACGGACGTAACCTTGCAACAGGTAAGATGGTTCAACGAGGTGAAGCAGTTGGTGTTGTGGCAGCACAATCAATTGGTGAGCCAGGAACACAGCTTACACTACGTACATTCCACGTAGGTGGTATTGCAGGTAACATCTCAGAAGAGAATAAGCTAATCGTTAAGTTCGATGGTATTGCTGAGATTGATGATCTTAAAACAGTAAAAACTAAAGATAATGAAGGCAATGAGGTAGATGTAGTTATCTCAAGAACTTCTGAATTAAAATTAGTTGATGCTAAAACAGGAATTGTCTTAAGTACTAGCAATATTCCTTACGGTTCTCACGTATTTGTGAAGCCAGGAGATAAAGTTAAGAAAGGTGACGTTATCTGTCAATGGGATCCATATAACGGTGTTATTATTTCAGAATTTGCAGGTAAAGTGAAGTATGAAAACATCGAGCAAGGTGTAACTTACCAAGTTGAAATAGATGAACAAACAGGTTTCCAAGAAAAAGTAATTTCTGAATCTAGAAACAAGAAGTTGATTCCAACATTATTGATTGAAGATTCTAAAGGTGAAACTATTCGTTCATACAACTTACCAGTAGGTGCACACATTATGATTGATGATGGTGATAAAATTGAAGTTGGTAAGATTTTAGTTAAAATACCTCGTAAATCTGCTAAAGCTGGTGATATTACTGGTGGTCTTCCTCGTGTAACAGAGTTATTCGAAGCACGTAACCCATCTAACCCAGCAGTAGTAAGTGAAATTGATGGTGTAGTATCTTTTGGTAAGATTAAGCGTGGTAACCGTGAAATCATTATTGAGTCTAAGCTTGGTGAGGTTAAGAAATACTTAGTGAAATTATCTAATCAAATTCTTGTTCAAGAAAATGATTATGTAAAAGCTGGTATGCCTTTATCAGACGGATCTATAACACCAAACGATATCTTAAATATCAAAGGCCCTTCTGCAGTACAACAATACTTAGTAAACGAAGTACAAGAAGTATACCGTTTACAAGGTGTGAAAATTAACGATAAACACTTCGAAGTTGTTGTAAGACAGATGATGCGTAAAGTTAGAATTATGGATTCTGGTGATACTATTTTCTTAGAAAACCAATTAGTTCATAAGTCAGACTTTATCGAAGAGAATGATAAGATTTTCGGAATGAAAGTAGTAGAAGATGCTGGTGATTCTGAAAACTTAAAATCTGGTCAGATTGTAACGGTAAGACAGTTAAGAGATGAAAACTCTAGCTTAAGAAGAGAAGATAAAAATCTTGTTACAGCAAGAGACGCTAGTCCTGCAACTGCAACACCAATACTACAAGGTATTACTAGAGCGTCATTACAGACTAAATCGTTTATTTCTGCGGCATCGTTCCAAGAAACAACTAAAGTTCTTAACGAAGCAGCTGTAAATGGTAAAATAGATAACCTAGAAGGACTAAAAGAAAATGTTATTGTAGGACATAGAATACCGGCTGGTACTGGTGTTAGAGAATACGATAATATTATTGTAGGTTCTAAAGAGGAATTTAATGAAATGATGAAAGCTAAAGAAGAAATGAACTTCAACTAGAATTTATCATTCCTATTCCTGCGGAGGCAGGAATCTAAATAAACTAAAAGCCTTCAT
Organism: Winogradskyella sp. 266wxhm; assembly: GCF_058964685.1. Taxonomy (NCBI): domain Bacteria; kingdom Pseudomonadati; phylum Bacteroidota; class Flavobacteriia; order Flavobacteriales; family Flavobacteriaceae; genus Winogradskyella; species Winogradskyella sp. 266wxhm. The sequence goes on from NZ_CM179559.1 coordinate 2,867,549, forward strand.
CCTGTAAAGTTTGAAGGCTTTTTTAATTTAAAATAAAATAGTATAGATATGTCAGACGAAAATAATAATCCAAAAAAAGGACAAATAAATATAGAGCTCGATGAGAAAGTAGCAGAAGGTACTTATTCTAACTTAGCTATAATTAATCACTCTGTTTCAGAGTTTGTTGTAGATTTTGTTAGTATAATGCCAGGAACTCCAAAAAGCAAAGTGAAATCTCGTATCATTTTAACACCACAACATGCAAAGCGTTTACTTAAGGCTTTAGGAGATAATGTTTCAAGATTTGAGAAAGCTCATGGTGAAATTAAAGATTACGAGCAACCACCAATTCCTCTAAATTTCGGACCAACAGGTCAGGCCTAAAATTTTATATTTTTAATTATAGAAAATAATAATTGGTGGTTATCGAAATTTTTTGAAGAGCAACCACCAATTCCTTTAAATTTTGGGCCAACAGGTCAGGCTTAAAGTTGTATAGTTGAATTGAATCAATAGTAAAGAATCAATTGTTTTTTATTATTAATAATGGATTCGTTTAAGGCGTTATTAGTTTTTTGTAAACACATTTCATATATCTTTAAACTAAAGGCTTTAAATAGTCTATAACAATATAAACTAAAAAAATCCCTTAGATTTTTATTAAAGCTAAGGGATTTTCTATTTATACTAAGATAAATAATGATTAAGCCACTTCTTTTTTCTTTAAGTGGTATTTCAGAGCACCAGAAGGACATTTTTTAATTTGATTAATGATGTCTTCGGTTTCTGCTCCGTTAAGATCAATCCAAGGAATTACAGAATTTCTGAATACACTTGAAAGTTGTTTTGCACATAATTCTGCATTAGTGCAACAACGCGGTTGATAGGTTACAGTAATGTCTTCATTACTATAAACGTTTTCATTGGTTTCCATAATAAGTAGATTAGTTTGGGGTTAATCTTATTTTGAAATAATGATTACTGGTGCTATTTTAATCAAAAAAACAGATTAAAAACAAATATAATCGACAAAATGCGTTGTATTTTAATAGTTTGTGAGAATTTTTATTCAAATTCTGAGGTCATATGGAACTTAATGCTTGGATATTTTTGCTGTGTCATCTGTAGTGAGAACATAGAGTCAGCCAAGAAAACTAATTGATTTTGTTTATCTCTTGCAAGATAACGTTGCTTTACCCTTAAGAAATCTTTAAATTCTTCACTTTTTTTATCTTCAGTTTGTACCCAACATGCTTTATGTACATTGAGGTTTTCATACGTACATTTAGCACCATATTCATGTTCTAAACGATATTGAATTACTTCATATTGAAGCGCTCCAACAGTACCGATAACTTTTCTTCCATTATAGTCTAAAGTAAAAAGCTGAGCTACACCTTCATCCATTAACTGGTCAATACCCTTGTAAAGTTGCTTAGCTTTCATAGGATCCGCGTTGTTAATGTATCTAAAATGCTCAGGTGAGAAACTAGGAATACCTTTATAATTAAGGATTTCACCTTCAGTTAGCGTATCACCAATTTTAAAGCTACCAGTATCTTGTAAACCTACTATATCTCCAGGGTATGATACATCTACAATCTCTTTCTTTTCCGCGAAGAAAGCATTTGGACTAGAGAATTTTAGCTTTTTATTATGTCTTACATGAAGATATGGAACATTACGTTTAAATTCACCAGAAACTATTTTTACGAATGCCAAACGGTTTCTGTGATTAGGATCCATGTTGGCGTGAATTTTAAAAACAAAACCACTAAACTTATCTTCTTCAGGTTTTACCAAACGCTCTTCACTTTGTTTAGGTCGTGGTTTTGGTGCAATTTCAACAAAACAGTCCAAAAGTTCTCTAACACCAAAATTATTTAATGCAGAACCAAAGAAAACAGGTTGCAAATCTCCTTTAAGATAAGCGTCTTTATCAAATTCAGGATAAATGCCATTAACCAATTCTATTTCGTCTCTTAATGTATTAGCCGCTTTTTCGCCAACTAATTTATCTAATTCAGAAGAAGATAAATCTGATATTTCTATAGTCTCCTCTATATTTTTTCTACTGTTACCACTAAATAGATTGACATTCTTTTCCCATAGATTGTAAATGCCTTTAAAATCATAACCCATACCAATTGGGAAACTCATAGGCGTAACGGTTAGTCCTAATTTTTGCTCAACTTCATCTAAAAGGTCAAAGGCATCTTTACCTTCACGGTCTAATTTGTTGATGAATACAATCATAGGAATATTACGCATTCTACAAACTTCAACAAGTTTTTCAGTTTGTTCCTCAACACCTTTGGCCACGTCAATAACAACAATCACACTATCTACAGCTGTTAGAGTTCTAAAAGTGTCTTCTGCAAAATCCTTGTGTCCTGGTGTATCTAGAATATTAATCTTAATGCCTTCATATTCAAAAGCTAATACAGAAGTAGCAACAGAAATACCACGTTGACGCTCAATTTCCATAAAGTCACTGGTAGCTCCTTTCTTTATCTTATTGCTTTTTACGGCACCAGCCTCTTGAATGGCACCACCAAACAGAAGTAGTTTTTCTGTTAGTGTAGTCTTACCAGCATCGGGATGCGAAATAATACCAAATGTTCGTCGTCTTGCTATCTCTTTTAAAAAACTCATATCTATCGTTAAAAATGATGGCAAAGATACTACTATTATAAACAATTAAAATATGCGGCTATAAATGAATATCCAAAGTTGAAAATAGATATAGAATCCCACACTGATTCTCGCGGAAATGGTAATTATAATTTAAACTTATCGAGTAGAAGAGCACAATCAACTTTACAATGGTTTATTAGTAAAGGCATACAGAAGAAGCGCTTGTCTGCTAAAGGTTATGGAGAGTCGCAATTAATCAATAAATGTTCTAATGGAAAGGATTGTGAGGAAGACGAACATCAATTAAACAGAAGGTCAATGTTTCTTATAATGGACTAATTAATTCCTACTTTGAAAAAAGCCTTAACTTTTAATAGTTAAGGCTTTTTTTGTGCTCTATTACTTTATTTTTAAAGTAGTGATGTCATTCAATCCAAAATACTTGCCATTGGTCTAAATTTATACAATAGATCCAAATACTAAATTAGCTTTGTAGGAAAGGGATTAGATGTTCAAAATAAATTATTTATAATGATTTATTTTGAAGACTTTCCTTGGTAAAATGAAAATAAATTAATTCCAAATTCAGTCAGTCTTCAAAGTTTGATATGAATAAGAATTAATTTTTGAAGTTGGTTAATAGCTGATCTCTTCACCAAGTTTTACAAAATATTTTATAGTGTAATTATCACAGTTGATTATTCCTTAAGTAGGAATAATCGATTAATAAATGTTTGAAATGTAAGTGATTGCTTAATAAAAAATTTGCAAATTACATTTTATCGAATATATTTGCACTTTATCGATAAAAATAATTATCGTTAACAATATTGAATGTATATCAACTTTTCTAAAATATGAAAATCTTTACGCGATTACAATTGCTTAAAAAAAACATTGATAATGTATCTTTAAAGATAGATTTGATATTAAGCAGGAAATACTCTAATTCTGCTTTATTTGTTTTTAGTTTACTTTTTAGCTTGTTCAGTTATTCTCAAGAACCAGTAACAGCTATATATGGTGATGAAGGGGGTTTTTACGAATCAACAACATCTGCCCAAGTCACGGCTACTGGATCTAATAATTTAATAGGTTTTACAATAAACGGTGTAACTTATTCTACAGGTATAGATGATTCTATTTTAACGAGTAATGGTGTAACTTATACGCCTGCCGATTTTCAAGCCTTTCCTGTTCCAGGGCTTATTTCCTATTCAAGCTCAGAATTAATAGGTGTTGGTTATACTTGGGGAGGTAATAACCAAACTAATGTCGCAACAGATCATATCAACTCATTTCACCCTATAGTTCCAAGTGCTTTTATAAGAGACGGTGAAAATGGACTTGAGTTATCTACTAATTTTTTCAATATTGACCCTCAGGATTTTAATTATGATAATTTGTCGATAAATTCAACTACTAGTATTAATGATAATGTTCCAGATATCATAGCAACCCAAACAGGGCAGCCTTCAGGGAGCGATACTTTTAAATTTGTTGATAGTGGAGGTAATACTGTAGGAAATAGCATAGTTGTTAACTTTTCTACTGTAGGTGTTGTTGGTGGAACTAATTGGACAATATATAATGTTAACCCTACTACAGGTGTAGTTACAGGTACATTTGCGATAAATAGCTATAGAGATTTAAGACTTTTAACTTTTGAACTTAGTGATTTTGGCATCACAACAGCTAATGCTGCTCAAATTACAGAATTTGTGCATACAACTTCTGGTAATACAGATATTGCATTTACAGCTTTTAATACTAACAGTTTAATTTTTACACCAGTTGATTTAGGTATTACATCAGATGTTAATTCCTCAACAGACTTATGTTCTGCAAGTTCAATTGATTTTGTTACTACAGTTACTAATAATAGCGCTATAGATAGTAATGGTTTTGAAGTTGAAAAGATGTTGCCTGCAGGTGTAAGTTACTCTAGTAGTAATGCTGTGTTTTCATCAGGAACGGGAACGGCTACGTATGATAGTACGTCAAACAAATGGATAGTTACAAGATTGGATGCAGGTGAAAGCATTACGCTTACGGTTTCTGTCTCGGTTACATCAATAAGTCTTCCTTTAACGTATACAGCCAATATAATTAATATGGCCCAATCAGATACGGATACGAGTAATAACTCATCTTCATTGACTGTAAATGATTCTGATTGTGATGGTGTTAATGATGTGTCAGATATAGATAGTGATAATGATGGTATTTTAGATATTTATGAGGATCTGAATTTAGACTTAGATAATGACCCATCTACAAATCCAACAGATACAGACCAAGATGGCATTCCTGATTATTTAGATCTAGACTCAGATAACGATGGTATTTATGATGTAGATGAGTCTGGTAATGGTGCGTTAGATACAAATGGAGATGGAGTCATTGATTCTAATGATACTGGTTTTAGTGATGCTAATGGTAATGGTGCAGATGATACAGCAGAAGTTACGGTACCAATAGATACATTGAATGATGGAAGTTATGACTTTCAGAACACAGACAGTGATGGAGATGGTTGTCCAGATGCAAACGAGGCATATAATGATCCGAATGCAGCAGGAGCAGATGGAGGGCAATTTGGGGATTCAGATCCAGCAACTGTCAACCCAACTAATGGTTTGGTTACAGAAACAGGTGTAGACTATTCTCTTGGGACTAATGCTAGCGTTACAGATCCTTTAGGTTTAACAATCTGTGATTGTTCAATTGATAATATTTCATCTAGCAATGTATCAACATGTAATGACAACGGTACACCATCTGATATAACCGACGATACTTTTACAGCGGACATAACTATAACATTTAATACTGTTCCAGGAACGGGCACGTTGGAATTATCAGGTGACGGTAGTGGGTCTGTTTCAGTGTCTGGACTTAGCTCGCCATATACTTTTACAGGTGTTACATTACCAGCTAATGGGAATGAGATATCTTTAACGGCTGAGTTTTCAGCTGAGAGTAGTTGTACATTGACCAATTCAAATGTACTTACGGCACCATATGAATGTAGCGACGATGCATGTATGGACGTTATACCGACAGGCAGTCCTATATATGCTTTACCAGCTTCAGACGTTACATTCGACATAACAGGTACAGATAGCTCAACAGGGGCTATATTGAATTCTATATCGGTAGTAGGTGAGCCAAATCCATTTACAGGTTTTTATGTTCCTACCTTGGTAGAATATTCATTTACTAATGAAGATGTGTCGAACCAATATATTTACGATGGTCCAACGATAGTGTCTGATATAACGGATGGCCCAGAAATATTTACACCAGCTTTATTGAGCACATTTTCAGATAGGGACTTGACAAATTACCTGTCTACAGATAATCAAATAACCGCATCGGATTATGTTGATATATTCTATGATTCACCTATATCAACGGCATCAAATAGATATTTATTTATATCTGAGCGCAATGGTAACAATGAATATAGAATACAGGCACTGGATATAAACGGTGATGTTATAGGTCCTGTCAGAATAGCTTATATACCCAATTATATAGATACAGGTATAACAACCAATGTAGGAGGTCAGAATGTTTATGCTAATATCTATCCTTTAACATCCTTTTTAAGTGCAGGCAATGATATTTATGGATTTAGAATAATTTATAGGACGTCAGGTGTTGGCGATGCAGGTGACGGTAAAATATTTATATTATATGATCCATCTTTTTTAACGCCCCCCCCAACAATCGAGCCTACTACGAGTTCAGTTCAGCCAACATGTCCTTCAAACGAGGGATCTATAACGATAGATGCAACGGATAATGGTGGTGGAACTATAGAGTATAGTATAAATGGTAGCTTGGGACCATGGCAAACATCTAATGTGTTTAATAACTTGCCCTCATCAACTTATACACCAGCAGTTAGATATCAGTCGATGCCTACATGTATAGGTATATCTAATAATCCTATTACGCTTGATGATTCATGTTGTAATTTAATTAATATTTCATCTAGCAATGTATCAACATGTAATGACAACGGTACACCATCTGATATAACCGACGATACTTTTACAGCGGACATAACTATAACATTTAATACTGTTCCAGGAACGGGCACGTTGGAATTATCAGGTGACGGTAGTGGGTCTGTTTCAGTGTCTGGACTTAGCTCGCCATATACTTTTACAGGTGTTACATTACCAGCTAATGGGAATGAGATATCTTTAACGGCTGAGTTTTCAGCTGAGAGTAGTTGTACATTGACCAATTCAAATGTACTTACGGCACCATATGAATGTAGCGACGATGCATGTATGGACGTTATACCGACAGGCAGTCCTATATATGCTTTACCAGCTTCAGATGTTACATTCGACATAACAGGTACAGATAGCTCAACAGGGGCTATATTGAATTCTATATCGGTAGTAGGTGAGCCAAATCCATTTACAGGTTTTTATGTTCCTACCTTGGTAGAATATTCATTTACTAATGAAGATGTGTCGAACCAATATATTTACGATGGTCCAACGATAGTGTCTGATATAACGGATGGCCCAGAAATATTTACACCAGCTTTATTGAGCACATTTTCAGATAGGGACTTGACAAATTACCTGTCTACAGATAATCAAATAACCGCATCGGATTATGTTGATATATTCTATGATTCACCTATATCAACGGCATCAAATAGATATTTATTTATATCTGAGCGCAATGGTAACAATGAATATAGAATACAGGCACTGGATATAAACGGTGATGTTATAGGTCCTGTCAGAATAGCTTATATACCCAATTATATAGATACAGGTATAACAACCAATGTAGGAGGTCAGAATGTTTATGCTAATATCTATCCTTTAACATCCTTTTTAAGTGCAGGCAATGATATTTATGGATTTAGAATAATTTATAGGACGTCAGGTGTTGGCGATGCAGGTGACGGTAAAATATTTATATTATATGATCCATCTTTTTTAACGCCCCCCCCAACAATCGAGCCTACTACGAGTTCAGTTCAGCCAACATGTCCTTCAAACGAGGGATCTATAACGATAGATGCAACGGATAATGGTGGTGGAACTATAGAGTATAGTATAAATGGTAGCTTGGGACCATGGCAAACATCTAATGTGTTTAATAACTTGCCCTCATCAACTTATACACCAGCAGTTAGATATCAGTCGATGCCTACATGTATAGGTGTATCTAATAATCCTATTGTTTTGGTTGAAGCAGAATGTCCAGAATTAACAGTGACCAAGACCGTTACAGTAAGTGGCAGTTCCTTAGGAGACGTTATAGAATATGATATTGTAGTGACCAACACAGGTAATTTAACGGTAAGCAACATAGATATAACAGATGCGAACGCCGATGCAGGCAGTATTGTAGGCAGCCCAATCGCAAGTTTAGCACCAGGATCAAGTGCTATAGTCACAGTAGAACAGACGATCACACAATCCGACATCGACGCAGGTTACATAGAGAACAGTGCCACGGCAACGGGAGATAGCCCAAGCGGCACAGATGACGTTGTCGATGTATCGGATGCAGGAGACGAGACCGTTGAGACCGCCGATGGTCAGGGTAATACGGATGGAGATCCAACGAACGATCCAACGGTAACTATTTTAACTCAAAATCCAGATTTTAATATAACTAAGACTAGTAGTTTAGATTTAGGTATAGATGGAATAGTGAGTGTAGGTGATATAATTACTTATACTTATACAGTGACAAATACTGGAGATGTTACTATTTATGATATAGATGTAAACGAAAATTCGTCAAACTTTACAGGCACAGGTATATTACCTACACCTATTTATAATAGTGGAGGAAGTGATGAAGATGGAGAAGGTGATTTACAGGATTTAGTTGTAGGTACAGGAAGTATAGTTTATACAGCAACATATGCAATTACTCAAGAAGATATTGATTCGGGTATAGTAACAAATCAAGCGTCTGTTGAAGCTATAGATCCAATGAATAATATATTGAATGATGATAGTGATGATCCTACAGACCCAACAAGTGATAATGATCCAACAAATACATTATTACCAGAGAGTCCACAGATAGAAGCCGTAAAAGTAGCTACTATCACTAACGATGTAGCACCAACAGGAGCAAGTTTAGGAGATACAGTAACGTATACGATAACAGTAACGAACAACGGTAACGTCAGCTTAAGTAACGTAGCCATAGTAGATACGTTTGTAGATGGCAACGGTAACCCATTAACGTTTGTAAGTGGTCCATCGTTCGACAGTGCTGACCAAGGCAGTTTAGAAGGTACGTTATTAGTAGGAGAGACGGCCACATATACAGCAACCTATGTCATCGAGCAAGGATCAGTAGATAGTGGATCAATCAGCAACAGCGTATTGGCTAGTGGAGAAAGTCCAGAAGGCACAAATGTTGATGATGTCAGTGACGATGATGATGACACAGACGGTAATACAGAAGACGATGCCACAGAGCTATTCATTTCAGAAGATCCAAGTATAGAAGCCGTAAAAGTAGCCGCTATCACTAACGATGTAGCACCAACAGGAGCAAGTTTAGGAGATACGGTAACGTACACGATAACAGTAACGAACAACGGTAACGTCAGCTTAAGTAACGTAGCCATAGTAGATACGTTTGTAGATGGCAACGGTAACCCATTAACGTTTGTAAGCGGCCCATCGTTCGACAGTGCTGACCAAGGCAGTTTAGAAGGTACGTTATTAGTAGGAGAGACGGCCACATATACAGCAACCTATGTCATCGAGCAAGGATCAGTAGATAGTGGATCAATCAGCAACAGCGTATTGGCTAGTGGAGAAAGTCCAGAAGGCACAAATGTTGATGATGTCAGTGACGATGATGATGACACAGACGGTAATACAGAAGACGATGCCACAGAGCTATTCATTTCAGAAGATCCAAGTATAGAAGCCGTAAAAGTAGCCGCTATCACTAACGATGTAGCACCAACAGGAGCAAGTTTAGGAGATACGGTAACGTACACGATAACAGTAACGAACAACGGTAACGTCAGCTTAAGTAACGTAGCCATAGTAGATACGTTTGTAGATGGCAACGGTAACCCATTAACGTTTGTAAGCGGCCCATCGTTCGACAGTGCTGACCAAGGCAGTTTAGAAGGTACGTTATTAGTAGGAGAGACGGCCACATATACAGCAACCTATGTCATCGAGCAAGGATCAGTAGATAGTGGATCAATCAGCAACAGCGTATTGGCTAGTGGAGAAAGTCCAGAAGGCACAAATGTTGATGATGTCAGTGACGATGATGATGACACAGACGGTAATACAGAAGACGATGCCACAGAGCTATTCATTTCAGAAGATCCAAGTATAGAAGCCGTAAAAGTAGCCGCTATCACTAACGATGTAGCACCAACAGGAGCAAGTTTAGGAGATACGGTAACGTACACGATAACAGTAACGAACAACGGTAACGTCAGCTTAAGTAACGTAGCCATAGTAGATACGTTTGTAGATGGCAACGGTAACCCATTAACGTTTGTAAGCGGCCCATCGTTCGACAGTGCTGACCAAGGCAGTTTAGAAGGTACGTTATTAGTAGGAGAGACGGCCACATATACAGCAACCTATGTCATCGAGCAAGGATCAGTAGATAGTGATCAATCAGCAACAGCGTATTGGCTAGTGGAGAAAGTCCAGAAGGCACAAATGTTGATGATGTCAGTGACGATGATGATGACACAGACGGTAATACAGAAGACGATGCCACAGAGCTATTCATTTCAGAAGATCCAAGTATAGAAGCCGTAAAAGTAGCCGCTATCACTAACGATGTAGCACCAACAGGAGCAAGTTTAGGAGATACGGTAACGTACACGATAACAGTAACGAACAACGGTAACGTCAGCTTAAGTAACGTAGCCATAGTAGATACGTTTGTAGATGGCAACGGTAACCCATTAACGTTTGTAAGCGGCCCATCGTTCGACAGTGCCGACCAAGGCAGTTTAGAAGGTACGTTATTAGTAGGAGAGACGGCCACATATACAGCAACCTATGTCATCGAGCAAGGATCAGTAGATAGTGGATCAATCAGCAACAGCGTATTGGCCAGTGGAGAAAGTCCAGAAGGCACAAATGTTGATGATGTCAGTGACGATGATGATGACACAGACGGTAATACAGAAGACGATGCCACAGAGCTATTCATTTCAGAAGATCCAAGTATAGAAGCCGTAAAAGTAGCCGCTATCACTAACGATGTAGCACCAACAGGAGCAAGTTTAGGAGATACGGTAACGTACACGATAACAGTAACGAACAACGGTAACGTCAGCTTAAGTAACGTAGCCATAGTAGATACGTTTGTAGATGGCAACGGTAACCCATTAACGTTTGTAAGCGGCCCATCGTTCGACAGTGCTGACCAAGGCAGTTTAGAAGGTACGTTATTAGTAGGAGAGACGGCCACATATACAGCAACCTATGTCATCGAGCAAGGATCAGTAGATAGTGGATCAATCAGCAACAGCGTATTGGCCAGTGGAGAAAGTCCAGAAGGCACAAATGTTGATGATGTCAGTGACGATGATGATGACACAGACGGTAATACAGAAGACGATGCCACAGAGCTATTCATTTCAGAAGATCCAGTATAGAAGCCGTAAAAGTAGCCGCTATCACTAACGATGTAGCACCAACAGGAGCAAGTTTAGGAGATACGGTAACGTACACGATAACAGTAACGAACAACGGTAACGTCAGTTTAAGTAACGTAGCCATAGTAGATACGTTTGTAGATGGCAACGGTAACCCATTAACGTTTGTAAGCGGCCCATCGTTCGACAGTGCTGACCAAGGCAGTTTAGAAGGTACGTTATTAGTAGGAGAGACGGCCACATATACAGCAACCTATGTCATCGAGCAAGGATCAGTAGATAGTGGATCAATCAGCAACAGCGTATTGGCTAGTGGAGAAAGTCCAGAAGGCACAAATGTTGATGATGTCAGTGACGATGATGATGACACGGACGGTAATACAGAAGACGATGCCACAGAGCTATTCATTTCAGAAGATCCAAGTATAGAAGCCGTAAAAGTAGCCGCTATCACTAACGATGTAGCACCAACAGGAGCAAGTTTAGGAGATACGGTAACGTACACGATAACAGTAACGAACAACGGTAACGTCAGCTTAAGTAACGTAGCCATAGTAGATACGTTTGTAGATGGCAACGGTAACCCATTAACGTTTGTAAGCGGCCCATCGTTCGACAGTGCTGACCAAGGCAGTTTAGAAGGTACGTTATTAGTAGGAGAGACGGCCACATATACAGCAACCTATGTCATCGAGCAAGGATCAGTAGATAGTGGATCAATCAGCAACAGCGTATTGGCCAGTGGAGAAAGTCCAGAAGGCACAAATGTTGATGATGTCAGTGACGATGATGATGACACAGACGGTAATACAGAAGACGATGCCACAGAGCTATTCATTTCAGAAGATCCAAGTATAGAAGCCGTAAAAGTAGCCGCTATCACTAACGATGTAGCACCAACAGGAGCAAGTTTAGGAGATACGGTAACGTACACGATAACAGTAACGAACAACGGTAACGTCAGCTTAAGTAACGTAGCCATAGTAGATACGTTTGTAGATGGCAACGGTAACCCATTAACGTTTGTAAGCGGCCCATCGTTCGACAGTGCTGACCAAGGCAGTTTAGAAGGTACGTTATTAGTAGGAGAGACGGCCACATATACAGCAACCTATGTCATCGAGCAAGGATCAGTAGATAGTGGATCAATCAGCAACAGCGTATTGGCTAGTGGAGAAAGTCCAGAAGGCACAAATGTTGATGATGTCAGTGACGATGATGATGACACAGACGGTAATACAGAAGACGATGCCACAGAGCTATTCATTTCAGAAGATCCAAGTATAGAAGCCGTAAAAGTAGCCGCTATCACTAACGATGTAGCACCAACAGGAGCAAGTTTAGGAGATACGGTAACGTACACGATAACAGTAACGAACAACGGTAACGTCAGCTTAAGTAACGTAGCCATAGTAGATACGTTTGTAGATGGCAACGGTAACCCATTAACGTTTGTAAGCGGCCCATCGTTCGACAGTGCTGACCAAGGCAGTTTAGAAGGTACGTTATTAGTAGGAGAGACGGCCACATATACAGCAACCTATGTCATCGAGCAAGGATCAGTAGATAGTGGATCAATCAGCAACAGCGTATTGGCTAGTGGAGAAAGTCCAGAAGGCACAAATGTTGATGATGTCAGTGACGATGATGATGACACGGACGGTAATACAGAAGACGATGCCACAGAGCTATTCATTTCAGAAGATCCAAGTATAGAAGCCGTAAAAGTAGCCGCTATCACTAACGATGTAGCACCAACAGGAGCAAGTTTAGGAGATACGGTAACGTACACGATAACAGTAACGAACAACGGTAACGTCAGCTTAAGTAACGTAGCCATAGTAGATACGTTTGTAGATGGCAACGGTAACCCATTAACGTTTGTAAGCGGCCCATCGTTCGACAGTGCTGACCAAGGCAGTTTAGAAGGTACGTTATTAGTAGGAGAGACGGCCACATATACAGCAACCTATGTCATCGAGCAAGGATCAGTAGATAGTGGATCAATCAGCAACAGCGTATTGGCCAGTGGAGAAAGTCCAGAAGGCACAAATGTTGATGATGTCAGTGACGATGATGATGACACAGACGGTAATACAGAAGACGATGCCACAGAGCTATTCATTTCAGAAGATCCAAGTATAGAAGCCGTAAAAGTAGCCGCTATCACTAACGATGTAGCACCAACAGGAGCAAGTTTAGGAGATACGGTAACGTACACGATAACAGTAACGAACAACGGTAACGTCAGCTTAAGTAACGTAGCCATAGTAGATACGTTTGTAGATGGCAACGGTAACCCATTAACGTTTGTAAGCGGCCCATCGTTCGACAGTGCCGACCAAGGCAGTTTAGAAGGTACGTTATTAGTAGGAGAGACGGCCACATATACAGCAACCTATGTCATCGAGCAAGGATCAGTAGATAGTGGATCAATCAGCAACAGCGTATTGGCCAGTGGAGAAAGTCCAGAAGGCACAAATGTTGATGATGTCAGTGACGATGATGATGACACAGACGGTAATACAGAAGACGATGCCACAGAGCTATTCATTTCAGAAGATCCAAGTATAGAAGCCGTAAAAGTAGCCGCTATCACTAACGATGTAGCACCAACAGGAGCAAGTTTAGGAGATACGGTAACGTACACGATAACAGTAACGAACAACGGTAACGTCAGCTTAAGTAACGTAGCCATAGTAGATACGTTTGTAGATGGCAACGGTAACCCATTAACGTTTGTAAGCGGCCCATCGTTCGACAGTGCTGACCAAGGCAGTTTAGAAGGTACGTTATTAGTAGGAGAGACGGCCACATATACAGCAACCTATGTCATCGAGCAAGGATCAGTAGATAGTGGATCAATCAGCAACAGCGTATTGGCTAGTGGAGAAAGTCCAGAAGGCACAAATGTTGATGATGTCAGTGACGATGATGATGACACAGACGGTAATACAGAAGACGATGCCACAGAGCTATTCATTTCAGAAGATCCAAGTATAGAAGCCGTAAAAGTAGCCGCTATCACTAACGATGTAGCACCAACAGGAGCAAGTTTAGGAGATACGGTAACGTACACGATAACAGTAACGAACAACGGTAACGTCAGCTTAAGTAACGTAGCCATAGTAGATACGTTTGTAGATGGCAACGGTAACCCATTAACGTTTGTAAGTGGCCCATCGTTCGACAGTGCCGACCAAGGCAGTTTAGAAGGTACGTTATTAGTAGGAGAGACGGCCACATATACAGCAACCTATGTCATCGAGCAAGGATCAGTAGATAGTGGATCAATCAGCAACAGCGTATTGGCCAGTGGAGAAAGTCCAGAAGGCACAAATGTTGATGATGTCAGTGACGATGATGATGACACAGACGGTAATACAGAAGACGATGCCACAGAGCTATTCATTTCAGAAGATCCAAGTATAGAAGCCGTAAAAGTAGCCGCTATCACTAACGATGTAGCACCAACAGGAGCAAGTTTAGGAGATACGGTAACGTACACGATAACAGTAACGAACAACGGTAACGTCAGCTTAAGTAACGTAGCCATAGTAGATACGTTTGTAGATGGCAACGGTAACCCATTAACGTTTGTAAGTGGCCCATCGTTCGACAGTGCCGACCAAGGCAGTTTAGAAGGTACGTTATTAGTAGGAGAGACGGCCACATATACAGCAACCTATGTCATCGAGCAAGGATCAGTAGATAGTGGATCAATCAGCAACAGCGTATTGGCCAGTGGAGAAAGTCCAGAAGGCACAAATGTTGATGATGTCAGTGACGATGATGATGATACGGACGGTAATACTGAAGACGATGCTACAGAAGTAATAATTCTAGAAGATCCTAACATAGAGGTGGTTAAAATAGCTTCTATAACAGATGATATTGCTCCAGCTGGTGCAAGTCTAGGAGACACAGTAACATATACAATTACAGTTATGAATACTGGAAATGTTACTCTAGATAATGTTAGTATTGTTGATACTTTCCAAGATGTATTAGGTAATGCTTTAACATTGTCATCTGGTCCAGTATTTGATAGTGCAGATGCAGGAAGTATTGAAGGCATATTACAAGTAGATGAAACCGCAACTTATATTGCAACATACATTATTGAGCAAGATGCAATTGATGCAGGTGGATTCAGTAATAGTGTATACACTGAAGGAAACAGTCCATCAGATACTACTGTTAGTGATATTAGTGATGATGGTGATGATACAGACGGTAATACTGAAGACGACCCAACTGAGATTATCATCATATCAGATCCAAGTATTAGTTTACTAAAAACTACATTGGAACTTGAAGACACTAATGGAGATGGTATAGCAGGAAGTTTAGGTGATGAAATATCGTATGTCTTTATTGTTGAAAACACAGGAAATGTAACCTTGACTAATATTCAAGTTCAAGATGTATTGCCAGGTTTAATGTTAACGGGTGGTCCAATAGCTCAGTTATTACCGGGCGAAATAGACAGCACAACATTTACAGCAACATACATAATTACTCAAGAAGATTTAGATATAGGTAGTGTTACTAATTCGGCTACAGTGAGTAGTGAAGCACCTCGAGGAGATTTAAATAATCCTTCTGATGATATAGTTGATATCAGTGATGACCCAAATAATCCTAGTGATATAGATAGTAATGGTGATGGTATTCCAGATGATCCAACAGTAACATTGGTTAACTCAATTTATGATTTAGAAGTTAGCAAAGAGGTAAATGAACTTGAACCAGTTGTTGGTGATGAAGTAACGTTTACTGTTGAGATAGCAAATATTGGAAATGTAACAGCAACAGATATTGTAATTAGTGAACAAATACCAAGCGGATATGTTTATGTAAATCATATAGCAACTAATGGTAATATTTCATACTCTGATATCACTGGTGAATGGACTATTGCTCAATTAGATCCAGATCAAGTGGAAATACTACAAGTTACTGTAGAAGTATTAGGGTTTGGTGACTATTTAAATATTGCTTATGTACAAAGTTCTGTAGGTGGTAACGATGTTAACATTGGAAATGATGAAGATAGTGCTGAAGTAGATCCTATCTGTTTAACTATCTACAACGAATTTTCACCAGACGGCGACGGTGTTAATGAAACATTTGTTATAGATTGTTTAGAGCGTTTCCCAGACAATAAACTAGAAGTTTACAACAGATGGGGTAATATGGTTTACAGTACTAGAGGTTATCTAAACGATTGGAGCGGAACTACAAATGGTAGAGCTGTTGTAAAGGATTCTGATAATTTACCTGCTGGTACATACTACTATGTATTAGATCTAGGTGATGGTTCAGATCCTAGAGTAGGATGGTTGTATATAAACAGAAAAAACTAATTAATACTGAAGATAAAATATATTAAAATGATACATAAGTCATCAATAATAAAAGGATTAGTTGTTTTAGTATTCATACTAATTAGCGTTGAAAGTTTTGCACAGCAAGATCCTCAGTATACGCATTATATGTATAACACATTAAGTGTTAACCCAGCTTATGCAGGACAAAGAGAAACATTGAGTGTGGTGGGCCTTCATAGATCGCAATGGGTTGGTATTGATGGAGCACCACAGACACAATCTTTGGGTATCCATTCTCCTTTGCGCAATGAGCGTGTAGGTTTAGGATTAAATATTGTGAGTGATGCTTTAGGGCCAGCCACAGAAACTTTTGTAGACGCTAATTTTTCTTATACTATTCCATTAAATGCTAATGATCTCAAATTATCTTTTGGTGTTAAAGGAGGTGTTCATTTTCTGAATACAGATTGGAGTAAAGGTATATACAGAGATCCAGATGTTGCATTTAATCAAAATTTGAATTTAACCTCTCCGATGATAGGTGCTGGTTTGTACATGCACACACGTAAATGGTATTTTGGTTTGGCAGTTCCTAATTTTATTGAGACAGATCATTACGATGATTTTCAAGAATCAGTAGCCACAGAACGTATGCATTTTTACGCTATAGGTGGTTATGTATTTAATCTTAGTGAAACTACAGAACTTAAACCTGCTTTTCTTGTTAAGGGAGTTTCAGGTGCGCCTTTAATTGCAGATGTTTCTGCTAACCTTTGGATTCAAAAGAAAATAACGCTTGGTTTAGCTTGGAGATGGGATGACTCTGTAAGTGCACTAGCTGGTTTTCAGGTAACACCTGGCATGTTTGTTGGTTATGGTTACGATATGACTACAACAGGATTAAATAATTACAATAGTGGTACTCACGAAATAACTTTAAGATTTGAAGTTAAAAGAATGGGTAGAATTTTATCACCTCGTTTCTTCTAAAAATATGACTATGAAAGCAAATTTAAGATATACATTATTTACTTTTTTCATCGCAATTTCTTCTACTGTTTTCGCTCAGAATGGAAAAATTCAAAGTGTAAAGGACGACTATAGAGATTTTGCATATGTTAAAACTAGCGAAGTCTTGTTAGAAGTAGCAAATAAAGGCTACAAGTCTGTAGACTTATTTCAGAAGTTAGGTAATTCTTATTATTTCAGAAATGAAATGAAAGATGCTGCAAAATGGTATGGTGAGTTAATGGCTATGGGAGAAGTTATTGATCCAGAATATTATTTCAGATATGCTTTAGCTCTAAAAGGTATCCAAAAATATGAGGAGTCAGACGTTTGGATGAAAAAATTCAATGAGCTTAAACCAGAGGATTTAAGAGGAAGAGCCTTTATGTCTAAAGTAGATTATAAAGCCACAATAGAAGATTTAAGTAGAGATGATATTGAAGTTGTAAACCTAGATATCAATACAGAATTTTCAGATTTCGGTACTATAGAATACGAAAATGGAGTTGTTTTCGCATCTGCAAGAGGAGGTGGACGTAAATATAGATGGAACGAAGAACCGTATTTAGATTTGTATTCGGTTGAAAAAACTGAAGATGGTAGTTTTGGTGAAGTCAACGAAATAGAAGGTGATGTTAATACTAAATTTCATGAGTCTAGCGCTGTAATTTCACCGAATGGACAGTATATGTTTTTCACAAGAAATAATTTCTACAGACTAAAATATAAGGAAGACGATACAGGAATTAACAGACTTCAATTATACAGAGCAAAACTTCAAGACGATGGTACTTGGGGAGAAATACATAAAGTACACTTTAATAGCGAAGATTACAGTGTTGCTCATCCAACGTTAAACCTAACAGGAAGCAGATTATATTTTGCTTCAGATATGCCAGGAACTTACGGTCAGTCCGATATTTTTGTAGTCGATGTTAATGATGATGGTACATTAGGCGAACCAGAAAACTTAGGGTCTTCTATAAACACAGAAGGGCAAGAAACGTTTCCTTTTATAAATACAAATGGTGATTTATATTATTCATCTACAGGTTTCCCTGGTTTAGGTGGATTGGATGTTTTCAAATCTGAAGGTTTAGATAAAATAGTAGAAACTAGTAATAGTCGTAATTTCCCAATTGAGAATGTAGGCAAGCCAGTAAATAGTTCAGGAGATGATTTTGGCTATTATGAAAACCTGGTGACTAAACGTGTGTATTTCAGCTCTAACAGAGAAGGAGGTAAAGGAAGTGATGATATTTACACTTTTGAAATTACAGAATGTACACAGCTTATTGCAGGAACTGTTTTAGATAAAAAAACAATGGAACCAATAGCCGATGCTTCAGTTGTTCTATTTGATGCAGAAGGAACAGAAATAGAACGTAAAACTGTTGGTACTGATGGTTCTTTTGAATTAGAAGCGGGTTGTAGAATGGAATATTTAATCAGAGGAGAAAAGGAAACTTATACTGGTGATGAAAAACGTTTTACAACACCAACAAAGAAACAAGATTTAACTATTCAGTTATTGTTAGAAAAGGATGTTCAGGAAATTTCACCTTGTGATGATTTAGCTAAGATATTAGACATTCCAATTATATATTTCGACTTTGATAAGTCAAATATTAGATATGATGCTGAGATAGAACTTCAAAAAGTGTTAGCTGTATTGAACAAATACCCAACTATGAATATCGATATTCGTAGTCATACAGATTGTAGAGGACCAGCTTCTTACAATGAAAAACTTTCAGAAAGAAGAGCGCAGTCTACACGTCAATATTTAATTGATAAAGGTATCGATGCAGAGCGTCTTACAGCAAAAGGTTATGGAGAGTCTAGATTGGTAAACGATTGTGGATGCGAGCCTAGCAGTGAGTCTAGTTGTTCAGAAGAAGAACATCAGTTAAATAGACGTAGTGAATTTATAATTACAGGTATTAATGGAAAAACATGCGACGATAAGCAATAATCCATAAATATAAATAAGAGATTAAATAGCCGTTTAAATTTTAAACGGCTATTTTTATGAAATCCTTTAGCATTTTTAAAGCTATAGATGTTAATTTTGCTGCATGACAGAAGAACAAGTTATTCTAGTAGATGAAAATGATAATCCGATAGGATTAATGCCCAAAATGGAAGCGCACGAAAAAGCCCTTTTGCATCGTGCTTTTTCAGTATTTGTATTCAATGATAATAACGAATTAATGATTCAGCAACGTGCTATGCACAAGTATCATTCACCAGGTTTATGGACTAACACTTGTTGTAGCCATCAACGTGAAGGAGAATCTAATATTGAAGCAGGTATGCGCAGATTACAGGAGGAAATGGGATTTGTAACGGATTTAGAAGAAACCACATCTTTCATTTACAAAGCACCATTTGATAATGGATTAACAGAGCATGAATACGATCATATTTTAATAGGCTATTTTAATGACAAGCCAAATATTAATGAAGATGAAGTAGCAGCTTGGAAGTGGATGTCTTTAGACGATGTGAAAGAAGATATAAAAAATCAACCTGAATTATACACAGCTTGGTTCAAGATTATTTTCGAAAAATTTTATGAATTTATAAACGTGAATAACTCATGAAAGTAACGGTACATAGAAAAGCACATTTTAATGCAGCTCACAGGCTTTATAGAAAAGATTGGAGCTTTGAGAAAAATGATGAAGTGTTTGGTCTGTGTAATAACCCTAACTTTCATGGACATAATTACGAACTTATTGCTAGCGTTACGGGAGACATTGATCCAGAAACCGGATATGTCATAGATGTAAAGATTTTAAAAGACATTATAAAATCTGAAATAGAAGATGCCTTCGATCACAAAAATTTAAATGTTGAAGTTCCTGAATTCAAGGATTTGAATCCAACCGCAGAAAATATAGCCGTTGTTATTTACAATAAAATAAAAGCAAAGTTGGATGAAAAGTTTCATTTAGAAATTACGTTATATGAAACTCCTCGTAATTTTGTAACGTATTCTGGAGAGTAGTTAATATGAAAAGCCAATTATATCCCTTAAAGTTTCAGCCCATATTAAAAGATAAAATTTGGGGAGGAGAGAAGCTTCATCAACATTTCAATAAAAATTCTAAATCGAAAAGTTTAGGAGAAAGTTGGGAGATAAGTGCTGTTCCTGGAGATGTTTCTTTAGTTGCAAATGGGAAGTTACAAGGTAAATCTCTTCAAGAACTTTTAGATACTAATGGTGCTCAAATATTAGGAAGTAAAAACCTTAAACGCTTTGGTAAAAACTTTCCACTCTTAATAAAATTTATCGATGCTAAGCAAGATTTAAGTATTCAATTGCATCCAGATGATGAGCTTGCAAAAGCACGTCATAATTCCTTCGGAAAAACTGAAATGTGGTATGTGATGCAGGCTGATAACGATGCTAATCTTATTGTTGGTTTTAACCAAAAAGTAGATAAAGATATCTACCTCAAACATCTTGAAGAAAAAACACTAACTCAAATATTGAATTTTGATAAAGTAAAAGAAGGAGATACTTATTTTATAGAAGCAGGCAGAGTACATGCAATAGGAGCAGGAGTTTTACTAGCAGAAATTCAACAAACAAGTGACGTTACATACCGCGTTTACGATTGGGATAGAGTAGATGCAGATGGTAATGAAAGAGAACTGCATAACGATATAGCCATTGATGCTTTTAATTTTGATATGAAAGATGACTTTAGAGTATCTTACAAAACCTCTAAAAATAAAGTGAATGAGATGGTAGATTGTCCTTTTTTTACTACTAACTTTTTAGAGTTAGATGCTTCAATGGAAATTAAAAACAAGCAGGATTCTTTCATGATTTATATGTGTGTAGATGGTGAAGTAGAAATATCAAATGATAATTTCAAAGAAACAATATCAAAAGGAGAAACTATTCTTGTTCCTGCTGCCATAGAGACATACAAATTAAGGTCAGGCTATGCTAAATTGTTACAAGTTTATATTTAGAAAACTTCAAAATAAATTAGATTAAATAACTAAAAGGATTTAGTACTTTTGCACAAATAAATTTTACGAATTATGGCGAATAAAAGAGATTTAAAAAAGGATATAAACTACGTTTTAGGTGATATTATAGAAGCAGTTTATGTTTGGGAGTTAGCTAATGCGCAGAAACCTACAAAAGAAAGTGAAGCTATTATTGACGAAGCTATAGCTACTTTTGATGAGCTTATAGCACGTGTAAACGATAGAAGTGTTGAAAATAAACAGGCACACTTTAAGGCTATAAATAATGATCTTGAGTCTAAAGGAAAAGATCTTATTGAAAAAATCAACAAATTAAAATAAATTGATTTGCAAATTTAAATTTCTAGTTTAAATTTGCGCTCTCAATTCGCCGATGTAGCTCAGCTGGCTAGAGCAGCTGATTTGTAATCAGCAGGTCGTGGGTTCGAGTCCCTCCATCGGCTCTAAAAAATAAAAAATCCAATCTGAATAAGATTGGATTTTTTTTATATAGGATTGTTTAGATTCTGAAATAAATTCAGAATGACAAAAGTTATTCTACAGAATTTCGTTTCGAAATCATATCTCCTAACTGCTTTCCATAAAGAGAACTCTTAACAGGCTCAGTTAAACTATTGTAAATGGAATCAATAAACTTAGGATTGGCTGCAGGAATTTCATAAACAGCTAAATATGGTGCTACTTCGCTATCTCTATTATTTAAAGCATATTGAATTGTAAATGAGTATTTGCGTTTTACCAGTTGATCGGCTTTTCGGTTTAATGAATCTATAACCAAACTATCATTATCTCTTTGAGCTAAAAAACTAGCTTCTATCAGGTCTAAATTTTGATTTTTAAAACCATCCATAATATCAAGGTATTCTTCTAAAACCTCTTGTTGTTTTGAACCTGAAATTTCAGCATCAAAATTGAAATTTTTCAAAGATGTATTGATTTCTGTAAGTCCTTTATCTGCAAAAAATGGGATGTAATGTTCTTCACCATCATTTTTAAAAAGCTTTAAATAAAGTAGACGAGGTTCTTCTAAATTAGTATGCAAAGTGAATTCTGATTCGCCAGAAATTTTCATGGAATCTAAATCTATTACAGAAGAATCACCATCTTTTTGAAGGTAAACAACTCCCTTTTTTAAACCTTTCACAGTCCCTTTTAAAGTAAAGTTTTTGTCCGAGTCTTTAGAGCAAGCCATCATTAATAGGGCTAAAATTACAAGGCTTAAATGTTTAGTGTATTTATTCATTTTAAAATTTAAAAATTGGTGCGCAAATATCATATTTTAGATTAAAAATTACTAACCTCCAGCAGCAATTTTCATCAACTCTGCACAAAGAATAGCTCCATAGGTTCCAACAACATAGCCAAAGACAGCTAATAAAGCACCAACAGTTGCTAATGATGGATGGAATGCTGCTGCTACTACAGGAGCTGAGGCTGCACCACCTACGTTAGCCTGACTTCCAACGGCCAAAAAGAAATAAGGAGCTTTTATTAATTTAGCTATTAAGATTAATAATCCGGCGTGGATTGCCATCCAAACTAGACCAATAAGTATTAAACCAGGATTATCAAGAATTTTCCCCAAGTCCATTTTCATACCAATAGTAGCTACAAGAATATAGATAAAAACACTACCAACTTTACTCGCTCCAGCACCTTCATAATTTTTAGCTTTAGTAAAGGATAATAAAACACCTATTAGTGTAGCAATAGAAATTAACCAAAAGAAACTACTTCCGAATGATGATAAAGCGCTTTTAGGATTTCCGACAGCATTAAATGTATCTTTTAAATAAGTGGAAATATGTTCTGAACCAAAATGGGCAATACCAACAGCACCAAAAGCGAATGCTAGAATAATCATTAAGTCTGGTACGCTAGGATTTCTGGTTACTTTTTCACTGAAAGCTTGTACTTTATTTTGAAGGTCATCTATAGCTGAGTTATCAGCTTTTAGCCAATTATCAATTTTTTTGCGTTTACCGATACCTATTAAAATAATAGCCATCCAGATGTTAGCAACGACAATATCTACAAGTACCATTCCACCATAAAGTTCTTGATTGAACTCATAAATTTCTAACATTGCAGCTTGGTTAGCTCCACCACCAATCCAACTACCAGCTAAAGTGGCTAAACCTCTCCAAGTAGCATCAAAACCAACTCCGCCTACTGTTTCTGGTGAAAAAGTAGAAATTAGTAATATGGCTAACGGTCCACCAATAATAATTCCAATAGTTCCTGTAAAAAACATAACTAAAGCTTTCCAACCTAAATTAAAAATGGCTTTTAAGTCGATACTTAAGGTTAATAAAACTAATGAAGCAGGTAATAAATAACGGCTTGCTATAAAATATGTTTGAGATATTTCATCTGATATTAAACCAAAAGAGTTGAATATAGCAGGAATAAGATAGCACATTAGTAATCCTGGTACTATACGGTAGAATTTATACCAAAATCCAGATTTTTTAGATTCTGTAAAAAAGACAAAACCTAAGGCTACCATCAGTAAACCAAATACAATAGCGTCGTTAGAAAATACAGGTTGATTCATATAAGTGTTAGTTTAGACTCTGCAAAATACCAAATTAATAGCGCATAAAAAAAGTGACCATTTCTGATCACTTTTCATCCTTTGGATTATCTTTCTTTTTTGGTTGCCTATTGTGTTCTTTAAGGTATTGCATTAGCATCCATTCTATTTGGCCGTTAGTACTGCGAAATTCGTCAGCAGCCCATTTTTCAACAGCTTTTAGCATATCTTCATTGATTCGTAATGCAAATGCTTTTTTCTTAGACATCGTTAGTTTGTATTATATGTGTTTTATAATATGAAAGAACAGCTTCAGCTTCACTTTGTTTTTGAGTACCTATGAGTAATTTTTTGCCATCTTTTAATTCGAGCTGTATACCAATATCACCTGAAACATTAATGGCTTTGCCTTTCTCTTTTTTCCAGAAAAACCCACCTCTTAAACCCCAACCACCATATTCACCAATTGGATCGTAAGTTCTGATATAGATTTTATGAATGTCTTTCCAAGGTATCGTTTTAAATTTAAGATAAAAAGGGAAAAACTTATAGTGAATCCCAAGGTCATCAATCCTAGTGGTAAGTTTGAAAATAAAGATAAAACAAGGAGCAGCTATCATTAAACTCATAAAAATCATTAACTCACCAACAGAATGTTTTGAAGGATCTTTTAAATATTCATTTAGATATATGCCAATTGGGACTATAGTACTTGAAACGATAAGTACTATAATCCATAATTGGGTAAAGCGTTGCTCTTCTTTAAAAATTCTCATTATCTATTTTTATCACGTTCAAAAACAATGAAGGAAATCATATGCTGATTCGGTGTAATTTCTAACAATCGCCATCCTTCTTTGGCATATTTATTTAACAGTTCCTCCAACTTTTCGGTTTGGCTTCTCCAACCTAATTTTGGTTTTATAACTTTATATTCTTTCATTTTAATGGCTTAAGGTTCCTGTGTTAACAACTGGAGAAGCGTCTTTATCACCACAAAGTACAACCATAAGATTACTTACCATAGCGGCTTTGCGTTCTTCATCTAAAACAACAACGTCTTTTTTATTGAGTTCTTCAATCGCCATCTCTACCATACTTACAGCACCTTCAACAATTTTATGTCTAGCAGCAACAATGGCAGTAGCTTGTTGGCGTTTTAGCATGGCATTTGCAATTTCGTTAGCATAAGCTAAATAACCTATTCTAGCTTCTAGAACTTCAATACCAGCAATGGTAAGCCGTTCATCAATTTCTCTTTCTAAAGCTTCGCTAACCTCATTTACACTAGAGCGTAATGTAATGTCTTCATCTACTCCTTCATCTGCAAAATTATCATAAGGATACATACTTGCCAATTTACGAACCGCAGCATCAGTTTGTACTCTAACAAAGTTTTCGTAGTTATCAACGTCAAAAGCTGCTTTGTAGGTGTTTTGAACACGCCAAACCAAAATGGTGCTTATCATAACTGGGTTGCCAAGTTTGTCGTTTACTTTGAGACGTTCACTATCAAAATTACTGGCTCTAAGCGAAATTTTCTTTTTAGTGTAAAATGGGTTTACCCAATAAAACCCATTCTTTTTTACAGTACCAACGTATTTGCCAAATAGCAATAAAACGCGTGATCCGTTAGGTTGCACCATTAAAAAACCAAAGGCAAGTATTATTGCGCCAACAATACCAAATACAGACCAGCCAGTCATTGTAATTGGAATAAGCGCAATGCTTCCAAAGAATAATATTAAAAATAAAAATAGCATTAAGTAGCCATTAGCCGGAACAATAATTTTCTCTTCTTTCATGAGTTCTAAATTTAATTGGTTAATCATTTAATAATTTATATTGATATTAAAATGATATCATAAAGATATAATTTATATAATTAGTATCCAAATCAAAAATTTTGTTACAGATTTAGAAAAAATAAAGTTTGGCATGGGTATTGTATGTGTAAAAGTGTAATGGTTACAGCGAGAGTTACGATAGTAACAACACTACAAATCGCGACATTACATTTTGGTTGGTTAGTTAATAAAAAAGCATCTCAATTTTGAGATGCTTTTTTTATTTAGTAATGTGTTCTGTAGATTATTCTTTGATAAAATCCGTGATACTTACAATAAGCTCTTCAGAAATTGGTCTAAAAGATTCGTTATAGGATTTAGAGTTTTCTAAATCATCACCTTCTATAATAAATAATACGTGATTCATGTTTTCTACAATTTTTAACTCGGCATTTTCATTCGCTTCTTTTAATAGTTTAGCTTCTTCTTCAGAAACTTGCAGGTCTTTTGTACCATTAATAATAAGTACAGGCATTTTTAAGCTTTCAATAACTTCAGTAGGGTTATATGTCATCCAATTAATCATGAATGGTTGTAAGTCTGGTCCAAATAATGATCCAAGAGCAGGAGGGTAGTCGGTTGTTGTTTTCCCATTTTTTAATGTGTCAACTACGCGTTGTGCTTCCTCTCCAAGTTTAGGTGCCATTTTTGTGACTTGCTCAACTAAAACATCACCAATATTATTTCCAGCACCAGCTAAGGATATAAATCCATCAGTTTTTTCTTTTGCGGCTATCATACCTACTAAACTTCCTTGGCTATGGCCTATAACATAGATTTTTGCAAAATCATTTGATGTTTTAAAATAGTCTATAACATCTGAAGCGTCATTAACAAAATCATTAAACATTATATCTTTATCAACATTGCCTTGTCGAATTTGTTTTACGATTCGCTTATCATATCTAAATGATGCAATACCATTATTAGTAAGACTTTCGGCTAGCTTTTTTAACGAGTTATTTTTAACAAAGTTCTGATTGCCATCTCTGTTTGTAGGACCTGAGCCAGCAATAATAATGGCTAAACTAGGCTTTTCAACTTCTGATGGTACTAGCAAAGTTCCATCTATCCATTTAGAAATTGATATATCTTTTTCAGAATAACTTTTTTCCTGTCCTATAATAATGGATGACCAAATAATACATAAGAAGATTAAGTACTGTTTCATTTTTTATTTTTTAAATCCGAATTAAAATTAAATGATAATGTTTAAACGTAAAACTTTATAGGAAATTTTAAAGAGAATTGAGGTGTACTTATTTAAATTTTAACTTGCATTTTATCGTTGAAATGCATGATTTCATCTAAAAATGTTAAAATTAAATGTATTTCATCGATTAAATGTGTTTTTTAGCGTTGAATTTAAAACCTAATTTTATATTTGACTCGTACTAAAATTTAGTTTTTAGTTCAATGGATTAATTAATTAATATTTGCATTATGTTGTGTTGACTTAGAGACCCTAAATCTACTTACATAATAAAAAGCAAATTAAGAAAAACCGAGATTGAGGGATCTCGGTTTTTTGTTTTTAGACCTTAACCAAACTTCTAAATGTAAGGTTAATTCTAGGTTGTATTTGTCGTTTTGTTTTAGCGATTTGGTGTAGCCAATAATGTTGCATTTTGCCTTTCATAAGCAATAAACTACCGTGTTGTAATAGTAACTTGTGACGCTCAGTTTTAATGGTTCTGTGTTTAAAATGAAAAGGACGTTCTTCACCAAAACTAACCGAAGCAATTACAGGATTTTTACCTAATTCTTTTTCATTATCTGCATGCCAACCATTGCTGTCGTTTCCATTACGATAAAGGTTAATCAGTAATGTGTTGAAATGATAATTTGAAAAACCTTCAACCTTTTGCTTTATATCGTTCAATGTTGCAGTAAAAGGATTGGGATACATTGTGATATTTGAGTAGCTATAAGTTTGATTAGATTCTCCAAAAAGGGCAGTTAACCTTGGTTGTTTATAGGTTTTGCCAAAAACGGTAATATCATCATGTTGCCAATTGGTTTCGGAATTTATGATTTTAAAATAGTTGTCGGCTTTTTCTTTGGTAAAGAAGTTAGGCACATAAATCAATTCAGCATTTGGAAGATTAAAAAATTGTTTCTCATCAGAAAACAGGTCCATAGGATAATTTTTCTCTAAATTAGTACTTCATTATGAAAAATAAAATTCTCTTTTTCCTGATTGCTTCAGCGGTCTTAACTTTAGGTTTTGAGCAGAAGCAAGATTTGCCCGAAGGTTTTGTGTATGCCAAGAACATTATTCCTGATTTAGATGTAGAGCTTCGCTATTTTGGAAGCTATAATTTTGTTGGAGATACAATAGATGGTTATAATGCCAATACGCTTATAATTACTAAAGTAACAGCAGAAAAACTAAAGTTAGTTCAAGATGAATTGCAGACACAAAACTTATGTTTAAAAGTTTATGATGGTTATAGGCCACAACGTGCTGTGAACCATTTTGTACGTTGGGCAAAAGTGCTAGACGATACATTAATGAAGTCGGATTTTTACCCAAAGGTTAAAAAGCAAAATCTATTCAATTCTGGTTATATTGCTTCAAAATCTGGACATAGTAGAGGGAGTACTTTAGATTTAACCATTGCTGATGGCGAAACAGGTGAACCTTTGGATATGGGTAGTCCGTTTGATTTTTTTGGAGAACAATCTTGGGTAGACTATTCAAATATTACTGAAGAGCAAAAGCAAAACCGACAATTATTACAAACCGTAATGCTAAAACATAATTTTAGAAACTATCCTAAAGAATGGTGGCATTTTACGTTACGTTGGGAGCCTTTTCCTAAAACATTTTTTGATTTTGAGGTGGAATAGAATATATGATTAAACATTCATTAAATTTTAGAGAAGCTATTAAGCATATAGAAAGGGAATTAGAACTTGTTGTTCGTATAGATAAATTAAACTCTAAATTATGTAAGTATAATTGGGTTTTCGTACATCCATATAGTCAAGGTTTTGAAATTACTTTTTTTGAAAAATTATTAGAAAATGAAGATGATAATTTTATTGAAGAGAAAATATTTGAAAGATTTGCTAAAAAGTTTCTTGACCTAAAATTGACTATTACTTTTATCGAAGGATTTTATAGGAAAAGACCTTATTTGAATACATTTAAGACTCAGATAGAAGAATCTGTAATACTCTGTATACAAAAAGATTTTTCAGGAGCAATTAGCTTATTACTTCCTGTAATTGAAGGTGTCCTTAGGAGTTATTTGATTTCTAAAAGGGGCGAAAATGCAAAGCGCATAATTAAAATGTCAGAACTTAGCTCAAAAGCATTCATGGAAATGTCAAACGAATATGAAGATAAAATAAAGACTTCATTTTCAGAAACAGACAATGTTTACTTTTACGATAAAAACCAACAGAAACAAGTATTAATAAAGCACAGAGAATATTTTAAACTTTGGATAAAACAATTAAATGATTATTTGAACAATAATTTATATTTTGATACTAGAAATTCCGAAATTTTAGACGATCCATTTAATAGACATAATATGGTGCATGCTTTTGAAAAAATAGATTATAGCTTCAAAAACTACTTGAGGCTTTTTAATTGTGTGAATTATCTTTCATGGGCTTTTGGAGTTATATCAGAAAAGTGTTCAGTATTTCCTGAAATTGATGAAAAAAATATAAATGAAAAATGGGTTGAATATTTTAAAATTCTAATAGTTTCGGAATCTATTACTGAAACTAAGTCTAAAATCCATCAATATGAAATTGAAACTTTCAAAAAGTATATTGATGAACCATATCTTAATCTATTGTTGATTTCAGAAACTTTGCATAAAAAACTTTTGAAAATAAAATGATATGTTTAAAATACGCCTAACCCAAATAAACCCAAGCCCAATACATCAATAAAAACTGAAGTGGAATTCGTAAAATTAAAATCCATTTAGGTATTCCTGCAGCAGCCTTTTTACTGCTAAGCATATAAAAGTGGACCAAAAGAAATACTAAAAGCATAGCGATAATGCCATAAATAGCTATTACCTTAAGTGTAGGAATACACAACGCAACGCCAAGTAATATTTCTGCAATCCCACTCCAAAAAACCAAAGCTTTATGGTTTGGTAAATATCTAGGCATAATACGCATATACATTTTTGGTTTTACAAAATGCATTACACCAGCTAAAACATACATAGCTGCCATGATATATAATCCTATAGGTTCATTCATCCTTGTAGGTTTTGTAAGTGATGCCAATACCATAGTTGAACAAATTCTTGTCTAATAAACTAGATTTAAATCCGTTGCCATTATCAAATCGTAACCAATTATTTCCATTGATAAAAACACGTTTTATGTACGTGTTTTTATTATCCATTTCGTCCGTAAAAGGTAATAATGGCCTAAAGTTGGTCGGTATTTTTACAACGCTTCCATCTCTAGATTTTATCTCTTTATATTTTTTGTTTGGTAATAATTTTCCAGAAGTATCTGTATAGCCTAATACTTGTATCGATACAAAAAAGCCGTTTTCAGGAACGTAGATATTATAATCATCAACATTAAGTTCATAGAAGTCTCCATTTTTTTCGGTAGCTCTAAAAACAATGGTTTCATAGGTAAGGACTTTTCCAGGAACGCCATCAGTGCTGTTGTAAAACTTCACTTTAAATAAGGTTGAAAACTTTTTCTTTTCACTATTAGAACGTTTGCGTTTGTTCCAATCTTTAGATTCTAAAGCAATAGGAAAGGTTACTGTTTTAATTTCTTGGTCTTGTTCTGTAGTTTTTGGAAAATACACTGCAATTTCAGACTCAATTGTAGGTAACCAGCAATTATAATAATCGTCGTCTAAGTACGGTTTTAGCGTTTCTTCTTTAAATTTTCGATCTAGTGTGACTCCCAGTAAAACTTCATCCAATTCATGAGCTTCTGGTTGAAGTAGAAGCGTTTGAGATAGGTTTTCAGTAGCAATATTCAAATCCTTAAAGCCTATGGCTGAAATGAAGAGCGAATCAATATCTGGATATAATTTTTTTGTGAAGTAAAATTTGCCTTCATCATCGGCAAAAATTCCATTACCGTTACCAAAGGAAACTGTAGCATAACTTACAGGAAATTTGCTTATGCTGTCTAAAACTGTGATTTGGGAAAAGCTCAGTTGGGAAAATAAAAGTATGAGTAGGTATTTGTACATTTTATTGTAATTATTCAATTTCTTGTGTCGCTTTTATGGCTTAAAACTATCGAGTTAAAATTTTATCGACTTTAAAATTGAAATTTAATTGAACTAAAGATGCTGAAATTAATTCAGCATGGCAAATTATTCTATAATTACATGAGTTGTAAGCACAAAAAAACGCCTCTTTTTTACAGAGACGTTTTAATGATTTTGATTGATTGAAAGTTCTTTTTTCTTAGTCGTCTAAAGCTTTTTTTGTCTGTGTATAGCCAACATAAAGTCCTAGTCCTGCCATTAAGAAAATCATTGCAGGATAAACCGTACCATCGTTTAAGCTTGTGTAAGTTTCTAAGATATGTGCAATAAATACGCCTAAACCTATACCCATTAATAGAAATGCTAGGTTTAGTACTACAACTTTCCAGGCAGATCCAGATCTTTTGCCAATATTAAAAATACTAGCGTCAGCACCTTTTTCTATTAAGGCTAAACGTTCTTTATTTCTGGTGGAAAAATAAAGATAAACGATTCCGAAAATCGCTAGAAATAAACTGATTGGTATTAGAATCTCTTCCATAATGTTTGTTTTTTAATTGATTAATTTTATTTGTTTTTAATCTATGACGACAGCTTTTTGATTTAGGTTACACTTTTTTGAAAAAAAATTTTTGTGCAAGTGTAACCTTATTAAGATTATAGTCGTCTTAAATACAAAATGACCACCAACAACGAACAAATATTAATCGACGCTATTAAAAATGGCGATACTAAAGCGTATGCAACATTAGTTGATCGCTATAAGGATTTAGTATTTACTTTGGCGTTGCGAATGCTTAAGCATAGAGAAGAGGCAGAGGAAGTAGCTCAAGATACCTTTGTAAAGGTTTTTAGATCTTTAAATAGGTTTAAAGGGGATTCAAAATTTTCAACATGGATTTACAAAGTCACCTACAATACGTGTTTAGATCGTATAAAAAAGAATAAAAAACATCAGAGTGATGTTGCTATAGACGATTACACATTCAATAAATTAGATACTATAGACAACGCCTTAGAGAATTTAATTACAAAAGAAAAGAATACTTTAATAAGACAATGTATAGACAAGCTACCCGAAGATAGTAGTGCGTTATTAACTTTGTTTTATTTTGAAGAGTTATCTTTAGAAGAAATTTCTAAAATTATAAATGTTGAAGCCAACACTGTTAAAGTAAAGCTCTATAGAGCACGAAAAAAGTTGGCGGTTATTTTAGAACAGTATTTTCAACCTAAAACAGTTTGAACGATGGAAAAGGATGATAAAAAAATAGAAGAATTAGTAGATAAGTTAATGTCTGTAGATCGTTTAGAACAACCTTCTATAGATTTTACAACAAATGTAATGTCTAAGGTTGAAGCCATCTCTAACTCTAAAGTTACGGTTTACAAACCATTGATTCCTAAATATGTTTGGTATATGGTGTTTTGTAGCTTAGGTGCTTTGGTTGCTTATGTTTATTTAAAAGATCCTGTGGTAAATAGCGAGTGGTTGAAAAAAATTGAATTCTCAAAATTAGCGTTCAATCCTTTTGAAAATTTATCTGTTAACTCCTCTAAAACGATGATGTATTCTTTGGTTTTATTAGCGATTATGGTTGGAGTGCAAGTTCCTTTGCTAAAGAATTATTTCAATAAAAAAGTACTTTTTTAATCAGGATAATACCAAAAAGGAATATTGGCATCTAGCACAGAAGTTGTGTCCGATTTTTTGATTCGTTTTCTAATAACTTTCATTTGATGTTTACCTTCATTAAGGTTTTTTATTCCAATGTAGGTTTCAAACCCTTTTTGATTTTTAGTGGTTTTTCCAAGAACAAACTCAGAATCAAAATGAGTGGAATCAATTTTTACGGAATAAATTGAGTTAAAAGTCTTTAAATAGTCCTTTTGTAAAGTTTTGTTATCAGAGAGTTTATTGCCATTTATAATGATAAATTTCGACTTTATGCCTCTATCATCAGACTCTGGTTTTAGTTTTGGGTTAAACTTGTAAAGTTCATCTTCTATATAATCATCAAAAACAATAAAGACTTTTACGTAGGGCTCAGAAATAACTTTACTATTTATAGCGATATCTTCAATAAAGTCAGATTCGTCAATAAGTTCACTTTCATAATTGTAAGAATTAGCGACAAAGCTGTTGGAGTTCTCATCAAATTCAAAATAGTTCGAATGATTATAATTCAAAGTTGTAATCATTAACAACGCAAAATAGACAGGAACCAAAAGAAAACTCAATCTTTTGCCAAATTTGTTATCTAGGAAGTTGTAAACTAAAGGTCTGTATAAAAAGGCAAGTGTTATAAAGCTAAACACCCAATAAAATGGGAAATATAGTTTACTAATCCAATTTTTCTTTTTTAATAAACCGAGAGATAAAAAGTCAAAAAAGGTGAGGAACATCCCAATAATCATGAATATTAATAGCGGAATTCCAATCCATAGAAGTACAGAACTTGAGTCATTTCCGTCAATCATTAAACTTATTATTAAGCCAATGATTGTAAAGATTAAAGCAAATGCAAGAACGTAAAAGATTAATAGAAATGAGATCGCAAAAATAACACTACAATAGTTTTCTAATCTGGCAATGTAACGATCAAACGATCCGACTTTCTTTTTTAAGTATCCTGAAAACTTTTTACCGTAATTTAATTTTTCATAATCAATATCACCAGAAACGTAGCGCAAGCCCAATGCACCAATCCATAAACCACGTAAAAGGACATGGAGCAAGAGATTGAAAATTAATATAGAACAGGCAGCTAATGCTATAAATAAGAAAATAGTGAACTGAGTATTATTGTCATTTTGAGCAGCTTTTGAAGCCACTTGTAGCGTTGGATATGCCGAAAACAAACCAAAAATGGCAAAACCAGAAATCAATAATTCTAGTTGCCAGCTTTCTTCCTGTAGTTTTACTAATAATTTTTTAAACGCAGGATTATTGTAATCTTGGCTCATGTGGGTTGGTTATTTTTACCCTAATTTAGGCATAATCAATTAATTTTAATCTTTTTTCAAAAAAAATGAAACCCTTCTAAGTTTTTATCGTTTTTTAAAATAGAAACCACTAACTAATCAAATGCATCACCAACATCAAAGTTTAATAGAACGTTGCAAAACAGGAAATCAAGTTGCCCAAATGCAGATTTATGACCTTTATGCTAAAGCTATGTTTACAGTTGCATGTCGTTATTTGGGTAATGAAGAAGATGCGAAAGACGCGATGCAAGATGGATTTTTAAAGGCGTTTTTAAATATAGAAAGCTATAGGCCAGAAGCGGCTTTTGGCGCTTGGTTAAAGCGGATTATTATCAATCAATGTTTAGATGTTTTAAGAAAAAATCAACTGCAATTTAATGATATAGAAGTTTCAGAATTGAAAATTGTAGATGAAGATGATTGGAATTTTGATAGCAATTTAACCAAAAATGACATCTTAAAGGCTGTTGAACAGCTTAGTGAAAATCACAAAGTAGTAGTAAAATTATATCTCATAGAAGGTTACGATCACTCTGAAATTTCAGAAATATTAGACATACCAGTCAAAACGTCTAGAACACATTTAAGGAGAGGAAAATTGAAGTTACAAGAACTTTTAAAACCGAAGTACAATGCAGCAAGATATTAGAGAATTTTTTAAAGCGGAAGAAGAATTGAAAACACTTCCAAAAAATCATAGAAAAGATTTTTTGGATAAGTTAAATGCGCAAAAAGACACTAAAAAGGTAAGCTATTTATGGTTGAAAATTGCCGCTGTAGCCATCGTTGCATTAACTGTTGGATTCAGTTTGTTTTATAACCAACCAACCGAAGAGATTTCTCCGATGATAGCTCAAGTTGAAGCCGTAGAGGATAAGTATTTAAAGGAAATTAATACAGAATGGGAAAACTTTATAGCCATTGCAGATGATGAGGTTCTTATTACAAGATTTGAAAAACGGCTAAAGGCTTTGGATGACGATTATCAAATAATTTCAGAGCAGTTTAAAAACGATTCCAATAATATTTTAGTCGTAGAGGATTTGGTGGAAAACTTGCAAACACGACTTCAAATTTTAAAAGACATACAAGAACACATCAAAATTTTAAATCAAAAAAACGAGCAGAATGAAAAATCAATTTAAGCTTCTATTGCTGACGCTCATCACATCAGCAATGGGTTTCGGGCAAGTCAAGGAAATTTTTAAGAAAAGTTATGATGCTAAGAATTTAAAGTCTATAAATCTTCAACTCAATGGCACTTACGTAGAATTTTCTGAGTCTGAAGATGATAAAGTGCATTTCGATTACACTTTAGAATTTGAAAACTATTCAAAAAAAGAGTTGGAAAGTAAGTTGAATGAGATTGAAACAGAAGTCCAAATTGTAAATGGAATTTTAGAGTTTAAAACTAGTGGTAGTGAAGCTAAAAGTGATATCTCGTATAGTCTAGAAACACTTTATGGAATAACGTTTGAAGGCGATTTTATAAATTTTAAAGAAGAAACAAATCGAAAATTTAGAAAGTCTAAACAGTATTTTTTAGCTATAAACAGTAGCTCTAGAGGTAAAAGTATTAAGGAGTATTTAAAAAATCTAAGAGAATTAGATGATAAAGGAAATAAGAGAAAAATCAACACCAACAATGTGAAGATTTTAAAGACCAAATTTTCTATAAAATTACCTCCTGAAATTATGCTAAAAATAATGGCAGAAAACTCTAGTTTAACTTTTCAAAATGATTTAAAAAATCAATTGGTTATGAATACCAGACATTCAAGTCTAAAGTTTCAAAACATAGAGAACCCTCTAAATGTACTTGATGTGGTAAACGGAAGTTTTAGAGCAAACGTTTTAGAAGGTGGTAGTTATAAATTTACACATGCAGATGAAGTACAAGTAGCACAATTAAAAAGTGTAAATATTGATACTGAGTTTAGTGATGTAAAAATAGGTGAAATAGCAGGAAATGTAAGAATCGTGGACTTTAATAGTAAGTTCTGGTTTCATAATTTCTCTCAAGATTTTAAGGAATTTAAAATGGAATCAGACTATTCAGAGATTAATTTGTTTTTCCCAGAAAAGTCCAGTTTTTTTATAGAAACTTACGGATATAATACTGTACATTATTGGGGAGATATTATAACAGAAATTCCACCAAGCAGAAAAAAGGAACGTTCTAAAATGATGTTAATAGGAGAGGAGGTAAATCCTAATAAAATAAAGATTAACATCACTAACGGTATTATTAGGTTTGGTGAGGATTTTATTGATGTTAAAAAATGAGCAGGCCATTTATATTACAACATTGATTAATTTTAGGATTAAAAAAAAATCACTAAAAAAACACTCAAATACTATTATTGTAATCAAGTTAAAAAATGATAAAATCACTGACAATATTTACAGTTTTAATTTCTATAGCCAGTTTTGGACAAAGTGAATTAATAATG
This sequence comes from Winogradskyella sp. 266wxhm, assembly GCF_058964685.1. Taxonomy (NCBI): domain Bacteria; kingdom Pseudomonadati; phylum Bacteroidota; class Flavobacteriia; order Flavobacteriales; family Flavobacteriaceae; genus Winogradskyella; species Winogradskyella sp. 266wxhm. The sequence goes on from NZ_CM179559.1 coordinate 2,904,224, forward strand.
CCTAATAAAGGAAAAACTCTTGAAAAAATAATTCCTCATAATTGGAAACTACTAGACTCTACTACAGGAGATCTAAACAAAGATGGAATTTCTGACTTGGTTTTTGCTATTCAAAAAACTACTAAAGAAAATATTAAATTAAATGAAGGGCTTGGGACAGATACTATTGACCTTAACCCAAGAATACTAGCTATTTATTTCGGAACAGAATCTGGTGCTTTCAGGAAGAAATTAGTCTCCGAAGATTTTATAATCCTTAGAGACTCACCAACAATGGATGAACCACTTGAAGGCTTCAGTATTAATAAAAAGGGAATCTTGGACATTAATTTTAGATTTTGGTATAGTGCAGGAAGTTGGAGTATGTCAAATCACAAATATAGATTTCGCTTTCAAAATAATGATTTTGCATTAATCGGATATGAATCAAACGAAGCACACAGAGCAAGCGGTGAAACAACAGACTACAGTATTGATTTTCTAACAAAAAAAATGAAAATAACTAAAGGAAATTTTTCTAATAATAATACTGAATCTGTAGAATGGAAAGAATTTGACCTAGAAAAACTTCTGACCGTAAAGTCAATTAAAAAACCTTTTGAATTAGAATTTCATGGAATATATCTGTAAGGGAAAGCTTATAGATAGTGCTATAATTTTATTATTTTAAAATTATAAAGAAAACAATCCTTAAATTTTCAGTAATATATCCTAGCTAAATAGTTTAGTACTTTACTCTTATTACTTAGACTATACATGCTAATTAGTACCAACGTCTTTTCTTCTTTTTAGATGCTTCACTTTTACGACCCTTTTTGTACTTACTGCCTTTCTTTTTGTGAATAATAGGTTTGGCATTTGGGTCTAAAGGGTAAGGATGCTCTTTCTCTACAGGAATTTGAACATTGATATAGTTTTCAATCGTTTTTATATAACTTTTTTCGTCTGCAGAACATAATGAATATGCGGAACCTATATTACCAGCACGACCAGTTCTACCTATTCTATGAACGTAAGTTTCGGCAACGTTTGGCATATCAAAATTAAGTACGTTATCTAGCTCATTAATGTCTATACCTCGTGCAGCCACATCTGTAGCGATTAAAATTTTAGCATAACCATTTTTGAATTTGTTTAAGGCTGTTTGTCGGTCATTCTGATTTTTGTCACCATGAATACTATCGACTCGATAGCCTTTTTCTGCCAAGCGTTCCTCAAGCTTCTTTACACCAAATTTGGTGCGTCTAAAGATGATAACATTTCCTTTTACCGTATTTCGAAGCAAATGCAAACACAATTCTATTTTTCTGCGTTTTGGCACGTAGTACAATACCTGACTTACATCTTGGGCTACAGATTGCGTTGGAGTAACATCAATTCTTTCAGGATCTTTTAAAATTGAATTAGCAAGCTCTTCTATTTTGTATGGAATTGTTGCAGAAAATAATAAGGTTTGTTTTTCCACTGGGCAAAGGCGTTCTATTTTTTTTACATCATCAATAAAACCCATGGCTAACATTAAATCAGCCTCGTCTAATACAAAAGTTTCAACCTTATCTAAGTTGATATAATCTTGTTTGTGTAAGTCTAAAAGACGACCAGGAGTGGCAATAAGAATATCAACACCTTTTTTTAGAACATCAACCTGAGGTTCAATAGCAACACCACCAAAAATAACTAGTGATCTAAGGTTGGAAAACTGCGCATAGTTTTTAAAATTCTGCTGAATCTGTAGCGCCAGTTCTCGTGTAGGACTAATTATTAAAGCCTTTATTTTTTTACCACGTTTTGGTGCGTCTTGTTTATCAAACAACTGCTGTAAAATTGGTAACGCAAAAGCTGCTGTTTTCCCTGTTCCGGTTTGGGCAGAAACAATAACGTCTTTACCTTCTAATATTACAGGAATAGTACGTTCCTGCACCAATGTAGGTTCTGTGTAACCTGAAGCGTCAATGGCTTTTAGAAGAGGTTTAATGAGTTTTAGATCCTTAAATGACATTTGTTTGAATTATGTTTAAAGTGGTTTTGTTATTCTACACTTGATGCAGCATGACAATGGTAAAACAAAGGTAGAATAAAATTTTACCAACGGTTTTTTGCCCACTGTTTTTGTTCGTGTTCCGTCAAAAATGTCCAAGCTATAAAACGACTTCTTTTTTGACCTTGTCCCATTTCTATAGTTTTTACGGCCGTAGCCTCAACATTTTCAAGGATTTTATATGTAGGCTTTAAAGTAGCCTCTTTAGACACTAATGTTGTAAACCATAGACATTGTTTACTAAAGTTTCTACTTTCAAAAATCATATCTTTTATAAAACGAGCTTCACCACCTTTGGTCCACAATTCATTATGTTGCCCGCCAAAATTCAATTTGGTTTTTCCTTTAGTTTTACCTTTCAGGTTTTTAAGCTTTCTTAAGTTAGCTTTTTCAGCCTCTTCTTTTGAGGCATGAAAAGGAGGATTACAAATACTAAAGTCTATTTTTTCATCTTCAGAAAGTATACCATTAAAAAACGCTTTACGTTGTTTCTGAAGTCTAAGGTCTATGTAAGAAGAAAGATTTGAATTTTGATCAACAATTTGTTTAGCAGACTTTATAGCATTTTCACTAACGTCAGAAGCAATAAAGGACCAACCATATTCTTGATGTCCTATAATTGGGTAAATGCAATTAGCACCAACACCAATATCTAAAACTTTTATTTTAGAGCCTTCAGGGATTTTTGTGTACGTCTCTCCAAGTAAATCGGAAATGTAATGTAAATAATCTGCTCTTCCTGGAATTGGTGGACATAGATAATGTTTCGGAATTTCCCAGAAATCAATATCATAATGGTGTTTTAACAAAGCTTTGTTTAGTGTTAAAACCGCATCAGGATTAAAAAAATCAACTGAGTCATCACCATATTTATTTTTAGAAACGTATTGAGATAGCTCAGGTAAACTCTTAATGAGTTTAGAAAAATCATAACGTGTGTTATGCTTATTTCTGGGATGCAGTTGCGTTTCTATATTTGAAAGTTTGTTCTCTGGTTTCAATTTTATATCTATTGTAAGGCAAAGATAAATGAAACAAAATGTAATCTGTAATTTGATTTTTCAACAAAGAAAAAGCGCAAGTTTCATCAACCTGCGCTTTTCAAGCTATTAATCCATTAGTTAGGATAAGAGATCAGTTCTCTTTGTTAGGGGTTACAAATTTAAATTCAAAATATTTTAAAAAAATTGATGTATGATAAGAAATGCAAATTTTACATTTCTTTTCGTATTCTGCTGAGGCTCTCGGTAGTTATGCCCAGATAAGATGCGATATGATAGTTTTTTACAATCTTCTCAATATCAGGATATGTTTTTATAAACAACAAATAACGTTCTTTGGCAGGTTGCGATAAACCGGATAATATTCGTCTTTGAAAAGCGGAAAAAGCACTTTCTAATTTTCGTCTAAAGAAGGTTTCTACTTTAGGTATTTTAGAATAAAGGTCATCTTTCTGCTGCTGAGTGATTTTGTATAAAGTTGAATTTTGAAGCGCTTCAACCGTCATTACTGCTGGTGAAGCTGTAAAAAAAGCAGTGTAATCACTGATCCACCAGTCTTTTGTTCCGAATTGTAATGTGTGTTCTTTTCCTTGATAATCTACATAGAAAGATCTAAGACATCCTTCCAGGATGTAGTATTGAGAGTCGGCAGTATCTCCAGGAACAATTAAGGTGTCTCCCTTTTTTACTGTAACTTTTTGAAAAACAGCACTTATAGTCTCAATTTCTTTTTCGGAAAAAATAAGATTTTTGAAAATATGACTAATATATAGACTACTCTTTTGCAACTTAAATTGATATTAAACTACGATAATTTACAAAAATAATTTTGAAGCCGTAATTTAAAATCGATGTGACAAACGTTTATGTGGTTGATTGATAGGTTTCTATAGTTGAATGGTAATAAAACAAAAACCACCTCGATTTGAAGTGGTTTTAGCTTTTTGAGTTTTAATATTTACTGTTTGTATAACTTGAAAAATAAGGTTGGAAGGAACCCTAGGTTCAAGATTATAAATCCTGTAAACATTAAGATGTTAGCAAATGGCCAATGCATCATTTTGAATAAAAATGAGGTGCTGAGAATAAACGCGGCTATAAAGCCTAAGACATAAACTGATTTTTTCATAATTAATTGGGTTTATGGTTAAAATTTAAGATTGATATTTTACGATACGGTCTTTGTATCTTGAATAGAAATAAATAGGAAGCGTAAGAAATATTAAAAAAGCAAAACCAACGACTAAGAGTATACTGGCAAAAGGCCAGTGCATAAACTTAAAAACAATACCTACAAGAATACAACCTGCGGAAATATAACTCAGTATAAACAAGAGTTTATTTCTGTTTTTAGAAGCATTAAAATACAATTGAAGATTGGTTTGGTGTTCAATATGATTTAGATTGAGATGTCCACCAAATTCATGGATTGCTTTTTTATAAGCCATTTCAAAATCTTGCTCATTAGAATTTTCGATGTGAGTACAAATATGATCTAAGAGATCTTCCTTTAACTCATTGTTTTTTAGGCCATATAAATCCAGATTTTTGGAAATAAAAGCTATGTGTTGGTCTGTAAGAGTCATTTAGCTTGTTTTAGGATTAAAAATTAGTGATAAGGTATCTATAAAATCATTGATTTGTTTGGTCTGCTCTTCTATAACATGTTTGCCGGATTTGGTAACGGAATAGTATTTTCTAACACGTTTACCGATGTACACTTTTTCAGTTTCTAATACCTTTTTGTGTTCTAGTTTGTGTAGAATAGGGTAGAGTGCGCCTTCTGAAATATCAATTTTACCTTTGGTGAGTTCTTTTACCTTTTGGGTAATCTCATAACCATACATTTTATCATGCTCGCTTAAGAGCTTTAAGATGATAGGTTGTAATGTGCCTTTAGTGAGTTCTTTACTATACATGAGGCTAATATACATATTTTTTAAATACATTTTAATAAAATGTATTTATTTTTTTGTTTTGAGCATAAAAAAACCACTTAGAATTTTCTAAGTGGTTTAATGTAATGTTTTATTTTTTAGAACTTTTATGGAATATGAAGCGACTATGTCTGACTTTATTTTAAGGTGTACATCATAAGTTCCTCTATGCTTAAATATGTATTTAAAGGAAACCTTTCCGTTTTCATTCTTTAAATTATAAATTTTAAAGGCTTTTTGTTCTTTTTCTAAAACCTGAACTAAAGAAATATCTTTGTCTTCAATTTTCTCTAAACTTTGAAATGTAAAAACGACTTCCTCATTTTTAGGTATACTAGTGTATAATTTTTTTGGTGTTTTTGGAATAATTTGGTGCTTAAATGTTTCTCCGTAAACTATCGGTTCAGCTTCGAATTTGTTTTTAATAAGGCTATCATTTAAAAACCATTTTTCATGTACTGGAAAATGATTTTTGGCAAATAATATCGGTTCGGTTAAAAAATACCCATCATTATAATCCTTAATGAAAAAATACCCATTTAGCATATAACCACTGGACCAAGTGGCATCGGATAAATACCATTTATTGTTTAACTTAACAACATTCCAAGAATGGTTTACATATTCTAACTTTTCAACGTTTGTCTCAAATGATCTTGCATAACCCTCAATAATTTTACATTCAATATTAGCTATAAAACATAGTTCTTTGATTAAATATGCATAACCAGTACACATTGTTTTTTTATCTTTTAATAATGTTTTAAAAGCCTCTTTTTTAAATTCATCGTTCCATTTGATATAACCTAGGCTATCATTCTTAAGATCAACTAATTTTTTACTAACCTTATTATGTTGCTTATAATCACCACTAATATTTTCGCAGACCCATCTGTATATGGCTCTGAACTTTTCTACATCTGTTTCTAATTTTGAAGTAAGTTCATGAGCTAAGAGCGGTAAGTTATCTAGACTTTTCCCTTTATTTAATTTTACTATATTTTCAGCTTTTGTGAAATCTATATGTTCAAAATCTGAAGCTTGACCACTAGATGTCCAAGAATAAATAAATACAAAAATTATGATGAACACTTTCATAATTGCGTTGTATTAATTCTTTTTTGACTTAAAGATTTCTTTTACTGCTACTTCACCTACAATAACGCAGGAATCATAATCCATGTTGATTTTCAATTCTATTAGTGATGCGGACTTTTTATTCTCAATTACAATTTTTTGTGATTCCATACCTATATAACTAACAATTAAAACATCGCCTTTTTTTAGTTTATTTGGAAATTCAAAATTCCCATCAAAATCGGTTTGTATTCCTTGGGATGTACCTTGTAAAACAACACTAGCTCCAGGTAAAGGTAAACCATCACTTTCTGTTGTTATTGTACCTTTAACAACTATGTTGTTTTTGTTTTTTAATGTATCAACTATGGTTCCTTGCTTTATTTTGTCTTTAGATTTTTTTAATTCTTGAGCTTTTGCGGTTGAAACGGAAAAAAAAGCTAAAATGGAAAGACAAATGCCAGTAAATAGACCTAGTCTTTTTCTTTTGGGTTTAACTTTTAAAGGTGTTTCTAAATGTTCGATTTTTAATCTGCCGCAAGTATTTTGTGTTTGGTTATTTTTAAAAAAAGTAATGATATCATCCGTATTCATTTTTGTAAAGTCAATCACTTCTTTTTGACAAGCGTCGCAAAATCCTCCTTTTTGAGTTGGGCTAAAGGAACTAAAATCTTCATTGCAAGGTCTATTGATACTTAAACTAATTTGATTTTCCATGGTTTAAAGGTTTTATGTTAGTACAGATCAAATCTATCAAAATCACTATTTTTAAAGAATAAGCACTTAGTCTACACGCTATATGGATGAGCGAAATCTGTTTTTCAATGAGTTTGGTGAATAATAAAAAAACCACTTAGGATTTTCTAAGTGGTTTTTATTTACAATTGGTTAATGCTATTCTATTTTTTTAGCAATCGTTTCTTGTCCGCCTTGGTACAAAGTAAAACTTTCTACTTTTCCTGAAGCATTTTTATTAAATACCATTTTAAGAGCTGTAATTTTTGCAAAGAAAGTAGTTTCATTTTCAGCAAAAAGCGGAAACTGTCCTTGTCCTGTAGCTTGAGCATAGATTTCATTACCTTTTACAGTAATAACCACATTAAAGTTTGGTGCTAATTGGTACTTACCAGCATATTGACTCAAAATGGCGTTAGATAGTTTAATTTCTTTTCTTGCTTCTGGCATAGCTTTGTCGATTTGTTTACCGATATTTTCAGAATCAGTAATAAATATGGCTTGTTTTTTACCATCAGCAGACTTAGAAAATTTGTATTCTATATTATTGTCTTTAAAAATAAATCGATTTTCAGAAAGTGGAAAAATATCAAAAACAGTATTTGTGTCAGATTCTCTCATACTCTTTAGAGCACCATCTTTAAAGAAAATATGTCTTACAGATCCATCTTCAAATTGATAAGCTCCTTCCCATCTTTTTAGCTGATCTTCATTTAATTTTATCACATCTTTCATTGAAGGGAAAGGCTTACCAATGGCAGTAGCAGCTAATTGTTTTGTTACAGTACCAATATTATTACAGCTACAATTGCTTAATCCTATAACATAAACATCTTCATCTATTAAGTAAATACCGTCTGTTGAGGTGCCAAAAATACCACCACTATGTGTATAACCTTTAGAACCCTTAAGCATTAGTTCACCTAATCCATAGCCATAATCAATGTGTTCACCATTGTTTAACTTAGAACCATTAATCGCTTTTTGAAATGTAGATGCTTTTATCAATGTATTATTGGTCAAGGCATTTTGCCATTTTAGCATATCATCGATAGTTGAAGTAAGCGCACCAGCAGCATGTGGTAAAGACATACTTAGGTAACTTGCATTAACATAACCATTGTCTGTTTCTTCATAAGGCATAGCTCTATTTTTAATGATTTTACGATGACTACCGTATTGGGAAGCATTCATATCTAAAGGTTGAAAAATATGATTACTAATAAAGTCTGCATAAGTTTCACCAGATACTACTTCTATAATTTTACCAAGTAAAACATAGCCAGAGTTATTATAACGATAATCTTCACCTGGATCAAAATCCATTGGTTCATTTTTAAAGAAATCTATTAGCTCATCTAAGGTTTTGTCTTGTCTGGCGACTTGTCTTAAATCACCTATACTTGTATAGCTTTTGATACCAGAGGTGTGATTAAGAAGGTGGTGAACGGTTATATTTTTTCCATGAGTAGGATAATCTGGAATAAACTTAGTAATAGGATCATCTAAGCGTAGCTTGCCTTGTTCTTCTAGCATTAAAATAGAAACTGCTGTAAACTGTTTTGTGATTGAAGCCAGCATAAATACGTTTTCTGGAATCATATCTACACCTAATTCTAAATTAGATTTACCAACAGCTTTTCTATATATGGTTTTTCCGTTTTTTGCGACTAAAATTGTAGCACCAGGTGCATTAGAATCATTATAGAATTGTGCTACAATATCATCGAATTGTTGAGTTAAATTTTGGTCTTGAGCAGTTGTAAAAAGGAAGCTAAATACAACAACAATTAGTGAAATCTTTGTTTTCATTGTATAATTTGATTGATTGTTACTTTAGTAAGACGACGTCTCAGATTTAAAGTTACAAAAAAACCACTTAGGATTATCTAAGTGGTTTTGTATCAGTGGTTATACTAAAAAAAGTTCAGTATGACATATCATTCAAGGTTACTTTATCATCTCGTAACTACGCTTAATAAAGTTTGTTAACTCTTCACCTTTAAGTAAGCCTTGCGATAAACGTGCTAAATCTAAACTTTGATTAATTAAACGTTCTTTGTCTTCTTTAGCTTCGGTATTTAAAATATCATTGATTAAATCATGGTTTGTGTTCACTATCAAATTATACATTTCTGGCATATGACCCATACCAAACATACCACCGCCAGTTTGTTGCATTTCTTTCATTCTGCGCATAAACTCAGGTTGTGTAATCATAAAAGGTGATGCGCTACTATCCATAGCTTCTAACTGTACCATGAATTTTTCAGAAGGCACAACTTCTTTCAGTAATTCGTCTAATTTTGTTTTTTCGTCTTCAGACAATTTAGAAATTACCGTATCGTCTTTCTTAATTAAGTTATCAATATGATCTGCGTCAACTCTAGCAAACGAAATGTTTTCTTTTGTTGTTTCTAACTTCTGCATTAAATGACTTACAATTGGAGAGTCTAATAATAAAACTTCATATCCCTTAGCTTTTGCAGATTCTATGTAAGCATGTTGCTCATCTTTGTTAGACGCATAAAGAATAACCATTTTACCATCCTTGTCGGTTTGTTTCGCTTTAACTGCGTTAGTTAACTCTTCAAACGTGTAGTATTTACCATCAACCGTTGGGTAAAGTGCAAAACTATCTGCTTTTTCAAAGAATTTTTCTTCTGAAAGCATTCCGTATTCAATAACAATTTTGATGTCATCCCATTTCTTTTCAAAATCTTCACGATTACTATTGAAAAGTGATTTTAATTTATCGGCAACCTTACGTGTAATGTAAGATGAAATCTTTTTAACTGCACCATCAGCTTGTAAGTAACTACGCGAAACGTTTAGCGGAATGTCTGGAGAATCAATAACACCTCTTAACATGGTTAAGAATTCAGGAACGATACCTTCTACATTATCCGTTACAAAAACTTGGTTTTGGTACAGTTGAATCTTATCCTTTTGCATGTTAAGATCATTCGTCATCTTAGGGAAATACAAGATTCCTGTTAAGTTAAAAGGATAATCTACATTAAGATGAATGTGGAAAAGCGGTTCTTCAAACTGCATAGGATACAGTTCTCTGTAGAAACTTTTGTAATCTTCATCCTCTAAATCTGTTGGTTGTTTTGTCCAAGCCGGATTCGGATTATTGATGATGTCATCAACAGTTATTTGTTTGTGAGGCTCAGTAGTTTCTTTACCGTCTTTATCTGTTGTTGTTTTTGGTGTAAAATCTGGATCGTTTACTTCTTTAGTTCCAAACTTAATTGGAATAGGCATAAACTTGTTGTACTTGGTCAAAAGCTCACGGATTCTTCCTTCTTCCAAGAATTCTTCTTCACCTTCAGAAATGTGTAAAATAATTTCTGTTCCTCTTTCTGTTTTGTCAGACGCTTCTAAAGTGAATTCAGGTGAGCCATCGCATGTCCAATGTGCTGCTGGAGCGTCAGTATGAGATTTGGTAATGATTTCTACTTTTTCAGCAACCATAAATGCTGAGTAGAACCCTAAACCAAAATGACCGATAATACCAGAATCTTTAGCAGTATCCTTATACTTATCTAAAAATTCTTCAGCACCAGAAAAAGCAACTTGGTTAATGTACTTTTCAACCTCTTCAGCTGTCATACCTAAACCTTGATCTATAATATGAAGCTTTTTTCCTTCCTTATCAATTTTTATTTCAATCTTAGGATTGCCATATTCAACTTTAGATTCACCAATGCTAGTAAGGTGTTTTAGCTTTAAAGTTGCATCTGTAGCATTACTGATAAGTTCACGTAAAAAGATTTCGTGATCTGAGTACAAGAATTTTTTAATTAATGGAAAGATATTCTCTACCGATACATTAATACTTCCTTTTGCCATTTTTATGTTGTTTTTATTAGTCCTGAATTAACAGGAGTCTGAATTAATATATTATTTATAATCTGCGTAGCTTTAAACAAATAGAATACCAAGGCAGAAAATGTGACAAACTGACACAGGTATTATGCATGCATAACGAATATGAATTTTAAAGAAGTGTAATTCCTTTCGTATAGATTAAATTGCATTACTTAAATAAATACTATGTATAATTCAAAGATAATAGGCTTAGGCAAGTACGTGCCAGATAATGTTGTGACTAATGATGATTTGTCAAAAATCATGGATACAAATGACGAATGGATACAAGAACGTACAGGAATTAAAGAACGTCGTTGGGTAAAGGAAGGTGATGGTGATACTACGGCAACAATGGGTGTAAAAGCAGCTAAAGTGGCTATAGAACGTGCTGGAATCGATAAGAATGATATCGATTTTATCATTTTTGCCACCTTAAGTCCAGATATGTATTTCCCTGGTCCAGGTGTGCAAGTACAACATGCTTTAGATATAAAAACGGTTGGTGCGTTAGATGTACGTAACCAATGTTCTGGTTTTGTATATGCTATTTCTGTAGCCGATAATTTTATAAAAACAGGTATGTATAAAAATGTACTTGTTATTGGTAGTGAGCTACATTCTCATGGATTAGACAAAACCACTCGTGGTAGAGGTGTGTCAGTGATTTTTGGTGATGGAGCAGGAGCGGCAGTTTTAACTAGAGAAGAAGATACAAGCAAAGGCATTTTATCAACACATTTGCATAGCCAAGGTGAACATGCCGAGGAATTAGTGGTAAAAGCACCAGGAATGGGAACACGTTGGGTGACTGATATTATTGCAGATGATAACAAAGATGACGAAAGTTATTTCCCATATATGAACGGCCAATTTGTGTTTAAAAATGCAGTAGTGCGTTTTAGCGAAGTGATTATGGAAGGCTTAATGAAAAACAAATTAAAGCCAGAAGATATTGATATGCTTATTCCTCACCAAGCGAATTTAAGAATAGCTCAATTTATTCAGAAGAAATTTCAGCTAGGAGACGATCAGGTGTTTAATAACATTCAAAAGTATGGTAATACAACAGCGGCTTCAATTCCAATAGCTTTAACCGAAGCTTGGGAAGAAGGCAAAATAAGAGAAGGAGATACCGTTGTTTTAGCTGCGTTTGGTAGTGGTTTCACTTGGGGAAGTGTCATTATGAACTGGTAAAAACCTAAATTATGAAAACTATTATTGCAATACTTTTCAGTCTTTGTTTTCTGATTACTTCAGCTCAAACAAAGTCGATAAAAAATTCTCCACCACTAACAACTGCCAGTCCTGAAAGTGTCGGAATGTCGACAGAGCGTTTGGCACGTATAGATTCAGTTTGTCTTGAGGCTATTGAAAAATCTCAAATTCCAGGAGCAGTGGCTTTGGTGGCAAGAAATGGCAAAATAGTTTACCATAAAGCTTTTGGTTATGCTGATAATGATTCAGGTAGAAAGCTTAAAAAAGATGATATTTTCAGAATAGCGTCACAAACTAAAGCGATTACTTCTACTGCAGTAATGATGTTGTGGGAAGAAGGAAAATTTGGTTTAGATGAGCCAGTTTCAAAATACATTCCTGAGTTTGAAAACGCCCAAGTTTTAGATACACTTTATGAAGATGGCACGTATAAAACTATACCAGCTAAAAGTCCTATAACTATAAAGCATTTATTAACACATACTTCGGGACTTGGTTATGGTGTTATTGATGGTGATAAAAGATTTCAACGCCTATATAAAGATGCAGGTGTTACGGACTTATTTACTACCAAAAAGATAACTATTGAAGAGAGTGTAAAGAAACTCGCAAAGTTGCCTTTACATCATCATCCAGGTGAAAAATTTACCTACAGCGAAGGTTTAGATGTGCTAGGTTATTTTATAGAAGTAGTATCTGGTATGCCTTTAGATCAGTTTTTTAGAGAACGTATTTTTGATCCACTAGGCATGGACGACACGTGGTTTTATTTACCAAAAGAGAAGCATGAACGATTGGTAAGCCTTCAAACTAGAAAGGATGGCAAATGGACTAACTATGCTGAAGATTTTTATGATCCTAATTATCCAATAAAAGGTGCTAAGACATTTTTTTCGGGTGGTGCAGGTTTGTCGAGTACGGCAAAAGATTATGCTACGTTTTTACAGATGTATCTTAATAACGGTGAGTTGAATGGAGTACGTATTTTAAGCAGAACAACAATTCAGAGTATGATGGCTAATCAAATTGGTGATTTATGGGAAGGCGCTGGTGCTTATTACGGATTGGCTTTTGGTGTACTTAATGAAAAAGGACAAGCTAGTGGTGGAAGAGGTAGCGCAGGTACATTTGATTGGGGAGGTTACTTCAACACCCAATATTTTGCAGATCCAAAAGAAAACATCATTGGAATTATAATGAAACAAACCGGAAACACCAACGATGATGAAACCGGTTGGAAATTTAGGCAAGTTGTTGGCCAAGCGGTTGATGATTAAGGTAAGCTACTCAAAAATCATCTTTGAGAAGTAATTAGCTTTGATTTCTTAAAAATGTAAAATAAAATTACAGTTTAGTGTTTGTTAAAAGCAAATATTAAAAAAATGAATATTTTTTATGACAATAAAAGAAGCGATCTTAAAAAGTCTTGATGACATTAATGGATTGACAAACTACATGGAAGTTCATAATCATATTATAGAAAATGGTTATTATGATTTTGGTAAGGCTAAAACACCTCCTGCTACTATTTCTTCATTGTTAGGTGATTTTATTAGAAATGGAGATACTCGTGTTAAAAGAATTAAAGAAGAAAATGGCTCCTATTCTTACTATTTAACCAAAAACGAACAAGATATTGGGATTGAAATTTTATCTGGAACAACTACGACAACTACGACTAAGTTACCTAGAAGTAAAGTAAAATCATATAGTGAAAGAGATTTACATAAACTTTTGAGTAGTTATTTGAAAAACACTAAGATTTATTCTAAGACCATATTTCATGAGCAATCGAAATATGGTAAAGATAGTAATCAGATATGGACACATCCAGATATGGTTGGTGTTAAATTTTTAAATTTACAGACCAAAGTCAGCCAAAACTTTTTGAAATCGATTAATCGAGTTGATACCTTTAAACTAAACTCTTATGAGATAAAGAAAGAAATTAATTCTGATTCGGAATTAAAAAAAGCATACTTTCAAGCAGTTTCAAATTCTAGTTGGGCAAATTTTGGTTATTTAGTCGCGTTTGAATTTAGTGATAGCCTTTTGGATGAAATGGAAAGATTAAATCAGTCTTTTGGGATTGGAGTAATAGAATTAAATTCAAATCCTTATCAAAGCAAAGTTTTATTCCCAGCAATATATAGAGACCTTGATTTTAAGACAATTGATAAACTATGTAAAATTAATAAGGAGTTCGAGCAGTTTATTGAACAAACTGATAGATTATTGACAGCTCAAGAAAGATATTTTAAGTCCACTGAAAAAGAGCTGGACGAGTTTTGTGATGATTATTTCGAAAGTGATACAGAGATTGAAAAATATTGTAAGGAAAAAAATATTCCAAATGAGGATTGAAAAACGGAATAAAATTTAATAAACTAAAAAAAAGCCCTGACAAAATTTGTCAGGGCTTTTTCAGCTATTAACCAACTTTAACTAACACTATGTTATAGAATATGAAAAATTCTAATAACTATTATTACTTAAAACTTATCATCTATATAGACGTAAGAGTTGGGTTTTTATTTCAAACTTTAACACATTTAACGGCTATTTAACAAAAACCCGAAACTTTACGTTTCGGGTTTTCTTTATTTAATAGTCCAAGCATTAACACTAACCATCAACTATTTATGTTGGCTATCAAATATGTTTTATTAGAATAAACCTCCTCCATCTTTTTCATTATCATCTCTTTGTTTACGAGATTTTGCTCTGTATTTTCCTCCGCCAAAACGGTAAGATAATCGTCCTGAAATTTGTTGACTTTCCCAGTTAAATTGTCCTCTTTGCACAAACGGTCTTTGGCCATCAAACTGCGCATACATGGTATCAAAAATATCATTGTAGCTTAGGCTGAAGTTAGCTCTGCCTTCCATAAAAGTATAGCGCATACCTAGGTTAACCATAAGCATGTCATTCATTTCAAACTGAATATTTCTGTTTTTAGCTCTATACATTCCAAATGCTGAAAAACTTAAACTTTTGCTTACTTTAAAATTGTTGAAAGCTCTTAGGTTCCATGCTACGTTATCAACTTCAACAGTGTTTAAAACTATGTTTTGGTCGTCATCAAAAGACTCAGCTACACTTTTTTGAGTTTGAGAAAACAAATCGAAACTAGCATTAAAACTCCATCATTTTGTTGGTCTATAATTAGACGAAACTTCAATACCGTAAGATGAAGAATTGTCAAAGTTAAGATTGGTTAAGATCAATCGGTTGGTATCCGCTCTATCGATTAAAATAGCTTGTTGAATTTCATCTTCAATCATTCTATAAAACACGCCAGCTGTAATACTTCCTTTTTCAAATTGTCTTGTGTAATTTGTTTCAATAGAATTGGTAAATTGCGGACGTAATTCCTGATTTCCAAATTGAGAAATTAAAGGTGTATTAAATTCTGGTAAAGGGTTTACTTGTCCTATTCCTGGTCTATCAACTCTTCGGCTATAACTTAATTGGTATGAGTTTTTATCCGAAGGAGAATAGGTGAAAAATGCTGAAGGATAAAGTTCAATATAATCGTTTTCAAATGGAATAGTTAATTCCTCATTACTAGATAAATCGATTTTATAAGCTTCAGAATCTACATTTACAGACTCCGCTCTTAGACCAACTTGGTAACTCCATTTTTCCATCTTCTTACCATAAGTCGCATAAGCTGAGTAAATATCTCTTGTATAGTCAAAATTAGTTGTAGTAGGTATGTAATCTCCAAACTCGTTTTGCTCGCGAGCATTAGATTCGTAGAAAATATTAGTATCGAACAAACGTGCTTGTAACCCTAATTCTAATTTTGTGGTTTCTGATAATGGATTCACATAATCTAAATTAATCGTGGTATTGTCACGCTCAGTATCTGTGGCTTCAAAGAAATTTGGGCGTTGTGAACTGAAGAATATGTTGTTAGTATCACCAAAGCCTTCAAAAGTATTGTAGTCGACTTCAAGTTCTATATTATGGCCTTCTTCATTGAAATCGTGCTTATAATTGAAGTTGTATTGGTTATTATCATTTTCATTATCTGTCCTTGTATTTTGTGATTCATTCAGGGATGTATCATATAGATATGCAATTCTAGAATTTACATCTCCCCAACCATCAAAAGTGTTTTGATTTGTAAAGACTGAAAAAGTGTTTTTATCATCGAGATAAAAATCCAATCCAACTTTAAAAAGATTCGACTTATTATTATTAAGAATGTTGAAATTTTGCTGAATGTCTTGTTCAAGTCTATCGATTTGACCATAGTTTACATTTTTAGCAACACTATTACTATATGAACCGAATAAATTAAATTTTCCGTTACGGTAGTTCGCATCAATTGAACTGTTAAATTTTGGTTCTATATCATAAGCAAGACCTACATTGATATTACCATTAAATCCAATTTGCGTGTTTTTGTGCAAAACAATATTAATGATACCACTCATACCTTCAGGGTTATACTTTGCTGAAGGGTTAGTAATCAACTCTATACTTTTAATAGAAGTTGAAGGAATTTGCTTCAATAATTGATCGGCAGGAATGTTAGACAGTTTTCCATCGACCATAACGCGAACATTTTGATTACCGCGAAGGCTAATAGATCCTGTTTGTTGGTCAACGCTTACTGAAGGCAAATTGTTCATAATTTCACTAGCCGTTGCACCTGCAGTCTGTAAATCTTTACCAATGGTAATCACTTTTCTATCCACTTTTTGTTGAATAGTTGAGGTTTCAGCAACAATAGTTACTTCATCCAAACCAGTAGCTTCTTCCTCTAATTTTATATCACCAAGGGTCACTTTGTAGTTGCCTTTTGCTATGGTTACAGATTGATTTATGGTTTTGTAACCGATAAACTGAATAGAAACAATAACATTACCTTCAGGAATATTTTCAATAGCAAATGTACCATCGTCATTAGTGATTCCACCTGTTAAAACTTTTTCATTATTGTCTTTAATAACAATATTAACATAAGGTAGAGGCTGGTTAAGAGCAGCGTCAATAACGCGACCTGAAATAGATCCGTTTTTAAGTTCTGAATTCGAATTGGGTTGTGAAAATGCTATTCCAGAACATAGAATAGCCAACATTACAAATAAATGTTTCATTTGATTGATCGTTTTTTGATTGATTGAAAGTTCGTTTAAGGATAGACGACTATATTTACGGAATGTTACTCTATAAATTTAACTTAACATCTTTTTAACATATGAATAAAAAAACATTGGTCATTGGAGCTTCTCTGAAACCAGAGCGTTATTCAAATATTGCCATCAACAGATTGAAAGGGAATAATCACGACGTCAAAGCTTTTGGATTAAAATCGGGAACTGTAGCAGGAATTGAGATAGATACGGAATTAATGCCTTATAAGGGTATAGATACCGTAACTCTTTACTTAAATCCTCAGCGTCAAAAACCATACTATGATTACATAATGGAATTAAAACCCAACCGTGTGATATTTAATCCAGGAACCGAAAATCCAGAATTTTACAATCTTTTGAATCAGAATAATATCAATTATGAAGTGGCTTGCACATTGGTGTTGTTGGGAACGGGTCAGTATTAAGATTTCTTTTTAAGAAGTAATAATCCTATGAACATTAAAAGCCCATTAATTATCAAAATTTCAAAACCAATTTCGTAACCATTGAATAATTCTTTAGAATAAAGGTTTAAAATGTAAGATACTATTGGTGAAACAATGGCTATAACCCAAACAAGTTTATCTTTAATTTGATATTTGGTAAATAACCCGAAAGCAAAAAGTCCTAGTAAAGGCCCATAAGTGTAGCCAGCAGCTTTAAATAATTCCCATATTACGGAAACATCTTTAAAAATTAAATCAAATAAGATTATTACAAAAACTAACACTACACTAAATCCGACATGTGTTTTTTTTCTGATCCCTTTTTTTGACGCTTCAGGTTTGTTTTCAATATCAAGAATGTCATAACAAAACGAAGTGGTAAGGGATGTTAGTGCAGAGTCTGCACTTGAGTAGGCAGCAGCGATAAGCCCAAGCAAGAAGAAAGCTGAGGTTATAATGCCAATTTCAGGTAACATGGCTATGGTAGGGAATAAATCATCCTTAGTCGCTGTGATGCCATTTTGAGCAGCGTATTCTGTAAGCATTAAGCCCAAAACTAGAAATAAGATATTTACAAAAATCAATACGATACTAAAGGAAATCATATTTTTCTGAGCATCTTTCAAGCTTTTACAGGTCAGATTTTTTTGCATCATATCTTGGTCTAAGCCAGTCATAGTAATAGTAATGAAGATTCCAGAAAGAAAACTTTTCCAAAAGTATTGTGGATCTTTGCTGTTTTCAAAGAAGAAAACTTTACTTAAATGACTCTCTTTAGTATAAGAAATAACATCTCCTATACTATTAAAATCTAGTGCAGATGCCAGAAAAATAATGGTGACAACAACCGATATTAACATGAAAAGTGTTTGTAGCGTATCTGTAAAAATGATAGTTTTTATACCTCCTTTAAAGGTGTATAACCAAATTAGGGCTATTGTTATAACCACAGTAATGGCAAAAGGAATATCAAAAAGGTCAAAAACCAATAGTTGTAAAACTTTAGCTACTAGGAACAAACGAAATGCAGCACCGACAGTTCTTGAAATAAGAAAAGCAATAGAACCTGTTTTATAACTTGTACTACCAAAACGGTCTCTCAAGTAGGTGTAAATAGAGGTGAGGTTCAATTTGTAATATAAAGGTAGCAATACATAGGCTATGATTAAATAACCAAAGAAGTAGCCAAAGACTACCTGTAAATAACCAAACTGTTTCGTCTCTATAGCGCCAGGGACAGAAATAAATGTTACACCAGATAACGAAGCTCCAATCATTCCAAAAGCCACTAAATACCATGGTGCAGACTTGTTAGCTTTAAAAAAGGCAGCATTAGAATCTTCTTTTCCGGTGAAGTAAGAAATTAAGATAAGTACGACAAAGTAAGCAGCAATTAAAATAAGTATTGACGTTGGAGTCATAAAGGTGTGTATAATAAATTACTTAAAAATACTATTTTTGGTGAAAATAGCTAAACAATAAATAACAACTATGAAAAAGATTTCTACTCTAGTTTTGAGTTTGCTTTGCATTTCAATTTTGAGTGCTCAAGATTTTAAAGAATTAATAGCAGAAGGTACACATACTGTTCAAAGTGTGGTTCAAGTAGCGGAGACGCATTTTGACTCTGTTGGTCGAGGGAGAGGTACAGGTTATAAACCTTTTAGACGTTGGCAATATTTTGCCGAAAGAGCTATGGATGAAACAGGAAAGTTAAAATCCCCACAGTTTTACTATGACGAATTATTGAACTATAATTTATCTAATAATGATGAAGGTCTTGCAGCAAGAACCGTTGTAGGTACATGGGAAGAAATGGGGCCAACCTATTGGAATGCTACATCAGGCTACAATCCAGGTGTTGGTAGAATAACATCAATGTCGGTAGATCCGAACAACATGGATCATATTATTGCTGGTGGAGAAACTGGTGGTGTTTGGAAGAGTCTAGATGGTGGTGTAACTTGGATTGTTCTTACAGATAACCTTTCCAACATGGATGTATATTCTCTAGCGATAGACCCTCTAAACAGTTCAAGATACTTTTGGGGATCAACGAGTGGAGCAATATTCAGGTCAGAAGATGGTGGATCTACTTGGACGCTTCATGGGAATCTTCCAGGAGGAACGGTGAATAAGATTTTAGTTCATCCAACAGATTCTAATATTTTATATGCCAGTTCACAGGGAAGCGGCTTGTATAAATCAACAAATGGAGGAAGTACATGGACTTCAATTTACTTCGTTTCAACAGGAAATGGTTTTGATTTTGAATTCAAGCCAGGAGATCCCAATACAATATATGCATCAGGAAATAAATTTTATTTATCAACTAATGGAGGAATGAACTTTACAGAGGTTTCTGGAACGGCTTCAAACCAATTTTCTAACGGGCCAAAGATGATAGGAGTTTCTGAAGATAATCCATCAGTTGTTTATGTAGTAGAGGCTTTTAATGGTGCTTTTGGAGGTTTATATAAATCCACAGATAGTGGTTCAACTTTTGTCAAATTAAACCATGTAGGAAAGAATTATTTTGGATATAGTACTGATCCTCAAGATCCGAGTGATGCAGGTGTGGGGCAAGCACCTAGAGATATGGATATTGCTGTTAATCCCAATGATATTAATGATGTCCACATAGCCGGAATAAATACTTGGAGGTCTACAGATGGTGGTTTAAATTTTACAAACTCGTCACAATGGACACCTTACGGTGCTTCAATAAATAATATAGGCTATTGTCATGCGGATGTAGATTTATTACAGTTTGCTGGCTCAGGTGCTAATGCAAAATTGTTCGTTTGTACAGATGGTGGTATTTATAAAGCGGAAAATCCAACTTTAGTTAATAGTAATTATTATACAGATCTAACCCCAGGTATGGGTATTCGACAATTTTATAAAATTGGTGTAAGCCAAACTAATCCAGTGGTTGTTACAGGTGGTTCTCAAGATAACGGTTCTTCTGTCCTTGGATCAGATGGGAATTGGACAGATTGGTGGGGAGCTGATGGTATGGAAGGGTTTGTGGATAAAAATAACACGCAAATTATGTATGGTACTTCCCAGTTTGGATCCTTTATAAAAACATTTAATGGAGGTCTTAGCATAAGTGGTGTTTCTCAACCAGACGGTAAAGGCGGTGATTATAATTGGAATTGGATAGTACCGTTTGAACAAGATCCAATTGTTCAAAATACCATTTATTGTGCTTTTGATGAAGTTTATAAATCTGAAAATGGTGGTAGTACATGGACGTCGATTTCTCAAAATTTTGGTGATGATATTGATCATTTAAAAATAGCTCCATCTAACAATAATTTTATGTATTTAGCTATAAATGGCAGTTTTTGGTATACTGTTAATGGAGGAGGATTTTGGTCTCAATCAAGTTTTAATGGCGGCTGGATAAATTCTATTGCTGTTCATCCAACTGATCCTACAAAAATTGCTATAGCAACTACAAACAACCAAAAAGTTTATGTAAGTACAGATAATGGTGTCTCTTGGACATCAATAAAATGGGATTTGCCATCATTTGCTTCTCAGGCTGTAGTTTGGCAAGACAACGGAAATGATGGCTTGTATGTCGGTATGAATTACGGGATTTATTATACAGATAATGATTTAGGAAATACATGGACAGCTTTCAATAATGGTCTTCCAAATGTTAGAATAAATGAGCTTGAAATCAATACAGCTGATGACAAAATCTATGCAGCGACATACGGTAGAGGTTTGTGGAGATCAAATGTGTATGACGAATCCTTAAGTGTTACGAATTTTGAATTTGAGGATTTTGCGATGTTTCCAAATCCTACTTCAGGTGAAGTAAATTTAAAATGGGATAGTTCGGAAGATGTGAGTGTTAGAATCTTCAACTCTTTAGGAAAGATAGTGTTTTATGCTAAAGGCTTAAATTTACAAAATGGCCAAGAAATAGATGTTTCATCATTTAATTCAGGAGTGTATTTTGTGAAATTGAATAGCTCAAAAGGAGAAATAACCAAGAAGCTTATTTTAAAATAGACTTAAAATTATAATAAAAGCCTAATCATAAATCTTAATTTGGTTGGGCTTTTGTGTATACAAAATTCAGTACCTTCGCAACTATGGAATTTTCATCAAAACTTCTTGAAAATGCGGTTAACGAAATGTCACAATTACCAGGTATAGGTAAGCGTACCGCTTTGCGTTTGGTTCTGCATTTATTAAGGCAGCCACAGCAACAAACGTTACAATTATCAGAGGCATTATCTAAGGTGAGATCTGAGATTAATTTCTGCAAATCCTGTCATAATATTAGTGATAAACCACTTTGTGAAATTTGTGAAAACCCATTGCGAAACGATGAAATAATCTGTGTGGTAGAAGACATAAGAGATGTTATGGCAATTGAAAATACAAGCTCTTTCAAAGGGTTGTATCATGTTTTAGGCGGAAAAATATCACCTATGGATGGTATTGGTCCTCAGGATTTAAACATAGCAACGTTGGTAGAAAAAGTAAAATCGGGTAAGGTTAAAGAGTTGATTTTTGCCATGAGTCCAACGATGGAAGGCGACACAACTAACTTCTATATTTTTAGACAAATTCAAGATTTTAATGTTTCAACATCTACTATTGCTCGTGGTGTTGCTGCTGGAAATGAATTAGAGTATACCGATGAAATTACTTTGGGACGAAGTATTATTGATAGAGTTCCTTTTGAAGCATCCTTAAAATCATAGGGCAAACATGAAGCTCTCAGTTGTTATCCTTAATTATAATGTGCGTTATTTTTTAGAATTGTGTCTAAAAAGTGTTGAAGCTGCCATTGAAGATATTGAAGCGGAAATTATTGTAGTAGATAATGATTCGTCTGATGATAGCTGTACAATGGTGAAGGAACTATTTCCTAATGTAATTCTAATCGAAAATAAGAATAACTATGGGTTTTCGAAAGGAAATAACATTGGTGTCGCAAAAGCAAAAGGTGAGTATATATGCATTTTAAATCCTGATACGGTAGTTGCAGAAGATACCTTTTCTCGAATTTTAAACTTTACCAAAACAGAAGATAATCTAGGAATTGTTGGTTGCCAACTTATAGATGGATCTGGGCATTTTTTACCAGAAAGTAAGCGTAATGTTCCTAAGCCTAAAGTCGCTTTAAAAAAACTCTTAGGTAATTCCAATGGCTACTACGCCAATCATTTCGAAACGAATTCAATAGGTGAAGTTGATATTCTCGTTGGTGCTTTTATGTTGGTGAAAAAGAAAGTATATGATATTGTAGGAGGTTTTGATGAGGATTATTTTATGTATGGTGAGGATATTGATTTATCATATAAAATTTTAAAAGTAGGTTACCAGAATTTTTATTTTGGACAAACAACTGTAATTCATTTTAAAGGTGAAAGCACATTAAAAGATGCAAATTATGCCAAACGTTTTTATGGTGCTATGCAGATATTTTATAAGAAGCATTTTAAACAAAATATTGTTTTTAACGCTATAGTTTGGTTGAGTATTAAGTTGGCACGTGGCTTAAGTAGTGTGCCTAAAACAGCTAAGAAAAATTACCTAAAAACAATTGTTTTTTCAGATAGGTCAGATGAAACTTTAAAACACATATTGCCTCAACCTGTTGAGCTGTTAAAGGAAATTGAGGCTGATTTAGATCCTAATACACTTGTTTTGTATGATTTTAACTTGTTGAAAGCTAAGGTTGTTATTACTGATATGAAGAAAAAATCGCAACAAGAAACTATAGGCTTTAGATTATTACCGAAAAACAGTAACTTTATCCTCGGAAGTGATAGTGCGGTGGATAGAGGTGAAGTTATCCACTTCTAAAAAATGGTTTGTTGAATAAAAATCAATAAAATATCTGTTTTTTTATTAATTTTGCACTCGATTAGCGAATAAAGACCTTCAAATTATATATATGGCAAAGTTTGAACTTAAGTTACCTAAAATGGGAGAAAGTGTTGCGGAAGCAACCATAACATCATGGCTTAAAGAAGTTGGAGATACCATAGAAGCTGATGAAGCCGTTTTAGAGATTGCAACAGATAAAGTAGATAGCGAAGTACCAAGTGAGGTAGATGGTGTTTTGGTAGAAAAACTATTCAATGTAGATGATGTCGTTCAAGTTGGGCAAACTATTGCTATAATAGAAACAGAAGGAGCAGATACGCAACAAGAGTCAGCGCCAGCAGTTGTAGAGCCTGTTTCTGAGCCAGAACAATCTAAAGAAGTAGCAGAGGTTGCTCAAACAGTCGTGGCTGCAAAAGAATCAGTAGAGCCTGTGATATCTTCGGGTGATCGTTTTTACTCACCGTTGGTTAAAAATATTGCGAAACAAGAAGGAATTTCACAAAATGAGCTCGACGCTATTCCTGGTACAGGAAAAGATAATCGTGTTACTAAAAACGATATTAAAGCTTATTTAGAATCTAGAAGTAATGGTGCTGTAGTACAACAGCCAGAAGCACCAAAAGTTGAAACCCCTAAGCAACAACCTGTAGTTGAGAAAAAAGTTGAAACTCCAGTTGCGGCTCCTAAGACAGAAAAGCCTAAGGAAGAAAAACCAAAAGAGCAAGAAATAAAAGTATCTGGAGGTGACGAAATCATTGAGATGACACGTATGGGCAAGCTTATTGCTAAGCATATGGTAGATTCTGTTCAGACTTCGGCTCACGTACAATCATTTATAGAGGCTGATGTTACTCATATATGGAATTGGAGAAAACGTGTAAAAGATGAGTTTAAAAAACGTGAAGGTGAAAACTTAACCTTCACTCCGATTTTTATGGAAGCTGTAGCCAAAGCTTTAAAGGATTTCCCTTTAATGAATATCTCGGTACAAGGCGATAAAATTATAAAGAGAAAATCTATAAATCTTGGTATGGCGGCTGCATTGCCAGATGGAAATTTAATTGTGCCTGTAATTAAAAATGCAGACGAATTGAATTTGTTTGGTATGGCTAAGCGTGTTAATGACTTGGCAAACCGAGCTAGGGAGAACAAACTTACTCCAGATGATATACAAGGTGGTACATACACAGTAACCAATGTAGGAACTTTTGGTAGTATTATGGGAACACCAATAATAAACCAACCGCAAGTGGGAATTTTAGCATTAGGAGCTATAAGAAAAGTGCCTGCGGTAATAGAAGGTCCTGAAGGGGATTATGTAGGTATACGTTACAAAATGTTCTTATCGCATTCATACGATCATAGGGTGGTAAATGGTGCCTTAGGCGGACAGTTTGTAAAAGCTGTTAAAGATTACTTAGAAGCTTGGGACGAAAAACGTGAGATATAAATTAATATGTCATTCTGAGCGATAGCGAAGAATCTTATTATAAAATAGAAAGCACAGTTTTTAAAACTGTGCTTTTTTGTTGAGGTAAACTTAGGTTAAGCAGGTATATAACCTAACTCACTCAATTCGTTTTTATCAATTGTTTTTAGGTAACCTCTATCTAAGTAAACTAAATTATCAGCAAGTTTTATGATATTAGTGTAGTCATGATCTGTAATTATAAATCCTTTAGAAGTTTTATTTTTATTAATGTAATCAATAATATAGTCTCTCATAATAGGACTCAAGCCATTAAAAGGTTCATCTAATAAAATATATTTTGCTTGTGAATGTATTATTAAAAGAATTTCAATTATTCTTTTTTCTCCACCAGAAAGGTGTTGGTTTTTCTTCCTTAATAGTGGTCTTACATATTCATTTTCTAATACAATTTTTCTACTCTTTTTATCAAGAAATAAACTTATAAGTGTTTTAATAGACGTATTATTTGGTAGAAAGTTTTCTTGTGGCAAGTAATTGATTAAATACCTTCTATCTGTCACATTTTTTATAATTTTATTATTTGCTCTTATGAACTTAAAATCGGATTTCTCGGTGCCAAAGATAATCTTTAAAAGTGTAGATTTACCTGAACCATTTCTTCCTATTAAACCTTTAACTTCTCCAGGTTTACAATTTAAATAAACGTCACTTAATACAACTTTTCCGCTGTACGACTTTGTGACGCTGTCTATGTGTAGCTCACTCATACTAATACTAAGATCAAAAAGTTAATTGTTCCCGTAAAAAGAGTTGAGAGCCAGAGCCTATTTCTGCTTATACCTAAATTGTAATAATAATAGTATTCAGATTTATCTTTTATGTCATAGAAAAAATAATGTAATAAAGGTAGGATTGTAAAAAAGCTAATCCCAATAACATTTAATTTAAGTCCGAATATTATACCAATGATAATTGAAATAAAATATGCGAGAAATATTATTTTTTTCTGAAATAAAAATATGGTTTTCAATAGCTTCATACGAGATTATCTAAAATTACAGAAATTAGTTTTGTATCATGCTTATTTTTCTGTAAAACCTTAACTTATATAAATGAATATTACTTATAGTTATCCTTTTGCTTTACATACAACGTCATTTTAGGATTTCTAAGTATCTTTGATTTTCAAAATCAAAATAATGCAACTCAATCTCACTAAGCCCATTTGTTTTTTCGATTTAGAAACTACAGGTGTGAATATATCCAATGATAGAATAGTAGAAATTTCTGTTCTAAAAGTACATCCAGACGGAAAGGAAGAAAGTAAAACCTGGTTAGTAAATCCAGAAATGCCAATACCAGCAGAAGTTACAGCTATACACGGCATTTCTGATGCTGATGTGGCTGATAAACCAACGTTCAAAGAGCTTTCTAAAGAAATCTATAATATGATTAAGGACTCCGATTTAGGTGGCTTTAATTCTAACCGGTTTGATATTCCACTTCTAGCAGAAGAGATGCTACGTGCAGATGTAGATTTTGATATGAAAAACCGTGTAGCAGTAGATGTTCAGACTATTTTTCATAAAATGGAACAACGCACACTAAGTGCTGCATATAAATTTTACTGTGATAAAAATTTAGATGATGCCCATAGTGCAGAAGCAGATACCAGGGCAACTTATGAGGTGTTAAAAGCTCAGTTATCTAGATACGATGAGTTAGAAAATGATACTAAATTTTTGGCAGAATTTAGTTCTAGAAAAAAGTTCGCTGATTTTGCTGGATTTATCATTTTTAATAAAAAAGGTGAAGAATGTTTCTCTTTTGGAAAACATAAAAACAAAAGAGTAGTAGATGTTTTAGAGCAAGAGCCAGGTTATTTTGGTTGGTTGCTTAATGCAGACTTTCCGTTATACACCAAGAAAATATTAACAGCTATAAAATTAAGACAGTTTAATAATAAATTGAGTTAATAATAAAGTGTCACATAGAACTTGTCGAAGTGTAGATTTTTTCTAATTATATCTTGATAATTAACTAAAAAAAGATTCCGTATCAAGTACGGAATGACAAACAAACCATGAATGAAACTCATCTGCATAGGTCGTAATTACACCGACCATATCAAAGAACTAGAAAACGAAAAACCAACAGATCCAGTTGTGTTTTTAAAACCAGATACAGCTATTTTATTAAGTAAGCAACCTTTTTTTATTCCAGACTTTTCAGATGAAGTACATCATGAAGTTGAAGTTTTGGTAAAAATCAAAAAAGTAGGAAAATACATTGACCGAAAGTTTGCTCACAAGTATTATGATGAAATAGGGCTTGGTATAGACTTTACAGCCAGAGATCTTCAAGCACAATTAAAATCTAAAGGATTGCCATGGGAAAAGGCTAAATCTTTTGATGGAGCTGCCGTGATAGGAAAGTGGTTGCCAAAAACTAAATTTAAGGATGTTAATACTATGAACTTCAGTTTAGAACGCAATGGAGAAGCGGTTCAAAAAGGAAATACGGAGTTAATGTTGTGGAAAATAGATGAATTAATAGAATATGTGTCAAAATATTTTACTTTAAAAATTGGAGATGTTATCTTTACGGGCACACCAGCAGGAGTTGGTAAAGTTTTTGCAAACGATGAACTAAAAGGATATCTTGAAGACCAAGAAATGTTTTCAATAAAAATAAAATAAATGCCACAACATTATAAATTAGATAGAGTAAGAGAAATGGCTGATAACGATGAAGATTTCGTTGCAGCTTTAGCAGCAGCTTTTTTAGAAGAAGTACCAGAGGATGCTCAAAGATTAAAAGTTGCAGTGCCTAATAAAGATTATCGTGAGACTTATCAAGCAGCTCATAAGATGAAGCCAACAATTGAGCTTTTTGACCTTGGAGTGTATGACCAACTTATAGAAGTACAAGATTGGGGTAAGTTTGAGCAACAAGATAAAAACGTAGAAAAGCAGTTGCAAGATGTTTTAAACGCTGTTGAAAACGCAACTAACGAAATAAAGTCTGATTTCGGTTTATAATGCAAGCAGAGATAATCACCATTGGAGATGAAATTCTAATTGGTCAGATTGTAGATACAAATTCCGCTTTCCTAGGTAAGGAGTTCAATAAAATTGGAGTTTCAGTTTATCAGATTACTTCTGTACAAGATGACAAAGCTCATATTCTAAAGGCTTTAAAAGAAGCAGAAGATAATGCAGATATCATTATAGTTACAGGAGGTCTGGGTCCTACTAAAGATGATATTACCAAGCATACTATTTGCGAATACTTTAATGATACTCTAGTTGAAGACAAAGCTGTTCTGGCAAATGTTGAACAGATATTCAGCAAATATAAAGCGCCACTTTTAACGGTGAATAAATATCAGGCTTTAGTGCCTTCTAAAGCTAAAGTTCTTATGAATCACTACGGAACGGCTCCAGGAATGTGGTTAGAAAAGAATGGTAAAGTGTTTGTATCATTACCAGGTGTACCATTCGAAATGAAGGCATTGATAAAAGACCAAGTCATTCCGCAACTTAGGGAAAAGTTTCACTTTCCATACATTAAGCACAAAACAATATTAACCTACGGATTAGGTGAAAGTGCTCTCGCAGACCGTATTGAAGCTTGGGAAGATGCTTTGCCAGCTTATATTAAATTGGCCTATTTACCAAATTTAGGACGAGTGAGACTGCGTTTGTCTGCCAAAGGAATGGATAAAAATATTATTGAGTCTGAAGTAGAACATCAGGTTCAGTTGTTATTGCCTCAAATAGAAGATGTCTTTGTTGGATTTGAAGAAGATAAATCCATAGAAGCTGTAATAGGTATGCAATTAACAGCTATGGAAAAAACGTTGGCTGTAGCAGAAAGTTGTACTGGTGGAACCATAGCACAGGCCATTACAGCAAATGCTGGAGCTTCAAAATATTTTAAAGGAAGTGTAGTAAGCTATGCTACAGAATCTAAGGTTGATATTTTAAATGTTCCAGAAGTAGCCATTGAAGACCATTCGGTTGTGAGTAAGGAAGTTGCTGAAGCTATGGCTAAGCAGGTTAGAGTATTGTTTAAAAGTGATTATGGAATTAGTACTACAGGAAATGCTGGTCCTTCAAAAGGAGATTCTGATGCTGAAGTAGGAACTGTTTGGATTGCAATAGCCACTAAAGACCATATTTATTCAGAGGTTTTTAACTTTGGAAACCATAGAGAAAAGGTAATTATGAGGGCTACAAACAAAGCCTTTGAAATGCTTCAAAAAGAAATTTTAAAAAAGTAGAGTTTTATGTTTGTTGAAATGTAAAGTTTTATTAAATTTGCACCCTGTTTTAAAATAACATACCTAAAGAAAGAAAACAATGTCAAGAGTTTGTGAACTTACTGGGAAAAAAGCGATGGTTGGAAACAACGTTTCTCACTCGATGAATAAAACGAAACGCAAGTTTAATGCAAATTTGATTAAAAAGCGTTTCTACATTCCTGAAGAAGATAAGTGGGTAACATTAAAAGTTTCTACATCTGCATTAAAGACTATCAATAAAATTGGTATTTCTGCTGCATTAAAAGAAGCTAGAGAAAAAGGATTTTATAAATAAAAGCATACGCTTAAAGTCAAGATAAAATGGCAAAGAAAGGAAATAGAATACAAGTTATCTTAGAGTGCACAGAGCACAAAGCTTCTGGTATGCCAGGAACTTCTAGATATATTACAACAAAAAACAAAAAGAATACGCCAGACCGTATGGAGATTAAGAAATTTAATCCTATCCTTAAGCGTATGACAGTTCATAAAGAAATTAAATAAGAGGAATCATGGCAAAGAAATCAGTAGCATCTTTACAGACAGGATCAAAGCGTTTGACAAAAGCTATTAAAATGGTGAAATCACCAAAAACTGGAGCTTACATGTTCGTAGAATCAGTAATGGCACCAGAATTTGTCAATGACTTTTTAGACAAAAAATAATACTTCGTATTTATTATAGATTTATAAAACTGCTTTCATTTGAAAGCAGTTTTTTTATATCTATATTTGATGACGTATGACAACTTTACAGCTAGTTAGAATAGGCAAGGTTGTTGCTATTAGCTAACCAAATACAATAGGATGAGTTTTTTTAAAAAAATATTTTCTTCTGAAAAAAAAGAAACATTAGATAAAGGACTTGAGAAGTCCAAAACATCTTTTTTTACCAAATTAAATAAAGCAGTTGCAGGAAAATCTAAAGTAGATGATGATGTTTTAGATAATCTTGAAGAAGTACTAGTAACTAGTGATGTAGGTGTTAATACAACCCTTAAAGTTATTGAGCGTATTGAAGAACGTGTGGCTAAGGATAAATACTTAGGAACGTCTGAATTAAACCAAATTTTAAGAGAGGAAATAGCAGGATTATTATCGGAAACAAATTCTGGTGAAGAAACTGAATACACCATTCCAGAATTACCTAAGCAGGATGATGGTAAAAAGACGCCTTATGTACTTATGGTTGTTGGTGTCAATGGTGTTGGTAAGACAACAACAATTGGTAAACTAGCCTATCAATTCAAGAAAAAAGGATTAAAAGTTGTTCTTGGTGCAGCCGATACTTTTAGAGCTGCGGCGATAGATCAATTACAAGTTTGGGCAGATAGAGTTGAGGTGCCTATGATACGACAAGAAATGGGAAGTGATCCGGCTTCTGTGGCTTTTGATGCCTTACAATCTGGTGTTAACCAAGATGCTGATGTTATTATTATTGATACAGCTGGTCGTTTACATAACAAAGTAAACTTAATGAATGAGCTTTCAAAAGTAAAGCGTGTGATGCAAAAAGTAGTTGGTGAAGCACCACATGATGTACTTTTAGTTTTAGATGGTTCTACAGGGCAAAACGCTTTTGAGCAAGCTAAACAATTTACAGCCGCAACTGAAGTAACCTCTTTGGCAGTAACCAAATTAGATGGTACAGCAAAAGGAGGAGTGGTTATAGGAATCAGTGATCAATTCCAAATTCCTGTAAAATATATAGGAGTTGGTGAAGGTATAGAAGACCTACAGGTATTCAATAAATATGAATTTGTGGATTCCTTTTTTAAATAACAAATTCCTGTGTATACAGGAATCTTATAATGAATTTTTATTCACTTTTTAATATAGAGCATTTATCTAATCTTAATGTTCCTAGTGCTGAAAAAATAGAAAGCATCCTCAATGAATTACTCACGCCAAAACTAAATCAATTAGGTTTAAGTAATTCTGCTAAAAAATACATTTGGCAGAGTGATTATAATTCAAATGGTATAAAAAGTATCGTTCGGTTTTCATATAGAGGAACGCGAGGAAATCTATTTGTAGGTACTAATTGTAAGTTTGTCCCATCCATTACAAAAAACAATGATTTGGTTTATTACAACGATAAGCTACATGTTTTTGAAAATAGTACTTTTTTTGATGAAAGGAGTTCGATTTCTCTCTGGAATGATAGTTTTTTTAGAAAATCATTGAAGAAATATTTAGATAATAATTTAAATAAAATTACTCACTTTATTGAAACCCTTAATTCTTTTGAAGAGAACATAAGTTTGCTTCAAAGGCAATTGAAAAGTGATAAGTTTCAATATAAAATGCAAAACCCTAGTCCAGCATTTGTTTTAATATACTTATATCAAAAAGTTGGTGATAATTGCAGCGCAAAAAAGATAAAAGATGAACTCATTTTGAGTAATCCTGATTATAAAAGTTTTTTTAGTAAAACCGAATAGTAGCTTTTCGTATTTTTATAAAAAATACTAAACATGCGCCATACCTTCTTTCTTTTAATTTTTTTAGTAGTTCTTTCATGTAAGGATTCAAAATCAAGAGAAGCACGCGAACCGATTTCAAAATCAGAAACGGTTGAAAGTATGAAAACTGTAGATTCTGGATTAGATGCAATTTCTACTAAAGATTTTACAGATTTTAAGATTTTAGATTCTAAAAACTTAACTAAAGCAGAAATTTGGGAAACTATTAACCCTCAAATGGAAGACTTTACTGAGAACGACTACAATAGATTAAAGCCTTTTATTTTAGAAAAATCAATCACAGAACTTCAAGAGAATAAATCTGCAGGAAAGTTTAGTTATGAAGAATTAGTTAAGTTTTATCTCTATCGTATTAGAAAATTTGATAGAGAAAACAAACTGTCTTTAAATGCTGTGATTTCTATTAATTCAAAAGTTATTGAACAAGCTAAGATAGCAGACAAAACTAATTTTATTCAAGCTCCGCATCCTATTTTTGGGATGCCAATCCTCTTAAAAGATAATATCAATGCTTCGGATATGGTAACAACAGCAGGAGCTGTCGCATTAAAAAATAATATTACAAACGATGCTTTTATTGTCAATCAATTAAAATCAAAAGGGGCTTTAATTTTAGGTAAAGCTAACCTGAGTGAGTGGGCTTACTTTTTTTGTAATGATTGTCCTAGTGGATATTCTGCAATTGGTGGACAAACTTTAAATCCTTACGGAAGAGGAACTTTTGATACAGGTGGCTCTAGTTCTGGAAGTGGAGTCGCAACTTCAGCTAATTTTGCTGCAGCTACCATTGGTAGTGAAACTGCTGGTTCAATTTTATCTCCAGCAAGTCAGAATTCTGTTGTGGGTTTAAAACCAACAATTGGTTTGGTTAGTCGAAGTGGTATAGTGCCAATTTCTTCAACCTTAGATACAGCAGGTCCAATCACAAGAACAGTTTTGGATAATGCTATCGTTTTAGACGCTATACACGGTTATGATTCCTCAGATTCAAAGTCTTTAAATACAAGTAAAGCATCTTATTTTAACTTTTCAAAGGAGAAGGGACTTCAAGGAAAACGTTTTGGTGCACCTAAGCGTTTATTGGAGGATACATTATATACCAAGGCTCTGAATGTTTTAAAAAATCAAGGGGCAACTATAGTTGAAATAGAGGAGGAAAAACTCGGTTTACCTAATTTTTTAAGATTACTTAATATCGATATGAAGAAAGATTTACCAGAGTATTTTTCTAGAGCAGCGAATAGTAATCTAAAAATGAAATCCGTAGATGATGTTATTGCATTCAATAAACAGGATTCTGTAAATAGAATGCCTTATGGACAAAGTTTGTTTCATGGAATAGCCAATGATAAAGGTGATAGTAATTATTTAGAAGCCATAAAAGACACCTTAAAAACTAACGGTATGGCTTATTTTAATAAACCAATGAACGCTTATAATTTAGATGGTTTCCTCTCTATTAATAACTACCATGCTGCGTTTGCTGCTGTTGCCGAGTTTCCAGCACTAACCGTGCCTATGGGTTATACAAAAGGGGGTGAACCGAAAGGGCTTACATTTATAGCGAGACCTTTACAAGAAAAACAATTGTTAGAATGGGCTTATAATTACGAACAAGCTTCTAAAGCTAGATTAGCACCAAAGAATTATAACTAATTAATTAAAGCATCAATTTTCTCCCATAAATCATTGTCAAAACTAGAAAGTGCAAAATTTTCACCTTCAGCAGATTCTCCCATACGTATCACAACTAGTTTTTTACTTGGTACTACATAAACTTTCTGGTCGTTTTTACCCAATCCAGAAAACATATCGTCTGGTGCATTCGGAATCAATTCGCCAGGAAAAGAAAATTGACTTTGTGGCAAGTGATAAGACGATTTTCCATTAAGCCACCAAAGATAACCGTAAGCTAAATTGATATCTTGAGAAGTATTTGTACCTTCATTAAGGTAAGCTTCATTTATGATTTCTTGATTTTCCCACATCCCATTGGCATAGATCATTAAACCAAATCTTGCCATACTCCTAGTGTTACTCCAATAAACATTCAAATTATCTAGGTTTATCCAATTGCCATTCATCCCTAAAGGTTCTTTTAATTTGGTGTTGAAATAACTGTTCCAAGTTTCATTTGTAGCTTCAGAGACGACATCTTGTATTTTTACATAAACATTATGATAAGCCCAACGTGTTCCTGCATCTGCCACATAATTTAGATTTGAAGGAGAAACATCATCACCTGCTTCATCATCAAGGCCACTGGTCATAGATAATAAGTGTTTACAGGTAATTAAATTTTCTTTTTCTAATGGTGCGCTTGTCCAGCCAGTTCCTAAGTAATCAGAAACTTTATTGTTTATGTTAAGGTAACCTTCCTGTTCGGCAATACCTGTAACAGTTGCAGAAAGCGTTTTACCTGCACTAGCCCAATACCAAATAGAACTGCTACTGTGGCCATTCATATATTCTTCAACAACAATTTTACCATCATGGAGTATTATAAAACCCTTGGTGTTCTTTTCTTCTAAAAAATTCAGTAAAGGTTGCAATTGATCGCTGTTCCAGTTTAATTCAGAAATAGACTTAGTTTCCCATGTGTCAGAATCATTGGGAGGAAAGTAAATGTCTTCATTTTGAGGATCCGGATTACTAGGAGCATCACTATCGTCTGAACATGAGAATAGAATCCAAAAACTAAGTAGTGTTAGGGCTAGTGGTAAAGATTTCATGGTTAAGTTTTTATATAAGACACATAAATATACTAAAAGGTTTAATTTACGTTGTATCTTTGCAAACTGATTTTTACAAAAAAGCATGAGAACTAAAACGCTAAAGAAGAATAGAATTAATGTTGTAACTCTTGGTTGTAGCAAAAATGTGTACGATAGTGAAGTGTTGATGGGGCAACTTAAAGCTAGTGGTAAGGACGTTGTACATGAGCAAGAAGGCAATGTTGTAGTTATAAACACCTGTGGTTTTATTAATAATGCAAAGGAAGAAAGCGTGAATACAATTCTGGAATTCATGCAGAAAAAAGAGGCTGGTGAAGTAGATAAAGTGTTCGTAACAGGATGTTTGAGTGAGCGTTATAAGCCAGATTTAGAAAAGGAAATTCCAAACGTAGATCAGTATTTTGGTACTACGGAATTACCAGGATTGCTTAAGGCATTAGGAGCAGATTATAAACATGAATTGATAGGCGAGCGTCTAACGACGACACCAAAAAACTATGCCTATTTAAAAATTGCGGAAGGTTGTGACAGACCTTGTAGTTTTTGTGCCATTCCGTTAATGCGAGGTAAGCATAAAAGTACACCTATTGAAGATTTGGTTGTTGAAGCTGAAAAATTAGCGGCATCTGGTGTTAAGGAGTTGATTCTTATTGCTCAAGATTTAACCTATTATGGTCTCGATTTATATAAAAAGCGAAACCTTGCAGAATTACTTGAAAACCTAGTAAAAGTTGAAGGTATAGAATGGATTCGTTTGCATTATGCATTTCCAACAGGTTTCCCAATGGATGTGTTAGATATTATGAAACGAGAGCCTAAGATTTGTAATTATTTAGACATTCCTTTGCAACATATATCCGATGCTATTTTAAAAAGTATGCGTCGTGGTACCACACAGGCAAAAACAACAAAACTTTTGGAAGACTTTAGAGTTAAAGTTCCAGAAATGACTATTAGAACTACCTTGATTGTTGGTTATCCTGGGGAAACAGAAGAAGATTTTCAAACCTTGAAACAATGGGTAAAACACATGCGTTTTGAACGTTTAGGTTGTTTTACTTATTCACACGAAGAAAACACACATGCCTACAACCTTGAAGATGATGTGCCAGAAGAGGTAAAACTTGAGCGTGCTAACGAGATTATGGAAATTCAATCTCAGATTTCTTGGGAACTTAATCAAGCTAAAATAGGGCAGGAGTTTAAAGTCGTAATTGACAGAAAAGAAGGTAATTACTTTGTGGGTCGTACAGAATTTGATTCGCCAGACGTTGATAATGAAGTGTTGATTGATGCTTCAAAATATTATTTAAAAACAGGAGAATTCACCACAATAAAAGTCATAGAAGCTGAAGACTTTGACCTTTACGGTGAGGTTGTTAAATAAATTAGCTTTCCTTTTCAATTTTATAAAAGAATCCATCATATTCGGAATTTAAAATACAAATATGGATTGATGCTACACGAATATAGCTTAAAACAAAACGAATATTTATTCTTGCAGTAAAGTTTTATGTAATAACATTAATTTGATTATTTATGCGTATTATTAATCAATCAATTAGCATAAACATCAAGTTGCTACCTTCATGAAAAGGAAATTAGTTGTTATTCTTCTCTGTTTTTCATTGTTACCATTTATTGGTTTATCTCAAAATGCAAAAATCGATAGCCTAGAAAATATCTTAATAACTCACAAGCAAAAAGATACCATAAGAGTAAATGCATTTGATGAGTTATCCTTTTTATATTATCGAAAGGATATAAAAAAGGCCAAGGAATATACTGATAAAGCAGAAGCTCTTTCCGAAGAATTAGGTTTTATAAAAGGCAAAGGTAATGCCTTATATATGCGTGGTGTTTTAGAGTTGACGCAATCTAATTTTGATTTATCAATAGAGTATTTTAAAAATGCAGCACAATTATTTACAGATAATGGATTTAAAAAGAATATAGCAGCTTGTTACAATGGGATAGGTGTGATTTATTTTCGACAAAGTGATTATTCTGATGCCTTGATATATTTTGAAAAAGCACTCAAGGCAGACGAAGATGTTGGTATAAAAAGAAATATACCTAACTATTTGACCAATATTGGAAATATAAATATGAAAATAGGCAAATATCCAGAAGCTATAGCTTATTACAAAAAGGCATTAAAACAATATAAAGAGGCAGATTATACACTAGGTATTTCTGCATGTCTAAAAAATATTGCATCTATTTACAATAAACAGGGCAATTATCCACTAGCATTAGAATATAACAGTGAAGCGCTATCATTAGCAGAGAAGATACAAGATTCATTAGGTATTTCCAATTCTTTAAACAATATGAGTCTCATATATAAAAACCAAAAAAAATATGATAAAGCTCTAGAATTACTAAATAAATCATTGGCAATTCACCAAAGCAGAAAAAATAATTCAGGAATTGCAGGAGTGAAAAATAATATTGCAGCTATTTATATGATAAAAGAAGAGTTTAATATAGCTGTAAAATTTTTAAATGAATCTTTAGAATTAAACAGAAAAACTGAAAGTAAATCCCAAATATCAGAATGTTTAAATAATCTAGGTGATTGTCATACATCTCTTAAAAACTACACAGGAGCTTTAAGATATTTTGAGGAAGCAAAAAAAATTAACATAACCATAGATAACCAAGAAGGATTAAGCTTTTCATATTTAGGATTGGCAGATTGCTATGTGGATCAAAAGAAGTACGACGAAGCCTTTCCGAATATTTTAAAAAGCTTGGAAATTTCAAATAGACTTGAACTTTTAGACTATCAAAGTAATGCCTATCAATTACTTACGGAAGTATATGAAAATAGAGGGGATTATGAAAAAGCACTAGAAAATCACCAAAAATTTAAAGTCCTTAATGATAGTCTTTTTAATAAAGAAAGTACAGAAAAAATTGCCCAATTAGAGTACGAATACAAATACAAACAAGCATTAGATTCTGCAAGTATTAGAGAATTAAAACTTACCAAAACTGTTATAAGTACATCTCAAGATTTACAAAAATCTAAGCGTAATCTGTTTTTAGGTGTTATTGGCTTTTTAATTACAATAATAATCTTGGGAGGAATCATTTTCTCTTTAAAGTTAAGGCACCAAAAAGCCAAAACTCAAAATATTGCCATCGAACAGAAGTTGTTGCGTTCGCAGATGACACCACATTTTATCTTTAATTCGCTTTCTGTTTTGCAAGGGATGATTCTAAATAAAGAAGATAAAAAATCAGTGTTTTATTTGTCCAAATTTTCAAAATTATTGCGATTAACTTTGGAAAACTCAAGGGACAAATTAGTCCCTCTCAACCAAGAATTGGAAGCCGTGAATAGTTATTTAGAACTTCAAAACCTAGAAGAGAGTGAATCTTATGATTATACAATTTTAGTAGATAAAACTATTGATGAAACATTGTATAAAATACCACCAATGCTTATTCAGCCCTTTATAGAAAATGCCATTGAGCATGCTTTTGAGGATAAAAAGGAGAATAGAAAAATTGATATTCAACTTAAATGTATAAATAACGAATTGATTTGTACTATTAAGGATAACGGTATTGGCATTGATGCACAAAACGGACATAAACGAAAAGATAAAAAGTCCTTAGCAACCACTATAACTTCTGAACGATTAAAGATGCTATCAAAAGATTTCAATATTGTGGGATCGGTAAAGATTGAAGATAGAAAGCTATATAACGAAGAAGGTACTTTAGTTACTTTAGTAATTCCTTATAAAAAAGAAGTAGCCTAATGCAATCAATTATAGTAGAAGATAAAGCCTATATAAGAAAAGGTTTGCTCAACCTTTTAAAACTTATAGATACAGATGTAAAAGTAGTTGGTGAATGCGAATCTGTCAGAGATGCGGTTGTCGTTGCAAATGCTTGTAAACCAGAGCTTATTTTTTTGGACATTAATTTAACCGATGGTAACGCCTTTGAGTTTTTAGAACAAACAAAGCACCTTAATTTCAAAGTAATTTTTATTACGGCTTACGAAGAATTTGCTTTAAAAGCTCTGAAAATGGGAGCTGTGGATTATCTACTTAAACCCGTTGATGTTGAAGAATTAAAGATAGCCTTAGATAAGGTTAAACAACTATCGGTAACAGAACAAAAAGAGCAAATCAACGTTGCTAAACAAGTATGGAATAATCAGGAAGATAAATTAATACTTTCGCTACAAGATAGTTTTCAGGTTGTTGACTTAAGTGAACTTATGTATTGTGAATCAGATAAAGGTTATACCACGTTTTATTGCAATGATGGTAAAAAGCACTTGGTTTCAAAAACGTTGAAAGAATTTGAAGAACGGCTTACTAAGGCCAATTTTATAAGACCGCATCAATCCTTTATGGTCAGTTTAAAGTTCATAGATAAATATGATAAGTCGGGTGTTATCCATTTAAAAAATGGAAAAAAGATTCCTGTCTCTTCCCGTAAAAAAGAACAGTTTGTCACAGCTTTTCTAAATCGAGATTCTAATTGAAATAATCGATCTTATTGAATATTTAGTTGAGTTTATAACGTCAGTTCGAGTGATTTTGAGACACGAAAAAATTGTACCGAGAACTTTTAGGTAAGTTAAATTCTCAGTTTTACGAATATTCTTTAAAGCATGACGCTTATTGATTAATAAGTGTTAGAAATAGTTTCGGTATTTCTTTCTTCATAATAGGGACATACATTTATTCTATTAAATCTAAAAATAGAATGAAACACAAAGCCCCAAAATTAAAGACTCTAAGTATAGTGGTCGTCGTGTTATTGCTCGTTTTGCAAATAACATCTTGCAGTAGCTCAACCAATAATCAACCTGCAACAGCAGAAGGTTTCCAGAATATTGAAAAAGCGCTAAAAGATCAATTTGGTAAGGATGCTTATTACACAGACCTTACTGTTACCTATAACAAATCTATTGGTAATATCGTGGGTGTTACTGTTACAGAAAATCCAGAATCTTTAAAAATGGGGCAATGGAATCTTACCCAAGATACTTGGCAACAAAATTCAGATATCACAATAGAAGTTCCTGCAGGAACTAAAGCATCAGATTATATGTTTCAGCTAGGTGAAGCTATAAGTCTTTCAAAATTAGGTGGATTGGTTGAACAATGCCTACAAAAATTAAAAGAGGAAAATAACCTTGAAAATCCAACTTTAAGTATCGCTGGTTTAAACTTCCCTGATAATGGAGATATCTCAAAAGCACAATATGTGATTAATCTTCAGCCAGAAAACGGAGGAACTACCTTTAGCTTTTATTACTCACTTTCTGGTGATTTAATTAAATCAGATTACTAAAACTATAAATCAAATTTACCATAACCTTAAATCTTTAATATTATGAAAAACTTTACACATTTTCACGAACACTTAAGTAATAGATGTTACATGAGTAAAAAACAAGTACTTATTTTTATGACTCTGTGTATATCTACAATAGGGCTTTCTCAAACTGTTGGTGATACGTTTGTCGACAATTTTATAACCTATGAAGTGACTTCTATTTCACCAAATACAGTAAGCGTTACTAATTATGACAATAACAATGCTGGTACTGATGCAGATATACCTGCTACAGTTACAAATAGCAGTTTAACTTATAGTGTTACTAGTATTAGTGATTTAGCTTTTGAATTTAATGGGCCAACAGCCTTACGATTAACAAGTGTTATTATTCCTAATAGCATTACATCCATTGGAAATAATGCTTTTAGTGCTCAAAATTTATCAAATGTTACGATACCAAGTAGTGTGGTAAGTATTGGAAATTCAGCTTTTGTGAACAATGATTTAACCAGCATTACTCTTGAAATGGGTTTGGTAAGTATTGGTGATAATGCTTTTCAAGGTAATCAAATAGTAGATGTTGTTATTCCAAATAGTGTTACTAGTATTGGTCAGTTTGCTTTTTCAGGTAACCAATTAACTAGTGTGACACTTTCAAATAGCTTAACTACTATAGAATGGGGTACCTTTTCAAGTAATCAATTACAAAGTGTCGTAATTCCTAATAGTGTAACAAGTATTGGTAATAGTGTGTTTAATAACAATCAAATTACAAGTCTTACATTATCTAATAGTTTATTAACTATCGGCAATGGTACTTTTAGAGGTAATAATCTAACTCATGTTACGATTCCAAGTAGTGTTACTGATATTGATTTTGCTGCTTTTAGAGACAATCCTTTAGCAACAGTGACATCGCAAGCGATAAATCCACCAACTATATATGTGCCTGGTATTAATGATTCATTTTGGAATCGTAGCGTTATTGACTTAACGATTCCAGCGGGAACTTCAGCTGCTTATGCAGCAGGCGGTTGGACTGGTTTTAACTCTGTGACTGAGGCTACAACACCTTCGGTAGGTGATACCTTTATTGTTGATTTTATAACTTATGAAGTTATGTCTTTAGCTCCTAATAATGTTAGAACTATAGATTATGACATTACTGGTGGTAGTACAGTTGATATACCAGATACTGTTACTCATACCGTAACCACATATAGTGTTACTAGTATTGGTCTTCAGGCATTTACTAATAAGGGTTTAACAAGCGTAACTATTGGTAATAATGTTACGGGAATCGGATTCAATGCATTCTTTCAAAATCAAATTTCTAATACTATTATTATACCAAATAGTGTTACAACTATTGAAGGTCGTGCTTTTGATGATAATTTAATTACGGATGTAATGATTGGTACTAGTGTAACAACAATAGAATTTGGTGCTTTTAGAAATAACCCATTATCTACTGTTACCTCATTAGCAGTTACACCTCCAACAATAATTACTGACCCAGGTGCTGTTGATTCTTTTAGTCATGATCGAAGTAATATTAATTTGGTTGTAACCAATAATACTACAGACGAATATGTTACAGATTCTGGAGCATTATGGACAGGATTTAAAATGGTTTTTGAGGCCACTTCACCAACCACAGTTGAAGTTTCAAATTACGACCCAGCTAATGGTACTAATGTGGTTATACCACCATCTGTTACAGCAGGTTCAAACGTATTTGATGTCGTTAAAATTGATGATTCATCATTTCAAAATATTGGATTAACGAGTGTTACTATTCCTAATAGTGTTACTGAAATTGGAATTTCAGCATTCGAATTAAATAACTTAACAAGTGTAACTATTCCAGATAGTGTTACACTTATTGGGACTACTGCATTTGCAACTAATTCTATATCAAATCTAACATTAGGAGCTAACCTAACTGATATTGGTATTGGAGCTTTTGTAGATAATAATTTATCTGATATTACCATTCCTAGTAATGTTACTTTTATAGGTCTGTTAGCCTTTGGTAATAATCCATTAGCTAGTGTAACCTCTCTTGCTACAACACCACCAACAATTACTACAGGGACTAATGATACATTTGCCTTTAATAGAAATAATATTCACTTACACATTCCAACAGGTACAATGGGAGCTTATGTTACCGATCCTGGTGCTTTATGGACAGGCTTTAATCCAGTAACCGAAGACGCTCTGAGTGTAGATGAATTTGACTTAGCAACTACTGTTAAAGTTATTACCGCTACAAATGCTGTGAGAATTATTTCAAACCAAAGTCTACAACTTCAAGATTATACAATGTATTCAATTTCAGGAATGGAAATAGTTAGAGGAAAAGAAAGTACTATACCTACAAGCAATTTTGCAAGTGGTATTTATATCCTAAGAATCAAATTTGATAGAGGAACTGTGGTTAAAAAATTTATTCTCAAATAATTGAAATTTATATTAAAACATAAGCTAGAATTGTTTCTAATAGTATTTTATTCAATTCTAGCTTTTTTGATTTTTGTTATTACTTAAAAATAAAAGGATTTAGAATAAAAATCTATCTTAAATTAGTAAAATGCTGAAATTCAATTCTAAATTTAGAAAATGTCTTGTAACATTTAATAGATAGACTGCACTTATATTTTATGGTAAAGGATATTTTATATCAAATTAAATTTTCGTTTTCAAAACTAAAATTTAATAGTAAAAAAGAAACAACTAATAAGTTGAAAGCATCATTCGGAAAGCTAAAGGATGATGCTTTTGACTTTGATTACATTCAAAAATATTTCAGGAATAAGGACCATTCAGAGGCTTTTCAAGTTTTATCTGATAAAACCTGTAATGATTTAGACTTTGAGGACTTATTCATTTTACTAGATCGCACGCATTCCAAAGTTGGTCAGCAATATCTTTATAATCAACTTCGTACAATAGTAGTAAATGAAAATAAAACTAGTTTAAACGAAGCGCTGATTAAAAAAATTACTGAGGATTCTGATTTTAGATTATCAGTTCAAAAAAGGCTTGATAAATTAAACCGGAAAGAAGCTTATTACATAAGTACACTTTTTCAAGAGGAACATCTACATCCTCCAAAATGGTTTTTCGTTATAAAATTATTGTCATTTACAAGTTTGATATCTTTGATATTAGCCTTTTTTAATCCCATATTTTTCATGGTATTATTGGCTGTGTTTTGCGTTAATTTTATACTTCATTATTGGAATAAAAAGAATATTGTGGAGTATGTTGGTTCTATTCCAGAACTTTTAAAACTCAATAGTGTAGCCTCTCATTTGTATGTTTATGACCAGTTTAAAAAGCTAAGTACAGATTTACCAAAGTCTATGGCAATTATCAATGAGGTTAAAAGTAGGATGCGATTTTTTCAATTAGAAGCCAAACTTCAAGGTGAATTGGAAATCATTCTATGGTTTGTGTTTGAGATTATTAAAACCATGTTTTTGTTAGAACCACTTTTGTTATTTGGTGTTCTCAAAAGATTAAACACTAAAAGAAATCACATAGATAATGTCTTTCAATTTGTAGGTCATATAGATATGTTGATTTCTATAGCTTCGTTAAGAGAAGGATTGAATGTTTATTGTTTACCAAATATTAATACAGAAAACCAAATAATAGCAAAAGAAATGAGTCATCCT
The DNA here is from genome assembly GCF_058964685.1 of Winogradskyella sp. 266wxhm. Classification (NCBI taxonomy): domain Bacteria; kingdom Pseudomonadati; phylum Bacteroidota; class Flavobacteriia; order Flavobacteriales; family Flavobacteriaceae; genus Winogradskyella; species Winogradskyella sp. 266wxhm. The sequence goes on from NZ_CM179559.1 coordinate 2,947,527, forward strand.
TTGGTTTTTAATTGTGTAACTAATGATGTTCACCTATCTGAAAAATCTGTATTGTTAACAGGCTCTAATATGTCTGGTAAAACAACGTTTATAAGAGCATTAGGACTTAATATTATTACAGGATTAACGATTAATACCTGTTTTGCAAAAGCAATGACATTTCCATTGCTTAAAATATTTTCGGCAATTAGAATTAGTGATGATTTGCTTAATGATAAGAGCTATTATTTTGAGGAAGTTTTGACCATTAAAGAGCTATTGAGCATAAGTCAAGATGGAAACAACTTATTTTTATTAGACGAAATTTTTAAGGGAACGAATACTGTAGAGCGTATTGCAGCAGGTAAGTCTGTACTGTCAGCTTTGGCAAGAAACGGTAATAAGGTATTGGTGTCAACGCACGATATTGAATTGACAGATATGCTTTTAAATCAATATGATTTATATCATTTTAGCGAAACTGTTAATGAAAATACGGTTGGATTTGATTACAAGTTAAAAGAAGGTAAACTAAAAAATAGAAATGCTATTAAAATTCTTGAGATAAATGATTACCCGAAAGAAGTTATAGAGGAAGCTATGGAAATTTCTAAGGAAATGGATAAGATTTACATTATAAATTAACGATCCCTAAATAAGGCCTAATAACTATTTTGAATAAAGTTTAATGATTTAAAGATAATTTATGAGACAATTAATTATTCTTCTAGCAGTAAGTTTAATGATGTTATCAGCTTGCAAAAATTCTGAAAAGACAAATCAGAAAAACGGTAATGTTATCACAACAGACATTACTAACTTTTGGAATGCTTATGACAAAATCATCACAACCCAAGATTCTGTGTTGCAGTACAAATACCTAGATAGTTTGTATTTAGATAAAGGAACAGCTGGTTTAGAAGGGATGATTAATGCTAGAAGTTATACAGCAGCAGAATATATCAATGCGATTAATAATTATCCTGAATTTTGGAATTCAATAAGAGAAAATACATTACAAGCAAATAATGTCAGCTCGCAATTACAAGATGGCATTAGGAAACTCAAATTAATCTATCCAGAACTAAAACCAGCAAAAATCTATTTCTCTATTGGAGCTTTTCGTACACCTGGTACAACTATGGATAGTTTGGTACTTATTGGTTCTGAATTAGCCATGGCAGATGCTAATACTGTAACAAGTGAATTTCCTGAAAATCTAGCACATTTAAAAACTTATTTTTCTACAAATCCCAATGAAAACCTAGTGTTTTTAAATATCCACGAGTTTGTGCATACACAACAAAAGCCTAGGGTTTATAATTTATTATCTTCAGTTATTTACGAAGGCGTTGCCGAATTTGTGTCTGCAAAAACATTACATCAGTTGTCACCTAATCCACAAATTGAATTCGGAAAAAATAATGCAAAACGAATTAGAGAAGTCTTTGAAAACGAAATGTTTTACGTCGCAAATTTTGGCAAATGGTTAAATAGTAATGATACTAATGAGTTTGATATGCGAGATCTAGGTTACTATGTTGGCTATCAAATTTGTGAAAATTATTATAACCAGGCAGAAGATAAAAAAGTAGCTATCAAAACTATGATTGAATTGGATTACGAAAACGAATCAGAAATTGAGGAGTTTATCAAAAAATCTAATTATTTCTCAACGTCTTTAGAAGAGCTAGAACAAAATTTTGAAAGCAACCGTCCAACAGTTACAGGTGTTGAACAATTTGAGAATAAGAGTGACAATGTATCACCTAACCTCAAGGAGATTACCATATTTTTTTCTGAAGCCTTGGACGGTTATCGTACAAGTGTAGATTTGGGTGAATTAGGACGCGATGCATTTCCAAAAGGAACTTTAAATGGTAGAAAATGGGGTGAAGACAACAAATCTTGGACAATTCCCGTTGAATTAGAGCCTAACAAAACGTATCAAATATTTATTACTAATAATTTTAGAACAAGAGACAATAGACCTTTAAAGCCTTATTTAATAGAATTTAAGACAAAAAAACTATGAAACAATATTTGCTTTTAATGCTATTCGTATTGGTAACAAAGTTAAGTGTTGCGCAATGCCATACAGAATTAGAAAATTATACTACAGCATTTGATACCATTCAAGCCAAATCATTTTCCTTTTTAGATGATGCACTCAATGATATAAGAATTGTTGGCTATGGTGAAGATACTCATGGTACAGCTGAATTTACCTTACTTGCCAAAGAGTTAATGCAATACCTTAACGAAAAGCACGACTTTAAGACTCTAATTATAGAAACAGGTTTTGGTGAAGGGCTTTATCTCAACGATTATATACAAGGAAAAAGAGATGATTTAAAGTTTGTTTTGAAAAACATCAATTCAACTTGGCGCTATAAAACAAAAGAGTTTGAAATCTTAATGAATTGGTTAAGAGATTTTAACCATAAAAATGAAGATAAAATTTATATATATGGTTGTGAAATGCAATATGTGCGTTCTGAAATCGACCGAATCAAGGACTATTTAAAATCAGTCGAGTCCAGTTATAAAATCGAAGGGTTTGAAAAGTATGAGTTATGGAATAATTTTGATGAAAATGAAAAAACGGATCACTTCATTGCTTATGCGAAATTGAAAAAATATTTCATTGAGAATTCTGAAGTGTTTAAAAGTAAAACTTCCGAAGAAGAATTTAATATAGCTTATCATTTAGTTGAAATTTTAGGGCAGTTTGTAACTACCATAAATCAAAATAATGGGCAGCGAAAAGCAGATTTTCGGGATATTTATATGGGAGAAAATATCCTTTGGATTATGAATTTTTATGAACACAACAAAAAAGCAATGTATTGGGCTCATAATGCGCACGTAGGCGATTGGGTAGATAATGGTATAGTGGATGTAACAGGTCATCAATTAAGAAAGCTTTATGGTGAGTACTACTTTAATATTGCTACAGATTTTGGAACAGGAAATTTTATAGCATACCCTAATGATGCTAATAAAACAGGTAATTGGCGTTTTAAAACCTTTACAGTTGATAAAGTAGTTGAGAATACATTTACAGAATGTTTAAAAAACTACGGTAAACCAAATACATTTCTAAATTTTAGAGCAACAAGGACCAATGAAAAACTGGCTTACTATATCAATTCAGAACTAACGTCAATGAGTGGAGCAGGAGCACGAACAAGAAGCAGCGAGACAGAAACTAAAGTATTAGGAAGAGCTTTTGATGCGATAATTTATATTGATAAAACAAGCGAAATTACTTGGGCTGATTAATAATTAAATTTAAAGTCATGAAAAATATAGTTGTAATTCTATCTCTTATAATACTTGGTTGTAGCAATGTAGATAAAACTTCTAATGTAGAAAGTAATATAGTTAAAACAGGTTGGAATCAGCAAAAGAGAGAACAGTATCTAAATAATCGAAATGATTCTACAACTTGGGACAACGAAATGCTTAATAACGATAAACAATTAATTGGCATTAGTGAACTCGGTCCTTTTGAGCTTGGTGTTTTTCCGGTCCCTAAATATGAACTTTTAGGAGAAGGAAGTTTTAAAGGTTTAGGTAATACAAATGAAGACTTTAAAGCAGGAAATAAAACTGTTGTAATGAATAGCTTTTTTGTTGCGAAAAACGAAATAAACAAAGAAAGATTAGATGATAAAGGTAATGAAGTGTTTTTTCAACTTTTGGTGTTAACCGATACTTTAGATACTGAAAATTATAATTTAAATAAAAGTATAGCCATATCCAGGAATCATCCAGATTATGTTGGGCAAGGTTTTGTAAAGACGAAAAGTAATACTATAGATTACGTTGCTTTTGATACTGCTGAAGGTGAATCTTATGCTATTATAAATACCAGATTATTCAATCTTAATTTTGGAAAAACGATACTTATCGCACCTCAAAAAGATGGAACATTTCGATCGTTACAAGTTAAAAGTCCAGTTTTAACTTCCGAAACCATCATAGAATACACAGAATCTATTTTAGAAGAAGATACGATGCTTAAGTTCTTTAATGGCAAAGACGTTATTTAATTTATGAAAATCTGCTTAGCTCAAACTCAATCCAAAGCAGGTAATATTCAAGAGAATATTGCTAATCACTTAAAATTTGTTGAGCGAGCGATAGTATACAAAGCAGACCTTATCATATTTCCTGAGTTATCGATCACTAATTACGAACCTCAATTGGCCAAAACATTGGCCACCAAAGTAGAGGATAACATATTCGAACCGTTTCAGATGTTGTCTAACGAACATGGAGTGGTTGTAGGTGTAGGTATGCCAACAACTACAACAAATGGAATTAACATAAGCTTGCTTATTTTTCAACCTAATAAAGAAAGAGACATTTACTCTAAACAATTACTTCATCAAGATGAAGAACCCTATTTTTTAGCAGGTTATAAACAAACCATGCTCACCATAAAAGGAAAGAAAATAGCTTTAGGTATTTGTTATGAAACTCTTCAAGAAGACCATTTTGTAAATACGATTCAGCAGGGAGTAGATGTTTACTTGGCTAGTGTAGCCAAGTCAAATAAAGGCATTGAAGAAGCAAGTGAATTTTTTTTCAAAATGGCAAAGGCTCAAGGTTTGCCAATTATGATGGTTAATTGTATAGGAACTTGTGATGATTTTGTAAGTGCAGGTCAGAGTGCTGCTTGGAATGCAAAAGGCGAATTGGTTTCTCAATTAGATGCAACAAATCAAGGTATTCTTATTTATGATTTTGAAACAGAGCGGTCAGAAAAAGAACAGCTCACTATTGAAAAAGGAAATGCATCAGATTTAGATAGTCTATTCAAAATCTATAAGGCTGCAAAAGAAACCTTAGAAGATAATAATATTTATCAATGGACCGACAATTACCCGACACGCCAAATTATTGGGAATGATATTGAAAGCGATGTTTTATATGTCTTGAAAAGCAATAATGAAATCATTGGAGCTATAAATATTAGTGAAGATCAAGAGGCAGAATATGAGGCTATTGATTGGCAGTTTAATCAAGCCAAAGTTTTAGTAATACATAGATTGGTCATTCATCCAAAGAGTCAAAAAAGAGGCTACGCTAAACTTTTGATGGATTTTGCGGAAAAATATGCAAAGCAAGATAACTTTACATCTATTAGGTTAGATGCTTACAGTAAAAATAAACGTGTTGTAGAGTTTTACAAAAGGCGACACTATTTTATCCGAGGTGAGATTTACTTTCCAGAACGCGAATATCCGTTTTATGGTATGGAAAAGGAAATCACTTAAATATGCTGATCTATCAAAATAGTATTACCATCAGGATCTAAAACCACTAAACTCGCTGGTCCAGTTGTGGATTCATCGGCTTCAGAAGTCAGAGTGATATTATTAGATTTTAGATGTTTTTGAATTGCTCTAACATCATCATAATTTTCTAATGTATTAGCATCTTGATCCCATCCAGGATTAAAGGTTAAAATATTGTTTTCAAACATGCCTTGAAACAAACCAATTAAAGTGGATTCGTTTTTCATGATAAGGTAGTTTTTCTCTAAATCGCCAGCAAAAACTTTAAACCCTAAAGTCTCATAAAATGCTTTTGAGGCTTTAATATCTTTTACGGCTAGGCTAACTGAAAATGCTCCGAGTTTCATAATATTATTGATTTAATTAGTTTTTTCAAATTTTGAGATGAATTTATCTTTTGTGTTTTACTCGATAGGCTTCTAATGACTTTTCGAGAATTTTCATAGCTTCAGTTCTTGATTTAAATCCTTTTGTTGTTACAATGTTTTTGCCTTTGTAATTAGTGAACCAAGTTTCAATAATCTCTGTAACACCATTATAATTTTCCTTCAAATCTTCAATATCATTAACTCTAAATAAGTCAGAATTTACCGAAATACCGATAATTTTATCATCATTTTCGCCACCATCTTCAAGGTTCAGAACACCAATAATTTTACATTTTAAAACATCACCACGATTTACAGGAGGACCAATAACAAGTATGTCCAACGGATCTCCATCACCGCCATCTTCTTTTGATAGTAGTGTTTTGGGTATCATACCATAATTTCCAGGATAACCAATGTATTTTATAGTTCTAGGCTTTCCGTTAATAGAATCTCTTTCTATTTTACCAGTTGTTTTGTTAGTTTCCCATTTTTCTAGAGTACCAGCAGGAATTTCTATTATTGCATTTACAATACTATCGTTTACGATTGGGTCAATAGCATTAAGTAAATTAATGTTTTTATCGATCACTATTTCTTTTGTAGCAATAGCTTTTTTATCCTCTCGTTTGGAATTACAGCCTGTAAGTCCAAACGAAAGGATTAAAACAATGTATAAATGAATTTTGTATGTCATTTACTCAACATCTTCAGTGTTTAATAACACAGGTTTTCCAAAACCTAAAGCTTCCAACTTATCTAATTGTGTTGCAGCATCACCAACTATTAAATAAATCATCTGGTTAGGTTTAATGTATTTTTCAACTAAAGCTTTTATATCTGCTACAGTCATAGCTTTAACCAATTCTTCTTGCTGTTTAGCGTAGTTATCATTGTAATCGTAATTACTAATATTCGTAAGCATATTCAGCTTTGCACCTAAAGTTTCAAAAGCTCTGGCACTACTTTTTATGGTAAAACCTTTGGTAACTTCTAAGTCCTCATCATTATAGTTTTTACCATAATTCTCTAGAATTTCTTTCACTAAAGCTGCCGATTCGTAGGTCACATTACTACGCACACCACTGCTTATTACAAATTCCCCTTTGTTGGCAGTGCCATCAAAACGCGAGCGAATACCATAAGTATAACCTTTACTTTCTCTTAATTCTTGTGTGAGTTGAGAAGCAAAACTTCCTCCACCCAAACGGTAATTCATCACTGAAGCAGGATAATAATCTTTGTGTGTAGCTTTTAGTGCAGGATATCCAAAACGGATGACAGATTGTTTTGCACCAGGTACATCATAAAAGTATACCATTGATTCTTCAGGATATAAAGGCAATGCTAATTCAGGAATAGCGACATCTTTTGGTTCCCATGTGGTGTTAATTTTGTTTAAAGCTTTTACAACTGCGGTTTCTGAAATAGCGCCTACAACATGAATGTTAGTAAGCTTTGGTGTAAGATTAGTATTGTAATAATTTTCTAAATCTACAATAGAAATGCTTTCTACTGAATCTTCTGACCCACTGCTGTTATAAGCTAAAATGTTATCCTCTCCATATAGTAATTTTGCAAATTGACTATATGCAATACTATTTGGAATAGCCTGTTGTCTTTGGATATTACTTATAGTACTTTGTTTTATTAATTCAAATTCGGTTTCATCCCAACGTGGTTCTAAAAGAATTTCGGTTACTAAATCCATCGTTGCATCAAAATGCTTTGATAAAGTAGATCCAGCAATAACAATATTTTCTTCTGTAGCATAGGCATAGATGTTGGCTCCAAGACTTTCAATAGCATTTTCTAAATCTTCAGGTGTTTTGTTTTTGGTACCTTTAGTCATAAGACTAGCCATAAGATTAGATACTCCTATTTTGTTAATGTTTTCTAGCATTAATCCACCATCAATTTGAATTTCGAATTCCACTAAAGGGACTTCATTGTTTTCTATACCGAAAACTTTAATACCAGAATCTAATTCCTTTTTCCAAACCGTTGGAATGTTTAACTCTGGACTTTTACCGTAAGGAGGCTCAACACTTCTGTCAAAACTACTAGGTGTTTTTTCATAAGTAGCAGCAATACTTGGGTCGAAAGATTCTTCGGCACCTTCAATAATTTTTTCTTCTACAATATTTGCAAGTTGCGAATTATCAAGCACCAAGTCTATTTGCCCCTTCGGAACAAAGCTTGTAGCGATATAGTTTTTGTCTTTAATATAAGTATTGTAAACACGCATAATATCCTCAGTAGTTACTGCAAGGATATTCTTAACATCTTGATTAATGAATCCAGGATCACCAGCAAAAATTTCATATTGTGCTAACTGGAAACCTTTTCCAAGAACACTAGATAAGCCTTGGTAGAATTCAGTTTCTTGTCCTGCTTTTATACGTTTTAAATCAGCTTCAGAAATGCCGTTCATTTCAAAATCTCTAAAACCATCTTCTATGGCATTCGCAACAGCGTCAAGGTCAACTTGGTTAAAGGCTGTAACGTTTAGCATAATCTGACCAGCAATTTCGGAATTGTATTGATAGAACGATACATTGTCAGTTAATTTTTGATTGTCAACTAGCACTTTGTTTAGCGGTGCTTTTTTTCCGTTAGATAGATAATCCGTTAAAATACTCAAAGCATAAGAATCTTTATCGTATTCTGGTACTCCAGGCCAAGTCAATGTTAGGCTAGGTAAGCGTGCAAAATTATCTTCATAATATAAACGCTTAGAGTTTTTGAGGCTAACAGGTTGCTTTTCCATTTTAGGAATATCTTCACCTCGTGGAATTTCATCAAAATATTTTTTAACCCAAGCTTTAGTCTGTTCAACATCAATATCACCAGCAATCGTTAAAGTGGTATTGTTTGGAGTGTACCAACGTCTGTAAAATTCTTTGACATCAGCTAATGTGGCATTCTGTAAATCTTCAAGAGAACCAATGACTTCCCAACTATATGGATGACCTTCAGGATATAGATTACTGTTAATAACAGCCGAAGTATGTCCGTACGGTCTGTTGTCTACACTTTGGCGTTTTTCATTTTTAACGACTTGTTTTTCCTTTGCTAAAACAGGTTCGGTAACGGTATTAATAAAGAAACCTAATTTATCTGCTTCAGCCCAAATCATTTTTTCTAAAGCGTCCTTTGGAACCGTTTGAAAATAATTGGTACGATCTCTATTGGTAGAACCATTAGCGCCAGAACCGCCAATTCGTGCACTCATTTGGTCTAAACCTCCTTTACCTAAATTTTCGGATTCTAAAAATAAAAGGTGCTCAAATAAGTGTGCAAAACCAGTTCTGTTTTCTTTTTCTCTTGCAGAGCCAACATGAGCTGTTAAAGCAACAGCTGCAACAGGATCTGAGCGGTCTACATGTAGTATAACTTGTAAACCATTATCTAAAGTGAATTTTTCAAAATCGACTTTAAATTCAGGTGTAGTTTCTTTAGTTTCGTTTTGTTTACATGCTGAAAAAGCTACTAAAACAAAAAAACTTAGAAGTAAGGATTTAATTGGTTTCATAATGTATTTTGATTGATTAAGTATAATTAAAATGTTATATCACATTGAGCCTGTCGAAATGTATTTTTCATACAAACTATCATGGTTTCGACTGCACTCAACCAGACAGAAACAATTTACAGTTCAAAAGTATTGTTGTTCACAAAGAAAACGGAGTTCACAAAAAATAATTTTCCGTTTTCCCAAAAACTTCTAAATAAGGTGTTATCTACAAAATAGATAAAACTACCGCTTCCCATGCGCTCTTCACCAAATACTAGCGTATCTCCTAAATCTGCAAGTGCTTTTTTTCCTGCAAAACCAGAATATACTTTAGCGTCATTGAGGTAAGCTACATTGTAACCACTATCTAAAAGACTGTAAGCTGAACTTCCTAATTTAAGCGTGAAGTATTCACTGTCATAACCAAAAGCCATTGGGTGTGTGTTGTCTACTTTGGTTTTAAAAATTGCACCAGTAATTAGGTTGTTGGTATATTCACGTTCACGATCAGCATAAGAAATTAAGTTATCATCTGTGTCTTCGCTTTCCGAAGGTTTGTAATTAAGACTAAAACCGTCTTTACCAGCAAAATTTCTCAAAGCACCATCAATGGCAATAACTTTTCCGCCGTCGCTAACCCAGTCTTTAATTTGAGACATAGTATCATCATTCAGAACTTTTCCGTAATACCCATTTGGAATGATTAGAACATTGTATTTGCTTAAATTAGTTTCGCTAAGATCATCAGTATGAATCGATGTTAACGGATATTGTAATTGTTGCTCAAAGAAATGCCAAATTTCACCATAACTTAGCGATGATGTGCCTTCATTAGAAAGTACAGCCACTTTTTGTTTGTTCACCAATTTAATGTCAGGCGAACCAATATCTGGTGTCATTTGCGAAAATCCAGAGGTGATTTCAGTTAAAGGCTGTGTAAACTCTTGTGCTACGGTATTTAATTTCGAGACAAAATCTTTAATGTGCTTGTTGTCTCCTTTAGTGATGATTAGAGATCCACGATCAAATTTAGAACCGTTAGAACTGAATGGTTTTTCGGTAAAGCGAACTTTGAAATCTTGTTTTAGTAATTCAGCTAAAAATTTAGCATCGTTCATAGAATTCCATTTGCTAACATAGCCATAAGCATCATTTAGGGTTTGAACTGTTTGGCGTTCCATCAATTTAGAACTTAAAACTTTTGATGTGCTTGCATAAGCGTCCAATCCGTAAGCATAAGGAATAGACCAAGCTGTAATATCATACGTAAGGGAATCTGTAAGTTTAGCGTTCGGTTCAAAAAGTACCTTAACCATTTTTCCTTTAGGTTGATTGGTATGCACAACTAATGAATTCGCATCAGCTGTGAAACTCCCTTGTTGACCAGTTTTGTAATTATAACCAGATACTTTGGTGCTGTTGGCATTTTCAAACTGAATATCATGCTTGTTGAGCAATGTTTTTAAGCTATTGATTTTATCTTCATTTCCTGTTAAAACATAGCTCTTGTATTTTAAATCTGAATTATTAAAGAACTTAGCAAATTCTGTATTTAGTTTTGAAGCATTTTTCGAAGCGATTTCAACAGTTGAAAGTCCTGTTGTAGTATGATGGGTTAAACGCTCAACAAGAGTTAGTTCGTGACTCTCATCATTTAGGATGCCCAAACCTGAGATACCATGACCGCCTTGTTCGTAGGTCATACCAATAGATCCCATATAAGTTGGATAAGTATCTCCATAACTTGGATAAAATAAATCAAAACGCTCTCTAGTAAAGAATAACCAACCCTCAGCGTCAAAATATTTGGCGTGGTTTTGTCCTATTTGTGTCTGAAAATCACTTTGCCAATCACTAATAATTTCATGAAAAGGCTCTGCTGCAGGTGCAAAATAATAGGGTTCATTTGGCCCTTGTTCATGAAAATCGACATGAATATGTGGCATCCATTTATTGTATTTTTCTAAGCGTTGTTGAGTTTCAACCTGTGTAGCCCAAGCCCAGTCTCTATTCAAGTCAAAAAGATAGTGGTTTGGTCGTCCGCCAGGCCAAGGTTCATTATGTTCACTGGCTTGTACGTCTGTATCGTAAGGTTGACTTGCTGTTTTGTTATACCAATTAACGTAACGATCTCTTCCATCAGGATTAAGACAAGGATCAATAATCACTATGGTATTTTCAAGTAGATCTTTTCTCTCGGTAAGTAATTTGTATAGTGTAAGCATCGCAGCTTCACTGCTAGATGCTTCGTTACCATGAACGTTGTAGCTTAACCAAACAATAGCAACATCAATATTTGTAGGCTCTCCATCTAAAAGTCCTGTGTTTTTTAAATTATTCTCACGGATGGTTTCTAAGTTTTTGATATTTTCTTCAGAAGACACATAAGCTAACATGAGCTTCCTGCGCTCATTGGTAGTGCCATATTGTTCTAGTTTTACTTGATTAGGAACAGCGTCGGCAACAGATTTAAAATAATCTACAACTTGGTGGTGTCTGCTAAATTGTGTGCCAATATCATAGCCTAAAAAATCACTTGGTGATTGTAAGTTTTGAGCTGTTAATAAGCTTGGATTACAGATTAGAACAAAAAAGATAAGGAGAAACTTTTGCATGTAATACACTTGTTTTTTGGTTGAAAAGCTAGTAAAGATAGTTAGGGATTCTGAATTAACTAAAAATTAGCAGTTAAAAAATAGAAGTACCTTATCTTTATGCCATAATTATTATTTGTATGCCAACCGACTGTATTCCGTTTAGAGCAACCGGATATTTTTCTGATTTTATTTGTGATTATTTAGATCAAAAAGCTGAGCTTAAACCATTATATAATCGTTTTCCAACTTTGGAAAATTTTAAAGCTCAGATAGAGGAAAAGTATCATTCTGAACATGTTTCAGAATCTAGTCGAAAGGTACTTTCTGAAACTTTGGTAAATCAATATGCTAATATTGAGGCTTCTCAATTAACTTTAAATAATATTGAAAGCTTAAAATCAAAAAATACATTTACCATAACCACAGGTCATCAACTTAACCTGTTTACAGGGCCTTTGTATTTTCTTTATAAGATTATTTCAACTATAAATCTCACTGAAGAATTAAAATCAACGTATCCTGATTACAATTTTGTACCAGTATATTGGATGGCTTCGGAAGATCATGATTTTGAGGAAATCAATTATTTCAATTTTAAAGGCAAAAAAATACAGTGGAATTCTAAGCAAACAGGCGCTGTTGGTCATTTTAATACAAAAGGACTAGAGGATGTTTTTGAAGTTATTTCGGCTGAATTTGGTTCTGGTAAATTTGCTGAACAACTAAAAACTTGGTTTAAAAATGCTTATCTCAATCACGAAAACTTAGCAGATGCTACACGATATTTAGCAAACGAACTTTTTGCAGATCATGGATTGGTTATAATTGATGCTGATGATAGAGAATTAAAGCGTTTGTTTATTCCGCAAATGCAAAAGGAACTGTTTGAGCAACCAGCTTTTAAAGCAGTTTCAGAAACCAATAAAATTTTGGAAGATTTAGGGTTGAAAATTCAAGTAAATCCTAGAGAGATTAATTTATTTTATATTCATGAAGGTTTGCGTGAGCGTATTGTTGAGATAGATGGTGTGTTTTCGGTTTTGGATTCACAATTTCAGTGGACTAAAGAAGAATTGATAGCGCATCTCAATGAATATCCTGAACGTTTTTCGCCAAATGTCATTATGCGTCCGTTATATCAAGAAGTGATTTTGCCAAATTTATGCTACATAGGTGGTGGTGGAGAAATGATTTATTGGTTACAGTTAAAATCTAATTTTGAAGCTCAAAATGTTACTTTTCCAATGCTATTATTACGTAATTCAGCTTTGGTGAAAACAGAAAAACAAGCACAAAAATTAGAAAAACTAAATATTTCTGATGCGGACTTATTTTTAAACAGAAGTTCATTTATCAATAAAAAGGTTAGAAAAATTTCAAACATCGATATTGATTTTTCAGAACAAATACAGCATTTAGAACAGCAGTTTAAGGATTTACATCAATTAGCAGAACAAACCGATAAATCTTTTTTAGGTGCCGTAAAAGCACAAGAGGTAAAACAAATAAAAGGCTTAAAACATCTTGAAAAACGTTTGCTTAAAGCTCAAAAGAAAAAATTAGCTGATGAAATAGAGCGTTGTACAGAATTGCAAGAAGAGTTATTTCCTGGGCAAAGCCTACAAGAACGTAACACTAATTTCTCGGAATTATACTTAGAATTTGGCGATGAATTAATTCCTGAGTTGATGAAAGCCTTGCAACCACTTCAAAATGAATTTACAATAATTACCTTGTAAATAAGTCGTTAAAAAAAATATTCAAAAAATAGCAATTGGTAAATCTTCAATCTGAAAGCAATTGTTATTTTTGCACATGCAACACAACAAAGTCCTTATTTTAGATTTCGGATCGCAGTACACACAGCTTATTGCACGCCGAGTTAGAGAGTTGAATATCTATTGTGAAATTCATCCATTCAATAAAATTCCAACCGATTTAGAGAGCTACAAATCAGTAATTCTTTCAGGAAGTCCTAATTCTGTAAGAGGTGAAGATGTTTTACATCCAGATCTTTCAGAAATAAGAGGGAAAAAGCCTATGCTTGCAGTTTGTTACGGAGCACAATATTTGGCACATTTTTCAGGAGGTGAAGTCGCAGAATCTAATACACGAGAGTATGGTAGAGCTAATTTAGCTTATGTAAAACCTGAAGAAGATTTCTTTGAAAATATTCATGAAGGTAGCCAAGTTTGGATGAGCCATAGCGATACAATAAAGAAACTACCAGAAGGTGGCGTTTTATTGGCAAGTACATCAGATGTGGAGAATGCCGCTTATAAAATTGAAGGTGAAGATACCTATGCGATTCAATTTCATCCAGAAGTGTACCATTCAACAGATGGTCATCAATTATTACAAAACTTCTTAATTAAAATAGCCAAAGTAGAGCAAGATTGGACTCCACAGTCTTTCGTGGAGGAAACTGTTGATGAATTAAAAGAAAAACTTGGAAATGATAAAGTGGTTCTTGGTTTGTCTGGTGGAGTAGACTCGTCTGTAGCTGCAATGTTATTGCATAAAGCTATTGGAGAAAACCTTTACTGTATCTTCGTTAACAACGGTTTACTTAGAAAAAATGAGTTCGAAGATGTATTGCATCAATACGAAGGCATGGGATTAAACGTTAAAGGTGTAGATGCTTCGGCACGCTTTTTGGATGCTTTAGCAGGAAAGAGCGACCCAGAGGAGAAAAGAAAAACTATAGGTCGTGTGTTTATTGAGGTTTTTGATGATGAAGCGCATCTTATTAAGGATGTAAAATGGTTGGCACAAGGTACAATCTATCCAGATGTTATTGAAAGTGTTTCAGCAACAGGAGGTCCAAGTGCAACGATAAAAAGTCACCATAACGTAGGAGGTTTACCAGACTTTATGAAACTAAAAGTGGTAGAACCATTAAAAACGTTATTTAAAGATGAGGTAAGACGTGTAGGTGCTTCCATGAATATGGATAAACTATTATTAGGTCGTCATCCATTTCCTGGTCCAGGTTTGGCCATTAGGATTCTTGGAGATCTAACACCAGAGAAAGTACGTATATTACAAGAAGTAGATGCTATTTTTATCAATAACCTACGTTCTTGGAATTTGTACGACAAAGTATGGCAAGCAGGAGCAATGCTACTACCAGTTAATAGTGTTGGTGTAATGGGTGATGAACGTACTTACGAAAAATGTGTAGCTTTAAGAGCGGTAGAAAGTACGGATGGAATGACAGCAGACTGGGTAAATTTACCATATGAGTTTTTACAAAAAACCTCAAATGAAATTATAAATAAGGTGAAAGGTGTTAATAGAGTAGTGTACGACATTAGTTCTAAACCACCAGCAACTATAGAATGGGAATAGTAAGTGACTGATACAGATTTTCGGTTTCTTAAATTTATATAAGCAACATAGATATATGAAGAATATTATAACTGTTATTTTAATTGCATTTTCAATTTATGCAAGTGCACAAAATTACAAAGAGCATAAGGTTAAAGAAGGTGAAACTATAGAAAGTATTGCTAAACAATACTTGGTAACTCCTTTTGATATTTACGCATTAAACCCTGATGCTAAAACAAATTTTAAGCCTAATACAGTTTTAATAATTCCTACGTCAAAGGTAAAGAATGATCCTATTGAAGCAGAAACTAAAGAGCTTATCGGTTACAAAACTCATAAAGTAAAGCGTAAAGAAACGCTTTATGGTTTGTCTAAAGAATATAATGTTAGTGAAGACGACATAAAGAAAGCAAACAGATTTTTGTATTCTGAAAATTTAAAGAAAGGAGATAAAATCAAAATTCCTAGATATAGAACGATTGTATCTAAACAGACTTTAAACAATACAGTTAAGAAATACAAAGTTCAGCCTTCTGAAGGTAAATGGAGAATAGCATACAAATTTGGTATTACGGTAGAAGAGTTAGAAGCTTTAAACCCAAATATGAATGAAGTCATTCAACCTGGTGATGAGCTTAATGTTCCAAATATTAAGAATGAAGAGGAAAAAGCTATAGAGCCAACTTTTGGTTATTATGAAGTTTTACCAAAAGAAGGATTTTACAGATTAAAAATTAAGTTAGGTCTTACACAAGAAGAATTAGAAAAACTCAATCCTGAATTAAAGGAATCTGGTTTAAAGGCTGGAATGATTTTGAAAGTACCTGCAGATGCTGATGTTTCTGTTGATGTTAAAGATGTAAATATTACTAACCTTAAGTCTAATTTAACGAATTTTAAAACTAAAAAATTAGCGTTAATGATGCCCTATCGTTTAGATAGAATAGATACAGATTCTATCGAAGAGGCAAAGGAAATGATTAGGACAAGTAAGTTGCTTTCAATTGTTTTAGATTTTCATGAAGGAGTTACAATGGCATTAGATTCTGCGAAACAATTAGGTATTTCTACGGAGTTAAAAGTATTTGATACACAATACCAACCTTCAAAAACTAGAGAACTTTTACAAGACAATGACTTTTCGGATTACGATGCTATCATTGGACCTATGGAAGAAAATAGTTTCGATAGAGTAGCTTCAACTTTAAAAACTGATAGAGTTCCTGTTGTTGCTGCTATGAATAAACCAAAGAATCTGTATAATAATGTTTTTCAATCTGTTCCGGAAGACAAATTGTTACGTCAAGCAATGATAGATTTTGTTAAGGCAGATAGTTCTAAAACAAAGGTGGTTATTATTTCAGATCAGGCACATAGAAGTTCTAGTGAAGCACTGAAAAATGATTTTCCGACAGCAAAAATTATTTATTCGAGAATGGATAAAAAGGATGCAACGAAAGATGCTTATTTCATTTATCCAACAGAGTTACAAAATGTTTTCCCTGTAGGTAAAACAGTAGTATTTCTACAAACTACAAGTAACTCTTTTGCATCAAGTGTTATTAGTATGCTAAATGGGCAAACTAATAATAAGTCAGAAATAGTTTTAGTAACTTTAGATAGAAACAAGGCTTTTGAAGGAAAGAATATTGATAACTATCATTTGTCAAACCTAAAATTCCATTATCCATCTGTTAAGAAAGATTTTGATGAGTCTAAATCAAATGGTTTTGTTTCTAAATATCGTGAGGCCTATGGTGTATCGCCAAGCAAATATGTAGCGAGAGGATTTGATATTACTCTAGATTTATTATTGCGTTTGGCATCAGCAGAAAATTTGTATGAAGCTTCTAATGATACGATAGAAACAGAGTATGTAGAAAACAAGTTTAGATATAATAGATCTATGTTTGGCGGTTATGTTAATGAAGCAGTTTATATCGTAAAATATGATGATCTTAGAATAGTAAAGGCTAATTAGGATAAAATATTAGCTATTCATTTTACGTTAAACCCATATGCAGATTAAATACCTTTTCATCATAATGTTGTTGTTTATTGGGAACAATCCTGATGAAGAGGTAATCTCTTGGAGTGAAACTAAAAAATTAACATGGAAAGATTTTAAAGCAGAACCAAATCAAAAGTCTGATGCTGTAGCTTTAACAGCTTCAGGAATAACTTTTGGATTTTCAATTAAAACTTCAGATAAAAGAGTTGTAGATTTTTCAACTACGGTTGAGTCACATTTCTATCCGAATAAATCTTGGTATTTTAAAGAAAAGTGTAGTGATCTTATTTTAAGACACGAGCAATTACATTTTGATATTACTGAGTTGTACGCTCGAAAGTTTCGAGAGAAAATAAGCAATCTACAAGCAAACCGAAATATCAAAAAACAACTTAACGGACTTCACACCTCAATAAACAATGAGTTGAACAAAACTCAAAAACGCTATGATGAGGAGACGGACCATTCTATAAATGAAGCAGTTCAGAACCATTGGGAGAATTTTATAGCCGAAGAGTTAATGAAGTTAGAACAATTTAAGTCTAAATAACATTGGAAGGAAGTAAAGAAGCGTTAATTGAACTCGCCCATTACAAAATGCCTTTCGGTAAATACAAGGGTGAATACTTAGTGGCAATACCAGAATATTATTACACTTGGTTTAAACAAAAGGGATTCCCAGAAGGAAAACTTGGACGAATGATGCTACAAATGCATGATATTAAAATCAATGGTTTAGAAGAATTGATTTATAATATTCAAAGAGAATTTAAACGCTAAGACTTTAAGCGCTACGCATTATTTTATCGAGTTTTCTTCCTTTAGCCAACTCATCTACTATTTTATCTAAATATCTAGTTTTTCTGGTAAGTGGATTTTCAATATCCTCAATTCGGTAACCACAAATTACACCTTTTATTAGTTCTGCTTTTGGGTTTAGTTCAGCTCTTTCAAAAAAAGTTTCAAAAGTTACCTTCTCTTCAATGAGTGCTGCTATCGCTTTAGCATCAAAACCCGTTAACCATTCAATTACAGTGTGGAGTTCTTCAACAGTTCTATTTTTCTTCTCTATTTTATTGACATAATGTGGGTATACAGAAGAAAAAGTCATTTTTGCAATACGTGCATTATGTTCAGGTGTTGTTTTCATGGTGTAAAAGATATAAAAGTTTTGAAAAATTTTTAGAAGTTTTTACGAATGAAATTTCATGTTTTTAAAAAGGATAAGTTTGTTGTAATGATTTTATTATCAATAAAATAAAAAAATGCAACACCTTTCTTTAAGATTGCTATTGTTATACTTGTACTTAAGCGATTTTTTATTGTAAATTTGCCTGCGTTTAACAGCGCAACAATGACCACAGACCCTAAGTATATTTTTGTAACTGGCGGAGTTTCTTCTTCTCTAGGAAAAGGAATCATAGCAGCCTCTTTAGCTAAACTCTTGCAGGCTCAAGGTTACAGAACTACTATTCAGAAATTAGACCCATATATTAATATCGATCCAGGAACTCTAAATCCTTACGAACATGGCGAATGTTATGTTACGGATGATGGAGCAGAAACCGATTTAGATTTAGGGCATTATGAACGTTTTTTAAATGTACCGACTTCTCAGGCTAATAACGTAACAACTGGTAGAATTTATCAAAGTGTTATCGATAAAGAACGAAGAGGTGAGTTTCTGGGTAAAACGGTTCAGGTTATTCCTCACATTACAGACGAAATAAAACATAGAATCCAAATTTTAGGTAATTCGGGAGATTATGATATCGTCATTACAGAAATAGGAGGTACTGTTGGTGATATTGAATCCTTACCATATATTGAAGCTGTACGTCAACTACAGTGGGATTTGGGTGAAAATAATGCTTTGGTAATTCACTTAACGTTGATTCCATTTTTATCAGCAGCAGGTGAATTAAAAACCAAACCAACACAGCACAGTGTAAAAACGTTGATGGAAAGTGGTGTACATGCAGATATCTTGGTATGTAGAACAGAGCACGAATTGCATGATGGATTAAAAATAAAGCTAGCGCGTTTTTGTAACGTAAAAAAGGAAGCTGTAATTCAGTCTATTGATGCTTCAACGATATATGATGTGCCTAACTTAATGCTTGAAGAAGGCTTAGATAAGGTCGTTTTAGAAAAATTAGCTTTAAAAAGTGATGTGCCAGATTTAAAACGCTGGAACGAATTTTTAGACAGACATAAAAACCCTAAGAGTGAAGTTACTATTGGTTTAATTGGTAAATATGTAGAGCTTCAAGATTCTTACAAATCTATACTAGAAGCTTTTATTCACGCAGGTGCCGAAAATGAAGTAAAGGTTAATGTAGAGCCAATTCATTCAGAATATCTTAATGAAGACAATATAGAATTCAAACTTGGTCATCTTGATGGTGTTTTAGTCGCACCAGGATTTGGTGAACGTGGTATTGAGGGTAAAATCGATGCTGTAAGATACGTACGTGAAAACAATATTCCATTTTTAGGCATTTGTTTGGGTATGCAAATGGCAGTGATTGAATATTCTAGAAACGTATTAGGTCTTAAGGATGCCAACTCTATTGAGATGGATGAAGCGACATCAAACCCAGTGATAAACTTAATGGAGTCTCAAAAAGATGTTGTAGATAAAGGAGGTACAATGCGTTTGGGAGCATGGGATTGTAACATTGTAAAGGACAGTATTGCCTATAAGGTTTATGGTACTGAGTCCATAAAAGAAAGACATAGACATCGTTTTGAGTTTAATGAAGCTTATAAATCTCAAATCGAAGCTGCAGGAATGAAAGCTACAGGTTTTAATCCTGAAACTGGATTGGTGGAAATTATCGAAATTCCAAGCCATAATTGGTTTGTTGGTGTGCAATACCATCCAGAATATAAAAGTACGGTAGCAAATCCGCATCCATTGTTTGTTGCTTTTGTAAAAGCTGCATTAAAGTTTAAGAATAAAAAATAATATGCCACTTTGGCGTAAAATATAGTTTTGGATACACATTTGAATATCCAACAAAAATACTACAAAGACCTGTTAGATTTAAAAATCTGGCAGGTCTAAAACTGAGAAATAGATGGAAGAAAAGAAATTAGACATCAACTCCATAATAGGTTTTATCCTCATTTTTGGAATAATGATTTGGTATTTATACCAAAACCAACCAACCGAAGAAGAGATTGCAGAGCAGAAAAAAGCAGAGCAAGTTGAAGCTGAGAAAAAACAAAGCAAGCAAAATGAAACGCTCGTAACCACAGCTGCAGATTATTCTAACGCGAAACAATTAGACTCAACACAACTTGTAGATCTTAAAAATAAAGTTGGAGATTTTGCTTATGCATTAACTTTGCCTTCTGCTTCCGAAGATCAAACTACGGTAGAAACTGAAGTTTTTGAATTAAAGTTCAATAATAAAGGTGGACAATTATCTCAGGTGAAACTTAAGAAGTTTGTAGATTATGATTCGGTGCCCATCTATTTGGTAAAAGACGACAACAGTCTTTTCAATATTACTTTTGGTACTTCAGATAATAGAACATTAAATACACAAGACTTTCCTTTTCAACCTTCGGTAACAAAAAGTGGCGAAAACACGGTTGTTTCTATGAAGTTGAAAGTTTCGGAAACAGCTTTCTTAGAATATCGTTATGAGTTAAAACCTAACGATTATATGATAGATTTCTCTATTAAATCTCAAGGCTTAAATGGTGTTTTCAATACATCACAACCAATAGATTTAGATTGGAAACAGAAAGGAATTCGTCATGCAAAAAGCATCACTTACGAAAATCGTTATACGCGTCTAACGTACATGTATGATGGTGATAGAGTAGATAAACTGTCTCAAGCTAGTGATGATGAAGAAACTATTGAAGATGTAGAATGGTTATCTTACAGACAGCATTTCTTTAGCTCTATTATGGTTACAGATAATGGACCATTCAAAAAAGTATCGATCACCTCTAAAGATTTAGTTGAGGATGAAGAAGTTGATACAATGTATACGAAGCTTTACACCTCTAAAATTCCATTAGCGTACAATGGAGGTGAAATCAATAGAAATTTAGGCTTGTATTACGGACCAACAGAAAGTAAAACGCTTAAGGCTTATGATAAGGACTTAGAAAAAAGTATTCCTTTTGGTTGGGGGATTTTTGGATGGATAAACAAGGCTTTGTTTATTCCTTTATTTAATTTCTTGAGTGGTTTCTTACCTTACGGTATTGCAATTATTGTAATGACTGTATTGGTGAAAATTATGCTATCATTTGTGCAATATAAGCAGTTCTTATCTCAAGCGAAGATGAAAATTCTTAAGCCAGAGTTAGAGGCGATCAGAGAAAAGTATAAAGACAACAAATTAAAAGCACAACAAGAAACTATGGCATTGCAAAGTAAAGCTGGTGCAAGTCCTCTTAGTGGATGTTTGCCTGGTTTAATGCAAATTCCTGTATTCTATGCTTTGTTTATGTTCTTCCCTACGGCTTTCGCATTACGTCAAAAAAGCTTCTTGTGGGCAGATGATTTAAGTTCATATGATTCGGTAATAGATTTACCTTTCAACATTCCATTTTATGGTGATCACGTAAGTTTGTTCCCAATTTTAGCAGCTATAGCTATTTTCTTCTACATGAAGATGACAACAGGACAACAAACTGCTATGCAAGCTGCGCCACAAGAAGGTATGCCAGATATGAGCAAGATGATGAAGTACATGATTTACTTCTCACCATTATTAATGCTCATTTTCTTTAACAACTATGCTTCTGGTTTAAGTTTGTATTATTTTATTTCTAACTTAATTAGTATTGGAATTATGTTAGTCATCAAAAACTACATCATTGACGAAGAGAAAGTTCTAGCTAAAATAGAGGTGAAAAAGAGTAAGCCTAAGAAAGAGAATCGTTTCCAAAGAAAGATGAAGGAAATGATGGAGCAAGCTGAGCAACAACAACGTCAAAATCAAAGTCGTAAAAAGAAATAAATTGATATTTTAACTGAACTAGATTCAGAATATAAATAGATTACAAATCAAAAACCCAAGCATATCGCTTGGGTTTTTTACTAACTTAATCAATCAATATAAAAATGAGGTTTGACCTCTTACTTTTAGTTTGAAGTTGGTAATATTACAGTATCAATTACATGTACAACACCATTAATACCTTGGATATCTACAAGAGTTGTTACAATATTACTTTCTCTTCCATTACCATCAGTTAATGTAAAATCACTTGTGTCTGCACTAATGTCTCCACCAAGAGTACTTACTGTTCCTGTACTTAATTCATTAGATTGAACATTAGCACTTACTATATGGTGTAATAGTACGGAGTCTACAGTATCAGTATCTAAATCAGTAAGTGCAGAAATTTCCAATTCCGTTAACAAATTAGCAAATGCGGTGTTAGTTGGTGCAAAAACAGTAAATGGTCCTGCTTCAGAATCTGTAACAGTTGCCAGATATGGAACTGTTGGAGTTCCAGAATCAGCATACATAATTGCATCAACTAGTATTGATAATGCGTCATTAGAAGTTGCAAAAGTACCAATAGTTGGTAAATCAATAACAGTATCTACGATATGAACAGTTCCATTTGTTGCGGTATTATCAGCATCTGATACTGTAGATATACCATTAACCATCACACCATTTGTCGTATTGAAATAAAGACTTAGATTTTCTAAATTTGGACCTACTGCAGCTGTATTAGTGTATCCTGAGCCAGCATTGACTAAATCTGTTGAGCTTAAGCTTTCACCAATAATGACATGATTTAATAATACATTTCTAACTAAGGCTTCTTCATCGGTAGTAAGATTATTTAAATCGATATTGGCAGAAGTTAAAAATGTAGAAAAAGCGTCATTAGTTGGAGCAAATACTGTAAATGGTCCTGAACCCTGTAAGGTTGTTACTAAATCCGTAGCTTCTAAAGCTGCAGCTAAGGATGTGAGATTATTAGCCAATGCGACGTCAACAACAGTAGTGGATTGTACAGGATTACCATTATTATCATCATCATCGCTACAAGAAGTTAAACCTAAAACCAGCAGAAATACTGGTAATAATTTGAGAGTTTTTGAAATAATTTTCATTTTTTTGAGTTTTTAAAATTAATTGTTCATCATTGCAAACTTTAAGTTTGTTTAACTAAATTACAAAATGATTAAACAAAAAGGGTTTTGTACCCTCCTTTTTACAATAATTTTAACAACTGTTTTTGCTCAAAAACCAGTAAATCAATTCGATAAAAACGGAAAACGTCACGGTATATGGACAAAGAACTACTATCAGACAGATCAAAAACGTTACGAAGGCCAGTTTGTTCATGGAAAAGAAGTAGACACCTTTAAATACTACACCTTATCAGAAGGTAAAAGTGTGTTGAGCGCTATTAGAGTATTCAACAAAAAAGATAGTCTAGCTGATGTTACCTTTTATGCATCTACAAAGAAAATCATTAGTAAAGGGAAGATGAATGGCAAAAGGTTTATTGGGCAATGGGTGTATTACCATAAAGATGCTGATGCCAAAATGATTGTTGAAAATTTCAATGATGAAGGAAAATTGGAAGGTGAGAGAAACGTGTTTTATAAAAATGGACAAATGGCAGAGAAAGCTTTTTATAAAAACGGACTGCTTCATGGTGAAGCTAAATGGTTTTCTGAAGATAGTACCTTAATAAAAGTATCTCATTATAAAGATGACAAACTAGAAGGGAAAACTATTAATTATGATGGTTCTGGAAAAGTTGCTTCAGAAGGAGAATACGTCAAGAATAAAAAACATGGTATTTGGAAGTATTATGAAGACGGAGAACTCATCAAGGAAATAGACCATACAAATGAAACGGTTCGGCGTATTAAACAATAGTTTTAGGCTATGAATTAAATAGCATTTAGGTATAGCAATCTTTCTGAGATTGCTTTTTTTATTTTGTAATTTTGCCGAAGTTTTTCAGACAAAGGTATTGCTCATCTTTTAACTAGTTCAATTTAGATGAGTATATAAGCGTAAAAATAATCAGGTCAATTAATATGAAACGAGTTATAGTAGGACTTTCAGGTGGTGTAGATTCTAGCGTTGCAGCTTACTTATTAAAAGAGCAAGGCTATGAAGTTATTGGCTTGTTTATGAAAAACTGGCATGATGATTCTGTGACTATTTCAGATGAATGTCCTTGGTTAGAAGATAGTAATGATGCCATGTTGGTAGCCGACAAATTAGGTATTCCATTTCAAACCGTAGATTTAAGTGTTCAATATAAAGAACGTATTGTAGATTATATGTTCAATGAATACGAAAAAGGACGCACACCAAATCCTGATGTATTGTGTAATCGTGAAATAAAATTCGATGTCTTTATGGACATTGCCATGGAACTTGGGGCCGATTATGTCGCTACAGGTCACTATTGTCGTAAAGCTACTATTGAAAAAGACGGAAAAGAAATCCATCAGCTTTTGTCAGGTGTAGATAACAATAAAGATCAGTCCTATTTTTTATGTCAATTATCTCAAGAACAATTAGCAAAAGCTTTGTTCCCTATAGGAGAATTAACGAAACCTGAAGTTAGAGAAATTGCAAAAGCACAAGATTTAATTACAGCTGAAAAGAAAGATTCTCAAGGCTTATGTTTTATAGGTAAGGTGCGTCTTCCAGAATTCTTACAACAACAATTAAAGCCTAAAGAAGGTGTTATTGTTGAGGTTGAAGAATCTTTAGATGTCTACAATAAAAGCGTTCCTAATTTTGAGACTAAAGAAAACGAATTGCAATTCTTGGCTCAAAAACCGGTCTATAGCTTAACTGACGGAAAAGTTGTAGGTAAACATCAAGGAGCACATTATTTTACTAAAGGTCAGCGTAAAGGTTTGGCAGTTGGTGGTACAAAAGAACCTCTGTTTGTCATAGAAACAGATGTAGAAGATAATATAATCTACACAGGTCAAGGGAAAAATCATCCAGGTTTACTACGAAATGTACTTTTTGTCAGTAATGATGAATTGCATTGGATTCGTGAAGATCTAGCTCTCAATGAAGGAGAAATAATGAATGTTATGGCAAGAATTCGTTACCGTCAACCTTTAGAAAAGGCTATACTTCATAAAGTGCCATCAGGCTTGTATGTGGAATTTGAAAACAAACAGTCTGCTATTACCGAAGGTCAGTTTGTTGCTTGGTATAATAATGATGAATTATTGGGTTCAGGGGTAATATCTTAATGTCCTTTGTGATAAGGAAGGAATCATTATTTTATGATTTTTAAGTATATTATCACAAATCCGTAAATTGCAATAAAAGAAAAGCTATGGTTAAAAATTTACTTCTATTTTGTGTGTTTCTTTTTACCATAAATATGCAAGCACAAGAAGATGCTTGGGTATATTTTACGGATAAACCAAATGAGTCTGCAGCTTTAGCAAATCCATTATCAATATTAACTCAAAAGGCAATAGACCGAAAACAAAATCATGGTGTGGTCATTGACTCACGAGATGTACCAGTTCACGAACCCTACATAACCGATTTAAAAACACAGCCAGGTATTTTGGTTTTAGCGAAGTCAAAATGGTTTAATGCGGTTTATGTAAGAGGAAACGATGTGCAAAGCATTAGCGACTTACTTAATCTCCCTTATGTAGATAGTATAGATTTTGCAGATAATAGTTTAGACACAGCGTCCCGTCCCTTTACGGTCCAAGATAAAACTAATATTGAAGACGAAACCGTAGTTTTTAATTATGGTGATACTCAAAATCAGGTAGAGATGATCAATGCTGACGATTTGCACTTGGATAATTATACAGGTGAAGGTATTACTATTGCTGTAATGGACGCAGGTTTTCCGAATGTGAATACTATGTCAGGTTTTCAACGTTTAAGAGATAACAACGATTTATTGGATGGATACGACTTCATAAATCGTAATCCTGATGTGTATGCTAATACATCGAGTTCCCATGGAACAAAAGTTTTGAGTACCATGGCAGGATTCGTTCAAGATCAATATGTTGGGACGGCACCAGATGCTTCTTATTATTTATTCATCACAGAAGATGTTACAAGTGAAATGCCAGTTGAAGAAATGTATTGGGTAGAAGCTGCCGAACGCGCTGATAGTTTGGGAGTAGATATGATAAATACTTCTTTAGGATATACGGTTTTTGATAATTCAAATTACGATTATACACCTTCTGAAATGGACGGAAATACAGCTTTTATCACACGTGGAGCATCAATCGCTGTGGAAAAAGGTATTTTAGTCGTAGTGAGTGCTGGTAATTCAGGTGCGACATCTTGGCAAACGGTAGGAGCTCCAGCAGATTCACCAGATGTTTTATCAATAGGTGCTGTAGATGCTGCTGAAAATTATGTAGCCTTCAGTTCACAAGGTAGCAGTGCACAAGTTGGCTATCAAAAACCAGATGTAGTAGCTCGTGGAGGAGCTGCATACGTCATTAGTGAGAATGATAATATTGTTCAAAATAATGGTACATCCTTTAGTGGGCCAATTGCTTGTGGTGGTATTGCCTCGTTATGGCAAGCTATACCTGAGGCATCACCAACTGAAGTAATGGAATATGTAAGGCAATCGGCATCGCAATATACCTCTCCAGATAACTTTTTAGGTTATGGTATTCCTGATTTAGCATTAGCAAGAACGTTGAGTTTGGAAGAATCTGTATTGGAAGATTTTCGCTTTTATCCTAATCCAGTGCAAACAAACTTACATGTTGAAATATCAACACAATTTACAGAAGTAGAGCTCAAAATCTATAATCAATTAGGTCAAAAAGTATTGCAAACAGACTTAACTTCAGAATCCAACACCATTGATGTTTCTAGTTTGTCATCAGGAATTTATCTTTTGAAAATTTCTACAGGAAATCACTCAAAAACTTATAAGTTTATTCATTCTTAAATAAAACTTTTAGCGTCGAATTGAGCTTATCGAAGAACTTGTCCTTAGATAGTGGAGTTTGATATATTATACCTTAAATAAGGTGCACTTATTTAAGAATATTAATATCTTCATACTCTAAATAAAACTAAAGATGACAAACAGAATCACAGAACTCTTCAATATAAAATATCCAATTGTACAAGCAGGAATGATATGGAACAGCGGTTGGAGACTCGCCTCAGCTGCAAGTAACTCAGGTATATTAGGGCTTATCGGAGCAGGTTCCATGTATCCAGATGTGCTACGCGAACATATTCAAAAATGTAAAGCCGCAACAGATCACCCTTTTGGTGTAAATGTGCCAATGTTATATCCAAACATTGAAGAAATCATGAACATTATTGTTGAAGAAGATGTGAAAATAGTTTTTACTTCTGCCGGAAACCCAAAAACTTGGACCAAATGGTTACAAGACAAAGGAATTACAGTAGTGCATGTAGTAAGTAGTTTGAAATTCGCTCTTAAAGCACAAGAGGCAGGCGTTGATGCAGTAGTTGCTGAAGGTTTTGAAGCAGGTGGCCACAATGGACGAGATGAAACCACAACACTAACGCTTATTCCTATGGTAAAGGAGTACTTGCAAATTCCATTGATTGCGGCTGGTGGAATTGCTACAGGTAAGGCCATGTTAGCATGTATGGTTTTGGGTGCAGATGGAGTACAAGTTGGTAGCCGATTTGTAGCGAGTGAAGAATCTTCAGCACATCAAGCTTTTAAACAAGTCGTGGTTGATGCTAAAGAAGGAGATACACAACTTACACTAAAAGAACTAGCACCTGTAAGACTTATAAAAAATAAGTTTTTTAATGAGGTACAAGAGCTATATAAAACCGCTCCCACACCTGAGCAACTCAAGGAACTTTTAGGCAGAGCGAGAGCCAAGCGTGGTATGTTTGAAGGAGATTTAGAAGATGGTGAACTCGAAATCGGACAAATAGCTGGCTTAATTCATGATATAAAACCTGTTGCTGAAATTGTAGAGAATATGATGACAGAATTTGAAGAGGCAAAAAGTCAAGTGTTACAGTTTTAGTAGGCTAATTAATGAAAAGAGCATCAATAATATTTGTCCTAATTCTTTGCACGTTTATTTCCTGTAGACAAAGTGAAGAAAAAAAAGAACCAGTAATTTCTGATAATTCAGAGTTTACCAAAATCATAAAGGAAGATTACGAACTTTATATACCACAGGAGGAAATTAAAGCTGTTTTAATTTTATTTGGTGGTTACCCTGAAGTCGCAGAAGATATTAAGAGAGAATTTAAAATATTAGATACTACAAGACAAAACGGTATTGCTGTAATACTATCTAATTTTAATCAAAAGTTGTGGCTTGAGGAAAGTGAAAAGTACCAACTAGCAAAAAGTTTACAAAACATAATTGTACAAAATCAATTACCAACCGATAATATCTATATTGGTGGCTTCTCAAGCGGAGGAGTTGTAAGCCTTTTAATAAGTGACTTTATAGTCAGTAGGAAACAGTTCTACATCGACCCCAAAGGAGTCTTTATAGTAGATTCACCAATAGATTTAGTTGCCTTATATCAGTCTTCAGAAAAAAATATAAAACGAAATTTTTCACAAACATCAGTTGAAGAAAGCAAATGGTTAATAGCAACTTTGGGAGATAGTTTAGGAAACCCTAAGGGTGATATTAAAAATTATGAAGACAAATCTGTATTTACATTAAAAACTGATAACACCTCCAATTTAAGAAAATTAAAATCAACAAAAATCAGACTTTATACAGAACCAGATACGCTTTGGTGGAAAGAAAACCGCATGGCAGATTATGATCAAACAAATGCATTTTACATCAAAGAATTATCCAAAAGTTTGAATGATAAAGGCTACAAGAATGTTGAGTATATTGCTACAAAAAACAAAGGATATAGGGCAAGTGGAGAACGACATCCTCATAGTTGGTCTATTGTAGATAAAAAAGACTTGATAAATTGGATGATGAGTAAATGAACACTCTATAAGTAAATTAAAAGTTTTATGGAAAACACATTTAGTGGCTTAACTAGTTTAGTAATTGTTATACTAATAATAACCTTCCTTTGGATTATCCCAATTTGGTTTGGCTTAAAATGGGCAAGGATTAAAAAAGTTTCTAAACTTTGGATGCTTTTTGGCATACACCCAATGACAGGTTGGATTGCATACTTAATTTTGAGATACGGAATTGACCCAAGAAAACAATGTAACAAATGTAAAGAATCAATTAAACTTGAAGCTGAAATTTGTCGTTATTGCGGTAATCAGATGAGTCCAGAGGAAATAAGAATGACAGTAAGAGATTATGAAGAAAGAAAATAAAAAGGTTATAAGCTAATCTTATTAAGAATCAAGTGTTTTTATAAAAATTAATAGCTAAACATCAGCTATTAAAATATTATTAAAATGAAAAAGAAAATAAAAACACTATTGATAATTTTAATTTCAATAGTTATATCAAGTTGTAGTTCTCATAAAAATAATGAGCTCACATCTAAAACAATTTATGAATCCGAAAATTTGATTATTGTTCAAGTTTCTGAAAATGTTTTTCTTCACACATCTTTTTTGAGATCTAAAAATTATGGTAAAGTTCCATGTAATGGCTTAGTAATAGGTAATAAAAAAGAAACAATAATCTTTGATACTCCAATAGATAATGATAGTTCAGAAGAACTAATAAAATGGATTGACCAAACACTTCACTCAAAAATTACAGCGATCATTCCTACACATTTTCATGACGATTGTTTGGGAGGATTGAAGATTTTTCATAAGTATCAAATTCCTTCATATTCATATTATAAGACTATAAAATTTGCTAAAGAAAAAAATTATGAGGTTCCTCAAAATGGGTTTAAAGATACTCTTGTTTTCAAAATTGGTGATAAAGAAGTTATTGTAAAATATTTTGGAGAAGGGCATACAAAGGATAATATAGTTGGCTATTATCCATATAAGAGTATTCTGTTTGGTGGATGTTTGATGAAAGGAATTAATGCCAAAAAAGGATATTTAGGTGATGCAAATCTCAGCGAATGGTCTAATACTGTAGAAAAAGTTAGCTTAGAATATCCTAACGTAAAAATTATTGTTCCGGGACATGGAAAGTATGGTGGTAAAGAACTCTTAGATTATACAATTAACTTATTTCAAAATGAATAAATTAGTACGTGATATAGAAATCTATAATTTCTCTTTTGTAACAGATAATCAAAACCATCAATCATAAAATGCCTAACATCCAAAACAGTCAAGCAAACTACATAGACGGCTTTGTTTTTCCAATACCAAAACAGTATATAGAAGACTATAAAGTCATTGCACAGCAAGTCGCAGAGATTTGGAAAGCGCATGGTGCCTTAGCTTATTTTGAATATATTGGAGATGAATTAACTTTAGAAGGTGTAAAATCTTTTACCGAAACTCTACAAACAAAAGACGATGAGGTTGTAATATTTGGTTGGGTAGTGTTTCCATCAAAAGATGTACGAGATTTGGCAAATAAAAATGTACCAGAAGACCCTAGGATGGCAGATTTAGTAGCACCATTAATTAATCCAAAACGATTAATTTTTGATGCTAGTAGAATGGTTTATGGAGGTTTTAAGCCATTGATATAGTAAAAAGGAAAAAAAATCAATAAATGGGAATAGTTGATGAAATAATACCTTTAAAGGATATAGATAATGACAAAGAGTTTTACAAAGGAACAAGGTTTCGTCAATACGAAATAGGACTAAATTTTACTAAGAAAGAGGATAATTTCTATGAGTATATGTTAGCTGAGGTGCCTGGTAATAATGATTATATGTTATTAACGTGTGTGGTAGGGCATAAGTCTGGAAGTGCCTTAGCTTGGGTTAAAACTATAAGTGACAAATCAAGGTTTGTGGTTAATGCAAAAGCGTTAAAATATTCAATGGGAACTGAAAATACATATTTATCAAAACCCAATAATATTTAGGTTACTAAACTTTTGAATAAATTGAAGAATATACTCGTAATATTATTTATTGCAATTTTTGTAGTCTCGTGTAAAAAGCAGAATATAAAACCGTTAAATCAAAGAATTGAAAACTTCAAAGTTTCTGAATGTAGAACGAATTGCGGAATAGACTCAATTGGTGTTTCAACAACTAAAAGTAAAAGTGACTTATTTGTTAAATTCGGTTATATAGTAAATTGTTGTTGGGATCAAGCTGTTTTTAAAGATATAGAAGAAGTTAATGACACTTTAATAGTTGAGTTTGATAGACCAAATCAAAACGGAGAGTACCCAATATGTGAATGCGATTGCTTTTTTTATTTTACATTCACCATTAATAATTATACTAAAAAGCCTAAAGCAATTAGGGTGAAAGATATTTTTACGGAACATAAGTTCTGGGATGAAAGGAGTTTTGAACATATGGTTATAGAAGAAACCATTATTGATACGACTAATATTTATTTTAATTAATGAAAAATATAACCTTATTAGCTTTAGCTATTTTAATTCCTTTTTTAAGTTTTAGTCAAAATTTTGAAGGAACACTTACTTACCTAAACGATGTTGAGATAGCAGAGAAGTTTTCTGAACAATTTGGTATGACAAAAGAGAAATTAATAGAAACCGGACAGTTTTTTGAAGAAATGGAGATAACTTATAAGGATAATAACTATTTAGTGAGTCAGTCTAATAGTAAAACTAAAGTTGTATATAACCCAGAAAGAAATGAAATTTTAACAATAGATAGAAAATCTGATTTGGTTACAGCTATAAAAGCAGGTATAGATTTGCAAACTGAGACGAGAGGAATAAGTCCAAAAATAACGGTTGAGGATACTGAAGACATGGTTATGAATATAAAATGTTCTAAAGTAGTTGTGGAATGGGAAATGGGTACATATGAATATTATTTTAATTCAGAATATTTGAAAATGGATCCAGAATTATATAGTAATCATAAATACGACATGTGGTCTGAATTTTTGAAATTATCTAATGCATTACCTTTAAAAATTGTAAAAATCATACCTAATATGATGACAATTACAATGACGCTAAATAAAATAGATGAACACTCAGTAAATGATAAAGTTTTTAAATTGCCTAAACTAAAACTTAGTGAAGAGTTTACAATTGATAAAGGAAACCAAGTCTATTATGAAAAACAATAGCTTTTAATATTAGTAATCCATGAAAAAAAACTTACCAGTAATTCTAATTATAGTCAGTGTTATTCTAATTCTTATCAATATTATTACTTTAGAAAAGTTAGACAAAACCTTTTGGACATCCATAACATCTAGTGTGCTTATTATCATCGCTATGATTTTAACTATAAAAGATAGAAAAGGGTAAAATAACAGCTAAGAACTTTACTTTAAATACAGTATTATATTTTATAATTCTTTTAAGGTATCAACACATTGCAACAATTGTAAATGCACTACATTTGTCTTGTCTTAAACGAGATAAAGACTTATGAACTTAACCACCGAAAATATACTTTTAGTAGGCTCAATATTACTTTTTATAAGTATTGTGGTGGGTAAGACATCCTATAGGTTTGGAGTGCCAACCTTACTCTTATTCCTAACAATTGGTATGTTGGCTGGGTCAGATGGTATTGGTGGTATTCAGTTCGATGATCCTAAATTGGCACAGCTCATAGGTATTGTATCACTCAATTTTATATTGTTTTCGGGTGGATTAGATACCAATTGGGATGCGGTAAAACCAGTGCTTAAACAAGGTTTTGCATTATCCACGCTTGGTGTGTTTTTAACAGCAATTACCTTAGGTACTTTTGTATTTTACATCACAGATTTCACCATTTACGAGAGTATGCTCTTAGGATCTATTGTCTCTTCAACTGATGCGGCTGCGGTATTTTCAATCTTACGATCAAAAAATATTGCACTAAAGAACAATCTAAGACCAACTCTAGAGCTCGAAAGTGGTAGTAACGATCCCATGGCTTATGTACTAACTTTAGCATTTTTAACCTTGGTAATCAATCAAGATCAAAGCTTGGTGTCTATAGTACCAATGTTTTTTCAGCAAATGATTTTAGGTGCTATTGCAGGTTTTGGTTTTGGTAAACTAAGTAAGATTGTCATTAACAATATACAATTAGGTTTTGAAGGACTCTATCCTGTTTTGGTAATAGCCTTAATGTTTATCACATTTTCAGCAACGGATTTTGTAGGTGGTAACGGATTTTTGGCTATCTATATTTGTGCAGTGTATTTAGGAAATCAGGATTTAATCCATAAAGGAACCATTCTAAAAATGTTTGATGGTATTGCATGGCTCATGCAAATAGTATTGTTCCTTACGTTAGGTTTATTGGTATTTCCATCTCAAATGATTCCATATATGGGCATCGGATTGCTCATTTCAATATTTTTAATTCTAGTTGCTAGACCTGTAAGTGTATTTGTAAGTCTATTGTTTTTTAAGATGAAACTTAGAAGACGTTTTTATATTTCTTGGGTAGGCTTGCGTGGTGCAGTACCAATTGTATTTGCTACTTATCCTTTGTTGGCAGGAATTGATAAAGCCAATGTAATTTTCAACATTGTATTCTTTATTTCGGTAACCTCTGTTTTAATTCAAGGAACAACATTGTCATTATTTTCAAAATGGTTACATGTAGCTTTACCAGAAGAGATAAAGAAAGTTACAGAGAGCGACCGCTATATATTAAACCTTCCAAAATCCGCAATGGAAGAAATGACGATTTCAGAACATAGCGATGCTGTAAATAAACGAATTGTAGACTTACATTTCCCGAGTACAGCGTTCATCGTTATGATAAAACGAAACAATAAGTATGTGAGACCAGGCGGCGCAACAATCATTGAAGCCAATGATACTTTAGTTATTCTTCTGGATGATAAAGAGAGCTTACTTGAAGTAAGAAGAATACTTTACGGTTAAGCAAGTTTAGTGCTTTAACGGATTTGATCCGTGATACTTTAAGTGACATACAAGGCTTTCGTTGTAAGATAAATAAGAACAACCACAAATTTCATTATTTTGAAATTATTTCTAAAAACTAAATCCAATCCGCTATTTTTGTAATAATGGACTTTAAACCCGTTAGACTATGAAAAAGATTTTCGTTTTGGTATGGTTAGTTTTGGTATGTGTGTCTTGTGAAAATGAAAACAAGCAAGACGAACTCAAAAAAGTCAACTGGAAAAACCGAGTCGCTAAAGTATCTCCAACAGATTCATTAGAAACAGGTGAGTCTTATTTATCCATCTACTCGCAGATCTATAGTTTGTCCCAGCACAAACGTTATAATCTAACAGCTATGGTAAGCCTTAGAAATACGAGTAAAAAAGATACCATTTATTTACTAAAAGCCGATTACTACGATACACATGGCGAACTTATAAAAACCTATTTCGATCAGCCAGTGTACGTATCGCCAATGGAAACCTTGGAAATTGTAATTGATGAAGGTGATATTTCAGGAGGAACAGGTTCTAACTTCCTTTTCGATTGGCAAATACCACAAAACTGTCCAGAACCGCTTTTTGAAGCTGTAATGTCCTCAACAGTAGGCTCACAAGGTTTATCATTTACCACACAAGCCAAACGTATCCAATAAATCTAAGGACGAATTAATATAATTTGATGGTCGCACTGAGCTTAGTGAGAGGAGAAAGCTACTCATAACTTTCATTGAGCATAACTACATTAATCCCGAAAACATATCAAAACATATTAAAAATTAACCATATTTAAATAGTAAGCTCCTTCGGGTCTTATCCGTATCTAAGTCGGGTCTAAAGCGGGTCATATTCGGGTAAGCTATGGATTTTTCTTACACCTTTATTTTTTGAACCAAATTATTGATAAGTTTTATTGAAAATGACATTCAGTTCTAAAGCCTAAAGAACTACTTTTGCAAAATGGTATTGAGCAACTACACAAAAGAATTCAGATACAACCTTAGACTAGCGTCACCAGTGATTTTAGGTATGCTTGGGCATACTTTTGTCAGTTTTATAGACAATGTTATGGTTGGGCAATTAGGTGCAGCAGAGTTGGCTGCAGTGTCTCTAGGTAATAGCTTTATCTTTATAGCTATGTCGCTAGGTATTGGGTTTTCAACGGCCATAACTCCATTAGTTGCAGAAGCCGACACAGAAAAGAACTTTAAAAAAGGAAAACTAGTCTTTAAACACGGTTTATTTCTGTGCACGGTTTTAGGTTTGTTGTTGTTCATAATGTTATTATTTGCTAAGCCTTTAATGCACATCATGGACCAACCTGAAGAAGTAGTAGAGTTAGCTTTACCATATTTAGACTTGGTGGCTTTTTCGTTGGTGCCACTTATCATATTTCAAGCGTTTAAACAGTTTAGTGATGGACTGTCGTTAACCAAATACCCAATGTATGCTACTATTTTAGCCAACGTTATCAATGTCGCCATAAACTATGTACTCATCTTCGGGAAGTTTGGTTTTCCTCAAATGGGTATTGTTGGTGCAGCAGTTGGGACTTTAGTCTCACGTATTGCTATGGTCGCTTTCTTATGGTGGTTACTGGCAAAACGCGACAAGTCGAGTGCCTATGTAACCAATATAAAAATCTTTCAACTTAGTAAGCAACCTATTAGAAAGCTAATCAATTTAGGTTTGCCAAGTGCCATGCAGATGTTTTTTGAGGTTGCAGTGTTTACTGCTGCCATATGGCTAAGCGGTACACTTGGAAAGAATGCTCAAGCGGCTAATCAAATTGCGTTAAACTTAGCATCCATGACTTTTATGGTGGCTATGGGACTTAGTGTAGCGGCAATGATTAGAGTTGGTAACCAAAAAGGCTTAAAAGATTACGTGAATTTAAAACGCATTGCCGAATCTATATTTTTGGTAGGTACCATTTTTGCCATTGTTTTTGCCTTGTTTTTTGTGGTATTTCACGAGTTTTTACCAAAACTGTATGTCGATTTAGATGATCCTACAAACGCAGTAGATACCGCTGAAGTAGTGAAAATTGCAGCCACTTTATTATTGGCTGCGGCAGTATTTCAAATTACGGATAGCTTACAGGTTATAGTTTTAGGTGCACTTCGTGGACTTCAAGACGTTAAAGTGCCAACTATAATCACTTTTATAGCCTATTGGGTGATTGGTTTTCCTATTAGTTATTTCTTAGGAAAAGAAGAAGCGTATGGCAGTTTAGGTATATGGATTGGTTTGTTAGCAGGATTGAGTTCCGCAGCAGTACTATTATTCATAAGATTTCATGTTTTGACCAAAAAGTTAATTGTAAAATCTTAGGTTTTACGATTGTGTTCGTCAGGTCTAAGCAAATTTGTATTTTTGTAATCTTAATAAAAACTTCAAGCGTCTTGCTTCGAACTTCAAATTAAACGAATGGAACTACCAAAATTCATACTTGGCGATAACACCGATTATCCTGATGCTATTTTCATCATTCATACTGAATTCCCTCGATTTATCATTAATTTAGAAAATGATGAGGTAGAGTGGTTTGAAGAATTTGATCAGCATGATCAAAAAGAGCTTGAAACCGAAATGGAAAATTATATTCAACAGGCAACGGATTTCTACGATAGAGAAATTGCCAGATATGATGAATAGTTAAACAAACTTACATGATTGAAAGATTGATAGAGCTCGATCAAGAGCTATTTTTATACCTAAATGGACTTGGAAATGTGTATTGGGATGCTTTTTGGATGGCTTATACAGCCAAGCTACATTGGATTCCACTTTATGCTATCCTTCTGTATTTATTGTACAGACGTTTAGGAACTAAAATGGTGCTTTTAACTATTTTAACAACGGTTTTGATGGTGTCTTTTACAGATCAAATTACCAATCTTTTCAAACATGGTTTTGAACGTTTTAGACCATGTCATCAAGAAGGCATCAAAGAAGTGATGCGTGTTGTTAAAGATGGTTGTGGTGGACGTTTTGGTTTCTTTTCAGGACATTCAAGTAATTCAATGGCACTTGCTATATTAATAGGAATGACACTGCGTGATAAGTACAAATGGATGGTTTATGCGTTAGTCATTTGGGCACTTCTTATGGGCTACAGCCGAATCTACATTGGAGTGCATTATCCTTTAGATGTACTTTGTGGCTGGACTTTCGGAGCGATTTCTGGTTACGGATTCTACAGATTAGATAAATACTTACAATCTAGATTTACGCTTAAAGAAAAAGATAAAGGCATTTAAACCTACTTTCTACTTAATTTATAAAGTTGATTGACTAAACGTTTTTTATAACCTTTTCCTCCTTCTTCAGGAGTGTTGAGGTCGTAAGTTTCAACAAATTCAATAGTATAATAATCTGAAAGTTCTTCAAAAGCTTCAGGTTTTGGCTCGTCAGTTAGTAGAAAAAAGGTGTTTTCAAAAGGTAAGGTGAATCCTTCTTCTGTTCTAATATCAGGAATTTTATCTCCATAATCGTAAATGACCTCAGGAGCAACATAACCTAATCCGTATAAAGGTGTATCATTTGATTTCAAATCTGAAACGGATTTGTAATTAGCTTGTGTGTGGACTTTAGCAATAGGAAGCGCAACAAAACCGACTGTTAGCATGAAAGCTATGGAAAGGTAGAACAGAGACTTTACATTTTTAGACCTTAGATTTTTAAATAGCAATAAGCCAATGCCAAATAGCAATATACCTGTAATAATGAATCTCACTAAGGCTATACCATGAAGTACATCAGAAGAAAAGAAACCTATAATCCAAAATACGCTCGCTACTGTAGCAATAAGTCCAAATTGAAAATACACAGGAAAGGTTTCCTTTTTGTCTTTTAAATTTTTAAACTCACGAATTAAATAGTCAATATAAAAACCAATATTAATCGCCAGAGGAATTAAAACTGGCATTAAATACCTTGATTTTTTTTCTGGGATGATAGACAATAAAATAACAGCCAAAATCGTCCAGAAGAAACTAAATTTATAAGCCTTTAAATCAGAAACTCTAGATTTCAAATACGGATACAATAAACTTATAAAAGCAGGAATGGTCCACAAACCACTTTGTACAAAAAAGCTCCAGTAATAATAAAACGGTCTTACATTATAGCTTCCCCAATTTGAAGTTTCTCTAGTTGCAATTCTAGCAAAAGTTTCAGGATCGGCAACCCGTACATGAAAATACCACCAACCACCTAAAACAATTCCAAAAACAAGAAGGCTAAACAGCTTTAAAAAGTGAAGCACATTGCCTTTAAATCTAAATGCAATACCATAGGAAATAACAAATGGTAAAAACAAAACATAAAGTGATACAGGTCCTTTCGACAATACAGAACCAGCCAAAAATAGAACAAAAAGTAAGCTTCTAACGATGGAAGTTTTTTGTTCTTTGAATAGTATGAATAATTGGTACAAGGCCATAATCATAAAGCCATGGGTGTAAATATCCCAAGGAGCTTCAATGGTAATACCAATAGCATAAAATGAAGTTAAAGCAATAAAACCATTAATTAGGCTGTGTGTTTTAGAAAGTTCAAGTTTTTTAGACAATAGATACACAGAAACACCAATACTCGCAAGAAAGAGTAGAGCAGGCCAACGTAAAGCGAGAACTGAGGTTATGCCAAAAATATATCCAAAAAAAGCTGTGATCCAAGTTGGTAAAGGTGGTTTTTCATATCTAGCTTCGCCATTCATAGTAGTT
This sequence comes from Winogradskyella sp. 266wxhm, assembly GCF_058964685.1. NCBI lineage: Bacteria > Pseudomonadati > Bacteroidota > Flavobacteriia > Flavobacteriales > Flavobacteriaceae > Winogradskyella > Winogradskyella sp. 266wxhm. Next base: position 2,986,306 of record NZ_CM179559.1, read on the forward strand.
AAAATCCAGTTATCGTCAGTAAGCATTTCTCTTGCTGAAATAAAATTTCGAGCTTCCATAATACTCACAGGAATGGCATCAATTGTAAAACCAAGCATGATAATTACAAAGAAGATCAAACTAGGTATTGGATATTTTTCTATGTATTTAATCATTGGTTTTTCGAATTAAATAAGCATTTCTAGCATAAATAATCATTCCGAAGAAATGACCAAAAAACAGAACGGGATCTCTTCTAATAATAGCATAGGTTAAAATTAAAGACGCACCAACCAAACTCAAAACCCAAAAACCCAAGGGGAGCGATGATTCTTTTTGTCGTTCGGAGTGAACCCATTGATAAATAAAACGTAAAGTAAAAATCACTTGTGCAAAAACACCAAGAACTAATAACCATGTCGGAATCTCTTCATTTTTGAAGAGCAATTCCATATCTATCTGATTGTTGTTGTAATAAAAAATAACAATAAGAATTGGGACGAAGAATAATAAATATTGAATCAACTTCGGAAATTTCTGCCATTGACCTTGCAACTGTAGATTCCTTATGTAAATAAAATATGTTAAACTCTGACCGAGCATAATGGAAAAATCTAAGCGTAGATAGCCATAAATAAATAATAAAAATGAGGCTATTAGGCTAAGAATCCAAAAGGTAGTTGGTGTAATAACTTTGCGTTGGCGCTCTGAAGTAATCCATTGAATAATCAGCCGAGACGAAAATAAAATCTGAGCTAAAAATCCGATGCTGTAAATAATCCAATCTTTCAAATTACAATAGTTATTTACTAGATTTCTCTACTTCGTAATTGATATACTTTTTCTTCATCCATAGGTAAGCAAAACAATCCATAAGAGGTCCTAAAAGTCTATTCCAAACTCCAAAATTCGCAGTACCAGCAATTCTTGGAAAGTGTCTTACAGGAATTTGGGTAATACGTCCATTTTGTAATAAAATCATTGCAGGAAGAAAACGATGCAAACCTCTAAACATAGGAATACGTTTCGCATAATCCGCTTTGATAACTTTTAAAGGACAACCTGTGTCGTCCATACCATCATGCGTAAAAGCACGTCGTATGCCATTGGCAATTTTAGACGACATATTTTTTACAAAAGAATCTTTTCTGTCAGCTCTAACTCCCGTAACTAATTCATGGGAGTCAATATGCTTTAAGAGCAGATTAAAATCTTCTGGTGAGGTTTGTAAATCAGAATCAATGTAACCGACTAGTTCGCTATCAACATGATCAAAACCAGCTTTTATAGCTGCGCTTAAACCTCTATTTTCTTTAAATGAAATATATTCAAAAGCATCATTACGATTACAAATAGCTTCAATCAATGTCTGACTTTTGTCTTTAGAGCCATCATTTACAAATAAAATTGAAGTAGGAACAATAGCAATATTTAGATAGTTAGAAAGTTCCTTTTCTACACGTTCTAGATTGTCTTCTTCATTGTAAACAGGAACAACTATTGTAAACTTATAGGTCATGCGATAATTAGCTTAGTCAGCACAAAAGTATTGTTTTTTTATTTCACAGCGAAAGACTTCATATCTAAAGCGAATCAGTCTCAATTTGAAAGTCCAAGCAAATAATCCGCTGCTGCAAAAGGAGTAGTTTTTCCTGCTTCAATCAATTCTATTTGAGCCTTTAATTCAGACTTGATTTTAGGAGAATTATAAAAATCAGATTTTAAACGTTCTTCAATGGTTTGTAGTAACCAAAACTTATTCTGGTCATTACGTCTGTGTTCAAAATAACTATTAGAGGTTGTAGTTTCGATATAGCTTTCAACAATATCCCAAACATCAGAAATACCTTCTTTTTTTAAAGCACTACAAAGTGATACTTTAGGCGACCAACCCGATTCTTTTTCAGGATACAAATGCAAAGCTCTATTAAATTCTACTTTTGCAGATTTAGCTGCTTTAAGGTTATCTCCATCTGCTTTATTGATAACAATAGCATCAGCCATTTCTATAATACCGCGTTTTATACCTTGTAATTCATCGCCAGCACCAGCTAACTTCAACAGTAAGAAGAAATCAACCATACTGTGTACGGCAGTTTCACTTTGGCCAACACCAACGGTTTCAATAATTATAGTGTCAAAACCAGCAGCTTCACAAAGAATTATGGTTTCTCTAGTTTTTCTAGCAACACCTCCAAGTGAGTTTCCAGAAGGAGAAGGACGAATAAAAGCATTTTTGTCTTTTACCAAATCTTCCATTCGGGTTTTATCTCCAAGAATACTTCCTCTGCTTAAAGTACTACTTGGGTCAACTGCTAAAACAGCGACTTTTTTTCCTTTACCTGTAAGGTAACTTCCTAAAGCTTCAATAAAAGTACTTTTACCCACGCCAGGCACACCTGTAATGCCAATCCTTATAGAGTTATTGGCAAAAGGCAGGCAAGCCGTTATAATATTGTGTGCTTTTTTAGTGTGTTCTAGATTGGTACTTTCTACAAGTGTAATGGCTCTGCTAAGATCCGTAATATTTCCTTTGGTAATACCTTTAACTAACTCATCAGCCGAAGGCTGTTTTCGTCTTTTAGCCTTGATGTTTTTTGCTGAGTTACTGTTGAGGATATCGGGAGATTCCACACCATCCTGTTCGTGCAAAGCAGATTTATATGTGTCTTCTTTTTTAGCCACCTTGCAAAGGTTTTCTTAGGATTTAGTTGCTTCGTAAATAGAAATTGGAATTTCAATTAATGTATCGTCCCAAGCCATGGTGAGTTTTAAATTGCCTGTAGTATTATCGAAAGCAATAGTGAATTTTTCAACTACGGTATCTAAGTCTTCAGAAGGAACTTCAATTTCCATAGCATCATAATTAGGATCCCACATTGGCTCCATTTTCTCGTTAACTCCCCATTCGTATTGTTTAGAGTTAAACATTACCTTCCAAGCGTCTTCCATAGGAACCGTCCAAAGTGTATACTTCCCTTTTCTAAGAACCATGCCTTCAATCATCAGATCTTTATTGGTTTCAAACGTGGTGGCCTCATTAGCACCTGTTCGCCAAACCTCATTATATGGTACTAAAGCACCAAATATGTCACGCTCACGTTTAGACGGTCGGTTGTATTCTACTTTAATATCCAAATCGTTCAAGGATATTTTAGCCGAATCTTTAGGACTCAGACGCTGAGAAAAAATATTCTCTACAAATACAGAATAAACTAATAATCCTAAGGCTACTATAGCCAAGATAATTAAAAGACGTTTTAAGAAGGTGTTCATGTAATGTTATAACAGTTTAGTTCGTTAATTTGATGAAAGTTTAAATATAAATCAAATAGCTAAATTTATAGAATGTAACGCTGATTTTTAAGTAAATCTTATAAAATTGAAAAATTTTGAAATTTTTTGCAACACTCAAAATTTTGTGTCGTCTTTAAGGTGAAATGATTTTAAAATAAGATATGGGAATTCCAAAAAAGCAATATCTTAAATCAATGATCAGGTTCAATAATTTAAATCTCGATTTATCGAGTACAACCAATCAAAAATCGAAACCAAAATTAGTTCATTTCAAATTCATATTGTAGAGAAGTGCAAGCAAAATGATAGGCAAGCACAAATGCAATTGTACAATCAGTATTGTAACGGTATGCTTGTCGTTGCTTTTAGGTTTGTAAAAGATACCATGGAAGCTGAAGATATTGTACAAGAAGCATTTATAAGGGCATTTTCAAAATTAGATCAGTATGAGGCTCAAGTTAGTTTTGGTGCTTGGTTAAAACGTATTGTTGTTAACCGATGTATTGATGTTTTAAAATCGAAACGTAAGAGATTGATAGAGCTCGAAGAGCATCATCTCAGTGTCATAGATACAGATTATGAAAGTGATTGGACAATTGATGATGGTATAAGTATAGAAAATGTAAAACAAGAAATAGAGCAATTACCAGAAAAATACAGATATGTTGTGATGTTGTATTTAATAGAAGGCTATGATCACAAAGAAATCTCTGAAATATTAAACATTTCGGAAGTAGCCTCTAGAACACAACTATCTCGAGGAAAACAAAAATTGCTAAACAAATTAAAATTGCAGAAAAATGGCACAAGATCTTAGGAAATTATTTAATGAAGAGGCAAAGGATCAGAACGTGAAAATGTCTGAAGGACATGAAGCACGCTTTTTACAAAAGCTAGATAAAGCTTTGCCAGAGGATAAAAAATCATCCAACCGTTTTGGGTTTTTCAATATTGCGGCAAGTGTTGTGGTGCTGTTAGGGCTGAGTTTTGGAGCTTACAAATATTTTCAAAAGCCAACTACAGTAATTCCTAAAACACCAGAAAAAGTTGTGACTAATGAGATAAAGAGTCTAGGAGATGTCTCTCCAGATCTTAAGAAAGTAGAAGATTACTACCTCGCAAGTATCAATTTAGAGTTGTCTAAAGTAAAATTAACTCCAGCAAATAAAGAATTGTTTGATGGTTATGTACTTCGTCTCAAAGAATTGAATGACGAGTATGACAGGCTAACCGTAGAGTTAACAGAAAATGGACCAAATGAAGAAACTTTAGATGCTTTAATAGATAATCTTAAATTCCGATTAAACCTTGTGATGCGATTAAAAGAAAAACTTCAAGAGTTTAATGATGAAAGTTATAATCAAGTAAACGCATAAATTCAATCATAAATCAAAAAACGAACAGTTAAATCAAAAATCATGAACAAAATTAGAATTTTAGTATTGTGTCTTATAACCACATTTGGTTATGCACAGAAAAAGTTGAACAAAACATCACAATCCGTTAAGGTTAATAAAGATGTTGTTGTAGACTTAAATACAAGTTATGTAGAAATAGAAATCGACACTTGGAATAAAGATGTTGTTGAGGTAGAAGCGTATTTGGAGAGTTCAAAATTATCTGAGGAAGAGTTAAAAAAAGCATTAGCAGCTTGGAATTTAACCATAGATGGCTCTAGTGATAAAGTGGTAATTTCCTCATCAGGAGGTCGAAGTTTTGGCCTGCATAATGAAGGAGATTACTCTGTGCTTTTGAAGGATTTAGAATTTGAATTGGCAAATATTCCTGATATTCCAGAAATACCTGAGTTGCCAGATTTACCAGAAATGGCCGAATTTCCAGCAATGCCAAAAATGCCAAAGTTACCAGAATTGCCAAGTGGTATAAAAGCTGTTCATTTTGATTACGAAAGATATCAAGAAGAAGGCGAAAAGTACTTAGCAGAGTGGAGCAAAAAGTATGAAGAAAAAGGAGGTAAAGAACTTCAAAAACGTATGGAAGCGTGGGCTAAAAAATTTAGTGAATCGGGTTACCAAGAAAAAATGGAAAAATGGGGAGAAGAATTCGCAAAAAGTTTTGAAGGGGAATGGGCTAAGGATATGGAAAAATGGGGAGAAAAGTTTGGTGAAAAGTATGGTAAAGACATGGAGAAATGGGGAGAGGAATTCGGTGAGAAATTTGGTGAAGAATGGGCTGAAAAGATGGAAGCTTGGGGAGAGCGTTTTGGAAAACAAATGGAAGAGCATGCTAAAGCTATGGAAAAGAGAACTGAAGCTATGGCAAAACGCCAAGAAGAGCAAGCAAAGCGACATGAAGAACGTGCAAAGCGCCAAGAAGAAATGGCTCACAGAAGAGCAACTACGTTAAGAAGTAGAGCAGATTTTGGTAGCAATAGTAATGTTAAAAAAGTCATCAAGATTAAGATTCCAAAAAAGGCTAAACTTAAGACCAACATAAGACATGGTGAGTTAAAACTGTCTTCTGTAATATATAATATGAAAGGGGAATTATCTCATTCGTATTTGGTAGCAGAACACATTGATGGAGGAGATACCTCCATCAATGTATCTTATTCTCCTGTGGTTATAAATAATTGGAATTTAGGAACACTAAATCTCAATTTTGTAGACAAGGCACAGATAACAAAAGCAACACATTTGGTATTGAATTCAAAATCGTCTAATGTTAATATAGTTCAGTTATCAGATACGGGAATTATTGATGGGAGTTTTGGTGATTTGACGATTTCTGATCTTACATCTACATTCAAAAATTTAAATTTAGTTCTGGAGAATAGTGATGCTTTGGTAAACTTGCCAAAAAACATCAATTATAGTCTGTACTTTAAAGGTAACAGATCTAAGTATAATAATCAGTCGACAACACAGAAGACAGTTCGTAATTATCCTGATGGACAATCTTCAGGTGGAAATATCATTGTAAATGCTAAGTTTAGTAATGTAATTATGAATTAAACTTGGATTCAGTTCCATAAATGGTACTGATCAAAATTTTATTTCCTTTGTTGTTTCCATAAAGTAGATTTGTAATTTTATGGAAATTTTATTTTTATGTCCTTTTCTTCTTTTGAAACCTTTTTAAAGTCTTTAAATCCCTTTCCTGTTCTAGGAAAACATATTTCAAAAGAATCCTACATTCCTTTAGACTTATCCATTCATAATACCGAATTACAAACGGTTGATTTATCGTCTTCTTCAGATTTAGAAACCTATATCTGGCATTTTATGAAAGCTCAAAATGCTAAAGTGGCTTATGGAGGCTATTTAGAGCAAAGGGGAATTTATCAGCGTAGTGATTATTTTAATGCAAGTCAGACTGAGCAAAGTCAACAAGAAGAACGAAATATCCATTTGGGAATCGATCTTTGGATTGAAGCTGGTTCACCAATTTATGCACCTCTCAGAGGAGAAATACATAGTTTTAAAAATAATACCAACTATGGCGATTATGGCCCAACTATAATTTTAAAACACCATATAGAAGGCAAAACGTTCTACACACTTTATGGACATTTAAGCTTGGATTCTATTGAACATTTAAAGGTAGGAGTAGAAGTGAAGCAAGGCGAACAAATTGCGACTTTAGGTAAGGCTGAAGTTAATGGAGATTATCCACCACATTTACATTTTCAGATCATTAAAGATATTCAGGATTATATAGGTGATTATCCAGGTGTCAGTAGTGCAAAGGATTTAGAGTTCTACAAAACGAATTGCCCAGATGCTAATTGGCTTCTGCGACTTTGATTCTTAATTGTTTTTCTTCTTTTCTGAAGTTTTGAAAATCCATTCTACAACAAAGCAAAGTTCTATAATTCCTATAGAAACTAAAACTCCTGTTAGATTAGATTGGTATTGTTGGTGAATAAGAATAACTAATGCTGCAAGACACAGAATAAAGCCTAAAAACGGAATCATTTTATGACTTTTCGTGTCCTTGGCGCATTTATAGCCGACTAAATTCACGATACCAAAAATCAAAATAAACCCGACACTTCCAGCGGTAGAAATACTTTCTAGGTCTAAAATATTCACCAATACTAAAGTCGCAATGGCAGTGATGAGTAAACCAATGGGTTGATTCCAAAATTTAGATAAGAAGTGGTTTGGTAATTCATCATCTTCAGCAATTTCGAAGTTGACACGACTTCCTCCATATAAAGAAGCATTAATAGCGGAAAATGTAGATATCAAAGCAGCAATGGTAATAATGGTAAATCCAATTTGCCCTAACATAGGTTTAGCAGCTTCAGCTAAAACATAGTCTTCAGCTTTTGCAATTTTATCAAAAGGAAGTGAGCCAACCGTTACAATGGCAATTATGATATAAAGTACAATGACAAATAATACCGAGTAATAATAAGCTCTAGGAATATTCTTCTCAGGATTAACAATATCTGGAGCAGCATTAGCAATAAGTTCAAAACCCTCATAGGCTACAAAAATTACCATGCCAGCGGCAAACAATTGTACTGGATTTTCCCAATTGGATATGGCTAACTGGGAAAGACTTTCATTGCCTATAAGACCATAAGCACCAATACCTATAAAGCCAAGAAGTATGACTAATTTTATGATTACGGCATAAGATTCAATTTTACCAACTATAGCAATACTGTAGTAATTAATGATGGTTGCAAATACAATAATTGCACTAGCATAAATATGAAAATCAATAGTCTTGTTACTAGTAATTTCTAATAAATTTGGTGCATAAGATCCAAATGCTGAAGCGTATAAAGACAGCATAATAATGTAGCTTATCCAAAGCAGATTATTAATGGCTCCACTAAAAATAGAAATGCCAAACCCTTGATTAATAAACTTAACGGTTCCTCCTCTGTCAGGATATTTTTGAGAGAGTTTTACATAACTGTAGGATGTAATTAAAGCCAAAGCTCCTGCAAAAAGAAAGGCAACAGGTGTACCACCTTGAGCTATAGAAACAGCCAGACCCAAAACGGCAAAAATTCCACCACCAACCATACCACCAATACCAATGGAAATAGCTTCTTTTAAATTTATTTTGTCAGACATTGAGCTGCTCGTTTAGTTCTTTAGAAATTCATCAAAATCGTCAATTGCAAAAGCTTTATTATAATCTGCTTCTCCGATAGTTCCATTTTCAGAAGAATCGTAGTCTAAAGTGATTTTCCAATGATCATCTCTTTTCTTCATGATAACATGAAATTGTCCATAGTAGGACTCTTCATTCTTAGTTCCTTTATTGCGTGTTAGCTTATATATGCCGCGTTCACTAGCAGTAGTATTAGTATTGAGACGTTCAAAAAAGCGCAATGAAATCTCACTAATTTGATGACTTTCTTTATCACGTTGAAAACCAATTTTATAATTATTGATGTAGGTGTCATAATCTAAAATTCGTTGACCACCCGAAATACGCACTAAGTCTTTGGCATGAATATCTGCCATCAGAGTATAATCTAACGTTTCAAAAGCCTTATAGAATTTTTGCCAAGTCTCATTGATAGCCTTAAGATTTTCTAGGCTTTGAGCTTCAATAGATGTATTGCTAAAGAACAATAATATCAATATGAAAATGGGTTTTTTATACATTTTTAGTAGTGATTCGTTTTTGAGCTAAGGTTTTTCCAATAAAGAATCCGGCTATAGTAAGAATACCATCATTTAATGTAAACCACAGTTCCTTAGGAAGCAAAATGATATTAAAAACTGTTGCGGCAAGCATAAATACTCCAACAATATAACTTGGTATCATGCTCTTTTTTGAAATTAAAGCAGCAACCAACATTCCCACAACTATTCCTGCAAAATGGGCAATAACAACAAAGACTTTAGAACCTACAGGAATTTTATCCATATTGTTTTTTATCCATTCCATATCCATAGCTTGAGCACCTTCCGGAAGCGGAAATAGGTTATGACCTATAAGCGTTTCGAAAATATAAACCGTTACTGAAGCAGCTATTAAGCCAACGATTGTTGCTAATACATTTTTCATAATTTTAGTTGTTTAGTTAGTGTTATCAAGGTAATAAAAAAATCCTGATGGTTTAGCATCAGGATTTTTTAGATTCTGAAACAAATCCAGTGTGATAGTTAAGAATGACAAGCCTTTTATTTCGCCAGTTTGAGTGAATTTTATGATAGGAATGAATAAAATAAGTATTTCGATAAGCTCGGCAGAACTATCGAGAATTTTTAAAAAGCACATCATTCACACTCAGCCTGCGTAACTTTATTTTTCCATTGTATCCAATATTCTTGTAAGCCTTCTTTTGTAGTTTTTAAGTCGCTGATGTCTAATTCTTGGCCATTCATTAAAGCTCCTTTTAGTTGTTCTTTTCTTTGGGAAAGAGCAGGAGTGTGGTTCCAACCACCAACATGATCAAAAGAGGTAAACGCATCACAATTTTTATCTACTTTTTTAAAAGGAATAGACAGATAGTAAGTTACCATACCAGAACCCATACCTTCTGTAGTCATTACAATTTTAGAGAAATCTACTTTACTATAGTTACCAGCTTTGTATAAGGCTTTTAGTTGATCCCCAACTTTAGCGGACATGCTATTTGAGAATTGATGCGCTACATCATTACCATTTATAAATTCTTTGCCTATATATGTGCCTTGGCAGTTATTGTCTGTACAGGTGATTGTGTTTTTTTGAGTTTGATTAGTTGTTTGGTTTTTCTTTGGGTTGTGTAAAGAAACAGTGATAGTAATTAGTGCGATAAGATGGATCGATAAAAATTTTAAGTATTTCATAACTCTAAAATAAAAAATCCTGATGGTTTGCATCAGGAATTTAGATCCTGAAATAAATTCAGGATGACAATATTTGTTTAAGGTTTAGTCGTTAACCAAAACCCATTCGCCTTTGTCGATTAAAGGAATAGCTTGTTTGTATTTTACTTCTTTACTTTCGCCACTCATTACATGCTTAATGGTAACTTTATCATTACGACCAATTTTTGGTTGCTCTCTAACAATAGTTTCAACGACTTGTTGCTGTTGACGTGAAGCTCCTTGTCCTGCAGCTCTGCTTTGAGCAGCGCGTTCGTCCATATTAGGGATTTCCTCTTTCTGAGTTTCAAGCTTCTCTTGCTTACGTTTTTTAGCTTCTTGAATCGTATCAGCCGTTTCTTGAGGAATTTCACCTTTAAATAAGAATGAAATTACATCTTTATTCACTTGGTCAATCATACTTTTGAAAAGCTCAAAAGCTTCAAACTTATAGATTAACAACGGATCTTTTTGCTCATGTACCGCTAACTGAACAGATTGTTTTAACTCATCCATTTTACGTAAATGTGTTTTCCAAGCGTCATCTACAATGGCTAACGTAATGTTCTTTTCAAAATCATTGATAAGCTGCGTTCCTTTGGTTTCGTAGGCTTTTTCTAAATCAGTAACCACCTGAAGGTTTTTAACCCCATCCGTAAAAGGTACAACGATACGCTTAAATCTATCACGTTGTGTATTGTAAACATTCTCAATAACTGGGAATGCTAAATCAGCAGCACGCTGCATCTTTTCACGATAGTGTTTAAAGGCTTCTTTATAAATCTTACCAGCAATTTCTTGAGCTCCCATTTTTGCAAATTCGGCTTCAGAAATTGGTGATGGCATTGAGAAATAACGAATCAATTCAAATTCAAAGTTCTTGAAATCGTTAGCATCTTTATTACTGATAGCAATACCTTCAGACGTATCAAAAATCATGTTTGCTAAATCCACACGAAGACGTTCTCCATGTAAGGCATGACGACGACGTTTATAAACCACCTCACGTTGTGCATTCATAACATCATCATATTCTAACAAACGCTTACGAACTCCAAAGTTGTTTTCTTCTACTTTTTTCTGAGCACGCTCAATAGACTTAGAAATCATGGAATGTTGAATTACTTCACCTTCCTTAAGTCCCATTCTATCCATCATTTTAGCAATACGCTCAGAACCGAATAAACGCATTAAGTTATCTTCTAGAGATACGTAGAATTGCGAACTTCCTGGATCTCCTTGACGACCAGAACGACCACGTAGCTGTCTATCTACACGACGAGAGTCATGACGCTCCGTACCAATGATGGCTAATCCTCCAGCTTCTTTTACTTCTTTACTCAATTTAATGTCGGTACCACGACCAGCCATGTTGGTAGCAATGGTAACTTGACCAGCATTACCTGCTAAAGCTACAATTTCAGCTTCTCGTTTGTGCTGTTTCGCGTTAAGTACGTTGTGAGGGATCTTACGAATACTCAACATTTTACCTAATAGCTCAGAAATTTCAACATTTGTTGTACCAATAAGTACTGGTCTTCCTGCATTAGAAAGGCTTACTACCTCGTCAATTACAGCATTATATTTTTCACGTTTTGTTTTATAAACTAAATCGTCTTTATCGTCTCTGGCAATTGGTCTGTTAGTTGGAATTTCAACCACATCCAATTTGTAGATTTCCCAAAACTCACCAGCTTCAGTAACCGCAGTACCTGTCATACCAGACAGTTTACGGTACATTCTAAAGTAATTTTGAAGGGTAACAGTTGCAAAAGTTTGCGTAGCTGCTTCAATCTTTACGTTTTCTTTAGCTTCAATAGCTTGGTGAAGACCGTCAGAATAACGACGACCGTCCATAATACGACCAGTTTGCTCATCTACAATCATTACTTTGTTGTCCATAACAACATATTGTACGTCTTTTTCAAAAAGAGCATACGCTTTAAGTAATTGATTTAAAGTATGAATACGTTCCGATTTTACACCGAAATCTCTAAATAAGTCTTCCTTAAGATTTGCTTCATCTTCAGAAGATAAACCTTGACTTTCAATTTTAGCAATTTCAGTTCCCATTTCTGGCATCACGAAGAAATTAGGATCATCTTCACCTGAAAGGAAATCAACACCTTTATCAGTTAATTCAACTTGATTGTTTTTTTCATCGATAACATAATAAAGCTCTGCATCAATTTTGTGCATTTCTCTGTTGTTATCTTGCATGTAGAAGTTTTCAGTTTTTTGAAGTAATTGTTTGATACCTTCTTCACTCAAAAACTTAATTAAAGCTTTATTTTTAGGAATACCTCTGTAAACACGCAACAGTTGGAAACCACCTTCTTTAGTATCTCCTTCTGCGATTAATTTTTTAGCTTCTGCTAATACACCAACTAAATACTTGCGTTGTACTTCTTCAATTTGCTGAACTTTTGGCTTCAGTGCATCAAATTCATGTTCATCACCTTTTGGAACAGGACCAGAAATAATTAATGGTGTACGTGCATCATCAACCAAAACAGAATCCACCTCATCCACAATAGCATAATGGTGTGGGCGTTGTACTAAATCTTCTGGTGAATGTGCCATGTTATCACGTAAGTAATCGAAACCAAATTCGTTGTTAGTTCCGTAAGTGATATCTGCATTGTAAGCTTTGCGACGTGCATCAGAGTTTGGTCTGTGGTAATCGATACAATCTACACTCAATCCATGGAATTGGAAGATTGGTGCCATCCAAGCGCTATCACGTTTTGCTAAGTAATCGTTTACTGTTACAAGGTGAACACCTTTACCAGCAAGAGCATTAAGATATACAGGAAGTGTAGCCACTAATGTTTTACCTTCACCAGTTTGCATCTCGGCAATTTTACCTTGGTGCATTGCAATACCACCAATAAGCTGAACATCATAGTGAATCATGTCCCAAGTGATTGGCTTACCTGCAGCATCCCAAGAATTGGCCCAAACAGCTTTGTCGCCATCTAGCGTTACATAATCGTTTTCACCAGAAACCTCACGGTCAAAAGCGTTTGCAGTAACTTCGATTTCTGTATTATGTACAAAACGTTTAGCTGTTTCTTTAACCACAGCAAAAGCCTCAGGAAGTATGTCGTTTAAGACGTCTTCTGTAACTTCATAAATCTCATCTTCGATTTTATCTGCTTCAAGGTAGATGTCCTCGCGTTCATCAATATCTTCGGTGTTTTCAGCTTTAGCTAAAAGTTCGTTTTGCTTTTCTAAAAGTGGTTTGCGAGCTTCGGCAATCTTTTCTTTAAACTCAATAGTTTTTGCTCTTAGTTCGTCGTGAGATAAGGCTTCCAGTGCACTTTCAAACGTTTTTATTTTATCTACGATTGGTGTTATAGCACTAACGTCTTGTTTGGATTTGTCCCCAACAAAAACCTTTAGCACTTTGTCTAATATACCCATGTTATATGTGTTGTAACGGTTTGATTGATGTCAAAACCGTGTATTAATTTCATTAAAATTTGGCTAGCAATAATGTGCTAGAAGTTGTATCGAATTACAAGAATTCGAAAATAAAAAAAAGTCTCTTAGTTAAGATAACGCAAGAGACTTTTTTATACTATTTTTATATGTTAATATTCGTCCTCGTTCCAGAGGTAATCTTCGTCAGTTGGATAGTCTGGCCAAATCTCTTCAATAGAGTCATACGAATCTCCTTCATCTTCTATTGATTGTAAATTTTCTACAACTTCTAAAGGTGCTCCAGTTCTAATTGCATAGTCTATAAGCTCATCTTTTGTTGCTGGCCAAGGTGCATCACTTAAATAAGATGCTAATTCTAATGTCCAATACATTTGCGTTGTGGTTTTAAATTTTTGCAAAAATAATTTTTTAGTTGAATTATTCAAGAAAAAATTAAATTAATTATTCATTAATAAAAAGAACGTACAATGTTTTCAGTTTTTAGGTCTAAAAATTGAAATATTCTTAATCTGTTAGCTAAAAGTTTTAAGAATCCTTTTTTGGAATCCATTTTATTTCTTCAGCTTGCAAGTCATGTGACAACTTCCGTGCCAATACAAAAAGATAGTCAGATAGTCTATTAATATACATTAATGTTTCGGGTTGGAAAGGCTCTAGGTCATTGAGATGCGAAGCTAAACGCTCAGCTCTACGGCAAACTGTACGTGCTATGTGACAGAATGACACAGTTTGATGACCACCAGGTAAAACGAAATGTGTCATAGGAGGTAATTCAGCCTCCATAGCGTCCATTCCTTTTTCTAGACGCTCAATATCTTCTGATGATATTTTTGGAATCTTTAGGCGTTGTTCACCATTTTTTAAGGTTGCTTTTTCTGGATCGGTTGCTAAAATAGCTCCGATAGTAAACAAGCGATCTTGAATTTCCATTAACGTGTTTTTGTATAATGGATTAATCTCTTGATCTCTAATTAAACCAATGTGAGAGTTAAGTTCGTCAATAGTACCGTAACTTTCTATTCTGATATGATGCTTAGGTACTCTTGTCCCACCAAATAGGGCAGTAGTACCTTTGTCACCTGTTTTAGTGTATACTTTCATAGAAACAAAGTTACAAGTTAAAAGTTGTAAAGTGAAAAGTTGGTTGAATTGTTTATTTGTTTAAATGTTTAAATGTTTAAATGTTTAAATGTTGAAATGTGTATGCGGTTAATTGTTTATTCGTTGAGTTGTTAAAAAAAATTATAGGTTACTGTTTTTATGAATTTATAGGATAGCTTGTTTTACTAACAACTAACAACTAACAACTAACAACTAACAACTAACAACTAACAACTAACAACTAACAACTAACAACTAACAACTAACAACTAACAACTAACAACTAACAACTAACAACTAACAACTAACAACTAATTATAAGTATCGCTCTCAATAAGCCCATCACGTAAACGGATGACACGTTTGGCATGTTCTGCGATATCTTCTTCGTGTGTTACTAGGATTACTGTGTTTCCACTGGCATGGATTTCATCAAATAAAGCCATAATCTCAGTTCCAGTTTTAGAATCTAAATTTCCAGTTGGCTCATCTGCTAAAATTATAGAAGGTTTGTTAACAAGAGCTCTACCAACAGCAACACGCTGACGTTGTCCACCAGAAAGTTGGTTAGGTTTATGATCCATACGATCTGCTAAACCAACATCAGTCAAAACTTCTGCTGCACGTTCTTCACGTTCTTTTTTAGATTTCCCAGCATATACCATTGGTAATGCCACATTATCTAAAGCCGTGGTTCTTGGTAACAAATTGAACGTTTGAAAAACGAAACCTATTTCCGTATTTCGGATATCAGCTAATTCGTCATCGGTCATTTGGCTTACATCTTTGCCGTTTAGAATATAACTCCCGGCAGTTGGTGTATCTAAACAACCCAATAAATTCATAAGTGTAGATTTTCCTGAACCAGAAGGTCCCATTATGGCAACATATTCGCCACGTTTAATGTCTAAATCTATACCTTTTAAAACATGAACGGTTTCTTGTCCTAATTTAAAATCTCTTATGATATTTCTAATTTCGATGACATTGTCACTCATACTAATTTGTAATTTAAAAGAGGTTTCGACTGCGCTCAACCTGACATGAAAAAGATGATTTAAATCCTTTGCAAGATAAAGAATTTAAAAATCTGTTTGTGAGTTAGACGTTAAAGTTATGGAGTTGTTACAGTCTAATTTTAAAATGTTCTTCAGCTTGTTCTCTTCTAAAAAACACAAAACCTAAGTGAAAGCAATCTACAGTTACACTAACAGAATCGTGATTTTTTATATATTCCCATACCTCGCTCATCCCTTTAGACCAATAGATATCATCAAAAATAAAAACCGAATCATTATGCGCTTTGGGTAAAAGGGATTCAAAATATGTGATGGTGGCTTCTTTATTATGGTGACCATCAAAATAAATGCAGTCAAAATCATCTTGGTCTAAGTTTTTAATTTCAGATGAAAAAGATTCTGACTTAAAATTTATGTTCTTAACCTGTGATTTATTCAGTTTTGATTCGGTATAAGATAAAGTGTTTTTGCAACCCTCAACTGTTATGATTTTAGAGTTTTCATTGCCAAGTGCAAATGCATAAGTTCCCACGCCTAAAGATGTGCCTAGTTCTAAAACATTTTTGAAATTGAAGTATTTTGAAATTCTAAAAAGTAACTCGGCTTCCTTTTTTGAGCTACTTGAGGTTTTTACCATAGCACTGACTTTTCGCTTTTTGGAATCTAAAACTTTTGAGCCTTCCCCTAAATCTGTGATGTCTAATTCAACTTTTGAGGTTTTTAGAATGTTTCTGTAGTACTTTAATTTTGAATAGGCTTCATATTTCTTTTTATCGTATAGACATTTGGTAACAAATTCATATACAAAAGGTGAATGTACACCATGTTGGTTGGTAGCGGTAAATAGAAACTTTATGTAGGAAATGAGTTGGTACATTTACCCTTCTAACTTTTCAGAAAGTTCAAACCAACGCAATTCTTTTTCTTCAATAGTATCTAATATCGCTTGAAGTTCTTGTGAGAGTTTATTGATATCATCTTGAGATAAATCAGGATTGTTGAATTTAGCTTCTAAAGCCACTTTATCTAATTCTAACGAACGAATTTTAGATTCTAGATTTTTGTATTCCTTTTGTTCGTTATATGAAAGTTTGTTGGCTTCATTTTGTTTAATAGCTTCGGTATTTACTGTCTTCTCTACGGTTTCAACTTGTTTTGGTTGACTGCTGTCGTAAGCTCTAAAATCTGAGTAATTCCCAGGGAAATCTTCAATAACACCTTCACCTCTGAATACAAATAGATGATCTACAATCTTATCCATAAAATAGCGGTCGTGGGATACCACTAAAAGCACTCCAGGGAAATCCATTAGAAAATCTTCGAGGACATTTAAAGTCACAATATCCAAATCATTTGTTGGCTCATCGAGAATTAAGACGTTCGGATTCTGAATTAAAACCGTACATAAATATAGGCGCTTTTGTTCGCCGCCGCTTAGTTTTTCAACGAAGTCGTATTGCTTTTTACGATCGAACAAAAATCGTTCTAGTAACTGCTGAGCACTTATTTGGCGACCTTTTGCCAGAGGAATGTAGTCTCCAAACTGACGGATAACATCGATAACCTTTTGTTCTGGTTTTACGGTAATACCACCTTGAGTATAATACCCGATTTTTACGGTTTCACCAATAACTATTTTACCACCATCAGCGTTTAAACTGCCGGTAAGAAGATTTAAAAATGTAGATTTTCCTGTACCGTTTTTGCCAATAATACCAATACGTTCTCCTTTTTTAAAAGTATAATCAAAGCCGTCTAAAATGGTTTTTTCTTTGAAGGATTTAAAAACATTATGAAACTCTATAATTTTGCTGCCAAGACGTTCCATATTGATTTCTAATTGAACTTGGTGATCTTTTCTGCGTTGATGGGCTTTTTTCTTTATTTCAAAAAAATCATCAATTCTACTTTTAGATTTAGTGGTACGCGCTTTTGGTTGGCGACGCATCCAGTCGAGTTCTTTTTTATAAAGTTGTTTGGCTTTACCGACTTCAGAAGTTTCGCTCTCTATTCTAGCTTCTTTCTTTTCTAAATAATAGGAATAATTGCCTTTATAGGTGTATAATTCACCATGATCTAATTCAATGATTTCATTACAAACACGCTCAAGAAAATAACGGTCGTGAGTGACCATAAAAAGGGTTTGCTGATTTTTTGCAAAATAGTCCTCTAGCCATTCAATCATTTCAAGATCGAGATGGTTGGTAGGCTCATCTAATATTAATATGTCAGGTTTGCTTAGTAACGCTTGAGCAAGCGCTAAACGTTTTTTTTGTCCACCAGAGAGTGTAGAGACTTTCTTAGATAAATCATCTAGCTTTAATTGTGATAATGCTTGTTGGTATTGTGTTTCAAACTCCCAAGCATTGTTGCGGTCCATAGCTTCAAAAGCTTTTTGATAAGCTTCTGTGTCTTCAGGATTTTTTAGAGCTTTTTCGTAAGCTTCAATCGTTTTTAGAATGGGTATATCTGAAGCAAAAATGGTTTCTTCAATAGTGAGTTTAGGATCTAAATCTGGTTCTTGATCTAAAAAAGCAAGTCGAAGCCCTTTTCTAATCACAATTTGACCATCATCAGGAGTATCCTTTCCAGATAAAATATTGAGAATAGAAGTCTTACCACTTCCGTTTTTGGCAACGAACGCAATCTTTTGGTCTTTATGAATGCTGAATGACAAATCTTTAAAGAGTACAAGCTCTCCGTAAGATTTTGATATGTTTTCTACGTTAAGATAATTCAAACTGTATTTTTTGCAAAGAACGTAAATAAACCAAAAAGAATATCAATAGTTTTGTTATTGATGTTGATACATTATATTTGTCTGTAAACATCTATTATAAGCATGAAGCGTCTAAAGCTTTTAATTATTCTTTTGAGTTGTATTGTTATTAGTTCTTGTATTCCTCACAAAGATACAATCTACCTTCAAAATAAGGAAAATGCAACAAATGATACTATCCAAAATAATCTTAGTGAAGTTCAGAAACCGTATAGGGTTCAGGTGAATGACATACTCAATGTAAGGGTAAAAGCGTTAGATCAGGAAACGGTTGAGATTTTAAATCCAATAGGGGAAGGTAATTTAAATGCAAGTGGTGAAGAGCGTGCTTATTTTGATGGTTTTACTGTAGATAATCATGGTAATATTAGAGTGCCTACTTTGGGATATATTAATGTTTTGGGCTTTACTACTGAAGAGATTGAAAAAATGATTGAGAAAAAACTTTTAGATGAGCAATTTAAAAGTACAGCTAGCATTTTTGTCACTGTGAAGTTGGCAGGCTTAAGATTCACAGCCAATGGAGAAATAGGAAGACCTGGAACAGTTGTTATTTTTAAGGATCGTGTAAATATTTTTGAGGCTATTGCGAATGCAGGTGAGATTCCTATAACTGGAAATAAAAAGGATGTTTTGATTATAAGACAATATCCACAAGGACAAAAAATTCATCATTTAGATCTTACTAATATAGATGTGATGAAGTCACCTTATTATTATATTCAACCTAATGATATTATCTATGTTAAACCCTTGAAGCAGAAATCTCTGGGAACAGGGGAAACTGCAGTTTCAAGTTTAGCTACACTTGCTACTATAGCTTCTTTGATGACATCTGCGATTCTAATTTTTACAAGACTTTAATATGGGGAATAGGGATTTTGAAGATTTAGATATACAAGATTCTCAACGTATAAATTTCGACTTTAAGGGTTATTTGTTTAAAGCGTTGAGTCTTTGGAAATTAGTCCTCTTTTCTGTTGGTTTAGCTTTACTTATAGCATACTTTATAAATGTAAGACAAGAAAATATCTATAGACTAGATTCTTTAATAACTGTAGATAATGATCAAAATCCATTCTTTACAGCAAATACTAGTATATCCTTCAATTGGGGTGGAGTTTCTGGAAAAGTAGGGAGTATATTAACAGAAATAAAAACAAGAACTCATAATGAGTTTGTGATAGACTCCCTTGAATACTATAAGCAATATCTCAAGCAAGGTAAGTACCATTTGATAGATGTTTATAAAAATACACCTTTCAATGTTCAGTTAGATAAGACTAAACCTCAAATATTAGGCAAGGCTTTAGGCATAAGAATTTTAGATAGTAATAAGTACGAACTTTATTATGAATTTGAAAATGTAAGGGCATTAGGTCAAATTTATGAGTCAAAAGAAACCGTAAATATTGTATTAACACCAGGTGTGTTCTCTAAGATATATGCTTCAGGGGAAACTGTAAATACTCCTTTTTTTAATGGTAAAATTAATATTGAGGCCAATGCTTCAATAAATAAAGAAGAGGCTTTCTTTGTTAAATTTTTAGATTTCGACAGGGTAGTAGAGCAATATAGAAATGCTATCCAAATAGGGCCATATTCTAGAGAATCTTCTTCAGTTTTAAAACTATCACTTATTGGAAAAAATAAGTTAAAAATCGTTGATTTTCTAAATACAACTTCAGCAATTCTCAGTAGAACAGAATTAGAAAGAAAAAACCTTTACGCTACAAATACCATTAAGTTTATTGATAGTAGCTTAGGAACCGTAAATGATAATTTGAAAAGTGTTACGGACGAAATGAATGACTTTAGAAAACTAAATAAAGTCTTTAATGTAGAGGAGGAAATAACGCAAATATCTGAGCAATTAAAAGGATATGACCAAGAAAAACTAGTTGAGGAATCAAAACTGAATTATTTAAATAGTTTAGAAAGCTATTTAAAAAATAAAACGGATTATACTAAAATAGCTGCTCCAACTTCTGTTGGGATTGAAGAAGCAAATATATTGTCTGGGGTAAGTAGGATAATTGCATTATCTGCTCAAAGACGTAATTTAGAATATTCAACTAAGGAAGGTTCTATTTTATTTGAAGATTTGGATCGTCAAATAGATACAGAAAAGGATGTCTTGTTGGAAGCAATAGATGTTACCAAAAATACTATAGGCATTCAGCTAAATACGATTAATAGAAAAATAGCTAATCTTGAAGCTAAACTTATAGATCTTCCTGAAGATCAGCAAGAATACCTTAAAATTCAGCGCAAACTTGATTTAAGTCGTGAGGCATACGATATTTATCAAGCCAAAAGAGGAGAAGCTGCAATTGTTAAGGCTGCTAATGTATCTGATATCACTGTTATTGATGAGGCAAAAGATATAGGTAACGCTCCAATCGGACCTAATAAGTCATTGAATTATATGATGGCTTTGATGATTGGCTTTTTCTCTCCAATGTTTCTGATTTTTGTGGTTTATCTTCTAGATAATACTATTCACGGTTCTGATGAAGTAGAAAAAATGTCTAGTATTCCAATTTTAGGATTGATAGGTAAATACAGGTATAAAAACAACTTAGTGGCTTATGAAAAGCCAAAATCTGCAGTTGCAGAGTCATTCAGAGCTATACGTTCTAGCTTACAATTTATCTTTAAAAATAAAAATCAAGATGAAGATAAAGCTAAGACTTTGATGATTACATCTTCAGTAAGTGGTGAGGGAAAAACGTTTACTTCAATTAATGTCGCAACTGTTTATGCTTTATCTGGAAAGAAGACAATTCTTTTAGGGCTAGATTTGAGAAAACCTAAGATTTTTGATGATTTTAATATCACTAACGAAAAAGGTGTTGTCAATTACCTAATTGAAGAAAGTAGTATTGAAGAGATTACGGTAAATACTCATGTGGAAAATTTAGATTTAATCACTTCGGGACCAATACCACCCAACCCATCCGAACTATTGATGGGAGATAAACTAAAAGAGTTAATAAATGAGCTTAAGTCTAATTATGACATTATCATATTAGATACACCTCCATTAGGCTTAGTAACAGATGCTTTGGAGTTGGTTCAGTATGCAGATGCAACATTGTTTATGGTGAGATTAGATTACACTAAAAAAGGTATGCTGCAATTGGTTAATACAAAGTACAAAACAGGAGAACTCAAAAACGTGAGTTTTGTATTGAATTTTTATAAACATAAAAATAATCACAACTATGGTTACGGCTATGGTTACGGCTATGGTTACGGTTATGGTGTGTATGGAAATGCTTATCATGAAAAGGATAACGTTTCTATATTAGAGAAAATCAAAATCTTCTTTAGAAGGTTTTAATACTTCCTTATTTTGATTACAAAAACACAGTTAAGACAAAAGCGGATATTTGACTTAGTTTTGGTCTTATTGCTTTTGCCATTTCTGCTTGTGCCTATTATTATTTTAGTTCTCATTTCTACTATAGATACAGGAATGTATGGTATCTTTTCTCAATTACGTGTTGGACAACATGGCAAACTTTTCAAAATTTATAAAATTAGAACACTTAAGGAAGGGATTCATCAATTGGGGCATCTAGAAAAAAGCGCCACAACTTTTGGAAAATATCTAAGAAAAACCAAATTAGATGAATTACCTCAATTGTTTAATGTTTTAATTGGAGATATGAGCTTTGTTGGGCCACGCCCAGATTTACAGGGTTTTGCAGATAAGTTAGAAGGTGAAGATAGAACTGTCTTGATAGTAAAACCAGGTATTACAGGTGAAGCAACTTTAAAATATAAAGATGAAGAACGTGTATTAGAACGACAAAAAGATCCAGAACATTACAACAGAACGATTATTTGGGTAGATAAAGTGAAAATCAATAAAAACTACGTAATGAATTATAGTTTTTATTTAGATTTGAAACTCATTCTAAAATCTATTTTTAACAGATGACACATTCTGAAGATAAAATTGCAATCATAGGCTTAGGTTATGTTGGTTTACCATTGGCTGTAGAATTTGCAAAACAATTTTTTGTTGTTGGTTTTGATATTAATAAACAAAGAATCAGTGAGTTAAATTCTGGTGTAGATAAAACATTAGAAGTTGATAACGATAATCTCAAATCTGTTTTAACTTCAGATCTAAGTGCCAATCAAGGTTTATTTATAACAGATGATTTAGAAGCCTTAGCAGTAGCTAATTATTATATCATTACTGTACCAACACCTACAGACGAGTTAAAGCGTCCTGTATTTACACCACTTATAAAAGCAAGTGAAACCGTAGGTAAGGTTTTAAAGAATGATGATATTGTTGTTTACGAATCTACAGTATATCCTGGAGCAACAGAAGATATATGTATTCCGGTTTTAGAAAAAGTATCAGGTCTTAAGTTTAATAAAGATTTTTATGCAGGATATTCTCCAGAACGAATTAATCCTGGAGACAAAAAGCATACGGTAACTAAGATATTAAAAGTAACCTCTGGTTCAACCCCTGAGATTGCTGAAAGAGTAGATCAACTTTATAAAAAGGTAATCACTGCAGGAACGCATCTAGCTCCTTCAATAAAAGTTGCTGAAGCGGCCAAGGTTATTGAAAACTCTCAGCGTGATATTAATATTGCTTTTGTTAATGAGTTGTCAAAAATCTTCAGGCTTTTAGATATAGATACCAAAGCAGTTTTAGAAGCCGCTGGTACAAAATGGAACTTCTTGAAGTTTTCGCCTGGATTAGTAGGTGGACACTGCATAGGTGTTGATCCTTATTATTTAGCACAGAAAGCTATCGAAACAGGATATAATCCTGAAATTATTTTAGCGGGTAGGAAAATGAATGACAGTATGGGAAGCTATGTTGCCACCGAAACTGTTAAGATGATGATTAATAAAGGAGCAACTATTAAAGGCTCTAACGCATTGGTCTTAGGTATTACTTTTAAAGAAAATTGTCCAGATATTAGAAACTCTAGAGTTATTGATATTATTGAAGAATTGCAATCCTATCATGTTAATGTTGATGTTTACGATCCTTGGGCTTCAACAGAAGAAGTAAAGCACGAATACAATCTAGATTTAAAATCCTCTATGGATAATTTACAATCTAATTATGATGCTATTATTTTGGCAGTATCTCATAATGAATTTTTAGAATTATCTATTGATAATCTTAAATCTGATAACTGTGTAGTATTTGATGTTAAATCGTTATTGCCAATCAATTCAGTAGATGCTCGTCTATAAATCTTAAACACCAACCTTATCATGTACTCAAATCAATATCATAACCAAGATTTATCACAATTAAGTTTTTTAGTTACAGGTGGAGCAGGCTTTATAGGCTCTAATATTGTAGAGTATTTGTTAAAGTACGGTGCTAAAAAAGTTAGAGTACTAGATGATTTTTCTAACGGTTATCGCGAAAATTTAACTGAGTTTATGGATAATCCTTCTTTTGAATTATTGGAAGGAGATATTAGAGATTTGGAAACCTGCAAAGAAGCAATGGAAAGTATAGATTATGTGACGCATCAGGCAGCTTTGGGTTCTGTGCCTCGTTCTATTAACGATCCTGCAACTTCAAATGAGGTAAATATTTCAGGATTTTTAAATATGCTAATTGCTTTAAAGGAAAGTAAGACTGTAAAGCGTATGATGTATGCTGCATCAAGTTCGACGTATGGCGATAGTAAATCCTTACCAAAAGTTGAAGATACTATCGGAAGGCCTTTATCTCCATATGCAGTGACAAAATATGTCAATGAGCTTTATGCTGATGTTTTTGGAAAAACTTATGGTACAGATGTTATAGGATTACGCTATTTTAATGTTTTTGGACCAAAGCAGAGCCCAAATGGCGCTTATGCTGCGGTAATTCCACTATTTATGCAAGCGTTGAAAGACAATAAGCCATCTAAAATAAATGGTGATGGAGAGCAAACTAGAGATTTTACATTTGTGGATAATGCTGTACAGGCTAATATTAGAGGATTCTTTGCACCAAAAGAAGCTGCAAATGAAGTATTTAATGTTGCGTGTGGGGAACGTATTACAGTAAATTACCTTTGGGACTCACTTAAAGTTGCGGCAGGTTCTGAGTTAGATGCAGTCTATGGGCCGCCAAGGCAAGGGGATGTAAGAGACTCATTGGCAGATATTTCTAAAGGAGAAAAGCTATTAGGTTACAAACCTCAATATACGGTTAGGGAAGGTTTAAAAATTACTTGGGATTACTTTAATTAGTACAGCAAATACTCCTGTCTTTATTATAAAAATTCTGAATAAATAGTATATTAGCAAGACTAATTAAAACGCGCTAAATTGTTGAGCAATAAGGAAGATGAATGGCTATATACCATCTCTGCAAAGAGAAAACTCATCGACTTCAATTTTAAAGAAATTTGGCGTTATAGAGACTTATTGTTTCTGTTTGTAAAACGCGATATTGTTACGCTTTACAAACAAACTATTTTAGGACCGCTTTGGTATCTCATTCAGCCTTTATTTACTTCTGTAATTTTTACATTAATATTTAATAATTTAGGACAAATACAAACAGGTAATGTGCCTCCTTTTTTATTCAATTTGGCAGGTATTACGGCTTGGAATTATTTTAGGGACTGTCTTAACAATACGTCGAGCACCTTTACAAAAAACCAGAACATCTTTGGTAAGGTTTATTTTCCAAGAGTAATATTACCAATGTCTATTACGATTTCCAATCTTTTAAAGTTTGGTATTCAGTTGCTGATTTTTATTGGATTTTTTATATACTATTATGCAACAGGTTATAAATTAAGTATAAATTCTAATATTATTCTGTTTCCAGTTTATGTGGTTATTATGGCAATGTTAGGTCTTGGTTTAGGTATGATTTTTTCATCCCTTACCACTAAATATCGAGACTTAACGGTGTTATTAACTTTTGCAGTACAGCTACTCATGTATGTGTCTGCCGTGCCATACCCAATGTCTGAAGCTAAATCAAAATTTCCGCCATTGGTAGCAAGTATTGTGGAATATAATCCTTTAACGCAAATTATGGAAGGATTTAGATATATGCTACTTGATATTGGTGAATTTAACTTCGTTAGATTTTTATATACATTAGGTATAAGCCTGTTTATATTTTTAATGGGATTAGTTATTTTTAATCGTACCGAAAAATCCTTTATTGATACCGTGTAGAAGATGTCTGAAGTAATCCTAAAAGTAGAACATATAAGTAAGCAATACCGGTTAGGTCTCGTAGGTACAGGCACACTTAGTCATGATCTAAAACGTTGGTTTTATAAACTTAGAGGAAAAGAAGATCCTTATCTAAAAATTGGTGACACCAACGACAGAAGTAAAACCGCAGAGAGTGATTACGTTTGGGCAATTAAGGATATTAATTTTGAAGTTAAGCGAGGAGAAGTTTTAGGTATAATAGGAAAAAATGGGGCAGGAAAATCCACACTACTAAAGATACTCTCAAGAGTTACTAGTCCAACGACTGGTGTGATAAAAACCAAAGGTCGTATCGCGTCGCTGTTAGAAGTAGGTACAGGCTTCCATCCAGAGCTTACAGGAAAAGAAAACATTTATCTCAATGGCGCTATATTGGGAATGACCAAAACTGAAATTAAGGCCAAAGAACAAGAGATTGTGGAATTTTCAGGATGTCAACGTTACATAGACACACCAGTAAAGCGTTATAGCTCTGGTATGCGTGTGCGTTTAGCCTTTGCAGTAGCAGCATTTTTAGAACCTGATATTTTAGTGGTAGATGAGGTCTTGGCAGTTGGTGATGCTGAGTTTCAGAAAAAGGCCATCGGTAAAATGCAAGATATCTCTAAAGGAGATGGTAGAACGGTGTTATTTGTGAGTCATAATATGGCTGCTGTACAAGATTTATGTTCTCGAGTAATAGTGTTAGAGCATGGAAGGACAGTTTATGATGGTGAGACACAAGGTGGTATAGACTATTATTTGAATAATGATGAGGTTTCTAGAGGTTTTATCGAATTTGCTAAAAACCAAAATGTATTTAAAGCAAATTTTAGTCGTTTTGAAATTCTAAATATTTCCCGAGTAATATCATCAAAATTTAATTCAGGCGAACGAATGATATTTAGGAGTATTATTCTAGTAAAAGAAGAATTAAGAAATCCGATTTTTAGTCTTCGAATAAGTGATGCTAATAATATAAATGTTCTAGTATGGAGAAGTAATGATTATATTAATGGGCCTATAAGAAAAAATCTTAATGATAATTTTATAGTTGAGATTGAAACCAAGGATTTATTTCTTCTTGATAACATTTATAAAATATCTATAAGTTTGTTAGATGGTAAAGAATTACTAGACTACGCTGATAAATTTATATCTTTTGAAGTATTACCAGATAAACCAAATGAAGACTTTATTTCTATTACAAGAAAAACAGGGTATAATGGTTTGATATTCTCAGAAGGAAAGTGGAATATAATTACTCAAAATACATAGGTTAAATAATAAAAATGAATGTTTGTATATTATCTGGAAGGTATCCAGAGACTAAATTTAAATCTTATATAAATCATAGAATATATGCAGATTACTATGGTTATTCTTATGTTCATTGTAATTGGCCAACAAAAAACACAAATAATTACTACAACAAGATAGTCTATGTTTTAAGTTATCTAAATAACTTTGAGTATATAATATGGATAGATGATGATGCTTTCTTTTTTGATTTTAATAAGGATATAATGGATTATGCGCCAAAGGGGGATAGTTTTATATCTTTCTGTAAAAGCCCTACTTTCAAAAACATTAAGACTATTTTGAGTTCGGGTCAATTTATTGTTAAAAGTAATTCTGATTCTAAAGAATTCTTCGAAGAGATTTTAAAAACAGATCTTAAAATCGTAAAAGAATGGTGGCGTCCTGAATTAGGTTACTTTTCAAATGGAGACCAAGATGCAATGATATATCATCTTAAAGAGAATATTAAATATAAAAATAAAATGGATTTATATGACTATCAATGTTTTAATAGTAGATATGAAAATTTATTCGGTATTGATAAACACAATCCATTAATATTACATTTTACAGGAACAAAAAAAATAAAGGAAGAGAATTATTTAAAAACACAGAATGAATTAAACTTGCATCCTTCTTTAGTAGCTAATTCTTGGTTAAAAGAATATAATGTAACTATAAAAGAGAATTATAAGATAAACATAAATAAAATAAAGTTAAAATCTAAAATTTTGAAATTAGGGAAAAATCTATTTAATGATTAAAACTTTAAAGAAATATCAAGCAAATTTTTTTCCAGCAAAACTAAAAAAAATACTTGCATCCTATACTTACACTTTCAATCCTAGTTATTGTTTTTGTAATAATACTCACTATTTAGCAATAAGAACATATCGTGCTAATGAAAAGGAAATAAAAGGAGTAGTTTTTATTTGGAATAACAATGTTGATATATGTACCCTTGATTTATCAAATTTTTTTAAAGATAAATTAGGAATAAATAAAGTTGCTGACCCTAAACTCTTTTTGATGAATAATAAAGTTTTCGGAACTTTTAATACAGGAAGAGAACTTTATAAGTTCAATAGTTTATTTTTATTTTCTTTTGAAAAAAGGAGTATAGATGAATATTTTACTTGCGAGTTTGATGAACGAACTGATATTGAAAAAAATTGGGCATTTTATTATTATAAGAATGACCTTTATGCTCTTTATAGCCTAGATCCTTTGACAATTATAAAAGCTTGTAAAATAGGGGATGATTTCATTAGATTTGAAAAGTATTATCAAGATAAGAATCAACGCTTAGCAAAACATTCAATTGGAACTCAACTCTTGAACTTTAATAATGAAATTTTGGGCATATCTCATAAAAAAATAACATTTAACGGAAGGAGAATGTATTTTGGAAGACCAATAAGATTATTATTATCTAGTGAACCAAAAATTGAATTAGCGAAAAGGGGTTTTCTTACCCATTCGATTAAATCTTTACTAGGAAATACTCATAAATTTAATAAGCAATTGATTTCATGTACTTATTTTTCAGGTTTATCAAAATTAAAAGATAAAATTGTAGTTAGTTACGGTATAAATGATGTGGAATATAATATAGCTAAAGTAGATAAGCACTCGTTATGGCAATAAGAACTTATTATTGGGATCAGCGTAATGTTTCTAATTATACTTATTTTAAAAATAAGTTGTTAAATAAGAAAAAGCATATTTTTAAGTATGGGAATGCTGGTGATATGTTTAATGTGGATTTAATAAAGAAATTTTATAAAGAAGATATCGAGAATGTCAAAGGTGAAGGCAATAGGGTACTTTTTGTTGGTTCTGTAATGAATAGGGTTAAAGAAGGTGATATTATAAATGGAATAGGTTGGAAAGGAAATGATCTAAGTTCTAAAAAGGAATTACTATGTAATCTTGAAGTAAATGGCGTCAGAGGACCTTTAACAAGAGAGTTATTTGAAAAATTTAATGCAAATTTATCTAATTTAAAGTTTGAATATGATCCTGGTTTGTTAATAAAGGAAGTTTATGACATAGATACATCTAGGAGTTCTAATAAACAAATTATATTCATTCCTCATTTTAGAGATGAAGCAGTTTACAAGAAAAAATTTCCTAAAAGTATTAAGCATGTGACTGTTGATTCTAGTCCTTTAAAATTAGCAGATGAAATCTTAAAATCTGAGGTTGTATATGCATCTTCTCTACATGGTATAATTTTTAGTCATGCCTTAGGAAAACCATCTGTATTTGTCAGACCTCAATCTAATGAACCTATTTTTAAATTTAGAGATTATTATCTTTCGGTAGGCTTAAATATGCCAGACCCCTTGAGTGATATTAGCAAAATTAATTTTTTAAGAGATAAACCATCAATTCTGAGTCGTTCAATAGGTTTGAAAGATTTTTATTTTCCTGATATAAAAGAACTAAAATCAAAGAAAGTTGCTTATTAAATATTGATAACTAAAAAGATTAAATTTTTTCATGGAAATAGAAAGTCAGAAATCATTTTATGATGAATATTGGAAAGAATACAAATTACTTAATAGTTTACAATTAAGGAGGTGCATTAAAATTCTTGAATATTTCACTGTAGTGAAGCGTAAGAAAAAACAACCTTTGATTATAGATTTAGGTTCTGGAGATGGAAGGTTAAGTGCATTTTTAGGACAATTTGGACCAACTGATGCTATTGAATTATCACAATATGCGGTTGATAAGGCAAACAGGTTATATTCAAACGTTAATTACCAACAAGGAGATGTGTTGACGTTTGATTTTAAGAATAAAAAGTATGATGTAATTGTATCTCAGGAAGTAATTGAACATATAGAAAATAAACAGAAGTATATTGATGTTTGTAATAAAATATTAAAGCCTGATGGATATTTAATACTTACCACACCAAATAAGACTACTTTAGATCATATGACAGATGGTAAAACATGGTCTAATCAACCAATAGAGCTTCCTTTGTCTAAAATGGAATTAATTAATTTATTAAGAAGGAATAGGTTCAAAATTATTAAGTACGAAAGTATAGTGTATAATTTTGGTGATAAGAGCTACTATAAGATAATCAATAATCGATGGTTGGTTGGTGCTTTTAATAAAATAGGTTTGAAAAATTTTAGAGAGACTTTTTTATCTAAATTCGGATTTGGGTTGCATCATTGTATTTTTGCTCAAAAAATATAAAAAGTCAGTCACTCTCATGAGAATAGGTCTTGTAATTACCGTTAAGAATGAAGAGCGTATTCTTCGGGAAAATTTGCTGTATCATAAAGAAATTGGCATTAACAAAGCATTTGTATATTTTGATGGAACAACGGATGCGAGTTGCGAATCAATTCAAGACCTCGAATTTGTTAAAATGTCAAATTCTATTGAAAAAAGTAAATACGAATCATTAAGTTACTTAAAGAATTTTATAACAAATTATGATGAACATCATACAGCTAGACAATGTTTAAACACCTACGATGCTCTTCAAAAATGTAAAAAAGAAAATATTGATTGGTTAATATCTTTAGACGCTGATGAATTAATAATAACTCACAAGATTGAGTGCAGTAATCTGAAAATCTTTTTTAGTAAAATACCGAAACCTTATGATGTGGTAAACTTTAAACCTTTTGAGATTTTACAGACCCAACTACATTTCAACAATGTATTTAAAGAAGCCATCCTGTTTAAGTCTTCACCTCAATTAAAAAATAAAATCGATAGGATTTACAAAAAATTACTTAATCCTTTTGAGAATAAGTTTCATAAATTTCCATATTGGTATGGACAGCATTTGGGAAAAACCGCAATTAGGGTTAGCTCCTCCAAAGAAATTGTTCCAAAAAATGTTCATAGAGTCGTTTATAACGATGGTGGTTTTACAAATCAAATTGAAAAAGTAGGAATGCTTCATTACCACATGTACGATTCAGATGATTTTATAAAGAAGTTTAAAAACTTCGAAAAGCACCCAAATACTTTTCTTTCTGGTAACAACATCGAAGGTATAAAAATGTTGTGCCGTGATATTGTCAACTCAGGTTTGTATAGTTCAAAACAATTAGAAGATTATTTTAAAAAATATATTCTATTTGATGAAAAGGAAGTGGATAAGCTTAAAAAGAATAGAAATATGCTTCTTCAAAAAAGAGAGCATGATACAATTACCGTAATAACCAGTGTAAATAAAGTGTTTTCTAAAATTAATAGCTAAATAAAAATTGAAACCTAAGCTTAAAATAGTAATATTTGATGGTAGTTTTAAAACCAGACCATTCATTAATACTGTCATAAAAAGTCTAGGTAAAAAACATCAGATATATGTACTAGGATTTGATAGTAATGTAGAAAAAAAAATACAAGGAGTTAGGTATATGGATTTAGGTACTCAAAGAAATAAATTGAATTTATTGAGGCGAAGTCTAGGGTTTGTTTTTAAAAATCTATTTAAAAAGGATGGAATCACAGATTTTCAAAAATTCATAAAATTAATAGTACGTTTTGATTCCTCAGGTTTAAAACACTTTAATTTTAATAAGGCTTTAGCACAAATTAAACCAGATATAGTGCACATTCAATGGATATCGTTACTACCTTACTGTCAAACTATTCTAAATAGTAATAGTTATAAAGTAGTTTTAAGTCAGCTTGGATACCAATTAAATGTAAGGCCATTTGTAGATGAAGAAAATGAAGTATATCTAAAGTACTTGTATCCAAAAATCAGAGGTTTTCATTCAGTTAGCAAAGCCATAAAAGAAAAAAGTAATCTTATATATGCGTCACCTTCAAAAATAGATAAGGTTATTTATTCAGGTTTTAATTTTAGTAGTTTTCCAGATATTTGCTTTTACGAGAAACAAGAAACATTACAACTATTATCTGTAGGGCGACCACATTGGATTAAAGGCTACGACTACATGATAAAAGCTTGTGTGGATTTAAAAAATCACAATATTGATTTTCATTATACCATTGTAGGCGCTAAAGGTAACGAAGAGTTGATATATATGATTAATGATTTAAACCTTCATGAATATATTACTATTACAGATTCACTACCTCAAAAAAAAATTTATCAATTAATGGCTAATTCAAGTTTGCTGGTGTTACCGAGTTTGGCAGAAGGAATAGCAAACGTGGTCATAGAAGCTATGGCAATTGGGCTTCCTGTTTTAAGTACGCGTTGTGGAGGGGTAATAGAATTGATTACAGATAACCAAACAGGACTTTTAGTTCCTATAAGAGATGCAAATGCGTTAAGCAAAAAGATTCAAGATTTTAACATACTACCTTTAGATAAAATTAATACGCTTAGAGTTAGTGCTAGAGAAAAAGTTGCGAAAAATCACAATATAGAGAAAATGACAACTGACTTTGAAGATTTATATTATCAATGTCTGCAAAACGATTAGTTAGATTTTATTAATGAAAACTATAAAGACAAATATAATTCCGAGCCGTCAGACTTTCGTAAAAGTCAAAGGAGAACATGTTTTAAATTACGAAGCTATATGCGTGTTTACGGCAATTGGTTTTTTTCTAGATAAGGATACATATTATAAAGATGAAGTTTGTCTAAAGCCAGGTACAATTAATACTATTGATGAATTTGGTTATTTGGTAAAAAGTGAATCTTGGTTTAACTGGGATTACTCACCAAGAGATATTAGTTTCGAAGATGCTATTAATGAGTTTTCTGAACTTTTTGAATCTATTATAGACCAACAAGTAGGAGACAAGAAAGTTGTATTGCCATTATCTGGAGGGTTAGACTCTAGAACACAAGCGGTAGCTTTAAACTATCTCAACAAAGATGTTGAATCTTATAGTTATTCATTTGAGAATGGATATAACGAAGCTAAGCTGTCAATGCAAATTGCTAAGGTTTGTAAATTTCCATTTGAATCTTTTAAAATCTCAAGAGGATATCTTTGGAATTGCATTGAAGAATTATCTAAAATAAATCAATGCTACGCAGAGTTTACACATGCTAGGCAAATGGCAGTAGTGGATGCTTTAAAGTTGAAAGGCGAAGTATTTTCCCTTGGACATTGGGGAGATGTCCTTTTTGATTCTACAACAGATAAACAACTTTCTGGTAAAGAAGAGGTAAACTTAATCCTTAAAAAAATAATTAAACCAGGTGGATTACAATTAGCTAAAGCACTTTGGGAGTCTTGGCGTCTAGAAGGTGATTTTGAGTTGTATTTAAGAGCTCGAGTTAAAAGTTTGCTTTCACAAATAAATATCGAAAATTCAAGCGCAAAGATTAGAGCATTCAAATCTATGTATTGGGCTCCAAGATGGACAACAGCTAATTTATCTATTTTTGAAAGTATACATCCCATCACATTGCCATTTTATGATAATGAGATGTGTAAGTTTATATGTACTATTCCAGAAGATTATTTGGCAGATAGAAAACTCCAGATAGCTTATATAAAAAAGAGAAATAAAAAACTTTCAAAAATTGTTTGGCAAGAGCAAAAACCTTTTAACCTAAACAACTTCCACTTCAACAAGTCACCTTATAATTTACCATATAGAATTAGTAATAAATTATATAGAACACTTAAAAGTATTGTGGGTAAAACTTATGTTCAACGTAATTGGGAATTGCAGTTTTTGGGTAAAGAAAATGCTAAAAATCTAGAGGAGTATATCTTTAGTGAAGATTTCTATGAACTAGTTTCAAAACAAATTGTTGAAAATATTTATGATAGTTTTAAAGAGGTTGACAATGTTAAGTTTTCACATCCCTTAAGTATGTTATTAACCTTATCTTTATGGCAAAAGAATAATAGTTGAGTTTGAAACCAATTAGAATATTATATACTATTCCTAATTTTAAAACAGCCGGAAGTCAAAATGTTTTGCTTTCAATACTAAGAGGGCTAGATTCTGAAAAATTTAAGGTGTTTATTGCTGTAGAAAATTTTCCTGAACTTATTCCAAATGATATCTCAGTTTCTAACCAAATACATATTCAATACATAGGTAGGCTTTTAAAGGATGTTAAAATGTTTTCAAAAGTATTAAAAGAACATCGGATAGATGTGTGTCATTCTTGGGATTATAAATCTAATTTTATTGAGGTGATAGCATGTCGATTAACCGGAGTTAAATACTTATATACAAAAAAAAATAATGCATGGTCAAGGCGATGGTTGCTAAAAAGTATATTAGCCAATTACATCGCTTATGATAATCCTGAGATGAAATCTCGTTTTTTCCACGCTTTTTATTTAAGATCAAAAATTACGTTCATTCCTCATGGTGTTGATTTGAATAAGTTTAGTGTCAAAGAAAACCAGACAAGTGATGTTTTTAACCTCTGCTGTATTGGAAATATTGTCGCAAACAAAAACCAAAAGCAAATCATTGAAGCTTTGCTAAACTTGCCTAATGATGTTCATTTAAATTTATACGGAAAAGAAGACGAAGCCTATAAAGATCAACTTGTTCATTTTATAGAGGAAAATCATCTCCAAAAACGTGTATCATTCAAAGGTTTTGTAAAAAATGATGATATACCACAGGTGCTTTCTCAACAACATATTTTTGTCTTATCCTCAATTCAAGAAGGATTGCCAGTGAGTATTCTTGAAGCTCTGGCTTGTGGAGTTCCTGTTTTGAGTTCAAATTCAGGTGGAGGCGCTAAATATATTTTAAAAGACGAAAAAGGAGGCTTTATATTTAATTCAACAAATGAGCTAGTAGAAAAAATTGAAATACTATCAAACAATAAAGAATTGTACAGTAAATTAAAACAAGAAGCTGTAGAAAATGTGAAGTCTCGTTTTTCATTAATAAAAGAGATAAATGCATACAAAAATTTATATTTGAAACTTATCGGAAAATAGAATTTTGAAATCATATAATAAACATATTATCATAGCAGGTTCTGCTCGAAGTGGTACTAGTTGGTTGGCCGAAATTATAGCTTTACAATTTCGCTACAGACTTTTGTTTGAGCCAGAGCATGAGTATCAAACCCAAGAAGGTCATCTCATTTGTGACAAATTTATTACTGAAGGAATTTTACAAAAAGAACAAGAAGAATATTTCAAAAAGATTTTTAAAAACAAAATAGATAGCGATTGGATTGCACAGATAAGCAACAGAAAATTGAAGATGCATTTATGGCCTGTTGTTCCTAAAAAGTATGTGATAAAATTTGTACGTTGTAATTTAAGTGCTCATTTTATGAGTTCGTATTTTGAAATCCCATTGTTGTTTATAACTAGAAATCCTTATGATGTCATACTATCTCAAAATAGAGTAAAATTTAATTGGCTATATAACCTCAATCATTTCAAGCGTCAAAAACCAATTACAGAGGTTTTAGAATCTAAATATAACTTTAGCTGGGATGAAGCTGATGATTATTCTGAAATCGAAACCTTATCGCTAAGATGGTGTATAGAAAATAAAGTAGTTTTTGATTTACATGAGGAGGATAATTCTAATTTGAAAATTGTAAAGTATGAGGATTTGAAGTCAGATATTAATTTGTTTTATTATTTGTGCAAAGCCTATGACTTAAAACCACTATCGAATTTAGAAGAACTCTACAGTAGACCTTCCTCTAAAACGCATCCAGAAAGTAATATAAAATCGGGTTCTGAAAATGTCCAAAATGTAGATGCATATAGCTTTGAAAGCATTAAAAAAATATTAGATAGGTTTAATGTGGATAATTATCAGATACCTTAATTCCAAATGAGAATAGGACTTGTTATACCATCTACACCAGGTTATTCAGAAACCTTTTTTAATAGTAAAATTAAAGGGCTATTAAACAATGGGTTTGAAGTTTTAATTTTTACACAGACAATAGAACCAACTTTTAATCTGTGTAAAGCCTATAAACATCCAAAAGTTAAAGGAAACAAGCTTTTGGTTTTGTTGAGTACGGTTAAAGTCTTTTTAAGATTAGTATTTCATTTAAAAAAGGTAATTAAATATTATAAATTATTGAAAAACTCGGGTTTATCTTTTAAAGAAATTTTAAAGCGTGTTTACTTAAATAGTCATATTTTAAGCAACAATGTAGATTGGTTACATTTCGGTTTCACAACACAAGCTATAGGAAGTGAATATGTGGCAAAAGCGATTGGCGCAAAAATGGCTGTAAGTTTTAGAGGGTTTGATATTAATGTTTATCCTTTAAAACATGAGAATTGTTATTTAGATGTTTGGAAAAATGTGGATAAAATCCATTCTATCTCCCAATATTTAGTTGATGAAGCTTATACTTTGGGATTACAAAAATCGGTCCCAGTTTCTATTATCACACCTGCTGTCAATGAGAAAAATATAAATGAATCTAAAGGCAGTCAATATTTCATAGATTTCAAATCACTTACAATATGCACTGTGGCAAGATTAAATTGGATAAAGGATTTAACAACAGCTATAGAAACTATAAAGATTTTAAAAGAAACTTATGAGCATATTAATTACCATATTATAGGAGATGGAGATCTTAAGGAAAGAGAACGTTATCTATTTATGGTAAACCAACTTGGTCTAGAGAAAAATGTTATTTTCCATTGGAAGTTAAATCATAATGACACACTAGAACTTGTTAGTAGGTCAGATATTTATTTGCAGACCAGTTTAAATGAAGGGTTCTGTAATGCCGTTTTAGAAGCTCAGGCTTTAGGGAGGTTATGTGTTGCTTCAAATGTTGGTGGCCTTAAGGAAAATATAGTTGATGGAGAAACTGGATGGTTAGTTAAGCCACAACAGCCAGAATTATTTGCAAAAAAAATTGTTGATGTTATTCAACTCTCTGATAAGGAGAAAATAGCTGTTTCTCAAAATGCGATAAGTCGAGTTCAAGAGAATTTTCTATTGAGTGACCAAAATATAAAATTTGTTGAGTTTTATAAAGCTAAAGAATAAGAACTGAATAGACTGGATACTACTAATTAATGATTAGTTTTACGCAAAAGCATAGCATTATTTCCTTATGAAATTGTTTTTTCCTAAAAATTATTATGATAGTAATTATAGAAGGCATTTGTTTGCTTTGCTCAAGCCTTTTATAAAGGAAGAAGGGTTTAATGATAAAGATCGAATCTCAAATTATGGTATTTCAGAGAAGGATGTTGATTTTACAAGTAAACTTGAAGAAGCAGATTTTGTGATATTAACAATGTCTTGGATGTATTACAAAATGACTGATCAACTTGATAAGGCTATAACGTTTATTCAAAAAGCAAATCAATTGGGAAAAAAGGTCATTATATCATTACCAAGTGATTTTGGTATAAATATTCAGGAAGATTTGGATGTTATTGTGATTAGAGAGCAAGGTTATAGGTCTAAGTTAGATGAGTGTCATTACTGTGTGCCAGTATTTGTTGAAGATCCGTTAAAAAAGTACTATAATAAATCAACAATTTTCAAAAGGCAATTTAGTTCTCAGCCAACTGTAGGTTTTTGTGGACAAACAGATGATAGTATAACTGAAGCACTAAAAGAGCTGGCTAAAATCATGGCTAGAAATCTGCTCTATTATTTAGGTTTGCGATACCAAACACCTCATCAGTTTATTACAACCAAATATTTAAGGTCAAGGATGTTGAGTTTATTTCAAAATAGCTCTAGCATAAAACCTAACTTTATATTGAGAAAACAGCACAGAGCTGGTGTTGAGAGATTAAAAAATAGAGACACACATAAAACAACCTTAGAGTTTTTTGATAATATAAAGAATTCAGATTATGTTTTGTGTGTTAG
Organism: Winogradskyella sp. 266wxhm; assembly: GCF_058964685.1. NCBI lineage: Bacteria > Pseudomonadati > Bacteroidota > Flavobacteriia > Flavobacteriales > Flavobacteriaceae > Winogradskyella > Winogradskyella sp. 266wxhm. Next base: position 3,024,003 of record NZ_CM179559.1, read on the forward strand.
AGGTGTAGGCAATTTTTCAGTAAGATTTTATGAAACTTTAGCAATGGGAAGAATACCAATTTTTGTAAATACAGATTGTATTTTACCGCACGATACTTTTTTGAATTGGAAAGATCATGTAGTTTGGGTAGAGTATAAAGATAGGCATCGAATAGTAGAAAAAGTGATGGATTTCCATAGTAAACTAGATGATAAAAAGTTGAATGACTTATTTGAGGCAAACAGAAAACTATGGGAAGATAAATTAAAGTTAAAGACTTACTTTCAAAATTTATTTCAAAATCTATAATGTTGTAGTTTTGAAAACAAAGTAGACTGAATATTGAAACAGTTAAAATATTTCATAGCAGATGTCAAGAGGGCAATCGGTAGAAAAAAGCTTCGGATTTTCACTGTCTTTTTTACACGATCATTTTGGGGGCTTTTTAATTATCGTTTGGAACGTTGTGGTTATGATTTATTCGGTGGTTTGTACCCTGTGATAAGAATACTCTATCTTCCTTTTTCTTTTGTATTTCAAATAATATCTAATATAGACATACATTATAAAGCTGATATTAGAGGAGGGGTGTTGATTCATCATCCTGCATTAGGAATTGTAGTTAATGGCGTCTGTATAATTGGGTCTAACATAACGTTGACAGGAGGAAATGTGTTAGGAATAAATAAATCATGTGAAAAAGGCGATTTTACAATTGGTAATGATTGTAATCTTGGAGCTAATGCAACCATAATAGGTCCTTTAAAATTAGGAGATAAAATTAAAGTTGGTGCAAATGCATGTGTTGTAAATTCGTATACAGATTCAGAACTCGTACTTGTTGGAGTTCCTGCAAAACCTTTAGAAAATGTTTAATTTTCTAAAGTACATACAGCCCACACATTACTTTGCATTGCCATCAAAAACAGCATATATTTTTCCTATATATGAGAAGTTGCCAGTTGAAATGAAAAATCAGTTACAACCTGATGAAAACTTCACTTCGGAAAACGCAAAGTTATACGATTTGTCCTGGCAAGCTATACAGTTGGGTTACATAGGTAAAACTGAAACCTACAGTAGCTTTATTAGTATTTCTGTAAAGGATAATTATTATTTTTTAAGGAAGTATTTCAGTGCATTTTGGAGTATTTATGTTTTGATGATTAGAATATTGAGTTTTAAAAACCCAATAAAGGAGTTTAAAGGATTTTATAAAAGTAAACACATAAAACGTTCTCAATATCTCAAGAAACCTATAGCTTATGATAATTGGGATACTTTTAAGTCTTCTTTAATTGAGAAAAATCCCAAGTTAAGTGTTATAATCCCAACGCTAAATAGATACAAGTATTTACATGATGTTTTAAAGGATTTAGAGCAGCAGGATTACTCTAATTTCGAAGTTATAATCATAGACCAATCAGAGCCTTTTAATGCATCATTTTACGAGTCTTATAATTTAGATATTACAGTTGAATATCAACAAGAAAAAGCACTTTGGTTAGCACGAAATAGGGCTATTAAATTAAGTAAAGGGGAATTGATATTGTTGTTTGATGATGACAGTAGAGTAGAGTCAAATTGGATTTCAAATCATTTGAAATGTATCGATTTTTTTAATGCAGATATATCGTCAGGAGTATCTTTGTCAGTTCTTGGTGATAAAATTCCTGATAATTATTCGTTTTTTAGATGCTCAGATCAATTAGATACAGGCAATGTTCTTATAAAAAAGGAAGTTTTTAAGGACATAGGACTCTTTGATAGGCAATTTGAAAAACAGCGAATGGGTGATGGTGAATTTGGTTTAAGAGCTCATAAAAAAGGTTTTATTAATGTTTCTAATCCATACGCTAAAAGAGTACACTTAAAAGTTGGTTCAGGTGGTTTAAGAGATATGGGAAGTTGGGACGCCTTTAGACCAAAAAATGTTTTTGCGCCAAGGCCAATTCCTAGTGTTTTGTACTTGTATCGCAAATACTATGGTAATCATAGAGCAAGGCTAGAGTTGATAAGAACTGTACCTTCATCTGTAATGCCTTATAAATTTAAAGGAAATAAAGCGCTTAAGATTGTAGGTGTATTTTTTTCAATCTTAATTTTTCCACTTATCTTATTTCAGGTGTTGAAATCTTGGAGGCTAGCTTCTGTTAAGCTTAAAGAAGGTTCAAAAATAGAGCAGTTGTAGTTATGAAAATTGTTCAGGTGATAGATAGGTTAGAAGTTGGTGGAGCAGAGCGTGTTCTAGTAGATCTCACAAATTTATTACACGAAAGTCAGCATGATGTTAGTGTAATTTGTCTTTTGCAAGAGGGGCAACTAGATGCTCAGTTAGATTCTGAAATACCTATAACTTATATACATAGAAAGAATAAATTTAATCCTATCTACCTCTTTAAACTTTATAAAGAGTTAAGTAAATATGATGTTATTCATATTCATCTGCGGCAAGTCCTTAGATATGTGTCTTTACTTTTTTATCTGCCTAGATTACATAAAAAAAGTGTTGTTTTTTTCCATGATCACTTTGGGAAAATTTCAGAAAATAAATCTATCAATAAGAGTATAAAAGTAGCAATAAAAAAATGTTCTGCTTACATAGGTGTGAGCGAAGAATTAGTATTGTGGGCAAGAGAAAATAGTTTGAATACTAATATCTATAAATTAGCTAATATTATAAGGAAAAGTGAAATTAGCATAAAAGATAAAAGAACTTATAACAACAAAGTAGAAATAGTTTCGGTTGGTAATTTTAGACCTCAAAAAAACTATGAGTATCTGTTGGATGTGATAAAAAGTAGCCCAGATAATTATCATTTTACAATTTACGGTCAACCTGTTGATAAGTCCTATTTTGAGAAGATTAAAGCACAGATTGAAAATTTCAATATCGCTAATAAAATAACTGTCATCACTGATTGTAAAGATATTAAGAATGAATTACACAAATATGATATAGGGATGCATACCGCAAAATCTGAAACAGGCCCTTTAGTTGCGATAGAGTATCTAAGTGAAAACCTACCTTTTGTGGCATATAATACAGGTGAAGTGGCTGATAAGGTAAAATTAGAATTTCAAGAATTTATTCAAAACGATTTTGAGGTAAACAATTGGTTAAAGCATATAGATGTGCTTTTGAAAAGTAAAAATGAACTAGAAGCTAAAATAGAGTTGTTTTACAATCAAAATTTCTCAGAAGAAACTTACCTTAAATCCTGTGTTTCTATTTATGAAGAATTATTAAATTCAGCCAAAAAATAAATTAATTGAAACTTGCTATAATATCACATACAGAGCACTATAAATTAGCAGATGGAACTATAGTAGGTTGGGGACCAACCATAACCGAAATCAACTTTTTAGCTCAAATTTTTGATGAAATCTATCATATTGCAATGTTTCATGATGTTGAGGCGCCAGATAGTTCGTTACCTTATATAAGTGATAAAATTAAATTTGTACCCATTAAACCCTCAGGAGGCCATTCAGTATTAGATAAAATTAAAGTAGCCTTATCTGCACCAAAAGTTGTAAAGACGGTAAACTCGGTGCTAAAAAAAACAGATTGTTTTCAATTAAGAGCACCAACAGGAATAGGTGTTTTTTTAATTCCATATTTAACACTTTTTTCTAAGAAGAAAGGTTGGTATAAGTATGCTGGTAATTGGAATCAAGAATCTCCACCCTTGGGTTATGCTTTACAACGGTTTATGCTAAAACATCAAAGTCGTAAGGTAACCATAAATGGAAGTTGGCCAAATCAAAAAACACATTGTTTGAGTTTTGAGAACCCATGTCTTACGGAAAGCGATTTGAAAAATGGATCAAAAGTACGAAGCGCTAAAAGTAATAATGTTCCAATTAATTTTTGTTATGCCGGAAGATTAGAACGAGAAAAAGGGGTTGAGCGTATCATTAAAGCTTTTAATTGTTTAGATGAAGAAATGTCTAATAAAGTCGGGACTGTACATTTGGTTGGTAATGGTTCTGAGATAGAGTATTTTAAAAGCTTAAGTACGAATAGTAAAATTGATTTTATTTTTCATGGCTTTTTGCCGACAGATAAACTATTTAAAGTTTATGAAAAGTCACACTTTTTTATAATGCCAACCACAGCTTCTGAAGGTTTTCCTAAAGTTATCGCGGAGGCTATGAATTTTGGCTGTCTTCCAATTGTTTCAAATATATCTTCCATTGGTCAATATGTCAAAGACGGTGAAAATGGATTTTTAATTACCCCTATTAATGAGGGTAATGTTTTGAAAGTCATTACTAAGACCCTTTTAATGTCATTTGATTCTTATACGCAAATGGTAGAAAGTAATACTGAAAATGTAAGAAAATTCTCTTATTTATATTATATTGAGCGAATAAAAATGTTATTAGGCGAATAAAAGGCCGTTTAATTCAATTGAGAATTTATTCATTGACAGACAATGTTATATTTGTGTAAAATTAATGGGCCCTACCTCGTAATTTATAATATTATAACTAATTAGCTAAATATTAATAAATTCAACTTCATGGTTTTTGGACTTAACAAAATCTCATGGGCTCTGCGTAGACATCCACTATTGTATATTACAAGATTTAGGTTGCTTTCAAAAAATTCAACTATAAAAAAGCTTGATGACGATTATTATAATATCGAAAACAAAAAAGCTACAATTCCAAGTTTGTTTTATGAAGTAAATGAAATAATTTTTAAGGAAGGAAAACCTAATTCTGACTTAGATAAAGCTATTTCTATAGCACTCTGGCTTAAAAAAAACATTAAAGGAGGTAAAGGACTGAGTCTAGCATCTGAAGAAGCTTTAAAAGCTATGATTAATGGTAATGGAGGTGTTTGCAGTGATATGTCTCAAATTTTTAACAATTTTTGTGTAATTAATGATATTAAGGTTCGTGAATGGGGGATTACTATGATTCCATTTGATAAAAAGTATGGTGGACATTCTACCAATGAAATTTTCTCTAAAGAGCTAAATAAGTGGGTGCTGATAGATGTTTCTAAGTCTATACTTTTTTACTATGAAAAGAAACGAGAGCCATTATCTTTATTTGAAGTTTATACATCAAATTTCTCTCATAACTATTATACTTTTCTAGAGAAAAATATTGATGATGTTCAAATACAAAATTATTACTACAATAAAAAGGCATCTCCTTTTTTAATAAGTAAGTATAATAACTCTATTTATGATAAATATTTAAAAAGTTTGGATACTAAATTCCCAGTTTTTGTAATACACTTTTTTATTTATTTATCAGGAAAAAGTTACAGTTATAAATTTCCATTAAATGATTATAAGAATATGTTTCGTTAATTTTGTGCGAAACCTATTAAAGATTCTTATTGAGATCTGATAATAAATATATTTTTCTAGTACTTTTTCATGTGCTGATAGGTATTTTAGTATACCTAGTCAAACCATTATCAAATGTGTACTTTTTTACGGCTCTTATTTATTTCTTAGGAGGGTTGATTTTGACCGGAAATAAGAACAAACTTTCTTTTGTATTAAATGGTTGTGCATATTTTGTAGGCGCCGAGGTTTTATTCAGGATGACAAAAGGAGGCTTAGCATACGAAAGCTCAAAATATCTTGTTATCTTATTTGTTTTGATGGGAATGTTCTTCAAAGGTATTTCAGGCAAAGGTTTTCCATATTTTGTATATTTAATTCTTTTGGTTCCAAGTGTATTAGTTGCATCTGTAAACCTAGATGTAGATGCAAATTTTAGAACAAATATTGCATTTGCATTGAGCGGTCCAGTGTGCTTAGGGTTAGCCTCTTTATTTTTTTATAACAAAAAAGTAAGTAATGGTGATATTATTGATATGTTGGCTTACGCTTCTTTACCAATAGTTAGCATGACAACATATCTTTTTTTATATAATCCAAGTATAAAAGAAACAATCCATAATACAGCTTCAAATTTTCGTACTTCAGGTGGTTTTGGTCCTAATCAGGTAGCTACTATATTAGGGTTGGGAATGTTTACATTTACAGTTAGGATACTTCTGAAATCTCCTAATTTATTTTTAAAAATATTCAATATGGTATTTTTAGGTTTGTTATCTTACAGGGCTGTTATAACCTTTAGTAGAGGTGGTGTGTTTGCTGCTGTAATAACAATTGCTGCATTTTTATTTTTTATATTCATTAGAGCTAAGCCAAGATTAAAAAATAAGATACTTAGTTCATTTTTTTTATTAATTGTTTGTTTAGGATTAACTTGGTTTATAAGTTCTTTAAATACAGGTGGATTGATTGATAAGAGATATGCTAATCAAGATGCGTTGGGTAGAGATAAGGGAGATGTTAGTACAGGAAGAGTCGAATTGTTTTACAATGAATTACAAGGCTTTGTAGAAAACCCTTTTTTAGGTATAGGCGCGAGTAATACAAAATATAATAGAGAAGAGGGAGTATCAGTGGTTACTCATAATGAAATTAGTAGGCTTCTTTCAGAACATGGGATAATGGGTATTTTGATTATTATTATATTAATTTTCACTCCTTTATCTTACAGATCGATTAATAGAAAGAATTTATTTTTTTATGCGTTTCTCTCATTTTGGTTTGCAACCATAAATCATTCTGCAATTCGGCTAGCAGCACCTGCATTTTTTTATAGCTTAGCCCTCCTAAATATTAAAAATGAAAAACGTCCTATACATAGGAAACGCCTTATCAAAAACAGGTAAGACAAAATCTACCATAGATACCTTAGGTGTACATCTAGGCGAAAACTATTCAGTAAAAATAGCTTCCGATAAGTCTAATAAAGCCCTTCGTATTTTAGATATGGTTTGGTTGGTTATTACTAATTCAGCTAAAGCAGATATTGTGCTTATTGATACATATAGTACAGTAAATTTTTATTATGCTTTAATAATAAGCCAATTGTGTAGAGTTTTTAATATTAAATATATAAATATACTTCATGGTGGTAATTTAGAATCAAGGTTAAAAAACAATCCTAAATTGAGTGCTATGATTTTTAAAAATGCGTATAAACTTGTAGCACCATCAAATTTTTTGAAATCTGTATTTGAACATTATGGATATAAGAGTGTTGATTACATCCCAAATACTATTGAAATTGAAAAATATGATTACAATGAAAGAAAAATAGATAGTATAAATTTACTTTGGGTAAGATCATTTTCTGAAATCTATAATCCAGAATTAGCAGTTTTAGTTTTGGAAGAGTTACTGAAAAAAGGCTATGCAGCAAAATTGACTATGGTAGGGCCTGAGGTTGATGGTTCACTAAACGAAACAAAGAAACTAGCAACAAACAAAGACCTAGCTGTAAATTTTACAGGAAAATTGACAAAAGAAGAGTGGATTAAATTATCCCAAAAATCTAATGTTTTCATTAATACAACGAACTTTGATAATACGCCTGTTAGTGTTATAGAAGCTATGGCTTTAGGCTTACCTATTGTGTCAACAAATGTCGGAGGAATCTCTTTTTTGATTAATAATGAGGAAGAAGGGCTTTTAGTTTCTCTAAATAATGTAGAGGAACTGGTTCAAGCAATCCTAAAATTTAAAAATAATGATGTGTTTAGATTAAAGACAACTAAAAGCGCTCGTCTTAAAGTTGAAAATTTTGATTGGAATAAGATAAAACCCTTATGGAAAAAGCTTTTAGCTTAACATAATGCTATAAATCAATTGTAGTTGTTATCTTTACCCTATAGTTGTCCCTTAAATGGCTAAGAAAAAAGGAATTCATTTCGAAGTTTCAGAACGTAAGATTCTACTTAGAATAGTAGATCTTATCATGGTATTCTTAGGTCTTTACATCATTAGCCTTTCTTCTGAGATTGAATATTTAGAAGTAAGTTCTAATAATTCTACAGCTCTCATTTTACTTGGATTTTATATAACAGTTTTTGGAACTGTTTTTGAAATCTACGACCTTCAAAAAGCTAGTCAATTAGATTCTACTTTTAGAAATGTAGTTATAACCACATCCACGGTTGTTTTATTTTATCTGTTAACACCAGTGTTGTCACCTTATCTACCGGAAGAACGTATTCAAATAGCCTATTTTTACTTAACTATAATTGCCTCAATTTTACTTTGGCGTTTTCTATACATTTATTTGATTGAATCTCCTCGTTTTTATAAGAGAGTTTTAGTTGTAGGTGAAGTGTCTAATATAGATAGTCTGGTTAAATCCTTACGTAATTCAGATCCTAATTACAAAATAGTTGGTTTTATAAATAGTGAGGAAACGACTTCGGAATCTGTAAAATTCAAAGGTTTAAAGGAGTTTGAGTCAGCTGACTTTCTAGACATCATAGAAAAAGAAAAAATCTCAGAGATTTTAGTTGCTAGCTTTAATACAGAAGCAATAACGGCTGAGGTTTATCATGATTTAATGCTTTTACTAGAACGTGGATTTAAAATTCGTGATTATACTCAGGTTTATGAAGAAATGCTTCTTAGAGTTCCAATTCAATTTGTAGGAAAGGATTTTTATAAGTATTTCCCATTTAGTAGAAGCAATGAGAATCAACTATACATTTTCTTTCACCGTTTGTTTGATATTTTGTTCTCAATCGTAGGTGTCTTATTTGGTATTATTTTACTACCATTAATTTACATAGGTAATTTGTTAGGTAATAAAGGACCTTTGTTTTATTCTCAAGAACGTGTTGGTAGAAATGGGAAACCATTCAATATTCTGAAGTTGAGAACCATGATAGTGAATGCTGAGGCTGATGGTGTAAAATGGGCAAAAAAAGATGATAAGCGAATTACAGCTTTTGGGAAATTTCTTAGACGTTCTAGGTTAGATGAAATACCACAATTCTACAATGTTTTAAAAGGAGACATGAGTATTATTGGACCAAGGCCAGAACGACCATTTTTTGTAAATGAATTATCGCGTATAATTCCATTTTACGAAACACGCCACATTATAAAACCAGGTCTTACAGGTTGGGCTCAAGTTAAGACCAGGTATGGGGCTTCTGTTGATGATAGTCTTTTAAAATTACAATATGATTTGTTCTACATTAAACACAGAAGTGTCTTTCTCGACTTCAATATTGCTATTAAAACCTTAAGCACTATACTTTATTACAGAGGTCAGTAATTATCAAGAATTTAAGCACTTTAAAAGGTAAACGTATCTTACCAATAAAGCAATTATTAGAGGAATAAGACCAATCGTGAAGGCTTGGATTCCTATAATCCAATGTAAAGTCATTAGGCAAAGCATAATAATTAAAAACTTAATGTAACTCTTAACCCAATTTTTTTGTTTGTTTTTAACGATGGCTCCAATTACAAAAAGATTAAGCGGAAATGCCCATAGTAGATTATAATTTTGAGCAGTAGCTGTATGGTCGGTAGCAAACCACAACAGTAAAAGAATAATACCAATTATTCCGGTGATACTAAATAGAATAATATCTAGCCATCTACTTCTTTTCTCTGTTTTAAAATCTTTATAGGTGATGTATAGAATTACAATAGAAATAATACCTACAATCATTAGTGGACTCAACAAAAAGTTAGAACTAGAATTACTTGGTTTCTTTTGTAAAACGACAGATGAATATTTAACCAAATCATCTGAATTATTGATTTTTGCATTTTCAAAAAACTCATGAATATACTTTGGTAAGAACATAAACTCTCTAGGTGTCGCCTCCTTATCAACAACGGAACCAAGCGCGATATCAATACCAAAACTTCCCCAAGAATTAAGCTTTACGTGTTCATGAATAAGTTCTCGAAATGTCTTAGATTCAAAATTCTTAGGAGTATCAAATTGTATAGAACTGTTGGTTGCAATTTCACTAACATCTCTTATTCGTGTTGCACAGTTATCATAGAAAAAATCGTAGAGATACCTTCTGTTTTCAGGTTTGTAGTTGTTTTCTAAGTAATCAAATAACCTTTGTTTTTGTTCAGGAGAAAGGTTTAAAACTTGTTCTTCTATGGTTCTATTATAATACAGGTAATGATTATAAAAATCTCTAAAACTGTCTCTACTTATGAGGTAGTTTAATTTTCCACGTGCAAACTTTAAATAAAAATTTGGTGCACCGAAGTCATATTCACCGTAGCCATAAACAATATCAACACCTAAGGTTCTATCTTTAATTCTGAAAGCATTATGTCCAAAAGCATCATTCAAAGATTCACCAGATCCAACTGTGAGTACGGATACTTCTGCGCTTGGTGATAGTTTGAATTGTTGTGCGGAAAGCGAAACAATAGAAAAAGTTAGAAGAAGAAATAAAGCGTTTAGTCTCATCACTTGTTTATCTGAAAATGCTAAAGTCTATTTTTAGTGAAAACACATTAGAATATAAGGCTGCACTTTGGTCGCCAATATCTGTAAAGGCATAATCTATGTGAATACCTTTGTATTTAAAACCGACTCCAAAATTAGGCTGAAAAGTAACTTTTTCAGAATCGTCAATCTGAAGTTCATTCTGAAAATTACCAACACCACCTCTCAAAAATACTAAATTTGTATAACCGAATTCAAAACCTAAGGCAGGATTTATACTTGCAAATGATGTTGAAATAATATCATTGTTTTCAGCAAAACGAATATTTAAGTTAGCAGCAGCAAGTAAGGAATAGTCATAATGAAAAATCCATTTTTTAGATAGTCCAAATTGTAATTTAGGTATGGTGATTTCTGTCGTTTCAGGAAGTTCTTGGTTTTGACCATCAATAGCGCCACTAATTTGTTCAAACTTTTCTTCATCTATAGACCAAGCATTATAAGTTGTGGTTATGTCACGTGCCATCAATCCAAATTTCCAGCCATTATTTCCTTCAAATTGAATGCCAGCATCAAGACCAAAACCCCAAGCTGAGGCAAAGTCACCGATGATACGTCTTATTATTTTAGCGTTTACTCCAAAGTTCAAACCATCTAAAGGTAATTTTCTAGCATAAGAAAAAGTTAACCCATAATCTGCGGTTGAAAATGTACTTATCCTATCGTAATTAATATTGCCTTGGTCGTCAATTAATTGTGTAGTATCCAAAATGTCATCTACACCAAACCTTATTAAAGATATTCCAACAGCGCTTCTGTCATCTAAAGACATTCCGTAGGCGATGTAATTATAATTGGCAATATTGGCAAAATAACTAGAATGCATTAGAGCAAGCTGGTTGTCTTCTAAATGTACTAATCCTGCAGGATTCCAGTAGCCAGAATTGACATCGGAAGTTAGTGAAACCACGGCATTGCTCATACCCAAAGCAGCAGCATCTACACCAATATTCATAAATTCATTAGAATATTTTCTAGTAGTTTGAGCTGAAACAAGAAATGTAGCGAGAGTTAAGAGAATTACATAGTAATTTTTCAACAGCAAAATTTTTTACAAAGATGCACAATATTTTTCTATCTATTTAACTGTAAAATAGCCTTCTTATTGTTTTATTTTGGGTCAAAATAGAAAATAATAAGATTAGACTGAAATACTTTTTTATTTTTACATAAACTATTTCGATGAGCCTAAAACATCATATTCCCAATTTAGTAACCTTACTAAATTTATTTTCAGGTTGTATTGCCGTAATTTTTGCAGTCCATGGTAATTTTGTTAGTGCTGCTTTTTTTGTTTTTCTAGGTATATTTTTTGATTTTTTTGATGGACTTTTAGCACGCAAATTAAAAGTGCAAAGTCCACTAGGAATTCAGTTAGATTCTTTAGCGGATTTGGTAACGAGTGGAGTTGTACCTGGAATAGTGATGTTTAAATTAATTTCATTAACTGTAGATGCTCCAGATTACGCAATGTATAATGATAGTTGGAATTCAGTTTTTCACTGGCAAGGTTTTAAAATGTCAGTTTTGCCATTAATAGGGTTATTGATTCCTTTAGCATCAGCATTTCGTTTGGCAAGATTTAACTTAGATGAAGATCAGCAAACATTTTTTAAAGGTCTTCCTACTCCAGCAAACACTTTATTGATATTTTCCCTACCATTAATTCTAGAGTTTCAGAACAATGATATTATGAACAATATCATTATTAATAAATGGTTTTTGATTTTTATAACCTTATTAAGTTGTTATCTACTAAACTCAAGTATAAAGTTATTTGCCTTAAAATTTAAAAACTGGAGTTTTAAAAATAATGCAATAAGATATATCTTTCTAATACTTAGTGTGGTATTATTAATTATATTGCAATTCGCTGCAATACCCATAGTGATAATTATGTATATACTATTATCATTATTGGATGCGAAAAACATAAACTAAACCTTATATAACTAACCAAAAAAAACCGTCTTGCTAAACTATGGCTCAAGTTATTTTTACACTATTAATGCTTGTGATGTTACAAGCAGTCTTAGGGTTCGATAATCTACTTTACATATCTCTAGAATCTAAAAAAGCTCCAGAAGCCGATCAAAAAAGAGTAAGAAAAACAGGAATTTTGATAGCAATTGTACTTAGAATAGTACTGTTATTTATTCTTGTACGTGTTATAGGTTTTTTTCAAGAACCATTTTCATTTCTAACTGGTGAAATTGAAAACGTATTAGATTTTGCTTTTAATGGCCATAGTATTATTGTACTTGTCGGAGGAGGATTTATCATTTATACAGCGATTAAAGAAATTTGGCACATGATTTCATTACCTAACTTAGATCATGATGTAGAAGATGATAAAAAGACAAAAAAGTCAGCAAATGCAACCATTACTAGTATAGTTATTATGAATTTGGTGTTTTCTTTTGATTCTATATTGGCAGCAATAGGTCTAACAAGTGAAATTGAAAACTCAACAACAGCATTTATTGTTATAGCTATAGCTATTGTTGCTAGTGGCTTATTGATGCTTTTCTTAGCAGATAGAATCTCAGCGTTCTTAGCAAAAAACAGAATGTATGAGGTTTTAGGTTTATTTATATTGTTTATTGTTGGTATAATGCTAGTGACTGAAGGAGGTCATTTAGCACATTTAAAGATTTTTGGAAACGAAATAGTACCGATGAGTAAAACAACTTTCTATTTTGTAATAGCAGTGCTTGTGATTGTAGATATTGTTCAAGGACGATACCAAAAGAAATTATTGAGTGAAGTTGAAGCTAATAAGTCGAACATTAAATAATATTAAAAATGAAAAAGTTTAAATTAAAATCTTTCCTCATTGTCTTTTTTGTTTTAATGGTGATTGAGTTTCTTGTTGGTTTAGCAGATGTGTTTTTGCACCGCTCCAAAAATGAATTGTTTACGGTAACTTCAATTATAATGTCAGTTTTTAGCTTACCTATAAGTTTAATTAATAGAAATTTACCTTTTTATGTGGCTGAAGATTTATATATGCGAGTTGTTTTTTGGACTATCAATACATTAATACAAGCCATGTTTGTATATGGCTTTATAGTATTCGTAACCAGACTTAAAAACAGGGAAAAAATTTAAAACTCAAGCTTCTTTTTACGTAGCTCAAAGTTTTGGCCTAAATAAACTTTACGAACCATTTCATCACTGGCTAACTCTTCAGGTTTACCAGCTTTAAGGATGCCACCTTCAAACATAAGGTAAGTTCTGTCTGTAATAGCCAATGTCTCTTGGACGTTGTGGTCAGTAATTAGAATACCAATATTCTTCTTGGTAAGTTTAGCAACAATACGCTGAATATCTTCAACGGCAACAGGATCTACACCAGCAAAAGGTTCATCTAAAAGAATAAAATTAGGATCTGTTGCTAATGCACGAGCAATTTCAGTACGTCTACGCTCGCCACCAGACAGTAAATCGCCACGGTTGGTTCTAATATGTCCTAAACCAAACTCTTCAATAAGTGACTCCATTTTTTCGTGTTGCTCTTTCTTACTCAATTTGGTCAATTGTAGTACACTAAGAATGTTATCTTCAATACTCAGTTTTCTAAATACAGAAGCTTCTTGAGCCAAATACCCTATACCGTTTTGAGCTCTTTTGTACATTGGAAACTTAGTAATATTGGTGTTGTCTAAAAAGATATTGCCACCATTAGGTTTAATAATACCAACAATCATGTAAAAAGACGTTGTTTTACCAGCACCATTTGGTCCTAATAATCCAACAATCTCCCCTTGGTTAACTTCCAAAGAAACATCCTTTACTACTTTTCGTCCACTGTAGGACTTCATTAAATGTTCAGCTCGTAATTTCATAGGTAATCAAAGAACGCTAAAAATAACAAAATCATATAGATTATGCTTTTCTAAGCAATCATTTATAAAAAGTTTAACCTTGATTTTCTATGGCTTCCCAGTATTCGTGGGCTCTTCTCAAATGAGGAATAACTATAGTTCCTCCAATCAAGGTAGCTATACCCAAAGCTTCACTAACTTCAGCTTTAGTGACACCTTCATTATACGAAGATTCAAGGTGATATTTTACACAATCATCACAGCGTAATACAGTTGATGCAACCAAACCAAGAAGTTCTTTCGTTTTTTTATCTAAAGCACCTTCAGAAAAAGCATTAGTGTCTAGGTTAAAAATGCGCTTAACAATCTTATTGTTATCAGCTAGAATTTTATCGTTCATTTTAGAACGGTATTCGTTGAATTCTTTTACGATATCAGACATAATTTAGGGTTAATTTTTGTTAGCTCTCGAGGATTTTCGAGATTGATTTTTCACTACAATAGCAGAGATATAAATACTAATTTGATATAATATCAAAATAGGAATCGCTACAATGACTTGGCTGGCAATATCTGGTGGAGTAATAATAGCAGAAACTATTAAAACAATGACTAATGCGAATTTTCGATATTGTTTCAAAATTTTAGGAGTTACCAATCCTACCTTAGTTAGGAAATAAATAATTATAGGTAATTCAAATACAAAACCAGAAGCAATAGCAGAAGATCTTACAATTGCAATGACAGAACTAACATCAAACTCGTTCTGTATTTGCTCACTGATTTGGTAGTTAGCCAAAAAGTTTAGGGATAGAGGTGTAATAATATAGTAGCCAAAGAGTACTCCTATAAAAAATAGAAGAGAGGCAACTACTAAAAAACCTCTTGAGTTTTTACGTTCATTAGGTCTTAAACCTGGACTTATAAAGCTCCATAATTGGTAAAGAACGTATGGAAATGAAATAATAAAACCAGCATAGATAGAAGTCCATATATGTGCGGAAAACTGACCAGCAACAGTTCTGTTCTGTATGATGAAAGGTAACTTTTCAGCACAAAAGGTTGTATCGGTCATACCCAAAAATTCAGAAGCTTGACAAAGCCACTGATATGTTGGGAATGTCATTACAGTTGGTCCAAAAATGATAACATCAAAAATGAACTTTTTAAATATAAAGGCCAATGTTGCAGCAACAACAACTCCTAGTGTAGCCCTAATTAAATGCCATCTTAAGTCTTCAAGATGGTCTAGAAATGACATTTCGTCAACCGTCTTCTTTGCCATTATATTATACCTTCTTTAATTAAGTCGTGTAGATGTACAACTCCAGCATATTCACCATCTTGTTCTACTAAAAGCTGAGAGATACCAAATTCTTCCATGAGCTCTTTGGCATCCACAGCCATAGCATTCTCATCGATTCTTCTAGGGTTGCTACTCATAATGTCTTTTGCTTTTAGACTCGCAATATCATCACTTTTACTTAGCATACGTCTAAGGTCACCATCAGTGATAATACCTGCGATTTTGTTATTGTCGATTACAGCAGTTACACCTAACATTTTTTCGGTAATTTCTACAATAACTTCTTTTAAGCTTGTTTCTAAACCGACTTGCGGTTTTTGGTTTTGAGAAGATAAATCGTTAACTCTTAGATATAAACGTTTGCCGAGTGCTCCACCAGGATGGTATTTGGCAAAGTCTTTACTTGAAAAGCCTCGTAATTCTAACAAACAAATAGCAAGTGCATCACCCATTACCAATTGAGCGGTAGTACTAGTGGTAGGAGCTAAGTTATTTGGGCAAGCCTCTTGTTCCACATAAGTATTAAGAATATAATCGGCTTGTTGACCTAAAAATGAATCTTTATTACCTGTAAGCGCAATCATTTTATTCTTTGCGTTCTTAATAAGTGGTACTAGAACCTTAATTTCTGGAGTATTTCCACTTTTTGAAATACAGATAACAACATCATCTTTTAAGATTAATCCAAGATCTCCATGAATTGCATCTGCAGCATGCATAAAAACGGCAGGTGTTCCAGTAGAGTTTAATGTTGCTACAATTTTATTAGCAATAATGGCACTCTTACCAACGCCAGTTATAATAACGCGTCCTTTAGAGTTGTAAATAAGCTCAACGGATTTAGCAAAATCATCGGTCAATAATTCAGCTATATGGTCTATGGCTTTGCTCTCTAATTTTATGGTGTTTTTTGCAGTATTTAGTATCGATTGTGTAGTGTTCAAAACTTATTCTTTATTGAATTTTTTAAGTTTAAAGAAATTGTTATCTTTAAACTTGTTGCAAATGTATATAAAATACTAATAGGGATTAATGAGTATTGCAGAAATTGACTTACACTCCGCGCTAAAAAAATACTTTGGTTTTTCAGAATTCAAAGGTCTTCAAGAGGAAGTTATAAGAAACGTTGTGGCAGGAAATAACACTTTTGTTATTATGCCTACAGGAGGCGGAAAATCATTGTGTTACCAGCTACCAGCTTTAATAAAAGGAGGTACTGCTATAGTGGTTTCTCCACTTATTGCTTTAATGAAAAATCAAGTGGATGCTATAAGAGCTGTGTCTGAACATGAAGGTGTAGCACACGTATTAAATTCATCTTTGAATAAAACTGAAGTAAAACGTGTTAAGGACGATATTGTAAACGGAATTACAAAATTACTTTATGTAGCGCCAGAATCTTTAACGAAGGAGGAATATGTAGATTTCTTAAAATCGGTTAAGATTTCTTTTATGGCAGTTGATGAAGCCCATTGTATTAGTGAATGGGGACACGATTTTAGGCCAGAATACCGAAATTTAAGACAGATTATAAAACGAATTGGTGAAGATATTCCGATTGTTGGACTAACTGCAACAGCGACTCCGAAAGTTCAGGAAGATATTCTAAAAAGTTTGGGAATGACGGATGCGGTGACTTTTAAAGCCTCCTTCAACAGACCAAACTTATTTTACGAAGTACGACCAAAAACCAAGAATGTCGATGCCGATATCATTCGTTTTATAAAACAAAATGAAGGCAAGTCTGGTATTGTATACTGTTTAAGTCGAAAACGTGTTGAAGAATTAGCACAAGTCCTTCAAGTCAATGGTATTAAAGCTGTGCCATATCACGCAGGTTTAGATGCTAAAACTAGAGTAAAACATCAAGATATGTTCTTGATGGAAGACACTGATGTGGTGGTCGCTACGATTGCATTCGGAATGGGTATCGATAAGCCAGATGTGCGTTTTGTAATTCATCATGATATTCCAAAGAGTATAGAAAGTTATTATCAAGAAACCGGAAGAGCAGGTAGAGATGGTGGAGAAGGTCATTGTTTAGCCTATTATGCTTATAAGGATATAGAAAAGCTAGAGAAATTTATGTCTGGTAAACCAGTAGCAGAACAAGAAATTGGTCATGCACTATTGCAGGAAGTAGTGGCTTTTGCTGAAACTTCAGTTTCTAGAAGAAAATTCATTCTTCATTATTTTGGTGAAGAGTTTGATACTGAAACAGGTGAAGGAGGAGATATGGACGATAACGTTCGTAACCCTAAAAAGCAAGTGGAAGCTAAAGATCAGGTTAAGATACTTCTCGATACAGTAGAAAAAACAAACGAAAAATATAAAGCTAAAGATTTAGTACAAGTAATAGTTGGTAAATCCAATGCTTTAATTGCATCTCACAAAACCGATACACAGCCATTTTTTGGAATAGGCAAAGATAATGATGCTAGATATTGGATGGCCTTAATTCGTCAAGTGTTAGTCGCTGGTTATCTAAAAAAAGATATTGAGACTTATGGAGTTTTAAGACTAAGTGAATCTGGTAGTGCTTTCCTAAAGGATCCAAAATCATTTATGATGGCTGAAGATCATGTTTATGATGAGGAAGCAAATGATGGTATTGTAACCAACGCTAAAGGAGGTAATGCTGTAGCAGACGATAAGTTAATGACAATGCTTAAGGATTTAAGAAAGCGAAATGCTAAAAAGCTAGGTGTACCACCATTTGTTATTTTTCAAGATCCCTCTTTAGAGGATATGGCTTTAAAATATCCAATTAATATAGATGAGCTTACAAATGTACATGGAGTAGGAGAGAGTAAGGCCAAAAAATATGGAAAAGATTTTGTGGCTTTAATTGCAGACTATGTTGAAGAAAACGACATTGTTAGACCCGACGATATGGTGGTAAAGTCTACAGGAAGTAACTCAGCTATTAAGCTATACATCATTCAGAATGTAGATAGAAAATTACCACTCAGCGATATAGCTTCGTCTAAAGGCATGGAAATGCCAGAATTCATCAAGGAAATGGAATCCATTGTATTTTCTGGTACAAAATTGAACATAGATTATTGGATAGACGAAATTTTAGATGAAGACCAACAAGAAGAAATCCACGACTACTTCATGGAATCTGAAAGCGATAAAATTTCTGATGCTATAGATGAATTTGATGGAGACTACGACGATGAAGAACTGCGTCTATACCGCATTAAATTTATGAGTGAGGTCGCAAACTAATAAAAAATAGACATACTAAAAGTCCCTAATATCCAAATTAAAGGAATGGATATTAGGGACTTTTTTACTATGTAAGATTTTGTAACCTATTTACGAATTAACAATTAAAGAAATATTAAATAGAACAGAGCACTGACTTTGTAAGCTTCCAATTGAAAAATGAAATTTTTATCAAGAATGGAATGATGCAATATTTATTCATTATATGAAGTTGATTCAAGTCGGATAAAAAAATGTTGATGCCTAAAGTTCTCTATTTAAGTGTGGAACTTAGCGTTAATGAATTTAGCATATAATAATATTACCTTATTTTTTGCAATGATGTAATTTTCAATGCTAAAAAGAAATTTAGCTTACTGAATCAGCAATATATTTAGAAAAATTAATATCCTGCTTTTTGGAAGTTAGTCGAATTTCAGTAAGCTTTTTGTCTTTCAGTGTTTCTATATCAGACTTTTCTATTTCAAAATCAATCTTGGTAATATAGCGTTTAGATACATTAGAATAATCAGATTCTAGCTCAGACATGTCAGAATTCAAATTTAGATCTATACCATCACCTTTTAGACGCAGTTTAGCACCATTAAAAGTCTTTACCTTAAAAGAACCAACTACAACGGTTTGTAAAAAATAATAACCGCCAAGCTCATTAAATCCAGCATAGAGTATATTACTTTCTGATACAGCAAACGGTTCATTTTCAATATCGTTTATTATCGCTTCGGTATGGTCATCAACATGGAGTTTCTCCATAGCTCTTATATTTCCAAATGCTGCGAGTAGTTTTGTTAATGAGAATGCCATATCTATTTTGGTTTCTGGCAAAACTAGCCAAAAAAGTTTGCATTTATGTAAAGTGATGTTTATGTCTTCTATGAAATGTTATTTCCAAACCCCAAACTTAGACTTCATACTTCAAGCTTCCTACTTAAAACAGAACTTCGTATCTTTGCAGCCTGAAACAAAAGAAAATAAAATGCAAGACGGTTTATACGCAAAATTCAACACCTCTAAAGGTGAGATAATAGTAAATTTAGAGTTCGAAAAAACACCTGGTACAGTAGGTAACTTCGTGGCTTTAGCAGAAGGAAATTTAGAAAATTCAGCGAAGCCTCAAGGTACACCGTACTACGATGGATTAAACTTCCATAGAGTTATACCAGACTTTATGATTCAAGGTGGTTGTCCTCAAGGTACAGGTACAGGAAATCCTGGTTACAAATTCGATGATGAGATTCACCCAGATTTAAAGCACGATGCTCCTGGTAAATTATCTATGGCAAATGCTGGTCCTGGTACTAACGGTAGCCAATTCTTTATTACGCACGTAGAAACACCTTGGTTAGACGGAAAACATACGGTTTTTGGTAGTGTTGTTGAAGGCCAAGATATCGTTGATGCTGTTGCGCAAGGAGATAAAATAGAGAGTTTAGAGATTATTAGAGAAGGTGAGGCGGCAAAGAACTTTAATGCAGTTGAAGCATTTAGAACCTTTGAAGGTGCTCGCGAAAAGCGTTTAGCGGCAGAAAAAGAAGCTGCAAAAGCTGAGTTAGATAAATTAGCAGCAGGTTTTGAGGAAACAGCTTCAGGTTTGCGTTACCAAATCATTCAAAAAGGTAATGGTAAAAAAGCTGAAAAAGGAAATATGGTTTCTGTACACTACAAAGGTCAGTTAGCTGATGGTACAGTATTCGATTCATCATACAAAAGAAACTCTCCAATAGATTTTCAGGTTGGAGTAGGACAAGTAATTCCAGGTTGGGATGAAGGTATTTGCTTATTAAACGTAGGCGACAAAGCACGTTTGGTAATTCCAAGTAACCTAGGTTATGGAGCTGCTGGTGCAGGAGGTGTAATTCCACCAAATGCAACTTTAGTTTTTGATGTAGAGCTAATGAACATAAAATAAGCCGAATTCAACACAGAATACGGTAACAAAATTGAATAAAAATCGTCTCACTTTATAGTGGGACTTTTTTTATGCCTATATTATAAACAATCCACATTTTTCTAAAATGAAAACCAATACATTACTCTTTACGCTATTACTATTTGCTGTTTTCAGTTGTTCTAAAAATGTTGAATATAGTGAAGCTTTCAAAAAGGAAACTTCAGGTAAATATTTATACACCCAAGATGATCTTCTAGAAGTTTATTATGAGGACAATGATCTTTATTTAAAATGGCGTGGTGCAGAAAAGATTAAGCCTGTAGTATTGAGTAGAGATGAATTTTTTGTAGCAGATATGTATAAAAAATTACGTTTCACAAAACATCCTGATACTAAAGAACACTACATATCCATTGTGCCTGAAGAAGAAGGAAAAGCTATAACTTATGACTATCTCAAAGTTTCAGACAATTATAAAACTCCAAGTCAATATTTGCAAGATGGCAATTATGAAAAAGCATTACAAGGTTTTCTAAAAATAAAACAAGCGGATTCTACGAGTATTGCAATAAGAGAACGTAGTTTTAATCAAATAGGTTATGATTTTTTAAGAGATAAAAAGTATGAGGAGGCCATAGAAGTTTTTATAATCAATAAGGAATTATATCCTAATAGTTCTAATGTCTACGATAGTTTAGCTGATGCCTATTTACGAAATGGTGATAGCCTGAAAGCTTATGAAAATTATAGCAAGTCTTTAGAGTTAGGAAACCCTAATATGAAAGCTATTAATTTTGTAGATATATATCGTAAGAAACTAGAAGAGTAAGAAATTTTCTAAACAAAATTACACTTAAGCGAAATAATTTTTATTTAAGTCTTAAATAGGCTTTATTTGAGCCTATGCAAAGTATTAAAGATACGGACTTCTACGATGATGTCCTTAAGGAGTTGAATTATAGTTTTGGTAATGTCTTTATTTTATCAGGAATTATAGTATCAGAAATGAATGAAGGAGTTGTTTTCTCATGGGAGGAACATGCTAATCAAATAGTTAAGGATGTTATCAATTTTACAGGTTCTGATGGAAGTGATATAGTTTATATTTCTCATAGAATTAATTCCTATTCGGTAGTACCGACAGATTGGTTAAAGTTTTTTAAGAATTTTAGCTTAAAGGGATATGGGATAGTTTGCTATAAGAATGTGGGTTTTTTTAATGTCGTGATAGAGAATCTTTTCTTCACCAAAAAAATCAGGAGATTTGGTAATTTAGAAGAGGCTTTATTATGGGTGAAATTTTTGGATACCGTTGAAACATAAAAAAAGTGGATGATATCATCCACTTTTAATTTGTCTATAGTTTAAAGGCTTACGCCATCTGCATTTCATGCTTACCTTCGTTAACTTCTTCAATTAATTTAGAATTGAAAATAGGCAAATCATTAGGGTTTCTGCTTGTTACTAAACCTTCGTCTACAACAACTTCACTATCTTCCCATTTAGCGCCAGCATTAACCATATCTCTTTTAATTGAACTGAAAGATGTAATTTTACGACCTCTTAAAACGTCTGCTTCAGCTAAAATTTGTGGTGCGTGACAAATTGCTCCGACAGGTTTTTTAGCATCAAAAAATGATTTTACAAAACGTATTGCTTTTTCATTTCTTCGTAATTGATCTGGATTAATGACACCTCCAGGTAACATTAAAGCATTGTAATTTTCTTGTGAAACTTCATCTATAGTCTTGTCAACTTTGTATTCGTTACTCCAGTTTCCATTTGCCCATCCTTTAATGTTTCCAAGCTCTTCTGAAACAATATGGACTTCAGCACCTGCTTTTGTTAAGGCTTCCATAGGTTCTTTAAGTTCGCTTTCTTCAAATCCGTTTGTGGCTAATATAGCAACTGTCTTTTTATTTAAATTTTCCATGATATTATTGGTTTTATAGTTATTAATTCGATTCATTATAAAGTTACTAACATCATAACTTAAATACGAATTTATAAGGAGGCTTAACGTGGATTTAGTATGGTTTGTTAAAGCTTATATATAATGTGTTAAATTATCAAGTAAGTGTTAAACAAATTAACTTATTGAAGTCGATAGTTTTTCGATGGTATATTGAATATTCAGAAAATTCCTATAAAAAATTGCTTTTTTAACAGTTCTTCTAAGCATGATTCTATAACTTTAGAAAAAACTTAAAAATTATTTAATATGAAAAAAATTCTACTCAGTTTATTTGTAAGTATTTGTTTTGGTAGTGTCTTGATTGCTCAGGGCTACACAACTCCAGGCACAGGTTTGGTGTATAGCTTAGATGACCTTGTGACGGACAGCCCATCAACTATTTCGGTGTCAGGCACAACTTACACATTAGTTGACGACCTTACCATTTCCGCAGGTGATACATTACTAATAGATTCAGATATTACCTTAGAAATAGGAGAAGATATAAGAATCACTGTTTTTGGTGTTTTTAATGTTGATTCGAATAGTGTAGTGTTCACTGCAATAGATCCAACCTTACCTTATGATGGTTTTAGGTTTGAAGAGTTTTCGGATATCAATATTCAAAATGCTACAATACAATATGGTGGTGGACTACGTGTACTTACGGAAACGTTTACGATAAATAACTCTACACTGACTAACAATGTTTCTGGTGTATCTACAGGTAGTGTTATTTCACTTTCAAGGGGAATGCCACAAATTACTAATAACACTATTACTTTTAATGAAACACCAGCTATAAGTTCTGGTGCAACTAATCAGGTGTCTCCTTATATTTTTAACAACTATATAGAAGGCAATAATCAGGCTAATAGTAATCGTCCGCAAATAAATATGGGAACAACTTTACCAGGCGACCCTATTCAAATTATTCAAAATACAATTAAAGGTGATCCTAATATAGATCAAGCTGGAGGTATAGCAGTATCTAATTTTGTAGGAGGTGCTATTAATGCTATTATAGATGATAATATAATTTATGATAATCGTTATGGTATTGCTATTATGGGTAATAACTCTTTTGCATATATAAGAAATAACATTATTGAGGATAATAACACTCAAGGTAGTCCTAATTTAGGTGGTAGTGGAATTTCATTAAACACGTCTTCTGCAGGAATGGATGTTATTGCCAGTGGTAATCAGATTAGAGGCAATCTTTGGGGAATCACATTGCAAGGAGAAGCTTCTATTAATTTAGGAGATGGTTCTAGTAATGTTGGTGAAAATGTGTTTTCTGATAATGGTAATGGTGGTGTTATATATGCGCTTTATAACAACACTTCCAATTCTATTATGGCAATGGGTAACTGTTGGGATGAAGACAATGCGCCAAACACATTGGCAGACGCTGAAGCTGTAATTGTGCATCAAAATGATATTTCATCATTAGGCTTGGTAACTTTTGATCCTGTAAACTGTGCATTCTTATCTGTTGATGAAGTTAGTGTAAATGATATCAAGATATTTCCAAATCCGACTTCAGGTCAAGTAACGCTTTCAAATAATATTGATTATAACCAAGTGAATGTATATAGTATCGAAGGTAAATTGATTCTTAATAAATCATTAGTTGTTGGAGATAATAATTTAAGCCTTAACTTAAATTCAGGTTTGTACTTATTAGAATTTGAAGGTTCAAATACAAAATCAACCCAAAAGTTGATAGTTCAATAATTACCCGTTAAATTCAGTCAAATAAAATAGAGCTCTACTTTTATAGTAGAGCTTTTTTATTTTTTGTTGAAAATCATTTGTACTTGCTTTCCTAAAATAGCAGATATACCAGCAGCTAATCCACCAACTATTCCGCTAACTAGCATCAGTAAATAAGGGTTACCACCTAGAGGTAATAACACAGCAATTTTCTTAGCAAGAAGAAAATCATTTGCACTACTTAATATAAAACTGTAGCAAAACCAAAACAGCAGAATTGCTAAAAACGGAGTGAAAAACACACTAAACCTTTTCAGTGGAATTAACAAAGCGGTTACAAAAGAAGCAACCATTACAGACCACCATGGCAAAACCAATGCTAATAAATAAGCAAGTACAATAGTGAGTATAAAGTTTAAAATATTCTTATTCATGAGGTACTAGTATTTGAGTGCCTATAATAGCATCTGTTTTCTGATTGTTTTGTAAAAAGTTTAGGCTGTGGTATTCTCCCTTTGCCCAATCATCAATAAAATTATCATAGTATTTACTGCCTGGGTTTCCAGATTGTCCACCAGGATAAATGCCTAAAGCTGTTGGTGGTGATGTCATTTCAACAATCATTCGCCATGATGGGCCCCAATTTTCAGAAGTTGCATTTACGATATTTTTTCCACCACCAATAGGAATGTCAAATCTAGAAAATGCAGGAAGTGCTTGTAGCAAATGACCAACAAAAGTACCTTTATAATTCACCCATTTTAAATTCCCGTGCTCTTTCTTCCGAGCAGTAAGTTCCTCTACAGCTTTAGAAAAACTAATTCTGAACAAATCTTCGGCATTTTCTTTTTTAGGTGTGTCAACAATATCCATAAACGCATCATCACCTTTATGTTTTAAAAGATAAATAGATTGGTAAGTGTAAGGTGACATTAGTGCAGTGCTATCAACTTCAAATTCATCCCAAAGTGTGGTGTAAAGCTCTTTCCACCAAGTACTCCAGATACTTGGACCAACTTCATCCATATCATTATTATACTGCCATTTTTTTGCCATATCATAGATCTTCTTTTCTTCTTTTGAAAAATTAGACGTATCCATATGCTCTAGCATATATGGCATAAGTTCAGCAGCTTTTAGATTGTAATTATTGTTGTGTAAATCCTTGAAATCTTGAATAGAGAAAGTTTCCTTTGAATTAAAAAAATCATTAATAACACGATTTCTATAGGTTTCATAACCGTCATTGTAAACAAAATAAGGATAGGCTTCATCAACAGGATGTTGATTGGCAGAACTAACAAAACCGCGCTCAGGATTTTTAGTATGAGCATTGAATTGCTGAGGAATAAAACTTTGCCAGTCATTTTCAGATTTGCTTCCATCCATAACAAATTTACCCTGACCTTCCCATTTGTTAGGAAACAAGCCTTGAATCCAAAGTGCTATGTCTCCTTCTGTGGAGGCAAAAACAAAATTTTGAGCTGGTGCAACCCAATGGCTTAAGGCATCAACATAATCATCATAATTTTTTGCCTTGTTAAGTTTCAAAAAGGTTTTTTGTCCATTTCCAGGAATGTAGCCTGTCCATTGCATAGCATAACCGGCTAATTCTTCTTCAGATTTAAAGTTTTTGTCAAAGACCACAGGTCCGTGATGTGTGTATAAAACCGAATCCTTAAAAGAAGGTTTCCCTTTAATTTTTATGTCTTCAACTCTTACGGTTACATCTTTCCATTCGTCATCAAATTTATATTTTGTTCGGTCCTCGTTAAATTCAATTTTATACCAATCAATAACATCTCTTGTTGCATTTGTTTCTCCCCAAGCTATATGCTGATTAAAACCTGATATTACAGCTAAAGCTCCCGGAATTGTAGCGCCAAAAGCATTGTGATTAGGTGTGCTCAATTGCATAACATACCAAATAGAAGGGAGGTTTAAACCTAAATGAGGGTCATTGGCTAAAATTGGATGACCAGAATAGGATTTTTCACCCGAAACAGCCCAGTTATTACTACCGTAGTTTGGATCAGGTCGGTCAATATTTTCGGAAATGGAATCTATAAGAATTTCTGAATCAGGATGTGGTGTTTGAGGTGCATCAATAAAGCTCCAGTCCGTTTCCTTTGGAATGATAGGATCCGTAACATCAAAAAAATCAGGGAATAATAAATCGAAGCGTTCTTTTCCGAATAATCTTAAAGCATTTGTGTTTTCTATATCTTCATCACCACCAGCAAGCATTTTTGTCATGTACATTAGCAATAATGCTGTTTTTTTAGGTGTCCAAGCTTCGGGTTTGTAATCTAGTAATTTGTATTCTACAGGATAATCTTTCGGGTCTAATTGATTGATATAGCTATTAACACCAGCAGCATAAGCCTCTACAATGGCCATTGTTTCTTGGTCTTGAGACATCTTTTTAACGGTTTGCTCAGCACCATAACCCATACCTCGTCGTCGTTCTTGTCTGTCGTAGTTTAAGGCGGCTTCACCTATAATTTCAGATAAGCGACCTGCAGATGCATAAGTTTGAAATTCCATCTGCCAAAGTCTATGTTTAGCAGTGAGGTAGCCTTGAGCTCGGTATAAGTCCAAATCATTTTTTGCAAACACATGCGGAATCAATTGCTCATCATAATGTACGGTAACTTCCTCTTTTAAATCAGGAATTTGAATTTTTCCACTGGTGGTTTCGTCAGTTTCATTTTGCCACACACCAGAATAAGGGTTTAAAAACTTGCCAATTGGCGGAATTGATCCCAGCTTGGTGTTCAGTGCATAAAAAATGCCTATAGTTAAAACTAAAGACACTATAAGTTTAAAGTACTTCATATGTTGAAATGAATAAGTATCTAAAAATACAAATATTATGGATAAATGTAATAGCTCTTATTCTAAGCTGATGGAATCAATAAGTAACTTAAAATTTTCAGCTTTTTTATTACTAATTAGAAATGAGACTTCTTCTATTTGTTGACCTTCAAAATTTGGAAGGTCCAGTGATTTACCTCGGTAAGTGGCCGACATTTTAGAAAAAGGAATTTCAATAGTTTGCCATTTTTCGTTGGTAGAAAACTTGTACTTATAGGAGTGATTATTGCTTTGTTTGTCCTTTACTCTTAATTGATAATCCTTGCCATCACCTTTAATTTTTATGATGAATTTTGAAAAAGAAGACGTATTTAAGGTATTGAACTTGTAGTGTAAAGAAGAAAAACCACCATTGTTTTCAAGAGAAACTTTGCCTGAGAATTTACCATGCCCATTCTTGCTCAGAGAAAATGTTCCGTTGGATTCTCCTCCCATTACAACATCATCAATAATAGTCCAATCGTTTATATCAGTAAAGGTGTTGAAGTTGAAGAGGGTCATTTAAAAATGTAGTTTTTTTGAAATTTAATCTATCTCAAAACAAGCTTTTTAACCACATCTTTGCCAATAGATTCATTAAGCATTTTTACAAT
Organism: Winogradskyella sp. 266wxhm; assembly: GCF_058964685.1. Lineage (NCBI taxonomy): Bacteria > Pseudomonadati > Bacteroidota > Flavobacteriia > Flavobacteriales > Flavobacteriaceae > Winogradskyella > Winogradskyella sp. 266wxhm. Next base: position 3,051,722 of record NZ_CM179559.1, read on the forward strand.
CTTTTCGTTGCCATAGCTCAACTCTTCACGTAAAACACTACTACTTAATTGTACGTATAGTGTTTCGTGTTTTAATTCAATAGCTGTAGTGTAGTTGTTAACACCGTTGCCCATAAGATTGGCCCAAGCTTCACGAACGTTGACTTTATCCAAGCCTTGTTCCAAATTATTAGTCTGGACAAATTCTTTAAGAATATCTTCAATCGATTGGTTGTCGTTGTTACGTTTAGACATAGCTTTTTTTTATTCCTCTACATCCAATTGTATTGGATTGTAGCGTTTATATAAATATACGATTTTGTTTTTGTTTATCACTTTTAGGGTTTCAGAAGAGGCATCCAAAACGGTTTCTTTCCAATTATCGTAAGGTGTACTGTAATATAAGTTTAAACTATCGTTTTCAATTTTTAGGATTAATTTTTCGGCATCATCAGAAGTGAAATACGTATCATTAATACCTGGTTTTAACTTTTTTCTGTAACCTTTAAGACTGTCTTGATCAAGATGAATATAATCAACAGTATCACTGAATTTATATTCCTTTTTGTCGCCTGTAGGCATAGTCACCGATTCAATTTCCCAATAGCCTTCAAGGAGAGGAACAAATTCTTCAGGATTTTTTGAACAGCTTAAAATTACTAAGCATAATAGCCATAAGTAATGTCTCATAACTTGAAAATTTTATAGGATTGGTGCGTTTGTTTTATCACGTCTTCGGTACGCTCGGCATGTGTGTCGCTAATAAATATTTGTCCAAAATGATCATCGTCCACAAGGTTAATAATTTGAGCCACTCGGTTTTCATCGAGTTTATCAAAAATATCATCAAGCAATAGAATGGGTGAAACACCACTTTGTTGTTTTATAAAATCGAACTGAGCCAATTTTAAGGCAATAAGAAATGATTTTTGTTGTCCTTGACTTCCAAACTTTTTAATAGGGAAATCATCAATAGTAAACACTAAATCATCCTTGTGAGTACCGACACTAGTGTATTGTAAAGCTTTGTCTTTGTTGAGATTTTGAGCTAGTAATGTGCTTAGTTCATTATCAAATAAATCACTTTTATACTTCAGGTCAATAGCTTCCTTACTTTGACTAATGGCTTCATAACGTTCCTTAAAGATAGGAATGAATGTGTTTAGAAAAGCATCTCTTTTTTTGAAAATTTCAGTACCATAAGTATGCAATTGTTCATTGTAAATAGAAAGCGTATCTGCATTAAACGTATTGTTTAAAGCAAAATATTTCAATAAGGCATTACGTTGCGAAAGTACCTTGTTATAATTGATTAATTCCGATAGATAAGTCTTATCACTTTGAGAAATTACACTGTCTATAAACTTACGTCTGGTGTCACTGCCTTCAATGATTAAGTCTCGATCGGCAGGAGAGATAATTACTAAAGGAATAAACCCAATATGCTCACTAAACTTTTCGTAAGGTTTACCGTTTCTTTTTATAACTTTTTTCTGTCCGCGTTTTAGGGATACGATTATTTTTTCCTCACGCTCATTCTTCGTGAAATTACCATCTACTACAAAAAAATCAGTGTCGTGCTTTATATTTTGAACCGCAATAGGATTAAAATAACTTTTACCAAAAGCGAGGTGATAAATAGCATCTAAAGCATTGGTTTTTCCTATTCCGTTGGCACCAACAAAACAATTTATTTTGGTGTCAAAATCAAAAACCTGACTTTCAAAATTCTTATAATTAACTAAAGATAACGTGTTTAGATTCATAAAAGAGGAACGATTTTCCTATTTTTAGAGGTGTAGCAAAGCGTTTTTTTCTCTCAAAAATTATTCAAAAATAACAAATAAATAGGCTTTTAAATCCCAATAAAAATTTTATTTTTGCGCACGCATTAAACGACAAGATATGGCAACGTATAAGAAAAGAGGCTATAAACCAAAAACTCAAAAGGAGAAGGAAGAAGTTGTAGAGGAAGCTTCAACAACAGCAGAGGTATTTAATACTTTAGATGAAGGTGCTTCTAAAACCGAAGAGTGGGTTGTTAAGAATCAAAACTACATAATTGGTGTTATTGGAGCGATTGCTGTAATCGTTTTAGGTTATTTAGGTTACGAAAAATTTGTAGCAGAGCCAAACCAAAAAGAAGCTATGAACGAAATGTACACAGCTAAAAAGTATTTTGATGATGCAGCAAGTGGTATTTCTTCAGATTCACTTTACCGTATGGCCATTGAAGGTGGAGAAGGTAAGTTTGGTATGACGGATATCGCAAGCGAATATAGTGGTACACCAGCTGGAAATCTTGCAAACTATTATGCAGGTATGGCTTATTTAAATCTTAAAGATTACCAACAAGCTATTGAATATTTAGATGCATTTTCTAGTGATGATAAAATGTTAGGACCAATTGCTAAAGGTGGTATTGGTGACGCGTTTGTTCAATTAGATCAATTAGATAAAGGTTTAGAGTATTACGAAAAAGCCTTTAAAGCAAATACTAACGACTTTACAACTCCGCTTTATTTATTAAAAGCAGCTAGAGTAGCGCTTGATTTAGGTGAAAATCAAAAAGCATTAGATTATCTAAAACGTATAGAATCTGAGTTTTCTGAGTCTACTGAAGCAGGTCAAGTTGAGGTTTTAATAGGAAAAGCAGAAGCAAGCTTATAAAATATGGCTACGGCAAATCATAATTTATCGAACTACGATAAAGCAACAATCCCAAACGCGAAAGACTTTCGGTTTGGGATTGTTGTTTCAGAATGGAATGACAATATAACCGAAGGACTTTGGCAAGGTGCTTTTGATGCCCTTATAGATTGTGGTGCGGTAAAAGAAAATATTGTCCGTTGGAATGTTCCTGGAACTTTTGAATTAACCTACGGAGCTGCCAGAATGTCTAAAAGCATTTATGCCGATTCTGGAATGTTAGACGCTATTATTGTAATAGGTTGCGTTATTCAAGGTGAAACCAAACATTTCGATTTTGTTTGTGAAGGTGTTACCCAAGGTATTAAAGATCTTAACTTAACAGGGGATATTCCTGTTATTTTCTGTGTGCTAACAGATAATAATATGCAGCAGTCTATTGATCGTTCTGGTGGAAAACACGGTAATAAAGGCACCGAGGCAGCTATTGCAGCTATAAAAATGGCAGAGCTAAGAAAGCAGACGAAGTAGTTTCCAGTTTTTGGTGTTTAGTTCCTGGTATTCTGTGTAAAACATAGGCTTAATAATTAGCCTTTTAATAAACAACTTTACACTTTAAACTCTACACTTAAGACTTTGTTACTATAATACTTTTCAACCTTCCAACTTCATAATGGCATCCTTTTTGTTAATAATTTTAAGGAATCCTTAAGTGAATTTTCCTTGTATTTTAAGTACTTTTGAGGATATTTCAGGTTTAAATAATAGGTGTTTGTTCAATCAAAGAAAAAATAAACGTTTTACTTATAAACCTCGCTTTCAGGATTCTGATGAAAAAGAGTCGAAAGACGACTTCGAGACTAAATGGAATAAAGCTAAAGAAAATAATAAACGACGCGGTAATATCTTTACCTCATTACCAGCTTTAATTATCATGTTAGTATCGCTTTTTGTTTTAATGTATATTCTTGAAGGATATATAAAATAAGGATATTATGGGATTAATGAAATTGAAAAAAAATAAGAAGTTTAATTATAAGCCTCGTTATTATAAAGGAGATGGAAATCCTTATGAGCTAAAACATAAGTTTGATGATTACAGAACTACTGTAAATCCAGCAAAAGGTCTTAAGGGGAAATTTAACGCAGCCATAGATGATTATAATCATAATAGAGATGAAAACGTTAACAGACGTGTTCTTATTATTGTCGGCATTTTAGTGTTGTTATTCTTGCTTATCATTGGTTTCGACCTTTCTATTTTCTTGCCCAATAGCTAATGACAGATATTATTCAACTTTTACCAGATCATGTTGCTAACCAAATTGCGGCAGGTGAGGTGGTACAACGACCAGCTTCTGTTGTTAAGGAACTTTTGGAAAACGCGATTGATGCTGAAGCTTCTGAAATTAAATTAATTATAAAAGATGCTGGAAAAACGCTTGTTCAAGTCATTGATAACGGCAAAGGCATGAGCGTTACTGATGCGCGACTGTGTTTTGAGCGTCATGCAACTTCAAAAATTAAATCTGCTGAGGATTTATTCCAATTGAATACAAAAGGGTTTCGTGGTGAAGCATTAGCTAGTATTGCTGCTATTGCGCATGTGGAATTGAAAACCAAACGACCAGATGATGAGTTGGGTACAGCTATAGAAATCGAAGGAAGCAAAGTGACTTCTCAAGAGGTTACGGTAACTCCAACCGGAACTTCAGTCGCCGTAAAAAACCTTTTTTTTAATATACCTGCTCGTCGTAATTTCTTAAAATCAGATACTGTAGAATTGCGTCATATCACAGATGAATTTCATCGTGTAGCATTGGCGCATCCCTCTATTGCATTTGCTTTTTATCATAACGGTAGTGAATTATTCAACGTGCCACAAGAGAATTACAGACAACGTGTGGTTCATATTTTTGGTGCTAAAACCAATGAAAAATTAGTGCCTGTTGAAGAAGAAACCGAAGTCCTAAAAATTTCAGGATTTGTTGGTAAACCTGAGTATTCCAAAAAGACCAAGTCAGAGCAATTCTTTTTTGTGAATCAGCGCTTTATAAAAAGTCCGTATCTCAACCACGCCCTTAGTTCAGCTTTTGAAGGTCTATTGAAAGATGGTTATCACCCAAGCTATTTTTTGAATCTTACGGTAGATCCAAAATCTATAGATATTAATATCCATCCAACAAAAACAGAAATAAAATTTGATGATGAGCATACACTTTATGCCATATTAAGATCGGCTGTAAAGCATAGTTTAGGCCAATTTAATATTGCACCTGTGTTGGATTTTGAACAACAAAGTAGTTTCGACACTCCATATAATTATAAAGATAAAGTAGCTACTGCACCAAAAATAGAAGTCGATAGAAGTTTTAATCCGTTTGCAGATGACAAGCCTATAGAGCGTAAGCAATCATCTTTTCAAAGAACTGCTTTTAAACAAGCGCCTACAGCATCTTGGGAAAGTTTGTATGTTGGTTTAGAATCAAAAGGTAACGGGTCAGATGACGATTTTAGTCAAGTTACTTTTGAAAGCGATTCTAAAACAGCTTCTGTTTTTGATGAGAATTCTGTAGAAACAACAAAGACAACCTTTCAGTTACAGCAAAAGTATATTGTAAGCACGCTTAAATCGGGAATGCTTGTTATAGATCAAAATAGAGCGCATCAGCGTATTTTATATGAAAATTTTCTAAAGCACATAACTATTAAAGAAGCAACAAGTCAGCAGTTATTGTTTCCGCTTCAGTTGCACTTTACACCGAATGAGACTAAAATTATAGAAGAATTAAAAGAAGATTTAGAGCATACGGGTTTTGTGTTTTCAGAATTAAATAACAAAGAAGTTACCATAACAGGTGTGCCAATTGGTGTACCCGAAAGTGAAGTGTCTATCATTTTAGAACAACTTATTAGCGATGTGGAAAATGATGTGCCAGACGCTAGTTTTAGTGCTGCAGATTTATTGGCAAAATCTATGGCAAAAAGTTTAGCCATTAAAAATGGACAAACGCTTAACGGAACTGAACAGGAGCATATGGTAAACAGTTTGTTTGCTTGTAAGGAACCTAATGTATCACCAACTAACCGACCAACATTTATCACAATGGCAGTTGAGGATATTGAAAAGAAATTTATGTAATATATGAGATTTAATATAACAGATGCGGTTAAGCATCTTATCATAATTAATGTTGTGATGTTCATTGGAACAATCACATTAGGTAATGGTCATTTATTTGATACATTATTTACAATGTATTTTCCTACCAATGATTTATTTAAGCCTTGGCAGGTTATAACTCACATGTTTATGCATGGCGGACCAGCTCATATTTTTTTCAACATGTTTGCCCTTTGGATGTTTGGTACACCTGTGGAGCAAAGATTAGGGACTAAAAAATTTTTATTTATATATTTTTCAGCAGGTTTTGGAGCACTTCTTTTTCAATTAGGTTACTATTACTATGATTACTTTTCTGCAATGCAGGTAGTATCAGAGCTAGGAATGAATAGTGAGTTATTGCATAAGATTATGAATATAGATGCATTAGATGGAGAATATATAAGAGGAGAAATATTACATCAAAAAATGATACCTTTTCTGAACGAGTATAACTTTACTAATAATATTAATGATAATCAATTTAAAGCATTATTTGACTTAAACATTGTTAATAGAAGCGCCATGGTTGGTGCATCTGGTTGTATTATGGGAATATTAGCAGCCTTTGGTATGATGAATCCTAATGCAAAGTTGATGCTTATATTCCTACCTATTCCTATTAAGGCTAAGTATTTTATACCTGGATTAATTCTTCTAGATATAATATCAGCACTTACAGGTCAATCTTTCTTTAGTCCAAGTAATACAGCTTATATGGCGCACGTAGGTGGAGCTGTAATTGGATTTATAATCATGTACTTCTGGAAAAAGAATGATATGAATAAATACCGTTGGAATTAATGAGTAGTTTAGATAATATAAAAATTAAACTAACTAATTTTTCAATTAGTGAAAAGTATATCATTATAAACTGTGCTGTATTTGCAATTATTGCTATTGTAAATGCATTGTACTTTCTTTTTGCGGATAATCATTTGAGATTTTTTCAAGATTTTTTTGCATTACCAGCAGATATTGGAGTTTTAATAACTAGGCCTTGGACACTATTTACATATTTTTTTACTCATTTTAGCTTTAGACATCTATTTTCGAATATTATAGCTCTGTTCTTTTTCGGAAGGATATTTTTGATTTTTTACAATAGTAAACAGTTTTTAAAGCATTATATATTTGGTGGGCTTTTTGCAGGTTTAATATTTATAATTTCGTACAATTTATTTCCAGCACTAATAGAAAAAAAAGCAATACTTGTAGGTGCTTCAGCTTCCATTTTTTCAGTTCTTTTTGGTGCTACAGCTACTAGCCCATATTATAATTTTAACTTATTGGGGATATTCAAGATACCACTTTGGGTAATTTCATCCTTATACACTTTGTTATTTATATCTTCTTTACCCTATGCCAATTCTGGCGGAGAATTAGCACATTTAGGAGGTGCATTTTTTGGATATTTTTATGCTTTAGAATTAAAAAAAGGAAAAGATATTGGCTCAGGTTTTGAGCGTATGATGGATACTATCGCTAGTTGGTTTAAACCAAAATCTAATCTAAAAACTGTTCATAGAAGGCAAGGTAGGTCTAAAACCAAAATGGCTGGTAAAACTAAGCAAGAGTTTGATACGTATAATAAGCAAAAGAAGATCGATTTAATTCTTGATAAAATAAGCAAAAGTGGCTACGAAAGTTTAACAGCTGAGGAAAAAGAGTTTTTGTTTCGAGCAGGAAAGTAACAGTATTTTTGTTTAAAAAACTAATATGAAAAAGCTGAAATTTGTAAATAAAATAATTTTTGTGGTCAATTCATTGGCAGCATTTTTATTGCTTATTTCATATATTTTACCGTACATACCTCCAAAAAGTTTTGCAACATTATCCGTTTTAAGTCTTAGTGTCCCCTTGCTTATAATACTCAATCTTTTATTTTTCTTGTATTGGTTGCTTAAGGTGAAAAAACAGTTGCTTCTTTCACTCATTGTACTACTTCTTGGTTGGAGTCATATTACTTCTATGTATAAGTTTTCTAGTTCTAAAAATGTTAAAGACTCGGATGATTTTTCTGTGATGACATTTAATGTTAGGTTGTTCAATAGATTCGGTTGGTTGCCTAATATACATGTAAAAGAGGATATTGTAAAGCTTATTAAAACAGATAAACCAGATATTGTTTGCCTTCAAGAATATAGTAGAGGAAAAAACCCGATAAAAAATCTTGATGGCTATTATAATTTTAATGCAACTTATACAAAAGATGCGAAAGGTGGTCAGACTATATTTTCGAAATTTCCTATTATAAATTCAGGTTCATTAGAATTTCAAAACACATATAATAATGCCATTTTTGTAGATGTAGTTAAAGGGAAAGATACACTTAGGGTTTATACTTTACATTTACAATCTGCTGGTATTAGGACAGATGTAGATAATCTAAAACGAGAAACTTCTAGTCATTTATTTAAGCAAGTTGGAGCAACTTTTAAAGCTCAACAAGAACAGGTGGAATTGTTTTTAGATCATAAATCTAAATGTAAATACAAGACCATAATAACAGGTGACTTTAATAATACGGCATATTCTTACATCTATAAAGAAATAAAAGGTGAAGACTATGTAGATACGTTCGAAGAAGCTGGTAATGGTTTTGGTAGAACTTTCGATTTCAAATTCTTTCCCTTACGTATCGATTTTATTTTAGCGGATGAAGATTTTACAGTTAATGGTTTTAAAACCTATGATGTAAAACTCTCTGATCACTACCCAATTAAAGCAACGCTCAAACTTTAATTCACATTAATAGGCAATCTGTTGTGTCAGCTAATATGTGAATGGTTAGCCCAATGCCTATTAATCTAGTTTTTTTAGGAATGAGTAATAAGCAATAGATAATGATGGCGTAATACGAATGTAACGGATGAAAATTGATACTACATCTGTTGGAATTAAAAATAGGATTTGCAAGAAGGTGATCTAAATCAATTAGCATTCCTAAAAGCATTATGCCATAAGCTTTCAACCAAAAACTTCTGAAAAATAATACCGCTATCAAAAGCGGTAATCCAAAATGGATACCATAATGAATTGTAGATTGAACCATTATTAAGGCTTTTGTTTTTGTAGATACAATTCTGTATTGGGGCCTTTATTAAATAACAAATCTAGTATGCTCAAGTTAGTTATAAACCCATGCTTATCAGTGAAGACTTGAGTGTATGGTGAAAGTGTCTCTGCTTTATAGTTTCTATTGACTAAGTTTCTGAAATCAGTTACTTGATCTGGATCTTTTTCAAAAACTTTAGTTTTGGTTACGTTGATTTCTAATTGAAGGCAATCCTTTAATATTTCAATACAATTCAAATTTAGGTCTAATATGAAGTCGAATTGATTCTCAAACAAAGGCATTAAATCATCAATATAGTATTCATAAAAAGGCGACATACTATAAGCCGATTGTAATGATTTAAGATGCTGTTGTTGCCATAATCCGTCGTTAGCTATGGCAACATCTTTGTAGAGCTGCCTATTCTTTTGAGTGTAACTCACAGGAACAGTTAATGCCAGTTTACCGTTAGCTGAATATATTTCAGCTCTATTTCTAAAGCTTTGTTTTTGATAATTATCGCAGACTTCAAAAATAACTCCATCAGAATTAACCATAGCCACAAAATGAGCAACATTAGGAAAATATGTAGGATGTAGAAGACAACTCATCTTGTCTTTTTAGTTTAGAAATGAGATTTAGGCTTTGGCCTTCTTTTTCTTTCTCCATTTGTTGAAAAAGGTAAGTCCTAAAACAACAACTATAAAAGGAATGAAATAAGAGGTGCGTTCACCATTTCCGCTTACAGTTGTAAAGATTCTGTCCCATCTGAAACTCCAGTTTTTTATACCGTCGTTTATACCATCAATGCTCATCCAAATGAATACAGGTTTACCAAAAATATGATTGTAAGGTACAAATCCCCAAAATCTACTGTCAATAGAATTGTGTCTATTATCTCCCATCATCCAGTAGTAATCTTGCTTAAAGGTGTAAGAAGTTGCAGGCTGGTCGTTTATAAAAATCTGATTTCCTCTAGTAACTACAGTATTACCTTCATATTCTGATATGGCACGTTTATAAAGCGGTAGATTTTTAGAAGTTAAGTTAACCGTTTTACCTTTTTTAGGAATCCAAATGGATCCAAAGTTGTCAATATTCCAATTGTAACTTTGGTCTTGAGGAAAGATATTTTCTCTTTCTCCAGAGGCTCTTCTAACAGGTTTTGTACTTGCAACGTTTGGTTGGACTTTTAACTGATTTATAGCCTCTTCTGTTGCTGCAAAAATTCTATAGGTACCATCATTATTTAATCCAGCTCCATCAGTAATACCTAATTTCTTTAATAATTCAAAAAATCTAATTTGTTCGCCTTGACTTCTAATAGGTTGTTTCAATGTAATATCATAAGAAAATTGAAGCTTAGCTCTATTTGGAAGTACATTCTGTTTTCCATTTATAAAAACATAACCATTTTTTATTTCGAGAGAATCACCAGGTAAACCAACACATCGTTTTACTAAATTAGTTTTCTTGTCTATTGGCTTGTAGTAATTACGATCTGGATTAAAAACATTCATATCCAGAAGCGTATCTGCAGGCTGATTGAACACTACAATATCGTTGCGTTCTACATCTTCAAAACCTGGTAGTCTGAAATATGGTAACTGTAGCTTATTCATCCATGATGTATTACGTTTTCCGTATTCATCATTGAATAAATAAGATTTGATACCTAACTTAGGAATAGTATCGTGTACCATTGGTGCAGCGACAGTGGTCATAGGTGTTCTTGCACCATAATGAATTTTACTTACTATTAAAAAGTCGCCAACCAAGAGTGATTTTTCCAAAGACGAAGATGGAATAACAAACGGTTGAAAAAAGTAAGTATGTACTATTGTAGCAGCAACTATAGCAAATAGGATAGAGGTGATCCATTCGCCAGTAGAGGTCTTAGGTTTTAGCTTTCTGTCTTTGATAAATTGAACATCAGTTGCATAATTCAAATAGTATAAATAAAAGCCTAGAGTTACAATACACAAAAGTGCATCAACTTTAGAATCTTTACCAAAAGCTCTTGCAGTTTCTACCCAAGCAGCTGGAATCATGATAAGATTTACAATTGGTAAAAACATTAAAATAACCCACCACCAAGGACGCGTTATAATTTTCATTAGAACGACTGCATTATACACAGGAACAAATGCTTCCCATGCTTGTCTTCCTGCTTTTATGTAGAGTTTCCATGTGCCTAAACCATGGATGATTTGTAATACTATTAGAAAAATAAACCACTGCGTCCAGCTCATAATTTTATAAATGATAATTGTCTAATGACAAATGATTAATTGTTAAGGTTCAAATTTGCAGTTTTTCTTGATGATATAAAAATCCTTGTAAGTTCATCTGCTTCATTTAACAAAGATTTACAATTGCTCGAAGGTAAGAGTTTTTCGTCAATAATGAATTCTAGCCAGAAATGACTTTCATCAATTTCTTCTATAACAATACTTATTTTAGAAATAAAACTACGCTTAGACTGAGCAATACAAGTAGCTCTGTAATTGGCAGCTACAGATGTAGAGCATCTAATAAGTTGCTTTTTTATATGGTTGGATAAATAATTATCTGGTAATATTGAGGCTAACTTTACAACATTGTGCGCAAAGATTTTTGTTCTATGCTTTAAGTCATTCTTCATTAAACATTAGTCATTAACCATTAATATTTAACACATCTTTCATATTAAAGATGCCTTTTTTTCCTTGTATCCATTCTGCTGCAATAACAGCTCCCATAGCAAAACCTTGTCTGCTGTGCGCTGTGTGCTTTATGCTTATGGAATCTATTTCAGAATTATAAGTGATTTCATGAGTACCAGGAACACCTTCAATACGTTTGGCTTCAATGTGTATTTCGTTAGATTTAGGAAGGTCTAATGTCCAATTCGTATATTCAGTTTGCTTTATAATATCTTCAGCTAAAGTTATAGCTGTTCCACTAGGAGCATCTAGTTTTTGTGTATGATGAATTTCTTCCATTTCAGTAGAGTACTCTGTGAAATTAGACATCATCTCTGCTAATTTTTTATTAATCTCGAAAAAGATATTGACTCCCAAACTGAAATTTGAAGCATATAGAAAAGCTCCATTTTTTGAATTGCAATACGCAACAATTTCATCATACTTATCTAGCCAACCTGTTGTACCCGAAATAACAGGAACATTAGCATCTAGAGCGCGTTTAATATTGTCAATGGCAGTTGAAGGTAAACTAAAGTCGATAGCAACATCTGTTGTAGAAAAATCAAAGTCGTTTGTGCTGCTAGTAGCTTTTAAAGAAATGTTATGATTACGATCTATGGCAATAGCTTCAATGCTTTTACCCATTTTACCGTAGCCTAATAATGCTATATTCATTTTAAAATTTAAAATTCATAGTTAAACCCAAATCAGATGTGTTTTCCATCTGATTATATTGGTAATGTGGTCTGAAGCTTAAGTTTTCGTCAACATTAAACTGAAGTAAATGCGCATCAACATTGGCATCGATGATGTTTAGTGCGTATAGACCAAAAGTAACCAATAAGGAAACCTCCTTGTTTCTTCGGAATTGTTCTTGTGCTCTAATGAGACCTTCGTCGGAAACAACATTTTGAAATTCATCGTCTGTAAAACCAGCTAAACGTCTTTTATAAGCATCTCTATAGCGGTCGAACTGTTTGTCATTTCTAACATAGAAATAAATACCAGTACCAATAGCACCCCAAACAAGTGGGATTTTCCAATATCTTTTATTGTAGGCTTGTCCTAAACCAGGTAAGATAGCAGAATAAAAAGCCGCTTTAGAAGGTCTTAAAGGATCAATTTCTTTTTTGGTAACAAGATCTTCCTCAAGAACAACAACCTCATTAGTTAAACCAAGACTATCTTTTACTTTTTCCTGTTGTGAAAAAGCATAGAATACTGAAAAAAGACACAGTAAAACAGTGAAAACATGTTTATTTGGCACTTTGTACTAATTTTTTAATACGATTAAAATCTTCCTCAGAATGGAATGGAATAGAGATTTTACCACTACCATTCTTAGACATTTTAACGTCTATTTTATGTCCAAAGTATTCAGAGAATTCTTTTATTCCTTTTTTAATATGTTTAGGAACTTCTGTAGGTGTAGATTCTGTTTTTTCAGGACTTTCAGAATTTAAGTTTTTAACTAATTGCTCTGTTGCTCTAACAGATAGTTTATTACTAATAATTTTTTCATAAACTTCTAACTGATCCACTTGGCTTTCAATATTTACCATGGCTCTACCATGTCCCATACTTATAAAACCATCACGCATTCCTGTTTGAATGATTGGATCTAATTTTAATAAGCGTAAGTAGTTGGCTATTGTAGAACGTTTTTTACCAACACGATCACTCATTTGTTCTTGTGTTAGATTAATCTCATCAATAAGTCTTTGATAAGATAAAGCAATTTCTATTGGGTCTAAATCTTGACGTTGAATGTTTTCAACCAATGCCATCTCAAGAGACTCTTGGTCGTTAGCAATACGTATGTAAGCAGGAATAGCTTCTAGACCAATTAATTTAGAAGCTCTAAAACGACGTTCACCAGATACTAGTTGGTATTTGTTAAACGCTAATTTTCTAACCGTTATTGGTTGTATAACACCAAGTTCTCTAATTGACGACGCTAATTCGCGTAGTGTTTCTTCATTAAAATTTGTTCTAGGTTGAAAAGGGTTAACCTCAATACTGTCAATTTCTAGTTCAACAATATTACCTACAACTTTATCTGCGTTAATATCTTCAGCAGAATTTATATCATTTTCTGGATCTTTCAATAAAGCAGAAAGTCCTCGTCCTAGTGCTTGCTTTTTCGTTGCCTTCGCCATTTACTTTTCATTTTTGTTTATCAACTCCTTGGCTAAATTCAAATAATTTACTGCTCCTTTACTGCTTACATCATAGTTGATTATACTTTCTCCATAACTTGGTGCTTCACCCAAACGTACATTACGTTGAATGATAGTATCAAAAACCATATCACTAAAATGCTTTTGTACTTCTTCAACAACTTGGTTAGATAAGCGCAAGCGCGAATCGTACATGGTCAGTAGCATACCTTCAATGTCTAACGATTGATTATGGATTTTCTGTACACTTTTAATAGTATTTAACAGTTTGCCTAAACCTTCAAGTGCAAAATATTCACATTGAATAGGAATAATCACTGAGTCAGATGCTGTTAAAGCATTAAGTGTTAATAAACCTAAAGAAGGCGCACAATCAATCAGAATATAATCATATTCCGATTTTAAGTCAACAATAGCCTTCTTAAGCATATACTCACGTTCGTCCTTGTCTACCAATTCAATTTCAATAGCAACAAGATCAATATGTGCAGGTATGACATCAACGTTTGGAGCGTTAGAAGCTACAATAGCTTCTTTAGCAGTTAGTGTGTGTTCTAATACCTGATACGAGCCAATCTCTACCGTGTCTACATCTAGACCAAGACCAGAACTGGCATTGGCTTGAGGATCAGCATCTATAAGTAGGACTTTTTTCTCTAGAGCTCCCAAGGAAGCAGCTAAATTTACTGAGGTTGTTGTTTTACCAACACCACCTTTTTGATTAGCAATTGCAATGATTTTACCCATTAAATGATTTGGTTTATTAAGGGTTTAAAAATACGATTATTTATCATTTTAGGAAATCGAAGTTGTTAACAGTTGGTTTTATTATTAATAAAAAATGGTTTTTAGCCTAAATCTTTTTTAAAGAAGTGAGAATGATACTTACTAAAACTTGTAAAAGTTTTGTTAAATGCTCTAATAGTCAATTTTTTAACATCATTTTAAATCTGAATTTTTAACTTTATAACAATTCTAAAAATTATCAATCATGAAATTAAACATTCGTACTACACTAGTACTGGTTGTGTTATTTTTAATGTCATTTGGCATAAATGCACAACCAAAACAAACAGCTTCCGTAGAGGGAATTACCGAGTATGTCTTGGATAACGGACTTAAGGTCTTATTGTTTCCAGACAACTCATCTCAGACCATAACCGTTAATATTACCTACAAAGTCGGCTCTAGACATGAAGGTTATGGTGAAAAAGGTATGGCTCACCTCTTGGAGCATATGGTTTTTAAAGGCACCCCAAATCATCCTGATATTCCAAAGGAATTAACCTCTCATGGTGCGAGACCTAATGGTACTACTTGGTACGATCGTACAAACTATTTTGAAACCTTTAATGCTACTGACGAAAATTTAGATTGGGCATTAGACTTGGAGGCCGACCGAATGGTGAATTCTTACATCGCAAAAAAGGATTTAGAATCTGAATTTTCCGTTGTGAGAAATGAGTTTGAATCAGGTGAAAACTCTCCAACAGGTGTTTTGATGGAGAAGGTTATAAGTTCTGCTTTTCTATGGCATAATTACGGACAGTCTACTATTGGAAATAAATCCGATATTGAACGTGTGCCAATAGAAAACCTTCAGAATTTTTATAAAAAGTATTACCGTCCGGATAATGCTGTATTAATGGTAACGGGAAAGTTTGAAAAGGATAAAACCTTGGCTTTAATTCAAAAGAAATTCGGTAGTATTAAAAATCCTGAAACACCTTTAAAAGATGTGCCAACAGTAGAGCCACCACAAGATGGTGAAAAACGAGTTGAGCTAAGTAGAGTAGGAGATTTACAATTGGTTTCAGCTTTATATCACACTGCAGCAGGTTCACATGAAGATTATGCCTATTTAGCGCTTATAGAAGATGTGTTAACCGATCAGCCTTCGGGCCGTTTGTATAAAGCTTTGATAGAAAGTAAAAAAGCCTCTTCAATATGGAGTTTTTCACCTTTTACCAAAGAACCAGGATTTATGTACTTTAATGTTGATGTGCCTTCCGATAAGTCATTAGCCGAAGCAGAATCTACTTTACTAAACATTTTTGATGGTCTAAGAGATAATCCTATTACTGAAGAAGAATTAAAGCGAGCTAAGTCTAATTTAGGTAAGCAAATGGACCAAATACTAAGAAATTCGTCTTATCTAGGCACTTATACAAGTGAGTTTATTGGTGCCGGAGATTGGAGGTTGATGTTCATTTTTAGAGATCGTGTAGAGAATGCGACTTTAGAAGAGGTTAACAATGCGCTTAGCCGTTATTTTATTAAAACCAACAGAACTGTTGGGAATTTTATTCCGACCAAAAAGCCAATGCGAATTGATATTCCGCATACTGAAGGTTTAGAAGATTTAGTATCTAATTACAAAGGTAAAGAAGCGTTGAGTGCAGGTGAAGCTTTTGATGTGTCTTATGCTAATATTCAAGATCGTTTAGAGACTGGTGAAATAGGAGGAACAGGTATTGAGTATGGGTTCATCAAAAAAGATAATAGAGGAGAAACGGTAAATGTCACCTTTACTTTTAGAAACGGAAGTGTTGATGACTTAATGAATAAGGGAGATGTGGCAAGCTATACGGCTAGAATGCTTAACAAAGGGACTAAGTCTAAATCGAGACAAGAAATTGAAGATAAACTGAGTGAATTGAAATCGAGTGTTTATTTCAGTGGTAATAATGGTAGAACCTATGCTTCCGTAAGTTCCACTAAAGAAAATTTAATGGAAACAATTAAGTTAATGACAGAAATGCTGAAAACACCAGCATTTGACCAAGAAGAACTCGATAAATTAAAGACTCAGGATATAGCTAATATTGAACGTAACAAAACCGAACCTCAATATTTGGTTCAAAAGAAATTAGGTCAGATTAATCAGAATTATGAAAAAGGACATCCTTTGTATAATATGACAATGGAAGAGGAGCTTCAGGCAATAAATGATGTTACTGTAGAAGCTATTCAAGATTATTATAATGATTTTTATGGTATCTCTAATAATGCCACATTAGTAGCTATAGGTAATATTGATGAAAAAGAATTAAAGGATTATTTTGAAAAAGAGTACGCTGATTTTAAATCAGATTTACCATATTCTGAAATTAAGGATCCATTTAAGGTTAATAATCCAGCTAATGAAAGCATTAAAACACCAGACAAGAAAAATGCTTTTACTCTAGGTTTCTTAAATTTTGAATTAAGTCAGTACGACGATGATTATGCAGCTTTACAAATTGCAGGAACTGTGTTTGGTGGTGGTTTCTTAAACTCTCGTATTGCTACAAGATTGCGTCAACAAGATGGAGTGAGTTATGGCGCAGGTGGTGGCGTTAATGTGGATAGCAATAAAGATGATAAAAACTCAGGTATGTTTATCTATGCTATCTACGCACCAGAAAATGAGGCTAAAGTACAGCAAGGCTTTAGAGAAGAAATAGCACGTTTTATAGAAGGTGGTATTACACAACAAGAATTAGATGATGCTGTTGCCGGTTGGGTGCAAGCACAGAGTGTTTCTAGAGCAAAAGATGGTGAATTGGCAAGTACAATTAATAACAATTTGTACTATGATAGAGATATGATGTTCCAAAAAGAAATTGAAGAAAAAGTAAAAAAACTTACGGTCGAAGATGTAAACAAAGCCATTAAGACCTATTTTAAAGAAATGGATAAATGGTCGGTAGTAAATGGTGGAGATTTTAAGGAATATGATATTAAAAATGAAGATAAAGACGTTGAAGACTAGACATAATTAATATTCATGAAAAGTAAAGCCCTTCAACAGAAGGGCTTTTTGTTTTAATATTCTTAAATGAAATTATTCAATGGTTTTGATTATCTAAAAATTGAATAACTTCATTGAAGTAATTATCGCCTCCAATTTTCCATACGTTAAGGTGATTTGCGGACGCTATTTCTTTGAAAATTTTATCGCTACTTTTTATTTTAGAGAAGTTTTGTTTGCCGTATTTAATGTTAATTCTATCATCTTTATTCCCATGAACAATAAGTGTTGGTTGTGTAATATTACTGCTGTATTTTATTGGTTTGGCATCGTTGGGGTCAAATCCTGCAATAGAGGCTGCTCTGTTGGCTAAGTAATTAGAAAAAGGTGCAAAGCTAAAACCTGCATTTAAATGAAAATAATCATTAACGATAGTTTTGTAATCTGTAAATGTACTTTCAATTATTCCAAACTTAATCCGATTGTCATATCCAAGAGCTTGAAGTGCAACAGCGCCACCTAAAGATTGTCCCCAAATTCCAATATCTTCAATGTCTTCATTTTTGATTAAATAATCCATTAAAGCTTTTACATCTTTTTTCTCTTTTACACCAAAAGTACAAAACTGACCTTCGCTTTCTCCATGAGCTCTTAAATCTAGTGCAACAGAGTTATAGCTATTTTCCGCAAGGAAAGTACTTAATTCCAAAAAATGATCTTTACTAGAGCGAATACCGTGAAGTAATATAAGTGTTCCTTTTGCAGTGTCTTTAGAAGAATATGTCAAACGTGCAGATAATTTTATGTTATCGAAAGATATAATGTCTAAATCTTTGCGGATAATTTCAGAATGATTATCAGTTAATAATTCAACTTTAACAGGTTTATTTCTTTTAATTAAGCCAACAATAGGATTTCTTATCTCCGTGATAAGTCTAGGAACAAAAAAGTGTAAAATCAAGAAGCCGAAAACTAAAACCGTTAGAGCAAGTCTTTTTATTGTTTTAGTTTTCGGCTTTTTTATCATTAAAAATGAGTTATTAATTTTTTAATCTATCAAAATCTCTAAAATTTTGATAGCAGCATCACTGATTTTAGTTCCAGGTCCAAAAACCGCAACGGCACCAGAATCAAAAAGATATTGGTAATCTTGTTTTGGAATCACTCCACCAACAATGACCATAATATCATCTCTACCGTAAGCTTTTAGTTCTTCAATAACCTGAGGAACTAACGTTTTGTGTCCTGCAGCTAAAGAGGATACGCCCAAGATGTGAACATCGTTTTCAACGGCTTGCTTAGCAGCTTCTTTTGGCGTTTGAAATAGTGGGCCAATATCTACATCAAAACCAACATCAGCATAACCAGTGGCAACAACTTTAGCACCTCTGTCGTGCCCATCTTGTCCCATTTTCGCAATCATAATACGAGGTCTTCTACCTTCTTGTTCCGCAAACGTGTCGGCTAGTTCTCTTGCTTTCTTAAAACTTTTATCGTCTTTCACTTCTTTGCTGTACACTCCACTAAATGATTTTATTTGTGCTTTATGCCTTCCGAATTCCACTTCTAGAGCATCACTAATTTCACCTAAAGTAGCACGTTTTCTGGCGGCATCTACAGCTAAAGCTAGTAAATTTTCGTCACCTGTTTTAGCGGCTGAGGTCAATTTGTCTAAAGCAGCTTTAACTTCGTTAGTGTTTCTGGTAGATTTTATACTATTTAAACGCTCTATTTGCTGGTTGCGAACGGTTTGGTTATCCACTTCCAAAATTTGAAGAGGATCTTCTTGTTCAAGTTGATATTTGTTCACACCAACAATAATATCCTTGCCAGAGTCTATTCGTGCTTGTTTACGTGCAGCAGCTTCCTCAATTCTAAGTTTTGGAATTCCAGCTTCAATAGCTTTGGTCATGCCACCTAACTCTTCAACTTCTTGGATTAATTCCCATGCCTTATGAGCAATATCATGGGTTAGTTTTTCAACATAATAACTACCAGCCCAAGGGTCAACCGTTTTGGTGATATGTGTTTCTTCTTGAAGATAAATCTGTGTATTTCTTGCGATACGTGCCGAAAAGTCTGTTGGTAATGCAATAGCTTCATCTAAAGCATTGGTATGTAAACTTTGCGTGCCACCAAAAGCAGCAGCAGAAGCTTCAATACAGGTTCTCGCTACATTGTTGAATGGGTCTTGTTCTGTTAAACTCCAACCTGAAGTTTGACAGTGTGTTCGCAATGCTAAGGATTTTGAGTTCTTTGGGTTGAATTGCTTCACTAATTTTGCCCAAAGCATTCGCGCAGCACGCATTTTAGCAATTTCCATAAAGTGATTCATTCCAATAGCCCAGAAAAAGGATAGGCGAGGAGCAAAGGTGTCGATGTCCATTCCTGCGGCTAAACCTGTTTTAATATATTCTAAACCGTCGGCAAGTGTGTAAGCTAGCTCAATATCACAGGTTGCTCCTGCTTCTTGCATATGGTAGCCAGAAATACTGATGCTATTGAATTTCGGCATATTTTGACTTGTATATTCAAAAATGTCCGAAATAATTTTCATAGATGGAGTCGGTGGGTAAATGTAAGTGTTACGCACCATAAACTCTTTTAAAATATCGTTTTGAATGGTTCCTGCAAGTAGCTCGGGTTTTACACCTTGTTCTTCAGCAGCAACAATATAAAAAGCCATAATTGGTAACACAGCGCCATTCATGGTCATAGAAACCGACATTTTATCTAAAGGAATTTGATCGAAAAGAATTTTCATATCTTCAACCGAATCAATGGCAACTCCAGCTTTACCAACGTCGCCAACAACACGCTCGTGGTCTGAGTCGTAACCTCTGTGTGTTGCTAAATCAAACGCAACGGAAAGTCCTTTTTGTCCAGCCGCTAAATTGCGTCTGTAAAACGCGTTACTTTCCTCTGCGGTAGAAAAACCAGCATATTGTCTTATGGTCCAAGGTCGACGAACATACATTGTTGAATATGGACCGCGCAGATTGGGAGCGATACCAGCCACAAAATTGAGGTGTTCAACATTCTTTAAATCATCTTTTGAATATGTAGATTTTACCTTGATATCTTCTGCGGTAAGAAAATCATTATTGTCTTTTTTTGTATTGCTCTTTTTTTCTAGAGTAATATTTTGAATGTTTTTTCTCATCTTAGATATTATTTCTTTTATCACCGTACTCAATCGCCTTGATGTATGGTCGTAAATCCAAATTAGTATTGGATTTTGTCATTATTGTAAAAGTCTGAAGAAATTTTGAGGCTATATAGAATTCCCAAAAGACAGAATCATTTTCGCTCTGAGTTCTACCTCTTGTTGTCATTAATTGAAAGTTACTGGTGTTAGTGAATTTATCATCTGTAACATCAATCGTTGCTAAGGAATCTGTCATGTATGCACGTAATAAAGAATTTCTATATCCTTTATAATCATTCATCAGTTTGTCATTAAGTCTCATATGTTCTACTTCATTTATAATAAGAAAAGCATAATCGGTAGAGTCCTCGTTATAAAAATATTGAGCATTAAAAGCTTCTGGAAGAGCATATCTGTTTTTATAAAACAGGTCTATACTTTCTTTTAATTTTGGATGATGAATGGTTTTTATTAGTGAATCAAATTCTAAATCATTAGTAATATAAGAACCTTTGAAATTAGTTGGGATATAATAGCTTAAATTAGAATTTTCTGAAAAAAAATATTTGCCGTCCAAATTAAGTGTGTAATCTTTTTTTTGATTATGACAACTTAGCATGATTAATGAAAGTATTTGTAGAGCAAACACTTTATAAAAAACAACTATAGATTTTCTCAATACCATATTTTATTCTTCTTTTAATCTTTTGATTTCCAATTTCTCAGACAACCTTTTTTGTAGTATTGGTTCAATAATAGTTTTACGCTTTTCGATTTTTAAAAACGGACTGATTTCTAGATCGTTTTTCATTTTGTCATTAGGATTTGGATGTTTATTTGTTCCTAATAACACTATTTTTTCAGCATCAAAATCAGCTTCTTCTTTAGCAGCACTTTCTTTAATTTTTCTTTGAATTGTACCTTCTTTTAACTGATGTAAAAAACCACCATTAGCTTCAACGTCTTTAAAAAGAGCTAAGGCTTTTTCTGCTAATTGCTCAGTAAGGTTTTCAATGTAATAAGCTCCATCGGCAGGATTATTAACCTTATCAAAATAACTTTCATTTTTTAATACTAAAAGTTGATTTCTAGAAATGCGCTCACCAAATTCATTCGACTTATGATATAGCGCATCATAGGGTGAATTACAAACTACATTAGCTCCTCCTAAAACTGCACTCATACATTCTGTGGTAGTACGTAAGAGATTTACGTTATAATCGTATATGGTTTTGTTTCTTTTGCTTGGTGTGGTTATAATTTTGCAATCGGTATTTATGCCATATTCATTTGCTAATGCAGACCACAGCTGTCTTAAGGCCCTTAATTTTGCAATTTCAAAAAAGTAGTTAGAACCTACAGAGACATTGAAGGTTATATGAAGAGTCGATTTTGCTTCACTTGAGATGATACTGTCTAAATGATTTAGATACTCGTTTGCATGAGCCATTCCGTATGCCAACTGCTGAATTATTGATGCACCAGCATTTTGATACAAGCTTAAATCAACTGAAAATTGATTTGTGGTTTTTACAATAGCGTCAAATTTTTCGTGATCGTCTTTAAGGTTACTGTACCAATTGCCAGTTTTAGCAAGGTTGCCAATAATATCTGTATGTAAAGTAAGTTCACTATTGATTGCCTTAAGGTTTGTCGAAAAACTTTCAGAAAGAAATTCGCATTTTAATTCTACAAGGCAAGTAATGTTTTTCAATAAATCTTCAACAGAAACATCCTTAGAAGTAACAATAAATAAAATACTTTCTGCGCCACGTTCTATGGCATTGACAGCTGTTTTATTAGCTTCTTTGGCATCTTCTACAGTAATAGATTGGCAGATTTTCCATTCCGTGGCTTTTGAATTTGAAACTTCTGGTAAACTATCAAATTCATCAGGATGATAAAAAGGTTTTACATCTATGCCTTCGTTGGTTTTCCATATAAGCGTGTCATTGTAATCGGCACCTTTGAGGTCTACTTGTATTTTTTGTTTCCAGGCTTTTGAGGAAACTCCTTCAAAATCATTAAATAAAGATTTACTCATCTTCTTGTTGTTTAGCTATACTGTCTTCGTATTCTATTATAAAAATATCTTCGTCAGGCTTTTTCATGTAATAGTTTTCGCGTGCTGTACGCTCAATACCTTCCTCAGTACTTAGTTCTTTTATGGCTTTATCGTCTTTAGCCATTTCATTTTTATAATGTTCTTTTTGATATTCTAACTCCTCAATATCAGAATTTAATTCATGATGAAAAAGAAGCGAATGCGCATCAAAAAACAACATCCAAATTACAAAAACTATTAAAACTAATAGATAAATGTTCTTAAATGGTTTTAGATATTTTGAATCGAAAAAAGCCATTATAAACGTTCGTTAATTATTGTTTTAACGATATCTACCGCAACTGTGTTGTATTTGTTATTAGGAATAATGATGTCTGCATATTCTTTCATTGGTTCTATGAATTGCTGATGCATAGGTTTTAGAGTTGTTTGATAGCGGTTTAAAACTTCATCAATATCTCTGCCACGTTCAGAAATATCACGTTTTAATCTTCGGATTAAGCGCTCATCAGAATCGGCATGAACAAATATTTTAATGTCGAATAAGTCTCTAATTTCAGGGTGTGAAAGTATTAAAATACCTTCTACAATCATTACTTTTCTAGGTTTGGTAACTATAACATCTCCTGTACGATTGTGCTTTACAAATGAGTACACAGGTTGATTTATGGAGTTTCCTTTTTTGAGTTCTTTAAGGTGTTCTTCCAATAACTCAAAGTCAATTGAGCGTGGATGATCAAAATTGATTTTTACACGTTCTTGAAAACTCAGGTGAGACGTATCTTTATAGTAAGAATCTTGTGAGATTACGCCAACTTCACCCTCAGGCAATTCACTCAATAGCGTATTTACAACTGTTGTTTTTCCACAACCGGTACCTCCAGCAATTCCGATTATTAGCATTATAAATTTTAGATTAAGTTAGTTGCACAAAGTTAGTTAATTAAGGCTGTTTTTTAATGACTTTTGTTACTTCTTCTGGCGATATAAATTCACCATAATCATTTCCCCAGCTATTATTGATGTAATTCATCACATCAGCTACTTCTTCGTCAGATAATCCTAAGGGTGACATTACACTATTGTATGTAGTACCGTTGACAACAATTTTGCCATTCATGCCTTTTTTTATAGCAGTAATACTTTTGTCTTGGTTTTCTTTTAAAAAATCTGAACCAGCTAATGGAGGAAATGCTTTAGGAACTCCTTTGCCATTGTCTAAGTGACAAGTGGTGCACATGCCTTGATACACAACTTTACCACGTTTAATGCTAGCTCCTATATTGCTAGGTTCTTGGCTATATGCAACTTCCTGATTGTTCTTTTTGTTTGAATCACAAGAGGTCAATAAAAAGACCACTAGAATGAGTTTTATTGATAATTTCATTTTTTAAAAGTCGTAAAATAAATAAATTTTAAAGTTAGGAAAATGTTATTGGTTTCTAAAGAAATATTCTATATTTGCAGTCCGAAAAATGATAACCAAAACTCGGGGTGTAGCGTAGCCCGGTTATCGCGCCGCGTTTGGGACGCGGAGGTCGCAGGTTCGAATCCTGCCACCCCGACAAAAATTAATACCAACAGAAACTAAAACCTTGTAAATTGTATGATTTACAAGGTTTTATGGTTTTTAGGCTATCATAAGAATTGAATTAATATGGTTTAATTCGGTTAACAATTCGGTTAACAGTTAGCAAAGTAAAAAAGTGTTAACCGAATAGACTCTTAAACACTGTAATTGAAATAGTTGATTTGACTTTCGTCTCGATGAATGTTTAACAAAAAGACGACAACTATGCAATCACAAACCACCTTTAGATTATCATTTTGGGTAAGCGCTTCACGTAAGATTAATAATGAAGTTTCTGTTTATGCTCGAATAACTGTAAACGGTAAACGAGCAAATATCAGTTTACAACGAAAAGTAATTGTGTCTGAATGGGATTCCAGTAAAGGAAGAGCAAGAGGAAACAAACAAGAATCTCGATTACTCAATAGATATTTAGACCAGGTTAAAAATAGAATCTATGAAGCTCACGATGAACTTGTAAAAGAAAAAGCTTTTATCTGTGCTCAATCAATTAAAGCTCGTTTTCTTGGTGAGGATAACGAAGAGTATTCTTTACTAACTTTAGTTGATTACCATAATACCCAAATGAGCGAATCTTTAAGTTATGGAACTTTAAAGAACTATTTCACTACTCAAAAATATATCAAACTATTTCTAACCAAAAAGAAAATCCAAGACATCTACTTGACCCAACTAACGTTTCGCTTTTTAGTTGACTTTGAAAAGTTCTTACGTTCCTATGTTCCGGAGGACCACCAAAAGAAAATGGAAAATAATACAGTTATGAAGCATATTCAACGACTTCGCAAAATGGTTACATTAGCTTACAAGATGGAATGGATAGACAGAGATCCTTTTATAAAATTTAAACCAACCTATATCAAAAATGAGCGTGAGTTTTTAAGTGAAGATGAGCTACAGACTATTATTAAAAAAGAATTTGAAATTGAAAGACTGGAGCTCGTTAAGGATTTATTTGTATTTAGCTGCTATACGGGCTTGTCATATATTGATGTAATGAACCTCAACAAAGATAATATCACATTCGGTATTGATGGTGGCAAATGGATAATCACAAATAGACAAAAAACACATAACAAAGTGAAAATCCCGTTACTTCCAATTGCTGAAGAATTGATAGAAAAATATAAAAGCCACATCAAAACCAGAAAAATAGAAACCTTATTTCCTAATATTTCAAATCAAAAGCTCAATTCTTATTTAAAAGAAATTGCAGATTTATGCAAAATCAAAAAGAACTTGACCTTTCACATGGCTAGACATACATTCGCTACCACTATAACTTTAAGTAATGGTGTACCAATAGAAACTGTTTCTAAGCTACTCGGTCATACCAAGATTGCTACTACTCAAATTTATGCCAGAGTGATTGAAAGAAAAGTAAGTGAAGATATTAATACTTTAAAGATTAAGATGATTAATAAAAACAATCAAAAGATTCATTCTAAATCAAAATAAAATAATACAGTATATTTGAGTACAAAATCTACTCAAAATGTATCCACAATCTTCAATAAAAAGTCTTACAATAGATGATTTGGTGGAAATTATTGGAGATATACCACAAGAAGAAAATGGATTACATGTTCATTTATCAAAAAATAAGTTTAAAGAAATTCCTATAGGTTATCCTTTTAGAGGTAATTCTTATGCTTTTTTACTAGTAGTTAAGGGAAGTTTAAAAATCCAATTAAATCTACTGAGATATACTATAAAAAATTCAGAGATAATAGTTATAAATCCACAAACGGTTACTCATATTCAAGAAATGAGCAAAAATCTTGAAATAGCAACTATTAGCTTTAATGTTGATTTTATATTGAGAAACTCAATTAACAAAAATGATATTGATATTTTAGACTTTTTTACGGCAAATACTATTCCCAAGTTAAAATTATCTAAGGAGGATTTAAAAACGTTTATTTCTGTTTCAAAAATTTTAGAAAAAAATAATCGACTTGGAAAAAACAACCCGTATAATAATGAGATAATAACTCATAGTTTTAACTTATTAATGTATCATTACGCTTCATTATTAAAGATACAGTTTCCTAATCTAGAAGCAAATTTAACAAGACAGGAAAAATTAGCACTTCGTTTTTTGAAATTGTTAAATGAAAATTTTAAGCAAGAGCGAACGGTTCAATTTTATGCAGATATTTTATGTTTAACACCTAATTATCTGTCTAAGGTTTTAAAAATTGTTTCAAAAAAAACAGCAAGTCAGTTAATTGATGAAGCAGTAATAATGGAGGCAAAACTACTGTTAAAAAATCAAACCCTATCCATCTCGGAAGTTGCAAACGAGCTTCAGTTTAGCAACCAATCTTTTTTTGGTAAATATTTCAAAAAGCACACAGGTTACTCACCTTCAAAGTACAGAGAGCTTAACTTTAAAAATTGATTTTTGACTAATAAACGTTCTTAATGGAACATATTTTTTCTTTTTTAATATTAAAATAACTTATTTTGACCAATTTCATCCTTTTTTATGCCTTTTGTTGGACTAATTAAATATTTTAATTTGTATTCATTTATAGATTGTTATTTCAAATGAATTTAAGATTAATACAAATAAACCTAAAAAAAATAGTCCTACTTTTTTTATTAATTACCACTATAAGCGTTTTGGCCCAAGAGAAAAAACCTAAAGTAGCTTTAGTTTTAAGTGGCGGTGGTGCAAAAGGTTTGGCACATATCCCTTTACTCCAAAAACTCGATTCTTTAGGCATTGTTCCCGATTTGTTAGTAGGTAACAGTATGGGAAGTATTGTGGGCGGTTTATATGCTATGGGCTATTCTGGTGATAGTATAGCAAGTATAGCTAAAAATGCAAACTGGGATAAACTTATTGGTGGAAGTGTTTCATTGAGAAATGTAAGTGTTGAAGAAAAAAGTGAATTCAATAGGTATCTAGTTGGGATGGATATAGTTGAAGGTAAAATTAAACCTACTTCCTTCATTTTGAATGATCAAAATCTTAGAGCTTTTCTCTCTAACTTAACTTATGCTGCTTATAATATACCTGATTTTGACAACCTTTCTATTCCTTTTCGTGCCATAGCAACTGATATTGTAAATGGTACAGAGGTTATTTTAGATCATGGAAACTTGGCTTTTGCCATGAGAGCCAGTATGTCTATACCCGGTGCTTTTTCACCTGTTTCTTATGAAAAAACGCTTTTAATAGATGGTGGTGTTCTTAATAATTTCCCCGTTGATGTAGCCAAAAATTTAGGAGCAGATATTATTATTGGCAGTGATGTTGGTGGTGGTATGGAACCCAAAGAAAAATTGGACAATATTGGTACTCTACTTTTTCAAACAGGAATGTTGCATAGCAATCTTAAAAACCCTGAAAATAAAGCTTTATGCAATATATTGATTGATCATACACCGCATCTAACCTACTCTACCGGCGATTTTGATAATGGTGTAGCTATTTACGAAGAAGGAAAAATAGCAACTGCTGAAAACATAAGTGCATTAATAGATTTATCGGAGAAACTCAAAGAATTTAAGCAACATACGCATAAACTTCCTGATGCAAATGATGAAATTATTTTAGACACCATTGTATATAATAATATCAGTAAAAGTAATTTGGCAATGGTAAAGGCAAGAACAAATATTCAGCCTCGTAAAAAGTATACTAGAGAAGATTTATTTGAAGGTATTAA
Organism: Winogradskyella sp. 266wxhm; assembly: GCF_058964685.1. NCBI lineage: Bacteria > Pseudomonadati > Bacteroidota > Flavobacteriia > Flavobacteriales > Flavobacteriaceae > Winogradskyella > Winogradskyella sp. 266wxhm. The sequence continues at coordinate 3,079,655 of NZ_CM179559.1, forward strand.
CAGAGCAATGGGAACCACCATTTTTAGCCATATTACTTTTAACCCGTATACAAATGGCGATAAAAAGGGGTTGCAGTTGAATGGATTTGAAAAATCAAAACACCAAGTAAATGGATCAATGCACTATGATAATTACCATGGTGTAGGGTTGATTGTAAATTATGTAGGTAGAAATGTTATAGGAAGAGCTTCCCGAGCTCTTGTAACTTTAGATATTGCTGAAGAACCTAGATTGAGAATTCAATATCAGAAAAATTTTGGTTCAGACAGAAATTGGTGGTGGCGGTCAGAAATATATGGACATCAATTAGAACAAGATATTTTTATACAAGGAGAAAATGTTGATAACATGAAGTATAGATACTTTGACTTCAACAATCAAATAAATAGAAATTTAAATTCTTTAAAAAGCTATGTGGGTATTGGATTACAATATCAAAATACTCATTTAAAACCAAAAGTAAATCCTAAATATAATAACAATGTATTTGAACTTAATAAATACGATTTAAATACGATTGAAATAAATGCACAATACATTCATAACAGTTTTAATAAAGTGTTTTTTGCTACCAATGGAACTTTTTTAAAGGGCTATTTAAGTAGATCAATTAAAAGTGATGTTGATGTGGAATTTTATAATTCTACCATTCCTAATATAAGCGGCTCTACTAATAATTACAGTAAATTAAGTTTGGATTATGAAAAAAGGTTTCAATTAAAAAATAAAATTACAGCTATTATTGGTGCTACAAGTAGTTTTATATTTCAAGATAATATTAAAGACAATGATATTTCTTTTGAAGATTATGGAATTGGAGCAAAATATTTTTTAGGTGGCGTTTCACCAATGCCAAGAAATGATAACTATATATTTCCGGGATTGAATGAAGGTGAATTGTTTACCAGTCAATTTATGAAATTGAATTTGGGTTTACAATTTAATCCTTCAAGTAAAATATATGTTACACCACATTTTCATTTAGCTTCTGTTGGTTTTGGTGATTTTGACGATTATATTGAAGATGCTTTTACAGCAGACGGGAAATGGGAAGATGCTGTTGAAGCTAGTTTGCTTTTATCTTCTGGTGCAACATTTTCATACAATTCTATATTAGGACCGGTTAATTTTGATGTATCTTGGGTTAATAGTACTAATAAAATCCGATTTTTTATTGGTATAGGATTCAATCTAAACAAATCAGAATAAAACACTAAAAAATCAACCGTTAATCGTTTTTTAGACCAATTGTTAAAAATTAACTTATCAATATCTATGGTTTCTAATATTGTTGAAATCATAAAAAAACCAATTTAGACCAAAAACAGCTATTTTTAGACCTTTCGGAATTTTGCGATTTGATGCAATTTTGTGGAGTAAAATTTTAATTAAATAACTCTTACATCATTGAATTTATGAAGCAAATTATCACCTTAACAACTTTAGCTTTCTTATTAGTAGGTTGTTCAGAAAAAAAGGAAACTGTAAAAGAAGTTGTGATTCCCAAGGTCACTGTTAAAAATATTCAGTCAAAAGAAGAAAAAGAATCCCTAACATATAGTGGAACCATTGAAGCAGACAATACAGTATCTTTAGGTTTCTCAGTTCCTGGCAGAATTTCAAAAGTTTATGTGCAAGAGGGTCAAAAAGTAAAAAAAGGGCAGTTACTAGCCTCAATAGACCAAACTACTTATAAAAATGCATTTGATATAGCAAATGCTGGTTTAGAACAAGCAAATGATAACTTCAAAAGATTAAATAGTTTATATCAAAAAGGTAGTTTGCCAGAACGCGATTTTATTGCAGTTAAAGTGGCTGTAGCCCAAGCAAACGCAAACAAAAATTTAGCAGCAAAAAATTTAGCAGACACTAAACTTTATGCCCCTTTTTCTGGAATGATTACAGCTAAAATGACAGAAATAGGTGCTACAGCAGCACCTGGTGTTCCTGCTTTTACTGTAATGAAAATAGATAAAGTATATGCTAAGGCTTCTATTACTGAATCTGAAATATCTAAACTCAAAATAGGTACAGACGCTAAAGTTGAAATCTCTTCATTAAATGAAACTTTTAATGGTAAAGTAGCTATTGTAAATCCAAGTGCAGATGCTGTAACCAGAACTTTTAATGTAAAAGTTCGCCTTGACAATAAGGAAGATAAACTATTACCAGGAATGATTAGTAATATAAAAATCAATACAGGTAATACTGTAGATGTTATTACAGTTCCTTCAGAAAGTATTATAAGAGATGCTAACAATATACTATATGTATTTGTCATAAAGGAAAATAAAGCCATTAAAAAAAGGGTGTCTCTTGGTGGTTTTAAAGGAAATGAAGTAATAGTTACCAAGGGCTTGTCAATAGGTGATTCGGTTGTAATCGCAGGAAACAAAAATTTAAAAGACGGGCAAACAGTGTCTCTATAAAAGAACTGAATAAGATGATGAAAAAAGTAAAAATAAACTTTATAGAGGCTGCAATGAAATACCGTCAGGTAACCATTGTACTTACGATATTGTTAATGATTTTGGGAATATATGCTTTAGCGACTATGGCTCGAAGTGAAGATCCACAAATTACGGTTCGTAAAGGTTTGGTAATAGCAGCATTTCCTGGCGCAGACGAGTTGCAGGTAGAACAACAATTAACCAATCAGATTGAACAGTTTTTATTTGGTTTTGAGGAGGTTAGAAAGGAAAAAACAATTTCTGAAACAAAAGAAGGACAAGTAATTGTAACAGTTGAGTTAAATGAAAATGTAAAAGATACTGATGGTTTTTGGGCGACTTTACAACATGGTTTAAATACCACATTTAGGCAAAATTACACACTTCCTCAAGGAATGATTGGCCCAATAGTAAATAGTGACTTTGGAGACGTAGTTGCACAAATGATAACAGTTTCCGCACCAGGACGTAGTTATGCGGAAATTGAAACGTATTTAGATGAGTTAGAAGATGGTTTAAAAACCATTAACGAAACATCAAAAATAAAACGTTATGGAGGACAAAAACAGCAGATTTACGTAACGGTACAGGACGAAAAAATGAAACAGTATGGTTTCGATTTTTCAACTATTGCTCAAGTTATTCAAATGCAAAATAATACTGGATATTCTGGTGGTATTACTTTAGAAGATTCTGAGGTCTCTGTTTTTGCCAAAAATCAATATAAAAATGAAGCTGATTTAGGTAATCAAATTGTGTATAGTAGTCCAGATGGTAAAGTGGTTCGCTTAAAAGATGTGGCATCTATTGAACGTCGTTACGAAGAAGTGTCAAGCTTTATTAAAGTTGATGATCAAAAAGTAATGATGTTAACTGTAGAGATGCAACCAGGTAATAACATCGTCCAATTTGGAGAGAAAATAACAGAAAAAATCAATGAAGTAAAAAAACAATTACCTCAAGATGTTCAAGTTACTACTATTGTAGATCAGCCTTCAGTTGTAAAAGGAAGTATTAGCCACTTTATGCTAGAATTTGTTATTGCAATTGTAGCAGTAATTATTGTGGTAATTCTGTTATTACCATTCAGGGTGGCAATAGTTTCGGCAGTGGCATGTCCTATAGCTATTGTTATAACATTTGGAGTTTTAAATGTTATTGGTATAGAGATTCATCAGGTAACATTAGCAGCCTTAATTATAGTATTGGGTATGGTAGTGGATAATGCCATTGTAGTTGTAGATAATTACATCGAAAAATTAGATGAAGGAGAAGATAGATGGACAGCTGCTTGGCAAAGTGCTACTCAATTAATGGTGCCAATTTTTACAGCAACCATGGCAATTATTTTTGCTTTCTTACCATTAGCTTTTTTCTTAAATGGCTTAGCTAAGGAATTTATACAAGCTTTACCTATTGCTGTTGCTGTTGCACTATTTGCTTCGTTGTTAGTAGCATTATTGTTAACACCATATATGTGCTATGTCTTTATAAAAAAAGGATTAAAACACAAGGTAAGTGATGGAGATAAAAAAAGTATGTTAGATAGGTTGCAGCATGTATTTAACAATGCACTAGATTATAGCTTTAGATGGCCAAAAGCAACATTATTTATTGGTTTTTTATCTGTTGTATTAGCAGTTTTAGTAGCAATGGGATTAGAGCAGGAATTGTTTCCAACTGCAGAAAGAAATCAGTTTAACATAGAAGTTTGGTTACCTAATGGAGGAAATTTAAAACAAACGGAAGATGTAGTAACACGTGTTGAGAATGAAATAAAAAAAGATGAGAGAGTTTTAGGTGTTGCAAGTTTTGTTGGAACTAGTTCCCCAAGATTTCATTCTACGTATGCACCAGAATTTCCTCGTAAAAACTTTGCCCAAATATTTATAACTACAACAGGTAAAGAAGCCACACAAGAATTGGCAGATGAGTACATTAAAAAATTCGAAGGTTTTGTTCCAGATGGTTATATACGTATAAGACAACTTTCAATGAAAGAAACACCGGCACCTGTTGAAGTAAGAATTGTAGGTGAGGATTTAATTAAACAAAAACAAGTAGCTGAGCAAGTAAAAACAATTTTAGAAGAAGCAAAAGGTACAAACTGGGTAAGAACATCGTATCAAGATGATTATTATGGAGTAAAAGTAAATTTAAATGACGATAAGGCAAATCGTTTAGGAGTAACAAATGCAATGGTTTCGCAAACTTTGGGAGCAGGCTTAAAAGGGTATCCAGTTTCTACGCTATATGAAGGAGATAAAGCTATTGATATTCTTTTGCGTTTTGATGCTGAAAACCGTGAAAACTTTAACGATTTAGGAGCTTTAAACATACCTACAATATTTGGTACAAAAGTGCCTTTAAGAGAAGTGGCAGACATTACACCTGAATGGCATACAGGAGCTATTACACATAGAAATGGTTTAAGAACATTAACGGTTAGAGCTGAAGCGCAATTGGGCATAAAAGCTGCCACAATACAGAATGGCATTATGCCTAAAATTAATGCATTACAATTACCAGAAGGCATATCAATCAACTATGGAGGTGAGTACGAAAGCACTAATGAAACTGCACCACACATGATGGCTTCTTTAGGTATAAGTTTAATACTCATCTTTTTAGTGCTTTTATTTCAATTTAAGGATTTTACAAAAGTATTAATTGTTTTAGCAACATTTCCGTTGAGTTTATTAGGAGCATTCTTGGGGCTGTTACTTACAGGGAATCCAATTGGTTTTACGGCCTTTATGGGAATTATTAGTCTAATTGGTATCGTAGTAAGAAACGGAATTATTTTGGTGGATTATGCAGATGAATTGGTATTAGAACACGGTTATACCGTAAAAGCAGCAGCTAAAGCTTCAGGTAAAAGACGAATGCGTCCAATCTTTTTAACATCTGCAGCAGCAGCTATTGGTGTGGTTCCAATGATAGTGGGTAAATCACCGCTATGGGCACCTTTAGGAAGTGTATTAGCAGTTGGTTTAATAGTTTCTATGGTATTAACCTTATTTATAGTACCTATACTCTATTACAAATTTGTTAATCCTCAACCAGATGAAGTACATCCTCATCCTAATGCAGAAGTATTTGAAACCATCTTGTATAAACCTAAAAAGAAGAGTAGAACACTTCGCAAATTAGAAGTGATGAAGCATAAATTAAAAAAACGAATCAAGAAATAAATAAGAATACTATAGTACTACTGTTTTAAAAGATTAATAGCAATAATCCCTCTTTTTATATAAAGCAGTAGTTTCTATAGTTCTTTTAGAAAAACTTAAAACAAATTATGAGTACATATAAATATACGCTATCAATAGTTTTTTTGTTGGTTTTCACCACTTTTCACCAGGCTATAGCCCAAGATAGGTTGTTGAGTTTAGAAGAAGCAAAATCATTGGCCTTATCTAATAATAAAAAAATTAAAAAAGCAGATAAGACCATTGAAGCAGCCAAAGCTGCGAAGGCATCGGTTTATGCATCAGACAAACCCTTCGTAGAAGCAAGTGGTATGGGAGTTCATGTTGGAGACCCATTAAATACATTACTGCCAGAGTTTTTCGCAAACGCCTCTTTAGGAGTTACTCAAGTAATTTATGCGGGTGGTAAAATAAACACGGCTAAACAAATGAGTTCTACAGCAGTGGATTTGTATACCTCTCAAAAAGAACTAACAGATAGCGAAGTGCTTTTAGATGTTGAAACAACGTATTGGCAAATAATAAATGTAAAAAGCAAAGTAGAGCTAGCTAATAAGTATAAAGCGTTATTAACCGAATTATTAAAAGATTTAACTAACTCATACAATGCCGGTATTATATATAAAAACGATGTTTTACGTGTACAGGTTCAGTTAAACCAAGCAGAACTAGATTTAACAAAGGCAAATGATGGGCTTAAACTGCTAAAACTGAAGATGGCACAATTAACAGGTATGCCCAACATAGATTTTTTAGTAAAGGATACTATTAGTAATGATGTTATTATATTAGATGAAGTTTCACAATCAACAGCAATTGATAATAGACCAGAAATAAAAATGCTTAAAAAAGCTGTTGAAATTGAAGAGTTACAATCTAAAATTTTAGAAGCTGACAGAAAGCCAACAATTGGACTTAATGTAAGCGGAATCTATGCTAATGGCAAACAAATTAATTTCACAGATGGAAGTAATGATTTAACCTCTTACTACGGTTTGTTAAATGTCAATATACCCATATTTGATTGGGGAAGCAGAAAGAAAAAAGTGAAGGAACAAGAATTCAAAGTCGAAGCACAAAAATTAGAATTGGAAGAAACCGAAGAATTATTGTCACTTCAAATTCAAAATGCCTATTTAGAGCTTCAACAGGCAATACAAAAAGTTGAAATTACAGAGAAATCATTGCAACAAGCCGACGAAAATTTAAGATTAAATCAAGATCGCTTTGATGCAGGAACAGTAACAGGAAAAGATGTTTTAGAAGCTCAAGTGCTCTGGCAGCAAGCATATTCAGACGTTATTGATGCTAAGGCTAGTTACAGAATTAATGAAGCCAAGTATAAAAAAGCAATTGGGGATTTTAAATAAAGAGAGATTAACAACCTAAAAAATAAATAAGATGGAAACAAAAGACAAAAAGCCAATTAGAGTAAGAATAGCTGAAAAGCTAATAAAAGATCAACAAGAATTAGACCGTTTAGCGGTTCAAGTTTCTCTTGGTAAAGCAGAAATGAATGATGAATTTAAAAAGGCAAAAGCAGATTTAAAGAAAAATATTCATGAAGTTAAAATTGAACTAGCTCACGAACTTAAAGAAACAGAGGTGTTTATAAAAAACAATTTAGAAAAAATTGAAGAACACTTAGATGAAGATGCTACTTATTCAAAAGAAGCTTTTGAAACGCAAAAGAAAAATATTGTTAATGCTATTAATGATGCGAAGAAAAGTATTAAAAATAGCCCTCAAACTAAAAGAACAAATCAATTATTTAATGCTATTTCTCAAAAATCCAAGTTACAACTAGAACTTTTGGAAAAAAACATATCAGGAAAAAAAGTTGAACTAACACAAGAATATAAGAATAGTATGGAAGCAGCTACCGAAAAATTCAAAGAATTTGCTTCAAAACTTGATGAGGAAAAAGAACAGGCTACAGAAAAGTTGGACAACTTTAAAAAAGAAGTATCACAATCTTACAAACATTTAAAAAAAGCGTTTAAGTCTCTATAATAAAAAACAATCCTTGTCATTAAAACGTCAAGGGTTGTTTTAAAATAATAAAATGAGTAAACTAGGTTTAGCACTTTCTGGAGGCGGTATTCGTGGTATGGCACATCTTGGCGTGTTACAGTATTTAACAGAGTTAGGCATAAAACCTTCTGTTATTTCTGGTACAAGCGCAGGTGCTTTAGTTGGAGCATTTTATGCAGCAGGCTTTGAGCCTAAACAAATTTTTAAAATAGGAAAATCTGAAAAATTCTTTAATTATTCAAGCCTATTTAAACGACAAGGTGTAGGATTATTTTCAACAGATATATTCGAGAATATAATTAAAAAACATATTGCTCAGGAAACGTTGGAGTCATTAGAAATTCCATTATTTATCACAGCAACAGATTTGAATAACGGAAAATTAAAAATTTTTAATGAAGGTTCATTAGCCACAGCTGTAAAAGCTTCTTGTTGTGTACCATTGGTTTTTCAACCTGTTTTATTTGAAGGAATCTACCTTAGTGATGGTGGTATTTTAAATAATTTTCCTGTAAATATTTTAGAAGGTAAAGTCGATAAAATTATTGGCGTCAATGTAAATCGCATAAACACCATAGAAGGTAAAATAGGTTATAAACAAATTATTGAAAGAACAGTTCAAATAGCAATTGGCAACTCTGTAGAAACTCAAAAATATAAATGCGATGTATATATAGAACCACCAAGTATTAGAGACTATGGAATTTTCGATTTCAAAAAAGCAGATGAAATATACCAGACTGGGTATGTTTATGCTAAAGAAAAAAAGAATGAATTGTTACGTTTCCTTGATTAATTTATTTTCTATTGAAAACAAACAAATAGAATTTTGTATGAAAACTTTTTTTTCTTTTTTCTTTTGCTTTTTTATTAATTCCATCCTCTTTTCACAGGAAAATTACCCGGTACCTGAAAAAACAGCATCAAGACTTTTTTATATACAACATAGTAATAACTATAATACTTATGTATATGATGCAAATATGGAAGGAGATTTTATTAGCACTGAGAATCCAATTAATGAGTATAGAATAGTCTATACAGAAGACGGTGCTAAAAAACCATTGAATAAAATTCAAAAGCAATTTGCTTACGGAATGATTACGAAATTAATTGCGCCAAATCTTATAGAAATGCATTTGGCAGCATCATCAAAGTTAAAATTCTATCTCACTTTTAGTGATAAAGAAAAACCTAGAGTTTATGTAACTATAAACAAGTGTAAACTATACTTAGATAGCATGTTTGTTCAACTTAAAGAAGGTTCAACTTCCCTAAAAACAAAAGCTAAATATGTTTTGTTCTCAGGAAAAGATTTTATTACCGGCGAAAATGTAGTAGAAAAATTAATAGTAAAATAACTTCAAAATTCTATGAAGTTATCTAAGACATAATAACAAAACCATATGATAGAATTTTACAACAACTATAAGCAGTCCATTTTTTATATGTTTATCGTAATTGCTGTGGTGGTGTTTTTACGTTTTTTAACAAAATTATTGCACAATAAACTTGAAAAGCTAGCGCTTAAAAAATACCCTAATGAAGACCCAAAAACAATCCATTTAACCAAACGTATTTTAAATGCACTTTGGATCGTCTTAGGGATTATGGCTCTTGCTTTTATTTTTATCGATGAAGAACATTATAAGACGGCCACAACCAATTTTTTCCTTGTCTTGTATTTGGGTGTTATTGCAGTGCTAACCCTAGTAATAGCCTCTTTTGTGCAATTATGGTTTTCTAAAAAAATAAAAGAAAAGACAGCACAACAACAAGATGCTACAAGTTATAAGTTTTTAAGGTATGTAGCAATTGTTTGTGTTTACTTTCTTGGAACATTATTAGCAATACTAGCTTTTCCATCATTAAGAGATATAGCTCAAACCGTTTTAAGTGGAGCAGGTATTATTGCTATTATAGCTGGAGTTGCTTCTCAAGAAGCACTAGCAAACCTTATAGGCGGTTTTTTTATTGTTTCGTTTAAGCCTTTTAAGATAGGAGATATTATTAAGGTAGATCAAACTATGATAGGTACCGTTACCGACATTACATTGCGCCATACTGTAATTAGAGATTATGAAAATAAGATGATAGTAATTCCTAATGCCATTATAAACAAAGAAAAATTAGTCAATTATGATTTAGGGGAACGCAAGTGTTGTCAATGGATTGAAATAGGTATTTCTTATGACAGCGACATCGATTTGGCAAAACATATCATAAGAGAAGAATGTGAAAGCCATCCATATTTGATAGACAATAGAAGTAAATTAGATAAATATAATAATGAAAAAAAAGTAAAGGTACGTGTTATTGGTTTAAATGATTCTGAGGTTACTTTAAGAGCTTGGGCTTGGGCAAACAATTTTGAAGAAGCATTTGCAATGAAATGTGACCTCTACGAAAGTGTTAAGAAACGTTTTGATAAAGAAGGTATAGAAATACCGTTTCCACATCGCACTTTGGTTTTTAAAGATAAGGTCTCACAAACAACACAAAGCTCAAGTTAAATCTATAATAGGCAAAACAAAACATATAAATCATAATGGGAAATAATACTAATAAAATAACTAGAACTATTAAAATAGCTTCGGTACTCTCAAAATATGGGTTCGAAGATATTATTTCACATAGTAGTATTGACAAGATAATACCTAAGAAATTTATTCATGCAAATGAAAAAATAGATAGAATAAAATCACTTTCTGTTTATGCACGTATTAGAATGGCTATTTCAGATTTGGGACCAACTTATATAAAATTAGGGCAATTATTTAGTGATAGAGATGATTTATTACCCTCAGAACTTACCGCAGAATTAAAAAAACTTCAAAATAATGCTGGCGAAGATTTTATAAATGTAAGAGAAAAAATAGGTAAAGAATTACAAATTAACCCAGATGATTTTTTTGAATCTATAGATGAAAAACCTTTTGCAACAGCTTCAATATCCCAGGTTTTTAAAGCGCAATTAAAAACAGGAGAAAAAGTAGTCTTAAAAATAAAAAGAGAAAAAATTCAAGAAATAATAGAAGCAGATCTTTTAATAATGAAAGACCTTGCCAAAATACTCGAAAACTATAATGCAGAAAGTAAGAAGATAAATTTATATAAAATTGTTCATACGTTTGAAAAATCAATCCATACAGAACTTTCATTCTTGCAAGAATTCGATAATATTGAACGTTTCAGAAAAGATTTTCAAGAAGATGAAAACTTGTATGTGCATAAAACATTTAAGCATTTGTCTAATAATAATATTCTGTGTTTAGAATTTATAGAAGGCATTAAGATTACGGACATATCTTCACTAGAAAATCAAGGGTTTGATACTAATCAAGTAGCTATGGTAGGCTTTGATATGTATATGCAACAAGTATTAAAGAATGGTTATTTTCATGCAGACCCACATCCAGGAAACATTTTTGTAACATACAAAGGAGAGATTTCTTTTATAGATTTTGGTATTATGGGAAGGTTAATGCCTTCAGATATCGAGCATATCGAAGATTTCTTACAATATCTTATAAATAAGGATGCTAAAAAATTAATATCTACGCTAAAAAAAATAGCGGTATCATATTCTGTAAAAAATCAAAAACAATTAGAACGAGATGTTTATCAAATTTTTGAAATTGTGGATGAGTCTTCATTAAATAAAATTGATTTAACCTTAATTATAAAAAAATTAAAAGAAATATTTAAACAAAATGAAGTAGAGTTTCCTGATTACGTTTATCTTTTAATGAAAGGGATTGCATTAATTGAAGGTATAGGTAGAAAATTAAACCCAAATATTAATGTTTATCAAATAATAGAACCATATGCTATTGAAGTTATCCAAAAAAAACTTTCCCCAAAATATAACTTTTTTAAAGGTATAAAAAGACTACAAAATGTTTCAGAACTTCTAGGGGATTTACCTAATGAAATACAATCTATAGTTCACAAAATTAAAGAGAACGATATAGAAGTATCGCACAAGATAAAAGGTATTGAGTTAGTTGCAAGTACAGTAGATCGTCTAGTAATAGCAATAATTTTAGCAGCACTTTCAATTGGTTCTGCAATACTAGTATTAGCAGACATGCCCCCTAAAATTTACAACATACCTGTTCTAGGTTTTTTAGGTTTTACAATTTCATTACTTCTAGGGATATACATAGTTATTTCAATGTTGAAAAAGGATAAATCATAGGTGTAATATTACATATAACTTATGAAAGAAAATACCAACATATCTCAAATAGTAAATAACATTAAGGATTATACTTTTGAAATTATAGATAAAGAATCTGATAAAAATTTATACACTACAATTAGTAGAGTGTATAGAATTGAAAAAAATATTAACACAATAATTAAAGAGGATAGAATTGAGAATATTGATATAGATTGTTTATACCTAGCTAATTATGTGTTAAACATAGAACAAGCCACTACAAAAGCTAATACATTAAATTTTAAGGACAGCGAAACATCAATAAATGAAATATTAGATAGTCTTAGATTAAAATTCAAATTAAATAGTGAAACTGTAAATAGAGTAAAGACAATTATTATAGAATCATTTCCTTTTAACGAAACAAAATTATTAGAGTTTAAAATCATTTCAGATGCTAACATCATGGATTTTGCTGGCAGTCAAGGAAGAGATAGGTTAAAAAAAATGTATGAGCAGATGATTTTAAAAGATTTTAAACTATCTAAAAGTAATTGGTACGATACACTTATTGGTATTTTAGATAATTATAAGACAACTACCCATTTTGGTCAAACCCATGTACAGCCATCAATAGATAAGCTTTACAAATCTTTAAGAAAAGAAAGAAAGGATCACAAAAATCATACAAATTTAATTTTACAAAAAGAGTTAAAAATTAGTGATCAAGAAATTAAAAAGTTAAAAAAAGATATAGGTAAAATTAAGGGTAGAGATGATAGAGGCATTCAAACTTTATTCAGAAATACCTCAAGAAACCATTACACCTTAAATAAGATGGTTGACGGAAAAGCACGTATAATGATTACGATAAACTCAATTATACTATCTCTAATATTAGGAGGTATTATAGGTAAATCTTCTAATGAAGTAGTTTTAAATATTCCTTCAATCATTTTTGCGGTAACTAATTTAATATCCATAGCATTTGCTATTATTTCTATAACACCTAATAAAACACAAGGAAACTTTACCGAAGAAGATATAAGAAGTAAAAAAGGAAACTTACTCTATTTCGGAAACTTTCATAACATGCATTATCGTGATTTCGAATGGGCTTTCTTACAATTATTACAAGACAAAGATTATCTGTACACATCAATGATCAAAGATTTCTACTATCAAGGTCAAATCTTGCAGGTAAAAAACAAACTTATTAGAATATCGCTCTATACATTCTTATTAGGTTTGGTAGTAGCAATAGTTTCTCATTTTGTTATTTACTGGTTATGATTTATATACAAGCAAAACAAATTCTTTTTTAAATTTTTAATATGAAGAGAAATAGTAAAAATATCATTTTAGAATATTCTAAGAACAAGTGTTTTAGTCATAAAATATACTTCATAAATGTAATACACCTTTAAATTAAACTCTAACGTATGCTTTACAAAATATCATATGCGTTTTCACTTCTACCGTTAAGACTGTTGTATCTGATATCAGATGTCTGTTATTATTTGTTGTATTATGTTGTAAAATATCGTAGAAAAACGGTATCAGAAAACATTAAGAATTCATTTACCAGTCTAAACAAAAAAGAAAGGCTAATTATTGAGAAAAAATTTTACAGAAATTTCTGCGATAATTTTATTGAGACATTAAAACTTTTGTCGATATCAAAAGAAGAATTGCATAGCAGGATCTCTGTAGATTATTCTGAATTAATAAACATAATATCTCAAAAGAAAAATTGTCATGTTTATTTGGGGCATCAGTTTAATTGGGAATGGGCGAATTTACATATTTCAAGTGTATTAGAAGATAATGTTATAGTTGCTTACAAACCCATAAAAAATAAAAAGTTTAATAGCTTAATGAAGCAAATGAGGAGTCGATTTGGTTCAAAATTGGTTTCATCAAAAAAATTAAAACGAGAGATTGAAAAATTCAAGGACAATCCACATGTATTAGTTTTAGTTGCAGACCAAACCCCAAAAATTTCAATAAAAAGTTTTTGGACAAATTTTTTAAACCAAAAAACAGCCTTTTTAAGTGGAGCTGAACTTTATACGGCATCAAATAAAACCACTTCCTTTTTTGCAAACATTATTCGTTTAGATAGAGGTTATTACAAATTTGTTATAACACCTCTTTTTGATTTTTCAGAACAATATCAAGTTGGATTAATCACACAATTTTATGCCAAAAAATTAGAAGAGTCAATATATAAAAACCCCGAAAACTACCTCTGGAGTCATAGACGTTGGAAACGAAAATATAAAGATGAATATAAAAGGAGATGGATTGGAAATTTATCATAACAAAAAAATAGAGTATGGCTTTTAATAGAAAAAAAATGATTTTAGAACAAGCAGTCAATATGTTTTTTAATTATGGAATCCAGCATATCACAATGGATGATATTGCAAAAAAATGCGGTGTGTCTAAAAAAACAATTTATAAATATTTTGAAAATAAGGATGATTTGTTGCGTCAAGTTATAGAATTACAAATAAAAGAACTAAAAAAAGAAATTTTTGAAAACAAACAAATAAGCAAAAATGCATTACAAGAATTAATACTTTTTTTTGATTATATAAATGAGCTTTCTTTTAACATATCTGCTTCATTTGGCAAAGAATTAAAAAAATACTATCCAACAATTTTCTTAGAAGTTGTTAAACACAAAAATATTATAGTAATACCTTTTCTTAGAGAAAATATCATTAAGGGTAAACAAGAAGGGTATTATAAAATGGATATAAACACAGAAGAAATTTGTGAATCTTTTAATGATATTTCTAAAATCATTTTTTTGGATGGTTTTTTCTACAATCCAGGAACAAACCAAAATACGCTTAAGTTTTTAAATTCATTGTTTTTGCATAGGTTAGTGTCGGTAAAAGGATTAGAAACGTTAAATGAGTTTAATGAAAAACCTTCAAAAAAGCGTATAAAGAATCATTAATACGATATTATTATGGTAGAACTTATACAAAGTAAATTAGATTTCGTAACTCAATATAGTTCAATAGAATTTTTACTCTTAGCTCATGAAAAACATAAAACGAGAAATGATTGACATTAATAACGATATTAAAAAATAGAGATTAATCATTATCATAAAAATATACCAATCTCTAATATAAACCTTAAAAATAAATACATGAAAACTTAACTAAAATTTTATATTAAAAATCGTTCATTAACTAACTTTATATAAGTTAACTAAACACACAAACCTATGAAAACAAAAACGCTACACCTTTGGTCTACACTACTCTTAATTTTAACATTAAATTCTTGTGGTGACGATGATAATAACGACAATAACAATAATTCTGGTGGAGACACCGAAATTGTTGGAGAAGCTGGCATTATGCAAAACATAAATACAACCAATTTGAGTACTTATGCTTTCCCTTGGTATTTTCAAGATGATGTTAACGATACAGGATGTGGATATGCCGAATTAACCGATGGCATACTAAAAAGATGGGATAAAGATCATGATGGATTAATACCTGTAAAATTTGACAATGTACCTTTTGAGGTTGAAGCCTTAGATGCTATTGAAGATAAATTGGGTTTTATCCTATTTGACAGAACAAGCATAGCCTTTACACCTAACGACCAAATTTCCAGAGGAATAATTTTTAGCGAAGGTACAGCTTCAGGACCAAATCCAGCAACAGATTGTGGTCATGTATCAGAAGGTGTTGGTACATTTAGTTATCCTTATTACGGAGAAAACACAGAATCCTCTTCTGAAAATATTTATTTAGAATATGACAATGATGGAAATATTATTGGTTATGATTATCCGTTTATAGAATCTGCTTACGATGAGGAAGGCAATACAGTAGGTAAAGTATTAGACGGTACACCTTATATTTTTGATGACAATAACCTGGTAATTGGTCTTGTAGCCCAAGAAGATGAGTTAATCTATGATATTATTGGTAATGCCATTTGTACCACACTTTACAATAGCAGTTTGTATGATGCTAATGGAATAGTTATTGGTGCTTATGTTTATATTGTGGGAAACCAAGAAGACATGGATGATGGTGCTTATGTAATTAAATACCGTGTAGTTGAAGATCCTTTCTATGAAACTACTGGTCGCATTAATACCGTTCTTTACGTGCACATTGGCTCATCAGAATGCCAAAATGAAATCACGCTAAATTTAGTGATACATGAGGTTGGGCATGCATTAGGTTTGGGACCTCATTTTGAAGGGTTTGGTTATGGTCCAGCCGTAGATGGCAATTTTTGGAACGTACTTTATACCCTTTACCACAATCCAGTAGCTAGTGATGAAGATAGTATTGAAATTATGCAAATAGAGTTTTAAAAGTTAAGCATTGCTTTTTGATACATACATACTTCTTGAATTTTACAATTATTAATTGAAGCAATACCAAATGCCTTATTTTGGGTAGGTTAAATAATCACTTGTAATTAAAATGAAGATTTTCACCCTAGTATGCTTTAATGTCATATAGAGGTAAAAGTAGTAGTGCTTTTACTTATTTTTTAATATGACCAGATATGTCAATCTTTTAATGATATTTCAAAATTATTTTAGTTCTCTATTTACAGAACTAAAAAAACTTTATATATTTGCACTTTAATAATATACAATATGGATAATTTAAAACAACGTGTTGAAGATATTGGAGTTGTTTATGAGCAATTCGGAAAAACACCCATGGCAAGCAGAGTATTTAGTTTTTTGTTATTGGCCGAACCTTCTTATAAAACATTTGATGAAATTAGAGAATTTTTAAACGCAAGTAAAAGTGCTGTTAGCAATGCAATAAACAGTCATATACAAGATGGTACAATTAACTATAAAACATTTAGTGGTGATAGAAAAAGATACTTCTATCTAGATTTAGAGAATTGGAGAAAAAGAGTTGAGGAATATGCTAAAAAACTTTATGATTTTAACAATGTAATGGAAGATGTTTTAAAACATCGAAGCAATAGCGACGTAGAATTTAACAACAAGCTAAAAGAGGTCATTGATTTTCAGAACTTTTTAAATCAAAAAATAGATGAAGCAATTATAAAGTGGAAAGAAAACTAAAAAAAAATTATCCAATAAGTTCTTTTTGTTAAGAACTAAAATAACTAAAAATATCTATGCATTATATAAAACAAACAGTAAGCCTATTACTAATATTTGTTTATGGCTTTGGCTTTTCACAAGAAGCTGTTCCTAAACAATATACGATAGACCAAATTGTACAATTGGCTTTGGAAAACAATCAAAAGCTAAAAGTGTCAAAAAAATCGGTGGAAATTGCCAAACAACAGACCGACGTTTATAAACAACTTCAACTGCCCAATATTTCTTTAGGGGCAAGTGCTATGTATTTGGGCGATATAAACATTTTAGATACCGATTTCTCAAAATTAATGACTGTTGATATGCCCCATTTTGGCAATAACTTTTCATTGCAGACACAACAATTGATTTACAAGGGCAAAACCATAAACAATACTATTAAGGTTGGTACCCTACAGGAGCAGTTGGCAAGTTTAAATGTGGAAAACGATGAATTGTCAATTAAGTTTTTGGTGATTTCCAATTATTTAAACTTGTACAAATTATACAATCAAAAACAAGTTTTTTTAGATAATATAGAATTGGCGAAAAAACGTATCGATAATGTTACAAGTTTTTATAACCAAGGAATGGTTACGCGTAATGAAGTCATTCGTGGTGATTTGCTTTTGGCGTCATTAAACCAAGCCGTTGTTACCATTAATAATAATATAGACATTTTAAACAATCAACTTACTGTAGCTTTAGGATTGCCAGAAAACGAGCAAATTATCCCTGTGGATGACACCTTGCAATTAGATACCACATTACAGGATTATGGTGTTTATAAAGAGGAAGCAACAACAAACCATCCCTTAATAAAATCCATAGATATACAGAAAGACCTTGCAGAAACTAGCTTGGACATCACCAAAGCTGAAAAATTGCCAACATTGGCTGGTTTTGCAGGTTACAATATGCAACGCCCATTAACAAATTCTTTTCCTATTAACGATGTCTATTTCAACAACTGGCAAGTAGGTGTCTCTTTAACATACAACATAGAATCATTGTATAAAAACAAAAGCAAACAGTCTTTGGACAAGCTAAAAGTGGAACAAGTAGAAGAAGCTAAAACCTTAACGCAGCAAAACCTACAGGTGGCTACCAAAGCAGCGTACTTAAAATACAACGAAGCCATTTCGCAAAGAGAAACTTACCTTGAGAGCAAACATTTAGCTGAAGAAAATTATCGAATTACCGAGAAAAAATATTTTAACCAGTTGGCGCTCATAACCGAAATGTTGGATGCCAGCAACTCAAAGTTAGATGCGGAGCTGCAATATGTTAATTCAGAAATAAATATCCTTTACGCCTACTATAATATATTAAAAACCGTAGGACAACTATAACCATTATAAAACGATTAAAATGTCAGATAACAATACACAGATAGAAAAAAAAGCGGGCAAGAACAAAAAGCTGGCTTTAGTAACCAATATACTTGTTTTTATAGCGGCACTTGTTGCCTTACTTTTTGTTGTTAAGCACTACTTTCATATAGGGGATAAAAATTTTACCAATGATGCCCAGGTAGAAGCTTATATCAATCCCATAAACACAAGGGTTTCAGCCTACATAAAAGAAATTAGGTTTGAAGAAAACCAAAAAGTAAAAAAAGGCGATACCTTGGTTATTTTGGATGATAGTGAAATAAAAGCTAAATTATTGCAGGCAGAAGCTGCATATCTCAATGCCTTGGCAGGAGATAAAACAACCAAATCTTCCGTAAACACTATTGCCAACAACACCTCTATTATCGAAGCTAATATGGCTGGGGCAAAATCCAATTATGAAAATGCGGCTAAAGACTTGGAGCGTTTTAAAAACTTGTTAAAAGAAGAGGCGGTTACCCAACAACAATATGATGGTATAAAAACCAAGTACGATGCTGCCAAAGCACAATACGATGCCTTGTTAGGACAGCGAAAATCTGTTAATTACTCGCTTCGTGAAATGGGCGGTAGGATAGAAATGAGTCAAGCTGGTATAAAACAGGCAGAAGCTGCATTAGAATTGGCAAAACTGAATTTATCTTACACTATAATTACTGCACCTTACGATGGTTTTATGGGAAGACGCAAGGTAAACGAAGGACAATTACTAAATCCAAGTCAGCAAGTAGCCAGTATTGTAACAGACGATAAAAAATGGGTCATAGCCAACTATCGCGAAACACAAATGGAAGACATTGCGGTGGGTAAAGAATTGACTATCGAAGTAGATGCATTGGGAGGAAAGGAATTTAAAGGTGTTGTTACTTCAATTTCAGCAGCAACAGGATCAAAACTATCAACCATTCCAGTAGATAATTCAACCGGGAATTTTGTTAAGGTACAGCAGCGTATTCCTGTTCGCATTGATTTTTCAGAAGAAAATAATGCAGAAGATTTAAAACTATTACGTGTAGGAATGAATGTAAATGTTACCGTAGATTAATTATATGTACAACCAAGGACTTTTTAAAGATTGGGTGCCAAAACCCGTAATGTTATTGCTTATCCTGGCATATCTATTCCCTATTTTAATAGTTGGCGGAATCTATACTGCCAATTTTAGTGAAATGATGAGCGATTTGGCAATCTATTCCGAGTACTTATCTTTTGCCAACTACGCCTCTTTTATAGGTATGGGTACTGCCTTGCCCCTTTTATTACGTTTTAAAATGCGTTTTAGAAGCAAGGAGTTAATGATTACCAGTTTATCAATCATTGCGTTGTGTTCTGTGGTTATTGCAACTACGGATAGCCCGTATGTTATTATATTTTCAAACTTCGTAATTGGTTTTTTTAAGATTATTGCCATTATTGAATTTGTGCTACCGCTGCTGTTTATTTTGAGTCCAGATGGAGACCGTACAAAATTCTACACCATTTTTTATCCTTTGAGCATTACTACCGCTCAATTAAGTTCTTATCTATTTGCAAAAATCGCCTATAATTTAGAATGGGAGTCGGTATATCTAGTAATGGCCATTATTATGTTGGTTTTGGTGTTAATATCGGTCATTTTTATGCACGATTTGCGCTTTTCGAGAAAGTTGCCATTATATCAAATCGACTTGTTAAGTATGCTTTTGTTTGTGGTTTCTTTCTTTTTATTAACCTATGTGTTCGTTTTTGCAAAGCAACAAGATTGGTTTGCTTCACCATACATACAAGGAGCTACCATTGGGTTTATTGTCACCTTCGCTGTTTTTCTATGGACGCAAAAAGGTGTGAAACGACCATTTATGCCACTAACCATATTTAAAAAGAAAAACTTTATTCAAGGACTTATATTGATGATGGGTTTAGGAATGTTTTTGGCCTCGGCAACTATTCAAAATACCTTTACCGTTGGAATTTTAAGGTATAATTCACTTACAAATAACTTATTGAATTATGCGATGGTTCCCGGTATAATTTTAGGTGCTATCTATGCTCGCAAATGGTATGCAAAACGATTACCTACCAAATTTTTGATTATTTCTGGTATGCTGTTCTATACCTCACATTTTATAATGATGTACTTTTTAATCAGTCCAGAAGTAGATATCTATTATTTAATGGTTCCTTCTATCTTAAGAGGAATGGGTATGGTGATTCTCTTTATAAGCATTTGGTTTTACACATTGGATGGTTTTGATATGGCGGAAACATTGGCGGTGGCATCTTTGGCAATTGTAGTGCGTTCTATGGTAAGTGTAGCCTTTGCTGGAGCCATTTACTCTTGGCTCTTTTATAAGTTACAAGTACAAGGTTTGGTTAACATTGCAGACAAATTGGATGCAGTAAGTCTATCGCCTTATAGAGGTGGAGGATTGGCGGTATATGGGCGTTCTAGAATACAAGCTGTGTTAACGGCATCCAAAACATTATATGGCTACTCTATAATTGCGAGTATTATGCTAATGATTTACACTTTGGCATTGCGGTTTGAAAAAACACATTACCGCAGATTGATTTTAGTTCGTAAACTACTGAAAGGAGAATCTGTAAAAGGATATAACGCAAGAGTAAAAGAAAATACCGTTGAATCCATCTCTTCAGGAACAGGTGCAGTAGCAGTATAAATAACAGATATTAACAATTAAATATAATACAAATGAACAGATTGGAAAACAAAGTCGCTCTTATTACAGGAGCTGCAAGAGGAATGGGAGAAGCCCATGCCAGAGAATTTATCAAGCAAGGAGCTAAAGTTATCCTGGCAGATATTAGAGAAGAAATGGGACAAGCTTTAGCCGAAGAACTAGGCGAAAATGCCCTTTTTGTTAAATTGGATATTACCAAAGTAGAAGATTGGGAAAATGCTGTAAAATTAGGTGAAAATAAATTTGGAAATATCAATGTATTGGTTAATAATGCAGGGATTTTAGGTCCAGTAGCAGGAGTAATGGAAATAAAATATGAAGACTACCTTAAAGTCATTGATATTAACCAACACAGCATTCTGTTGGGGATGCAAGCTGTCATCCCTTCAATGTTGAAAGCTGGAGTAGGCTCAATAATCAATGTATCATCTATAGCAGGAATTGTTGCCTGTTTTGGATTCCCAAATATTGCCTATATGGCCAGTAAATTTGCTATTAGAGGTATGACCAAAGCTGTTGCATTTGAGTATGGACCAAAAAACATCCGAGTAAACTCAATGCATCCTGGATTTGTTCTTACACCAATGATGATAGAAGCTACAGATGAAGATGCGTCTAAAGAAGGAAGAAGTGCTTTGGATGAAATACCGTTGGGCAGAATTTCTGAAACTAAAGAATTAACAGGTATTGTAGTCTTTTTGGCATCAGATGAAGCCTCATTTATTACAGGGCAAGAACATATTGTTGATGGTGGAATGACCATACATTAAAATAGTAAATAAGCTGTATTACTATGACCTTTTATGATTTAGAAGCAAAACTATTGCAAGGAGAATCTATTTCTATGAAACAGTATCAAGGAAAAACGATTGTTGTTGTAAATACAGCCAGTAAATGTGGTCTTACACCACAATATGAAGGTTTAGAAGCACTTTATACGAAGTACAAAGATCAAGGACTTGTAATTCTCGGTTTTCCTTGTAATCAATTTGGAAAACAAGAACCAGGACAAGCAGATGATATTAAAGAGTTTTGTGAAATAAATTATGGTGTAAGTTTTCCAATGTTTGCAAAAATAGATGTTAATGGTGATACAACACATCCTATATTTAAATTCCTTAAATCCAAATTAGGTGGTTTTTTAGGTAAAAAAATCAAATGGAATTTTACAAAATTTGTAATTGATAAGAATGGTAAACCAGTAAAACGGTTTGCACCAATTTCAAAACCTGAAAGTATGGAAACGTATATAAAATCTATTTTGTAACATTAAAAAATAAAGTCATAATCTTACAATTTAGTAAATTTAGTGCTTGAAAAAAATGCCATAAAATAAAATAGGAAATGAGCAAAAAATCTATTGGATTAGCACTTTCTGGAGGAGGCATTCGAGGAATGGCACATCTTGGTGTACTTCAATACTTATATGAAATAGGAATACAACCAACAGTAATTTCGGGCACAAGTGCTGGCTCACTAGCAGGTGTGTTTTTAGCTGCAGGATTTGAACCTAAAGAAATTTTAGAAATTGGAAAAAAAGAAAAGTTTTTTAGCCGTTCCAGTTTAAAATTAAAATCAGGTGGATTATTTAGCACATATGTTTTTGAACGTATTTTAAATAAATACATTCCACATGACGATTTCGATCAATTAAATATTCCTACTTATGTTACTGCAACTAATTTAGTTAATGCAGAATTGGTTGTTTTTGATAAAGGTTCTATTGCTACAGCTGTAAAGGCTTCTTGTGCAGTACCTTTAGTTTTTGAACCAGTACATCTTAAAGATGCCTATTTATGTGATGGTGGACTATTAAATAATTTCCCTACAAATTTAATCAAAGATAAATGTGACAAAGTTATTGGTATAAATGTATCCAATATTCCAAAATCATCTATTGTAAAATGGAGTTATAAAACTATTATTGAGCGTATTGTAAAAGTTTCAATTAATTATAATGTTGAAGACAAAAAACAACTTTGTGATTTGTATATAGAGCCACCAAAAATTGAAACATATGGAACATTTGATTTTTCAAAAATCGATGAAATTTACAAGGCTGGATATGACTATGCTAAAGAAAGAAATGATGAGCTTTTAAGTTTTCTTAACTAATTTAATAGCTTCATAAAATTAAACACAAGTATTATTTATGAATCCCATTTATTCTTTTTTCTTTAGCATAGTTATTTGTACTACAGTATTTGCTCAAAAAAAGTATCCTGTGCCAGAAAAAACATCAACAAGATTATTTTATATTCAGCATAGTAAAAACCACAACACTTATGTATATGATGTAAAAATGGAAGGTGACTCTATTAATTTGGAGAGCTCTATTGATGAATATCGCATTGTCTATACAGAAGGAGGTGTTAAAAAACCATTAAGTAAAGTGCAAAAAGATTTTGCATACGGAATGAACACAAAAATAATTGCACCGAACCTTATAGAAATGCATTTGGCAGCATCATCAAAATTAAAATTTTATCTAATTCATTATCCTAACCAAAAATCTAAAGTTTATGTAACCATAAATAATCGTAAATTATACTTGGAAAACATTTTTGTTGAACTTGAAGATAGTTCTACTTCCATAAAAACAAAAGCAAAATATGTTCTGTTTTCAGGAAAAGATTTTACTTCTAATGAAAATGCAATAGAGAAATTGATAGTTGAATAACATTTCTGCAATCTTTGATAAATAATTTAAAAATACCCTTGAATTTATTGTTTCACATGAGTTGGTAGCAGTAAAAGAGGGTAGAAACATTAAATAAGTTTAATGAAAATAAAACTATTTGAGTTCAAAAATAAACAGCCTACTAACTAATCTTAACGATCAATTAAGCTTTATAAATTTAGAAATAGACAATGAATCCACACGTTGTGAACGTGCAATTGAAGTCATTTTAAAAACCATCAAAGCATTAAAGATTGTAGTACAAAAAACAAAGTTCAAGACAGATGCTGAAGAAATTAAGTTCTTTAAAGAAATAAAGCCACAATTTACCTCTAAACTCATTTACTATAACACGATTTTTAAAATCGAAATGAAGAAACCAAATGGAGGTAATAGAATAGTAAAAAAATATTACAATAATGAATTAGTTAAGCTAAAAGCATTTTTTGATAATGAGCTAGAGTTTTATAGATATTACCGTTCAAGAAGCACCTATTTAGACCATAAATATTTCCTGCGTAGTAGGTTTGATATTAAGATGTCTTTAGATAGTTACTATTTCGAAGCAGATACAAGTTTCTCAACATCGCACGATTATAAAGTGGCCAAAATATTGGCAAACGATTTAATTCAATTGTATTTAGAAAATAATTTAGTATTAATTGGTAGTAAAGACAATGGCGAAAAATCACAACGCAAACCGAACTTGAAAATGATTTGGACAAGCCCAAAAGTAGCCTTAATTGAGCTGGTTTATGCATTACACACAGAAGGTGTCTTTAATAATGGTGCTGCTGATTTAAAAGATATTGCAGAATATTTTGAACATATTTTTGAAATAGATTTAGGGCAATACCGTCGTACATTCCTTGAAATTAGGACTCGGAAAGCCGATAGAGCAAAATTCCTTACCACATTAAATAAAGGATTACTAAAACGAATGGAAGATACCGATGAAGGGATTTAGGTAAAATCGTTCACAACACAATCCCCGTTGTGAATAAAGCTTACCAATTCACTTCATATTTGCCAAACGAAAGTCAAATCACATTAATAGCTGCTGCCGAGAATGAGAGTTCGAGGCGGTAGCTATTTAACTTAAAACTTTACTATGGCAGCAACAATTATTACTACCGAAGACCTACGAGAATTTAAAAAAGAATTACTGGAAGACATCAAAGCAATCATTAACCATCAATCAGGTTTTGCACCTAAAAAATGGTTGAAATCACCAGAAGTAAGAGACCTTTTAAGCATCTCACCAGGAACATTACAAAATCTTCGTATTAATGGTACATTGCCATATACTAAAGTCGGTGGCGTTATCTATTACGATTACGAAGAAATTCTAAAAGTAATGGAAGAAAACCGAATCCATAATAAGTTTTAACACTCGTGTCATACTGAACTTGTTTCAGTATCTCATCAAAATTAATAACAACGTCACTTCGAGTGATTTTGTACCACAAAATTGTATCGAGAAGTTAACATATGCAAGAGGTAAATTATATTAAACATCTCAATGAGGTATTTATCCAATTCTCAAAAGACAACCGTTTAAACCCAACTCACATAAGCCTATACATAGCCTTATTTCAGTTGTGGAATTTAAACCGATTTTTAGAAGAGTTTTTTATAAACCGTGATGAGGTTATGCAACTATCTAAAATAGGCTCTAAATCTACCTATCATAGATGCATCAAGGAATTAAATCATTGGAAATATATCGTGTATTTCCCATCCCACAATCCGTATAGAGGGAGTAAAATTAAGATGCTCAAATTTGGGACAAGTTCTGGACAAGTAGTAGGACACAACTCTACTCAAATCGAGACAAGCAGTGGACAAGCACTGGTACCTATATATAAACATATACAAACTATAGAAAACAAAAACAGTAATAAACAGAAAAATTTTAAAAATTCAGGTTTTAATGATTCTGAAATTGATTTAAAACAAAATAGCAGTGTCCCAAATTCGGACAACCTTAGGACAACTAAAAATAAAAATTATAACGAACCACTTTAAATTTTTTGTCATTCTGAACTTGATTCAGAATCTCATTGTCACTTCGAGCGCAGTCGAGAAGTCTTAATTCAGCATAACAATGAATAATCAACCTCACATAATCATCGAAAAAGGAGTCCAATACAAACTTGGCGAGTTAAAAGACAATTGTATTCAGTATGATTTCAAAAGCATACTCATTTACCTCGATGCTAAAGGAGAGTTGCTATTTGGCAAAAACTTCAAGATTTATGAAGAAGATGAGGTGGTGCTTTATAAACTATGCATTTATTTCATTCGTGATTTTGAAGCCTGTGCAAAACTAAATATAGATCCAAACAAGGGGATTTTATTATCGGGTCCTGTTGGTTGTGGTAAAACCAGTTTAATGAAATTATTAAGGAACATCGTACCACACCAAAAATCTTACGAATTAATCCCAGCAAGAAACATCACGTTTGCTTTCAATAATATTGGTTACAAAACCATTCAAGAATACGGCAACAGTAATTTTTATTGTTTTGACGATTTAGGAGTAGAAACCATCGGAAGACATTTTGGAAAGGACTGTAATGTTGTGGGAGAAATTCTCTTATCACGTTATGATTTATTTCTTCAGCGAAAAATCAGAACTCACGCAACTACAAATCTCAATGCACAGGAATTAGAAGAAAGATATGGCAATCGTGTACGTTCCAGAATGCGACAGCTCTTCAATTTGATAGCTTTTGATAAAGAAAGTGTAGACAAGAGAAAATAATGCACAACACCGACACAACACCACTTCAAATCTGCCAAATCTATACGAAAACACCAAATTAAACTTTGGCAAATTTCACATTTTTTGCCAAAGTTTAATGCTATTGTATTTATGTTTAATATAAATACTTTATACCCAAAAGGGTGTAAAATTATATGTTTAATATAAATTATACCCAAAAAGGTATAATGTTAATATAAATTCATTATATTGTACCCATAAAGGTATAACTATGCAAGAGTGGAATAGGCATAATGCAATAGCAAATTTTGTACGTAACAGGCGTAAAAAATCTAGCCTCACCCAAATAGAATTAGCAGATATGGCAGGTGTAGGAGTTCGTTTTGTACGCGAGTTAGAACAAGGAAAACCCAATTTAATGACAGATAAGATTAATCAAATATTACTGTTTTTTGGACATACATTAACGCCAACACCTATAAGTGATGAGACAAGGAGAAATTTGGGTGAATAATCAACTGGCAGGAGTATTGACTGAAGATGATAACGGTTATCACTTTAATTACCAACAAGAGTATTTAGAACAAGAAAAAGCGTCACCCGTGTCGTTGACCTTGCCATTACAAAAAGATCCATTTCATTCAGAAAATTTATTCCCGTTTTTTGACGGTCTAATACCAGAAGGGTGGTTGCTGGATATAGCACACAAGAACTGGAAAATAAACCCACGGGATCGTATGGGGCTGTTACTAACAACCTGTCGGGATTGTATAGGTAATATAAGTGTAAGAAGTACATGAACTATTGTTTAGCCTGTAATAAAGAGTTAGAAGGTGATTTAAAGTACCATGAAAGTTGCTTAAAGTCATTTTGGCAAGAAGATACACCTGTTCTGGAGTTAAACTATGAGCTTTCCAGAATAGAAGAATTGGCCAAAGAAAATGTAACACAACGTGTTATAGTTACAGGAGTGCAACCAAAACTATCATTAGGGTTTACTGGAGAGGAAGAGAAAAATAGATTAACCATTGTAGGAGCATTAAATGGTAGATACATTCTAAAACCACCTTTTCAATTATATCCGCAAATGCCAGAGATAGAAGCGTTATCAATGCTGCTAACGCAGGCATGTGGTATTGATACAGTACCTTTTTTATTAATTCCAATGAAAAGTGGAGAGTTAGCATATATAACAAGGCGCATAGACCGTACAGCTAAAGATGAAAAATACCCAATGGAAGATGCGTGTCAATTTACCGAGCGCTTAACAGAGCATAAATACCGTGGCTCGTATGAGCAGATAGCAAAGGGGATAATAACCTATGCACAAAATCCACTATTGGAAGTAGTAAAGTTTTACCAGCAAGTAATCGTGTCCTTTCTTATCGGGAATAACGATATGCATTTAAAAAACTTTTCGTTAATAGCATTTAAAGACAACCAGTACCAATTAGCCCCAGCTTATGATATGGTGGCAGTAAAATTAGTAATTCCTGAAGACCCGGAAGAATTGGCTTTAAATCTTAACGGTAAAAAAAGAAAGCTAAAGCGAAACGATTTTAATGAGGCTATGGCAAAAGCACATATCCCGGAAAAAGCAATAGAAAATCTTTGGAACAGGGTTGAAAAAGGTATGCAAAATTGGCCTCAATTAATAAATGATAGCTTTTTAAGTGATGAGTTAAAAGAAACAATTTTAGAGCTTATCAATACAAGAGCAAAACAAATTGATTTTAAATTTTAAGAATGAAATTAATCACTAATATTTTATGACATCTATATTACATAGATTATTTAATGAACTAGGATATAATAAAGAAAATGGACTTTTCATTTTGGAAGAAGATGAAGATAAAATTTTAAATGTATTTCCAAGTAGAGTTAGTAGGATAATTACAGAAGTTATAAAACCTTACGCTATTTTTTGTGCTGATATTCATTATGAAAGTAAAGAGCATATAAAACCATTTAATAATCCATTAATCTTATTTTATGATAACCCTACAGAATCAGAATATAGTTTAATTCCAAAACACTCATTTAATTTAAGTAGGTCGCCTTTAGTTATAATAAATAAAGAAAGTAATATTGAAATCTATAATGGTTTTGATTTTTCAGATAGTTCAAACCAGTGGCTAGAGTCGATAAATGTTAACAGAAACCTTCTGTTCATTGAGAATCTACGAAATGGTGAAGGCTGGAGGAAGATTTATAATGAATATTTCACTAAAAGTAAAACTGTTGATAGATTTCTGTTAAGTAATATTACTGATGCTAGAAGAATATTAATAGCAAAAGAAATTAATTTTCCTGAAGGTAATTTAACACCTGAAGTTGCTAACCGGTTAATCGGTAGGCTTATTTTTATTAGATATTTAATTGACAGAAATGTAGTTTTTAATGATCAAAATATTTTAATTGGGTCTACAAAAAAAGAAAGGCAAGAGGCACTCAATCAAATCTTGCTAAATCATAAACAGACTTATGATTTTTTTGAATACATAAGTAATAAATTTGGGGGAGATTTATTTCCACTTGAGTTTGAAAATCAAGGGTTACCTTTTTTTGAAAGAGATTATGTTAGGCAAGAAAATTTAAATATTCTTTATCATTTATTGACCTGTTCTAAAATGTTTATGGGTGATAAAGTTAAGGGCTACAGTGTTCAGCCATCAATGTTTAATGTTTACGATTTTGAAATTATACCAGTTGAATTAATTAGTAATATTTATGAGAGCTTTTTAGGGAATACTGCATTTTCTAATGGTAAAATGATCACTGAACTTTCTAAACAAAAAGAAGTTAAAGCGTATTATACACCGCCATTTTTAGTAGATTATGTATTAAGCCAAACCATTCAACCTTTTTTAGAAGAACAGCAAAGAAGCAGTTGTAAAGTTTTAGATCCATCATGTGGTTCAGGTATTTTTTTGGTAGAGTCTTTAAGAAGAGTTATTGATAAAGAAATTCTCGTCAGTAGTAAAGAAAATAATTACAAGAAAACGATCTCTAATGAAAAACTATGGAGCTTATTAGAAGACAATATTTACGGTATAGATATCGATAAAAATGCTATTGAGATAACTATTTTTTCTCTTTACATAACATTGCTAGATTACAAAACACATCCAAAAGAAATTGAAAACTTTGAATTTAGGCCATTAAAGAATAGAAACCTATTTGGAGGACACAAAGCAGATTTCTTTAATGAAAACAATGCTTTCAATACATTATTTAAGAAACAAGTTAAATTAGATTTCATTGTTGGTAATCCGCCTTGGGGTATTGTAAAAACATCAAGGTATGTAGACTATATTTCAGAAAGAAGTAGGAAAGAATTATCAAGAAACTTAAAAGAGGGCATATCATTATCTATAGGTAACAAGGAAATATCTCAAGCCTTTATAGTAAGGGTAAGTGATTTAATTCAGAAAGGTTCTAAAACAAAAATTTGTTTTATCGTAACAGGTAAGAACTTATACAATTCCGATGAAAGTGCTTTAAAATGGAGAAAGTACTTCCTTTCAAAATTTAATGTGCACCAGTGTTTCGATTTATTTGGTGTAAATAATAAAGTAGCTGGAGGTAAACAGATATTTGACAATGCCAATCAACCACCTGCTATACTATTGTATAGCATGAAGGACAATATAATTGCTAATAATAAAATAAAACATATTGTAGCCAGAGCTAACAAGTATTATCATTATTTCAAAACTATAGTTATTGAAAAAAATGATGTTAAGCTAATAGATCAAAGCTTATTTATTAAAGATGATAAGTTATGGAAGATAATGCTATATGGTAACACTTTAGATTATTTGTTCATCAAAAAATTAAGAGATGACGGCTTAACTATATCTGAAATAATTAGCAAATTCAATTTAACTATAAAAGGAGGTTTTAAATCCAAAGATTCTGGTGTACCGATTAACAAGAGAAAATCAACAGAACAATATTGGAGTTATGATTATATAGAAGTAGAAAAAAGCAAAGATTTAAGACAGTTTCAAGTAATCTCAAATAAAACTTTCAAACAAAAATTAGATGAGCTCTATCTTAAAGGAGATATACAGGAAGATCTAAAAGTACCTCAAATAACAGAAAGTTCAGCATTTAAAGGAAAAAAACTATTAATAAAAAAAGGTCTCGACAAGTATTTGAATCATAGAGCAGTAAGTGCTTTTTATGATAGAGATTGTGTTTTTTCATCAACTATAGCTTCAATAGTGCCTGTTAACGGAGAAATGTCAGATGAAGTAGAGAATTCACTTCTTTGTATGTCTGCAATATTTAATTCTAAATTATTTACATATTTCCTTTTAATGACAAGTTCTTCATTTGGTGCAGATAGAAACAGAGTTAATTTTGTTGAATTTTTAGAAATGCCATTTAAAGAAGATATTGAGTTATCACATCTGACAAGGGAATTACATGATTTAAAAAAGGATGATTTTTTCAATGAAAATAGAGAAAAGATTTATTCAATCGAAGATCAAATTGAATATAAAATATATGAATTATTCAATGTAAATTCTATTGAGAAAGAATTGATAAATTATGCTTTAAATATCAGTATACCTGTTATGAAGAGAGCTGATAGATTAAATAGTGATCATCTTTCAATTTTTAAAAAAATAACAGAAAAAAATCTAGAGTCTATAGAAAAATATTGTCAAATATTTATCAATCATTTTAGTTCTAGATTTAATAAAACGAATAAGTACTTTATTGTAGATGTATATATCAATAAAAACTTTATTGCCGTTCATTTTGTTGTTTCAAGTAAAGTGAGAAAGGAAATAATAAAATACTTTTTTAATTCTAGTTTAGAAGATTCAATAAATAAAATAGGCGGATTAGGCATGAATAAAGTCAGTACTTGCTTGTTTGCTCAACAAGATATTAGAGGATTTAATAAAAGTTCATTTTATGTAATAAAGCCTAATATATTGAAAAATTGGCACAGTGCTATTGCTCATTTAGATTTATCAGAATTTATTGAGGCTATAGCAAAATCAGAAATAAAAAAAACTAATTAAGATGAACGCAGACAGTTTTATTTATTCTGAAGAACCGTATTATCAGACAAAACTATTTAATCTAGTAGGGTATTCTTATTCTGAATTAAAAAAAGAAAAAAAAATATCCAAATATTCTAGAAAAGAAATTTTAAATAAGCATGTTCAATTTAAAGGAAATAAAGGTGCTAAAACCAAATTAGAACTTGAAGATTATTTAAGAAATGATTTCCTTAAAAATTATATTAACAACAATAAATCAAAATTTAATTTAGATTATTTCCATTTTGAACCTGGTGTTGACGAAATAAAAGATGGTGTAACAATAGGTAGTTTAGATATTAAAGTTTCATTACCAACTAATAAATCGTTGACTGGTGACGAATATTTTGCTATAGAATGCAAAAGAATTAATAAACTAGCAAAAACAAAAAAATATTATATAGATCATGGAGTTAATCGCTTTTTAACTAGACAATATTATCCAGAATCTAATTCTAAAATAGCTTTTATGTTATCATTTATGGAGTGTGAAAAACCATCACATAGAGAGGATTCTAATTCAATAATAATGTCTTTTAATGAGATATTGAATAAAAATTATCAGAAAAGTATTTTGTACTCAATAGGAGATGTAGATTTAGATATCAATATTGATAAAAAATATGAAATAGATATTTATAATTCATATTTCAGAAGAGATGATGGTACCAGTATTCAGATTTATCATATTTTTTTAGATTATTATGACATAATAGATATTTAATCCACACAAACCAAAACCCAGTTTGTTGCAAAAGCAAAAATCCTCTGTCTTTTGGTTTGTTCCGCTCGCCAACGCTAATGTAGTTTTTGGCTGCCATCCCTCACACAGCACATTACTTGTTTTGCTTAAAGTGTTATTTGCAATCATTGGATAAGCAAAAAAGTAAAGAGCTGTTTCCAGCGCTCACGCCAAAAACTACCCAAAGCTATGTTTACATAACGGGTAGTTATAGTAGCATTCATTCACTTTCTGTACTATAACGCCATTATGTAAAATAGCCACCTTGCAGCCGCCTAATTCGGAACTTAAAAGAATAATTGTGGCTATTCATGAGCACTTTTAAAAACAATAAAAAACGAAGCGAACTAAATATCCGCTCACCAGCCGCCAATTACGAACTGACATTGAAGTATAGAACTCACAATTTAGTCACATTGCATGCTATGTTATATAGTTTATGCTATTATTTATCTAGAAACATGGGTTTTTCATAACCTTTACATAAAGGTTTGATAATGTAGCCATAACCACTTAAAGCAGGGATGTTTAATAATTTTACGTCGCTTTTTTAATATCGTAAAACTAAAACAATGTCAAAAAAAATACAGCTCTTAATAGTACTTTCCCTTATAAGTATCAAAACTCTTTGGTCACAATCTGATGTTTTCATCTCAGAATTATGTGACCCACAATCCAATTATGCCAATGACAGGTTTATTGAAATTTATAATGCGGGCTCATCACAGATAGATTTGACGGGATGGACTATTGTGGCAATTGGAAATGGGAATGATATCTTTACTTGGGATTTATCTGGAAATATCCAACCAAATGAAGCATTAGTAGCAGGAAATATTACTACTACAGCAACCTTTAATGTTGATTTTGCGGATGATGGTTGGTCAGGGAGCAATGGTTCTTGGAATGGAAAGGTTGGTGATGGAGCTAAACTATTGGATAATTCAGGGACAATCGTGGATTACATAGAGGTGCCTTCAACCGTTTTTGAAAACAAGGATTTAGTCAGAAATCCTGATATTTTAACTGGCAATACAACATACACTAGCAGTGAGTGGGCATCAGCATCGGTTACCTTAGCTTCAGATGCAAGTCCTGGTGCACATTATGTAGATCAAGAGGAAGAAAATCCTAGTATAACGGACATATTATTTACACCAACTACACCCATTGAAGGAGATGACATTAGTATTTCCGCTACGGTGATAGATACGGATACGACTATTTCAGAGGTGGTTTTGAATTGGGGTCTATCTTCCACTAATTTAAATAACACAATCAATCTATCCATAGATTCAGGTAATATTTATACAACAGATTCAACCATACCTTCTCAAACAGGCGGAACAACAATTTATTATAGTATTACAGCCACAAACGCAAATTCAGATTCAACAACGACAAACATTTTTGAAATATATATTCCCTTAAGTTTGGATATAAATGTAGTACAAGGAGGAGCACAATCCAGTTATGTGAACCAAGAGGTGGTTATTACTGGGGTAGTCATGTCAACATATAATGACTACTATACTGTGCAGGACAATACAGGTGAAAAGGATGGGATTTGGATTGTTTCCTCAACCATACCAAGTATAGGGAATTCTGTACAGCTAAAAGGTAGAGTTTCCGAAAGTGTTGAAGACTATGCTCTAACAACGTTTTTGACCCAAACCGAAATTTTAAGCGAGACAACATCCAGTACTTACAGTCCAACAAACGTTACGATTCCTGAAGTGTTAAGCAATGATGATTATGAGGGCGTTACAGTAACATTAAGTAATGTAGTATGTTCTTCGATTGAAAATTCCTATTGGACAGCTGAAGACCTAGGTGGCACTACAATCAAAATTGGAGATTTGGGAATTGTTTCACAGCCAGTCTTGGGGACAGAATACAATATTACAGGGGCAATTATAGAATCTAATGGCGAATATTATTTACAACCTAGAACATTAAGTGATATAGTATGGGTAAGCGATACTTTTGCACCTGTAATCAACAATATTTCCATATTAAGCAGTAATGACATTGAAGTTGAATTTTCAGAAGAGTTAGAACCTGTTTCAGCGGAAACAGCTACAAATTATTCTATAACAGGACAAAGTGTAATTAGCAGTACGCTTTCACCAGATGGAACAAGAGTAGTTCTTGAGATAAGCACCCTTTCGAATGGGGAACATACATTGACCGTTGACCAAGTAGATGATATTTATGGCAATACATTGCTAAACGAAACCTTTACTTTTAACTATGTCGCTAGTAATTACCCAGATGGGTATTATGACCCTGCAATAGGTTTGCAAGGCCAAGTGCTGAGACAGGCTTTACATGATATTATAGATAACCATACTGTAAAAAGTTATGATTTTGCTTGGACAGCTTATTATACTACTGATATCAAACCTAATGGAAAAGTTTGGGATATTTATTCAGATACACCTGGTCAAACACCACCTTATGAATATGATTTTGGTGTCGATGAAGGTGGTATTGGAGGAGGTGAAGGCAATGGTTATACAAGAGAGCATTCATGGCCCAAAAGTTGGTATGGCGGTGAAGTAACACCAATGTATTCAGATATTTTTGCCCTCTACCCATGTGATGCCCATGTTAATGGGAATAGAGGTAATTATCCTTATGGAGAAGTAGATACACCAGAATGGACTTCGTTGAACGGAAGTAAAAGAGGTACCAACACTTATCCAGGTTATACTGGGACAGTCTTTGAGCCTATCGATGAATATAAGGGGGATCTGGCTAGAACAT
Source organism: Winogradskyella sp. 266wxhm (assembly GCF_058964685.1). Classification (NCBI taxonomy): domain Bacteria; kingdom Pseudomonadati; phylum Bacteroidota; class Flavobacteriia; order Flavobacteriales; family Flavobacteriaceae; genus Winogradskyella; species Winogradskyella sp. 266wxhm. The sequence continues at coordinate 3,114,696 of NZ_CM179559.1, forward strand.
ACTTTTATATGTCCACTAGATATTTTGGTGAAGATGCGGGATGGCCTGGAAGCGATATGGTAAATGGTGCAGAACTGGAACCCTGGGCAGTAAACATGTTATTGGAGTGGCATGAAAATGATCCTGTCAGCCAAAAAGAAGTTACCAGAAATAATGCGGTATATGCTATACAGGCCAATAGAAATCCTTTTATAGACCATCCTGAATGGGTAGAATGCATTTGGGGTGAGTCATGTACTAATTTAAGCATTAATGAGGTTAATACATTTGATTATACAATATACCCTAATCCAGCTATTGATTTTGTTAATATTAAGACAGGGGGGGGTAACAATAACTCTATAGACAGAATAGAAATTTATGATGCTACGGGTAAGTTTGTTAAAGTTTATAATGAAATTCAAAACAATAGAATATCTATTTCCCAATTGGAAGAAGGGATTTATTTTTTAAAATTCTATTCTAGAACCTCTATAAATACTGAAAAAATTATTATTCATTAAACCTATAAAGCATTATAAGTATCAATGTTTGCTTGAATAAAGAGATACTATTTATTGGAGTTTGTAACTTTTGTTTGGTATATAAACTTAAAATAAACGTTTTTCCGCTTTTCCCCACCACCCATTTCAACGGTGTAGGTTACAGCAATTATTAATGTTTTGCCTTGTGTCTGCGGTAGGTAAAAGGCTAAACCATCTGCTTAGAAGGCAGACGGTCATAGCTTTCACCCACCTCAACACCGCGCATAAAAAAAGAGCATTTTTTAGAAAATGCCCTTTATTTATCTTTCCAACCGCTCAACATCAATAATCACTTCCACCTACGACACCTTGCCCCGAGAAAAGCGCTAATCAATGTATATTTAAACTTCTTCGACTGGTGCGCTTGGAGCGTTTGTTTTAACAGATTCAATACCATTTTCCATTCCAGAAGAACTCTCGTACATTTCGCTTGTGGCAATTATCTGGCCATTACTTGCTTTTAGATTAAAATAATGTTTACCGTTACTGGAAACCTTTCGGTCAAATTTGCTATCATCTTGTGAGTTGGTTCTAACAGATTTTATACCGTTCATGCAACCTGCTTTTGCAGAATATCCTTCACTTGCTAATATTTTTTGGCCATTACTTGCCTTTAATCTAAAACGATATTCAGATCTTGCATCCTGATAAACTTCGAATTTTCCCATAATAATATTTGATATAATTTGTATCTAAATATACTAAAAAAGTGCTTCATTTGAAGCACTTTAGATTATGGTTTTCTTCTTTTCCGTATTCTTTGATGAATCCACTTAATTAAAATGGAAACTATGTAACTAACGACAGCACCAACAATAGCCAAAACAACAGTAGTAATCAAATCGGCAACACCAATATTCACGATTGATGAAAAGAAAGTACCACCAATAATGGCAGATTTGGTGTTATAATCCATCGTCATTCTCATCAGTTTCTGTGTTTTCATTATCTGTAACAACTGCTTGACTTACTGCAGTAGCCACAGTCCCGGCAACGGTCATATAAGTAGCAATAGTTACAACAATGGCAGGCATTGTTATAGGTGCAGCTATGATAGCACCACCTGCAGTAGCCAAAGTGATACCAATATTGCGCAAAGTTTTGAAAAATTTGGGAGTTGGTTTTTTATAACGTTCAACAATGTTCATAATTCTGTGATTTAATAGTTAATAAAATGGTTTCTTTTCGGTCTTTAGCTTGATACACCAAAGACAGAAGTTTTTGCATAGCATTTTTAGAGTAAATACCCTTTCCTATACCACTTAAATACATTACTGGAGCTATACAGCCTTGAAGTTCTTTTAAGGCATCATTTGCAGGATGAAAGAGAATAAAACTTCTACCTTTTACATTCTTCAAAATCAGATGATGCTTAAACCGTTTAGAAAAACGTGGTTCAACTTCATAAGTACCTTCAGGAATACAGGAAATGTTTCGCTTGTTATCGTTCCATGGCAATTCAATAGTATGGCAAAGAAATTTACCAGAATTAAAGAGAGCACCATTGGTGCCCTCTTCAAAATAGGCTCTATGCAGCACTAATTCCATACTTACGGCGTATCTACAATAACAATTGCCAAAGCGTTGTAAGCACCGTTCTTAAGCTCATACATTTGTCCGTTTACCTCTTGGTAAAACTCTACACCAAGCACCTGTACAACAGGAAGCGTTGAGTTAGCAGTCACTGTGGTTGTTAAAGCTATGGCAGCAATATCAGCAGCTGTGTATGGAAGAATGGCAGTCTCATCATTTTCAAATGTTGAGGTCTCATTCTCAAAATCCAATTCAGAAGCACCCATTACCACCTTAAAATGGGTTGTTCCTGTCGGAGCTGCAATTCTAACCGTTGGAGAAAACGCATCAAGGTTAACTGTTGCATCCCCAGAAACACGGTCAAAAGCGTTCGTAAACGGAGTAAAAAGCGTTGTGCCTAACTTTCCATTCAAATTGAATTCAAAGCTATTTAATAAGCTTAAATCACCATCTTGCAAGGTTCTTAAACCTCTTTCATTGGTTGTATCAGTTTTGGTAATCGCTACAAGTGTTTTAGTTAAACGGGAAACCACACGTTTATCCTTTGCGTTTTGCAAAAGAATACGGATAGCATTTCGAAGAAGTTTACCCCCTTTACCAGCGCGTCCAAATTCAGACCCATTTTCACGCGTTCTCTGAAACGCAGGATCATTTGCAATACGATTGCCATCAACACCACCTTTTTCACGTGCAAGATGTCCGTCAGTCGTTTTGTAAAAGGAAATACCACCGATAGTTCCTTTTAGTTTAATAATTCCAGTTTGTTTTGCCATAATAATTCGTTTTTTGATTAATGAAACCAAATCACGTAATTTTATGGCACGTTGTTAAAAAAGCAATTCCGTTTTCGGTCATCCATTCCGATACAACCAAAAACGTCATTAAAATATTGAAAACCCTATCGGGATTTCCAACATTTTAACAACGCATCACCATCACCATCATCATAAAAAATAAAGTATGGATGATGTATGGATAAAGTATAGATAAAGTATGATGACCCCAAAAAGAGCTTGCATATACCCAAAGGATATTCAGCGTATCACAGGACGCAGTGAACGTTATGGGCGTAAGCTTTTAAATGATATTAGAAACTACTTTGGAAAGGAATCTTACCAATTTGTCACAATCAAAGAGTTTGTTGAATACAGCGGAATAGAAGAAGAAATTGTCAACAAATATTTAATAGATTAATCATAATATTTGATACAAATTGACTGGTTTTAATGGAGTTAAAATTGTAAATTTGTAGTAAGACGTTCAGATAAATAATACTATTTCAAACTAACAGATAGGTCTACAATTCGGTTAACACTGTTTTAGTCTGCTTCTGGAAGTATTAATTTTACTACATAGTGGCAGTTTAGTTATCATCCTGCCACCCCGACAAAAAGCCTAAGACAATATGTTTTAGGCTTTTTTTATTTAAAATCACAGGTTAGTTGATGCTGTTGTGTTTTATAAAAATTTTAAAGAGTCACTGAGTGAATTATAGATTTTTCATTTCTAAAAAGCCTTTAATTTTGAATTTCTCGGAAATAACTTCGGTAGAAGCTGTGTGGTTACTGTTTTTAAAACCAGGTTGTTCGCCACCTACATACAGCGTGAAATTGCCTTTCTCAATAACGCGTTTTGTTTCCTTGTTTATAATAGAAAGCTGTCTTGGTGTTATTGTAAAGTTAACCGATTTAGATTCGTTTGGTTTTAAATGAATACGGTCAAATCCAACAAGTTGTCTTATTGGTCTTGGGGTAGAGGCTTTTTCATCTGTAATGTAAACTTGAACAACTTCATCACCTGCATAATTTCCAGTATTGGTAACCGTTACCGATAGGTTTAGATTTTCACCAGCATGAATTTGTTTTTCAAATTTCAGATTTGAATAGTTGAAGGTTGTATAGCTTAATCCATATCCGAAAGGATATAGAGGTTCTCCTTCAAAATAGCGATAGGTTCTACCTTTCATATTGTAATCTTCAAAAGCAGGTAAATCTTCCAAGGCATTATAATACGTAATTGGTAATCTTCCTGCAGGATTATAGTCTCCAAAAAGTACATCAGCTAGAGCGTTACCACCTTCTTCTCCAGGGTAACCAACATTAATAATACCATCGATATGTTCTTTAGCCCAGTTTATAGCTAAGGCACTTCCTGCATTAATAACCAGAATCACAGGTTTACCTGTAGCTTTTATAGCTTTTAGTAATTCGGTTTGTTGTTTTGGTAGATCCAAATCTTTTTTGTCACCACCTTCACCTTCCAAACGTTGAGATAAGCCTAAAACTACAATGGAAAGATCTGCTTGTTTTGCTATTTTAACAGCTTCCTGAATGTTGTCGGTATCTGTTTTTGCCCATAACATTTGAGCCAAAGCATTGGTCTCATCACTAAAATAGGAAACTTCTATCTCATACTTTTTTCCTGCCTCTAGATTTAAAACACTTGTAGCATATTTGGGATGATGTGCCGATCCTTTACCATTGTTAATGTCTTGCCCTTCAATTTTTAAAGACATACCACGTTTTGATAAAATCGCTAATTCATAAGAACCAGATGTTGCAGGTACCAAATAGCCTTTCCATAATACAGAGAAATTATCATCTAAATCTTTAGAAATAGGATCATTTTGCCATGAAAAATCAATGTTATCATCAATACGTTGTAGTACAGGTTTGCCTTCCCATTTTACGTTGTTAAAGTAAGACGCTTCTAAACCTTGTTTACCATCCATGGTTTCAAAAAATACAGAAGGAATAGGTTTTAAATTTAAAGCATCTTCTGAAAGATGGCAGCCTTCAGCATATGAAATATTAATAACAGGTTCAACTTTGTTTTTTAATCCGGTTAAAAATGTAACAGGATTTTTTGGTGTGCCATGGTAGTTTCCTAAAAGCGATTCCCAGTTATCGGCATTCGGGCCAATTATAGCAATGTTTTTAAGTTTGGTTTTGTTTAAAGGCAATACATTATTGTCATTTTTTAAAAGTATGATGCTTTCTAGAGCAGCCTTTTTAGCCAAACTATTATGTGCATCAGAGCAAACAATATCATAAGGAATTTTAGAATATGCTACTTTACTATCATCATCAAACATGCCTAATTTAAAACGAGCTAACATAGTTCGCTTTACAGCGATATTAATATCTTCCTCACTAACTAAACCTAACTTTAAAGCTTCGATTAAATAGTTGTAGTATCTACCACAGTTAAGATCGCAACCACCTTTTAGGCCAATTGAAGCGGCTTCAGATTTTGTTTTTGCAATGTGATGTCCTGTATGAATATCACCAATAGCACCGCAATCGGATACCACATATCCTTCAAAACCCCAATCGTCTCTTAAAATTTTATTTAGTAAGAAGTCGCTACCACTGCAAGATTCACCTCTAAAACGGTTATAAGCACCCATAATAGAATATACTTTAGCGTCTACAACGGTTTTTCTGAATGCTGGTAAATAGGTTTCATACAAATCGATATCACTAACATCAATATCAAAAGAATGTCTTAAGGCTTCAGGGCCAGAATGAACTGCAAAGTGCTTTGAGGTTGCTATTGTCTTAAAATATTTAGGATCGTCTCCTTGAAGACCAATAATAAATTGAGAAGCCAATTCTCCAGTTAAGTAAGGATCTTCACCGTAAGTTTCATGTCCTCGTCCCCAACGTGGATCGCGAAAAATATTGATGTTTGGTGACCAAAAGTCTAAGCCTGTATAAATACCTCTTTTGTTTTTCCTAACAAAGTTATGATGTTTAGCTCTGGCTTCGTCTGAAATGACATCTCCTATATCTTTAAGAAGTGATTTATTAAAAGAAGCAGCAACAGAAATTGATTGTGGAAACACTGTAGCATAACCAGCTCTAGCAACACCATGTAGGCTTTCGTTCCACCAATTATATTCAGGTACTTTTAGTCTTGGAATAGCTTCAGCATCATTTACTAGTTGGCTAATTTTTTCCTCATTAGTCATTTGGCTAACTAGGATATCTACCCGTTCGTCAAAAGGTAAATCTGTATTTAAATAAGAAAAATCAATTGCTGTGTTTTGAGCAATTCCGAAATAGTTAATAAGTAAAAAAAGAGTAATGGTACCTAATTTGGATAGATTTGATGTCATGCTTGTTTTTATTTATTCAATAATAATGAAATCGATTACATTGAACAAAATTTGGACATGAAATAGTTAAATCTATATAAGGGTTATACAGGAATTTATAATTAAAAAAAGGTAACCAATATTAGAGTTACCTTTTCTATTTTTAAAACCATTCAAAATGTATTCCTGATGCAACTACTGCTGCTACTAAAATAGCAAGAGTGATAATGATAAACTTTGCTCCAAATTTGGTTTTTGTGTCTTTTTGAAAAATATAATCTCGTCTATCTTCTTCGTCTTCTTTTACAAATTTCATAATTCTCGATTTTATTTATTAATGTATATAGTTTTCGTATTTACAAACTCTAAAATCCCTTCTTTAGAAAGTTCTCTACCATAACCAGAGGCTTTGGTACCACCGAATGGTAATCTAGGGTCAGATTTCACCATTTCATTAATGAAAAAAGCCCCATCTTCTATGTCTAAAATTCTTTCAGTAGCTTTTTCATAATCTTCAGTAAATACCATTGAACCTAATCCAAATCTTGAATCTAATGCTATCTGATAAGCCTCTTCTTCGTTACTGACCTTAATTATTGCAGCAATAGGGCCGAAGGTTTCTTCTCTAAAAACAGGCATTTCTCTTGTAATATTTGTAAGAATGGTTGGCTCATAATAAGCATTACTTCTAGAGTTACCATAATGAACTTTAGCACCTAAATCAATAGATTTTTTAACTTGATCTTCTAACGTATCAGCCAAATCTGGTCTTGCTAAGCACGAAATTGTGGTTTCCGTATTCTCAGGGTTATTGTACTTTAGGTTTTCAACTTTTTCAGTGAACTTTTCTAAAAATTCATCATATATCTCTTCTACGACTACAAAACGTTTTGCTGCAATGCAACTTTGTCCAGAATTCTGCATTCTAGCTTTCACGATAGTGTCAATATGTTTATCCAAGTCAGCATCTTTAAGAATAATACAGGCATTATTACCACCTAGTTCTAATACACATTTTTTTAGATGTTTTCCAGCGGTTTCGGCTATGCTTTTTCCAGCTTTTTCACTTCCTGTAAGTGATACCGCTTTTATAATATCATTTCCGATTAGTTCTTCTATATCTTCATGTTTAGCTAACAGTGTTTGAAAACAACCTTTAGGAAATCCTGCTTTTATAAAAAGTTCTTCAATTGCTAAAGCGCATCCTGTTACGTTTGAAGCATGTTTTAAAAGACCAACGTTACCAGCAGTTAGTGTTGGTATAGCAAATCTAAATACTTGCCAAAAAGGATAATTCCAAGGCATAACTGCTAGGATACAACCTAGAGGGTCGTAACTTATAAAACTCTCATGAGCGTCTGTTTTAATTATGGAGTCAGCTAAGAAATCTTCAGCATTTTGGGCATAAAAATCAATTAAGAAAATACACTTCTCAATTTCAGCAATACTTTCTGAAATAGGTTTCCCCATTTCTTTAGTCATGAGTAAACTGAGGCTGGTTTTATCATTTTCTAATTCATCAGCTAAATTGGATAGTAACTCAACACGATCTGAGATTTCAGTTGTTTTCCAGGATTTAAATTCCTCGTTGGCTAAGTTCAATTTTTCTTTTAGTTCTTCTTTAGAATGAAGTGTGTAAGATTCTAATGTTTCACCATTATAAGGGTTAGTAGTTGTTATTTTATTGTTATTCATGATTTTTTTTTTAAGCTTTTTACCAAATTTAAGTTTAACTCATGGATATTATTAGTTGTTATAATAAAAGTTTTAACGCTAACAATAGATTGTATTTACGTCAATATTAATGTCTTTCGAGTCAAGTAAAACCGCATATAGTTGCGATATTTGAATAAACAAAATTATTAACATAAAAACATTATAAGATGAGTAATAACGGAAATACAGTTTTAGGAATTTTAGCAGGTACAGCAGTAGGTGCAGTTCTAGGAATATTATTTGCACCAGATAAAGGAAGTGAAACCCGTAGAAAAATAGCTGAGGAAGCAGCGGCAAAACGTGATGTTATGGCTACAAAAGCTTCTGAGTTAAGAGATACGGTTGGAAATTCTATTGCTTCACACAAACAGACTTTAGATCACCAAGTGGAGTCTATCGTATCGAATGCGAGTTATAAAGCAGAAGATGTTATAACTACATTAGAAGATAAATTAAAGGAATTAAAGTTAAAGAACAAGAAACTTCAAAAAAACGCCTAATCAATGAGTGTTTTTGAATCTTTAAATAATACAACTGATAAAGCTACAGATATTGGTGAACGCTATATTAAAGCGTCTCACCAATATCTAAGATTAAAAATTTTCCAACAGCTAACGTCTTCTGTTAGTTTAATGGCTAAAGTTTTAATTATTGGTGGTTTTTTATTTGTTGGATTTATCTTTTGTTCCATAGCATTAGCTATTGAAATAGGGCGAAGTCTTAATTCTTTAGCTTTAGGTTGCCTAATTGTAGGCTTAATGTTTATGGTAATAGGTTTTATTCTTTTTAAAACTAGAAAGAAGATCAATTCAATAATTATAAAGAAAATCGGTTTAAACTTTTTTAAATAGAAATGGATAATTATACTTCTTTTGAACAGATAGAGAAAGATCTTAAGCGCTATAAATTAGAGCGAGATATTGCATGGGAAGAATTGAAACTTATGAAAAATGAGTATAAGGAAGATTTAAAACCTATGAATTGGGTGAGTACAGCAATAAAGATTACAAGTAAATATAGTTTTATTGCTTTACTCAGGAAATGGATTTTTAAATAATAAATAAAAAAAAGGCTAACTTTTAAGTTAGCCTTTTTTTTTGCTCTATGCATGGTATTTATTAAGCAACCATTACTTTGGGTATGATCTGTTTTTTAAACTGGTTTGGTGTTACACCATATTTTTCCTTGAATATTTTAGAGAAATAGCTTCTGCTTGTAAAACCAATAGTATATACTACCTGAGAAATGTTTAAATCTGTAGTTCTTAATAAGTGTCTAGCAGATTCCAATCTTACATGTCTTATATATTCAGTAACTGTTTTGGTATGAAGAAATTTAAAACCGTCTTGCAGCTTTGCTTGTGAAAGACCAGATTCTGCGGATAAATCTTCAAGATTGTAATCTACAGAAGGACTTGCTTTAATTTTTTCACCTAATTCTCTAACCTTTTTAAGTTCACTTTTTACCAATGATGTTGGTAAAGGTACACCTTTAGTCTGTTTACTGTATTCTTGAATATGCATTGAGATTATTTCATAAACCTTAGCTTCCATTTTTAGAATACGTGTCATATTCTTTGTCTTTGTTTCATGCAGCTCCTCAACAAAATCTGCCATTTTTAGATTAAGCATTCCATGATGAACAAATCTATTTTCATGGTTTGTATCAGTAAAGATTTCTTTAAGTTGCTTATTAAGGGAAGATAGTTTTGCAGTTTTTTTCTGTAAAAACTCCTTTCTTTCAATTTGTATAATATTTGATTCTACTTCAACATCTTTCTTATAATGAAGATAGTTTACACCTTCAGACTTATTTGAGAAAATCAAGGATTGAAATTGTTCAACCAATTTTTCTTCTTTATGAATACCGAATTTGTGTAAAAATTCACCTTTTAGACAGTAAATAAATCTTAATGGATTATAATCTGAAGGATCAACTTTGAAAATAACGTCTTCAAAGTAAGTCATTTTTTGGATTAATAAATGGATTCCAAAATCAAAATGGATCATTCTAATTGAACCTCTAGCGATGTTATTATTTACAGTTAAAACTGTTTCTCCCCAATCTTCGCTTATTTCACCTCCAATCTTGTCCTTAAATTGGTCAATAACATTTTCGGAGCTATTCGCACTGATAAGTATTTCTTTCATAATCGATTGTTTTGGTGTTATACTTAATATACGCTTTAGCTGTAAGACGAGATGTTAAGGTTTTCTTATAATTTTTTATCATCAAAGCACAAATGCGCATACCTAAAGTATCTATAGAATAAAGTTAGGCTAAAGAGAAGCATTAATCAACTAAATATCTAATACCGCTATTTATTTTTTTAAATGAGCAAATCTTAGTGAAATAAGGGCAGAAATTTTAGGATGATGTTAACATTTGACACGTTTTATTTTATTCAGAATAGAGAAAGCCCTGTTATAAAGTTCAAAAAGAAAGGGTTTTTAAAAATGTTTTAAGCTTGCTTATTTATATTGAATTTATTGGTATTGCGTCAACCTTTACGGCATTTGCATCAAACTAAAATTAGCTATCGGGCTAATTTAGTGGTGTCAAAAAAAGTAAGTGTTATTATTTATTAGCACAAGATGATAAGTGGTATACATCTAAAAAAAAGATATCTATAACGCACAAAAAAATCTTAAATTATGAGTACTTACACAGAAGAAGTAGGAAAAAAGTTAAATGATTTATTGGAAAAAACGTATGACGCAGAAAAAGGTTTTAAGAAAGCAGCTGAGAATGTTGAAAATCCTTCTCTCAAGTCTTATTTTAGTGATAAGGCGCAAGAGCGTTATAATTTTGGACATGAATTGAAAAGTGAGCTATTAAGCTTTAATCAAGAAATTGATAAAGGTGGAAGCGCTACAGGCACACTTCACAGAGCTTGGATGGATGTAAAAAGTCTATTTTCAAGTGAGGATGAAGAGTCTATGCTTGAAGAAGCCATAAAAGGTGAAAGAGCAGCTATCAATGAATACAAAGAAGTTATTAACGAAACAAGTCTGCCATTGAGTACTAAATCTATTTTAGAATCTCAAAAGACTAAAATTGAAAATGGTCTTTCTAAAATTAAAACTTTAGAAAATTTTAGCTAAAAATAGCCTAATATTTTGGTAAAAAAAGAGCGTTGCATAGCGTTCTTTTTTTATTTATTTTTTTCTTTTTCTAAAGGTGCTAGGACTGCATCCAAATCTTAATTTAAAGATTTTACAAAAGTAGCTTCTACTCATTATTCCTATTTTGTAAACCACTTCAGAGACATTGAGATCAGTTGTTAAAAACAGTTGTTCTGCATAGTCTAAGCGTTTACTTCTTATATAATCAGCCACTGTGGTACCATGCATATATTTAAAGCCTTCCTGAAGTTTTACTGGAGATAAACCCGCTTTTTTGCAAAGTGACTTAATATCATGTTGTAAGTCTAGATTTTCAGTAATAAATTCTGAAATTTTCCTAACGCTTTGCAATTCGTTTGTTTTAAGGTTAGAATCTTTTTTCATGATGTACATTTCTTTGTGAAACTCATTCATGAACTGTGCTAATGTCTTTTGATAGTTTCCTTTCATATCCATTATATCCAATAACCCATCACTGATACCAAAAGGTTTTGTTTCATACAAACTTTCAGCAAGTTTTAAATTTTTAGTGCAACTGTAAGGGTATAAATCGAGTTCCTCAAGAGCACTTAAGACCTCTTCTGTTCTAGAGCGTTTTTGGTCATTAGAAGAAAGTGCTTCAAACTCTTTGAATACTATATTTTTATCAATACAAATTATACTTAATCTGAGAGAATTAGAAGGTTTTAATGATAAGTAACTCTTAGTTTCTGATTGACTACCAACAATTGAAGGACAGAGTTCTTCAATACGAAATAGGGTGTTTTTGTTATTGAATTTATGATAAACTATACCTTCAGTACAGTAAATGAAATATAGATAATCTTTGTGATTATTGAAAAGTTCAAGGGTTAGAGCTTGCCTCAACAATACATCAAATTCTAAAACCTTAAATCCGTTATCTAATTTTAAGAATCTAATAATGCCTTTTCCTGTGGTACTTTTTAAATGGTGATCATAGATGTGCCTATTAACCTCTAGATCGTGTAGATAATCTAACGCTAAAATTTGATGCGTATCGATTGAAGAAAATCCTATTTGAGTCATTGACATAAATTCGGTTTTTAATAGGTTATGGTCTGATTATCTGTTATTTGTAAATTTAGCATTGAAAGTGTAGAGTCTTGACATAATAAAATATTTGTTTAACTCTATTGGGAATTTAAATGAGATAATTTGTGATTCCAAATGATTTAATTGAGCCCTTATTTTATGCATATAAGGCAATGTGTTTAATGTTAATATTGGAACTTGCACAAAAAAGTAGGGATGTTTTACAAGTTGTCTAATACAGCTGATTTGCAATGTGTTGAAGAAGTATTTAATACTAAATTTAAATATCCATCACTTTATAAAAAAACTATGGTTATTAATGGTTTGGCTGAAGAGTCGCTGCCAATTATTACTTCAGAACAAAATAACATTATTAATTATGGTATTTGGGGCTTAATGCCAGAGCAGTATAAAGATGAATGGGAAAACTTTCAGAATTTAGATAATACCTTAGATATTTCTTTGTGTGATGTTAATGAATCTGACTGGATTAAGAATATTTTTCTTAACAACCATTGTCTTATAATTATTACAGGTTTCTTTACTTCCTATTTATATGATGGCGAAGTATATCCGTATTATGTTCATCTAAAAGATAATAAACCTTTTGCTGTAGCAGGTATTTTCTCAAAATTAAAAGATGGTTTTATTTCTGTAAGTCTATTAACATCAGCAATTAGTAGTAAGCTGGCAACAGTTCATAATCTTGGTAAGGAGTTCCCGATAATTTTAGAATCTAAAGATTATTATAATTGGTTAAATGATGATTTAGATATCGAAAACTTAGATACTAGAAAATATATAGAAGAATCCTTAGAAGCCTATACAATTTCTAAAGATTTTTTCAAAAATAATATCGTTTATGATACTGTTTTAGAACCAGTAAAATATAAGAATCTACCTATCCCTCTTCTGAAATAGAACTTTTTGACCTTACCAATTCTTTATAGTCTGCAGGCAATATATTATAGTTGTCGTAGAAAATTTTGGAAAAATAACTTCTGCTTTTATAACCTATTTGATATACAATTTCAGAAATAGAAAATTCGGTACTTTCTATAAGTTCTCTTGCTAGTTCTAATTTTTTTGTTCGTATATACTCATTTACAGATTTTCCATATAACAATTTAAAACCGGTTTGCATCTTTTTTGGACTAAAGGCGTGCATATCTGCTAAGTCTTTAACGGTAAAAGAATCGTGAAGATTTTCACATATATATTTGGTAACGGCTTTGGTTTTATTTAAATCTGTTTTTGAAATTGAATTAGGTAAGGAAAGCTTTGTCTCGTAACTTTTGTGCTCAAGGATTTGTAGGGCAAGAATAAGGTTTAACTGTCCTTCAATATTCATGGAGCGCACAATACCATAGTTATCTTCGGCATTTAATGTTTCTATAATATCGGCTAGCTTTAAATTAAAATTTCCCAAGTGTCTATAGGGCAAAAATTCACTTTTTCCACTTAAAATTGACTTAAGCGACTTTTGTAAAGTATCAATGTAGTTATTAGACTTATTGGAATATTGATCTCCAATAATTTTAATAACATTTAATTTGATATCCTCACCACTTGGGAATATAAATGTATTATTAGAGTTTGGTAGATTTGAGAGTATTGTATTCTGGTACCTTTGGAGCTTAACTAAGTTTTGGTTTTTTCCTGTTTGCTCTGAGGTATATAACAGATTACCTTCAGACACAAACAAGAATTCTATTGGATTAGATTGTGCTATTTCAAACACTAACTTTATTTTTTCATTAAAGTAAACATCATAATCCAATAGGGAAATTCCCCAATCAAAAATGATATTTCTAATGGCCCCTTTGCCAATTTCATTATCAAAAGTTAGAATATGTTCATTATATGTGGCGTTGCTTTCGCCATTAATCACTTTATTTATTTGTTCTATTATAGGTTGGTTAAGTGATAAATCTACATGTATTTCTTTCATTTTCAGCTCACCTAATTAACTCATTAATATGAGTATATGTTTATTCAATTTGGTGATGCAAAAAAAATAGTTTAACAAAAAACAGGTTAACAATATTGAAACAAAGAGTAACAGTATTGGGCAGTTTTGTTAAAATTTCATGTGATTTTAATGAACATTCATAAGAAAATACTCTACTTAAAAAGATATTAAGCTGTCTTGTCTTTTCTTACCTGATCTAAGTATTCTTTTGGAGTAAGCTTATATTTTTCTTTAAAAAGCTTAGAAAAGTAACTTCTGGAATTTATTCCTATTGAGTATGTAATTTCGGTAATATTAAGATCTGATTTTTCAATGAGCTCTTTGGCTTTCATAATACGTTTAGATTTCACATAATCATTAACACTACTATTAAACAAGTGTTGAAAACCAGACTGTAGTGTATTTTGGTTTAGGCCAACTTTTTTAGCTAATTGATTAACGCTATAACTTCCTGCTAAGTCTTCGCTTATGATCTTGGCTGCTTTTTCTACTTTATCTATGGTAGAACGTCTTAAAATTTGCCTTTTTTTAGGATCGTTTAAATCGTCTGTGTATTGTTGAAAATGTAAGGTTAGGATCTCATAAGTCTTAGATTCTATAAACATTGACTTTACCAGACCTTCAGATTCACAATTTTTAATAGCATCAATAGCTTCAGAAATTTCCATTGAATATTGACCTTTATAGCTAAAGAGGTTAACTCCATTAACATCTTTAAATATGGTTTCAAGATCAGAACCCATATTATCTTCAAAGTGGTCTAGTTTTTTTTCAAATTCTTTTCTGTTGATATAGATTTTTATAAAGCTTGTGGCTTTGTTTTTATGAATTAAAAGAGTGTTGTAATCTTTCATATCGTTTGAAAACATTAGGCTTTCAAAACGTTCTATTTTGTTTTCATTTTCATTGGAAGAGTTGGAGTGCGTCACCTTAGATTCTACATTAAATAATAGAATCAGCGGATTCAGTTCATCTTTTTTAAAACGAATTCTAAACGATTTATTCAATAAAACGTCAACTTCTATAAGCGAAATACCATTTTCAAAACTAATAGCTTTGATATGACCATCGCCAAGTTCTTTGGGAATATCAATACAATATTCATTGTTCTCCTTTTCAATCTTAACTTCGAGATTTTCAGAAAGAAGTTTTACAATATCTACGCTGTTATCAGCTTTTAAAGTTGCAGATTTATACATGATAGTCCGTTGGTTCAGCCTTTATGCTGAACATTCAGAACATAAATCTAAATCAAAAACTTTAAAAATAATAAACTAAAATTCAATTGAGTCAAATTATTTAGTATTCGAGCATACCTTGAAAGTATTATGAAGGTATCTTCGCCTTAGTTTAGTTAGTATATTAGTAAAGTAACTTTTATTAATTTAGTGGTGGGTTGGTTACCCAGTAGATAAAGCGAATTTCTTATGAAATTCGCTTTTTTATATCTATTATTCTACACGTTTATAGTTTTCTGAGTAGATTCTATTACCATCCTCATCGAGTTCTATTTGTTTAAAACGATTAGAGTCTAGCTCTAAATCAAATCTGAATTGTTTCTTTTCGGCTATGACTTCATCCATAATTTCTGAACCAAAATCTAAAACCTCAGTCAGTTGATTGCCATCATAATCGTAAGTGCCATAACCAAACCATTCCGAAGAATCAGCGGCTCTGTGTTTGCACCACATAACCTTGGTGTCTGTATACATTTTTAATTGCCTAAACTCAGGATTAGTTTTAAAAGAGTCAACTACTTTGTTGTCCTTATAGTTGTAAAATCCTATAAGTTCCCAAGTACCTTTGAGATGATTGGTTTGATCGTTACTGATGTCTGCAGTGGGAGTGTCTTTTTTTGGATTGTTGTTGCATGATAAAGTTAGTACCAAAAACAGACATAAAATTAAGTGCTTAGATTTCATGACGTGTTTATTTTGTTATTAGACCATAATAATTTACAAAATATTAAGCAGATTTTTAAACGTATTTACATTAA
Source organism: Winogradskyella sp. 266wxhm (assembly GCF_058964685.1). Classification (NCBI taxonomy): domain Bacteria; kingdom Pseudomonadati; phylum Bacteroidota; class Flavobacteriia; order Flavobacteriales; family Flavobacteriaceae; genus Winogradskyella; species Winogradskyella sp. 266wxhm. Next base: position 3,130,714 of record NZ_CM179559.1, read on the forward strand.
TTATAATACTATAATTACTGTTGATAACTTAAGTGTAAGGATTTATGCAAAAATCCTACTTTTGTTAAGTATAAAAAAACACACAAAATATGTCAGATACAATTGAAAAAGTGAAGTGTTTAATCATTGGTTCTGGACCTGCAGGCTATACTGCGGCAATTTATGCTTCTAGAGCAAATATGAATCCGGTTTTATATCAAGGTGAACAACCAGGCGGACAGTTAACCACTACAAATGATGTTGAAAACTTTCCAGGTTACCCAGAAGGAATAACAGGGCCAGAGATGATGATGCAATTACAAAACCAAGCAGAGCGTTTCGGGACAGATATACGCCATGGATGGGTTACAAAAGTTGATTTTTCAGGTGAATTTCACAAAGTTTGGATTAATGATGAGAAAGAAATTCATGCATCTACTATTATTATTTCAACGGGTGCTTCTGCAAAATATTTAGGTTTACCATCAGAACAAAAATATTTAAAATTAGGTGGAGGTGTTTCTGCTTGTGCTGTTTGTGATGGCTTCTTTTATAGAAACCAAGAAGTAGTGATTGTTGGGGCAGGGGATTCGGCCTGTGAAGAAGCACACTACTTATCTAAACTTTGTAAAAAAGTAACAATGTTGGTAAGACGTGATGAATTCAGAGCTTCTAAAATTATGGCTGAGCGCGTTAAAAAAACAGAAAATATTGAAATTCTTTACAACACAGAAACCGAAGAAGTTTTAGGTGACGGACAGTTAGTTACCGGTGTTAAGGTTTTTAACAACCAAACTAACGAGAAACATGAAATCCCAGCAACTGGTTTCTTTGTGGCTATTGGACACAAACCCAACACAGATATATTTAAAGGACAGATTGATTTAGACGAAACAGGTTATATTATCAATGCTGTGCCAGGCACAAGTAAAACCAATGTAGAGGGGGTGTTTGTAAGCGGAGATGCTGCAGACCATGTTTACAGGCAAGCAATTACCGCCGCAGGTACAGGATGTATGGCTGCTTTGGATGCAGAACGCTATTTAGCTGCTAAAGATGCTGATTTTGAGGTAGCAACTTCTACCTACAATTAAGGGTAAAAATCATTATATAATAGAAAAGCCGAAGTTTAGACTTCGGCTTTTTTTTGCTTTTAGTTTAAATTTTCTGTGGTATGACTTTTATCATAAAATTTCTTCAATATTATTAGAATCTTTGTCAAACATTAAAAAACCAAAACTATGAGCAATACAATTAAATCAACAGTATTTTACATTACTACACTATTTGTAAGTCTGCTATATTTTCAAGTAGCAACAGCACAAACTTATGTGCTAAACAATACTTCCTCAGAGTTAGAGGTGCATGGCACATCTTCTTTACATGATTGGGAGTTAATAACCGAAGAGCAGTCAGGAAAAGCGGTTGTTGAGAACTCAGGTGATTTTGCAATCACATCTCTTAGCTTTTCTGTAAAAGCAGAAAGTCTAAAAAGTGGAAAGTCCGGTATGGATAAAAACACCTACAAGGCACTTAACACAGGAAAGTATAAGACTATAGATTTTAACCTTACATCTGTAAGTAGCATTGAGAAAATCTCTGAAAATTCATTTAAAGCTACAGTTAAAGGAGACTTAACCATCTCAGGATCTAAAAAGTCTATTTCACTTACATTAAATATAAAATTAGAAGGAGCTAAGTTATTAGTAGAAGGAGAAAAACCTCTGAAAATGACAGATTTTGGAATTGAACCACCAAAAGCACTATTAGGCACAATAAAAACAGGTGATGCTATAAAAATAATTTTTAAATCCGTTTACAACAAAAAATAATAACAATTAACTAAAAAGAATATACAATGAAATCAGTTTTAAAATTTGCAAGTTTTATTCTTGTACTAACATTTACAAGTACTCTATTTGCACAACAAAAAAGTAAAAGAGATCTGGATAACTTTAGGCAACCAGATAAAAGAGGTATAAATGTTTTTGAAGCACCAAAAGATACAGTTTCAACTTTTGAAGATGTTAAGGTAAGAATAGGTGGGTCGTTTGCGCTTCAATATCAAGCTTTAGACAATGATAATTCAGGCGCTGTTCCATTAGCGGAAGTAGGTAGTAACTTTAACTTAGCTACAGCCAATTTAGACTTAGATGTTGCACTTTATGATGGTGTTAATATGCACTTAAGAACTTATTTATCTTCTAGACACCACAATGAACCTTATGTAAAAGGTGGATATTTCCAAATTAATAAATTAGAGTTTATTAGTGAAGGATTTTTAGAAGACCTTATGAAGCATGTGACTATTAAAATAGGACATATGGAAAATAACTATGGTGATGCACACTTTAGAAGAAGTGATAACGCTCAAGCTATTTACAACCCGTTTGTTGGAAATTTAATCATGGATTCTTTTACAACTGAAGTAGGAGCAGAGGTGTACTACAGAACAGATAATGGCTTTTTTGGAATGCTAGGGTTTACCAATGGTAAACTAAACCAAAGCACAAAAGTTTCTAATGGTACAAGTGGTGGTGCAGCTTTCTTAGCTAAATTAGGTTATGATAAGCAAATCACTGAAGACTTTAGATTTAGATTAACAGGGTCTTTGTATAATACTGGTTATGCACCAAATGTATATTTATATTCAGCAGATAGAGCAGGTGCTAGATACTATGATGTAATGCAAGACGCTACAGCAACAAGTGATGACTTTAGAGCGTCTCGTTACAATCCTAATTTTACTAATCAAATTACAGCCGTAATGATTAACCCATTTGTAAAGTATGGCGGATTAGAATTTTTTGGAACAGTTGAGATGACCTCTGGTAGAGCTTTAAGCGAAGCAGATAGGAGAAATGCAGACCAATACGCTGGTGAATTATTGTACAGATTCGGTAAATCTGAAAACTTATTTGTAGGTGGACGTTATAATACTGTAAGCGCAGAGATAATGGGAGGAGATGATATTAATATCAATAGATTCCAGTTAGGTGGTGGTTGGTTTATGACTAAAAATGTACTTATGAAAGTTGAATATGTAAATCAACAGTATAAAGATTTCCCAGTTGGAACACTTCTAGAAGAAGGAGAATTCAACGGATTCATGGCAGAAGCTGTTATTAGTTTCTAAAAACAATTAACTTTAGGCCTTTAGCGTTATATATGCTAAAGGCCTTATTTTTAATTCCAAAGATGATGAGAACAATTTCAATAGTCGTTTTATTTTTTTTAAGCTCAATATTTAGTTTGTTTATTGATGGTAAAGAGGAAGTTAATGAAGCAACTATATATTTTTCTTCTGATAGTTGTTTGAAAATCAATGGAAAAACTAATGTAAATACATTTGACTGTGGTTTTAATATGGAATCCTTTTCAGATGAAATAAAGGTTAGCTATAAAGCGTATAATAGTTCTATTAAGTTTAGTGACGCTACGTTAAAGCTTCCGAATGTAGAATTTAATTGCGGTGGTAAAGCCATCAACAAAGACTTTAATAAACTACTTAATACAGAAAAACATCCTGAAATTATTTTGAGATTAAAAGAGATTTCAGAAATTGATGATAATGATAATTCTGTAACAGCAACTGTAGAAATTGTAATTTGCAAAATTTCAAAAACCTACACCGTTCCTATTTCTGTAACTGGCAAAGATGGTTTGTTTGTAAGCGGAATACTTCCTATAAATATTAATGATTATAGCTTAGAAGCACCTACAAAAATGTTAGGAATGGTTAAAGTTTCCCCTCAAATAGAAATAGATTTTTCTCTTAAAATCTTAAAATCTTAAAATCTTAAAACGCTTATTTTTCTTTCTTTTGAAGCTTTGAAGTGCCTTCAAATTGTTTTATTGTAATAACAGAATTACCATATAGATAAGTTTCGCTATCACCAGAAGAAGTTAATGTAATAGTCTTATTTGCAGCAATTGTTAAATCACTATTGTCTTCTAAACTAGCATCAACATTATTAACCTCATAATTACTACCATTGAAATTAGAAGAATTAATTAATCTAATAACGGTACTGTTTGCAGAGCCTTCAATTGATATATCGGCACGTTGATAAAGATCAAAATTTGACGTTTTAGTATTTACCAAAGCATCAAGTTTACTGTTGTCGCTAAGTTCCATTTTAGTTGAGTCTGCAGTAAGGTTCAATCTAGTTTTAGATTTACCTAAGCTTTTATAATCAAATGTTTTTGCTCTAATATTTAAATAAGCTCTAGAGTTATCTGCAGTTATTAAAGAGACATCAGTTAGTTCCATAGAAGTAAGAGATCTTATTTCTCCATCACCTTTAACCTCTATGTTTTTTAGAGCGTCACCATAATTAACTTTTATGTTAAGTCTCTTTTTAGACGTAATTCTAACTGATTCAGTGAATTTTAGTACTCCATCATTAACATCAAACTGTATAACTTCATGTAGGTTGTCATCAGCTTCTACTTCAACAGAAGGTTTACTGTTATAAACCACTTCTAAAGAAAAATCACCATCAACAACAATTGTATGAAAATCGTCAATGTAGGTTTGTTTAATAGTTACGTTTCTGTCGCCTTTTATTTTATCGTCAGTTTGCGCTTGTATTAATGGCATTCCAACACCAATAAAAGCCAGAATGAGTAATATTTTTTTCATATTCCAAAGTTTATTGTCTTTGTAAAAACAAATAATGTGCCTAATTAAATGTTTAGAGTTATTTAGACTCAAGTAAATGCTTTGTTTATCGCTATTTGAAAAACATAAATATTTTCCAAATTAAAGACATTAAACAAATATATACAAAAACCATCCCAAAGTCTATATAGAATTTGAAATGGCTTGATTTTGATTGGCTTTAAAAATGATAGCTATATTACAACTATCGTTTTTTGATTGATTGATTGATGCTATTGCTGTTTCACACTTCCTGAACTACTATCGGAAGCATTAACTTTTTCTGGGTTTCCAGAATACTTTATATCTCCGCCACTTGTAGCTTTAGCAGTTAGTTCTTTTTTAGTGTTTACAGAAATATCTGCTCCGCTAGTAGCTTTTACATTTGATGTGTTGGCAATGAGATCTGTAGCTCTGATGTCACTACCACTGGTCGCTTCAGCTTTTAAAATATCAGTAGTACCACTAACAATTAGATCGCTACCGCTTGTGGCGTCGCAAGTTAAATTTTTGGTTTTTACTTCAATTTTCATATCGGCACCACTTGTAGTATTAAGCTCTAAATTTTCTGCAACTATAGTGTTGGTAGAATATACATCGCTACCGCTTGTAGCTTTTATACTAGAAACATTGGCAATACTGAGGTTTATTCTTCTTGAAGAAGCACTTCTAATATTTTCTGCAGTATGAATTCTTAAAATACCGTTTTCAACTTCGGTTAAAATAATATCTTGAAGATTTTCATCTGCTTCAACATTCACAGAAACTTCATTAGCTTGTGTAATATATACATCTAGCCCTTCGCTAACTTTTATTTGGTCAAAATCCGAAGAAATAGATCTTTCGGTAGTAACTACGTTGCCATTGCCATCAACTCCAGGTCCGATCTTCATGGAAAAGTTACAAGAAAATAGTGTTAAAGCTAAAATGTTTGTGACGATAATTTTGATTAGAGTATTCATAATGATTGTTTTTTTGATTGATAAATTCTGTTACAAATATGATTTGATTGTAATTGGTTTAAAACTTATAAATGATGAATTGTAGAATTAGTTGTCTGAATTGTCATTAACTTCTATATCTACACCATTTTCATTAACCTGAACGGTTATGTCGTGTTTTTGTTCTTTTTCATTCTCATCATCATCATCATCTTCTTCTTCGTTGTCATCGTCTTTATCATCATCTTCGCAATCTAAACACAATATATCATCACTAAGTATTTTGTAATAATGACCCTTTTTGATTTTAGATAAAATTCTTCCGTAGTAACCATTTAGATTTTTATCCGTTATTAAAGTTGAGCCCTCAGGTAAATCAATCATGACCAAAACATTTTGTTCACTGAATTTATTTGTGATATCTGTAGTGAGATAACGGTTCAGTTTTAAAGTTTTATTCGAAAAAGAATAGCTGTAATTAATATCATTAGCACGTTTCTTAGCTACCTCATAACTGCTTCCTGAAGCTTCTTTTTCAATGATTATTGACGCAACGGAATCTTTAGTTGATCTTACAAGAAATCTTACACTTGTATAAATTAAACTTTTGCCACTTTCATCTTCAATGATTCTAAAATTGCCATCGCTGTAGTAATAACTATTAAGGTCATCCGTAAAAACTGTCGTAAGGTTTAATGTGTCTTTTGCAGTAATATTTAACTCGTTTTTCACATTGATTTTGGTGTCAATAGCATGTTCAGATGCTTGTTTTGCTACCACTATAATGATACCTATTAGAGCCATTAGCCACAATCCAAGTAAAGTGAATTTTGCCACATTACCAATGGATTTTAAATTGTTTACTAAAATTTTAAGACCAAGGTAAAACACAAAGAAAAACGGAATACCAAAAGCGAAAAATAAAAGTAAAGACATTAACCAAATTGGTATATTGGCCGCATTTGCAACATTGAGTAAATCCATACCTGGAAAATGAATAGCATCTGTAATACCTACCGTAAAGAAAGCTACGATTAAACTAATCAATGCACTGATACCTGTAATGATGAGTATAACTCCAATAAACTTGGCAATGACTTTTAGGAAAAACATTAGAATGTTACCTATAGTATCAAAAAAAGTTTGAGAACTAGACTTTAGTTTACTGCCTTGTTTTTGAAAATCAACACTTCTTACAGTTTCAGAAATATTGTCTGAAACACTATCGAAAGTTTCTTTAATATGATCACCATGCTTTTTTAAATCAACTTTTTTTACGGTTTCTGAAACCGAATCAATGCTGTCTTTAATTTTTTTTTCAATGTTACTGATGTTCACAGGATCACCAGTCATGGTCAGCTTTTCTGCTGTAGTCTTAGCTTCTGGTACTAAAGCCCAAAAGATAAGATAGATAACAATAAATGTTCCGCCAGAACCTATAGCAAATAGTAGCCAAATTAACCTGATCCATATAGAATCTATACCAAAATAATGTCCTAAACCTGCAGCCACACCACCTATATAAGAGTTGTCAGTATCTCTATAAAGCTTTTTGTTAGGTTTAGAACTTTGTCTGTGTTTTGGTTGAGGTTCGTCTTCAAAAATTTCGTCATCGACTAAATAGTCTTCTGGCTGTCCCATTATTTCAATAACTTCATCAACTAATTTGATGCCAACAACCTGTTTTTCGTTCTGTATACGTTCAGAGAAAAGCTCAGCAATACGAGCTTCTATATCTGAAATAATTTCTGAGCGACCTTGAGAGTCAGTAAATGAACGTTTTATAGCCTCAAGATAGCGTGATAACTTAAGATATGCATCTTCGTCTATATGGAAGAATATACCTGCTAAATTTATATTGACTGTTTTATTCATTTTTTAGTTGATTTTGTTTGGGTTACTAGGTTAACTGCATTTTGTAATTCACTCCAAGTGGTGTTTAATTCGTTTAGAAACAACTTTCCTGTTTCCGTAAGGCCGTAATATTTTCTTGGCGGTCCAGATGTGGATTCTTCCCAACGATAGTTGAGCAATCCTGCATTTTTTAATCTTGTTAATAGTGGATATATAGTTCCTTCTACAACAAGCATTTTTGCGTCTTTTAGTGTTGAGAGAATTTCTGCAACATAAGCATCCTCATCTTTAAGGATGGATAAGATGCAGTATTCTAAAACACCTTTTCGCATTTGTGCTTTTGTGTTTTCTATCTTCATAGGATGAGGTTCTTAAATTTGATTAAACTGTTCATTTTTTGATTGATTGATTGATTGATTGATTGATTGATTGATTGATTGATTTTTACACCTATTATTTTTAGGTGTATTGATGAAATTTTATTTTAAAAAGTTAATGGTCAAAGGATAATTATAAACACTACCATCTCTAGCGGCTAAACTGGCTCTAACTATTAATGCCAATTCAATTATAAAAGCAATAACAGCTAACACACCTAAACCACCACCAATGTATAATAGAGGTGAAGGTTCACCCATGTTAATATGAAATTCATGAAAACCGTGAAAATCTATAACATCTAGTTCTCTAAATAATTTAAAGATGAAATATGGTACACTAATCGTTCCGATAATTATAGCGTAAAGCAATACACTAATCTGAAAATTAATAGCTTGTTTACCGTGTTTATCTACAAATTCAGATTTATCCTTGTTGGCAGCCCACAACACTATAGGACCAATAAAGTTTCCAAATGGAATAATAAATCTCGAAAACGTTGAAAGATGTATAAACGTTGCTAGGTTTTTATGGTGATTATCTATCATTTTAAAAAGTATATAATAGTTTCTTATACAAATATATGTCTAAAAGAAGGTATTATGTTACGCATAGTACTTAAAATTAACATTTTTTTAACATTGGTTTAGGTTGTATTTTTGAGTTATTTTAGTGGAAAATCTAAATACAATCTATGGCTATTTCACCATCAAAGCTCAATACTTTCTTACTATTTAAATTACCCGCAGCATACTTTACAGGTGTAAGAACGAAGTCTTTAGACGATACCACCTGTGTAGTTTCTGTAAAGCATCGTTGGATTAATCAAAACCCGTTTAATTCTATGTTTTGGGCAGTACAGGGTATGGCAGCAGAACTAACCACGGGTGCTTTAGTAATGACTAAGATTAGACAAAGCGGAAAGAAAATATCGATGTTAGTTGCTAATAATAATGCGACGTTTACTAAAAAAGCAACAGGAAGAATTATATTTAAATGTAACGAAGGTTCTAAAATAGATGAGGCCATTACCCAAGCTATTGAAACAGGTGAAGGACAAACTGTTTGGCTTAGTGCCAATGGTGTAAATGCAGAAGGAGTAGAGGTGTCTTCTTTTAATTTTGAATGGACTTTGAAAGTGAAAAGTTAGAAGTTTAAAGTAAAAAGGAAATGTTATTTAGAGCTGTCAGACTTAGCTTACCTGTACTGAGCGTAGCCGAAGAGTTGAAGTCAAAGCATGTTAATCTCATTAATTAAAAGAATAACATGTTGTAACAAATGTCTCTTTTACTCAACATATAAACAAATCAACTTAAAACGAAAAACAGATTATGGAAAGATTACCAGATTTTAGTGAGAGAAATGCTCACGAAATAGATTACCGTATTTACGGTGAAGAAATGCAATATGTAGAAATAGAACTCGATCCTCAAGAAGCCGTAATTGCTGAATCAGGAAGTTTTATGATGATGGATGATGGTATTAAAATGGATACTATTTTTGGTGATGGTTCAGAAAAGGATAAAGGATTTCTTGGTAAAATCTTAGGAGCAGGAAAACGTATTCTTACAGGAGAAAGCCTTTTTATGACGGCTTTTTATAATGATCTTACAGGAAAGCGAAATGTATCTTTTGCATCTCCGTACCCAGGAAAAATTATACCAATAGACTTAACGGAATTTAGAGGAAAGTTTATCTGTCAGAAAGATGCTTTTCTTTGTGCAGCTAAAGGTGTAAGTGTTGGTATAGAATTCTCTAAGAAATTAGGTAGAGGTATTTTTGGTGGTGAAGGTTTTATTATGCAAAAGTTAGAAGGTGATGGTATGGCATTTGTACATGCAGGAGGAACCATGGCAGAAAAAACTTTACAACCAGGTGAAACGTTACGTGTAGATACAGGTTGTATTGTTGGTTTTACCCAAGATGTAGATTATGATATCGAATTTGTAGGAGGTATTAAAAACTCAATTTTTGGAGGTGAAGGTCTGTTTTTTGCTAAGTTAAGAGGTCCAGGAAAAGTTTATATACAATCCTTACCTTTTAGTAGATTAGCCAACAGAATTATTGCTTCGGCGCCTAAAGCTGGTGGAAAAGATAGAGGTGAAGGTAGTATTTTAGGTGGTTTGGGCGATTTGTTAGATGGTGATAATAGATTCTAAAGTCAATGTGTTTTTTCTGATTTTTAACATAATAGGCTGTTAAACTTTTTAAGTTTTAAATTTGGGTTTCAATTTTTTTTCTAACTTAGAGACTGAATTGAAAATAACAGCTTATAGAAAAAATCTACTTACTAATTTAAAAACTTGAACAAACCTATGGCGAGAGCAATGTATGAGTACACTAAAACTGTACTTAGCAAAGTTAGTTTTGATGCCACATTATTTTGCAAGGAAGTGCAAAAAGCAGTCAGAAGATTACTACCGCACGAACTTGAGGAATTAAGGATTTTCATTCAGTCCCTAATCAATCAAAACCCAGAATTAAATCAATGTCTAATTTATTTAAAAGCATAAAAAAAAGCGACTCACGAGTCGCTTTTTTTATTTAGCCAAAGGACTAATGATTTCTACATTACTAAAGGCAATAGCACCACGAATAACACCAGAGATTACATTGTGCAAAGCATCAATGATCTGCATTTTTAGCTCGCTTTTATGGTAGATTAAGCTTACTTCTCTAGCAGGTGAAGGTTCTTTAAAATGTTTTAGGTTAGCACTAAACCCTTCATTGATATCTAGGGTATGTAAATAAGGCAGTAAGGTCATTCCCATACCTTCATTAGATAGTTTTATTAAGGTTTCTATACTACCACTTTCAAGTTGAAAATGATCTTCTTCATGTGCTTTGTAAGTTTTACAAAGGTTAATAACTCCTTCTCTAAAACAGTGACCATCTTCTAGTAGTAACATGTCTTCAATATCCAAATCTGAAACTTCCAAAGTTTTTAGCTCTCTCAACCTATGGTTATTTGGTACATAAGCAACAAAAGGTTCATAATATAAAGGACGTTCTTTAATATTATCACTTTCTAGAGGAGTTGCAGCAATGGCAGCATCTAAATGACCGTCGTTAATACGTGTCATGATTTCCTCAGTAGTTAACTCTTCAATTTTCAGTTTTATTTTTGGATATTTTTTAATGAAATTATTCAAAAACATAGGTAAAAGTGTAGGCATTATTGTTGGTATAATACCTAGTTTAAATTCACCACCAATAAATCCTTTTTGTTGATCGACTATATCCTGAATACGATCTGCTTCATTTACTATATTTCTGGCCTGATAAACAATTTTTCTACCGACCTCAGTCAGTTCTATTGGCTTTTTTCCTCTATCAAAAATCACAACGTCTAATTCGTCTTCAAGTTTCTGAATCTGAGTACTTAATGTTGGTTGGGTTACAAAGCATTTTTCAGCAGCTTTGGTGAAGTTTTTGTGCTCAGCAATAGCTAATGCGTATTTAAGTTGAGTAATTGTCATGCTTATTCATTTAGGCTATAAAATTATGCAAAGTATTTATAAAAACTATCATGATAAGGGGTCAAAATATCGTAAATTTATATAACGAAAAATTATATCAAAAATGACACTAAATAGTATTGGTTTAGACACCAAAAAAACACAGGATTTAGCTAATGAATTGAATCAGCTTTTAGCAAATTTTCAATTGTATTATCAAAACTTAAGAGGTATTCACTGGAACATTAAAGGACGTATGTTTTTTGATTTGCATGCAAAATTTGAAGAACTCTATACAGACGCCAATTTAAAGGTTGATGAAATTGCAGAACGTATATTGACATTAGGAGCAACACCATTGCATACTTTTGAAGATTATACAAAAGCTGCGAAAGTTCCAGTAGGAAAGAATGTTTCTAAAGACGAAAAAGCAGTAGAGCTTATTGTGGATTCACTTTCAGAATTATTAAAAATTGAAAGAAGCATTCTTAATGCCTCTGATGAAGCTAATGATGAAGGTACTAACTCAATGATGAGTGATTTTATTACCGAACAAGAAAAAACTGTTTGGATGATGAAAGCTTGGTTGGGCGAAACCGTTTAAAATTTTATACATTTTTAGATTAATAAAAAAAGCCTTCATACAAACCTGAAGGCTTTTTACATTACTAACTTAAATTAATTAATCGCATGAACGACTAAGTATCATTGAATCTCCGTTACTTATAGATTGCAAAGTAATAGAGCAAGGTAGGTCACAATCCGTAATCATCCAATCTCCACTTGCTATCTGTAAGTTTGGACCAGAAAAACTTAAAAACAACATGTTTCCGTTAACAGGATTTTCACTAGCAGACCAATTACCATTAAAAGTTGTTCCACTATCTGTCCATTGCAGACTTCCGCTTGCATCAAAAGAAATTTCAAGACTGCTATAATCAGTAGAACCATTATAATCTGTCACAGCCCAACCACTATTGTTTATAAGAGCATCTGAAATGGCACTTGGCAGACAAAGGTCGTTACCAGAATTACAAGCTACAAAATCAGCTTCTGTATAACCGTCACATAATGCATAACAAGCATTGTCGTAAGCATAAGTAATAGTATTTCCTGTAGTATCTACAATTTCTACACAAACAGGATCTATTGGTTGATCTGCACATTCATCACAAGGGTTTTCAACAGTGTAACAATCTTCTAAAACAGCTTCAATATCTCCATGAGAATTTATGGTAACAACAGTTCCATCTTCTAAAGTAATATCAAAAGGATAAGCAAAATTGAAAGCATACATTCCGTATGTTGTATTGTAAAAATCTTCTTCTGAATTGATGACGATTGTGTTATTATTGTCTCCATAGATAGAAACAGGATAGTTTAAAGAAAAACAATCATATTGACTGGTGTAATCAGTTTCACAACTATCAATAAAATTAGTTTGAGTGAATCCATCACATTCAGCATAGCAAGCATTAGGATAGGTTATGGTAAATATAGTTCCGGCTGGATCAGTTATTTCAACACAAACAGGATCATAAACTGTAGAACACTCGCAAGAATTTGTGTTGTCTAGATCCAAGTTTGTAATTAAGTTCGAGAAATCCGTTTCATTTGTTATCGTAATGACTTCAATACTGTTTGTAGTAGTATTGTATGTTTCTATATCAAAAGAAAATTCAATACTATTTATATAAAGATTTTCGCTTGAGTTTAGTAATACATATACCAAATCGTCTAAACTTTCTACAACTACAGTAGCATCATTATTATATGAAAGGTCTAAAGGATAAACGAAGTTAAATCCAAAATCGAAAACAATATTTCCTGCAGGATTACTTTCTCTATTAAAGTTGCCATTGGCATCAAACCTTTGCTGTAAGACATCTAAAGCAGTAACAAGCGATGCACTTTCTTCTGTGTTTTGAGGATCTTCAATAACAGACTCATTATTAGTACAGGAAGAAAACATAATCAATGCTGTAACCATACTAAAAATTGTAAGTTTTAAATTTTTCATTTGTGTTTGTTTTTTTGTGTTGTACAATTTTTTTTGAGGTTAATCAATACTAATACAACTACATAACTTAATACCCTACTTTTTTATCAAATTATTTTTTTTATAGTTTTAGCACATGAATTAAATACTATATGCCTAAAGATAATCGTAACGTTTGTAAGCCTAAAACCTTTGAACATATATATAATACATATGTCAAAGACATTAGACGTTTCTTGTTTTTTAAAACTCAAGATGTTGATATAGCTGAGGATCTTTTGCAAGATACCTTTGTAAAACTTTGGGATAACTGTAGTAGAGTAAACTATGACACAGTAAAAAGTTACATCTATAAAATTGCTAATAATTCATTTTTGAATCTTAAAAAGCATGAAAAGGTAGTAGATAAATACCAAAAAGACTATAAGCCAGTAAATTCTAATGAGTCACCCGAATTTATAATGTTGGAAAAAGAGTTTTTAGAAAAACTAGAAGCAACTATTGCGTCATTACCAGATAGGCAAAGAGAGGTGTTTATAATGAGTAGGATAGAGAAGAAGAAGTATAAAGAAATAGCAGAAGAGTTACGCATTTCCGTTAAAGCTGTTGAAAAACGCATGCATCAAGCTTTATTGACTATGAGAAGCGAAATAGGAAATATTTAAAAATGAAGTAGGGTTTTTATTCAGTTAACTGTATTAAAGGTAGAAGCTAATGGAAAATAAAGATATAAATAGCATTGAAGATACATTTTTAGCCAAATGGCTAGAAGGGAAATTGTCCGATTCTGAGTTAAAACAAAGAGTTGGTGAAGAAGCATATTTGTCTTATTTAAAGCTCCGAAAAGGTATAGAAGTATCAGAAAAATTAAATGCTTCAACAGACGCAACATTTAGAAAAATACAGTCGAGAATAGAACATAAAAGGACTTCTAAAGTTCGTAAGCTAAAAACCAAGATGAGCCTTATTGGTGTGGCAGCTACTATCTTAATATGTTTTGGATTGTTCACCGTACTTAAGGATAGCCATACCATCGTAGAAACTGGTTTTGGTGAAACAAAAACAGTAACTTTAATAGATGGTTCTGAAGTTGTGCTTAACTCGAAGTCGAAACTTACCTATGATAAAAATTCTTGGGATGAAGAAAGACTCATAAACCTAGAAGGTGAAGCATATTTTAAAGTTGCAAAAGGAAAAACTTTTACAGTCGAAACAGACAATGGATTTGTTACTGTGTTAGGAACACAATTCAACGTTATTTCTATGAATAATCTTTTTGATGTTGTTTGTTATGAAGGTAAAGTTGGAGTAAAAACATCAGACTCTCAACATGTTTTAATGCCTTCTCTTAGTATTAGAAAAATAGACACAAAGCCTACGCAAACGTTGTCTACACAATTATCTTCACCAACTTGGATTTCTGGTGAAAGTACTTATAAAAGTTTACCAGTAAGATTTGTCATTAAAGCCTTAGAAAATCAGTATAATATTAAAATTGATGCTGAGTCTATTGACGATTCTGTCTTGTTTACCGGAAGTTTTCCAAACAATGATCTTAAGGTGGCTTTGCAAACAGTTTTTGACCCACTAGACATAAAATTTGATGAAAAAGAAAACCGTAACATTAAACTGAGATATTAAAGATGAGGTTAATCTATGTCTTTGTTTTAATGTTACAACCTATATTGGCCTTTTCGCAAGAAGAGGCCTTTTATCTTGAATTTAAGGACGAAAGTTTAGTCAAAGTTTTTTCTGAGATAGAAAACACATACGATGTTCTATTTTCTTATAAAGATATTGATGTAGATAAAAAACAAATATCCATTGTTGGTAAGAAAAGAACTTTAAAAGAAATTTTAGAACTAATAAAACAAAAGACTAATCTAAATTTTAATGTGCTGAGCAATCGCTATGTTGTGGTTTTAAAAAGTTCAGAAGAAATTATGACTTCGGTCAGGGAATTGGATATGGTAGTCATTAAAAGCTATCTTACCAGTGGTATAGAAAAAAATAAAGATGGTTCATTTAAATTAGTACCATCAGAGTTGGGAATTTTACCAGGACTTACAGAACCTGATGTGCTAGAAAGTATTCAACTATTACCAGGTGTTTTAAGTCCAAACGAAACAGCTTCAGGATTTTTTGTAAGAGGTGGTTCATCAGATCAAAATCGACTGATTTGGGATGGCATCAATATTTACCATAAAGGGCATTTATTCGGAATGATTTCACCATTAGATCCTAATGTGGCATCAAAAATCAATTTTATAAACAAAGGTTCTCATTCCAGATATGGAGAGCGTTTATCTTCAGTCATAGAAATATTTTCAAATGAAAGTATAGATAATACTCTTAATGTTGAATTAGGAGCAAACGGTACCAATGTAGATGCGTTATTAGAATTGCCAATACTTAAAGATAAGTTGAGTTTGCAAGCATCAGTTAGGAGAAGTTATATGGAACTTTTTGAAACTCCAACGTATAACCAACTAGCTGAAAAAGTATTTGAAAGCACTAAAATCAGTGAGGGTGACAGTGGTGAAAACGACTTTTCTTTCATGGATTATACATTGCGATTAAACTATAAACCCAATAGGTCTAATTCATTTTATGTGAGTTTAATAAATATCGATAATCAGTTAGACTACAATTCAGAAGAAACAACTTCCAATAGAATGTTTAATGATAATTTGGTGATTACCAATTCAGGCTATAGTGCAGGTTGGGATATAAAATGGAACGATAAATTGTCTCAAAAAAGTCAAGCCTTTTTTTCGGATTATAGTCTTAATTATAACTTCATTACAAAAGAAAATAATGAGCAGGTTTCGGATTTCGAAAAGCGAAATACAATTTACGATTCAGGTATTTCTACAGAGCTAAATTATCGAAAATCGGATGTGCTGATCTATAATTTTGGTTACCAATATAACTTGAAAGATGTCGCTTATGCATTTATTAATACTGCCGATTTAAGTTTTGTTTTAGATACAGAAGAACGTATCATACAAACACATAGTTTGTATGGAAATGTAGATTATAAAAGTAAAACCAGTTTCAATTTCTCACTTGGATTAAGAGGTTCATATTATAAAGAAATTGATGCTGTAAGATTAGAACCTCGATTGATAATTCATAAAGATATAAGTGATTATTTAAAGCTTCAGGCCACTACAGAAATTAAAAATCAGATTATAAATGAAGTTGATGAAACAGTTTTTAGTGATTTATCTCTAGAAAATAAAGTCTGGCGATTAATTGATGGAAATGATTTTCCAATACTTAATAGTCATCATACGTCATTAGGTTTTATTTATACGAAAGGAAGTTTTAGTGTAGATACAGATGTTTATTACAAGACATTAAAAAATGTTTCTGCGTTATCCTTAGGGTTTTTGAATCCTGAAAACAGTGAGTTTAATGTAGGAAATCAGAATGTATTGGGTTTAGATGTATTTCTAAAAAAACGATTTAATGGTTTTAATACTTGGGTGAGCTACTCTTTTAATAGAGCGAGAAGTAAATTTAAAAATTTGAATGAAAACAAATCCTTCAATTCAAAATCTAATGTTACACATGCTATATCTACAGCAGTTAGTTATAAGAAAGACGGATTTCAGGCATCACTAGGTTGGAAATGGCAAACAGGAAGACCTTATACTATCGCAGAAGAAAGCGATGATGGTTTAGATTTTAATAACGGAATTAATACAGGTAAGCTTCCTGTATATCATAGGTTAGACTTGTCATCTACATATAGTTTTAATTTTTCGAAAAAGAGCAATTTAAAAGGGAAAGTAGGTGTTTCACTTCGCAATATTTACAATAGACATAATTTAATTACAAAAGAATACAGAGGTAATAACAGCTTAAGTGATTCAGTAGAACTTATAGAGTGTTATTCAATAGGTATTACGCCAAACATTATGTTTAGATTGTACTGGTAAATAAAAAAGCAGCTTTTAAAAGCTGCCTTTTTCGTTTTTTGATTGATTATGTTATTTAGAATCTGATGTTAAGGTCTATATCTTCATTTTCAACCTTAAATTTTGCATCATCATATTGAGGTGGACCAAAAGACATTACATTATTGGACATTCCGTAATCTTCTTTTGGCATGCCGTTGGTTTCGTAGTCCATATTCTTGTTGTTGTTTTCATCATGAAGCGCTAAAATGGCATATTCGCCAGGTTTTACATTGTCAAAAGTGATGACAACTTTATTGTTTTCAATTTTAGATTCACCACTCATTACTCCTTTTCCTTTCATAAAAGTTTCCGAAGTATGAAGTGATAATAGAACAGTACCTTCATTATTTTTCACGTTATCTATAGTTACTGTAATTGTAATACCTTTTTCAGAATCTTGAGCAAACGAAAATAGCGTTGTAAAAACTAGAGCGATGGTAAATAGTAAATTTTTCATAATTGTTGTGTTTTATCGGTTAATGACAGTTCAAATATCCGAAGGAACTTCAACTAAAAATAAAAGAAACTACCGAGTTGTAGTTTTGGTAGGATGAATTGTTTTTTTAAGTAGGAAGTAAAAAGTGACAAGTGTATTTAGTAGTTTACTAACAACTATATTAATCCTCTAGCTTTTATCTCTAGATACTTGTTTATAGTATTTATAGTGAGGTTTTCTGGCTTTGTTAGAATAGATTGAATACCATGTTTTTGGAGTTCTTTAACCATCAATTTCTTTTCAAAAGAAAATTTTTCAGCTATGGTTTTGTGATAAATATCTTGTAACTCGGTAGAGTTTTGATTTATAAGCGTTTCTAGCTCTGTGTTTTCAAAAAAGATAACAACAAGCATATGTTTCTTTGATATCGCTTGTAGATAAGGCATTTGTCTTTTGAGAGCACTTAGGTGTTCAAAATTAGTATATAGTAATAATAAGCTTCTATGTGTTACTTTTCGTTTTAACTGAGCATACAATAAGCCAAAATCGCTATCAGTGAATTTTGTTTCAATATTGTATAGAACTTCTAAAATTTTATTTAAATAAGTTAGTTTACTGACTGCAGGTAAAAAGTTTTCGATTTTTTTAGAAAACGATAGCATACCAACTTTATCTTGTTTTTTTAGTGCTATATTACTGAACGCAAGTGCTGAGTTTATTGCATAATCTAAGAGTTTTAATTCATTAAAGGGCATTTTCATTACCCTTCCAGTATCTATAATGGAATATATAGGTTGAGATTTTTCATCTTGAAATTGATTTACCATCAGCTGAGCTCGTTTAGCGGTGGCTTTCCAATTTACTGTTCTAAAATCATCACCAGAGACATATTCTTTTATCTGCTCAAATTCGGATGTATGTCCAATACGTCTTATCTTTTTTAGGCCAAATTCATTTAATGAATTACTAATAGCTAGGAAATCATATTTCTGCATTTGAATGATAGAAGGATAAACCATCACCATTTGCTCGTTTTGAAATTGGTATCTTCTTTT
Source organism: Winogradskyella sp. 266wxhm (assembly GCF_058964685.1). Lineage (NCBI taxonomy): Bacteria > Pseudomonadati > Bacteroidota > Flavobacteriia > Flavobacteriales > Flavobacteriaceae > Winogradskyella > Winogradskyella sp. 266wxhm. The sequence continues at coordinate 3,149,445 of NZ_CM179559.1, forward strand.
GACTATTTTTAAAACAGAAGATACAAATATGTTGAGGTGACCAAAAAAGTATTCACCACGGTCAACCGGTCTTACCAAATATTCAAAGTTATGATTCTCATTAGATTCTAAAGAGGTCTCATATAAAAAGTCTCTTTTTTGGAATTGAATAGGCAACTCATCAATAACCTTTAGAAAAACTTTAAAGCTATATAGGTTAGAAATAGTTATGGGCACAATATTGTTATCACTATTACTAAATTTATCGGGTAGAATTCTTCTAGCAGTTATTGCGCTCTTAGGTTTGTATAATATAATTAGGTCAAATGTAAGTAGAACAATTATTAGGGTTACCAAAATCCAACCTAATGAGTACAAAAAGTGAATCCAATATGACATAAGAAAACACACCGAGATAATAGCCAAATAAATATATAGCTGTTTATGGATGTATAAAGACTTAAAAAATTTCATATAGGAACTTTTGATTTCTCTATTATCTAGGTACTTCAACAGATTGTACAATCATCTCAATTACATTTTCTGTGGTCATGCCTTCCATCTCTCTTTCAGGCGTTAATATAATTCTGTGATTTAATACGGGTTTTAAAGCTTTCTTAATGTCTTCTGGTGTAACAAAATCTCTACCACTTATAGCAGCAAAAGCTTTTGAAGTATTTAAAATAGCAATAGATGCTCTTGGCGAGCCACCTAAGTATAAATGAGGATGATTACGGGTTTTAGATACAATTTCCGCAATATATTTTATGATTTTTTCCTCTACCACTACGGCTTGAGTTTTAGATTTATAGTCCTCTAAAGAAGTTGTATCTAAAATGGCATTAATAAGGCTTTGTGGCTTTTCACCTTTACGATTATGGTGAGATGCTATAATTTTAATTTCTTCTTCTAATGAAGGGTAATCTACTTTAATTTTGAATATAAATCGATCTAATTGAGCTTCGGGAAGCGCATAGGTTCCTTCTTGTTCAATTGGATTTTGAGTTGCCAGAACCATAAACGGATTATCGAACTTATAAGTTTTTCCATCAATTGTTGCTTGGCGCTCTTCCATAGTTTCAAATAAAGCGGCTTGAGTTTTTGCAGGTGCTCTGTTAATCTCATCTATTAAAACAATATTTGAAAAAATGGGACCTTCCTGAAATTCAAATTCTGAAGTTTTCATATTTAAGACAGAAGTTCCTAAAACATCACTAGGCATTAAGTCTGGTGTAAATTGTATACGGCTAAAATCTGTTTTCAATACTTTAGCAAATAATTTTGCAGTCACTGTTTTTGCTATTCCAGGAACGCCTTCAATAAGTACATGTCCATCTGCAAGTAGAGCAACTATAAGTAGCTCCACAAAACTGTCTTGACCAATAATGACTTTTTGCAGTTCAGATTTGATATTATCTATAGCATTTTTGAGTTCCTCTAATGGAATTCTACTATCAAAATTTAATTCTTCGTTTATGCCTTCGTTTTCCATTGGTTATTGGATTTAAATTGTTCTATTAATGTATTTAACCGCTCTAGTTGAGTTTGGTTAATATTAGTAGAATTGTTTATGTTCTTAATTAATTCAAAAAGACTTCTTGTTTCTTCAATGCTATTATTGCTTCTTGCTGCAAGATTTTTAATAAAAGTGTCATTTATTTCAGCTGTACTCAAATGCATGTTATCTCTAATATATTCTAGGAAATACTGAATTTTATGCTGAGCTATATCCAAATGTTTTCCTTTTTCATAATACATGTTAGAGATAGTTCTAGTGAAATCTAATGTTTGGTTTCTGTGTGGCCTTACAATAGGTATGGCACGTTGTTTTCGTTTTCCTTCAAAAATTATATAGATTAAAACACCTATTAATACAATGTAGTAAGCCCATTTTAGAGATTTTGTATTCAAAAATAAATACATAGGTGAGGTGTAAATCTTTTTACCACTTTTATAATGTGCGTCAATATAAATAGGCTTATCTAAATCTATATATGAAAGCAATGCTGCAGTATAGTCTTGGTTTGGAGATTGAAGAATGAAATAATTAGTGAATGATTGAGGAAAAGTACTTAGGATAATGTTGCCTTTGCCAAAAGGTTGACTAACGACATTTATAAGCGAATCGTTAATTTTTGTATTTTCCTCATCGTACTTATCTATAAAGCCTAAAACTTTTGTATTTAAAGTATCTATTTTGTTGAAATGATAGAATGTAGTAGGACGATCAAACTTATAAGTTATACCATTATTCAAATTAGGGTTAGCTAATTGTACTTGGTATGTATCTGTAAAATGATCAAAATTACTGATTGATCTAGTTTTTAGGTTTAGTGTATCTAACAGTTTTTGCTCAAAAACCATAGAAGAAACAACTAGTGTATTTCCTTTTGATGTCCATTCTAGAAGACGTTCTAATTCTGGTTTTCCAAATTGTACTTCTCCATTGTAAAAAAGGTATGTGCCACTAATATCATTATCATTTAGGTATTCAAATGGTGGGCGTTCTGCTCTAACAAGTTCATTAGATAATCTTTCTAATTGTTCATTGAAAACAAAAGAACCAAAAGGTATTTTGTGATGCGTAGCAAATGACGGAAACCAATTTATTTCTTTCGGTTTTGTCATTTCCAGCACAACTAAAGTCAAAATAGAGAAGACTAATAACCCTATGTATACTTTTCCTTTTTTGCTCAAGAGTTTAAAATAGATTGATTAAGGTTTTCAAAAGGCTTACGTAAGCTTTCAAATTTTAGGTCATTAACACTAAATTCTCCATACCAAACATAATCGTAGATTTTGGTAATGTTTTGGAAACTTATTTTTATTTCATTGATTTCAATTTCATTGATATAGTCGGTATTGGTTTTTTGAGGTTGCCAATTAATGCTTTTATTATCAATGAGATATTTTAGGCTTAGAAGATAATAATAGCGTATTGCTAATCGGTAGTTTTTTTGTTCTATAGCACTCTTGATCAATTCAGGAATATCTTCGTTTTTTATAATCTGTTCTTCTTCAGTGAAATTTACTTTTCCTTTTGATTTAGAATTAGTAAGAACATTTTTAGAGTTAACCTTTACAAAGAATCTTATGAGTAAGAATATCAAAAAGGCAAGTAATAAATAGGGTAGCACACGAAAAACAAAATACAAAAAACCAGACGCGGTCCCAACACCAAAAATAGCTTCCCAGAACTCTCTTAAAAGATTGTTGAGCCATCTGTAAATTTTATCTAAAAAATTTTCGTCTGCTTCTTTCTCAACATAATTAAAAGCTTCATTTTCTTTATAGGTTTTTAGGTCATCCTCAGAAATAGATTGTTTTTTTATTTCAGTATCATCATATTTTACAGGTCTATTTTCAACCTGAGAAAAACACAATTGAGAAATAAAAAGAAAACCAATAAAGAATTTTAAAGCTTGCATTTATTCTTCTGTATTGCCTATTTGGTTAATACGGTCATATGTACCTGTGAAATTGCGCTTTTCATTTAAGTGAAAGTACATAAAAGCACTTGCAACCACGAGGATAAGGTTTAATAAAAACTGAAATAAAGTGCTCAATATATTTAAGATAATATAAATGGGATCTACGAAGCTGTTCATATTCACAGGGTCAAATTCACCAGAAAAAACACCCATTTTTATATACGTATAGATAATAGCAGGTACAGCGAATATTAAGCTTAATATGTATAAAATTATTCCAAAAATTATAATGGCACCAAAAATTGTCCAGAAGTCTTCCTTTACTAAACTAAAGCTTTGCCCAAAAGAATCCATTACATCACTTCTTGAATTAAATACATATATGCAAAGTACAATTGTCATAGGCACCATTGCATATAGAACAGGAAAAACACACATCACCAATGATATGACAATGATTAAGCCTTTTAAAAAACTAACTCCAAGAAACCCCCAAAATGTATTGTAAGTGTTTCGTTTTACTTCCGCCAAGCTTACTTCACCTTTATTCTCTATGTACGATTTAATATAGTGGAGTACCGCAGAGCCTGCAAAAACATAGGCTAAAACAGCAGTTATTAAATAAAACATAGCAGAGATGATTATTAAAAAAGGATTTTTAAAACCAGTAGGGTTAGGTGATGTAACATCAAAATTAAATACATCTCCTGCGGTGTAAGTGTAAAAGGCCATTGCTATTATAAATGCGACAAATGAAGGGCCTGCCACAGTAAAAACTATTTTGATAAATGATTTAAATTCATTTCGAACAAAAGTAAATGTGTCTGATAGCAAAGAACTGAACTCACGCTGTTTTCTAAATTCTATATATTTTTCTGTCATATATTTATGTGTGTGTTTTATTTTTTGATGACTAACTGTAGCTGTCTTTCTCTAAATTTATTCTGTTTAATTTAATAGGATAATATACATAGTAGAATATTATAAGCCCTAAAGAAGAAGAAATTATTAAAATAGCCAACCAATCAGGCATTTCGGTATGTCTGGTTACAAACCCTTCTAAAAACCCAGCTATTATAAAAAAAGGAATGGTACTTATTAGTATTTTTAAGCCATTTATAACACCTCTTTTAAAAGATTCTAATCTTGGTAATGTTCCAGTAAACAATAAGCCATTACCCATAACTAAACCGGCACAACCAGCAATAACTATTACAGATATTTCAATTGTTCCATGAATCCATATAGTTCTTGCAGACTCCCATAAAAGTCCTTGATCATAAAAAAAGTATTGAAAACTACCTAGCATTATACCGTTTTGCATCATTATGTAGAGTGTGCCTACACCAAACATAATTCCATAAGCAAAAGCCATTAAAGCAACTTTTATATTGTTTATAGTGATTCCCAAAAACATATTAAATTCACCTTGTTGTTTGTACACGGCCATAGGGTCTCCTTTTTCAATATTGTTGAGTGTCATGTTAACATAACCATCTCCTAAAAAAGAACGAACAAAATCCCCTTCATTAGCTGCTGAAAAAGCACCAACAATAGTAAAAAGGGTAAATACCAAAAAGGCAACAAGTAATTCCCTATGATGTTGGTAAAACATGGTTGGGAATTCCGTTTTAAAAAAAGAAATCAGTCTGTTCTTGGGCTCTTTTTTTGTTTTGTAAATATTTTGATGAGCTTTTGAAGCAAGTTGATTAAGATATCGCTCGGTGTTGCTGCCCTTGTAAAATGTTTTAGCGTAGCTAAGATGGTCTGTTACTTCAATATAAAGATCAGAAAGCTCACTTGGACTTATCTGGGTTTTATTTGTAAGAACACTTTCAAATTCTAACCATTTATCTTTATTTTGCTTTACAAAAGCTGCTTCTCGCATGCATTAACTTATTTAAGGCTTTCAAAGAAAAGAAAATATGAATGAATATCAAATAGAAACTGCTCAAAATGTAGGCATTCAGCAAAATGTGGCAAGTATTGTAGATCGCATGTTGGGCTACCTTATAGATAGTCTTATTATTTTGTTTTATGTAATTTGTTCGATATTATTATTAGTAGCTCTTGATTTGGATTTTGGGGATATGTGGGCTGTTTATCTTATAGTTTCTCTACCAGCTTTTTTATACTACGTTTTACTCGAAACTATTTTTGATGGAAAAACAGTAGGGAAATTTGCAATGGGTACTCGTGTTGTAAAATTAGATGGTTCTAAGCCAGGCTTTGCAAATTATTTTATACGATGGCTTCTAAGAATTATTGATGTGTCAATTACAAGTGGAGCGGGTGCAGCGATTACGATTTTAATAAAGGGAAATGGACAACGCATAGGAGATATTGCTGCTGGTACTACAGTAATTAGTGAGCGAGAGCGTATTTCCATACAAGATACTCTTCTACGAGAAATTCCTAATGATTATGTTCCAACTTATAGTCAGGTAATGGTGCTTAATGATAAGGACATGCAATTAATAAAGAATCTATATGATGAAGCTGTAAAAAATGGAAACCATAATATTATATTGAATTTACATAATCGACTTATTAAAGTTATGGATATTGAGCCTAAAGAAAAACCTGTCGATTTTGTTTCAAAAGTTATTAAAGACTACAACTACTACACGCAAAGTATGTAAACAAGATCTCAAAGTAGTTCGGGATTTCAGAGTATAAAAACTCTTTTAGGAAGTTTAAGTAGAAATAGCCAATAAAATGTTTTTTCAAACACTAGATATTTTAGGAACCATAGCATTTGCCATTTCTGGTGTGCTAGTCGCTATGCATAAACGTATGGATGCCTTTGGTGTGTTGATTATTGCTTTTGTAACAGCTGTAGGCGGCGGAACATTGCGTGATGTTTTAATCGGTATAGCTCCAGTTTCTTGGATGCGAAATATGACTTTTGTTTATGTTATTCTTGGTTCTGCAATTTTTGCTGTAGTATTTAGAAATCAACTGAAGCATCTTAGGAAATCCCTCTTTTTGTTTGATACTCTAGGTATAGGTTTATACACGGTTGTAGGTATAGAAACCGCTTTAGTAGCAGGTTTACATCCTATAATTTGTATTGCGTTGGGTACTATGACAGCTTGTTTTGGAGGTGTAATCCGTGATATTTTGTGTAATGAAATCCCTGTGATTTTTAGAAAGGAAATTTACGCTACAGCTTGTATTCTTGGTGGAGCTACTTATTTTTTGTTAAGGGTATTTCTTAAAGACGAAAACTACCTTTTTATCATTGCCGGACTTGTGGTAATTGTCGTGAGGTTAGTTGCTGTACGTTTTAAGGTTAGTTTGCCGAGTATTTATAGAGAAGAAAAGTAGTAGTGACTGCTGTATTTTATTTATCTATTAACGCCACAGCTTTAGAATAACTTTCAAGTAATTGCTCTTCTTTAATAATAACATCGGTCATTGAGATAGATAAAAATATCGCTATTTTTCTAAAAGCTTCTTTGTTCTCGTCAAAATCCATCGTTATAAGACCAGACATTAGCAAGTTGGCAAAATCTTCATAAGCCCTTTGCTTAGTATAGATGTCATTGATAGCTTGAACATTCTTTAGTTTCATTTTATTGAATAAACCTGTTTGAATTCCGGTTTGATAAGCGCTATTAGAAAATGTAAGTGTGTTTACACCTTTGAAAAAGGTAGGCTTAAAATTTACTAAATCTTTTTTGTTTAGATAATAGCCTGTACTGTCTTTAATCATACGATGGTAGTCTATAACTTGGCTGACCTTTGTTTGGTTGTCATGTATTTCGGCTTTTATATTCTCAACAAGTGATTTTAGTTTTTCACTTTCCTTACTATTAGCAGACCAATTTGAAATTATATACCCAAGAAATACACCGATTGTCACTGAAATTATCTGAATGAATAAGTCCGAAGTTTTATTTTTCATTTTCATTGAACTATTATTTAGGATGAATAAATATAATGCATTTATTCATAGGTTTTTATGGTGCTTTAGTATGTGTACTTTTTTTTATAAAGTTCAATAGCTTTTAGATATTTTATGCCTCCAGACTTGGTTTGGTCATGTAAAAAACCATTTAATTCTGGGTGATTATCATTTATCCAATTGACGAGGTCTTCAACATTTTTAGAAAATTTCTCAACATTGAAAATATCATAAGTACTCTCAATTTTTGTTGGTTTTCCATTTAGAAAAGTTATTTCTTCAATAGTAATGATTGGCTGTTGATGAAGAAATAATATTCTTTCATCAACTTTTGAGACTTTAACCTTTACATTTTCATTGTCTTCTACAATGTCTAGAATTTTATAAGTCGGATTAAAAACTGAATCCCATTTTAGCCAATCTTCAACATATCTTTTTTTAGAGAACACTTCTGTATAATTGTATTCTGTTATATGAGTTGTAAGACTATCTGCTATTAGCTTGTTCATAAGTGAACTATCAGAATGATCTAATGCTTTGTAATATTGTTTAGCGATGTTGAGGTTTTCATTTTCACTAAATGTATTCTTACAGTTTAGTGTTATGATTGCTAATATTATTAGGATGATCTTTTTCATTCAATGTTAATATACACCTAACGGTTTGTGTATAGTTCCGTTGCGTGAAAATCCGCAGGATTCTTTCCTGCTTAAGCCGAAAGATAGAAAATTACAATGAAATTCCTATCGGAATTTCAGCCGCAATGGATTATAGCCAGTGTTGTGCACAGTTTTTTTTATTCATTTCGTTTATAATTCAGTCCGGTTTTAAATCCGCAATAAGCCAAGAAAATCAGCAGTAATATTTGTGTGTAAAAAAGAACACTTGATAAAATTCCGAAATTATTTTCTTTCGGTTCAATTTCTTGTTCAAATTGTTCTATTCCGTTGCCAGTACTCAAAGGTGGATAAATAGTCCAACCAGAAGTTTGTTGAATAAAATTCTCCACAATTGTGCTAATTCCGTTTAGGATTATTATAAACAAAATTGTTGAAATCATTAAAATCAGATTTGCAGTCAGGTTTTTAAAATTCCTGCGTAATGTTCGGATAAGGTAAATTCCAAAAAACACCAATACTCCGAGTAATAGTATAAAATGAAAATTGGCAATCACAAAATAAGTGTCGTGAACATTTATGTCAAGAGTTGAGTCAGATTTCAGTGCGTCAATTCCGAAAATCAAGGTGTTAAAAATCAATACGAGGATTGTCGTTCCAATCAGCCAAAATATTTCTTTTTTTCTCAAATTTTAATTCAGATTACGCGGGTTTTGGGACATTATGCACAACGGTTTTGGCTATGGTTTCGTTACGGAATGGTACGCGAGTATCATTCCGCCGTAACCATAAATTTAGCAAAAAGGCTTGAAATTCCGATTAGGAATTTCAGCCGTAATAAACTATAGCCGTTGTTGTACGTAGTTTTTTTTATTCATACTCATAAATGTGAGTCATAATCGGTTTGTCCTTTTCAAGATATTTAGTCGTTTTAGCAATTCGATTTTTTCTGTCGTATTCGGTTATTAATTTGCTAATAAATTCTCCTGTTTCTGTCGTTGCTAATTCTTCTAATTCTTGTCCATTATCGTTAAGCTTATACTCACAGATTTTTAGAGGTCTATATTCCCAGCTTTTGCTTTTATCTTTTAGATGTCTTGGATTTCCCTCATAATCGTACCAAGTCATAGTATATTTATAACTGTTTTTTTGATATTCATAGAATTTAGTCCAAATAAGTCTCTCTTGGTCAAAAGATTTCTCTTCTTTGATTCTATTTTGATTGTCATAAGTCCAAACATATCTGTTTTGACTGCTCCAATGTTTTTCAGGTGCATTATATTCTATTTTTCGACCAAGACTATCGTATGAGTAAAAAGTTTCCGAGCTCAATTTCCATTGACGTTCCTTTTCAAAGTCGTCAGAGGTTAAGTTGTCCTTAAATGGCATACCTTTTTTTAATACTCGTCTGTAATCGTAAGCAATTCTTTTTTCCAATAAGTTTTTGTTATTGTAGAAAAATTCCATTTTTGAACTGTCGCAACAAACACCTTTAAGATTAGGGCGATACTTTATAGTTTTTGTCAGCAAAGTATCTTTGTAAATATAGGTTGTATTCACATCGGATATACTATTTGCATTATCAGATTTATAACCTCTATATTCCTCGTAAATGACCAAGCTATCTGAATTAAACTTAACCTTTTTCACAACTTTAGTATTCAAGCTGTCAGTTCCCTCGTATTGAAGTATTTTGTAATTGAAAGATTTTTCTTGACACGAATAGAATAGAGAAAATAGAAATAATAAAATTAGAGGTTTATTCATTAAGTTCTGGGTTTGGTCAAAATTACGTACAACAACCGGATATAAGTATTAACTATATCCATACTATGTATTTATTACAAATCTAACGATTAATTTTCTATAAGTCTAATACAGAGTAATTTGCTTCTAAGGTTGTATCATGTCTCTATATTCCTCAAAAAAAGCTTCAAATAAGCTCATGTTTTCATTAAAGAATTCCATGACCTCTCGCCACGTATTTTTGTTGTGAATAGATGCTTTTTGCTCTAAAGTCAAATAGATACGCGAGATTTCCTTACCGTTTTCTAAAAAATATTCTTCTTCATAAATCACATCTGGTAAATATTCGCTTTTTAAAATACCTTTTAAAGCAACAAGCTTTTCCCAACAATTAATGCGATTTTCCAGATCATCTTCAAGATCTAAAGCCACCAAAGCAGATTTGGTATCAAAATGAAATTTAAAAGAAAAGCCCTTTATTTTAGTATCATAAAGTAACCACTTTCTTGGAAAGGATTTGCCAAAGCTGGTCCAGAATTCTTGTCGTAATAATCGTGATTCTTCTTTAGAAAACATACTAAATAAAATAGGCGATTAAAATACCTAAACAAATCGCAACGAGTTTAGAAAGGTTAAACTTATGGCCTTCACCAGTTTCAAACAAAATTGTGGTAGATATATGGAAAAATATACCAATAACTACAGCATTTACAACGTCTATATATGCGGTTGCTAAGCTAGTGTTATTAGAAATAAAAGTTCCTAAAGGTGTCATTAATGCAAATACAGCTAAAAAACTTATGATTTGTAATTTACTAAAACTCGATTGAAATAAAAATGTAGCAACCAGTATAGCAATTGGTATTTTGTGAATAAGTACACCATAAACCATATCGTTATGCTGGTGAATAGGAAAACCCTCTAAAAAGCTGTGAATGCATAAACTGATGAATAGCAACCAAGGAAATTTAGTATCATCCTTATGAATGTGAATATGGCCATGCTCAGCTCCTTTGGATAAAAATTCTAAAATAATCTGAAGCAAAATACCACACATTATGTACAAGCCTGTAAGTTTAGCTTCAACATGATGGTAGACTTCTGGTAATAGATCAAAAAGGGTTAAGGCTAGTAAAAAGGCACCACTAAACGATAGGAGTAATTTTGTAAATAGGGCATTTTGCTTTTTTGAAAACTGAGCAATTAAAATACCTATTATTACGGCATATAAGGGAAACAAATACTTGTTCATGCTTGCAAGTTACTTAAAAATCATAATCATTCGCTCGGAAGTTTCAGGGTGATATTTTCGTAATTTATAATCACCAAAAACATCCAATAAATAAACACCAGCTTGTTCAAAAAGTTCTTGAAAGTCTTCTAGTTTAAATGCTTTTACGCGTTCTTGAAATTCAAAGGTTTCACCATTAATTTCAAAATTGATGTTCTTAACAATATAACCGTTCTCATAACTGCGTTTTTGATGAAAGTCTATACCTTCAACTGTTTTTATATCTTCTGCCACTAAATGTTCAAGAACGTGGTTAACATTCATAAAATCAATAACACCCAAGCCAAAGTCATTAAGTTCGGTCTTTATAGCTTTAATGGTTTTGAGATTGCAAGTATCATCTTCAAAATATCCAAAACTTGTGAAAAGGTTGAAAACGGCATCAAAAGTTTCAGGGTAAGGCTTGGTCATATCGTGCACATCAAACTTTAATGAGTTGTTTTCATATTGTTTGGCATGCGCAATGCTACGCTCAGATAAATCAATTCCAGTAACATCAAACCCAAGCGAGTTAAGGTAAATAGAATGTCTGCCTTTACCACAAGCAAGGTCTAATATTTTTCCGTTTTCAGGAATATTAAGGTAGTTAGTGAGATTATCCATAAACATTTTAGCTTCGGAATGATCTCTATCTTTATACAATATATGGTAATAAGGTGTGTCAAACCACGAAGCATACCATTGTTGAGTAGATTTTGTCATAATAAAAAATGTCCTGCAAAAATACTGTATTTTTGCATTTCATTAGACGAAGAAGATGGACAATAATTTCAAAATGGTAGCCAAAACATTATTTGGCTTTGAAGATATACTAGCAAAAGAATTAACGCAACTAGGTGCTATGGATGTTGAGAAAGGTGTGCGAAATGTGAGTTTTGTTGGTGATAAAGGTTTTATGTATAAAGCCAATATGGGTATTAGAACAGCTATTAAGATTCTAAAACCTATAAAATCCTTTAGAGTTGCTAAGGAAGACGACCTTTATAAGAACGTAAAAAACATAAAGTGGGAAGACTATTTAAAACCAACAGGTTCTTTGGCTGTAGACGCTACGGTACACCATAGTGTTTTTACGCATTCACAATACACAGCTCTAAAAACAAAAGATGCAGTTGTAGATCGTTTTAGGGAAAATGGAGGTACACGACCAGATGTAGATTTACGCTTTCCAGATTTAAAAATAAATGTGCATATAGACCGTCAGCGTTGTACCATTTCTTTAGATACTTCTGGGGAATCTTTGCATAGAAGAGGTTATAAAATGGCGACTAATATAGCACCTATAAATGAAGTTTTAGCTGCAGGATTAATTATGATGAGCGGTTGGGACGGTCAATCAGGTTTTATGGACCCAATGTGTGGTAGTGGTACTATTTTGGCAGAAGCAGCTATGATAGCCTGTAATATTCCGCCAAACCTAATGCGTAAGGAATTTGCCTTTGAACGCTGGGAAGATTGGGATGTGGATTTGTTTGAAAAAATTGAAGAATCGTTATTGAACAAAACACGAGATTTTCATCATAAAATTATAGGTTACGATAAATCTCCATCGGCTGTAAAAAAGGCTAAGGACAATATTAAGAATGCACATTTAGATGAATTTGTGCATATTCAGCATGAGGATTTCTTTAAAACCCAAAAAGCTGGAAGCGAGAAATTGCATATGGTTTTTAATCCACCTTATGGCGAACGTTTAGAAAATTTGAATGTTGAAGAGTTTTATGGCAATATTGGTACAACGCTAAAACACGGTTACCCAAATACCAATGCTTGGTTGGTAACTTCTAATCTTGAAGCTTTAAAATCGGTTGGATTGCGTCCCTCTAGAAAAATAAAAGTATTTAATGCTAAGCTAGAATCTCGTTTTGTAAAATACGAAATGTATGAAGGCAGCCGAAAGGCTAAAAAACAATAATATTTTATAATAAAAGTTGAAGTTATTTCTTCAAAGCTTCTAATTGCAGATTGTAATCGTATTGTAAATCTTCATGTAAAGCACCAATCTTTTTTTGGATAGAAATCACTTGTCGCTCATACAAATTACTTAGTGTTCGGTTTCTGTGAATGGATGGTCTTAGTTCATTTAAGCGCTCACAAAAATAGAGTAGGAGCTCAACTTCGGTAGATTTTTTTAAGGAATAACGACTGTACACTCTAATTTCTCTTAATATTTTCCGGATGGTCTTTTTCATGTAGAAATAGCTGTTGGTATTCATACCGTTAAAGAGTTCATCTAAGGTAGATTTTACACTTGAGATATAACTGTCTTCATCATTAGCTTCAAACAATAAATATGTTAGTAGTGCTTTATTTTCCTTTTTGAATTTGCCTAAACGTAAACAAAACTCTAATAGATCTTCCTTTGGTAAATGTTGAAGTTCTTTCTTTATGGTGGATATAGATTCTATTTGCATGCTCTAATGTATTATTAAAAAAAGAAAGAAGGTAATTTCACCTTCTTTCTTTATATTTTTCGTTAAGCCTTATATGTTAACTTTTGCAATATTCGTTTATAATTTGCTTTAAGTTTTCTAAGTTACTTAAGTCAAATTCTTCTTCTTCAATATCTTTAGAAAGTGCATCACACTCAGAAATGTATTTAGCAAGTTTCTCAGAAACTTTATCGTTAGATCTGGTATCAATCATAAAACCTTCATCTTTAGTTGAGAATTTTAAGACGTATGTACCTTCTTCACCAGGTTTAGATAATACCATATGATTTCCGTTTTGATAAACAATCTCATAAAAGTAAGAGTTGTCAAAACCAAAGCTAGCAGCATTAGATAATTTTTTTAGAGCGTTACCTTTAGTTTTTAAACCCATAAAACACTTTTCTTCACCATTATCCATAGCACAAAACATTATGTTTTGTTTTGCTGCGAATTTTTTTGTGCGCTCTCTGTTTTTTTCATTGAGGTATTTTATGCTCACAAACTTCCCGAACTTATCTATGGAGTTCATTTCTGCATAATCACTTTGTTGTTTGGTAGGATCTATTTCAAGTTTTTCAAAAATAGCATATACAGTTCCAGAATATTTGGTACCGTCTTCTTCTTGAACGTATCCATCTGCACCATATAAATTAACACTGTTTTCTTTAGCGATTTTTACACGTTCATTATGCAATCGCGCTTTGTAAGCTTTAGCTTCGTGCTGTAATTCATAACCTCTACCCAATAGTTCTTCAACAAATATTTGAGCAAAAGATCTTGAGAATCTACCAGTCATCATTGTACGAGAACCATAATCGAATTTAAACTCTTCGTCAGTATAAGTTTTGGCATCTACATCAGTACAAGTAGAACAGCCTTTAGCTGTACCAATAGTTATTCCATCTAAATCTTTAACAGTGTAAGTATTATCAGAATAGTAAGCTCTACCAGCAATTTTAGTACCTGTAGAACCACCAAAAAGAATAGTACCGTCATCTTTTACAAAAGGATTGTAACGACCAACAGTAGCCTGACGTTCTGCTTCATCAGCTTTTGCAGATACAACAGCTTTAGCATATTTATCACTTAAAACTTCGCGTTCAACCGCAAAGAACTCATCAACTTTAGCCATATCAATACCATTCATTGTTATGAGTTCGTATTTTTCGCTTAGCAATTTAATAACGAGTTTAGTGACGCTGAAAGAAGTCATTAAAACCTCATAAGGTATTTCTGTAACTTTTCCATCAGCAGAAGTAAGCTCTAACCATTGAAAACCTTCAAGGTTATTGGCAGACATACCTTTAAAAACAACATCAAAAGCTTTTTCTCCTTTTAAGGTTGAGAATTTGTAGTTGTTTCTAACATCGTCATCAACTTTTGCAACATCAGTACCATCAAAAGAAACGATACCTTTTTTTACTTTGATTTTTTGAGCAACACCTAATAGTGGAAGGGTTACTAACAGGGCAAGAATTATTTTTTTCATTTTAATTATAAAAATTTGAGTGCAAAGTACAACAAATTAGCTTTAAAGTATCAGAAATGATTATTGTCTACCTTTCAAAAGATTTATACTTACGGTAGCTAATTCGCTATCTGGAAATTTCGCAAAATGATGCTCACCTGGATATAAACCAGCTTCTTTAGCTACAGCTTTAAAAACATCTACTTCTAGAATGTATTGATCGCTATAGCCATGTGTAGCATCATAAGCTGTTGCTGCAGTTTTTCCTAGATTATTAGCCGTGAGTTTGGGGTCTATAGTATGTAATTCTATAATGAGTAAACCAAATTTTTCTACATAAGGTTTCCATTTTTGTAAGTGTTCAAAAAGTGAGGCTTCTACATTATTGTTTGGCAATCGTTTTCCTTTTGAAGCAAAAGCACCAGAAGATTCACTGTTGAAGTTGTAGGCTTTTTTAGGAGCTTCCCAAATACGGTTATGGTCTAAAAATGTTCTTACATTTAAAAGGTCGTGTAGTTCAATATTATAATCTTCTTTTAGATCTGAAGCCAATAAGTCTGGTCTACCAATATCTCCCCAAATGACTTTAGCCCAAATATCTGCTTTAATTAAATTGGCTCTAGTAACCTTTAGTGCAGCTTTGTTGAAATCTGCACCAACCAAAAGTAAGGGATGTTCGTCTAGTAATTTTCCGCGTAGGGTTTGTTGATCTATGATATTAAATATATGCTCTATAAAAGCTCCGTTACCACAACCCATATCAAGAATACCTTTAGGTTGCTCATCAATTGGTCGGTTGAATAAATCTATAATAACTTCATCAATAACCTTAAAATATGTGGTATGAGCGCCACCACTTCCCCAAACATTCATTTCTCTATGAACATGCTTTTCGGTATCATTTGCTGATGAAGTTTGAAGTACTAAAGGATTTCCAAAAATAAGTTCATCGAGTTGTAAAAATGTTGGAATATAAGATACGGTAACACCATAAGCACTGGCGCGCTTGGCAAAAAACAGTCCTTTATCAGTAAACTGATAAGTATTTTTCTTTTTTTTGAACCAACCTAAATGTGCGAGAAAATCCAAAACTTTTTTGAAGCTTTCAGGGTTTTTATGATACTCTTCAGCCGTAAAAGAGGCTTCCATAAAATACTTATGAAATAACCCATTTACACCAAGTAAAACGATAATAGGACCAGCAATAACACCTTCGAGATGTTTTAAAACTTGAAATTCAATTGATGATGAATCTGAAATATCTAAACCATAATTGGTTTCAAACATTTTGAAAACGCGCTCTAAAGCAATAAAAGCGTCAGTACTTATCATTTTTTCTTCAGCAAACTTATCGGAATACTTTAAAAGCTTCACAGCATCTTCATAAATTGGAACCAATTTAAATGCGTCATTAGACCTACTGTTGGTCTCATAGAAAATATGGTCAGTCTCGTTGTCTAAAACTTGCTCTAGCCAACCTTGTGAGCACAATACGCGTAAGGCAACATTAAGGTAACCGTCATTGGCATTGAATTTTCCAACAACTTCATCTAGGGTTACTTTTTTTTGCGCTAAGATGTATTCCAAGACTCCTTTTTTATGGAGTGCATAAGCTGTAGTAGCAGTTGCAATACCATCTAAATGTCTAAAAATGGTGCTTCTTAATTCTGATTTCTCGTTTTTGGTTAGCATAATATGTTGGTTGAGATATAAATATAAAAAAACCATCAGCGATGTGATGGTTCTATATATAACTTTATGATAATATTATTATCTCAATTTAGGAAAGTCAGCCGGACTTAATTCATGCATCACAGCATAGACAGCTTCAAAAATATCTTCAACTGATGGTTTTGAAAAGTAATCACCGTCTGTACCATAGGCTGGTCTGTGTGGCTTGGCAGCTAATGTTTTTGGTTGACTATCTAAATATTGAAAAGCATTCTGTGTGTTTAAAACTTCATTTAATATGTAAGATGAAGCTCCTCCTTCAATATCTTCATCAATGACCATGAATCTATTAGTTTTGGCAATGCTTTTTACAATATCATGATTAATATCGAAAGGTAATAAGGATTGCACATCAATAACTTCAGCATCAATACCAACTTCTAATAATTCTTTAGCAGCTTGTTCAACTAAACGTAGTGTAGAGCCATAAGAAATAAGCGTAATATCTTCACCTTCTCTAACGGTTTCTACAACACCAATAGGAGTTTTAAATTCACCTATATTATTAGGTAGTTTTTCTTTTAATCTATAACCGTTAAGACATTCTACAACAAGTGCAGGCTCATCGGATTCTAACAATGTGTTATAAAATCCTGCAGCTTTAGTCATGTTACGAGGCACAAGGACGTGAATTCCTCTAATTAGATTTAGAATACCTCCCATTTGGGACCCACTGTGCCAAATACCTTCTAAACGATGACCACGAGTTCTAACAATAAGTGGTGCTTTTTGGCGACCTTTAGTTCTGTACTGAACCGTAGCCAAATCATCACTCATTATCTGAAGCGCATACATTATGTAATCTAAATACTGAATTTCGGCTATTGGTCGTAAGCCACGCATAGCCATACCAATACCTTGCCCAACGATTGTCGCTTCTCTAATTCCTGTATCTGAAACTCTGAGTTCACCATGTTTTTCTTGTAAACCTTCTAGACCTTGGTTTACATCACCAATATAACCTGCATCTTCACCAAAAATAAGCGACTCAGGATATTTGCTAAAGATAGCATCAAAGTTTTCTCTTAGCACAATACGACCATCTACTTCTTTAGCATGAGTATCGTAAGTAGGTTCAACTTCAGCTTGATTAAAAACACTTAGATCAGACTCACTATATAAGTGAGAGCTATATTTTGGTTGAACTTGACTTAGGTAGTTATCAATCCATTGCTGTAATGAGCTTCTTTCTACAGAATTTTCAGCAACCACATAGCGAAGTGCTTTTCTGGTAGCAGAAACGATGTCTCGTCGTAATGGCTCATCTATAGCAGATAAATCGTTTTTCAGTTTTGTAATAAAGACACCATTAGGACTAGAAGCCGCTAATTTTTCAAGCAATTGAATAGCTTGTTTGCGTTCTGCAAGAATTGGATTTATAAAAGCGCTCCAAGCGGCTTTCTTACCATCTCTTACCTCTTTTTTGATTTGTCTTTCTAAGGCTGTTAAATCTTCGTCTGTAGCAATGTTATTGCTAATCATCCATTCTCTAAGCTGTGTATTACAGTCATACTCTTCTTCCCAAGCTAAGCGTTCACTATTCTTGTAGCGCTCATGAGAACCTGAAGTTGAATGCCCTTGTGGTTGCGTTAATTCCTGAACATGAATCATTACTGGTACATGTTCCTTTCTAGCAATTTTCGCAGCACGCTGATAAGTGTCTATCAATTCAGGATAGTTCCAACCGTCAACTCTTAAGATTTCGTAACCTTTATTATTTTCATCACGTTGAAATCCTTTTAAGATTTCAGATATATTTTCTTTTGTAGTTTGGTGTCTGGCATGTACCGAAATTCCGTATTCATCGTCCCAAATACTTATAACCATAGGTACTTGTAAAACACCAGCGGCATTTATGGTTTCAAAGAATAAACCTTCACTAGTACTGGCATTTCCAATAGTTCCCCAAGCAATTTCATTACCTTCTTTCGAGAATTTTGTAGTATCAATGCCTTTAACATTCCTATAGATTTTAGAAGCTTGTGCTAAACCTAATAATCTTGGCATTTGACCTGCAGTTGGCGAGATATCTGAACTAGAATTCTTTTGTTCGGTTAAGTTTCTCCAATGCCCATTTTCATCTAAGCTAAACGTAGAAAAGTGGCCACCCATTTGTCGACCAGCAGACATTGGTTCTTCTTTTATATCAGTGTTGGCGTATAACCCAGCAAAGAATTGCTCTATGGTTAATTCACCAATAGCCATCATAAATGTTTGGTCTCTATAGTAGCCAGAACGGAAGTCGCCATTTTCAAAGGCTTTTGCCCAAGCTATCTGAGGGATTTCTTTTCCATCTCCAAAAATTCCAAACTTGGCTTTACCTGTTAGAACCTCTCTACGACCGAGTAAACTACATTCTCTGCTAGTGACTGCAACTTTGTAGTCATTTAAAACTTCTGTTTTAAAATCTTCAAATGTAATTTCGGTTTTGGTATTAGGGTTCATCTTCATAGAGCGTACTTTTAAGATGCACAAAATTACTAAATTCCATTATCTTTTGCAACTAGTAAAAACGTTATAATATTGAGTAATTCTCAAAAAAGATTAATTTTTTTAAACTTTTATTTAAAAAAACTCATAATATTAACTTTTTGATAAGAATATGTTAATACCATTTGCGTCTAAATAGACCTAAAAGTACCTGAGGATCAACGGTAAACATAAAGCGTATTTTTTGATCATAATTAGGTTGACCAACTTCCCAACCAAGGTTAGAATACATAGGGAAGTATATTTCAAAATAATCTTCTACTAAATTAAGTCTTATACCAGAATCATAAACAAATTTTGTAGAATCGTACTTGTTTTTTACCAAACCAACATCGCTATAAAATTGAATATAGCGCCATATAGATGTGCTAAAATTAGCCGTGGTCATCCATTGATTGGCAAATTGCGTTTCTAATTTAGATTTAAAGCCACCTTCGGCAATAATAATCTGTTGACTGAATAAACCAGTATCTTCAGAACGGCCTAAGTAATTAAGGTCGAATAAATAATCCTTTGGTCTATCTAAGGCAAAACTGAAATAGTCAGAACCTGGGTCTGAATTGTTCTCTAGAAAAAAACCAGCAAAAATCCTTAGATTGATATTTCTATTACTTCTAGTCAACTTTCTAAATTCATAATTAAAAGAGAGTTTACTGAATTTGTTTGCTAATTGAAAATCGGTATTAAATCTAGAGTAACTGATTATGCCAGGATTGGAATGTGTATAGCGTAAATTGAAAACACCATAATCGGGTTCATCAACTTCAACGGTAGCTAGTTCTCCAACATCTCTTGTAATGCTAACATATCTTGAAGAAATCTGATCGATTTGATCTGATCTAAAGTCATCATTATCTCTAAATGAAAATGAAATAGAAGGTCTTATTCTGGTAAAAAAGGCATCTTCAGCAAACGACTGGTAACCTGCAGACAAACCATAAGTAATGTCGAATAGATTTTGGCCTTCTAAGTTGTGAGTATAAAAGATAGAGGTAGAGCCTGTTAATGATTTGGATTTTGTAGCGTACTGAGGAGAAACCCTATAGTTGAGGCGTTTTCTCAATATTGTCTTGTTATAAACCTTTGTTCCTAAAGTTAAACCATCATAAATATTATTAAACTCTACTAAGGGCATAAAAAATACTTGGTTGTAATCAGGATCTTCAACATCTTTAAAGAGTCTAAATTGTAATGGCTTGTTGTTAAAAAAAGAGCTCTTTACTGCTTTATGATTATCGCGCTGATTGTATTCTGGAATCACGTTATCATAATCTAAAACAAACTTGTCAGTGCTATCTTTTGGAAGCATAACAGTTTTGGACTTGTTGATGTTTTCAATCCAAAGCTTACCAATAACGGTATCATTTTTAAGTTTAAATAATGATACTGGCATTGTGTTTTTTCGTTTGTTTTTTATAACCAGTTTTATGGAGTCTTCAGTAGTTTCAATAGACTTAATTTTGAAATCAATCTTCTTTCGAGTGTTCACGTAATCGTTAAAGAACCAGCTAACATCTTTATCGGTTTTTGATGAGACGTAGTTTTCAAAGTCTTTTATATTGATATGCTTTAGTTTGTTATCTTTTAGAAATTCAGTAAAGGTTGCTGTTAAGTCAGTATCTGTGGTGAATTCATTCAGGTAATTTAAGCCAACACCAGCTTTGTATTTTCCTGCAATATTTGCATTGAACTTGGTTAAAGAATCTCTAGAAGTTGTTAATGATTGATCTAAGTTTTTCCTAGCAATCTCCATCGAATAAAGGAAATATTGAAAGTTAAAATCTAAATCAGAAGCATGAAAAGATCTAATACCCCAAATATTAGCTAGTGTTCCTAACAGTTTGGTGTCGCTATAGTACCGTTCAACATATTTTATTAAAAAATAGATTTGTAAACCTTCGCTTAGCCAATGTTCTTTTCGTGGGTTTAACAATAAAGTATTGTCTAAATAATTCTTTAAAGATGTTTTTAAGAGTTTCAATTCATACTGAAAATCATCTGGAAAAGGACGAAGAAAATCAGGTAACTGATTGATGCCGTACAATGGATTTTTATTGTAATCAATTTTAGAAACCAATAATTTTCTATGTGGATAAGGTCCAAGATGTTCGGTTAAAAATCGCGTAATTCTATCTGTAATTAAAGCTTTATTTCTCGGATCTAAATTCTTTTCGGAGATATTAGATATTACTGTAAAATCATCTGTTTGTATATAACTAAATCTTGGAAGTTTTTTTAAAGACAAATACGTGTTTGTTCTGTCTTTACCAGTAAATACTGTGGTTTGTAATTTGGTGAGATTATTTGGGCTTAAAGAAACAAGATCTAATTCTGACGTAGCTTGGTAGTTTAAAGGATGTTTCAAACTTATGGTAACATCTGATTTTGGAACAAATAAATCATCGAGATTTTTATTGCTGTAGTAGTTCCATTTGCCATCATAAACTGTAGGTGTAATGTACCAATACTTCAGTTCAAAATCCTTTTCTTTTGTAAAACCGTAATCAGTAAAAGTCGCATCAGGAATCATTAGAATATAATTCAAATCTATATGATAAGATTCCTCTGGTAATAAAGGTGTTTTTAAAGTAACCTTTATAACATCAGGATGCTCTTTTAAGCTGTAGTAATCTAAAGTTCTATGCTGATCGTCCCTAATTGATGTTACTACCGTAAAACCTCGCTGTTCGTTTTTTGCCAAATGAAATTTTGTGCTGTACTCTTCTTCAAAACGTTTTGCTAATGGTGTGTTTTTGGTAGAATAACTATCGTTCCAATCGTTAAGATATATTTCAGAAAGCGTGTCTTTAGATTCGTTTTTGTAAATTATGGTTTGAGAAATTGCAATTGATTTGGCTTCTACATCTACTACAGCATTAATATCCATTTTGTTCTGTGCACAAATTTTTGGACAAAAGGAAACAAAAAGTACAAGTATGAGTAAAGCTCTTATCAATTAGCAATTATAAATTTAAGAGGTTCTAAATTCAATTTTGGTACTGCTAAAAGATAAATACCACCTTGGAGATCAGAAATATCAAAACGTTGAACACTTTCAGTATTTGTTTTTAACGTTTTAATTTTTTGACCAAGACTATTGTAAATCTCCAGCGTTTCGTTAAAAAGCTCTTCTGAACTCAAACGAACCGTTAAGACATCATCAAAAAGTGTTTTTTCTAGTAGCAATTTTTTAGAATTCTCAACATTACTTACGTAAAGTAAGGTAGCATTGGTTTCCAATAACACTGTAACGGGTAAATGGTCACTAAAATTGTGCAGAGCATCTCTAATATTAGACGAAAATTCTGAATTTGAATCACCACAATAAACAGAGTTTATTGAACTGTTGTGGCACGATGCTAAACCATTGTTACCATAAACTTGATAAGAATCATCAACGTAAGAGATATCCGGATTTGCAATCATAGATTCTGATCCTAAGATAAAATCAAACCGATCATCAAAACCTCCAGTTGTGCCACCCATTCCTGTTTGTGTTCTTGTAGATTGAGAAAATACATCAACATAATTAACATTATTATGCCAACTACCAATACGATCAGCTAAATCTAAAAAGGTAATATTGTTATTAGTGCTCAACAATTCTTGAAATGCTGGTTCGCTCGAAGTATACAAATTTAAATCTCCACCTAAAATTACGTTAGCATCGCTTGGTAGCGTATCTAAATAATCTTCTAGATCTTCTACCATGTCAAATCTACTTTGAGCATTTGTAGTACCACTTGAAGCTTTTAAATGTCCTATGATAACATAAAACTCTACTGGATTTGTAGCCTGGTCTGTTGAGTTTAATTTCAACCTATAGACATTAAAATCCCTTAGATAAGTAGGGACAATAATTTCTTCTTCAAGTATAAACTTTGAACTGTTGTAGTAAAGTAAATTCTGTAAATCATTCTGATCTCCATAGTTATCATCTGAAGTATTGGAAACGTATGTTGCCATCTCAAAATCAGTACTTATGGCATTTCTGGTAATATTTAAAATATTATTTGCGCCAGTACTATTGTTTAGTTCACAAACTAAAAACAAATCAGGTTGATAGTCTGAAAGTATGAATTGCAAATCTTGTTCTCTATTTGGTACAGCCGTTTCAAGAGGGTAGTTGAGTAAGTTATAAAACATAACTTTAAACATCTCTTGAGCAGAAATATAAAAACTGTTACAAAAACAGAGAACTAAGAAAATGACAACGTTTTTCCTCATAAAACCAAAGTGGTCAGAAAATCATTAGAAATTAGGGCTTAGGTTGTACTCTTTGTAGAAATCATTTAGGACATCTAAAACCTCATCAGCAGAATCTACCAAATGAATTAAGTCTAAATCTTTTGGACTAATATTATTATTTGCTTCTAATAGCGTTGTTTTTATCCAATCCATTAATCCGCCCCAAAACTCAGTACCAACTAAAATGATAGGAAACGTCTCTATTTTGTGGGTTTGTATAAGAGTCATGGCCTCAAATAGTTCATCCAAAGTACCAAACCCTCCAGGCATTACTACAAATCCTTGAGAATACTTTACAAACATAACTTTGCGTACAAAGAAATAATCAAAGTCTAGACTCTTATCACTATCTATATATGGGTTGTCGTGTTGTTCAAAAGGGAGTTCAATATTAAGACCTACGGAAGTTCCGCCTGCAATGTGTGCTCCTTTATTTCCGGCTTCCATAATACCAGGTCCACCACCAGTAATAACACCGTAACCATGTTCTACAATCTTTTCTGCAACTTCTTCGGCTAGTTTGTAGTATTTATGATCTGGCTTTGTTCTTGCTGAACCAAAGATGGATACACACGGTCCTATTTTACTTAGTTTTTCATAACCATTTACAAACTCTCCCATAATCTTGAATATGGCCCAAGAGTCATTTGTTTTTATTTCATTCCAGCCTTTATGCTTACTTTCTTTTCTCATAATTAGTATAACTTATTGTTTCATTATAAAAGCCATATGGAAAATATGGCTTTTGTAATTTGATGCGACCAAATTTAAGTTAAATTGAGATAAATAGATAATTATGGCAAAAAAATAAGCATATAGATAAAATCCATATGCTTATTTTTATTTATTGATGTTGAGATCTATAAAGGTTTTCTTCCTGAAATTATATTGTATAGTATTACAATTACTGCAATAACTAATAAAATATGGATAAGACTATTGCTGCTCATTCCTGGTACTACACCTAATAATCCTAGAAGCCAAACAACTATACAAATCACGGCTACAAGCCAAAGTATACTTTTCATAATGTCTAAGTTTTTGTGTTAATACCAACAAGTTAAGTAATCTGTTTGAGATTCAATTACTCTAAAATTAATAGCGTTAACAATAATTGCATTTAAGCTATTTTTCGATATTTATTGTAAGAAATTACGACAATTCTTTCTTCAGGAACCTAGCAGTATGACTCTTTTTGTCTTTAATAATATCTTCTGGTGTACCTGAGGCAACAACTTGTCCACCACCTTTACCGCCTTCGTATCCAATGTCTATAATATAGTCTACAGTTTTAATAACATCAAGATTATGCTCAATAATGAGGACGGTATTACCTTTGTCAACCAGCTTGTTCAATACTTTCATTAACACTCTTATATCTTCAAAATGAAGTCCGGTTGTAGGCTCGTCAAGAATATAGAAAGTGTTTCCTGTATCGCGTTTGCTTAATTCTGTAGCTAGTTTTATACGTTGTGCTTCTCCACCAGAAAGGGTAGTGCTTTGTTGCCCAAGCGTGATGTAGCCTAAACCAACATCTGCTATAGTTTTAAGCTTTCGGTATATTTTAGGGATATGCTCAAAGAAATTTACAGCTTCTTCAATGGTCATATCTAAAACATCACTAATAGATTTACCCTTGTAGCGAATTTCTAAAGTTTCTCTGTTGAAACGTTTTCCTTGACAGGTTTCACACTCTACATAAACGTCTGGTAAAAAATTCATCTCTATAACCCGAAGACCTGCACCTTGACAAGTTTCACAGCGCCCACCAGCTACATTAAAACTAAAACGACCAGGTTTGTAGCCTCGGATCATAGCTTCAGGAATCTGAGCAAACAGCTTTCTTATTTCATCGAAAGTTTTAGTGTACGTTGCTGGATTGCTTCGAGGTGTTCTACCTATCGGAGATTGGTTAATATCTATTACTTTATCAATATGTTCTAAACCTTTGATACTTTTGTAGGGCATAGGTTTTTTTACACCATTGAAATAATGTGCATTTAGAATTGGGTAAAGCGTTTCGTTGATTAGTGTCGATTTTCCACTTCCTGAAACACCTGTAACACCAATCATTTTTCCCAGAGGAAATTCAACACTAATATTTTTAAGATTGTTACCTGTACAACCTTTTAAACTTATGGTCTTACCGTTACCTTTTCTTCGTTCTTTAGGAACTTCAATTTCCTTTTTACCATTAAGGTATTCAGCAGTTAAGGTGTGTTCTTTTAAAAGTGCTTTAGGTGTGCCTTCACTAATAATTTCACCTCCATGCTTTCCTGCGAAAGGACCAATGTCTATAACATGATCGGCACGCTCTATCATATCTTTGTCGTGCTCTACAACAATAACAGAATTCCCTACATCACGAAGCGATTCTAAGGAATTAATCAGCTTTTCATTATCGCGTTGGTGTAAACCTATACTAGGTTCATCCAGAATATATAAAACGCCTACCAGTTGCGATCCTATTTGAGTAGCCAATCGAATACGTTGCGCTTCTCCACCAGAAAGCGATTTTGAGCTTCGGTTTAGGGTTAAGTAAGTTAAGCCGACATCCAATAAGAATTGTACACGACTACTAATTTCCTTTATAATTTCAGATGAAATCTGTTGTTGTTTGTTTGATAATCGTTTTGTGAGACCGTTTAACCATTGGTCTAACTCAACAATATCCATCTTTATAATATCAGCAATACTTTTCCCATCAACTTTAAAGTAAAGTGACTCTTTGCGTAATCTAGAACCTTCGCAAACATCACATTCTACTTTATCCATATATTCCTTAGCCCAACGTACTAATGATGTAGAATCTGAATTGTATTGGCTCTCAATAAAACTGGCAACACCTTCAAAATCTATTTTATAGTCTCTGGTTACTCCAAGAAGCTTGCTTTCTACAGTAAAGCTATCTTTGCCACCGTATAAAATAATTTGTTTTGCCTCATCTGGAATGTCTTTCCAAGCATCAGTTAATGCAAAGTTGAAGCGTTGTGCAATGGTTTCAAATTGCTTGAAAATCCAGCTTTTCTTTTGAGGTCCATGAGGTGCAAGGGCGCCGTTTTTTATGGATAAGGTTTCGTCTGGTACTAACTTTCTTTCATTAACAACATAAAGCTCTCCAATACCATTACAGTTTGGACAGGCACCTTTTGGCGAATTAAACGAGAAATTGTTAGGCTCAGGGTTGGGGTAAGATATACCTGAGGACGGACACATTAAGTTACGACTAAAGTAACGTGGTTCGTTAGTGTCTTGGTCTATAACCATTAGTACATCGTCACCATGATACATAGCCGTGTTGATGGACTCCATCAAACGCTTTTCATTGTCTTGTGTGTCGTCTATTTTTAAACGATCAATGACGATTTCAATATCATGGGTTTTGTAGCGGTCTAGCTTCATGCCTTTTTCAAGGTCTACAATCTCGCCATCTGTACGTACTTTAACGAAGCCTTGTTTGGCGATTTGCTCAAATAACTCACGGTAATGGCCTTTACGTGATCGGATAACAGGCGACAGAATATTGATGCGCTTACCATTGTATGATTCTAGAATAAGGTCTTTAATCTGTTCATCGCTGTAGCTCACCATCTTTTCACCAGTTTCATAACTGTAGGCATCAGCGGCTCTAGCATAAAGCAAACGAAAGAAATCATAGATCTCAGTAATGGTTCCTACGGTAGAGCGTGGTGATTTACTGGTGGTTTTTTGCTCTATAGCAATAACAGGAGATAGGCCATCAATCTTATCAACATCTGGGCGTTCTAAACTACCAAGGAACTGACGTGCGTAGGCAGAGAAGGTTTCGATGTAGCGACGTTGCCCTTCTGCATAAATAGTGTCGAAAGCTAAGGACGATTTACCACTACCAGACAACCCTGTGATGACTACAAGTTTTTCCCTTGGAATGGTAACATCAATGTTTTTTAGGTTGTGTACGCGTGCACCTTTTACTTCAATAGAATCGTCGAAATGGCTCATATATGGTTATAGTCCTCCTGTTGTTTTTTGCAAAGTTGCAAAGGTACAAATTATACTTATCAAAATGAACTATGCTTATGTATAGTAGAAGTTGTGTGTTTAGTTCTTTTTTGAGTTTGTGTTTTGCTGAGGACTCTGCTTTATAGTTCTGAATTTTTTGTAGGAAAAAACTATATGGAAGCCGCTTATGATCCGCTTATGACCCGAGTTTAATCCGATTATGACCTGCTTGTGGTTGTTGGTTGTTGGTGTTTGGTGTTTAGTTTATGGTGTTTTGTTGCTTAGGGAGATTTGTTAGGGGTGCGTAAATTGTATTTAGAGGTTGTTCTGTGTTATTCTGAACTTGAGTCAGTATCTAAGTTTAGTTTGTTTCTTTCTTATGTTCATTTTGTATTCGTCCATATTCATTGTTTAGGAACTCATGATGTGCTTCGCAGTTCTTGATACAAAACGAACCAAAAAATCAAAACGATTTATAGGAAGTTGCAAAGCACCATTCGCTAATAACTGCTTATGTTGTAGTAAAATTGGTGATTGTACTTCAATCCTAGATTTTAACTCTTAAAATTGATTTGTGCTCATTACTTCTGAAAATCGTTGGTTCCGACGCTGTCGGAATTGGGTTTGAGCTGCTTTCTCTTTTTGATTTGTAGTGTCATTCTGAATTTATTTTAGAATCTATTGTTTGTGTGAAAATGAGATGCTGAAACGAGTTTAGCATAACATTAATTGTTTTGGGATTGCTTTGCTTTGTTCACAATGATGGTAGCAACTTAAAGATTGTTTCGTTTGTTTCTTCTTGTTCATTTTTATTCGTCGATATTCATTGTTTAAGAACTCATGATGTGCTACGCAATTGAAAGACCAAAAACGAACCAAAAAGTCTATTACTGTCGATAGGTATTTTCAATAGCACTGTCGTGCTTTTGAAACCATAATCAAAATCCTAAATAGCGTCCAAGGCTTCCGCTATTTTTAACGTATTTTGATTATATATACTTACGACAGCGGGTTCCGACGCTGTCGGAATTGGGTTTGAGCTGCTTTCTATTTTTATTTGTGTTGTCATTCTGAATTTATTTCAGAGTCTATTGTTTATATGAAAATGAGATGCTGAAACTAGTTCAGCATTACAGTTGCTATTTGGGATTGCTTTGCTCTGCTCACTATAATGTATAATTGATTATTAAGATGTCTCACTGAGCGCAGTCGAAGTGCCTCTTTTATGTTCTTTTTGTATTCGTCCATATTCATTGTTTAAGAACTCATGATGTGCTGCGCAGTTCTTGATAAAAAAATGAACCAAAAAAATCAAGACTGCCGATGATTTCGCTAAACATATTGTTTGCTACGGCACAAAAATGGTGGTCATTGTTTTAGTGAAAACATAAGGTCTATTTATTGATTGGTGTCTGTTGATTGTATTTTCGTTATCAAGATTTTTGTTTAACCCTACGCTTCACTACATGTTTTACGCTAAATAATCGGAGGTCGTTTGTAAACGCATAGGGTATTTTTGAATAGATTTTTTTTGCTTGTATCCTAATCGAAGTTTGAGCTGCTTTCTCTTTTATTATTTGTTTGTCATGCTGAACTCGTTTCAGTACCTTAATTGATTGGTGTTAGGGTATCTCAATCATCTGTGGAAAGAGAAATAACATCCAGTGTTACAGAATGATATCTTTTGGTATTTTTGTGAACGCTTATTCATATCACTATGCTTTCAGCTAAACACAAACGTCTTTTAAGTCAGATAGTGCCTATCGGTATTATTTGGTTGGTGACGGGTTGGGTGTTCTTGTGGACGGAATATGCGATTATCGGTTCGGCTGAAAATACTCCGGATTCGGCTATTGCCATTACAGCTGAAGTCTTTGTTTTTGCAAGTATCAGTGTAATTGCTGTTGGACTACTAGTTGGGCTGGTTGAGTTTACCTATATCAACCGTATTTTTCAACGTTATAGCTTTTTGGTAAAGCTTGTAGGGAAGTTCTGCTTTTATGTGGTCTTTATGGAGCTTATCATTTTGATTACTTTCATCAGTGCTGCGGCTATAGAGCTTCATGCTTCGGTGTTTGATGCAATAGTGTGGCAGAAATTTATAGTTTTCTTTTTGAGTATTACCCATATTTCTACGCTGATACAATTGGCATTTTCGCTATTGTTGTCCTTGTTTTATGTTGAAATAAGCGAGAATCTAGGGCATTCGGTTATGGTCAATTTCTTTACTGGGAGGTACCATAAACCTAAATATGAAATGCGACTGTTTATGTTTAGCGATATGAAATCCTCAACTCAAATTGCGGAAACACTTGGTCATAAAACCTATTTTGAATTCTTGAAATCCTATTACAATGATCTTTCGGATGCTATTCTACGTCATAAAGGTGAGGTGTATCAGTATGTGGGTGATGAGATTGTATTGTCTTGGCAATGTCGCACCAAAAACTATGCTCAGTTGAGTTTGGATTGTTTTTTTGCTATGAAACAAGATTTAGAACAGCGACGTTCGTTTTATACAAAGCATTATGGTGTGTATCCAGATTTTAAGGCGGCTATTCATATTGGGGAAGTTACTACAGGTGAAATCGGCGCGCTTAAAAAAGATATTTTCTTTACGGGTGATGTGTTGAATACTACGGCTCGTATGCAGGCGGCGTGTGCAACTTATGGTGTAGATTTATTAGTTTCTGAGGCTGTGGTCAATGCTGTTGCTGATGATGCTTATCGTTTTGAAGCTTTGGGTTCTTCGGCTTTTAAGGGGAAACGGGAAATGGTTGCGGTGTTTTCGGTTGTGGGGTAGTGTTTGTTTTTGATTTTTGGTTTTTGGTGTTTTGTTACTTGGTGTGATTTGTTAGAGGTGCGTAAATTGTATTTAGGGGTTGTTTTGTGTTATTCTGAACTTGATTCAGTATCTAAATTTAGTTTATTTCTTCTTGTTCATTTTTATTCGTCGATATTCATTGTTTAAGAACTCATGATGTGCTACGCAATTGAAAGACCAAACCCTTCGACTTACGTTGTAAGGTATCTTCATTCAAAATATATTTTGAATTCGATAATGCTCAGGGCAGGCTACTAAAAAAGTCTATTACTGTCGATAGGTATTTTCAATAGCACTGTCGTGCTTTTGAAACCATAATCAAAATCCTAAATAGCGTCCAAGGCTTCCGCTATTTTACTTATGTTCATTTTGTCTTGATACAAAACGAACCAAAAAATCAAGACTGCCGATGATTTCGCTAAACATATTGTTTGCTACGGCACAAAAATGGTGGTCATTGTTTTAGTGAAAACATAAGGTCTATTTATTGATTGGTGTCTGTTGATTGTTTTTTCGTTATCAAGATTTTTGTTTAACCCTACGCTTCACTACATGTTTTACGCTAAATAATCGGAGGTCGTTTGTAAATGCATAGGATATTTTTGGATAGATTGTTTTGCTTGTATCCTAATCGAAGTTTGATTTGCTTTCTTTTTTATTTGAAGTGTCATTCTGAATTTATTTCAGAATCTATTGTTTATATGAAAATGAGATGCTGAAACTAGTTCAGCATTACAGTTGCTATTTGGGATTGCTTTGCTCTGCTTACTATAATGTATAATTGATTATTAAGGTGTGACACTGAGCGCAGTCGAAGTGCCTCTTTTATGTTCTTTTTGTATTCGTCCATATTCATTGTTTAAGAACTCATGATGTGCTACGCAGTTCTTGATAAAAAAATGAACCAAAAAAATCAAGACTGCCGATGATTTCGCTAAACATATTGTTTGCTTCGGCACAAAAATGGTGGTCATTGTTTTAGTGAAAACATAAGGTCTATTTATTGATTGGTGTCTGTTGACTATTTGTTCTTTATCAAGATTTTTGTTTAACCCTACGCTTCACTACATGTTTTACGCTAAATAATCGGAGGTCGTTTGTAAATGCATAGGATATTTTTGGATAGATTGTTTTGTTTGTTTCTTCTTGTTCATTTTTGAAAGACCAAAAACGAACCAAAAAGTCTATTACTGTCGATAGGTATTTTCAATAGCACTGTCGTGCTTTTGAAACCATAATCAAAATCCTAAATAGCGTCCAAGGCTTCCGCTATTTTTAACGTATTTTGATTATATATACTTACGACAGCGGGTTCCGACCGTGTCGGAATTGGGTTTGAGCTACTTTCTCTTTTTGATTTGTTTTGTCATTTTGAATTTATTTCAGGATCTATTGTTTGCGTGAAAATGAGATGCTGAAACGAGTTCAGCATGACAGTATAGAGGTGAGATTGCTTCACTGTGTTCGCAATGACGGTAATAGTTTGAAGGATGCTGTCAGTCTGAGCCTGTCGAAGATGTGTTTGCGGTTCTCGATACATTTTATTCTCATGCTTCGAATAAAACACTCGAACTGACGTGTGGTTTTGTGTGTTTGGTGTTTTGTCATGTTGTACTTACTTTTTAAGCTTTCACTAAGTTTTTGGTCTTACTGACTAAAAAATAGAGGTCTTCTTTTTAGCTATTTGTTAGCTTTTGTGTCTATTAATCTATAACATTTCAATTTCTAAAATTTATGAAGCATTCTATATTGGTTTTGGCACTTTTAGCCGTATTCACAAGTCCAAACCTATTCGCTCAAAACACTTCACCTAATTTCGCTAACAAGGGTCGTGATTGGTTTATTAGTAAAACCACAGGATCGGGTCAGATGGGCACTAAGGAACGTCCTGCAAAAGATTTAGGAAACATCATTCATCATCTCAAACCTAATGACCGTATTCATATTGCGGAAGGTGTTTATATGAGTAAGGGCAAGAATGGTTCGGACGAAATCACAGTTCCCGTACAAATCTATGGAGGTTACAATACCGACTTTAGCTACCGCGATCCTTGGGATGCTCATAAAACTATATTCACAGGGACTAACGATTATATGAAATCTACCTTGCCTAGAATTTATATTCACACCGACAAATCGCGAGAAAGTAATGGGCATAAATCTACGGGTTCTGCGATTGTAGTAGATGGTATCATTATCGATAACGGTCCACGTAACCGCTATCATAAAGACGAAAACTTAGCTATACGTCGTACAGCGCATCCTCCGACAAATAAAAATCCTTCACCAGAATCAGGCGGCATTGTTGTTGTGGGGAGTAAGTACACTAATATTTCGGTAGTGAATTGTGTGGTTATGAATACCGCACCAACACAGGGAGTGATTTCGGTTCAGGTGTTTGAAGGTGGTAAGGGACTTATTCAGAATAATTTCTGTATCAACAATACTGGCTACGGTATTCATGCACGTACGGGTTATATGGGTACGGACGAGAGTAAATTACCTGTTTTTGATATTAAATATAACACGGTACTATTTACGTGGAAACACGATGCTGTTGCTTCTTATGGCGGTGATGCTTTAGCGCTGGAACAAAATTTAATTGCAACGGTAGAGCGTAACACCTTGGCGTATGGACATATGGGTGGACTGTACAGCAAAGGTGCAAAGCTGAAGTTGATCAACAATATATTTGCAGGAAACTCTAAATACGACTACAAGGAAATCAATGATAAAATGGCCATTGCCGATGTGGTAGATGAGGCTATGTATCTCGATCCTATGAGTGATGGTAATAAAGGTATGCTGATTAAAATTCCGGTAGGGGAGCGTTGGGCAGCGCTTTATGCCGATCGTAAGGAAATGAGCCGTGAGCAAGTCGACGCAGCTGTTACCGTGCCTAATACAGGTGCCAACCAATTGCGTAGTATTTTTGGGCTTAATGTTCAAGGTACGGGAGTGTCAGCCGATGCAGAAATCTTTTTGCCATTAATTACTATTGAAGAGGCTTTACCTGCGGGTAAGTATCCTTGGGAAAGTGCGGGTTGTACTATTCCGAAGCAGAAGTCTTAGGGTTGTTGGTGTTTGGTTTTTTTGTTCATTTTTGAAAGACCAAAAACGAACCAAAAAGTCTATTACTGTCGGTAGGTATTTTCAATAGCACTGTCGTGCTTTTGAAACCATAATCAAAATCCTAAATAGCGTCCAAGGCTTCCGCTATTTTTAACGTATTTTGATTATATATACTTACGACAGCGGGTTCCGACGCTGTCGGAATTGGGTTTGAGCTGCTTTCTCTTTATTATTTGAAGTGTTATTCTGAATTTATTTAAGAATCTATTGTTTGTATGAAAGTGAGATGTTGAAACGAATTCAGAATCTCATTTGTTTTGAGTAAATTCTTTTTACTTCAATTATGCTATTGTTCTTATGTTCATTTTGTATTCGTCCATATTCATTGTTTAGGAACTCATGATGTGCTTCGCAGTTCTTGATACAAAACGAACCAAAAAATCAAGACTGCCGATGATTTCGCTAAACATATTGTTTGCTACGGCACAAAAATGGTGGTCATTGTTTTAATGAAAACATAAGGTCTATTTGTTAATTTGTATCTGTTGATTGTTTGTTCGTTATCAAGATTTTTGTTTAACCCTACGCTTCACTACATGTTTTACGCTAAATAATCGGAGGTCGTTTGTAAACGCATAGGGTATTTATGGATAGATCATTTCGTTTGTTTCTTCTTGTTCATTTTTATTCGTCGATATTCATTGTTTAAGAACTCATGATGTGCTACGCAATTGAAAGACCAAAAACGAACCAAAAAGTCTATTACTGTCGGTAGGTATTTTCAATAGCACTGTCGTGCTTTTGAAACCATAATCAAAATCCTAAATAGCGTCCAAGGCTTCCGCTATTTTTAACGTATTTTGATTATATATACTTACGACAGCGGGTTCCGACGCTGTCGGAATTGGGTTTGAGCTGCTTTCTCTTTATTATTTGAAGTGTTATTCTGAATTTATTTAAGAATCTATTGTTTGTATGAAAGTGAGATGTTGAAACGAATTCAGAATCTCATTTGTTTTGAGTAAATTCTTTTTACTTCAATTATGCTATTGTTCTTATGTTCATTTTGTATTCGTCCATATTCATTGTTTAGGAACTCATGATGTGCTTCGCAGTTCTTGATACAAAACGAACCAAAAAATCAAGACTGCCGATGATTTCGCTAAACATATTGTTTGCTACGGCACAAAAATGGTGGTCATTGTTTTAATGAAAACATAAGGTCTATTTGTTAATTTGTATCTGTTGATTGTTTGTTCGTTATCAAGATTTTTGTTTAACCCTACGCTTCACTACATGTTTTACGCTAAATAATCGGAGGTCGTTTGTAAACGCATAGGGTATTTATGGATAGATCATTTCGTTTGTTTCTTCTTGTTCATTTTTATTCGTCGATATTCATTGTTTAAGAACTCATGATGTGCTACGCAATTGAAAGACCAAAAACGAACCAAAAAGTCTATTACTGTCGATAGGTATTTTCAATAGCACTGTCGTGCTTTTGAAACCATAATCAAAATCCTAAATAGCGTCCAAGGCTTCCGCTATTTTTAACGTATTTTGATTATATATACTTACGACAGCGGGTTCCGACGCTGTCGGAATTGGGTTTGAGCTGCTTTCGCTTTATTGTTTGTAGTGTCATTTTGAATTTATTTCAGAATCTAATGTTTATATGAAAATGAGATGCTGAAACGAGTTCAGCATGACAGTATAGAGGTGAGATTGCTTCACTTTGTTCGCAATGACGGTGGCTTTTGGTGTTTAGTGTTTTGTTTTTAGTTTTTGGTGTTTCGTCACTTCGAGTGATTTGTAAGGTACGAGCAAATTGTATCGAGAAGCTGTTTCGTGTTGTGTCATTCTGAATTTATTTCAGTATCTAAATTTAGTTTGTTTCTTATGTTCATTTTGTATTCGTCCATATTCATTGTTTAGGAACTCATGATGTGCTGCGCAGTTCTTGATACAAAACGAACCAAAAAATCAAGACTGCCGATGATTTCGCTAAACATATTGTTTGCTACGGCACAAAAATGGTGGTCATTGTTTTAGTGAAAACATAGGTCTATTTGTTAATTTGTATCTGTTGATTGTTTGTTCGTTATCAAGATTTTTGTTTAACCCTACGCTTCACTACATGTTTTACGCTAAATAATCGGAGGTCGTTTGTAAATGCATAGGGTATTTATGGATAGATTGTTTTGTTTGTTTCTTCTTGTTCATTTTTATTCGTCGATATTCATTGTTTAAGAACTCATGATGTGCTACGCAATTGAAAGACCAAACCCTTCGACTTACGTTGTAAGGTATCTTCATTCAAAATATATTTTGAATTCGATAATGCTCAGGGCAGGCTACTAAAAAAGTCTATTACTGTCGGTAGGTATTTTCAATAGCACTGTCGTGCTTTTGAAACCATAATCAAAATCCTAAATAGCGTCCAAGGCTTCCGCTATTTTTAACGTATTTTGATTATATATACTTACGACAGCGGGTTCCGACCGTGTCGGAATTGGGTTTGAGCTGCTTTCTCTTTATTATTTGAAGTGTCATTCTGAATTTATTTTAGAATTTGTTGTTTGTGTGAAAATGAGATGCTGAAACTAGTTCAGCATGACAGTACAGAGATGAGATTGCTTCGCTTTGTTCGCAATGACGGTAGCAACTTAAAGATTGTTTCGTTTGTTTCTTATGTTCATTTTTATTCGTCGATATTCATTGTTTAAGAACTCATGATGTGCTACGCAATTGAAAGACCAAACCCTTCGACTTACGTTGTAAGGTATCTTCATTCAAAATATATTTTGAATTCGATAATGCTCAGGGCAGGCTACTAAAAAAGTCTATTACTGTCGGTAGGTATTTTCAATAGCACTGTCGTGCTTTTGAAACCATAATCAAAATCCTAAATAGCGTCCAAGGCTTCCGCTATTTTTAACGTATTTTGATTATATATACTTACGACAGCGGGTTCCGACGCTGTCGGAATTGGGTTTGAGCTGCTTTCTCTTTATTATTTGAAGTGTCATTCTGAATTTATTTCAGAATCTATTGTTTGTATGAAAATGAGATGCTGAAACGAGTTCAGCATGACAGTATAGAGGTGAGATTGCTTCACTTTGTTCGCAATGACGGTGGCTTTTGGTGTTTAGTGTTTTGTTTTTAGTTTTTGGTGTTTCGTCACTTCGAGTGATTTGTAAGGTACGAGCAAATTGTATCGAGAAGCTGTTTCGTGTTGTGTCATTCTGAATTTATTTCAGTATCTAAATTTAGTTTGTTTCTTATGTTCATTTTGTATTCGTCCATATTCATTGTTTAGGAACTCATGATGTGCTGCGCAGTTCTTGATACAAAACGAACCAAAAAATCAAGACTGCCGATGATTTCGCTAAACATATTGTTTGCTACGGCACAAAAATGGTGGTCATTGTTTTAGTGAAAACATAGGTCTATTTGTTAATTTGTATCTGTTGATTGTTTGTTCGTTATCAAGATTTTTGTTTAACCCTACGCTTCACTACATGTTTTACGCTAAATAATCGGAGGTCGTTTGTAAATGCATAGGGTATTTATGGATAGATTGTTTTGTTTGTTTCTTCTTGTTCATTTTTATTCGTCGATATTCATTGTTTAAGAACTCATGATGTGCTACGCAATTGAAAGACCAAAAACGAACCAAAAAGTCTATTACTGTCGGTAGGTATTTTCAATAGCACTGTCGTGCTTTTGAAACCATAATCAAAATCCTAAATAGCGTCCAAGGCTTCCGCTATTTTTAACGTATTTTGATTATATATACTTACGACAGTGGGTTCCGACGCTGTCGGAATTGGGTTTGAGCTGCTTTCTCTTTATTATTTGTAGTGTCATTCTGAATTTATTTCAGAATCTAAATTTAGTTTGTTTCTTATGTTCATTTTGTATTCGTCCATATTCATTGTTTAAGAACTCATGATGTGCTACGCAGTTCTTGATACAAAACGAACCAAAAATTACTCAAGATATATTTATTTTATTGATTTCGTGAATCTTTGATTTCAAAACGATTTATAGGAAGTTGCAAAGCACCATTCGCTAATAATTGCTTATGTTGTAGTATAATTGGTGATTGCTCTTCAGTCCTAGCTTTGAATTCTTAAGATTGATGGAGCTCATTACTTCTGAAAATCGTTGGTTCCGACCGTGTCGGAATTGGGTTTGAGCTACTTTCTCTTTATTATTTGAAGTGTTATTCTGAATTTATTTCAGAATCTATTGTTTGAATGAAAATAAGATGCTGAAACAAGTTCAGCATGACAGTAGTTGTTTTAGATTGCTTCGTTAGTAACTACAATACAATAAAAAAAATCATTGTACCAGAATCTTACATTATCTATCTTTAGTGCCTTAAAAAACTAACCCATAATTCCTCATGAAAATAATAGGCATAGGCAAAAATTACGTAACAGAACCTTCAGAAATAGACGCTCTAAAAACAGGTGCGCAAACCATATTTACAAAGCCAGAATCTAGCTTAGTCACCAACAACCAAGACATACCGTTTCCTGGTATCACCAATCAACTGGCCTATGAGGTAGAGTTGGTCGCCAAAATAGGCAAGCAAGGTAAGGCCATTGCTTTAGAAGATGCCGATGCTTACATTTCGGAGATTGCTGTTGGTATAGATTTCACAGCAAAAGACGTCCTTAATGCTAGTAGAGAACAAAAAGGCCCTTGGGCTTTGGCCAAAGGTTTTGATGGTGCCTCACCAATGTCGGCATTTAAGCCTATCGCGGAGTTTAAGAACTTAGCGGATATCAACTTTGATCTTAAAATCAACAATGCGCAAACGCAAATCGGTAACACCAGTCTTATGATTTATACCTTTGCAGAAATCATTTCGTACGTCTCTTCATTTATGACCTTAGAACCAGGAGATCTTATCTTTACAGGTACACCAGCAAGTGGTACAGGTTTGGTGGAAAAAGGCGATCACCTACAAGCCGCTATAGAAGGCGAGTTGTTGCTAGATTTTAAGCTGGTGTAGGCTCTCTATTCAAAAGACTACCAAATAAGTATAACGTTAGCCCTTGCACAATCAAGGGCTTTTTTATATATTTAGAATCCCTTAATTAATTAACAGCGACTCTTGCCTGAGGAGCTTTTTTACATAACTAATTAATTCTTTGTTTAAATTTATTGGTGCTACTTTTCTATAAAAGTAGAGTGACTTTTATGATATGTTCCCGAAAATAAACATGTCTCTTAGAGTATACCTAAGCACTTAAAATTTAGCGATGTGATAAAAAAAACGACACTTGTTATACAAATGCCGCTTTAAATGTTTTCACAACGGAATAATCCTTATTGTGAATTGCTTTTATGGTAAACCGTAAAATAAAAATGAAATGATGGGATACTTTTAAAAAAAGTAACGACTACCTAGGCAGTCGTTTAGAATTTTCTGTGGCTTTTAAGCCTTGTTGTGAATTGTCTTTCAGTGACACTAAATTAAGAAAAAAATATAATATGGCAAAATTGGGTTTAGATTTAGGAAGCTCTTCATTAGGTTGGGCAATTAGAGATGGGGAAGAAATTTCTAAAAAAGGAGTGATAACATTTCCCTCAGGAATGGTTAAGGGGCAAGGTGGGTATAGCTCGCCTACGAGAGATAGAAGAGAAGCACGCTCTAAACGAAATCTTATTAGGGCTAGAAAATACAGGAAATGGAAGTTACTTGAAATTCTATGTAAAAATAGTGAATATGTGCCTTTAAATATTTTACAGTTAGAATCTTGGAGCAAGTATAAGAAAGGGCAGGTAAGAATGTTTCCTGAAAATGAAAAATTTTTAAGCTGGTTGTCATGTGATTTTTCTTACCAAGGAGGCAAAAAGTATAAAAATCCATACGAATTGAGAGTAAAGGCACTAGACGAGCCATTAACCAAGCATGAATTTGGAAGGGTTTTATACCATCTCGTCCAAAGAAGAGGGTATAAGGACATTGGGGAATCTGATAAAGAGACCGAAACTCAAATTAAAAGAAGAGGTGAAAGTGGGTTTCAAAAAGCACTTGATAATAACCGAACCATTGCTGAAGCCTTAAAAAACGAATTTTTAGACAAAGGTATTAGAGCACGAAATGAATATCCTTACAGAGAGGAATACCAAAACGAACTTGAATTAATTTGTAAAGCACAAGGGTATAATGTTTCCAGAGATGGCAAATATGGCTATCACGACCAATTTGTACTGAGCCTGTGGAAATCCATTATTTGGCAACGTCCTTTACGTTCCCAGAAAGGAGCCATTGGAAAATGTACGTTAGAACCTTCAAAATTAAGATGTCCTGTCTCTCATCCAATTTTTGAGATTTCAAGAGCTTGGCAATTCATAAATACCATAAAGTATTATGATAAAGATGATGAAAAACAAAGCTTGCCTCAAGATTTAAGGGAATTGCTTTTTAATGATGTTTTTATAAAAAAGGACAATTTTAAGTTTGAAGATATAAGAAGGTATTTAGACAAAAAACTTAAGCAAAAAACAAAATACAATTACCCTTTAAGCAAAAAAACAGGAAAGTACGAAACAAGTGTTTCGGGTATGCCTTTTTGTAATGGGATAATCAAAATATTAGGAGAGTTGGTATATGACTCTCTAATGAATATTGAGAATTACCATATGGGCAATGCACCAAAAATTATAAAAGGTTATTCCATTTTGGATATTTGGCATGCCGTTTTTGATTTTGACGAAGAATACCTAGAAAGTTTTGCAATTGAGAAACTTAACATTGAGAATGTTACTGTTAAGCGCAATAAGAAAGAAGTGTCTTTATCGCCATTAGTTATTCTAAAAAATAAGCTAACTGTAGGTTATGGCGACCTAAGCTTAAAGGCACTGAAGAAAATCATTCCGTTTTTAAAGCAAGGTTATTTGTATAATGACGCGGTTATGTTGGCTAAGTTTCCGGAATTAATGGAGAATGAATGGGAATATCAAAAAGGAACCATCCTAAAACTGGCTAAAAGCAGCCGTGAGTTATATAACTGGCATAAAATGATTGTTGGAATTACCAATAATTTAATTGATGCTTATAAAGGAGAGGTGGAAGACTGGAGGGAAACTGGAGAACCAGTAAGAGCATGGAAAGATTTTGAGTACCTACTCACCGAGGAAGATAAAAGGGACATAATTAATGCTTGTATGGGTTATTTCGGTAAAAATTCTTGGGATAGAAGAGAAGATAAAGAGACCATTATCAATGAAGTAGGGAAGGAATACCAAGAATTTTTCTTCGATTCTAAAAGGGCATATCGAGAAGTGTCTACATTGACTAGTTTGTTCAGTGAAGCACTATCAAAACATGGTATAAACTTAAACGGAGAATTATACCACCATTCCAACAGAAAAAATATATATGGTACTAAAGTAACCGACAAAAATACAGGCAAAGACATACTACCTATACCATTGATAGACAGTATAAAAAACCCAATGTTCAATAAATCCATGAGCATTTTAAGACGTTTGGTTAATGAGCTTATTCTAGAAGGGGAAATAGATGAAGATACTGAAGTGGTGGTTGAAGTGGCAAGAGAACTGAATGATAACAATAAGAGAGCAGCTATTGAACGTTATCAAAATGAACGACGAAAAAAACGGGAAAAAATCAGAGCTTTCCTTGAAGAGTTTAAGACTAAGGAAAACAAATCATTTAATGTTGAAGAGCGTATTCGTGATTTTGAATTGTGGTGTGAACAATCCTTTGAAGAGACTTTTGATGAATCAGGAAAGAAAATTGTCAACAAGAGAAACAGTGAGATTTTAAGCGAAAAAAAAGCTATTAGACGATATGAATTATGGATGGAGCAAAAAGGACAATGTATGTACACTGGAAAAATGATTTCCATTGCTCAATTGTTTTCAAGTGATATTGATGTGGAGCATACTATTCCAAGAAGTCTATTACCAGATAACACAATGGCAAACCTTACAGTTTGCTATGCTAAATACAATAGGGACGATAAAGGAAAATTAATGCCTTTCTTTTGCGAAAATTATGAAGAAGATGTAGCGGGTAAAGGTACTGCCATAAAACCACGCTTAAGGGAATGGGAAAAAACTAGGGATAATTACAAGTCCTTATTCGAAAGCAGGCTAAAGTCCACTGGAAACGAAGATGAGGCCAAAAAGAGCAAGCGTATCCAAGAAAAGCATTACTACAGGATGCATTATGAGTACTGGAAGAATAAAGTAGAGCGATTTACAACTGATGAGGTAAAAGATAGTTGGGCAAGAAGACAATTGGTAGATACGCAAATGGTAAGTAAGTATGCACGAGAGTTTTTAAAGACATATTTTAAAAAAGTAGCGGTACAAAAAGGGGAGGTAACTGCTCAGTTTAGAAAAATATATGGTTTTCAGGAAACCGATAAGATAAAAAGCAGGAATAAGCATACACACCATGCTATTGATGCTGCTGTGCTTACACTCATACCAGTTAACAGTAGCCGAAGGGATGCCTTGTTGGATAAGATGTATAAGATGGAAGAAAGAGAAGGTAAGCAATTTACCACTAAACCTTTCGATTCATTTAACTCGCAAAAATTAATAAATAGCATTGAAAACCAGATACTTATTGTTAATTATGAAAAAGATAAAATCTTGCAACAGACTATAAAAAATGTAAGAAAGCGTGGCAAATTACAGTATGTGAAAGACAAATGTGAAAATTTTGTGACAGATGAAAAAGGGGAAAGAATCATAAAAAAATCACAAGGTGATACTGTTAGAAGTACTTTGTACAAACAAACATTTATAGGGAAGATAAGAGATGTAGAACGTTATCCCGACGGTCAACCAATACGTGAAAACGGAGATTGGAAATACAAAACAGGTGAAGATGAATTTATGTTTACCGAACGTAAACCATTAAAAGATGTGCTGTCTAAAGTGGATGATATTATAGACCCTGTCATTAGGGAAATAATAAGAACTCAAAAAAGTCAAGCAACAGACCCTCAAGGTAATAAAATAAGACATGTTAGGGTAAAATCAAAAGCAGGGCAAGTTGTAAAGCAACGTGTCAATTACCGTTCGGAACATGAGCATAAGAACTATTATTATTCAGCAGCAGGTTCAATTCCTTATGCTGTAATGCTTCAAAAAAACATAAATGATAAGATTGAGCGTAAAATGATTCCGGTGGCTTCTTTTGAGGTTTCCAAGGTGTTTATGGCGCATAAAAAGTTCTCACCAGAGTTGTATATGGAAATGTTTCATCCAAATTTAAGTGGTTACCAAGACACTAAATTATTAAAAGTTGGACAAAAGGTTTTGATGTTGAATGACGACAGTGAGTATGAACAAAGGGAAGATGTGGAGTTTCAAAAGAACAGACTCTATCGTATAACCCAATTTGCAAATGATGGAAAAAGGATTATGCTTCAATATCATTTAGAGGCTCAAGCTATAACAGATGTAAGAAAAAATGTTAATGAACAAAAACACAAAATATTAACAAGTGAAGAGGTGAAAATGGGCATATCTAAAATACTGGAAAACACCACTATAACGAATTTAGCTGATAGAAAGAAAGATTTTGAAAAACGAAAATACAATTTTAACGATAGGTTAAATAAGATCGAGAGTGTTTCTGACAAGTTGATAAAAGAGCAAGTAAAAAAGATGATTAATAATTATCAAACAGAATATTCATCATTTCCAGAAAACATAATTCCATCTTTTTTAAAAATCTCAAATAATAATTGGAACTTTCTTTATGAAAATTATGATTTTGAGGTTTCGATATTAGGTAATTTAATTTGGCTTAGTAAATGATAAAACGCACCCTCTTTTTCGGCAATCCCGCCTATCTCAGTACCAAAAATGAACAATTGGTGGTTAATTTTCCTGAAGCGGATAAAAAAGAGGTGATCCTACCTATTGAAGATTTGGGTTATGTGGTATTGGAAGATCCACAAATTACCATTACCAATGGGTTGCTTATGAAGTTGGTACAAAATAAAACAGCCGTTATTACTTGCGATAAGCAGCATTTGCCTTGTGGTTTTTTGCAGCCTTTAGTGGGACATAGTGAGCAGACCGAACGTATGCGTCATCAGCTTAATGCTAGCGTACCTTTAAAAAAGAATCTGTGGCAACAAACTGTTACGGCCAAGATAGATAACCAAGCTCAACATTTTTTGGCACGAGGGAAAAATGCGCTGCGTTTAAAGCGCTATGCTAAAGATGTTAAAACAGGGGATTGGAACAATCAAGAAGCCTTAGCTGCTGCATATTATTTTCAGAATTTATTTGATATTGATGGGTTTAGTCGTAACCAAAAAGGTGTACCACCCAATAACCTGCTCAATTATGGCTATGCCATTTTACGTGCGGTTACGGCAAGGGCATTGGTGAGTAGTGGCTTGCTGCCATCGGTTGGTATTTTTCACCATAATAAATATAATGCGTTTTGTTTGGCAGATGATGTTATGGAGCCTTATAGGCCCTTTGTAGATGTTTTGGTTTACGATATTGTAGAAACAGGGTGTAATTTAGAGGGTCTTAATACCAATATAAAGTCTGATTTGTTGATGATCCCAGCTATGGATGTGGTCATAGATGGTAAGCAAAGTCCATTAATGAATGCCATGAGCCGTACCACAGCGAGCCTTTACGAATGTTTTGAGGGGAGTCGTAGAAAAATACTATATCCAGAACTTAAATCGTCTCTAGAAACTTTTGCCAATTAATATGAATATCAATTATGGATTCTTATTTAACCCGACTCAACCAATATAGATGTATGTGGGTATTGGTGTTTTTTGATTTGCCTACCGAGACCATTACAGAACGTAAGACAGCTACACGTTTTCGCAAAAATTTGCTCAATGATGGGTTTGGAATGTTTCAATTTAGCATCTACACAAGGTTTTGCCCTAGTAGAGAAAATGCAGCAGTACACATTAAGCGCACTAAGAACGCTCTTCCTAAAAAGGGCAAGGTCTGTATAATGCAAATAACCGACAAACAGTTTGGGATGATGGAACTATTTCATGGCCAAAATGAAGCCGATTTAGAACCCCCAAGCCAACAATTAGAATTGTTTTAAACGAGTGACTGTCCCCTCGAGGGGACTTTAGGGGTGTTTTTGCTAATTTCTATAAGCTTCGTAAAAAACAGGATACCAGCTTTTTATAGAAAGTATCCTGTGAATCATCCATAAAATTAAGGAACTGAAAGCAATTCACAACATACAAGTCTTTGGAAACGATGCGGATAACCCTGTGAATCATCCATAAAATTAAGGAACTGAAAGCAATTCACAACCAAAAACCATTAAAAGGAAAATACAATAGTCCTGTGAATCATCCATAAAATTAAGGAACTGAAAGCAATTCACAACAATTCCTCAATCCATGTATCAGACCAAAACCTGTGAATCATCCATAAAATTAAGGAACTGAAAGCAATTCACAACTACTTTTAGTTTACTGTATAAGCGACATAACCTGTGAATCATCCATAAAATTAAGGAACTGAAAGCAATTCACAACGAATCTACGCCACAAATAGGCGACGAAATACCTGTGAATCATCCATAAAATTAAGGAACTGAAAGCAATTCACAACTGATTTAAATAAATTACGACCATATTTTCTCCTGTGAATCATCCATAAAATTAAGGAACTGAAAGCAATTCACAACGGACTAAACCAAGAACTCACCGAGCAGGTTCCTGTGAATCATCCATAAAATTAAGGAAC
This sequence comes from Winogradskyella sp. 266wxhm, assembly GCF_058964685.1. Taxonomy (NCBI): domain Bacteria; kingdom Pseudomonadati; phylum Bacteroidota; class Flavobacteriia; order Flavobacteriales; family Flavobacteriaceae; genus Winogradskyella; species Winogradskyella sp. 266wxhm. The sequence continues at coordinate 3,194,422 of NZ_CM179559.1, forward strand.
TGAAAGCAATTCACAACCAGTATGCAGTACACTCTTACGAAGATAGACCTGTGAATCATCCATAAAATTAAGGAACTGAAAGCAATTCACAACGACTTAGGTACATAAACCTTCTGTTTAAACCTGTGAATCATCCATAAAATTAAGGAACTGAAAGCAATTCACAACTGGTGGGGTGAAGAAGCTAACCAAAAAAAGCCTGTGAATCATCCATAAAATTAAGGAACTGAAAGCAATTCACAACTGTATACAAGTCTTTGGGCTACGTCTAACACCTGTGAATCATCCATAAAATTAAGGAACTGAAAGCAATTCACAACCCGCTTGGTGTTATTGGTGAATTTAAAAGACCTGTGAATCATCCATAAAATTAAGGAACTGAAAGCAATTCACAACCCAGACATAGCAGATGGTGACTATGCTTATCCTGTGAATCATCCATAAAATTAAGGAACTGAAAGCAATTCACAACGACAGCTCAAAGTTAACTACGAGGTTTTCGCCTGTGAATCATCCATAAAATTAAGGAACTGAAAGCAATTCACAACCTAATATATGATTACCTGCTCTCTATGATACCTGTGAATCATCCATAAAATTAAGGAACTGAAAGCAATTCACAACTGTGTCCTTTTTGACATACCCACTTTACGGCCTGTGAATCATCCATAAAATTAAGGAACTGAAAGCAATTCACAACTGAAACTTACAAATCCGCATTGTTGTAATGCCTGTGAATCATCCATAAAATTAAGGAACTGAAAGCAATTCACAACATAGAATATATTACTGTGCAGTGTGTAAATCCTGTGAATCATCCATAAAATTAAGGAACTGAAAGCAATTCACAACTGAAACTTACAAATCCGCATTGTTGTAATGCCTGTGAATCATCCATAAAATTAAGGAACTGAAAGCAATTCACAACCCAATCTTTGACAATGCTTTTTTAATGATCCCTGTGAATCATCCATAAAATTAAGGAACTGAAAGCAATTCACAACCGATGAATTGCTGAACATGTTTATCATTACCTGTGAATCATCCATAAAATTAAGGAACTGAAAGCAATTCACAACTTAATGGCAATCACTGTTCAAGAAACTATACCTGTGAATCATCCATAAAATTAAGGAACTGAAAGCAATTCACAACTTTGGCAGATGCTAATTACGCAGCGGGTGCCCTGTGAATCATCCATAAAATTAAGGAACTGAAAGCAATTCACAACATATAGTAGAGTCTATATAAGACTAACAAACCTGTGAATCATCCATAAAATTAAGGAACTGAAAGCAATTCACAACCGCACATCATTTCATAATAAAAAAGTAGGTCCTGTGAATCATCCATAAAATTAAGGAACTGAAAGCAATTCACAACTAATGATAATCGTGTTAGTCAAGTTGAGATCCTGTGAATCATCCATAAAATTAAGGAACTGAAAGCAATTCACAACGTTTCATAAATAACTGATGCCCTGTATATGCCTGTGAATCATCCATAAAATTAAGGAACTGAAAGCAATTCACAACGTTAATGCTATCTTTAGATATTTCGGTTTTCCTGTGAATCATCCATAAAATTAAGGAACTGAAAGCAATTCACAACAAAGAACAAAAGGATGTTCCATCGCTTAAACCTGTGAATCATCCATAAAATTAAGGAACTGAAAGCAATTCACAACAATGCTTCTATTGCAGAGATATTCTTTAGTCCTGTGAATCATCCATAAAATTAAGGAACTGAAAGCAATTCACAACCAACAGTTGCTATAAACTATTATTCGCACCCCTGTGAATCATCCATAAAATTAAGGAACTGAAAGCAATTCACAACGTACCAGAATAACGGAACCGTTTTCCTTTCCTGTGAATCATCCATAAAATTAAGGAACTGAAAGCAATTCACAACAGAGTTTATGCAGCTTCAACACAACATTCACCTGTGAATCATCCATAAAATTAAGGAACTGAAAGCAATTCACAACACCGATGGTGAAGCTCCTAGCGGTGGAGAACCTGTGAATCATCCATAAAATTAAGGAACTGAAAGCAATTCACAACAGCCACAAGCATAATCCAAAGCTCTGCACCCCTGTGAATCATCCATAAAATTAAGGAACTGAAAGGGATAAAAAAAACATAGCAACATCACATAAATAAAATAGATTCCGTGTTAAGCATAGAATGACAAAGGAATAATTTTAAAACAACAGAAAGATTGCCACGCTCGTTCCTCACTCGCAATGACATTAGCCTTGTCATTCTGAACTAGTTTCAGAATCTCATAGTGTATAAAAAAACAGGTTGACACTCTTTTTTCCACACTTTCAATGACTTTATGGTGTGCTCGCCATGACAGTATCGAGAACAAGCAAAACAACTTAGTATACTATTTGTAGTACTAACTATCCTATACTGAATTTGCTTTAGTAAGTTGACATCTCATTTAAGTACAATGATTTACCAATAAAAATAACTATCTTAGGACATCTTATAAAATAATAAACAGCATGGGAAAATTTGAAATGTACACAGACAAAAGAGGGGAATTCCGCTTCCGATTAAAAGCATCAAATGGGCAAAATATTTTAGCTAGTGAAGGTTATAAAGCTAAAAGCAGTTGTGAAAACGGTATCAAATCAGTAAAAACTAATGCTACAGACGATAGTAAATATGAGCGCCTAGTATCAAAATCTGGCGCCCCTTACTTTAACCTTAAAGCATCTAATGGGCAAGTTATAGGTACAAGTGAAACATACTCATCAAACAGCGCTATGGAAAATGGTATTACATCAGTAAAGAACAATGCACCATCTGCCACAATAGACGATTTAACGTAGTCTTGTTGTATTAAAAAAATAGAAAATAAAATACGTCTTCGACAAGCTCAGACTGACAGTAAGGTGAGATGAGATGCTGAAACAAGTTCAGCATGACAGTCGCTAATTTGAGATTGCTTCACTGTGTTCGTAATGACGTTATGGTGTCTCGCAATGCCGGTTAACCACTCCTTAATGTTAACACAATGCTAAATCTTTGATTTTAAGTGAAATTAAACCACAATTAGGCATCCAAACCGATAGGAATTTCGTAACTATAGTATTAACGAAAAAACAAGACTATGAAATTTCCACAATTCTTTCAGAACAGATGGCAAAAGTCCAAGACTAGACCACAACCAGATGCTACAAAAGCAGATCAAAAAAACGCAACGACTAGAATCTCTAAAGGATTTTCTAAAGAAGAGTTAGCATTTTTATTTATCTAGCCGCTGGCTATCAGTATGTATATAAAGCCTATGTGATGTTTACAGAACGCTCTGTAACAAAATAGCATAATAGGCTACCTATAGTTATAAGAACAGTATTATAACTATGGTCTTTATAGAGATTACACATCAAGCAGCGCAAAACCCTAATCCTAAGTTTAAGGACAAGCTTAGTACACTAAAAGCTTTGTTACAAGAACTAGTGCAACGGGACCTGCCAGATACGGCCATAACTTATATAAATACTCAGCTTGAGGAACTGAATGCTAAAGCTACTACAGATCCTAAGCTGTACAAAACGGTTTGGGCTAAACAGAACTGTATCCTTAAATATTTAGAAAAACATTTAAAGCTTGTACCCCAAGGCTATTATCAAAAGCTTTGGACAGTATTGGGCATGTCTACCTTTGGTTTGCCGTTAGGGGTTGTTTTTGGTACGACCATGGGTAACATGGCCTTTTTAGGTATTGGCTTACCTATAGGCATGGCTATTGGTATGGTTGTGGGTTCTAATATGGATAAAAAAGCAGCTAAGGAAGGGCGTCAGTTAGACTTTAAGGGTAATGTGATGTAGTGTTTGGTGTTTGGTGTTTGGTTGTTGGTGTTTAGTATACAGGGTTTCGTTACTTCGAGTGATTTGTGAGTTTCGAGCAAATTGTATCGAGAAGCCTTCCGTGCTTATCGTCATTGCGAGCGAGGCACGACCGAAGCAATCTTTAACTTGCTACTGTCATGCTGAACTTTATTCAGCATCTCACTTTCATTCATGTAACAGATTCTGAAATAAATTCAGAATGACAAATCATCAAAAGCAATATGGCTCAAATTTAATTCCGACACGGTCGGAACCAACGATTTTAAGAAGTAATGAGCACACATCAATCTTAGGAACTCAAATCTAGGATTGAAGAACAGTCACCTATTTTAATACCATATAAGCAGTTATTAGCGAATGGTGCTTTGCAACTTCCTATAAATCGTTTTGATTTTTTGGTTCGTTTTGTATCAAGACAAAATGAACATTAAAGAAGGACTTTGACAGGCTCAGTGTGACAGCGCGAATAAATAATAGTTTAATAAATAAAGAAGTAAAGTTTTATCGAGATCACCTAAAAGATCTCAAACACATAGCCGAGTAGCCAGTACAGGATAAAAAACACTACAATAGTGCCTATGCAGCCGCATTTGCCACCGCCAATTTTCTTGGCACCCCAAGCGGCACCTATGATACGTAATAGTTTTTCCAAAATAATGTATTAAAAAAAATCACGCCTTTTAAGTCTGTAGTTACAAACTTAAGTAGGTGTGATATAATAAACTTGCTCCCAAGTATAGGAAGCCTGCTAATAGGACAAGGCCTGTTATAAAATAAAATTGTTTCTTTTTTTCTTCTTTTGACTTCGCTTTTCTTAAAGTTCTGTCGTTTACTGCTTGTTGGTTAAGACTTGTTGCATGTGTTGCCATTGTAATACATTTTTAAGATTAACACCGATTTGTTGCTTAGTTGTTGTTGTCTATATATATTAATCTAAAATGTTCTTAGGGGGTAATGGGTCAACTTGTGATTCTAATTTTAATACGTGTTTATGGTTTAACGTTTCTATTAATATGGCTCTCTGGTGTTTAAGCGCATATTCCTTAGATACAAATTTATAATAATCTTTGACAATTCCAACATCAGGGGACTCTTTTCTACCCCATTTTACTGTGGTTCCTATAGCAATCATATGTTATTGTTTTTAAAATTTATATCTATTTTACGCGCTCTACCACATGGTGTTACACCGCTTTTTTATTGATTTTTGTTCGCGCTGTACCTAAAAGCCCATTATAGAATTGTAAAACCTCTTCTTCAGACTTAATCTGTTTTACTACAGTACCATCAATTGCAATAGGGTATTGTAGTATATAAGGCTTTTGGTTAATTAGCCTAAGCCAATCGCCTACCGTATTGTGTTCTGTACCTAGGTGTTGTAATGCTGGTGATACCTCAGGGTTTAAAAGCCCTCCTAAATCTACATTCATCATCGTGGTAATCTCTAGCCATATCATATCCGATAGCGTTTCACTATCAATATCTATACACCGTATTGGGGTGTCCATTGATGCTATGAGGGTCTCACAAGCTTTACCTACGTTAGAGCTTTCAGAATAGATGAGAATGGATTGTTTGTTTTCTTTTGATAAAAAAGCCATAATACGATATTGTTTTTTCCAAAACTACTTCCAATACACCTAACCTGTTAACTCTAAAACTTATAAAGTTGACTCATACAAATTTACCTCTAAGTCTTGTGTAAAGTGTAATTTACTGGTTAATAAAGTGTTATTTGCATATAAATTTAGTGTTAAGGCATTTTTATGATATTCTTAACAGGGATTCGGGTTGAAAAGTGAATCTGTTAAAATTGTAAGATAATTAATACTTCAAATTATGTAATTCTCTGAAAACAAGGGGTTTTTGTGATGATGTGACTTTTGGATCGACTTTTCTATTAAAAATTATTTTATATGTTTGACGCACAGTGGTTTAGCAAAACGATCGATTGCTAAGGATAATAACTAGTGTTATCAGCTACTGTATCATCCCCTTAATTTATTAACTGTCCCAAAACGAGTTTGGAACAACTTAACCAGACATGGTATGGCTACAAAATGCCAGCTATACATGTCACAAAACCATTAAACATGGCAAAGAATAATTCCTTTATTCAATTAGAAGGAACGTTAGACGGATTAACGTTCTACAGAAGCAACGGTGAAAACTTGGTAAAAAAGAAAAGTCAAGTTAATCGTAACCGTATGAGAAATGACCCTGCTTACCAACGTACACGAGAAAACAATCAAGAATTTGCTGGTGCCACACAAAGTGGTAAGGCGTTCAGAGAGTGCTTTCCTAATATTATACGTTTGGTAAGCGAACCTAACATCAGTGGTAAAATTGCAGGTGTTATGCGTAGAATTATTAATAATGGTGCTGGTCTACGTGGTCAGCGAACTATTAACCTTGTTGATAACCGTGAGCCTTTTGTTGGTTTTAATTTCAATAAAGCCAAAATGTTTGATAGTCAGTTTATGGCAGCTTCAGCTTTACCTGCTATCAATGCTAACCGTGACACAGTCACGTGGAGTATACCAGACTTTAATACTAGCAATGCGGTAAAAAAGCCCGAAGGAGCTACGCATTTTAAGTTGGCTTTAGCGGCTGGATATGTAAGCAATTATGAATGGGTTTCTGCTGTTCATGCTTATGAGCCTGTTGAAGATACACCAAATGGTGTAGGAAGTATTACATATAGTGATGCTATTGAGATAGGCGGAATGGTTGGTAGTGCTACAGACATTGTAGTAGACCTTACAGCTTACGCACCGATACCTGTAACAACAGCATTGTATGCTGCAACCGCTATTGTGTTTTATCAAATGGTTAACGGTGAGCTTTACGAACTTGCCCAAGGTCATTGCATGAAAATAGCAACAGTAGGGTAGTAGGTATTTAGTGTTTGGCTTTTGGTCAAAGGCTATTGCTAACTACTTTATTGTATTAAGTTTTATATCCCGTATGGTTTTGCTGTACGGGATTTTTTTTTGCTTTTATAAGTCGAACACATTAGCTATTATAAACCGTCTATTAACCAATGATCTTAGCCGAGGCTAAGCCGAGGTTAAGCCGACGTTGTGCCGAGGGAAACCCAAGGGGCTACAGAGGAGAAGTCAAGATAATTTTGAAGGGCTATTGCTCCTCATCACAAAGAAATAATAAAGAGTAACATTGTATAGACCACATTCTAAGCAATAATTATTATAATTGTAATAGAGATTAAACAAACAAATTAAAGCATATATACAACGATGAAATTACTAGGAATAGGCTCTAGAATTGAACATTCAGAATACGGAAAAGGTGTGGTAACAAACGTAACGTCCAAACACTATTGGGTAACCTTTATAGATCAAGGATTAGAAACCATAGATATTGATAGTGAGTACGAGGTTATAGAAGCCACAGAAGATGATGTCGATACAGTAAGTTTTTACGAAGTAGAACGCAGCCTAAAAGCAATACTAAAGCAATGGTCAGATGTGTCTGAGGTAGTTGCCATAGCCGACAAATGGAAAGGTGGAAAAATTATCATGGAACCAGGTGATCCTAACCTACAAAGTAAAGAATTACCTATTGACACTTTCTTTCATAAAATCACTATGGTGCGCGATCGCTTAAGAGTAATGGAACAGAAAATAAACTCTAGCAATAACCTTGACGAGCAAGAAAAAATAGACTTACAGCAATACATCACCAGAAGTTATGGAAGTCTTACAAGCTTCAATGTGTTATTTAAGCTGAAGAGTCAGCAGTTTGTAGGCCAGAAATCTAAATAGTTTTTATAGCTCTGTTCCTTTGATATCCTCAAGTTCTAATCCAAATATCAAGAACTTGTGAAAGGTAGGGAGTAGTGCTCCTGTGTCTGTAGTTGTCCAATTTTCCCATGTGGCCTCAAGGCCGTCAATAGGAAGGATGTCTACCCACATCTGAAAGCTTTTGGGTTTACCATCCTTATCTAAGTGCCACAAATAAGAATCACCAGGTGTTGATCCACCAGTAGTATAAGTCACTAAGAGTGCCTCCTCATTGGAGTCTGTAGTGACTAGGCGTCTTTCAACACCTTTATCAAACACTTTATAAGGGGCAACCAACCAAAAGGAATCATTATTAAAAAAGTTGATGGCTTTGTCTATATACTTTTGTTGTTCCACACCATTGTATTCCTGTTGCGCTACAAATACTTTAGATTGACTATAGTCCTTAAGGTCTAAGATGACTGTGAAATCATCCCAATAGACTTCACATTTTCCGTCACGCTTATACCATTTGTAATGATGCCTCCCTTTGAAAGTCCACTCTAAATAATCTGTATTCAAATAGGCGTCTTCGTTTAAGGCATCGAGCATTTTTGTAGCAAGTGCATCTGCTTTGGCTCCTTGTTGCCCTGTTGGTAAATCTTCATCATATTTTAAGTACATAAAACCAAACAGTAGGAGAGACGGTAGGGTAAAGAAAATGATAATGCCTCCTATTATTTTTAATGCTTTTTTGAATATGCTTTTTTTTGCCAATGCTATGTTGATTAAGCTTTACAGTACTTCAACTAATAAAGCGGTTATTATTTTAAAATTTTATGATCTCTACATGATGTGATATCAAAACTAAAGCGATACTCTTAGTTATCTGATTTATAGCCTTGAGGACGTTTCCATCTTACAGGTGCTTTTGGTTCTGGTTTCAACTCAAATTCATTGTTTTCTAACAATTTCATAGCTTCCTTTACAGCACGCTCCAATTGTGGATCGATGCCTTGTGTTGTCAACTTTGGGTCTTGTATAACTTCAATATCTGGAGCAACTCCTTCACCTTCAACAGCCCAATTACCATCTACATCATAGAATCCACCACGTGGCGCCACCATGTGTCCACCATCAATAAAATAGGGTGTATCCCAGGTACCTACTAAGCCTCCCCAAGTTCTGGTTCCTATTAAAGGGCCAATATTTTTCATCTTGAACATGTATGGTAATAAGTCACCACCAGAGCCAGCACGTTCGTTTATAAGCATTACTTTTGGTCCCCAAATACCAGCAATTGGTGTGGTCCAAGGTCTGTTGTCGTTAGCCTTACTATTAAAATAGCCAAGCAGTTCACGAGACATCACATCTATCATATAATCTGCTGCGGAACCACCACCATTATTTCTTTCGTCAATAATTACACCTTTCTTATCTTGTTGCGAGAAATAGTATCTGTTGAAAGCTGTAAAACCAGGGCCACCAGTATTTGGAACATAGACATAGGCTAGCTTTCCATTAGATAATTCGTCAACTTTTCTGCGATTGCTTTCCATCCAGTCGATAGTTCTTAAGCCTCGCTCGTTATTTACAGGCTTAACTAAAATAGTTCTAGCATCCGTTTCTGAAGGTTTATTATTTACAGTAATGTTTATTTCTCTCCAAGCGGTTTGCTCTAGTAATTTATATGGATTGGTTTCAGATGTCAATTTTTGACCATTAATTTCAAGAATGTAATCCCTTCTTTAACGTTGATTCCTGGTTGTGCTAATGGTGATACAATATTAGGGTTCCAGCGTTCGCCTGTATAAATTTTCGCAATTCTGTATGTACCGTTTTCCGCTTTTAGGTCACAGCCCAAAAGACCAACTGGCACACGATCAATATCAGGGAAATCACCACCAGAAACATACGAGTGTCCTACGGCAACTTCACCACTCATAATATCTACAACATAATTAAGGTCGGTTCGGTGACGCACATGATCTATCCAAGGCGCATACCATTTGTAAATATCATCCCAAGGTGCTCCGTGCACATTATCTACATATAAGAAGTCTCTCATAAACCTCCAGCCTTCTTTGAAAATTTGATGCGCTTCAGCTTTAGGATCTATTTTTACTTTTATATCGAGCTTTAAATTGTCTTTTCCTGGTTTTGGTGGTGCGGAAGCATCTGTTAACACCCAGCTCCCTTTTTGAAATAGTAAAATTGAGTTTCTATCTTCGGACGCTACCATTTGAAATACTCCATCTGTAAAATCAGATGCTTCATTTTTTTCCACATCATAGGTGTGTACTTTTAGTCCTGTTGCGTTAGGTATAGCTTCAGCAACAAATACTTTGTTTTTTGGACCTTTCAGTAAGCCTACATAGTTTCTGTCTGGCATGTCTAAAGCCACAGCACGGTCAAAAATGCCATCTTCATCTATGGTTACAGTGATACCATTATCTTTTTTCTCTTCTTCTTTTTTGTCTTTGTCTTTTGAATTTTCTTCCTCTTTTTTAACGTCTTCCATATCATTTTTTGGAAGGTTAGGAGCTTTATCATTTTTGCTCAGTACTACAGCATAAAGACTACGTGTTAAGTTAGCTGCAGGATCGTAATTACTCATATCTAACCAACCTGACTGTAAACCGTAATTGGTACTAGCCAAAGTATATAGGTATTTTCCTGAAGCATCCCAAACCGTTGTAATGGCATCGGCAATTGGATCTGTAATCTGAATCGTTTTTTTGGAATCTACATTGCAAGCAAATATAGCTTTGAAGTGACTTTCTAATTGTTTAGGGAATGCAATCCATTTACTGTCTGGTGACCAAACAGGATTCATAGTACGGTTTGGATGTGCATAACGGTCTGTGGCAACGATACTCGTTTTTTTTGTATCTAGATTCAATATCCAAATATTATAATCTGTATCTGAGTAAGCAATATATTTTCCGTCTGGTGACCAATCAGGTTGAAAATAAAATGTAGGGTTGGGTAGCTTAATGGTTTCAACATTTTCACCATTTTGATCTGCTAACATTAATTGATATTCTCCACTTTCATCAGAAAACCAAGCAATTTTATCTCCTTTTGGAGACCAAATAGGGTTTCTGTCAGCTACACCTGGCGAATTGGTAATGTTTATCCAGCTTCCGTTTTCTTTTGGTACCGTAAATATTTCCCCACGATATTCAAACAAGGCACGCTTACCTGTTGGAGAAAGATTAGGATTAGAAAGTTGTCTGGCAGACACATCTTCCCATTTTGTTCTGTAGAAGTTTAAATCTGCTTTTACATCAATATTTAATTGTTCAGTTTTTTCTGTTGAGGGATTGTATACATGCAAATAACCTCCTTGTTCGTATACGATTTTATCATCACTAGCATCAAGACTTTTGACATCAAACTTTTTATGAAACGTAATTTGCTTTTCTTCTTTTGTTGAAGGGTTGAAAGACCAAATATTCATAGTAAAATCACGTTCAGACATGAAATACACTGAACCATTTAACCAAACAGGATCTAAGTGACGTTCTTTAGTTGGTTGAGACGTTCGTACAAGTGCTTTCGTTTTCAAATCTACAACCCAAATTGGCATAGCTTGTCCACCACGATAGTTCCTCCATTCTGCATCCCAGCCTGTGATAGGAGTGTAGGCAACGTATTTTCCATCTTTGGACATTTCACCATAGGCAGCTCTTGGTATTTCTAGGGCTTCTGGTAAACCTCCGTTGGTGGCAACCGTAAAAAACTTATTGGTCATTGTTGGTTGACTTTCTCTATTAGATCGAAAAAGTACTTTACCATCGGGAGTCCAGCCCTGTACATAATCACCACTTGGGTGGTATGTTAATCGTTTAGGTTCTCCACCTTCAGCAGGCATTACAAACACATCAACATTACCATCATATTCTGCAGTAAAAGCAATTTGTTTACCATCATTAGAAAAGTGAGGGCTAGATTCGTAACCATCATCGCTAGTTAAACGTACGGCTGTTCCTCCTTTTGTTGAAGCTTTCCAAAGGTCGTTTGCATAAACGAAAACAACATCATCACCGTGAAGGGTTGGTTGTCTTAGTAATTGTGTGCCTTGAGAAAAAGAAAATAGCGAAAGGCATAACGCCGTAATGGCAGTGAAATTTTTCATTGTGGTTGATTTAATGAGGTAAGTCTTTTGATGATTGGCGAAGTTAAATATACAAAGAAGTACTGTTGAATTTTGTAAAAGGGTGTTAAAAACCTACGGCAATATCATCTCCTCTTGGATCTGCACCTCCTTCAAGCATGCCGTTGTCTAATACCAAAATGCCATCTACAATACCAATAATAGGCGATTTGGTTTCGTTGATGGTATATCCTAATTCCTGAAGTTCTTTTATTAGGGACCTGCTAAATCTGTTGGGTTCCATTCGGATTTCGTCTGGTAACCATTGGTTATGAAAACGTGGAGCTTCAACAGCTTGCTGCATGGTCATCTCAAACTCATGAACGTTAAGGATAGTTTGAAATACAGAAGTAATTATTGTAGAACCTCCAGGTGTTCCGACGGACATATAAAGTTCACCGTTTTTTTCAACTATAGTTGGTGTCATAGCACTTAACATTCGTTTTTCTGGAGCAATGCTATTCGCTTCTGCTCCAATAAGGCCGTAGTAATTTGGTTCGCCTGGTTTACTACTGAAATCGTCCATTTCGTTATTAAGAAAAAAGCCGAGTTCATCAATATATACTTTTGAACCATAACCTCCATTTAGTGTTGTGGTTACCGCAATAGCATTTCCAAATTGATCAACAATAGAGTAGTGGGTCGTTTGATCACTTTCATAACCTGTAATTTTTCCACGTGCTATAGAATCCACAGGAGTTGGCTTTTCAAACGAAAAATTTGCCATACGTTTTGAGAGGTACCTTTTGCTTGTAAGGGTATCAATTGGCATATCCACAAAGTCTGGATCTCCAAGATAATGACTGCGATCTGCATAAGAACGTTTTTCAGCTTCTACCAAAACTTGAGTATATTTTACACTATTATGACCAAGTTCTTTTAAGTCAAAAGGTTCTACCATGGTCATGATTTGGTTGAGGCAAACACCACCAGAAGAAGGAGGTGACATAGATGTAATAGTTAAATCATCATATTGAAATGAAATAGGATCTCGCCATTTGGCTTCATATTTAGCTAAATCTTCCATCGTAATAATGCTTCCTCTAGCTTGGAGTCTTTTAACCAAAATTTCGGCAATCTTTCCTTTGTAAAACTCATCTCTACCATTATCTGCAATACGTTGAAGGGTTTCAGCTAAAGCACTATTTTTTATGGTGTCGCCTGACTTTAGCTTATTGTTGTAAAGAATTTCTTTTCCGTTTACGGCTCTGATTAAACTATCGTAATGAGCAATACGTAATTCTTGCTTTTCTGTAATTACATAACCGTTTTGAGCAAGTTCTATTACAGGTTTTAAGATGATAGAAGGCTCTAGTTTACCAAATCGCTTTTGAGCTTCAAAAACACCAGCAATAGTTCCAGGAATACCAATAGCCATACTACCAACCGTACTTTTATTTGGGATGATATTTTCATCATCATCTAAGTACATGTTTTTTGTTGCTGCTAAAGGTGCTTTTTCTCTGTAGTCCAACGCTCCTTTTGAACCATCAGCCAGTCTGTAAACTAAAAATCCACCACCACCAAGATTCCCAGCATATGGATAAGTTACAGCAAGTGCCATTTCGGTAGCCATCATAGCATCAAAAGCATTACCACCTTGTTTCAAAATTTCAACACCAATTTTAGAAGCCTCTTCTCTTGCACTAACTACCATGGCATTTTTTGAAGTAACACCTCGTAAGTTTTGCTCTTTAGATTCAACATTGCTTTTACAGTTAACAAGACATAGTGCTGCAATGCAAAAGGAAAGAAAGTGCTTCATAAATTATATTGTTTCTCGATTTCTAGACGTTTGTCTTCACTGAATTTTATTAAATCATCAAAGAAAATTGTGAATTCTTTTTCGAATAAATCATAATATTTCTCAAGTTCATAAGTCGCGTTATTCATTTTAGAACGCCCTTTAGTTCGGTGATTCATCCCATTTAAGATTCCCTGAATACCTTCAATAGAAGCATAGCTTAATAGCCAATTGCTTTCAATCATTATAGGTGTCAGTTTTTTGAAACGTTCGGGTAAAACATCTAAATGTCTCACCAACATTTCGTAAAAATCATTCACATATTCAGCTAAAGGAATGTTGCAATAGTTTTTCCAGTTTTTGGCCAAAAAATGATCGTAAAATATATCAACGATTACACCACTGTAATGCCCATAATTTTCATGAAGGCGCTTCTTACTTTGCTTAACCACCAAATGGCTATCCGTAAATGTGTCAATTTCACGATGTAGCTGTATACCAGCTTGCATAGGTACAGGAAATCGGGTATAATCTTTACCTCTAACGCCATCTCCGGCAAAATTTCCGATGGTTAAAAGTTGGTTGTCGCTAGAGAGATAAATGTGGGCCAAGAAGTTCATAATTCGAATTTACAAATTCATAATAACATTATTTACTATAACCCTTATATTTGTTGAAAATCTAAAAACAAACTATGACTTTAATAAAATCTATATCAGGAATACGTGGCACCATTGGTGGTGCTGTTGAAGATAATTTAACGCCAATTGATGCGGTAAAGTTTGCAGCAGCTTATGGGACTTGGATTAAACAACAACGTGATAAGGAAAACTATAGGGTTGTAGTAGGGAGAGATGCACGTATTTCTGGAGAAATGATTCAGAGTTTAGTAATGAATACCTTGGTTGGTCTAGGAATACATGTTATAGATTTAGGATTATCAACAACACCAACCGTTGAGGTGGCTGTGCCAATGGAACATGCCGATGGTGGCATTATTCTTACCGCAAGTCATAACCCAAAACAATGGAATGCTTTAAAATTATTAAATGCTAAAGGGGAATTTTTGAATGGTGAAGAAGGCAAAAAAATTCTTGATATCGCAGCATCAAATGAGATGATATTTTCTGAAGTTGATGATTTAGGAAAAATCACAAAAAATGATGCCTACATCGATTTACATATCGATGAGGTTTTAGCATTGCCTTTAGTCAACAAAAAAGCAATTGAGGCTGCAAATTTTAAAGTTGTTGTCGATGGAGTAAATTCTACAGGAGGTATTGCTATTCCTTTACTATTAGAACGTTTAGGAGTTGAAGCGGTAAAATTATATTGTGATCCTACAGGCCACTTTCCTCATAATCCAGAACCACTTAAAGAGCATTTAGGTGATTTGGCAAAAGCTGTTGTTAACGAACATGCCGATTTTGGTATTGTGGTAGATCCAGATGTAGATCGTTTAGCTTTTATGGATGAAACAGGAGAAATGTTTGGTGAAGAATATACTTTGGTTGCTTGTGCGGATTATGTTTTGAGTAAAAATCCAGGAAATACGGTCAGTAATATGAGTTCTACAAGAGCTTTAAGAGATGTTACAGAGAAACATGGCGGCATGTATGAAGCTAGTGCTGTAGGAGAAGTGAATGTAGTGGAGTTGATGAAAAAGAATAATGTAGTTATTGGAGGAGAAGGTAATGGAGGTATCATTTATCCTGAATTACATTACGGTCGTGATGCTTTGGTTGGTGTGGCTTTGTTTTTAAGTCTTTTAGCCGAAAAGCAAATGAAAGTTAGTGAGTTAAGAGCTACGTATCCTAATTACTTTATGAGTAAGAAAAAGATTGAATTAATTCCAGGATTAGATGTTGATGGTATTTTGAGCACAATGGAAACAAACTACAGTCACGAAAAATTAACCACAATAGATGGTGTAAAAATTGACTTTGCAAATAGTTGGGTACATCTTAGAAAGAGTAATACAGAACCTATTATTAGAATATATACCGAAGCCCAATCTCAAACTGAAGCAGATGAGTTAGCCGATCGTTTTATTGCTGAAATAAAAGCTGTCGCTAATATTTAGTATCTTTATAATTATAGAATATAATGTCGATGATTTCTGAAAACTTAACAAAAAAAGTCAGTGAATTAGAAGTTTACTTTAACCAATTTAGACGACATATTATTGGTGAAGGGCAGACTTTTGAATCTCCTTTTGGAAAGCAAAAAATCATTTATACAGATTGGACAGCCTCTGGACGTTTATACCGACCAATTGAGGAAAAGTTATGCAATGAGTTTGGACCTTTTGTTGCCAATACACATACCGAAACTACAGTTTCAGGCACTGCAATGACCAAGGCTTACCATAAAGCTAAAAAGATTATAAAAGACCACGTTAACAGCAATGACGATGATGTTTTGATAGTTGCTGGAAATGGAATGACAGGTGTCGTTAACAAGTTTCAGCGTATTTTAGGACTTAAAATTCCAGAGAATTTAAAGAGTTTTACGACAGTTCCAGAGGAAATGCGACCTGTGGTTTTTGTATCGCATATGGAGCACCATTCTAACCAAACCTCATGGTTAGAAACGATGGCCAAAGTAGAGGTCGTACCACCAGATGAAGATGGACTATTCAGTATTGAAAACTTAGAAAAGCTTTTAGAAGATTATAAAGACTATACTATAAAAATTGCGTCCATAGTTGGCGGCTCTAATGTTACAGGACTTCAAACACCTTATCATGATGTAGCTAAATTAATGCATCAAAATGGAGGAGTTTGTTTTGTAGACTTTGCGTGCTCTGCACCTTATGTTGATATTGATATGCATCCTGAAGATGAAGAAGCTTACTTGGATGCTATTTTCTTTTCGCCACATAAATTTTTAGGTGGTCCAGGAACTTCTGGAGTTTTAGTTTTTAATAAAAAACTGTACAAAAATATGGTGCCTGATTGTCCTGGAGGTGGAACCGTAAGTTGGACTAATCCTTGGGGCGAACATAAATATATTGATAGTATTGAAGATCGTGAAGATGGTGGTACGCCAGGATTTCTTCAAACCATAAAAACAGCTCTGTCCATTAAGCTCAAAGAGCAAATGGGAGTAAAAAATATGCTTAAGCGTGAGCATGAATTACTGGATATTGTTTTTTCTAAATTAGGTTCGGTTTCTAACATCAATATTTTAGCTGGTCAGCATAAAGATAGGTTGGGAGTTGTTTCATTTTACATAGATGATTTGCATTATAATCTTGGTGTAAAATTATTAAATGATCGTTTTGGTATTCAGACCAGAGGAGGTTGCAGTTGCGCAGGTACTTACGGACACTTTTTACTTCATGTGGATCAACAAATGTCTCATGAGCTTACCGATGAGATTTCGATTGGAGAATTAGTAAGAAAACCGGGTTGGATAAGGATGTCTATTCACCCAACAACAACTAATGACGAAATTAATTACGTGTGCGATAGTATTATTGAACTGGCTAAAAACCATAAAGCATGGTCACTAGACTATGAGTATTCTAAAAGGAATAATGAATTTATACATAAATCTATAACTACTGGAGAAAGCTCAAGTAATGAGGCTGTAGATTCTTGGTTTAGTTTAGATTAAAAACTATTTCTATTACTGAAATTGAGCAGGAACTTTGTTTCTGTGCTTCCAGCGTTTATGTGTCCATAAATAATATTGTGGAGCTTCCAAGATTTGTTCTTCAACCAGTCTGAAAAACATATCTGTGATTTCATAGTCTTTATAATCATTCGGATTTTCTGTAATGGTCTTAAATGAGGTTTGGTAATAACCGCGTTTAATTCGTTTCACACCAAAAAATACTACTGCCATATCCAGTTTTTTGGCTAAGGTTTCAGCACCAGTGTACATTGGTACTTTTATACCCATAAATTCATTCCAATGAAATGCTTTTGTGGCTTTTGGTGATTGATCGGAAGCAAAACCATTTATGGTGAGTTCTCCACGTTTCTTACATTCACTCAGTATATTGAATGTTTCTTTGGTTGTGATAAGATGTGTATCAAACTTTGCTCTTATGCGTTTTACAAGCTTATCGAAGTGTTTGTTTGCTAATCTTTTATAAATAGCATAACCTTTGTAATTTATATACTTCTGCATTATAAAAATCCACTCCCAACTTCCATAATGTCCACACATTAAAATGATACTACGTTGTTTCTCTTCGAGATTATTTATAAGTTCAATATTTGTGAATTTATAACGCTTTTTAAGCTCTTTTTCAGATATGGTCATAGATTTTATAGCTTCTAAAATCATATCACATAAGTGATGGTAAAATTGACTTGTAATCTTAGAAATCTCTTTTTCTGACTTTTCAGGGAAAACCAACCTCAAATTTTCTTTCACAGTAGATTTTCGATATCCAAAGATTTTATAAAGAAATAGCCACAATACATCGGATAAGCCGTAAAGTAATCTAAATGGCAAAATAGAAATCAACCAAAGAATAGGATAAATAAGAATATAGGCAATAAGTTGCATGAAAGTATGTTAATTTAGCAACAGCAAATATATGCTATATTTGATTTATAAGATTAGAGTTTATGTACAATTTAGATATCGTAACTATTGTCATTATTGCAGCAAACGTCATTATTTCCTTTAAAGGTTTTGAAGATCGTTTATTTTTTGAAAAATATAAGTTTAATGTTGGTAGTATAAGACGAGGCGAACAAATACGTATGTTTAGTTCAGGTTTTTTGCATGCGGATGTTACGCATCTATTGTTTAATATGATAACGCTTTACTTTTTTGCTGACGCCGTAATTTTTGAGCTAGACAGAGTTAATTTTATGATTATTTATTTTGCCAGTTTAGTGTTTGGAAATTTACTATCTCTATATTTTCATAAAGATGAATATTGGTACAGTGCAATAGGGGCAAGTGGTGCGGTCACGGGAATTTTATATTCAGCGATTTTGTTACAGCCAGAAATGAGCTTGTATATGTTTTTTGTACCTATTCCTATTCCTGGTTATGTGTTTGGTATAGGCTATTTACTTTATTCTATTTATGGTATGAAAAATAGGATTGGGAATATTGGCCATGATGCGCACTTTGGTGGAGCTGTTGGTGGTTACGCAATAACCTTAGTACTTATGCCTAGCCTTTTTAGAACAGACCTTGGATATGTAGGATTATTGGCTATACCTATTGTTATATTATTTGTGCTTTATAAAACAGGAAAATTGGATTAAAATTTTTGATTAAGTGATTCCATCACTTTTTTCCTTAAAGCATCACCTCTTATGTTTTTGTCGATTATTTTACCATCTCTATCTAAAAGATAATTAGTTGGAATAGACCTGATGTTATAAAGTAAAGCTATAGGGTCATTATAATATTTTAGATTAGAAACATGAATCCATGGTAAGTTATCTTTTTTTATAGCTGATAACCAATCCTCTTTTGGATTAGACTGTGATTCTTTGCCATCTAGAGAAACACTAACGATTTCAAGTCCTTTATTTTGAAAGTTTTTATAAATTTCTAAAAGTTCAATATTGTCTCTTCTGCAGGGTTTACACCATGATGCCCAAAAATTCAAAATAGTTATTTTTCCTTTAGTATCCGTAATGTTAAAGACATTTCCATCTGATTTTATGGCCTCAAAATTAGGAGCAACTTTACCTATTTCTAAAGGTGCTAGTCTTTTATAGCGTGAATATAAATGAGTAATTTTTTTACGAACTTCGATACCTTTTCGTGAATTTTTTATACTGTCAGATAAAGTGTTGTATAGATTGTAATAGGACTCTATATCAGAATTTTCCTTGTTAGTCTCTAAATCAATTAGGTTTAAACTAAAGAAGCTGTCGCTGTTATCTGCAATAAAATTTAATGGAAATTGATGCATCTCTTTACTACGCATTTCTAAAACTTTTAAAATTGAGTCAGCTTTTTTAGTTTCCTGTAGTTCTATAGCTTTTTTGTAGGCTTTTTCAATATTTCTAATATTTACTTTTAGTTCATTGATACTATCTTTGAATTTTATAAAAACAGTGTTGGATTTAGACCCATTAATATAGGACTGGTTTATGTTTTCAGTATTTATTTCTATGGAAATATCACTATTTTCAAGCATAAAAATTAATTGTCCGTTATAGCCATCAACGATTAATGAGTTAGCTACAGGTGTGTCAACACTACCATTCATTTTAAAAATTTCATTCATAACAATAGCAGAGTCTATCATTATTTGTTTTCCTTGTTCGTCATTGGCTTTTAAATATACTCTTGTACCGTTGTAAATATTTTCAGCCTTACCAATTATGTTGTATTGTGGAATCTGTTTTTCTTTCTCCTTACAGGACGTAAATAGCAGATTTAAAATCAATAATAAAAATAGTATTCTCATAAATTAAAAGTATTTTACTTATCATATTGAAAATAAGATTTAACAAAGATAAATACTGAAATTAAGAATATGTTAGATTTCTAATTTAGTTTGATGTTAAATTTCATTGTTGCTATTAATGAGGTTAAAAGTAATTTACAATACTTTTGTAGTAAAAGAAAGAAAATGAACAACGATACCATAGTAGCATTAGCAACACCATCTGGTGCAGGAGCCATTTCAATCATTAGGTTGTCTGGCACTGAAGCTATTGTTATCGCAGATAAACAATTTAAATCTGTTGTAGGTAAAAAATTATCTCAACAAAAAACGCACACTATTCATTTAGGACATATTGTTGATGAAGAAAAAACGATAGATGAGGTTTTGGTATCGGTATTTAAAAACCCAAATTCGTATACGGGAGAGGATGTTATAGAAATTTCATGCCACGGTTCTAATTATATTCAACAAGAAATTATCCAATTGTTTTTACGTAAAGGTTGTAGAATGGCAACAGCAGGTGAATTTACGCTCCGCGCTTTTTTGAATGGGAAACTAGACTTGAGTCAAGCAGAGGCAGTTGCAGATTTAATAAGTAGTGATAATGAAGCTTCACACCAAATTGCTATGCAACAAATGCGTGGAGGTTTTTCTTCTGAGATAGCCAAGTTAAGAGCAGAGCTTTTAAATTTTGCGTCTCTAATAGAGTTAGAATTAGACTTTGCTGAAGAAGATGTTGAGTTTGCAGACAGAACTCAATTTAAAGAATTAATAGAGCGCATCACTTTTGTATTAAAGCGTTTAATAGATTCTTTTGCTGTTGGTAACGTTATTAAGAATGGAATTCCTGTAGCTATTGTAGGTGAGCCAAATGTTGGTAAATCTACACTTCTCAATGCGCTGTTAAATGAAGAGCGTGCTATAGTTTCTGAAATTGCTGGTACTACAAGAGATACTATTGAAGACGAAATTTCCATTGGAGGCATCGGTTTTCGATTTATTGATACTGCAGGTATAAGAGAGACTAAGGATGTGGTGGAAAGTATTGGTATAAAAAAGACCTTTGAAAAAATAGAGCAATCCCAAGTTACGATTTATCTCTTTGATGCTAGTAAAGCTATAAACACTCTTGAAGACGTAAGAATAGAGATTGAAAAGATTAGAAATAAATATCCGCAAAAACCTTTGTTGGTCATTGCTAACAAAATAGACCGATTGGATGATATTCAATTGGCGAATATTAATACAACTATTGCAGATGTTTTACTACTTTCTGCTAAAACAGGATTTGGTGTTGAGCAATTAACAAATTCATTATTAAATCTTATAAATACTGGTGCTTTACGAAATAATGAAACTATAGTCACCAATACACGACATTATGATGCTCTTTTAAAGGCTTTTGAAGAGATTCAAAAAGTAAAATATGGTCTAGAAACAGGTCTTTCGGGCGATTTATTAGCCATCGATATAAGACAAGCCTTGTATCATTTTGGTGAAATTACTGGTGAGATTACTAACGATGATCTACTTGGAAACATTTTTGCAAATTTCTGTATCGGAAAGTAACTTATTTTCTTTTGTTTGTTAATGTATTGATTTTATTGACTTTACAAGTTTTTATCTTCTCTTTTTTGTTGCTTTTTTGCTCTTTTTTAACTAAATTTGTTGTATATCTGTTGCCTTAAATACGGATTTGTTGCCCAAATCTGTTGGCTAAAAGATTGGCGAAATGATGCACCATATTGCCCCACGTTGCACCATAACGCTACATAAAGCACCATTTATGAGCAGTAATTTATACATCCCAAAAACCTGTAAACATTGCGGTAATGCTTTTACAGCACGTACAACAGTAACTAAATACTGTGGTGATACCTGCGCTAAAAAAGCCTATAAGGCACGTAAGCGTAAAGAAAAAGTACAAGCTACTCTTACAAAGGATATGCAGCAGCAAAAAGAAGCTGTTCAAGTTCCAAACCTCAACACGGTAAATAATAAAGATTTTTTAAGCGTTACTGAAGCCTCACAATTGATTGGTGTTAGTAGATGGACCATTCAAAGAATGATTCAACAAGGGCGTTTAAAAGCAGTCCCTTTTGGAAGAAAACGTATTGTAGCCAGATGGCAAATAGAAAATCTTTTTAATTAGCATCCTATGAAAGTAACTTTAAGACAACGCAAAAAGAATGATAAAATAAGTCTGTATTTAGATTACTATCATAAAGGAAAACGCAAGACCGAGTATTTGCGATTATACCTTACACCTAATCCTAAAACTAAAACCGAAAGAGAGGTTAACAAGAAAACCAAGCAATTAGCAGAAACCATTTGCGCGCAACGCCAAATAGAAATACAAAATGGTATTTATGGCTTTCAGGATATAGAGAAATTAAAAGGCAGTTTTATTACTTATGTTACAGCTTTAGCAGAAAAGAAAAATACAAGCTCTGGCAATTATGGGAATTGGAACAGTATGCTAAAACATTTGAAAACCTTTTGTCCTACAGATGTTAGTTTTCAAGATTTGGATAAATCATTTGTAGAGCGTTTCAAAGAGTATTTAGATAAAGATGCTATGGCAAGAGCGGGTAAAAAATTGTCTCAAAACTCTAAATATTCATACTATGGTAAATTTTGCGCAGCTTTAAAGCAAGCGGTAAAGGATGGTATTTTAAAAGTCAATCCTGCTAATGGTGTAGATTATTTCAAACAAGGAGAACCTCAACGAGAATTTTTAACTCTTGATGAATTACAAAATGCAGTTAACACAGAATGTGAATTACCATTATTAAAAAATGCTTTTATATTTTCAGCACTTACCGGATTGCGTTGGTCAGATATTGAAAAATTGTTGTGGTCAGAAATCCAACATTCTAAAGAAATGGGTTATTACATACGCTTTAGACAGAAGAAAACCAAAGGTGCTGAAACTTTACCAATATCAGAACAAGCAAGAGAATTATTAGGAGAAGAAGGAAAACCCGAAGCAAAAGTTTTTGAAGGCTTACATTATAGTGCCTGGTCAAATCTAAAATTGCAACAATGGATGTTAAAAGCAGGTATTACTAAAAATATTACCTTTCATTGTGCGCGTCATACTTATGCAACTTTACAGTTAACATTGGGTACAGATATTTACACTGTATCAAAATTATTAGGGCATAAAGAATTAAGAACAACACAGATTTACGCCAAAGTAATTGATGATAAAAAGAAAGAAGCTGCTAACCGTATTCAATTGGATTTATAATGAAAGGAAATGTATTTGCAAGTTTGGTATCTATTACCAACGGATTACATAGAGACAATAGATCAGAAAGAGAATTTGATATTCTGAACTCTGAATTAAAGGAAACATCAAAAGTTAACAATGCGGTTTTTAAAGTAAACTTTAAAAGACCTTTAAACAGTAAAAAAGAATATTACTTTAAGCTGATTTCAAATGATACTGAAACTGAATTAGGAGCATTAAAATCTCATTTCCCAAAAGATGCTACTGAACCCGAAAACAAGTATAACTATACCGTACAGTTTAATAAGCTAAATAAATATTTAAAGGATATTGCCAATTACATCAAAAAGCAGTCTATATAAGTAACGATTTAAGCAACGATATAGATTACATCATCAATTACTTAAAAGTATCTGCAATTCGCTTATACATCGAACTACAAGAACAATACGGACAATTTTCAGAAACTACTTTATTCTCAATTCAAGAAATAGCGGAAAAGTATTTTAACGATACTGATTTTGATACGTCAGTATTTGTAAAATTAGAAGTAGATAAAAAAGAGGTAGTTAAAAAGCCATCTAAACCGAAAAGCAAACTAAAAACCTCATTTGGTTATAAAAATAGAGATACTTCAAATTTACTTCCAGTTATAAAGCAATTACATTTTAGAATTGAACTATTAGACAATAGAACAACCCCAGAACAATTGGAAAAACTGTTATTGGCAGACAACTTCAACAATATAGATTACAAGATTTACCTGCAATGTGAAACCACACAGTTTAGTTATATAGTAGATGTTTTAAAACCTTTTTTTACAGGATTTAATCCAACTTCAATTGAGCGTTCTGGAAAGTTTATTACTAAAACAGGAACACCTCTAAAGGCAAATAATCTTCATAAAAACAAAGTCCACAACCCAAAAGAAAAGGAAGAAATAGACAATATTATCCAACAACTGCAATAAAAAACAGTAAGATTAGTAAGAAATCTTACTGTTGTCTTACTCTCATTTTACACTCTTACTAAAATCCGATAGCCAATTTTAAACCTTTGTCCTGTTCTTGAAAACCAAGAATGACATTTGCGCAGATGTCCTCATTTATTTAAATCAAAATAAACGATGGACACAAATATCATCGAAAAGTTAGACCGCATTGAAAAACTCTTATTAGAGCAACAAACAATGCAAAAGCAAGTATTAAACTTTAACGAAACTTGCAAGTATTTAGAATTATCACAATCGCACTTGTATAAACTCACAAGTACGGGAGCCATTCCACACTATAAACCGAATGGCAAAAAGATTTATTTCCAAAGAGAAGAATTAGACCATTGGTTACTTCGTAACCGTATGGACTCACAAGACGAAATCGAACAGCAAGCTGCCGATTACTTAATTAAGAAAGGAGCGGTGAAGTTATGACTGAAATAATCGATTTACTCTTGGCGCTCTCGCAAGAAATAAAGGACTTAAAAGCACGTATAGAGTTGTTGCGACATTCGAGAGCAGAAGTATTAAAAGATACGTGGATAGACAACCAAGACGTATTGCAGACCTTACACATCAGTAAGCGAACCTTACAGACCTTTAGAGACAACGGAACACTGCCTTATAGCAAAGTAAAGGGTAAGTTTTATTATAAGGTTTCCGATGTAGAGCAATTGCTTCAAGATAACTACTACAACCATAATTTCAAGCAAGATGGAAGTAAGTAGAGAGGCAATTTTAAACAAAACACATTACGGCTTAAAGATTTATGCCTACGTGTTAAGACACTATTATCCTGAAACAACAGTCCTTTCTGTAAAAGGAAGGGACTGCGAGATAACCCGAAACCCTTTTAATGGTGGTAAAGAAACTTTACGGATTCATATTGATGACGTTATAGCAACACATCGAGATACAGAACTAAAAACTTTTAACGGTGATGTATTCGATTTTGCGCAATACCATTTCAGAATAACCAATGAAGAAGAATTGTTACTCAAGATTAATCAAGAGTTGCATCTCAATTTAGAGGTCAAGGAAAAAGACGAGTTAGATTGGTTGAATGGTCCAGACGATACCTGGTATGGGTATTGTAGCTTTTTCAAAGCCCCAGTTCGCAATGTGTTTCCTTCGGGAACTATGCAATTACATCAAGTATTTGCATTAATCACAAGTGATAAATACAAAAAGATTACAGAAGATTTAAGGGCAATAACCGATGTAAAAGAAGCACGTAAATTCAAAGCGAATTGCTTTGATTACGTAACCTTTTCAGGAACGTTTGAAAAACGTAATGATAACAATTTGTTAGAGCATTCCAATCTATTAACAATTGATTTTGACCATTTAGATAATCTTTCAAGAGTTAAAAACGCAATTGCTGAATGATGAATATTTTGAAACCGAAATGCTATTTACATCACCATCTGGTGATGGCCTAAAATGGATTATCAGAATAGATGTTTCAGAAGTAACACATTCAGAGTATTTCACGGCAGTAGCCAATTACATTAAGCATACTTATAACATAGAGGTTGACCAGTCAGGTAAAGACGTTTCCAGAGCGTGTTTCTTACCATACGACCCAAAAGCCTTTTTACATAAAAGACACCAAGCATTATGACCAAAATATTTAATCCAAAAGAATGGTTGGAAGTTCCAGAAGAACAACCGCAACCAAAAAGCAACAACGCAACAACTAATGTTGTTGCTGTTGCTGATAATGACATTGAAACCTACATTTCAGCAATTGAGCAATCAGGTATAGACATAACAGGAAATTATGCCACTTGGAGAGATTTAGGATTTGCTTTGGCTGAAGAATATGGAGAGATAGGAAGAGATTATTTCCACAGAATAAGCAAAACTATGTAGGTTATGATTCAAAAGAATGTGACGAACAATTTAACAAATGCTTAAATGCAAAAGGTCACGGCATTACCATTGCTACCTTTTACCATTTTGCGCATCAGGCAGGTATAAAACCGATAAAGCAACAAAGCAACAACGAGGTTGCAACAAATGTTGCAACTGTTGTTGATGCACCAGAGCAAGCAATGCCAACAATACCGGATGAGGTATTTAATACCTTACCGCAGTTTTTACAACAAGTTGTAAACCCTTCGAGCAGTCAAGAGGAAAAGGATATTTTGTTGTTAGGAGCTTTAACGGCTTTTAGTGCCTGCTTTCCTAAACTCTTTGGTATCTACGACCAGCGTAAGGTCTTTGCTAATTTATACCTATTTGTAACTGCACCTGCATCTGCAGGTAAAGGCAGGCTTAACCAAATTAAAAATTTGGTAGATCCTGTTCATAAATTAAAACGTGAGCAAGCCAAAGTATTGAAGCAACAATTTAATACAGAATGGCAACCTATAATATGAACAAGGGTAAAGATGAAAACTTGGAGAAACTAGGTAAGCCACCTGAAAGAATGTTGTTTATCCCAGCCAATAATAGCGTAACTGGAGTATATCAACTAATATCCGATAATGAAGGCAAAGGGCTGATTTTTGAAACAGAAGGAGATACCTTGGCGCAAGCCTTTAAAAGTGATTACGGTAATTATAGCGATGGTTTTCGTAAAGCCTTCCATCACGAAACCATTAGTTATTATCGTAGAACAGACAGAGAGTACGTAGATATTGAAAAACCGTGCTTATCAACTGTATTGTCAGGAACACCCAAGCAAGTGGCAACCTTAATACCGAATGCAGAAAATGGTCTGTTCAGCCGCTTTATGTTCTACTATATGAATATAAAACCCACTTGGAAAAACGTGTTTTCAAGTAATAACAATGTTGGTTTAGATGATTATTACACACAATTAGGAAATGAGTTTTTAGGCTTATATAAAACATTAAAGAATAATCCAGAAATTGAAATTAGACTAACAACACCTCAACAACAGCAATTCAATACTTTTTTTGAATCCTTACAAACCAAATACATCAACTTACAACCGGAAGAATATATTGCAACCATTAGACGATTAGGCTTAATAGCATTTCGATTAATGATGTTATTTACAGCATTTCGCATTATGGATGATGGTGATGTTAATCAAGTAAAAGAATGTGAGGATGTCGATTTCCAAAATGCACTAACAATCATTGCTATTTTAGTAAAGCATAGTAGTAAGGTATTTAATGATTTACCAATTGAACAAAAAGCTGTAAAACGCCTAAATCGTAAAGAACGTTTTTTAGAAAGTTTACCAAAGCAATTCAGTAGACAAGAGTATTTAGATTTAGCAACCAAACAAAACATCCCACATAAAACGGCAGAGGGCTACATTACCAAGTTTGTTGATGTAGGTTTAATATACAGAGAGGCACATAATAGCTATTCAAATTCTGCAAAATCATTATAAGGAAATAGAGGAAATAAAGGAATTAACATATGTGTCCCCTTAAATCCTTAACTTCCTCACTTTCTGTTAATAACTGTTTATATCTTTTTGTTTTCCTTTAGGTTCCTTTTCTTAAATTAGACAAAATCTGACAAGTCTAATAAATGCTATTATGGAGTTTGGTGAATACATACGCTCATTGCGCGAAAAGCGCAATTTGTTATTAAGGGAAATGGCTGCAAATATCAATATGGATGTCGCTTATTTAAGCAAGATTGAACGAGGAAACCGTATGGCAAGACGAGAGCAGGTAATAGCATTTGCAAAAGAATTAAAAGAAGATGAAAACAAATTAATTAAGCTTTGGATGTCCGAACAGATTGTACAAATGATAAAAAACGAAAAGGACAGTACGGAAATCCTCAAAATAGCTGAAGAAAAAATTAGTAAGATTGTTAAAAAGCAGTAAAAATTAAATGTTTAAAGAGAATAAATATTTCGGTGAGGTTTGGTTTGAGGAATCACAAGATGTGAAGTGCTTCTGCGTACTTGAGCTAAAAGATAACAAGATATTTATAACCACAAATTTGAATAAGAAATATGCAGCATACCAAATTGAAGTGATTTATGGAATGTTCACAGGTTTAGGTTATGTAACCTTTGTTAATTGTAATATACAAAATAGTAGTACAGGTATAATTGAAACTAAAGTATATCACCCTAAATATACATTTGTGTGTGCTCATCACTTAATAGAGCCAGTGAATTTAAAAGTGAGTGAATTTCAAATTGACAATGCAGCAATTGTAAAGTGGGTTAGAAAAATGAACTGGTATAATTCAATCGAAGATAAGGTTGAAAAACAAGAAGACATAAAACACCAAACAGTTATTTCACAAGACTTAATTTTAACAATAACAAAATCTACTTCATACACTTCCAATCACGACTTTTTAAGAATGGATAACATAGGCTATGTAGACTTTAAGTCTACAAAGAATTTGAGTATTCTGGAAAGCATTGAACTTTACAATTCATTTCAAAAAATATTTCATTTCATTTACGGTAAATCTGTTCAGTTTAAGTCCTTTAATTTTAAGTGTTTAAGTTGTGGTGAGTGGGCTTCATTATATTATAAGGATGATTTTAATAAGGAGAACATTTCTGGTTTTATTACACTTGATTATGATACAATTAATGAAGACTTATCAAAATTAATCAAACATTGGTTTACGAATCCAGACATTACTTATTGTGCCGATATAATAATTGAAAATTTGCTATCTGTAAAGACAAGTCATAGTAGAAGGTTCACTAATTCATATTCAGCCTTTGAAGCTTACAGTTTTAAATTTGGTAAAACTCATAAAAACCCAACTGTAGAAAAATATTTATTAGAACATAAAGAGTTAATTCATAGAATTACTTCAATTCCAGAAAGCGAAATCAAAGGTTATGTTTCTAAAATAGTAAGACATAGGGATTATCTAACTCATCGAAATAAGACAAAGAATAACATTTTTTCTCAATTTGAGTTGCTATACATTTCCTTTTTATTGGATTATATAGTCGGTATAGGTTTAATGAAAAAGATGGAAGCTTCAGAAGAAGTAATTGAGAAGATAATGTTAAGGGCAAAATCTACTTATCAAGATATGCAGTCGGTTAATAAATTGTTGAATAAAGATATTTTAGAGAACTCATAAATGAGTATAAAAACAAAAAATATGGTAAAAAGTAGTAAAATATGGTATAAAGTTTGTACTTTTGCAGTAACAGTACACACCACGCTACCCATTAGAACAGCGTCCCAGGGTGTGTCTTTTGCTTTATATACCTTCCTTTTGTTAAACAATAAGACGTTTTTATATGTTTAGCAAAAAGCCCACTACCATACAAGAGCAGATTGCCCAATTACAAAAGAGGGGCTTGCAAATTCCCAATGTTCCATTAGCAGAAAAGTACTTGGCTAATATAAGTTACTACCGTCTCGGTGAATATTGGTATGTGATGCAGGAAGATAAAGAGAAACATACCTTTAAGCCAAACAGTAGATTTTCAGATGTAATTGCCTTATACAATTTTGATGCAGAATTACGATTATTGTTGTTTGATGTAATTGAAAAAATTGAAATCAGTTTACGCACCAAACTGATATATAACTTATCTCACGAAATAGACCCTTGGTGGTTCTCTAACTCAAGTATTTTTATTGATACCCTACAATTCACCAGAACCCTCTCAAAAATTGAAGAAGAAATTACGAGAGCAAGAAGTAAGGATGTAACTATTAAAAGCCATTATAACAAGCACAAGGATGATTTAAGGTTTCCACCCTCTTGGAAAAGTTTAGAACAAGTAAGTTTTGGTAACTTATCAAAGCTCTATGGTAATCTCATACATACAGTTAAAGCAAAAGATGGTATAGCACAAGAATTTGGAGCAGTAAACCATACCTATTTACCAAGTTGGTTGCAATCTATTGCTCAAATTCGCAACTTTTGTGCACACATCATTCAAGATTATGGAATAGAAACCTACCCGGAACGGTAAAGTTACTACCTAAACCACCAAATCCTTGGATTATAGATAGCGACAATGTCCCAAAACAGAACGAGTTCAGTAAACTCTATGTACATATGTGTTTAATGAAATATTTATTAAATACCATTCAGCCTAACAACCAATTTACAACACGTTTAAATGATTTATTTATAAAGTACCCTAACGTAGACCCTAATGCATTAGGTATGAAGCCTGATTGGGATAAAGAACCATTATGGCAATAGCTAAAAACACCTCTTTATTTATGCAAGAACACTTAAAAACCAACATACTCAATTTTAAATGGCCAAGTAGTACACCTGTCATATATCTATCGTTAGAAGATATTGAGGGTAGCCATCCCATCCATAAATCAAAGTTTTCAAAGCAGATAAAAGAGGCGTTTCCAGATACAGATATATCAGGTTTAGAGCATATTTTCACCACATTTACTCAAGAAATACCCAATGCCCCAAGTATCAAAATAAACTTGGTAAAGGATAAAGAACTACGCATATACAAGCAATTCCTTAAACACCAATTAAAAACCTACTTTTTAGAAAAGGGCTATATCGTAGTCAAAAACTTTGTACGCGATGTACAGGTATGGATGCCTTCAAAAAAAGGGAATACAGCAGACTATAATTTATACTATAAATTCTCATTTAAAATTCTATTTGCTACACTCACAGACTTACCAGAACTTGTAGTATCGTATGATGGCACATCAAAAGTCCTTACAAAATCAGTTAAGGATATTGAGGAAACAGAGTTTATAAAGCGTTGTGTATATGGTCAAAAAACCTTCAATTACCAAATGAATCTCGATACGGAGGACAAAGAAGAGTTTTACAACAGCATAGAATTTGATAAAGCATTTCCAATATTCAATTTACAATTGGCAAGAGCCTTAAACATCCCTATTGAAGAACCAGACAGACCAAAGAACAGATACCAAAAGTATGTAGCACTCATCACTACATTTGCTAAAAACTACTTGTTTACAGAAGAATTTAAAACCTTGTTTCCATTTAAGCAAGATGCATTTATAGATGTTCCTGGTAATCGCATTAATCACATTAACCCTAACCTGGGCTTATTAGAGTTTGGAAAAGACCAATATGGTAATAAAAGAACCCATTTAGTGCCTAAAAAGGCAATGAACATTCTAAACCCTTACAGACGCCCAAGCAATCAAAATATCAAGATATTTTTCATTTGCCATACCTCTCATAAGGATTCGGTATTGTCTTTCTATCAAAATTTAAAAGAAGGTGTAAATACTGAAAAGAACTATTATAAAGGATTAGAAGCCTATGTAAATATAAAGGCTACAGCATCAAGAGAACATTTTATTGAGTTTACTAACGAAAACGACCCAATACCTGAAATAGTTGAACAGCTTGAAAGTTTAACTTTTGACCACGACAATATAAAGTATGCAGCATTTTACATCATCAGTCCCTTTGATAAGTTTACACCAGATCCTGACGATAGGGAAATATACATCCGAATTAAAGAACTGTTTTTAAATGAAGGCATTGTAACCCAAGTGGTCGATTATGAAAAAATGATTGTAAACATCCAAGACCAATACAATTTTCAGTTTTCATTACAAAATATGGCATTAGCTATTCACGCTAAATTAGGTGGTGCACCTTGGAAGCTGGCAGTAACTGATAAAAAAGAATTGGTAATTGGAGTAGGAGCATTTACCAATCAAGGGGAAAACAGAAGGTATATAGCAAGTGCATTTAGTTTTCAAAATAATGGATTGTTTAGAAATTTTGAATACTTCAACCAAAATGAAACAAAACTATTAGCAGGTAGCATATTAAAGGCAATTAGAGATTTTACATCAGTAGCTCAAGCAGACAAAGTAGTGATTCATTTTTATAAAGAAATGAGTTACGAAGAACTTCAGCCTATTGTAGATGGGATGAACAAACTAAAATTAGGAGTGCCTTTTTATATTTTTGAATATAAACAAAACCGAAGCAGAAGATATGATTGCTTTCGATGTAAATTGGGGAGATAAATTAATGCCTGTAAGTGGTACATACATTCGCATAGGTGTAAATAAATTTTTACTATTTAATAATGCACGTTACCCAAATGATATTTATTATGCAGATACAGATGGTTACCCATTTCCTATAAAGATAAAAATAAGCAGTCCGGATGATGATGCTTTTGAAGATGTTGAGGTGATTGAAGAATTGTTAACCCAAGTGTATCAATTTAGCAGATTATACTGGAAATCCTTACGTCAACAAAATGTACCAATTACCATAAAATACCCTGAAATGGTAGCCCAAATTGCACCACGTTTTGAAAACGGTGTTCCAGAGGATGCAAAAGATACCTTGTGGTTCTTATAATAGAAATCACTCTTTTCTTTGCACAGCCATTGCATCCAATTATTTGTATATTTGTACATATTTATGAAAATATTCGTTTCCATATCAATGTCTATAGTGTTCCTTTTTCAAGGAATGAGCCTTGATTTGGACTTTTGTGGTTCAATTAGAGAAATGTCAAAAGTTATTAGCCATTTTCAAGATCATAAAGCTTATGGAGATTCTTTTATTGAATATGTATTTGAAGATTACATCGATAATGACACCAAAAGTGAAGAACATCATAATGATTCTGATGAACAGGGCATACCAGCGCATTCTCATCATCAGTGTTGCCAATCTGTACTGTTATATATTGCTAATGGCAAAATTTTCTCAATCAATCAATTAAATTTCGAGGAGAGAAAGCAAATTAATTCTCATAAAGAAACCATTAGTTCCAGATACTTGGAATCCCCTTTCCAACCCCCACAAGTTTAGTTCAGTTTTTTAAGGATAACTATATCCTAACGTGATGCTTTTAGCTTCACAACATAAGCGCATTGTATCTAATGACATTGCGAAGTTTAAACTGAATTAACATTTTTTCCATGATTAACAAAATCATTTCATTTTCCATTAATAACAAGTTTATTATTGGACTCTTTATAGTGGCACTTATAGGTACAGGCATTTGGTCTATGGCTACTATAAATCTGGGTTCCGTACCCGATATTACCAACAACCAAGTACAAGTTATTACCGTTGCCCCAAATTTAGGCACTGAAGATATTGAGCAATTTGTTACCTATCCAGTAGAATTAGCAATGGCAAATCTTCCAGATGTAGTTGAATTACGTTCGGTATCTCGTTTTGGTTTATCAGTTGTTACCATTGTCTTTAAGGACGAGGCAGGCACTTATCTTCCACGGCAGTTAGTACAAGAAAAATTAACCGAAGTTGCTGAAGAAATTCCTGAAGGCTTCGGTACGCCATTTATGGCACCAATTACTACAGGTTTGGGTGAAATCTATCAATACACTTTAAAACTAAAAGAGGGCTATGAAGATAAATACGATGCAATGGCACTTCGTACCATACAAGATTGGATTGTAAAACGTCAAATGGCATTAGTACCAGGAGTGGTCGAGGTCAACGCTTTTGGTGGCTATGTCAAACAGTATGAAGTAGCAATAAATCCTGATAAATTAAAAAGCTTTGGGATTACTATGAATCAGGTTTTTGAAGCCCTAAAAGTGAACAACGCTAATACAGGGGGTGCTTATATCGAAAAAAACCACCAAGCAAATTTCATTCGTGGAGAAGGTTTGGCCCGTAGTCTTGAAGATTTAGAAAGTACCGTTGTAACCACACAAAACGGAAGTCCTGTTTTAGTTAGAGATGTCGCAGAAAAAGTGGGATTTGGGAATCAGGTGCGTTATGGTGGATTTACCCAAGATGGACACGAAACAGTAGGTGGGCAAATACTGATGCTAAAAGGTGAAAGCCCAGGCAATGTAGTTGAAAATGTAGAGAAACGCATTGCCGAAATACAGAAGTCCCTACCAGAAGGCGTTTACATAGATACATTTTTAAGTAGAAGTGAACTTATTGGAAGAACCACGAGCACTGTTGAAAAAAACCTTATTGAGGGTTCATTGATTGTGATTTTTGTGCTTGTTCTGCTTTTGGGAAGTTTCCGTGGCGGATTAATAACAGCTTCGGTTATTCCATTATCATTATTATTTGCATTCATCTTGATGAAACAATTTGGGGTGTGGGCAAATTTAATGTCTTTGGGAGCAATAGATTTTGGTATCATCGTGGATGGCGCGGTAATTATAGTTGAAGGTATGGTATTTCACATCCATCAACGAATGAAGAAAACTAAAACCACCATTGGTCAATCAGAAATGGATGAAATTGCCTATGAATCGGCAAGCACCATGATGAATTCCGCATTTTTCGGTCAGCTTATTATCCTTATCGTATTTACACCGATTCTCTTTTTGACTGGTGTGGAAGGAAAAATGTTCCGTCCAATGGCATTTACTTTCGGATTTGCAGTTTTAGGAGCTATTATCCTTTGTCTTACTTATGTGCCAATGGTTTCTTCAATGTTCCTAAAACCTGCTAAAAATCAGAATGGTTGGTTTGCCAAATTTGAAAACAGGATTGATAAGTTCAGTGATAAGATAATGTCAGGGTTAAATAAGGCGTATGTACCTATACTCAATTTTGCACTTCGTTTTAGAGCTGGTGTCATTATTGGAGCAGTTGGGTTGTTATTGATTGCAGGATTTATTTTTAGTAATATGGGTGGCGAATTCATACCTAAATTTGATGAGGGCGACATTGCTTTTCAAGCGTTGATAAAACCAGGGAGCAGTCTTACAGAATCTATTGAAGCTTCAAAAAAACTTCAAAATTTAATTAATGAATTTCCCGAAGTAAAAACAGTGGTTTCAAGGATTGGTGTGGCTGAAATACCAACAGACCCAATGCCAATGGACATTGCCGATAGCTATATTATTCTTGAAAAGGATAAAAGCAAATGGACTTCGGCAGATAGTAAAGAAGAACTCATAGAAAAAATACAGGAGAAAATTTCAGTAGTTCCAGGCGTAAATTTCGTGTTTACACAACCCGTTGAACTTCGTTTTAATGAATTGCTTACAGGTGTTCGAGAGGACGTAGCCATTAAATTATATGGAGAAGATTTGAGCGTTTTGGCGGATAAAGTGCAGGAAATCGCAGCAGTTATTAGAACTGTTCCCGGAGCGGCTGACCTCAATGTGGAAGCTACAAGCGGTTTGCCACAAATGACCGTTGAATACAATCGTGCAAAAATGGCACAATATGGTGTAACCGTTGATAAACTCAATGATTATGTAAGTGCTGCCTTTGCAGGAGAAACAGCAGGTGTGATTTTTGAGGGAGAAAAACGCTTTGATGTTGTTATTCGGTTGGCAAAGGACTTCAGGCAAGATATCAATAGTCTTAAGAATTTGTATATCGATTTACCAAGTGGTGCACAAGTGCCACTAAAGGAAGTAGCTAACATAAGTTACAAACCTGGTCCAATGCAAATTTCAAGAGATAATACTTCGCGTCGTATTTCTGTAGGTGTCAATGTTCGTGGCCGTGATGTGAAATCCATGGTCGAGGAAATTCAACAAAAATTGGAAACGGAAGTAAAACTGCCACCGGGTTATTTTGTAACCTATGGTGGTTCATTTGAAAACTTGCAACGTGCATCAGACCGCTTGATGATTGTTGTGCCTATTGCTCTTTTTCTAATATTCATACTGCTTTATTTTGCCTTAAGCTCGTTCTCGCAGTCAGTAATGATTTATATGGCAGTGCCTCTGGCGGCTATTGGTGGAGTATTTGCTCTTTGGTTAAGGGGAATGCCTTTCAGTATTTCCGCAGGAGTCGGATTTATCGTGCTCTTTGGAGTAGCGGTTTTGAACGGGTTGGTACTGATTAACAAATTCAATGAATTAAAAGAAAGTGGAATGACAGACTTAAAAAAACGAATATACGAGGCAACACACGAACGGTTACGACCAATTTTGCTAACTGCAACGGCGGCTATTATGGGCTTTATCCCAATGGCAATTTCCACCTCTGGTGGTGCAGAAGTGCAGCGACCATTGGCAACAGTAGTAATTGGAGGATTGCTCACGGCCACATTTTTAACACTTGTAGTCCTTCCTGTATTGTATTATTGGTTGGAATCAAGAAAGGAACGAAACAATACTGATGGCGACGTAAGCTATATCAACAAATCCACGAACATAGCAACCGTATTGTTAATAGTTGGTAGTTTGATGACTTCTGGAACTGTGGTGGCTCAAGATATTAATAAAGGAGTTACTATTCCAAAAACATTGACGGTTGATGAAGCCATTGCAATGGCAAAAAAGAATTATCCATCACTTAAGGAAAGTGAAGCATTTATTGAACGGGAAAAGGCTATGAAAGGCACAAGTTTTGACCTCGGTAGTACTCAAGTATTTACAGGTAAGGAAGAATATGGTAATAATCTTCCCGGAGTACAAACTACCATAGGCGTGCAACAGGGCAACATAGATTTACTGTCCGGATTTTCAAAATCCAAGTTTTATAAAAAGCGCATTGAATTGGGAGAAAAATTTTATGTGGCCAGTGAACAACAGTTGGTGCGTAATGTGATGCAAGCTTATGACCAAATTAATTATTATAAGGCACAATTGCGTTTTGCAGACCAATTGGATAGTATTTATGCCAATTTCAAGACCGCTGCCCAACTTCGTTATGATACGGGGGAAACTGGTAAGTTGGAATTTATTTCCGCCTCTTCCGAGTTTCAACAGATTCAAGTATTAAGACAACAAGCCTATGATGATATTGAAATAGCCAAACGTGCACTAAAACAATATTTGGGAACGGAAGAAAGCATCGAAACGGTAGACGGTGTTTACGAATCATTGGATTTTATGGCAACATTGGATTCAACTTCCATTGCCAATAACCCAATGTTACAATATGCGTTGCAAAATGCCGAAGTAAGTAAGGCAAATGTGGGTGTTGAGAAATCCCAATTCCTACCGAAATTTAATTTATCGTTTGGCAGGCAAGTTGTGGATGATGTTTCAGGATTCAACACTTATCAGGCAGGTATTAGTATTCCATTGTGGTTCTTTCCGCAAAAATCAAGGGTAAAGGCCGCCAAGGCAGATGCAATGATCGCAGAGAATCAATATTTAGAGCAAAAGGCAACCACTGAAAGCAAGGTGTCGCAATTGTTCAAATCCCTTGAGAAAACAAGAAAAATATTGCAGTATTATCAAGAAGGTGCATTGCTTTTGGCGGAAGAACAAATAACAACCGCAGAACTGGCATCTAAAGAGGGTGAAATAGATTATGTCAACTATATTATCATTCTAAATAGTGCCATCCGCATTAAACAAAACCATTTGCAATACATTAACCAATATAACCAACAGTCTATTGAGGTACAATATCAGTTGGGTAATCTATAATATAAAAAGAAGAAAAATGAAAAATATACTATTAGTAAGTACCATATTATTTACACTTATGTTTATGAGTTGTAACGATAGTCAAAAATCTGAACTTGGGCATAACGAAACTGAAGGCGTATCAAAAACTGAAGCTCGTGGCGAAGATGCACACGACGAAGGTGGTCACAGCGAGGAAGAAGGAGAAGAAGGTGGTCACAGCGAGGAAGAAGGAGTTGTAGAACTTACAAAGCAACAAGCCGAAACCATTGATTTGGAAATGAAACCTCTTGAGGAACGAAATTTAGGGAACAACATTAAGGTAACAGGAACGCTGGAACTTTACCCACAGGACAAGGCGAACATCAGTCCGTTTGTTGGTGGAAATGTGAGTTCCATAAAAGTTGTACCTGGAGATAACGTAATCAAAGGACAGGTACTTGCGTATATTGAGCATCCAGATATCATTGCAATGCAACAGGATTATCAGGAAAAAAATGATGAACTGGTCTTTTTGAAACAGGATTTTGAGCGCAAGCAGACCCTTTATGACAAAGGTGTTTCTTCAGGCAAGGAATTTCAGATGGCGCAGTCAAAATTTCGTTCTACAACATCCAGCGTCAATGGTCTGCGTTCCCAATTGAGATTGTTGAGCATAAACCCGGACAAGGTGGCTGAAGGCCAAATATATTCCGCAGTTCCCATTACTACGCCCATAAGTGGCTATGTGGATGAAGTAATGATTAGCCTTGGGGATTACGTGGCGCAGCAATCCAAGATGTTCTCAATTAGCGATAACTCGAAGATTTATGTAAACTTTAAAGTATATGAGAAGGACATAAAGCAAATCAAGAAAGGGCAACAGATATATTTTTCAACAGCTTCCCGTCCGGACGAACTGCTTAAAGCAACCGTTCGGTCTGTGGGCAAAACCTTCAATACCGACCCAAAGGCATTGGAAGTTCTTGCTGACATTGAGAA
The DNA here is from genome assembly GCF_058964685.1 of Winogradskyella sp. 266wxhm. Taxonomy (NCBI): domain Bacteria; kingdom Pseudomonadati; phylum Bacteroidota; class Flavobacteriia; order Flavobacteriales; family Flavobacteriaceae; genus Winogradskyella; species Winogradskyella sp. 266wxhm. The sequence goes on from NZ_CM179559.1 coordinate 3,232,769, forward strand.
CAAGGATAAAAACCTGTTGCCAGGTATGTATGTAGAAGGACGCATAATACAAGGAGAGAAAAAGGGTTTTGCCGTACCAGAAGCTGCCATTATAAAACAAGGCGAACAATCCTTTATTTTTATTTTGGATGAAGATGAAGAAATGGAAGCTAACAAAATAAAATTTAAAATGATACCCGTAACGGTTGGTATTACCGATTTGGGCTTTGTGGAAGTTAATCTACCGGCCGAAGTTTCAACGGATGCTAAAGTGGTCATCAAAGGAGCTTATAATCTATCTTCAGAAATGGTAAAAGGAGAACTGGAACATGGACATTAATTATTAATAGCAGTTTTGAAACCAAGTTTGGCAAAGCTTTTAATTTTAGTTAAAATTCAAAAACCAAACTTGGTTCAAAATATAATTACAACAAGCATAATTAAAATTTAAAAAATGAAAGAAATTAAAGCATTTATAAAACCTAACAGAATCCAAAAAGTCATTGAAGCACTATCTTCAAATGGATTTAAAAGTATGACCCTTTCTCAAGCGGAGGGTACAGGGGCGTTTAAGGCAAAAGGGGCAAGACCATCGCTAGATTTCCATGTTACAGATAGTCCAGTGGTTAAGTTAGAATTAGTCTGCCAAAATAAGGAAGCCAAAGATGCCATTGAAATAATTTTAAACAATGCCAAGACAGAGGAACCTGGAGACGGCATTATATACATAGCAAATGTAAATGATGCATTTCAAATTAAGTCAGGCAAATCCTTGAATAGACAAAATCAATAATACTATGTCAAGTTTAGAAAAAATATTAATTAAAAATAATGTAAAACCCACGGCAATGCGCTTGTTAGTATTACAGTTTCTTTCCAGTAAAGAAATAGCGGTAAGCTTAACCAATATTGAAGAATATTTTGATAATTCGGAGAGAACCACTTTGTACCGAACACTAAAAACCTTTGTCGAAAATGGTATTGCGCATCAAATTGATGATGGGACGGGAATAACAAAATATGCCCTGTGTGAAGAAAACTGTGATTGTGATATTAATAATGATTTACATCTACACTTCCATTGCACAAATTGTAATGAAACAACTTGTCTTACAGACCATAAAATACCACAAATCAAAGTTCCTGAAGGTTTTGTAGCAGAAAATGTAAACTTGGTAGTAAAAGGTGTTTGCGATAAATGTAGCGGTTAATAATGCACTTCAATTGCATCCCATTTTTACGAAACTTTGAATTTAAGACAAATTAAAAATGAAAAAAAAGAAAATTAATTTAAGAGATTTAAAGCCTGATTCTGATAAAGGGCATAATCACGATGATGGGCACAACCACGGAGACCAACCCAATAATTTTAAAGTATATATACCTGCCATTATAAGTTTTACAATGCTTATTTTGGGAATTATATTAGATTATTTTGACATTACTTTTTTTAAAAGTTGGATACGAGTTATTTGGTATGTGGCGACTTATGCACCTGTTGGTTTACCAGTTATCAAAGAGGGTTGGGAAAGCATAAAGAAGGGAGATGTTTTTACAGAGTTCTTTTTAATGTCTATAGCAACTATTGGGGCATTTATAATTGGTGAATATCCCGAAGGCGTTGCGGTTATGTTATTTTATGCAGTAGGCGAACTCTTTCAAAATGCAGCAGTTAATAGAGCTAAAGGAAATATTAAAGCCTTATTGGATGTAAGACCAAAGGAAGCCAATGTTTTTCGAGATGGTGATTATAAAAGTGTGTCACCTGAAAGTGTCGAAATAGGCGAAAAAATCCAAATACGTGTGGGTGAAAAAATCCCATTGGATGGCATTCTACTATCTGAAAAAGCGTCTTTAAATACCGCAGCTTTAACAGGCGAAAGTAAACCCGACACAATAAATAAAAAGTCAAAAGTATATGCAGGAAGCATCAATTTGGAAAGTGTGATTGAAGTTGAAGTTACCAGCAAGTTTGAAGACAGTTCCATTGCAAGAATATTGGATTTGGTACAAAATGCCACAGCAAGAAAGTCCAAAACCGAACTGTTTATTAGGAAATTTGCCAGGATATACACACCAATTGTAGTTTTTCTTGCTATTGGTTTAACTTTTCTACCGTATTTTTTTGTAGATGATTATGTGTTTAGGGATTGGCTGTACAGAGCATTGATTTTCTTGGTAATATCCTGTCCTTGTGCGTTGGTAATTTCTATTCCGTTAGGTTACTTTGGTGGATTGGGTGCAGCTTCAAAAAATGGCATTCTTTTCAAAGGAGCTTCCTTTTTGGATGCTATGACCACGATAAATACATTAGTAATGGATAAAACAGGAACGGTAACCAAAGGAGTTTTCAAAATCAAAAACATCAAGACCTTTGATTGGGATGAAAAAGAATTTATGAACTATCTAATGGCAATGGAAGAGCAATCTACACATCCTATTGCTAAAGCTATTATGGAATACCAGAAAGGAACCAACAATTTTGAAGCAAATAAGGTTTCTGAAGTTGCAGGAAAAGGGTTAAAAGGTATGGTAAAAGGTAAAGAAGTTTTGGTTGGAAATAAGGCTTTAATGGTATCCAATAATATAGAAGTGCCTAATGAAACCGAATCTATCGTGGAATCTATTGTCTTGGTAGCTATTGATAATGTTTTTGCAGGTTATGTGGTAATTGCGGACGAATTAAAGGAGGATGCTAAAGAAACCATATCAAGTTTACATAGGGTAGGGATTAAAAAAATAATGATGCTTTCAGGAGATAAAGATTCCATAACTCAACAAGTGGCAAAGGATTTAAATATAGAAAATGCCAAGGGAGGTTTATTGCCAGAGGATAAATTAAATGAAGTTGAAGCATTAAAGAAAAATTCAGAAAATAAAGTAGCCTTCATTGGTGATGGAATTAATGATGCACCCGTGTTGGCAGCAAGTGATGTAGGTATAGCAATGGGCGGATTAGGTAGCGATGTAGCCATAGAAACAGCCGATGTTATCATTCAAACCGATCAACCTTCAAAAGTAGTGAGAGCCATTAAAATAGGCAGTTCCACACGAAAAATCGTATGGCAGAATATCATTTTGGCTTTTGGTGTTAAAGTAATTGTACTGATTTTGGGAGCAGGTGGTTTAGCAACAATGTGGGAAGCAGTATTTGCAGACGTAGGAGTGGCATTGTTGGCAATATTAAATGCAGTAAGGTTACAGAAAATAAAATGGGAATAATTTATGTATAAGAAAAGAGGATATAGAAAAGGAAAAAAGCATAAAAACAAAACAAGAAATACTATTACTCAAAAAGATAAAGTAGTTGGTATTATTTCATTATTTTTTTTAATTATTTGTGCATTCTTACTATACTTTTTTGTGTTAAAAGGTAATATTCATAAGCACTAATACAATGCTGTTATCTAATTTTCAATGCGACCATTTATTCAATAGCTTATTTGCGTTTAGAAATGATCAGCTAGCATTAATATGTAAATATTGAAATTAAATGTCACAAAAAAGGAGAAACAGGCGCAAAGGCAAAAAAAAACAACCTCTAAAAAATAATGTTAGCAATAAAGACAAAATAATTTGGTTCGGTATCGTTGGTGTTGTAATACTATTATTTTGTTTTCTATTGTTCCTACAATTCATCAAGTACTTCATATCAATTGAAGATGGGTAAACATTTTTAACTATTTTTTGTCTTGTACAAAATATAAAAGTTGTTAGAGTATGTGGGCAGGTAATAAGGTGTTCGTCAGTTGTTCCATTTTGTTCCATAAAGCATAATCACAAATGCGTTGCATTGGTGCTTACCATACATAGTACTACTGCGGTGGCACATCCTCGTTAGCACTATGTATTTGCTTTACTTCACACACTTCACATCTTCCTCACCCGCAGCTACTCTTGCACCCCAAGCCCCAATAAGGTGTGTGCTTGTGGCACACAACATATAAATTGGGGTACAACCGCTGCTTCATATTTTGGCTCGCCTGCTGCTCGCTGCGGGCAAAACCCACAGGTGGTATGAGAGCGTCGTAATGAGAAATGTAAAACACAAAAAAATAAATCATATTGAAGTTTGAGCATAACAAGACAGTATGTGATGACTTCAAAATGAAGCGTAGTGTTTTATTTTGAAGTGGTTTCATTTCGGAATAGATGGGCTTATGCCACCTGTGGGTTCACGGGTGTCACAGTTTTTGATGGCAGCCATTTTGCATATACAATAACCGCTTCAAGAAATTTGAAGTATCCGAATACTTTTAAAACCGCTTTAATAACTGATTAAATAGTCTTTTAAATCCAAAAGCGGATTATTCTATATTGCAAACGCACAGCAAGAGTAACGCTTTCAATCAGCTATTTCAGCCACCACACAACCCATTTTTAAATTGGCAATTGCTCATTAGGTAAAAACAAAATCCTCAATTTCCTTAATCCACTTAAATACTTATAAATTATATCACGTTAAGTACTCACAATTGCTAAAATTTAAAAACGGTAGCCATCCTTCCATAGCTTCATTCAATTGTTACACTTGCTTCCCAACGCTACACCCAAGCTGTATCCAACGGCATCAAAAACTTGCGCCACCCTTGCGTTTTCAACGTAGGCGTGGTAGCCCTATCGGGCTATTTTCCCACACCACCCTTGCTCAACTCGCTGGCGGCTCGCTATTATGGCTATCGCCATACGCTACGCGATTACCTGCCTAAAATGAGTAACTTTGAAATATGATTGATGATTTAAAAAAATTATTTCTGCGTTTTAATTATACCGATGAAAAAGGATTCATCCTTAATGTTCCATCTTTAAATAATGGAGAACACTTAACATTGGGTTTTGATAATAAAAGAAAAGAGTTCAATATTCATTTTACCAATGAAAACATAAATGAACCAGGTGCAAAACGTCGGGAATTTATATTTGCAATGTCTGCTTTTCGTTTTTTCTTATTTTTAAAATGTTTTGAAGTATTCTACAATCAAAGCATTGTCAACCTTATCTTATCATCCAAAACTAATCTTGGAAAGCTCAAAAAGCATAAACTAATCATTAATATTTTTACTGATTCGGTTGATATTGAAGAAAAAATTATTTATCAAAAACGTAAAGGAAAAGGCAGACAGTGGAGATTTAGAGAAAATTTCGATTGGAATTTACTAGCAGATAATTTCAAATACCTTGAAAAATCAGATTTAAATTCAGATAAAGTTTTAATAGCATATAAGTATAATAAAGGTCATTTATCACTTCAAGGCTTCATATATAAGTTTGAGCATCTAAAAGGTGTTTATTTTATTCCGATTAGAAAATTCAATCGTTTTGCAAAGAATATGGCTATTGCAATGTATAATTACCTTAATGCATATCCAACTGAAGAAACCTTACCTTTTAGACAACTAATGTTTGAGCGCCTTAAACATCCTTATATGAACAAACAAGAAGAAAAAAGTTTGCAAAGTTAGCTGGCTTCCTTCATCCCACGCTCATCATACTATAAAGTTCAAGCCCTACGGGTTTTGAAAAAAATATTGCACCTGTGGTCAGGCACAAATTTCAAAACCCTTTCCATCAGCAATATTTTTTCCAAAAAACTTGACAGTATGTCAACGCCATCAAAGAAACGGCATTCTTTTTTCTCTTTTTCTTTGTAAAAAAAATATTCATTTTTTTATTTCTGATGCAAAAGGAAGCAATCTAAAGCAACAAAATCCATATCTAACGAATAGCATAAAAGTTGCCATATATTTCAACGGAAGGTACAACTTCGTGTCAAGTCCGTACCAAGTCCGAAGAAAAGTAAGTTTCATTTAAATTATTTATGTTATGGGTAAAATTGCTCAAGGAATTTTAGGAGGGCTTTCTGGTAAGGTTGGAAACGTTATCGGTGGAAGCTGGAAAGGTATTGACTACATCAGAATTAAACCTTCAAGTGTAGCCAATCCAAGAACTGTAGGTCAGGTAAACCAAAGAAATAAGTTTACAGTGACTTTAGAATTTATTCAAGCTGTTAAACCGTTTATCCAAAAAGGGTATAAGTTTTTAGCAGTGAAGAAAACAGCGTTTAATGCTGCGATGTCTTATGTGTTAAATAATGCCATTACAGGTGTAGAACCTAACTTTAATGTGGATTATGCAAATGCATTAGTAAGTAGAGGTGGTTTATCAGCTGCTCTGAACCCTTCTACAGATCTTGCAACAGCTGGAGAAGTAACTTTTAACTGGGATGATAACTCTGCTGAAGGTAACGCCAATGCTACCGATAAAGCAATGTTATTGGTTTATAATCCATCAAAGAAAGAATCTATTGCTTTAACTGATGGAGCAGACAGAACAGTAGGAACTCAAATTGTTGCTATACCAACAACCTATGCAGGAGATACTGTAGAGCTATTTATGGCATTTATTACTGCTGATGGTAGCCAAGTATCAAACAGTACTTATTTAGGCTCTGGGACAGCCAATTAATAGCTTGGTGCTTTTATTTGAAAACCGCTCAATTCGAGCGGTTTTTTTATGCTATATTCGTAAACGAATTTATTAATGATTACTCTTTAGTTACTCTTTTTATGTGTTTTTTGTATCCTATTTGTTGCCCGAACATTATAACACCACTAAATATGGGAGTAGTTAAATATTGTATCGGAAAATAGATTTTAGGATATGACTGTATTAGTTTTTAATTTTAAAAAATTAATAAAAGAGTTATGCCATTTGTTTCTTCATCAATTTATATAAAAGCAATTGAATTAGCATTAAAGGAAGGATTGCCGTCAAAATTACTTGGACGTCATTATCCTTTAAATAAAGGTAATACATATGTGCCAATGGCTTCGCTTTTAGAAGTATATGAAATTGCTGAAGAACACTTATCACCAAATTTTGGGTTACGACAAGGAAAACAACTAAACTCTAATGATTATGGTACATTGGGTTTGTCTTGGAAAACCTGCTTAGAAGCTTCAGATGTATTACGAAATGTTAAACGTTATATGGTTTTAGTAACTAATGATGGAACTATTGATATACATGAGAATGCATCAACAATAACACTAACTTTAGACCGTGATATTTATAGAAAAGGCATTAAAACAACTATTGAAGCTCCTTTTGTAATGCTTCTTGAAGTTATTAAGGAAGTAACAGGAAGACAAGTAAAACCTATTAAGGTTTGTTTTAAACATAGCATTTCTGTCTTAGAAGATTTTACAGACTATTTTAGATGTCCTGTATATTCAAATGCTGAAGAAAATTCCATAACGTTTGATGCAGAAACACTTAAAATGACAACACTTAAAGCAGACCGATTTATCCATGATTTCTTAACTCAGCGAATGGATGAAGAAAAGAAAGAGTTGTCTCAAAAAGAAGATGAACTTACAGAAGAGATTAATAAAATTCTTAAGGAATCTATGGCTAGTGGTATTCCAAGTTTAACTCAAATAGGCGATTACTTAGGAATTAGTGGTCGAACACTAAGAAGAAGGCTTTCTGATCGGGATTTAACTTTTAGAGATTTAGTTCAAAAGAATCGAAAGGAAACAGCAATAAGTCTGTTGTCTAATTCCTCACAGTCCATTGGGGAAATAGCGTTTTTAACTGGTTTTTCTGAACAAAGTGCTTTCAATAGAGCGTTTAAAAAATGGACTGGTCAAACTCCCAATGACTACAGAAAATCCTTGTAGTAATCTACTGTCCTTATATGTCAAATCTATGGCGCAATAGGTCAAAATATCAAGAATATTACTTCTGATATTTGCCATAGATTAAAAACACTCACTGTAACAATAAGCTGTTTGATTCGTGTTTTTTATCTAAACATAAAACATCAATCATGAAAAACACAGTATTATTAATTTCACTATTATTCCCAGTTTTAATATTTGCACAAACAAGCAGTCAACAGAAAAAAGTCTTGATGGTAGTTAGTAGCTACGGAAAAGATAAGGGAGCTGAAAGACCAGGCTATGAATTTGACGAATTTTCACAAGCCTATTTAGTATTTAAAAACAATAATTTATTAGTAGATGTGGCTAGTCCTAAAGGCGGAAAAGTTGAGCCTGATCAATACAATAAAGAAAAACTTTACAACCAAAATCTTTTAGAAAATCAAGAAGCATTAGACCTATTGGATAACACAAGACCTACGGCTAGTATTAATGCAAATGAATACGATGCTATTTACATTGTAGGAGGAAAAGGTGCCATGTTTGATTTACCTTTTGACCCATCACTTCAAGATATTATATTAAATCTCTATAAAAGAGAAAACACAGTAATAGCTTCAGTTTGTCATGGACCAGCTGTATTTGCTAATGTTAAAAATAATGATGAGTACATTATTAACGGTATAGAGTTAACAGGTTTTAGTAATGTAGAAGAAGAACTTTTTGGTAAAAAGTGGGTTAAAGAGTTTCCATTTAGTTTAGAGACTAAATTAAAATCTAGAGGTGCTCAATTTCTTCAGACAGACTTTATGCTATCTAAAGTGGTTGTTTCTAAAAATTTTGTTACCGGACAAAATCCTTTTTCAACCGCAAAATCTGCAGAAGCAGTAGTACAATCTTTGGGCTTAAAACCTGTAGAGAGAGAATTGTATACCGATGAAAACAGTGTTCTTCTAATACAGGAAATTCTAGATGAAACTATCACTATTCAAAAAGCCGAAGACTTATTGGCTAAGGATACAAGTATTTACGACATGCCGCTAATGGCAGTATACGGATACTATAAAATTTTAGCGTCTAAGGATAATATGGATAGTTTGATAAAAGGTACAAAACTTATTGAGTTAACTTCACCTTACTTTTTTAATGAAAACCTTCAACTTTTACTGGCGAAGACTTACCTCTCTTTAGATGAAAAAGGAAAGGCAAGAGGTATTGCAAAGGATTTAATATCAAAAAAATTGCTTGTAGAACAATCTGAAGCTCTACTGAAAGAATTGAATTCTGGTATAGAAGATTAATGTCCTCAATTGTCAATTGTTTGGGATTTACAGTCAACAATTAGTACTCCCTGTTATAGAAATTTGTCTTATTAAAAAACCAAAAGTTATGGAAAGCAATCGTTCGTTTGCCAGTTTAAAGTTAATACGTATTATTGGTTTGTTTTACTTGTTTGTAATTATATGTGCAGGCTTTAGTCAAGGTTATGTTAGGGGCACTTTAGTTGTGCCGGGAGACGCCGTTGCAACTGCAGATAATATTTTGCAAAACAAAGCTCTATTTCAACTTGGCTTAACTACAGATCTTATTGCATTTCTTTTTGATTTAGTTATCTCTATATTATTATATAAAATTTTTAAACCTTTTCATAAAGGTCTGGCATTACTTAGTGCTGGTTTTAGACTGATAGCTCATCCAGCAATAGCAAGCATCAATCTGCTAAATCACTATATGGCAATGAAGGTATTAGATACTAATGCCTTTGCAGGTTCTTTTAGTATCGAGCAGGTTCAGGAAATGAGTAGTCTGTTAATGGAAGCTCATCATTATGGATACCTCATAGCAGGAGGTTTTTTTGGTGTCCACTGTATATTATTTGGTGTGCTTATTTATAAATCTAACGTTTTTCCAAAATTGTTTGGAGGTCTATTGTTAGGTTCAGGTGCAGGATATCTTATAGAAACATTCGGAAACTTTAATTTTCCCGGATACGAAAACCAAACAGCTCTAATTGTTGGTATAGCCGCAGCCATTGGCGAAATTGGAATTACAATTTATATGCTAACAAAAGGCGCAACTAGTTCTTATAAACGTTTAAAAGAGTTAACGCGATGAAGAAACTTATTTTAACAGTAGCGATCTTTTTGGTTTTAGGATTCTTGCAAGGTAGGTTATATGGACAGGTAGCCAATAAGATTGATTTAACTGAAGATGGTCAACTTTTGGGTTTGGGCACTCAGCATATTCTCAAATCAATCATTTTAGAAGAAGAACGACCAATTATTGTTTCATTACCAATTGGGTATAACAATTCTAAAGCTAATTACCCTGTGCTTTATGTATTAGATGGACTACAGAATATAAAACATACGGTTGGAACTGTAGAACTTTTAACGGAATCAGGACTAATTCCACCTTTAATTGTAGTAGGTATCGAAAGTTTAGATAGAACAAGGGATTTAACACCATCTAATGCTGGACAGAATGTTCATGGTGGTACAGGCAATTCTGGAATACCACAAAGTGGAGGAGCATCAAAATTTCTTGATTTTCTTAGAAATGAGCTGATTCCTTTTGTTGAGACCAATTATAGAACACATCCTTATCGAATATTGGAAGGACATTCACTAGGAGGTCTATTTGGTGTTTATGCACTTATGGAAAGCAAAGATCTTTTTGATGCGTTTATAGTTGAAGCACCAGCACTTTGGTGGAATAAGGAAGAAATGACGGAAAAAGCAAAAACCTTTTTTAAATCTCATGATACCCTAAATAAAACAGTCTACTTTGGAATTGGTGGAGGAGATGGTTGGGGAATGCGACAGGAGCTAAAGCGGTATGTTGATGTTGTAAAGCAACACAATCCAAAACAATTTAAATGTCTACATGAAGAGGTTGGAGATGAAGGTCACATGGCATCTCGACTGTTATTGAACTACAATGGTTTAAGGTTTTTATTCTCAGACATAAAAATAAATGAAGACTTGACTAATGATTTTAGTATCTCATCATTTTTAGAATCAGAGCAACGGTTAAAAAACAAATATGGAGAATTGGCACGACGACCAGCTGAAGAGTATTTCAATCTTGTTTCAATCTTGGTTGAAAAAGGCAACGAATTAGGTGCCATTTCGGTACTCAAAAGTGCTTCAGAAGCATATCCTATGTACATTGGGTTATTAACCTATTTGGCAAAGTTATATGAAAAGACAGATCAAAAGGATAAAGCAATTGATACCTATCTACTTGGAGTTGAAGTTTCAAAACAATATAAGCTTGGACAAGAAGATGATTTACTCAAAGCAGTAGACAATTTAAGAAAAACAAATAACTAAATATTAAGTAATGCCACATTTTATAATTGACTGTTCTGAGGGAATCTTAAAACAAAAGTCGCCAGAATATATTATGCAAGTAGTGTACGATACAGCAAAATTAACTAAGCTTTTTGCGCCTGAAGAAATTAAGGTGCGAATCAACCCTTTTCAGCATTACAATACAGGTAATAAGGATGAAGATTTTATCCACATTTTTGCCAATATCATGGAAGGAAGAAATACCAATCAAAAAGCGAATTTATCAAGACAAATTATAAAAGAACTAAAAACAATTTTTCCAGATGTTCTTGTAATTTCTATGAACATAAGGGATTTTGAGAAGGCTACATACTGCAATAAAGCTATGGTATAATTAACTGTCATCAATCAAAAACGAACGTTATGAATCATTTAAAAATTACAAACCTTAACCTTACATACAAGAATGGTTACAACGCTATTAATGGTATTTCATTAAACATTAAAAATGGGATGTTTGGTTTATTAGGACCAAATGGTGCTGGGAAATCATCATTAATGAAAACCATTGTAGGGTTACAAAAGCCATCTTCTGGAACTATAGAATTTAATGATATAGATATCGTTGCGCAAACGGATTATATTAAAAAGAATCTAGGGTTTTTGCCACAAGATTTTGGAGTGTATCCAAAAGTAAATGCTTATGATTTATTAAATCATATCGCCATTTTAAAAGGTATTAACAATAAAACAGAACGTCAAAACCAGATTCAATACTTATTGGAAAAGGTGAATCTATGGCATTTTAAAGATAAAGAGGTGCACACGTTTTCGGGTGGAATGAAACAGCGTTTTGGTGTGGCACAAGCTCTATTAGGTAATCCTAAAATTATCATCGTAGACGAACCAACGGCTGGATTAGACCCTGAAGAGCGTAACCGTTTCAACACACTGCTAAGCGATATCAGTAAAGAAGTTGTTGTGATTTTATCTACTCATTTGGTTGAAGATGTGAAAAACTTGTGTTCTGAAATGACTATAATGAATAGAGGTCGAATTCTTAAAACAGGAAAACCTAAAGAATTAATCAAAGAATTAGAAGGTAAAGTTTGGTCAAAATTTATTGAAAATGATGAATTAGAATGTTACCAAGCAAACCTGAAGGTTATTAGTCAACAACTTATAGAGCGTCAACTTCAAATTACAGTTTTTGCAGGTACTCAGCCTGAAGGGTTTTCAAAAGTTAATCCAATACTGGAGCATGTTTACTTTAACGTGCTTTCTCAAAACAGCTCATTATGAACGCCGTATTTCAGTTTCAACTAAAACATGGTAGTAACCGTTGGGTTTTAGGATTCACAGGTCTAATACTTTTGTTCATAGGATGGTTTTCAGGATACAAATTCAACTTAACTGCTGGCGAAGGAATTTATCTTAATTCACCTTATACCATAGGCTTTATGGTTGCGTTACTGAGCCTTTCAGTCATATTTTTAGCGACATTATTCGCACTAGAAATTCTGTACAAGGAATGGGATGCAAAATTTGATATCATATTGTTCTCTTACCCAATTTCCCTCAAGACGTATTTAATAGGAAAGTTTTCATTTTTTGCTACTAAAACACTATTGTGCTTTTTCCTATTGATGGTTGGTTTTGTAATTGGTCAAAATTTACGTACAGGCAGTGAAATACAACCAGGTTTCAACCTGTGGTCCTATGCGTATCCTTTCTTGATTTTTGGGGCATTGAATTGTTTTTTTGTATGTAGCTTCCTGTTTATGGTTGCCTATACTACGCGAAAAAAATTATTGGTCGTTATCGGTGGGTTATTGCTTTACGTACTATATATGGTGCTTTTAGTGTTTTCTAATTCCCCATTCATGGCTGGTAGCATGCCACAATCTATTGGGGTGCAACAATTATCATCAATTATAGACCCTTTTGGTGTATCTGCTTACTTTTTTGAAGCCAGACATTTTAGTGTATCAGATAAGAATCAGTTCGTTACGCCATTATTAGGATTTTTAGCTTTAAATAGAGCAGTTTATGTGTTGTTATCACTAGTCTTTTTGTGGATTTCTTATCGTTATTATGCGTTTACAAAAACAATAGGCAAAAAGGAATTTAAGCGGAAAAAAATAAAAACACCTGATAAAACTAACATACTACAGAACGTTAAAACACCATTCAATTTTAATAATGCATCAGAAGTCAAAGCCATTCTTTCCTTTGCAAAAGTAGATTTAATATACCTCTTTAAAAGTGTAACGATTGTAGCAGTCTCAATTTTGCTGGTGTTTTTTGTAGGAATGGAAATGTATGCAGAAATTGACAAAGGCATTCGTTTGCCTGAATACTATGCAAGTTCAGGACGTTTAGCCACGTCCATTTCTCAAAGTTTTCATTTGTTGGGAGCTTTAATACTAGTCTATTTTGTTAATGATTTGTACTGGAGAAGCTATGCTGCTAATTTTTACTTAATCGAACAGAGCACATTTTTTTCAAAGGTAAAATTAAAAGGACACCTGATTTCGGTAAGTGTATTAATCCTATTCCTTACAGTATTACTCGTATTATTGGCTTTGATATTTCAAGTAAGTTACGGCTATTTTCATATAGATTGGTTGGCTTATTTAGGTGTTGTTGTTTTCAACGCGATTCCTCTTATGTTATTGACTGCTTTTTTAATAATCATCAACAGCCTTCTAAAACATAAATATGCTGCGCTTGGAATCTCTATTTTGGCTGTAATCGTTCTTACTACACCATTAATAAAAATGGTGTTACCTTATCCTTTACTGCATATCTTTTCTGGATTTAAGGGAGTTTATAGTGATTTAAATGGTTATGGAGTTTACCTTTCAGCGTTTACCTACCGTTTATTTTTTGGAATAGGTTTATTGGGTCTTTTGTGGATGTTGCATTTCTATTTTAAAACAAGAACATGGACAAAATTAAAATTGGGTCTTGTGATTGTCTTTATTGGATTGGGAATTTTTAGTGGTTCTAAATTTATGAAAGGATATATTCCCAACGATGAAGAAACCATAACTACGGAAGCTGCTAGTTATGAAAAAAACTATCGCCATTATCAGAATATAGAGCAGCCAACCATTACTGATGTTGACACTAAAATAGATTTGTATCCCTATGAAAACGCCTATCAAATTGAAGGAACCTATATTCTGGAAAATTTAGCTGATGAACCCATAGAGAAAATATTGCTCAACTTTCATTCAGATTTAAGGATAGATGAAGCGACATTAAGTGTTCGCGGTGAAAAAATTTCAATTGATCAGTTAGTGTCAGAGATTAAGCTGAATAAGCCTTTAATGCCAGGTGAAACAGCGACTCTAGAGTTTAACTTATCGTATAAATGGTATGCTGTTAATGGACATGAATCTTTTAATGCCATCGTTGATAATGGTTCATTTATGAGGATTAGCAATTACTATCCAACTCTAGGTTATCAGTCTGATAAAGAGTTAGAAGACGCACAAAAACGCAAGGAATATGGTTTAGGAGATCCAACAGCATTAAAACCATTAGAGATGCCAGAAGTATTTAAACATGACTTTATTAATCTAAACTTGGTTGTGTCTACGGAAGTTGGACAAATGCCAATTGGTATAGGAAATCTAAAAAAGTCTTGGACAGAAAACGATAGGGCATACAGTCATTATAAAACTAATACCCTTCCATTCCGGTTTGCTGTAGCATCTTCAAAATATCAAAAGAAATCTATAACTCATAGAGGCATCAATATTGAAGTTTTATATGATGAAAAGCATCCAGAGAATGTAGATCGATTATTAAACAATGTGATGTTGAGTTTAGATTATTGTGTCGATAATTTTGGTGCTTACCCATTCGAAAAAATGAGCTTTGTTGAAGTTTCAGCTTTTACAAGTGGATTTGCGGCTACAGCGTATCCAGCCACCATTTTTATGACCGAAAACATGATCTTCCATACTAATATAGATAGTGACCCAAGCAAAGATGTTATAAATGAACTGGCAGGTCATGAACTGTCTCATATTTGGTGGGGAAATAGTTTAATTAATCCTGATGAAAGAGAAGGTGCGTCCATGCTTACGGAATCTTTGGCCATGTATACCGAAATGATGATTTATAAAAAGATGTATGGAACGGAACGTATGATGGAACGCGTTAAAATACACGAGCAGATTTATGATAATGAAAAAGGCCTTTATGGAAATTCACCGTTGTATAAAGTACCATATGGTGCAACACATATAGCTTACTCAAAAGGAGCTATTGCAATGGTAAAACTATCCGAATTAATAGGTGAAGACAAAGTAAATCAAGCACTAAGAGGTTTTTTAACCAATAACAAATACCCAAAAAAACCAACCTCTTTAGACTTACTTGAAGAATTTTACAATGTCGCACCAGATGAGGATACTAAGTCTGAAATCGTCAAACTGTTTAAGGCAATATGACAAAAACTTGATAATTAAAAATGAAAAAATTAGTAACTCTAGCAATAATTGGTTTACTGTGGAATCATAACATAATAGCTCAAAATATTGGTGATAATCATAAAGATTTAAAAGAGGTTGACTTAATATTACAAGCAGATAAAATTAAAATTGGCGGTACTCTGACTTTGCCCGCAACTTTTAATACATCATCTTTAGTCATTTTGAGTTCAGGTAGTGGGCCGCAAGATAGGGGCGAAACATTAGACGGATTCAAAATATTTAAAGTTATAGCAGACCATTTAGCTACAAAAGGAATAGCCTCTTTTCGTTATGATGACAGAGGTGTTGGAAGTAGTACTGGAGACTTTGTGAATAGCACAATCGAAGACCATTCGAAGGACTTGGAGCATATTATAAATTATTTTAAATTCTCTGAAGCACACCCATTCAATGAGTTTATACTATTTGGACATAGCCAAGGCGGTATACTTTCCGCTAAGGTTGCAGCCCAAAATGAATCCGTAAAAAAGCTGGTTTTAATGGCTGCACCAGCAGTACCTTTGATTGAAATTGTTACCTACCAAATTAGACAAGAATATAGTCAGACTAATATTTCCAAATCATTAATCGAAGCAGATGTATCGGCACACAATCGATTAATGAGAGCTATTGCAGATGATAAGACGATTGAAGAGGCGTATAAACTATTTCGTCAAACAACCGAAACTATTTTATATGAAATGAACTCAAAAAGCAAAACAGATTCGACAAAAATTAAGCAAAAAGCTATTACTAAAGCAGACGAATTTAAAATCATATATAAACTACCTTCGTTAACTTCATTTCTTTATTACGATCCTTTCGAAGATTTAGAAAATTTATCTATTCCTGTATTAAGTCTTTTTGGGGGATTAGATTTTCAAGTTCCTATTGAACTAAATAAGGACAGAATGGAAAATGCGCTTCTTAAATCGCGAACAAAATATGATTTTGTAACCTTTGATAAGGCTAATCATTATTTTCAAGAGGCTAAAACAGGTGAGCGAGAGGAATATGCTGCACTTGAAAAGAATTTTGTCCCTAATTTTTTAAATCAAATTTCAGAATGGATTCTTAAATCTAAATAGTTTCCAATCGTTTTACCCATGTTTTGATATATACTTCTTGAGATTAGACAAGCTTTTACATTTTAAGCGTTTAAGAAAACGCACAAAGCTTTTTCTAGGTAACGCACAAATGCTTAATTTTAAGAAAAGTATATAAGCATTGGAATATTTTCATCAACTCATTATTGATAATGTCAGCCGGTTTATTGATTTGACCGAGATTGAAAAACAGAAATACATTTCTCTTCTTACAAAAGTTAGCATTAAACGGAAAGCATTTTTGATGCAAGCTGGTGATATTGCCAAATACGAATACTTTATAACCAAGGGTTGTCTTAAAGTATACACCTTGGATGAAAATGGTGCACCTCATATATCTATGTTTGCTGTTGAGGATTATTGGACAGGAGATATGGCTAGTTTTATAACCAAAGAACCTTCAAGTTACTTCATTAAAGCTACCGAGGATTCAGAATTACTTGGAATATCTAGAACAAATTATGAATTGCTTTTCCAGGAGATACCCAAATTCGAAAGATTTTATCGTATTCTTTACCAAAGATCTCTTATAAGTTATATAAGACGCTCTAACCAGAGCATATCTTTAACTGCAGAAGAGCGTTACATAAAATTTAAAAAGAAATATCCTCACATTGTCAATAGAATAACCCAAAAAGATTTAGCTGCTTATATTGGTATTACGCCAGAGTTTATGAGCAAAATTGTTACTAAGGTCAACAGAATGTAAAAGTCTTAAACTAGTTCATTTTTTTTCATGTCTTCAAAAGGGAACTTTGAAACATGAAAAAATTAAGAATCATATCTCTCTTATTTACAATTGGTTTTACCAACTTAATGCAGGCGCAATTCACACAAATTGAATTGTTTTCAGGCTTTGAAAAAACTGATTTTACAGCATATTCAAGTTACTTTATTAATGATAGAAAATCACTAAGCATTAATACTTTGGCTTTCTTCCAAAAATATAACGAAGAAGAAAACCAAGGTTTCGATGAGGTAGGTGTTCAACCTACCTTATTCTGGAATATTACCAAACATATCTCAATTGGGTCATCTTTATACTACAATAGTATTGCTGGTTATTCACATCGTTTATCAGGAAAGTTCACACTAAAAAATTCACGAGTATTATTGGTCGTCATTCCTTCAATTGCACATTCTAAAAAAATGGATGCTGGCTATGCAGAGGCATTTGCACAATTTCAGTTCAATATACCATTGAATAATAAGATATCACTTTGGTTCAATGGACAGTTTTTAACCGTATGGGACAAATTCGATATGCATTCAAGAAGTTTTCAGCAATTACGTATGGGATTATCTATAAAAGTACACCAATTTGGAGTTGGTGCAGACTTTGACCAGTATGGACCCAACCCAATAGAAAAAACATCTTTCGGTGTGTATTACCGAAAAACTTTATAAACAATTTAAAAATTAAATATTATGAAAAATTTAGTACGAGTTTCACATTGGTTAGCATATGGATATTTAATCTATGCCTTTGGTTATGCAAGTCTTTTTAAAGTGTTCCAAAAACAAAGTATGGTGGAAAATATGAGCAATTTTGGTTTTGGAAAAATATGGACATTAGGTATTGGTTATGGCGAATTGCTGGGAGTAATTGGTTTGGTTGTTGGGTTTTGGATACATCAAGTTAAAAATCTGTCAACTTTATGGTTATTGCCATTCGCAATTGGCGCATTGATAACTCATTTTGCACATAATGACTATGAATACTTTTACACAGCTTTATACTGTTGTATTGCTGGCATGGTTCTACTTCTTACTGATAAAAATTTCAAAATTACAGTATAGGGTTCAATCTCCGAAGTTTTAAGAGAAGGTACGGTTATTAAGAGAGTTTCTTCAGGAACTAAGTGCATGAAGGTTTTAAATTTTTCCTTTTGGTAACTGGCCTTCCCTTAAACATAGAAGTAAATAGCGCAGAAAAATATTAAATAGATAATTAAATCTCTTAAAAAAACATAAATCATGAAAAAAATAATCACAATAGCAGCGAGTAACAGTCAAAAATCCATAAACAAAAGTCTAATCAATTATACGTCGAGTTTATTGGAAAATCTAGATATCATTTCAGTTGACTTAAACGATTATATATTGCCGATTTACGGTGTTGATTTTGAGACTGAAAATGGTATTCCAACAGCTGTTAAAAGATTATGTGAACTCTTTAATACAGCTGATGGATTTATTGTATCCTTGGCAGAGCATAACGGATCTTATTCTGCAGTGTTTAAAAACACGGTAGATTGGTTATCTCGAATGGAAATGAAAATTTGGAAGGAAAAACCAATGCTACTAATGGCAACATCACCAGGTGGTAGAGGCGGTACTACTGTATTGCAAGCTGCTAATTCGTATTTTCCATTTATGGGTGCCCATATTACAGATACGTTTTCCTTACCGTCATTCTATGATAATTTCAATAATGGAGAAATTAA
The DNA here is from genome assembly GCF_058964685.1 of Winogradskyella sp. 266wxhm. Classification (NCBI taxonomy): domain Bacteria; kingdom Pseudomonadati; phylum Bacteroidota; class Flavobacteriia; order Flavobacteriales; family Flavobacteriaceae; genus Winogradskyella; species Winogradskyella sp. 266wxhm. Next base: position 3,251,748 of record NZ_CM179559.1, read on the forward strand.
TAATGAAAACTTAAAAGATGATTTATATTTGAAGGTTAATAAATTTCAAACCATAATTGAATAAGATTGCTACAATGTTTTTGATATAGTTAGATTTTAGTTGTACCGATTTTGTACTGTGTATCAGTTATGATAATGAATAGAAGTAATGGTACTTTCTGCATCGCTAAATAATAATTCAGTTATTCATTAATCACTTATGTAACATTAGTTACTTACTTTGCATGATAAAGATTTTAGCTTTGAAATGTAAAAACTAATACATGACTACTGAAATTTTCGGTTATTTAGGAGCTCTAATTATAGGAATTGTTTTAGGGCTCATAGGTGGAGGCGGCTCCATTTTAACCGTTCCTATTTTGGTTTATTTACTTTTTGTCAATCCTGTCACAGCAACTGCATATTCTCTTTTTGTGGTTGGTGTCTCTTCATTAGTTGGTGCTATACGTAATATTCAGAAAGGGTTGGTGGACTTTAGAACAGCTATTGTTTTTGCCATTCCGGCTTTTATTGCGGTTTATGCAACACGACGCTATTTAGTACCTGCAATACCAGATGAGCTGTTTAGTATTAGTGACTTTCTAGTAACAAAGAATATTGGTATCATGATATTTTTTGCCATTATCATGTTAGTGGCTTCTATATCAATGATTAAAGAAAGAAAGGCTAAAGCCGTTGCAGATGCTGTTGTAGTTTTTAACTACCCGTTAATTGTTACTGAAGGTTTAATTGTTGGAGTGATAACAGGAATTGTTGGAGCCGGAGGCGGATTTTTAATTATCCCAGCACTAGTATTATTAGCAAAGCTGCCCATGAAAAAAGCTGTTGCAACATCGCTGCTCATCATCGCAATAAAATCATTGATTGGTTTTATAGGTGATGTTGAAAACCTTGATATTGATTGGACTTTCCTTTTAACATTTACTGGAATTTCGGTCGTTGGTATTTTTCTAGGTATTTATCTATCCAACTTCATAGAAGGTAAGAAGTTAAAAAAAGGTTTCGGTTGGTTTGTTCTAATTATGGCGGTTTACATCATTTATAAAGAACTAACAATGTAACTAAAGTTACGGCCATTAAATAAAATTGAATTATTTTAGAAGGCATTTTACTAAAGAATTAATTATGAAAGTAGAACAAATTTATACTGGTTGTTTAGCACACGCAGCCTATTATATTGAAAGTAAGGGTGAAGCAGCGATAATAGATCCACTACGTGAGGTACAACCTTATATTAAACGAGCAAAATTAGACGACGCAAAAATTAAATATATTTTCGAAACGCATTTTCACGCTGATTTTGTTTCAGGTCATTTAGACTTAAAAGAAAAAACAGGTGCAAAAATTGTGTTCGGTCCTACGGCAAAACCAAATTATGATGCAATTACAGCAGAAGATGGTCAGGTTTTTGAAGTTGGTGACTATAAAATAAAGGTCATTCACACACCAGGTCACACTATGGAAAGTACAACGTATTTGCTTATAGATGAGAATGGCAAAGAGCATGGTATTGTAACGGGTGACACGTTGTTTATTGGTGATGTTGGAAGACCAGATTTGGCGCAAAAAGTGGCTGCCGATTTAACACAAGAGAAGCTAGCAGGTTATTTATATGATTCTTTACGTAATAAGATTATGCCTTTAAGTGATGATCTTATTGTGTATCCTAACCATGGTGCTGGTTCTGCCTGTGGTAAAAATATGAGTAAAGAAACTACCGATACTTTAGGCAATCAGAAAAAGACAAATTATGCGCTTAGAGCAGACATGACTAAAGAGGAATTTATTGAAGAAGTGCTTGATGGTTTATCAGAACCACCTGGATATTTCCCACAAAATGTCATGATGAATATTAAAGGTTACGAGAGTTTTGATAAAGTAATGACAAAATCTCAAAAACCATTATCTCCAAAAGCTTTTGAAACAGCTGCAAATGAAACCGAAGCTATTGTTTTAGATGTGCGTCATCAATCAGATTTTGTAAAAGGTCATGTGCCACGTTCTATCTTTATTGGTATTGATGGAAGTTTTGCACCATGGGTAGGAGCTTTAATTGTAGATGTGAGTCAGCCAATTTTATTAGTTGCTCCAAAAGGAAGAGAAGAAGAAGTCATTACAAGACTATCTCGTGTTGGTTTTGATAATGTTATTGGTTATTTAGATGGAAGTTTTGATGCCTGGAAAGATGCCGGAATGGAGTTTGATACCATTACTTCAATTTCAGCTGAAGAGTTTGCAAAACATTACGATGAAGAGAAAGATAATATTTTTGATGTAAGAAAAGATGGAGAGTTTACTGCCGAGCATGTTGATGGTGCAAAACATACACCTTTAGATTATATCAATAATTATTTAAGTGAATTTCCAGAAGATAAAACATTCTATGTGCATTGTGCTGGTGGTTATCGTTCTGTAATAGCAGCTTCAATTTTAAAGAGTAGAGGTATACACAATTTGGTGGATGTTGCTGGTGGTTATGGAGCAATAAAAAATACTGATATTCCTAGGACAGATTTCGTTTGTCCTTCAACATTAAAGTAGATAAAAAAAGAATTTTTTTTGGTTAGTAAAAGCACGTCATGTCAATTGTGGTATGGCGTGCTTTTTTGTGTAACAAAGGTTACTAATTAAAATTGTAGAATGGCATATTTTTATTGTTAATAAACAAAATAAAATATGTCATTTTTTTCAGCATTATTCGGGTCTAAAACTTCACAAAGTAACGCGGTTACTAGGCTTAATCCAGAAGACTTTAAAAAACAAGTAGAAGGTAAAAAAGTTCAGCTTGTAGATGTAAGAACACCAAGTGAATTTAAATCTGGTCATATCAAAGGTGCTAAGAATATCGATTTTTTCTCGGGGAAATTTAATGTAGAACTTGATAAACTAGATAAGGAAAAACCTGTTTACGTTTATTGTAGAAGTGGTAATCGAAGCAGACAAAGTGCTAAGAAAATGGAAGCTATGGGCTTTGTGGTAATTTATGACCTCAAAGGTGGAATATTTAATTTAAGATAAAACATTATGAGAACTTCAGTAATAGTACAAAACTTAAAATGTGGTGGCTGCTCCAATACTATAAAAACTAAATTATCAGATATTGAGAATATCTCTGATGTTGCCGTTGAAGTAGAAGAAAATAAAGTATCATTTAATTTTCAAAATAAAAGCGATGCTATTATAGTTAAAGATAAACTTAGAACCTTAGGTTATCCTTCCATTGAAGAAGAAAATAGTTTGGGCTCAAAAGCTAAATCTTTTGTGAGTTGTGCAACTGGTAAATTTTCAAGCTGATGAAACCACTAATTTTAATTTTCACATTATCTGTTCTTATGTTTAGTTGTAAAGATGCTAAGGGTAAAGAACTTTCTGCTTTTGAAAAAAATATGCAGGCCAATAATCATCCAGGCAAAAAATTAATGGAAACCAATTGCTATGTATGTCATAGTCCAACAGCAAGTCATGAAGATAGAATTGGACCACCAATGGTTGCTATTAAGAAACATTACATAGATGAGAACACCACAAAGGAAGAGTTTATTGATGCTATGCAAGCGTGGATAAAAAATCCTAATAAGGAAGATGCCAAAATGTTTGGTGCTGTTAAGCGTTTTGGAGTAATGCCTAAGCAAGCCTTTTCAGAGGAAACTATAGAGCAGATTGCTGATTATATGTACGATTTTGATATTGACCAACCCGAATGGTTTGAAGAACATTTTAATGAGGAAAAAGGAAAGCATAAAGGTATGGGTAAAGGCAATGGAAATGGAAACGGAAACGGAATGAAAGGTAAAGGGGTGCACCAACAACAAGCGCAAACAAATTTTGAAGAATTACCCTATGGTGAACGAGGCTTAAAATATGCATTATCAACAAAAGCTATTTTAGGTAAAAACCTTATGGGAACTATCCAAAAAGAAGGAACTCTTGAGGCTCTTGAATTCTGTAATACAAAAGCTTATCCATTAACCGATAGCATGGCTACAGTTTATAATGCAAAAATTAAAAGAGTTAGTGATAAGCCTAGAAATAAAAAGAATACAGCAAACACAGAGGAAGTTGAATATATAAAAGCTTTTAAAACGCAATTAGCTAATAATGTAGAAATTGAGCCTTTGGTGAAAGAAGAGGGAGAGGAAGTTCATGTATATTCCCCAATTGTAACAAATACAATGTGTTTGCAATGTCACGGTAAACCAAATGAAAATATAAAGCCAGAAATTTTAAAAACACTAACTTTGTTATATCCAGATGATAAGGCTATTGGTTATTCCGAAAATCAAGTAAGAGGCATCTGGAATGTTTCTTTCAGTAAAAACTAGGTTAGGTATGAGCAAATTTTCAGATATCATAAATCAAGATAAACCAGTTTTGGTTGACTTTTATGCAGATTGGTGTGGCCCATGCAAAATGATGGCTCCAATTCTAAAACAAGTAAAAGATAATCTTGGTGACCGAGTTTCTATTATTAAAATTGATGTAGATAAAAATCAGGCTTTAGCTGCAAAATATCAGATTAGAGGAGTGCCTACATTGATTTTATTTAAAAACGGAACACAACTTTGGAGACAATCAGGTGTACTTCAAAAGAATGAGCTCATTAACGTTATTACTTCTAATGATTAATTTAATTGTAGGTTTAAAATTTTTAAGAAAATACAGATGATTGTTGATGCTCAAAAAAGTATAAATTATCATAACTATAGAGGAAAATAATAATGAAATTTAAAGAGGTGTAAAATCCTTAATTCTTGATTGATAGCTAAGCATCTTAAATATTTAAGATGCTTTTTTTCATTAACTGATAAATGTCATCTTTATTAAAGTTTTTACGTAGTATTTTAGCTTACATAAACGATAATATACTAATCAGATGAAGAATACTTTACTAATATATGACCATAGTAATGGTGTTGTAATGATAGCTGTATTCGCTCTTGTATGCCTAATTTTGGTAGGTGTGCTTATAAATTTTATGGCAGGAGGAAAAAAGGACAAAGACAACAACGAAAACTAACTAAGCTCAATTTTTCATTTTTTTGGAAATAAAAAGAGGACAGTAATAAACTGCCCTCTTTTTTTATTAAAATTTATATTGAATGAATGCTGAAAAATTTCTGCCAGGTTCGGTTATAGGAACTCTTCCAAAATCCGCTTGATTTGTGAAAGAGAAATTGAGATGATTGTTATAGGCTTCATCAAAAATATTTAATGCAGCAACACCTAGCGTTAGGTTTTTAAGAAACTTCATACCAAAACGTGCATCTAAAGTTTGGTAACCAGCAGTTCTTGTCTCTCCAAAACTTTCAGAGATATTATCTTGCTCGGATACTAAATTGTATTGAAGATTAGCCCAATAGTTTTCTTTGTTCAACCCCAGAGAAAAACGTGTGGTAAATGGCGGAGTCAATGGTAAAGATTCGTTTAAACCCTTATTCTTAGCATAGACATATGAGAATTCGCTCTTAAAGAAGAAGTCATTCAAAAAGTCTAATTCTACCATAATTTCGAAACCTGTTTTGTAAGCTTCGTCTAGGTTTCTGAAAACTTTTGCAAACTGAGGATCTGCCATCGGGTTGAATTTACGACTCACATTTTCGTCAACTATTCCAACAATGTAATTTTCAAAAAATGAATAATAAAAAGAGGTTTCATATTTAAAAGCATTAAAACCATTTTTCAAAGTTTCGTTGCCCTTAAAGCCTATTTCAAATTGATTGTTAACTTCAGCTTTTAGGTTTGGATTCCCAACATATTCATATGGATCTTGACCAACAGTAAAATGGTTGATAAAACGTTCAATCATATTGGCAGAGCGCACGCCACGACCATAAGCCGCTTCAATGGTAAAGTTATCCGAAACTACTTTCTTTACAGAAACTGTTGTGCTGATATTGTGCTCGGTACGTTTTTCCAAATCATACATAGCTTCAAAATCAGCTTCAGGATCCTGAATGTTTGATACAACATTGTCATATCTTATACCAGCAGTAAAAATTGTGTTTTTACCAAGACTGTATTTTGCTTCAGTAAAAATACCTAAGTCATTGATATAAGAATCTTGCCACACCTTATCATTAAAAAGCATTGGTTCAGGTAAAACATTACCGTTCATAACTTTTACCAATCGTGTTCTTCCACCATCTCTAGCCACATTAAAAACATCAATACCCGAAAATACATTCAGGTTTGTTAAGGGTTTCCAATGTAATTCTATTTTACCACCTAATGTTGTTGCATCAACATTTGAAGCCGCTTCCATTATGTTAAAAGTCGGTCGGTTAGCATTGGTCATTAGATGATCTACATAACTATAATAAGCCTTTGCTGTAATAGCCTTAGCGACTTTACCAATATTATCGAGTTTATAATCTAAAGAAATAATGCTGCTATTATCGTATTCGGTATCCATTGGTAAGGCTGCGTGAAGCACATCTCTTCCAAAAGATTGTCGCCAGTGTGCTTGTAATCTTTGGTTTTCTGAGAAATTATAGCCCATTTTAATACCATAATCTGTACTTCTGAAGGATGAAGGAATTTCAATACCATTACCATCTTCATAATTTCCAAAATCTCTATAGCCTGCGTTGGCAACAATATCATAATTGTCTTTTATGTATTGTAATTCAGCCATATTTACAAAAGAATTGCCATTGCTTTCATAACCTGCAGAAACTTTACCATGTATACCTTGGTCTTGGTAATTTGGTTTTTGGGTTACCATATTTATAATACCTCCAAAAGTGGCACCATACCTTACAGTATAAGGGCCTTTTATAATTTCAATTTTTGAAATTTCTTCAGGAATAATATGGGTAGTAATAGGATCCATACGGTTCGGACAAGCATGCATAGCTTTTGTACCTCCATCATATTGTATATTAAGCTGTTCGTATTGAGCAGCTCTGAACGAAGGATCTATAGCATAATTACCTCGTTTTATTGTTGAAAAGCCATTTATGTTACTGAATAAGTCGGCGACATTTTTAGGCTGAACAATGTTTTCAACATATTTATTAGACACGATAGTTAATACAGGATCAGTTTTAATATTTCCGGTAACTACGACCTCGTTTAGCTTTGTTGTTTTTTCTTTTATAGTATCCTTTTCGGTCTTTTTTTGAGCATAGGATACGTTTATCATAAGCGCGCATAACAACGCACTATAGAATGTTTTCATTTATAGTGAAATTAAAATTTTTAAAATAGTTTGTGTAGACAGTGCTACAATCTAGAAATGAAAACTATGCACGTGGTGGGTGAAAACAATCCATAACATTTATATAGGAATACAAATTTTGATATGGATTAGGACTTTGTTTTTTATAAGAAATTCTATAAAAAAGAGGTGTTTCTTCTTTAGGATTGGTAAATAAAATGAGCTCTTTAAAATCTACAATACTTTCAGGTGTTTTTTTGTTGCTGTCTTGAGATTCTGCCACTTTTTTAAGATGACATTTACCATTACAAGCTAACTCAGGCTTATCTTTATTTTCACACAAAGCTTCAATAAAACCTACAGTATCAAGTTCGAAATAGGCATAAGTTAAAGAGGCTCTAATACTATTCGAAAAGATAAGAGCAGTAAGAAAAATAGATAGAATGTAGTAGCCTATTTTCATTTTTGCAAATATAAGCAGGCATGCTAGTTTATGAGTTAATTTTCATCTTTAAATTTGTATATGAAATGTTAAATTTCTTCACAAAAATTTATAGAAATAGTAACATTTGTTACATAGTTTTTAGCTATTATTTTTTAAATTTGAATAAATTATGTAAATAAAATATTATGAGTGAAGAAACCACAGAAAAAGTATATGCAATGCCAAGAATAGGCGATCAAGCACCAGATTTTGAAGCAGTAACTACGAAAGGAAAAATTAAATTTTCAGATTTTGCTAAAGATAAATGGACAGTAATGTTTTCGCATCCAGCAGATTTTACTCCAGTTTGTACCACAGAAATGAGTGGGTTTGCAACAAGAAAAGGTGAATTTGATGCACTAAACACAGAACTTATTGGGTTAAGTATAGATAGTATTCATGCACATTTGGGCTGGGTACAAAACGTAAGAGAAAACACAGGAGTGTATTTCGATTTTCCTATCATTGCTGATTTAGACATGAAAGTGTCTAAGCTTTACGGCATGTTACAACCAAATGAAAGTGAAACTGCTGCAGTACGAGCTGTATTTTTTATAGATCCAAGTAAAAAGATTCGTTTAATTATGTATTACCCACTAAATGTTGGTCGTAATATGGACGAAATTTTAAGAGCTTTAGAAGCGCTTCAGACTTCTGATAAATATAAAGTATCAATGCCTTTAGATTGGAAAAAAGGTGATAAAGTAATTGTTGGTCCTCCAAAAACTTTAGATGAATTAAACGCAAGAATAAATGATGATTCTCTAGAAAAAGTAGATTGGTATTTAGCTAAGAAGAATTTATAAAATAGTCTTAAATAGTCGGTCTTTTCATCAAGTTAAGACCGATTTTTTTTATCTTAAAATCACAGTAAAAAGAAAGGAAAATGAATATAAAGCAATTTGAAGATAAACCATTAGCACATTATTCTTATGCTATTATTAGTGATGGTAAAATGGCTGTTGTAGATCCTTCAAGAGACCCAAAACCTTATTACGAATTGGCAGAAAAGGAAAATGCAAAAATTGTTGCGGTTTTTGAGACGCATCCGCATGCCGATTTTGTGAGTAGTCATTTGCAGATACATGAGGAAACTGGAGCAAATATTTACGTCAGTAAATTGGTCGGTGCCAATTATCCACATAAAACTTTTGACGATGGAGATAAATTTAAGTTGGGGAACGTTGAGTTCTCTGCTATAAACTCACCAGGCCACTCACCAGATAGTATCACAATAATAGCAAAAAACCATGCGGACTATGCTATGTTTTCAGGAGATACCTTGTTTATTGGTGATGTCGGTCGACCAGACTTACGCGAAAAAGCTGGCAATATGAAGGCTAAACGCGAAGAGTTGGCCAAAAGCATGTATGAAACTATGCAAACAAAATTTAACGATTTACCAGATAATACCATTGTTTATCCAGCGCATGGAGCCGGTTCGCTTTGTGGAAAAAACATGAGCAAAGATGCTTCAAGCACCTTGGGAAGAGAGCGAGAAGAAAATTGGGCTTTCAAAAAACTATCTGAAGAAGACTTTGTTAACCATATTTTAGCAGATCAGCCTTTTATTCCCTCTTATTTTGGTTTAAATGTAGATATCAATAAAACGGGAGCAGATAATTTTGAAACCAATGTCGCCAAACCGAAATTTCATTTTAAAGTTGAGTCATTCGATGATAAAGAAGCAGTGGTTGTAGATATACGACCTCAAGAAGACTTCAAAAAAAATCATATCAAAGGAAGTATTAATATTATGGCGCAGTCCGAAAATGATAAACTCGAAACTTGGTTGGGTTCTATAGTAGAGCCAGAAGAGCCTTTTTATGTGGTTTTGGATTCAGTGGACGATAAAGAAGATATTCTAAATAGAATTGCAAAAATTGGTTACGAAAAACAATTAGAAGCACTTTTAACTTTAGGAGACACCGATTTTGATAGTACAGAAAAAATCGATTTGCAAGATTTTAAAAATAACCTAGAAGACTATACGATTATTGATATTAGAAACAAAAGTGAAGTTGAAGAAGGTAAAATATTCGATTCGGCAATTTCAATTCCTTTGAATGAATTGAGAGATTCTGGTGATGATATTCCAACAGATAAACCTATCGTTGTGCATTGTGCTGGTGGTTACCGTAGCGCAGCAGGAAGTAGTATCGTTTCTAACTTAAAAAAAGGCGCAAAAGTCTACGATTTAAGTGACGCAGTCAAGGATTTTTATTAAGGTAAAAATTGGACTACATAAAGGTAACATTCGTTACTTAAGAACGGTATTTAACCCGTATCTTTGAAAAAACATTTCTTATGGATACCGAAATTCTCGCTAGAATCCAATTTGCCTTCACCGTTGCTTTCCATTATATCTATCCACCATTAAGTATTGGTATTGGACTAATCATGGTCATTTTTGAAGGTTTATACCTAAAGACAAGAAAAAAAGAATACGAAATTTTAACCCGTTTTTGGTTAAAGATTTTTGCTATAACCTTTGGTATTGGTGTAGCGACAGGAATCATCATGGAGTTTGAGTTTGGTACCAATTGGGCTGTATATTCTAAATATGTCGGTGATATATTTGGAAGTGCTTTAGCTGCAGAAGGTCTTTTTGCCTTCGGATTAGAAAGCACATTTTTAGGAATTCTAATTTTTGGTTGGAACCGTGTATCACCAAGAGTCCATTTTATTTCCACAATAGGAGTGTTTTTAGGTTCGATGTTCTCAGCAGTTTGGATTGTTGTGGCTAATAGCTGGCAACAAACTCCAGCTGGTTATCATATTGTTGGTGAAGGTATGGAAGCTAGAGCAGAAGTTACCGATTTTTGGGCTATGGTGTTCAATCCATCAAGTGTAGATAGAATTATTCACGTTTGGCAAGGTGCATTTTTAGCTGGCGCATTTATGGTATTGAGTGTTCATGCCTATTATTTACTAAAAGTTCGTTATACTGAAATTTCTAAAAAAGCTTTTAAAATTGCCTTATCTGTAGCAACTATTATCTCTTTAACGCAATTAGCTTCAGGACACAGTTCCGCAGAAGGAGTAGCAGAAAATCAACCTGCAAAATTAGCAGCTTTAGAAGGTCATTTTGAAGCTAATGAACCTGCAGATATGTATTTGTTTGGTTGGGTAGATAAAAAGAATCAAGAAGTTACTGGAGTTAAAATTCCTGGTGGATTATCATTTCTATTGGATTATGATTTTGATACACCTGTAAAAGGGCTTAATGCTTTTCCAAAAGATGAAATACCAACACAAATTAATGCTGTATTTCAATTTTATCATATCATGGTCTTTATCGGCATGTTTTTCATTGGTTTAACGCTTTATGCTAGTTATTTATGGTGGAAAGGCAAACTGTTTGAAAGAAAATGGTTACTCAGAATATTCGCATTCTCAGTGTTGTTACCTCAAATAGCAAATCAAGTAGGTTGGTTTGCTGCAGAGATGGGAAGACAGCCTTGGGTTGTTTACGGACATTTGAGAACAAATCAAGCATTTTCGCAAGAGGTGTCTTCAAATCAAATATTGTTCTCACTTATTCTATTCTTTGTGGTTTATGCAATTTTGTTTTTACTGTTTTTATATTCTGTAGATAAGAAAATAAAGCACGGTCCTTATGAAGAAGCACAGAATCCAGATGAATTTTTAAAATATACTTAATAGCAGGATTATGGAAACATTTTTAGGAATAGATTATCCAACATTGTGGTACTTAGTAGTAGGACTCTTGTTTTCAGGCTATGCTATTTTAGAAGGATTTGATTATGGTGCAGGAGCGTGGCACTTATTTTTAAGAAAAGATTTAAGCAGACGAATTGCTATAAACGCTATTGGGCCTCTTTGGGATGCCAACCAAGTATGGCTAATTATTGGTGGAGGTGCATTATTCGCTGGTTTTCCAGTTATGTATGCAACCATGTTATCGGCAATGTATATTCCATTTATGTTGTTTTTAATGTTACTTGTTTTACGATCGGCAGCTATAAAATTTAGAAGCGCAGAAGAAATGAAATGGTGGAGAAAAACTTGGGACATCATCTATTTTGTGTCTAACACCTTAATTGCTTTTTTACTTGGTGTAGTTTTAGGAAACGTTTTGCAAGGTTTTGAAATACACGACAATTTTGTTTACAAGGGAGGGATTTTCTTTTCGTTTTTGAATCCTTATGCATTGATGGTAGGGTTTACAACATTATCAATTTTCATGACACAAGGTGCTATCTTTTTAATGTTGAAAACAGAAGGTAGATTGCATGAAAGATTATCATTTTTATTAAAAAAAGGAATGATTTTCTTCATTATAAGTTTTGCGATTACTTCTTTATATACATTAACATTTTTACATGGTGTAACCGATAAGTTTAAGGAGCAACCTGTATTTTTTGTATTACCTGTTTTAGCATTTTTAGCTGTAGCCAACGTACCAAGATTGGTATCAAAAAAGAAATATATGTATGCGCTGGTATTTTCGTCATTAATAATGGCTTTTTTATTAATGCTAGTGGCATTTCAATTGTATCCCGTATTATTACCATCTACTATAAATCCAGAGTATAGTGTCACGATTTATAACGCAGCCTCTTCACAAAAATCTTTAGGTATTATGCTAACCATCGTTTTAATTGGTGCGCCATTATTAGCAGGCTATTTCTTGTTTTTATATAAAACATTCAATGGAAAAGTAGAATTAGATGATACTAGTTATTAAGGTATGAGCAATAGCTAGGTTAATGAAAAGAGCATCAATTTGATGCTCTTTTTTTGTGTAACATTTGTGACCATCAAAAAATATTAATCAAACTAACTTTGATGGAAACAAAAGGAAAAATGTCAAAAATAGTCATTTTAGGAGCTGGAATTTCCGGACACGTAGCTGCTTCGCATTTAAGACGAAAGCTATCTAAAGATCACGAAGTTGTTGTGATCTCTCCTAATAGTAATTACCAATGGATTCCGTCCAATATTTGGGTTGGAATTGGCAGGATGAAATCCAAAAAAATCTTATTCCCATTAGCGCCATTATATAAAAAGAAAGGCATTGGATACAAGCAAGCCAAAGCATTAACTTTTCATCCAGAAGGTGATAAAACAGAACAAAAACCTTATGTTTTAGCCGAATATGTTGCAGGTGAAAAGAAAGGAACTCAAGAAAAAATCACTTACGATTACTTGATAAATGCAACAGGGCCAAAGCTAAATTTTGAAGCAACAGAAGGCTTGGTTCCTGGTGAAAATAAAACGTATTCCGTTTGTACTTATACACATGCAGATCATGCTTGGCATGGTTTAAATGAAGTCATTCAGCAAATGAAAAACGGAAAAAAAGCCAAAATTTTAATAGGAACTGGTCATGCCAAATCAACCTGTCAAGGTGCAGCTTTTGAATATATTTTAAATGTAGAACAAGAGTTGCGAAGACATAATGTTCGTGATATGGCAGAAATCACTTGGATATCTAATGAATATCAATTAGGCGATTTTGGTATGGACGGCATGCTTATGAGTTACGGAAGTATGACCATGAAGTCTAGCGAAATGGTAGAGATGATCTTTGAAGATCGAGATATAAAATGGATTACAGGAGCAGGTGTAAATAAAATTGAAGAAGGAGTAGCACATTATGAAAATTTAGATGGCGAATACAAAACCGAAACTTATGATTTCGCAATGTTAATTCCAGCATTTTCAGGTCACGGTTTTAAAGCTTACGATAAAAATGATAATAACATAACAGAAAAGCTATTTAAAGGCTTTATGATTGTAGATGCTGATTATACACCAAAACCTTATGAGCAATGGAGTGTACAAGATTGGCCAGAAACGTATCAAAATCCAAGCTATAAAAATATTTTTGCACCAGGTATAGCATTTGCGCCACCACATACCATCTCAAAACCTAGAGAAAGTAAAAATGGTACAGCTATTTTTCCGTCTCCACCACGTACAGGTATGCCATCAGGTATTACAGCAAAATTAGTAGCAGATAACATTATTGATAGTATAAAATCAGGTAAAGAATCCTTACACCATAAAGGATCAATGGGAAATATGGGAGCAGCTTGTATTGCTTCTGCGGGTTATGGTATGACTCAAGGTAGCGGTGTAAGTATCACCACATACCCAATTGTACCAGATTATGAAAAATATCCAAAAACACAAGGTAGACAACTAGGAAAAACCTTTGGTGAAATAGGTTTAGCAGGACATTGGTTAAAACTAGCCTTACACTATGCCTTTATTTACAAAGCAAAAATGAAACCATTTTGGTGGTTTATTCCAGAATAAGAATCAAATCTAGAATGATTGATTACTGAATAAAAACTTAAGATTATGACACAAAGAATATCAAAATATCAACGTTTTAAAATGATGAATCCAATACTTCAATTTTTTAAATTCATCTATTTAAGTATTAAAATAATGATTGTTGTCGCTGGTGGACATGGCGGCACAAGAAAAGTAAACTGATGTGGTGATCAGTTTTTTTTGGTTGGTTAGTGTTAAGGTGATTTTGCCTTGATCAAAGAGAGAGCTTTCATTGAAAGCTCTCTTTTTTGTGTAACATAAGTAGCAGCCATTTTTGGTTTTATTTCAGAACTTTAAGTGTTAATTTCAAAATTAAAGAGAAATGAAAAAGTCATTGTCAACCCAGTTAACACTATTATTGGTGTTCGTGCTATCATTATCTTTTTTATCAGCATGTAGCGATGATGATGGAGATAATACTAATGGAAATGTTCTAAACCAAACCTTAACAGAGTCAGATATAAATGCTTTGTTGTTTATGTTGGAAGAAGAAAAACTCGCAAGAGATACTTACAGATATTTAAATAATGAGTGGTACCTAAATCAGTTTGCTAATATTAAAAATAGCGAACAAGCGCATATGGATGCTGTTGAAAATTTATTGATTCAATATGATATAGAATATACAATTTTACCAGAAGGTGTGTTTGCAAATCAAACGCTTCAAAACTACTATAATCAATTTATTTTGGATGGTTCTTTAAGTCAGGCAAACGCTCTTCAAATCGGAGCAACTATTGAAGATTTAGATATAGTTGATTTGAGAGATCACTTGGAGGCTACAACAAATTCAGATTTAATTTCAGTATTTAATAGTTTACAATGTGGTTCTAAAAACCACCTTAGAAGTTTTGTTTTTGGTATTGAAAATACTGGTAATACTTATTTACCTCAATTTTTATCATTAGAGGAATACAATGCTATTATAAATGGAAGTCATGAACAATGTTTTTAATAGATTCTAATTTTTATTGATAGATAAAGCATCCTAAACAAGGGTGCTTTTTTTCTTTAGTAACCTTTGTTACTAAGCAAAATGAAGTCCATATATACTTTTGTGTCAAATAATTTAAACTAATGAAACAAAAAGTAAATATTATTTTAATGATTCTGATTTTTGGGATTGGTCAAGCACAAGAGGTGACGTCCATTTCAAAATCAGAAGTGCTATCTAAAGTACAAGAGCATAACACATCAATTAAAATTTCTGAGGAGTCGTTTAATGAAGCAAAGGGAGATTTTAGACAGACCAATGCTATTTTTCTACCTAATATTTCGGTGTCTCATACTGGGATTTCAACTACAAACCCATTAATGGCTTTTGGTTCTAAACTCAATCAGGAAATTTTAACCCAAAACGATTTCAGTCCAGCATTGTTAAATGATCCAGATCAAACTCAAAACTTTGCGACACGTATTGCTGTACAGCAACCTCTAATAAACCTTGATGGGTTTTATCAAAGAAAAGCAGCAAATAGTAAGATGAAAGCAATGGAATTGCAATCTGAGCGCACAAAGGACTATATGAATTTTGAAGTCGAAAATGCCTATATGCAATTGCAGTTGGCGTACAAAGCAGTTGATGTTTTGGAAAAAGCATTATCGGCTGCTCAAGCTAATTTAGAACTGGCAAACAATAGTTTTAAACAAGGCTATTTACACAGGTCTGATGTATTGTCTGTAGAGGTTAGGGTAGGTGAGGTGAAAAACCAACTTCAAGTAGCAAAGAGCAATGTGAAAAATGCTTCTAATTATTTGTCGTTCCTTATGAATGAAAGTTCAGAAACGATTTACAGACCGTCTGATAGTCTTACCGTAAGTGTAATGAATTCAGAATTGGTTTCTGGTATAGAGAATAGAGCGGATGTTAAGGCTATGGAACTGGCTTCAGATGCCAGAGCATCTATGTATAAGGCGGATAAAATGACATTTTTACCAACGCTGAATGCTTTTGCAAGCTATGAACTTTATGACGATCAAATTTTTCAAGCAGATGCTAATGGTTATTTGTTTGGTGCCGAATTAAAATGGAATATCCTAGAAGGAACTAAACGTTTTGGTAAAGCTCAAAAAGCAAAAGCAACATACGAAAAATCAAAGTTGGAATACAATCAATATGTTTCTAAAAGTCAACTTGAAATTAGCAAAACCAAACGTGCTCTAGAGGATGCATATAACAAATTGGCATTAGCACAATTGGCTGTTGAGCAATCAAAGGAAGCTCTTAGAATTAGAACCAATCGTTTTGGTGAAGGCTTAGAAAAAACAACAGATCTGTTAATGGCAGAAACGATGTACGCCCAAAAACAATTAGAATACTACCAAACCATTTTTCAATATAACAGCACAAAGGCTTACTTACAATTCTTAACAAAATAATACTATGAAAACACTATATAAATCTTTATTACTTGGACTGATTATCGTTTTTAACTCTTGTGGAGAGAAAGAAAATACGGTTACAGTTGGTAATTCAAAACCTGTAAATGTTAAGGTGGCAACCGTTTCGCCCGATGATAATAACCCTTTTGTAACAGCAAGTGGTACAGTTGAAGCTGTAGATAATGCAAACCTAAGTACCAGAATGATGGGCTATGTAGAACGCATTTATGTAAAAGTAGGAGATAAAGTTAACAAGGGTCAATTATTACTGGCTATAAACAATTCAGACTTACAAGCTAAAAGGGCTCAAGTTAATGCGAGTATTACAGAGGCTAAAGCGGCTTTTGCAAATGCTGAGAAAGACTATAATCGTTATACCAACCTTTTCAAAGAAAATAGCGCTTCTCAAAAAGAGTTAGATGATATCACTGCTAATTATAATATGGCAAAGGCACGATTAGAAGGTGCAAAACAAATGAAGAATGAAGTTGAAGCACAGTTTGCCTATGCAAATATAAGAGCACCATTTAGTGGTGTGGTAACAGCAAAATTTGTTGAAGAAGGCACTATGGCAAATCCAGGAATGCCGTTACTATCTGTAGAATCTCCAAAACAATTTGAAGTTGTTGCTCGTGTAGCAGAAAATAGTATCAATCAACTAAAAACAGATATGGAAGTTGATGTTGTGATTTCGTCAATAAGTACTACTGTAAAAGGAAAGGTAACAGAAGTGAGTTCTTCATCGACTAATACAGGAGGTCAATATTTGGTTAAAGTCATTCTGGATGAGAAAAATGACAAGATTAAATCAGGTATGTTCGCTACGGTACAATTTCCACTAGAGAAGTCAGAAACTCAAAAATCAGATGCAAAAATTTTGGTTCCTCAAGACGCTCTTGTTTACAGAGGTCAATTAACCGGAATATATACAGTAAGTCAGCAAAATACAGCAGTATTAAGATGGTTGCGTACAGGTAGAACCTTTGGTAATCAAGTGGAGGTGTTGTCAGGTTTATCTACTGATGAATCTTACATAGTATCATCTGAAGGCAAACTATATAATGGAGCAAAGCTAAGCCCATCCTCAATCCTTCCCCAAGGGAAGGAAGTTACAGACGAAACCAATCAATAATTATTAACTAAAAAACTACCCAGTAGAATTTTTCCCTTTGGGGAAATTAAAAGGGGCAAATAAGATGAAAGAAGGATTAGCAGGAAAAATCGCCAAAGGCTTTATAAGCTCAAAGCTTACAGTGCTCTTGATGATTGTATTCATGGTTATTGGAGTTTACAGTTCATTTTTAATTCCAAGAGAAGAAGAACCACAAATTGACGTGCCAATGGCAGACATATTTGTCGGTTATCCAGGTGCAAGCCCAACAGAAGTAGAGTCTAGAGTTATAAAACCGCTTGAAAAGCTTATCTCTAATATAAAAGGTGTAGAGTATGTTTATTCTACGTCTATGCAAGAGCAAGGGATGGTTATTGTGCAGTTTTATGTTGGTGAAGATATTGAACGTTCATTTGTAAAACTCTACAACGAAATCAATAAGCACATGGATCAAATGCCACAAGGAGTAACTTTTCCTTTGGTGAAAACTCGTGCTATTGACGATGTGCCAATGCTAGGTTTAACACTTTGGAGCGAAACTTATGACGATTTTCAGATAAAGCAAATTGCACAAGAATTAACCGATGAAATAGAAAAAGTTAATGATGTTGCGGTAACTCATAAAATCGGTGGTAGAAATCGTGAGTTAAGAGTGGTGTTAGACAAAAGTAAAATGGCTTCTAGTGGTGTAGATTTTTTATCTATATCTGAAATGATAAAAGCCAACAATCAACAATTAAGCGCTGGTAGTTTTGATAATAATGATACTGAGTTTTTAGTAAAAACGGGTGAGTTTTTAAAAACAAAAGAAGATGTTGAAAACTTAGTTGTAGGTGTGCAACAAAATCAACCTGTATATCTTAAACAGGTAGCTTCCGTTGTTGATGGACCTGAGATTCCAGTGAATTATGTAAGTCTTGGTTTTGGTTCTGCAAGTTTGAAAAGAGATGATTTCAAATCGGAATATCCAGCTGTAACTATTTCCGTAGCGAAGCGCAAAGGTGCAGATGCTATGAAAATTTCTGATGTTATTATCGATAAGGTAGAACATTTAAGAACCACTTTAATTCCAGATGATGTTCATGTGGAAATTACTAGAAATTATGGTGAAACAGCTTCACAAAAGGTTTCGGAATTATTAATGCACCTCATTGGAGCTATCATTGCAGTAACCATTGTAGTGATGTTAGCAATGGGCTGGAGAGGTGGATTGGTCGTGTTTTTATCAGTGCCAATTACTTTCGCATTAACATTATTGAGTTATTATTTACTCGACTATACATTAAACCGAATTACACTTTTCGCATTAGTATTTGTAACAGGTATTGTGGTAGATGATTCTATTATTATTGCAGAAAATATGCATAGGCATTTCAAAATGAAACGTCTACCATTTAAACAAGCGGCTTTATATGCGATAAATGAAGTTGGTAACCCAACAATTTTGGCAACTTTTACAGTTATTGCTTCGGTATTACCAATGGCATTTGTATCTGGTTTAATGGGACCTTATATGAGTCCGATGCCAATAGGTGCTTCAATTGCAATGTTGTTATCACTGTTTGTGGCATTAACGATAACTCCGTATTTAGGATATATTTTCCTAAGAGAAAAAGATAAGAAGGCTGAAGCTATAGAAGATGATGAAACAGCAGGTCTCTCGGATTCCTTTATTTATAAGGTATATTCAAAATTTGAAACACCGTTAATTGAAAATAAACTGAAACGTTGGTTGTTCTTAGGTATTACTTTCGTTTTACTTCTAGGTTCTGTAGCATTATTCTTTACGAAATCAGTGGCTGTAAAAATGTTACCATTTGACAACAAGAATGAATTCCAAGTGGTGATTGACATGCCAGAAGGTACAACCTTAGAGCGTACAGCTCTAGTGGCAAAAGAAATAGGCCAATATCTAGCAACACGACCAGAAGTAGTGAATTATCAAAGCTATGTTGGTACATCAGCACCAATTACCTTTAATGGATTAGTTCGTCATTACGATTTAAGAGGCGGAAGCAATATGGCTGATATCCAAGTAAATCTTACTGATAAGCACGATAGATCTGCGCAAAGTCATGATATTGCAAAGTTGATGCGACCAGATATTCAAAAAATAGCTTTAAAATACAATGCGAATGTTAAGCTTGTTGAGGTGCCACCAGGACCACCAGTACTCTCTACAATTGTAGCTGAGGTTTACGGACCAGATTATAAAGAGCAAATCAGAGTAGCAGATTCTGTTCAATCTATTTTAAGAAGAACTGACGATGTGGTTGACATCGATTGGATGGTTGAAGCAGATCAGAAGGAATTCAACTTTGTTATAAATAAAGAAAAAGCAATGTTGTACGGTATAGCTCCACAGCAAATTGCTTATACCATGAATATGGCATTGTCTAATAGAGCTATAACTCAACTTTATGATGAAGATGCTTCAAATCAAGTAGGTTTGGTATTGTCACTAGCTGAAGAAGAAAAATCTACGATTAATGATATTACCAATTTGAAGATTAAATCTAAAATGGGACAGATTATTCCAGTAACAGATTTAATTACTGTAAAAGAAGATGCAAAACCTAAGAGTATTTACAGAAAAAATCAAAAGCGTGTAGTGTACGTTATGGCAGATATGGCAGGTGAATTAGAAAGTCCTGTTTATGCAATTCTTGGTATGTCAGATAAACTTCAAAATATCAATTTACCAGAAGGTTATACTATGGACGAACTGTACATAAAGCAACCAGAATTTGAAGATGACTACACTGTAAAATGGGATGGTGAATGGCAGATTACTCTGGAAGTATTTAGAGATTTAGGTATGGCATTTTTAGGTGTTATTATCATTATCTACATTTTGATTGTAGGTTGGTTCCAGAACTTTAAGGCTCCAGTGGTTATGATGGTGGCAATTCCATTATCGTTGGTTGGAATCGTTTTAGGACACTGGATGCTCGGCGCATTTTTTACAGCAACCTCTTTCATCGGAATGATAGCTTTAGCGGGAATTATGGTGCGTAATTCAGTTCTACTCATCGACTTTGTAAATCTTAGATTAGCAGAAGGTATCCCATTAAAACAAGCTGTTATTGAAGCAGGTGCGGTAAGAACAACACCAATTCTGTTAACAGCAGGAACTGTGGTTATAGGCGCATTCGTGATTCTTTTCGACCCAATTTTCCAAGGCCTGGCTATTTCATTAATGGGCGGAACCATAGTATCGACAGTATTAACACTTCTAGTGGTGCCATTAGTCTATTATATGATTGAAAGAAAAAATTATAAATAAAACTCAGAAGCTATGAAATTAGTCATTGTTACAACCGTAGAAGAATTTGAGAAAGATGTTCTAAAGCTTTTTAAACAAGCAGGTATAGAAAGTTTTAGTAGTTCAGAAATTGATGGTTACAAAAATGCTCCAACATTATTGGCAACTTCAAGTTGGTTCCCTAATGTTAAAGGAGGAAACGAGTCTAGAATGTTTTTTTCATTCACAGATGATAAGCATATAGATACATTATTTGAAATGATTTCAGAATTCAATAAAAATTTAGAAACAAATAACCCAATGAAAGCCGTTGTGCTTCCTATTGAAAAATACATTTAAAAATTTAAAATTATGATTAATAGATATATCAGAGCAATTGCAGGAACATTCGTGATTATTAGTGTCCTTTTAGGTATGTACGTTAATGAAAATTGGTTGTGGTTTACCATTTTCGTCGGTGTCAATTTATTACAATCATCCATCACTAAATGGTGTTTAATGGAAGATATTTTGAGAAAAGTAGGAATCAAAGATTCAAAAGAATCTTGTAATTGATTATTAGCAAACTGAGTGTTCTAAGAAAGTCCAGTACCTATTTTAGGTCTGGGCTTTTTTTTTGTTTATAAATATTTGAAATTGAGTTGGAAACATGATTTATATCATAATCTATGGACAGTTCTCTTTGTAACTTTAAGTGCATAAAGAGAAATTAAAATTTCATGATTATGGAACTTGCGAATAAAACAAAAACAAGAGTGTATACCTTCGGAAATAAGAAAGCCGATGGTAATAGCTCTATGCGGAATTTACTAGGAGGTAAAGGTGCCAACCTAGCAGAAATGAGCGCAATTGGTATTCCTGTGCCTCCAGGATTTACCATTACTACAGAGGTGTGTACAGAGTACAATCAGTTAGGAAAAGATGAAGTTATCAATCTTATTCAAAAAGATGTAGAATTGGCCGTGGCTAAGATTGAAAAAACTATGAATACCAAATTTGGTGATGCCAAAAATCCATTGTTATTATCAGTACGTTCTGGAGCCAGAGTTTCTATGCCAGGAATGATGGATACTGTATTAAATTTAGGCTTGAATGATGATGTCGTTGAAGGTCTTGCTAAGAAAACCAAAAACGAACGCTTCGCATGGGATTCTTACAGACGCTTTGTGCAAATGTATGGAGGTGTTGTTATGGGAGTTAAAGCCATAAATAAAGAAGATTTAGACCCTTTTGAAGAAATCATAGATAATTTAAAAGAAAAACGAGAAATCGCTCTAGATACTGAATTTACAGTTCAAGATTTAAAGGATTTAGTTTTCGATTTCAAAAAAGCGATTTACAGACGTATAGGAAAAGAATTCCCAACCAACCCATGGGATCAACTGTGGCTAGCTGTTATGGCAGTTTTTGATAGTTGGAACGGCAAACGTGCGGTTTATTATAGAAATATGCATGGTTATCCAGCAGATTGGGGAACAGCAGTGAATGTTCAAGCAATGGTATTTGGGAACATGGGTGAAAATTCAGGAACAGGTGTTTGCTTTACCCGCGATGCTGGCTCTGGCGAAAATTTATTTAATGGTGAATATTTAATCAATGCTCAAGGTGAAGATGTGGTTGCTGGTGTTCGTACTCCACAACAAATCACTAAAATTGGATCTCAACGTTGGGCGGAATTAGCACAAATTACAGAAAAGCAAAGAAAAAATTCCTATCCTTCGTTAGAAGAAGTAATGCCAGAAATATTCAAGGAATTAAATGGCTACCAACAAATTTTAGAAAACCATTATCGCGATATGCAGGATATGGAATTTACCATTCAAGAAGGTAAGTTGTGGATTCTTCAAACTCGTAACGGTAAGCGTACTGGTGCTGCCATGGTTAAGATCGCTATGGACTTATTAAAACAAGAAATAATCTCTGAAGAAGAAGCATTATTACGAATTGAACCAAATAAACTAGACGAATTATTACATCCTATTTTCGATCCTACAGCTTTAAAATCAGCGCATGTCATAGCTCAAGGTTTACCAGCTTCTCCTGGTGCTGCTACAGGTCAATTGGTATTCTTCGCTGAAGATGCGGATAAATTTAAAAACTCAATACTTACTAGAATTGAAACTTCTCCAGAAGATTTGGAAGGTATGAATTTAGCTAAAGGTATTCTTACCGCTCGTGGAGGTATGACATCACATGCTGCTGTTGTTGCTAGAGGTATGGGTAAATGTTGTGTGTCTGGTGCAGGTGCTTTAAAAATCAATTATAAAACAAAAACCATGTGGGTTGAAGGTAAAGAATATCACGAAGGTGATTGGATTTCTATCAACGGCTCTACAGGTAATATTATTGATGGAAAAGTGGCTACTGTAGAACCAGAATTAACTGGTGAGTTTGCTGAAATTATGAAGCTTTCTGACAAGTATAGTAGCATGAAAGTGCGTACCAATGCTGATACACCAGAAGATGCTAAAGTAGCACGTAATTTTGGTGCGACAGGTATTGGATTAACACGTACCGAACACATGTTCTTCGAAGTAGATCGTATCAAGGCGATGAGAGAAATGATCCTTTCTGACACAGTAAAAGGACGTAAGCAAGCTTTGGCTAAACTGCTTCCGATGCAGCGTGAAGATTTCGAAGGCATCTTTGAAGCTATGGAAGGTCTTCCTGTAACCATTCGTTTGTTGGACCCACCATTACATGAGTTTGTGCCTCACCAATTAGCCACTTTAAGAGAGTTGGCAGATGAGATGCATGTGTCTTTGGAGTCTGTTAAAATTAAAGTTGCAGATTTGGAAGAATTCAATCCAATGTTAGGACATCGTGGTTGCCGTTTAGGAAATACTTATCCTGAAATTACAGAAATGCAAACACGGGCTATCATTGAAGCAGCTTTAAACTTGAAGAAAAAAGGTATTGACACCAAACCAGAAATTATGGTGCCATTAGTTGGTACTTATGATGAGTTTGTGGCTCAAGAAACGATTATTAGAACTACAGCAGAAGCTATTTTTGCTGAAAGAAAAGATAAAGTGGATTATTTCGTAGGAACCATGATTGAGATTCCTCGTGCTGCACTCATGGCAGATAAGATTGCAAAACGAGCAGACTTTTTCTCTTTCGGTACTAACGATTTAACACAAATGACCTTTGGCTATTCTAGAGATGATGCTGGTAAATTCTTACCTATTTATCTAGAGCAAGGTATCCTAAAACATGATCCTTTTGAAGTATTGGATCAAGAAGGTGTTGGTCAATTAGTCACCTTAGGTACACAACGCGGACGTAGCACCAATCCAAGATTGAAAGTCGGAATTTGTGGAGAACATGGAGGGGAACCATCCTCTGTAGAATTCTGCTACAATAATGGCTTGGATTATGTAAGTTGCTCTCCTTATCGAGTTCCAATTGCGAGAGTTGCCTCTGCACAAGCAGCTATCAAAGCGGTATTTAACTAATACCTTCTTTACAGTGTTTTTTAACTTCCTGAGGTTTTTACCTCAGGAAGTTTTTTTATAAAAATATGTAACGTTTTAAACCTATCTGCGTCCTATAAGTGTAAATTAATAACTATGGAATCAAATTATCACACATTAAAAAGAACCGACAATCAATTGTTAATGATTACGCATTTGTCACAATTATTGACATATATAACAGGTTTTGGCGGATTAGTAGTTCCATTAATTTTGTGGGCTACTCAAAAAGAGGCTGTTGACGGTATGGATGCTCATGGAAAATCCATCTTAAATTTTCAATTAAGTATAATAGTCTATTGTATTATAAGCATACCACTAATTCTAGCTTTTGGGTTAGGAATTATAACACTGGTTTTAGTTGGAATTTTGGCTTTTATAATGCCAATAGTAAACGCTATAAAAGCTAGTAATGGGGAATTACCTAGCTATCCTTTATCTCTTAATTTTATTAGTTAGTTATCAGTTCTGAATTTATTCAAGACATAAGATGAAGGTAAAAACGCTCACAGAAATGTGGGCGTTTTTGTTTGTTCAGAAAAAAAACAGGCAATTACAGAAGAATCAAATTTAGATTAGGTAATTAAATATTATGTTTGTTTTTGCTTAGTTATGTTCAATAATTTCAAACATATATTATTTTTTCTGTTGTTCAGTCTTTCAGTGGTTTACTCTCAAGACCCTGTAGTTGAGCACATGTCTAAAATATCTAATTTACCTGATGTAGAATTTTATGATATTTTAGAGGATGATGACCATTATATCTGGCTTGCAGCAGATAAAGGCTTGTATAGGTATAACGGAAAAAACTACAAAAAGTTTACAAATCCAAACCAAAAAGTAAACTCATTATTTCAATTAAAATTAGATGAAAACGGTAGACTTTGGTGTATTAACCTTTACGGTCAACTGTTTTATGTCGAAAACAATACATTAACCCTTTTTTATGATGCTAATAAGCTAGTAAAAGGGCAATTATCACCTTTTGAAATTACAGACAAAGCCATACGTTTATTTACCGTAGACGGTATTTATGACATTAATTTTGAAGATAAAAGCGTTGTTAAGCTTTTTGAAGGTATGTCCGTTAGCGAGAGTTCTTATAATAAATTGTCTTATGTCATTAAGATGGATTCTGATGATAAACCTTCAAAAGAGAAGCAAAATTGGTATCAAATTAAGGATGATAAACTAAAACTACTAATAGAGCTGACTTCAAAGTTCAGAATGCAGTCACCAAAGGTATATGCTTTTAAAAATTCAGCACTTTTAAATTTTAAAGAACAAGGTAAAAATCAACTTTATTATTACAACACTCAAGCTGATAAAGTCAAGCAGCTAACAACACCAAAAAACCTTGAAGATGTAACTATTTACAACATTATATCTTTAAATAATGACTATTGGTTTTTAACAACTTCTGGTGTTTTTATATTTCAATTAAAACAAAATCAATTAATTTTTAAAGAACAATTATTTAGTAACGAATCTGTTACTGATGTGTTAGTAGATTTCAATAAAAATTATTGGTTCACTACCTTAGATAATGGTGTTTTTGTGTCATCTAATTTAAGCATAAGACGTCTTAATTTAGACCTTACAAAAGATAAAATCACAGCAGCTTGTGCGCTAAATAATAATCAATTTTTACTTGGTACCAATAGTGGTAAATTGTTATTTTATAACAATAAAGAAGTGTTTAAAACCCTAAAATTACCAGGCTCTAAGATTATTGGTAATTTGTTTTTTGATGCCTCACAAAACCATGTTATTGTTAGTATTAATGCTTCTGAATCTTATAGTGTAGACTTAAATACATTCACTTTAAAAGACCAAAAAAATAAATACTCTGTAGCCAAAACATTTTCTAAAATAAATGAAGAAAACCTTTTTTATGGTAGTTATAAGGAAGCTGTAGTTTACAATAAACCTTACACTTCAGATTCAATACGAATTATTAGAGAAAGCAGAGTGAAAACTTCTGAAGTCTTAGAAGAAAAAATTTTCGTTTCTTTCATTGATGGATTATATCAATTTGATGTAAAGAATTTTAATTCAAAAGAAATTAAATTAGACAATGAAAGCGTTTTAGTTAATTCAATAGCAAAAATTAATAATGAAGTTTGGCTTGCCACACAACACAATGGTTTGTTGTGTTTTAAGGACAATCAATTGATTTCAAAACAAGATATTTTACCAAAACAAGTTCAGATAAATACACTAAAATCTGATGGTGAATTTCTATGGATTTCAACAGATGAAGGTTTTTATAGATTTCAACCAAAAACCAAACAAATTAAGAGTTTAAATACGCAAGATGGATTGACTTTGTCGGTTGATAAATTCATCATTCTTCAAGATTATTTGGTCGCAACTTTCCCTAATTCATTTTATTTAATGCCTAAAAATGAAGCACTTTTTAAAGACTTTAAAACATCTAAAGTGTGGATGGAATCTGTAAAAATTAATGATAAAGATACCGTAGTTAATACCAATTATAATTTACCATATAATTTTAATAATTTAAGGTTTGATTTTAACTCTAATGGCTTTCAATCTAATAAGCACGTTGGTTACAAATACCGCATAAAACCTATTGATACCACATGGCGAGACGTTCCTTTAAATACACATTTTGTAGTGTTTAATAGTTTGTCTAGCGGTAAATATACTTTTGAGTTACAAGGTCAAAATATTGGTAGTAAAGATATACAATTTGCAAGTCCAATTACCTTTACCATCAACAAACCTTTTTGGGAAACATACTGGTTTTATGCGCTTGTTTTATTGGTCGTAGCTGGTTTAATATGGTTGTATTTTAGGTGGCGACTTAGACAAAAAGAAGCACAACGAATTGCCGAAATTGATAAGATATTAATCGACAAAAAAATCACTAATTTGAAGTTAGAAAACCTGCGATCTCAAATGAATCCGCACTTTATTTTCAATGCTTTAAATTCCATTCAAGATTATATTATTTCCAATGAAAAAGAGCTGGCAAGTTCATATTTAGTGAAGTTTAGCCGATTAATCAGAATGTATTTGGATTATAGTCAACAAAACGAAATTACTTTAGAAGAAGAACTAAATGCCTTAAAACTGTATTTAGAATTAGAAAAAGTTAGATTTGAAGACGAGCTGACGTATAGTTTAAATGTAGATGAAAAACTAAATGTTAGACAAATAAAAGTTCCGTCGTTATTCATTCAACCTTATGTGGAAAATGCATTAAAACATGGACTTTTACACAAATCTGGTGAACGATTATTAAAGATTGAAGCTAAAGCAACCAATGAAAATACGCTTGTAATTACAGTAGAAGATAACGGAATTGGAAGACAGCAATCTGAAGCCTTAAAACGAAGTGATAAACCACACAAACCCTTTGCTACCAAAGCAAACGAAGAACGTGTAAGGCTTTACAAAAACAAATTAAAACGAAATATTAATATAGAAATTATAGATTTATATAATTCTAACCAACAACCAACTGGTACAAAAGTGGTAATCACCATGCCAATACAATAAATTATGAAGGCTATAATCATTGACGACGAAAAGCGCGCAAGACATTTATTGTCTAATTTAATAACAGAACATTGCCCAAGCATAGAAGAAATTAATGAAGCTTCAGATTTAAAATCTGGTGTAGATTTAATTAAAACAGAGCATCCAGATATCGTATTTTTAGATATTGAAATGCCAAACCAATCAGGTTTAGATATTTTAGAATATTTCCCAAATCAGATAGATTTTAAAATCATTTTTGTTACAGCATATAACCAATATGCAATAGAAGCTTTTAAACTTTCGGCAGTAGATTACTTACTAAAACCTGTTGATATTACAGAACTTAAAGAAGCGGTTACAAAAGCAAAAGAAGCTATAGAAGCCAACAATTTAAGTGGTCAATTAAATAAGTTACGTGACTCTTTAAGGCAATTATCAATGGATAAAATTGCTTTAGAAATTCCTAAAGGCATTCTTTTTGCATCGCATAACGACATTGTTTATTTTGAGGCAGATGGTATGTATACTAATGTACAATTGGTAGAAGGAAAGCAAAAAACCATTTGCAAACCGTTAAAGCATTTTGTAGAGCAATTATCTAAAAACGCTATGTTTTTTAAGTGTCATCGTTCGTATTTAATCAACTTAAAATATGTTGAAGAATTAGTGAAAGACGATGGTGATTATCTATTGATGAGTAATCAAAAACGTATTCCTATTTCTAAGTCAAAACGCGATCAGTTTTTAGAAGTTGTAAAAGAAACTTTCTTATAGTTTTTTTGACTATTTTGTCATTCAGAGCGTAGCGAAGAATCTGTAAAACTCTTTCAGAAAAAAAATAACTGCTTTTAGAAAAAACTACTTTAATCTGCTAGTGTTTAGTTTTTTATTTGACAAAAACTAAAAATACTATCATGAAAAAAGTTGTCCTATTTATTGCTTTAGCGTTATGCTACGGTACATCTCAAGCTCAATTTGGTAAAATGTTAAAAAAGAAAGCCAAAGCAGCGGTAGAGAAGAAGTTAGATAAAAAAGAAGATACAAGCTCGTCTTCAAAAACTGAAAATTCTTCAGGAATGGTTGACAGTTCATCAACATCTAACCAAAATTCTTCAAAAATAGAATATACAGATGAAGAATTTAAAGCAGAATTAGCCAAAAAATATCCAAACGATCAAGCTAAACAAGATTTATATTACCAAAAATATCTTGAAAAAAAGCAACAACAAGCAGAAGCTAATAAACCAAAAGCAGCAGCAAAAATAGGAGACGAATTCTTATACATGTCTTATCCTTTTGCCATGACTAAAGGGATGAGCGCAGTTGGTGTAGACCGTGTAAAACTTAGACGTCAAATGACAGATATGGGCGATAATGTAGATCTATTACCATATCAAGATCCAGAATATGCTTGGTTACGTTTCTTAACTACACCAGAATTAGTAATGATGTCACCAGAAGGCTATATTGGTTACGAGTTAGTTTCTGGTATGTTTACAACAAAAATCGGTGCAGACAGATCTAGAACAATAGAGCTTGGTACAGGTATGCCAATACTTGTTAGAGGTATGCTTATAGCAGAAGATGTATTTGTTATTTACGCAGGTTCTCATCAAGGTGGGCACGCTTTTAATGTGCCATCATACATGTATCAAAACGATATTACAGTTTTAAATATCATAGGAAAAGGCGAGCAACAATTTCATCTAGATTGGTTAGAAAAAGCAAAGCCAATCGTACAAGAGTTTGAAGCCACGTTAAAAGCAAATTACGATGCAGCTGCAAAAGCAAAAACAGATGCTATAAAAATGCCAAAAGCAGGAGCAATGAACAGCAATACCTCTTTAGTCAACTTTGCTAAAGAAAAAGTATCTGCAACAATAGCAAAAGATGGCGCAAAACTTTTAAAGTTAAATATAGAATCTAACGACTGGAATATCGTTAAAAACAAATACACAGGACATATTATGTACCGTTGGATTAAAGGTGCATTTACAGAAAAAAATAAAAATAATGAGTGTTATCTGCAAGGATTTTTAATCAAACAACAATATAACGGAAGCGGTTACAGTAGTTCTGAGTTTGGTGGAATTATCCACGGACAAATGCCTTACGGACAAATCATGAGCTGTGAGAATGCTAATTAAAACGATAATAGAATAATTAATACATTTTAAAAGATGAAAAAGCTACTAATACTTTTAACTATAATATCCATAGGAGCAACACAGCCTACACATGCTCAATTCTTTAAAAAAATAAAAGAAAAATTAGATAAACCTCTTATTAAAAAGAAAGACAAAAAAATTAGTGAAGAGGAGTTAGAAAAAAGAAAAAACATTAAGCTTCCAGATGCAGGTGCTTTAGATAAAGATGAAGCGTTAAAGGCAATAGCTGTAAATGGTTTGAATAATTATTACGGTAAACTAAGCATGAGTAATACACATCAATATATAACATCAAACACTTGGTCTACTGTAAAGCATAAGGACACAGGATTACCTTTATACCAATGGGCTGTAGGAGCTGTTGTTCAGAAAAATTCAGACGGACAATGTATGCTTTATGAGTTTATTTTAAGAAGAGATTATACAGGTGGTGGTAACTATGGAGAAGCTTTTTTTAACGGTATAAATCGAGGAACAATCAAAGCGCCTTACGGTGATTACATAGCTTGTGTAGAATAATATCTATTATAAAAGTTCAACTAAAGTTTTTAAAAGAGTTTACAAGGTGTAGGCTCTTTTTTTGTTTAGAAAAAAATAGAGGAGTTTCAGAAAAACCCAAATTGAAAAACTAGGTAATACCAGTTGCTTTGTACTCGATTAATCATAAAAATTCTCAACTACAATGAAAAGAACATTACTATTATTAACAACCTACCTATGTTTGGGAGTATCTGCATTTTTTGCTCAAAATGTAAATATTCCAGACGCTAATTTTAAAGCATATCTCGTAGGAAATGCATCAATTAATACAAATAACGATGGTGAAATTTCTGTTGCTGAAGCACAAGCATTTTCAGGTCAATTATTGATAAATGGGTTATCAATTTCAGATTTAACAGGTATTGAAGCTTTTGTAAATATTACACGATTAGATTGTTATAGCAATAATTTAACGTCTTTAGATGTAAGTAATAACCTTGCATTAACACGTTTACATTGTGCTGCTAATCAAATCGAAACATTAGATATTAGTGCAAACACATTAATTACAGATATTCAATGCCATAACAATGGTGTGTTATATCAATTAAATATTGCAAATGGTAATAACGTTAACATCAATTGGATGAAAGCCTATGGTAATAGCTTATCATGCATTCAAATTGATGCCGGTATTATACCACCTGCAGAAGCTGGTCTTTATAGTCAAGGATGGACAAAAGGAAGTTCTGCATTTTATAGCGACGATTGTGCTGCGTTAAATCAAATTGTAAGTATTCCAGATACTAATTTTAAAAGTTTTTTAGTAAACGATAGCAGTATCAATTTAAATAACGATTCTGAAATTACAATGGCAGAAGCACAAGCTACTACCGAGTTAATTATGAATGGTATTGGTATTGCAGACTTAACAGGTATAGAAGCTTTTACCAATTTAACACGTTTAGATGTTCCAAATAACAGTATAGCCACAATTGATGTAAGCAACAACTTATCTCTAACACGTTTACATGTTGCTGAAAATAATCTAACAAGTCTTGATATTCGTTTAAATACAAGTATTAACGAAATTTTCTGTTATAATAATAGTCAGTTAGAGACTTTGCTGATTTCAAACGGAAATAATAGCAATTTCAACTATATGAAAGCTTACAGTAACCCAAGCTTATACTGTATTGAGGTTGATAACGGATTCTCGCCACCAGCAAACAGTGGTCAGTATGTAGCAGGTTGGACTAAAGATGGTCAAGCAAGCTATAGTATTAATTGTATTCCTTCGGTATTCTATGTAGATGCTACTGCAACAGGAGCAAATGATGGTAGCTCATGGGCAGATGCTTACACAAATTTAGGAGATGCTTTACCAAATACTAGTTTAAATGATATTATTTGGGTAGCAAAAGGAACCTATACTTTGGTTGATAAAAACACTCCATTAACTGTTAGTACAAATGAAGTTGATATTATTGGAGGTTTCTCTGGAACAGAGACAACTTTAGCAGATAGAGATTTAGCTTTAATACATACAACTAATGCAACCATTTTTACTGGAGATATTAATGGAGATGATATTGCTGGTGATTTCACTACTAATAAAACTGATAATGCAGAGCGTTTATTTGAAATTAGAGCTCACAATGTTACTTTTGATGGTATTGTGTTTGAAAATATTTACGACACATCGCAATCTGGTGGTGTAGAGGAAAATGGTATCATATTCATTCCGAATAGTTTAGGTATTACAAACTTAAAAATTAAAAATTCGCTAATTCAAAATAATTATTCAAACGGTTATTTGCTTAAAATGCGAAAGTTAAGCGGTGGTTTATATTTAGAGAATACAAAATTTATAAATAACACATCGGTTAATTTAGGGTTAGTTTACGTACAATCTGATAATACAAACGGTTATATTTTTACACGTTGGGCTAATGTATTGGTAGCTGATAACGATATTAATGTTGCGGCCTTAGATATTTACAGATCAGATTGGAATAACGGAAACACTTTAGATGTTGTAGTTACTAATAGCACGTTTGTTAATAACGACTATAATAGTACTCATGGTAATTCGATTATAGCATCAGGAAATGGAAGTGTTAATTTAAATGTTTATAATTCTATTTTTTGGCAGAATACCACTAGTGGTGTAGCAGCAACCAGAGATATTTCTAACGGAGCTGAAACTAATTATGATGTTGTTATAGCAAATACTGTTGCTAATGTATCATCAAACGCTGGAACTTACGGCTCATTCTCTGCAACAAACGTAACAACCTTAGATCCTGCAACAGATAATTTAAATTTAGATAGCGATTACAAACCTACATCAGCTTCAAATTATGTTATCGATTCAGGTGATAATGCATATTATGATAATGCTTTATACGGTGCTTTAGATTTAGCAGGTAATACAAGATTCTTTAACACTACAATAGATTTAGGAGCTTATGAATACAATTCTACATTAGGATTAGATGATGATATTAATATCTCAGAAGTAAGGTTATATCCTAATCCAGCTACTCATAGTTTATTTATAGAGTCTTCTCAAGCTATAGAGAAAATAAGCATTTATAACGTAAATGGTCAAGTAATAAAAGAGCTCAATTCTGTAAATAACAGTATAGATGTTTCTGAATTCCCTGTTGGCTTATATTTTCTTCGTATGAGTACGGAAGGAAAAACACTAACAAAGAAATTCCTTAAAAATTAATTAAATAAACTCCTTAAAAGCACCCTTTTTTTGGGTGCTTTATTAAATTTTTTTATATGAAAACTATAAAGTTCTTAGCAATTATATTATTGGTTTTGTCAACCGTATCATGCTCATCAGACGATGATACTAACACTAATGAAAATAATTATGTAAAAGTAGGTAACACAACTTTTGGTATGACCTCTGCCACTGTTGAAAGCTCGTTCAATAGAACATATATTGAACTAATCAACAAAACAGAAGCAGAAGTTTTAGCATCTATTAATAATGGTTTTAATCTGAATAGTTTAGACTATATGAGTATTACTATTAATGAAAACTCTATTGGCGAATTAACTTATGACTTTAATGATATATTAGATTATGAGTTTTTTGTTAATGGTAGTGTGGTCAATGGTGAGCTAGAAGTTGGTGTAATACAATTACAAGAAGGTGAATCAAATAATTTATATGCAGTATCTGGTAGTGTAACTATTACGTATTACTCTGTAGATAGAATTGCTTTCACTTTTAATTTTGAAAGAGAAGATGGTACAATAATTACTGGTTCTTTTGATGGTGGTTATATTTTTCTTGAGGATAGTTTAGATTAAGTTTCAAAAAAGAGAAGTAGTAGTAATCAAAAAAGCTCACCAAAACGGTGAGCTTTTTCTTTATCGTTGAGATAATTTTGCAAGAAATCCTTTTAATTGTTGAGCATCACAGGCATTACAAGCATAGTCACGTGCTCGCCTTCATCCAATCCATCGATAGGAGTAAGGATACCTGCTCTGTTTGGTAAACTCATTTCTAACTGTACGTTATCAGAGTTTAAATTGTTTATCATTTCTGTTAAGAAACGTGAGTTAAAGCCTATTTGCATATCGTCACCTTGGTAATCACAAGATAAACGCTCTTCAGCTTTATTACTGTAGTCTATATCTTCTGCTGAAATATTAAGTTCTGCACCAGCAATCTTTAAACGGATTTGATGTGTAGTCTTGTTAGAGAAAATACTAACACGGCGTACAGAGTTTAAAAATTGGGTTCTGTCTATAACTAATTTGTTAGGATTTTCCTTAGGTATTACAGCTTCGTAGTTAGGATATTTTCCATCAATCAATCGACAGATTAATACTGAATTTTCAAAAGTAAACTTAGCGTTAGAGTCGTTGTATTCAACTAAAACATCATCATCACTTCCTGCTAAAATCCCTTTTAATAAATTTAAGGGCTTTTTAGGCATTATAAATTCAGCTGTTTCAGATGCACTTACGTCATCTCTAGTATATTTTACCAATTTGTGTGCGTCAGTAGCAACAAAAGTTAAATTCTCTTGAGAAAACTGAAAGAAAACACCACTCATTACAGGTCTTAAATCATCATTACCTGCAGCAAAAATAGTTTTGCTAATTGCTGTAGCTAAAATGTCTCCCATTATGGTTGTTTTGCTAGCATCTTCTACAGAAACAGCATTTGGGAATTCAGCACCATCAGCATAAGCTAAAGCATATTTACCATGATTAGAACTGATTTCTACAGTATTGTTTTCTTCAACCACAAACGTTAATGGTTGCTCAGGAAATGTTTTTAAAGTATCTAATAATAACCTAGCTGGTAATGCAATACTACCTTCAGAATCACTTTCTACATCAATTGTAGAAGACATTGTAGTTTCTAAATCGCTAGCAGAAATTGTTAGTTTTGATTGGCTAAGTTCAAATAAGAAATTATCTAAAATTGGGAGTGTATTACTATTATTAATAACACCTCCTAAAACTTGAAGTTGTTTTAATAAATAAGTACTAGAAACAATAAATTTCATATTGAATATATAAGTTTTTAACTTTTAAATAGTGTCTTACAAATATATTTCAATAGATGGGTTTTATAAAACAAACTTATTAACAATAGTTAGGTGTATTTTCGTTTTCTGAAGTAATTAAAAGCAAAACCAAAAACAGCTAGCAAAGCCAATGGTAACGCTATATTAACGAGCTGCCAAGTACCTTTTGATTCCTTAATTTTCTCCGAATCTAGGAAAGCGATATTGATTTCCTTGGCTCTAATGTTTATAAGTCCGGTATCGTCTAATAAATAATTGACCGTATTTAGCAAAAATTCTTTGTTTCCAAATGCTTTTCCTGTGAGCTGATCAAAGCCTAGTTCTTGTGGTCTATTTCTAATGACTTCGTTTTTAATAACGTCTCCATCCGAAATAATGACCATTTTAGTAGGTGAGCTTTTAGATTTAAAATCTTTTATTTTGGTTGGTAAGATACGCTTGTCATAAACAGATGTAAACTCACCTTCTAATAAAACCGCTAAGTTTTGTGGTCCTTTATTGTAGCTTGCTTCATCTGGTGATTTTGTAACATCAGCAAGTGAAATGGTTTTTAAAGCACCTTCAAGCTTTGATTGTGGCGAACTTTGTAATAAAATAGTCTTCTTAACTCCGTTTTTCAGTGTGTCTATCGGACTTGCAAAATCATACTTTACTAAGTTGATGTTTTTTGTAATAGCGTTTTCAGAATTAGACTTTGCTAATGGAGAATATTGCCATTGTATAGGTTGCATTTGGGTTTGACTTCCTTCACCAATAGCCAGCATAATTGGTGCAGAATATAAATCCTTAACTAAACTAGGATTGATTCTAAATCCATATTTAAAAAAGAAATCTTTAAGGTTTAGATCTCTCATAATGGATACAGAAGAACCAGAATCATTATAAAGACTGTCTTTATCCATAATTACGGCTTCTGTTAGCCAAAGACTTTTTCCTCCATTCATAGTGTATTGATCCAGAACCAGTTTTTCATTTTCGGTAAATGCTTCACTCGGTTTTGCAGCAACAATAAGGTCGTAGCTTTCTAGATTTTTTAAGGTGCCTTCAAGGTTTGTTGCCACACTATCTAACGTAAAAGGAGCAAGGTTATAATAAGGTTGAACTGTTTTTAAGAAATCTTGAATATAAATATCACCTAGTTCACCGTTACCTTTTAAAATGGCAATTTTTTTAGACTTTTCTTTTACTAGTTTGTTAAAAGCATCGGCAAAAGCATATTCTAAAGACTGTACAGAATTATTGATTTGAGTTGGTAAATCTTCCGTAATGCTGCGCTTTAATAATGGAATTTTTACCGTTTGGTCTTTATAACTGGCAAATGCCCAAGGAAAGATGATTTCTTGCGTTACTTTTCCTGTACTATTATCTGTATTTATATAAGGCTCTAACCCAGATTTTGTTAACTCTTGAATGTTACGTTCTCTGGTGGTTTCATCTTCGATAGGGTTAATATAATTGATGAAAATTTGATCGGATTGCAACTGAAATTCTTCAATAAGTTGTCTCACTTCAGTTCTAAGTAATCTAAATTCCGAAGGAAAATCACCTTCTAAAAACACATCAATAACCAGAGGTGCATCTAAATTTTCTACCAATGATTTTGATACTTTAGAAAGTGTGTAGCGTTTGTCTTTAGTTAAATCGAAACGCTTATATATGTTGCTAGAAATGACATTAACGATTATTAAACCAATAATGACAGCAAGTATGTATATTAAGGTTTTATTCTTCTTCATTTTTCTCAAAAGTTATGATTTCCTCATAAGGTCTCAATTCCGCAACCTTATTATCCTTAAAGATTATTTCTACACAATCTCTTTTGTCGTTAAATGCGCCAGGCTCTATGCCAAGTCCGTAGTTCCATTTATTGATATCATGATTTTTAATAGCATCGTTCCATGATAACCATTCTTCTTTACCAAGTAAATTTCTAACAGTTTCTTTTGAAGCTCCAATTAGTGTGTCTGATTCTATGGTATTATCAATCATTTCGTAACGTAGTGCTGGCTTTTCTATCCAAGCTTCACTATCGAAATATTTTTGATGATGGTGGTTGCTGATAATATTTATAAAAGGATAAAAAACATAAAAGTAAGCGAATGGCGTAAGCACCAAACTTATAATTGCGGTTAGCCATTTACGTTTATCTACTGTATTAAAAAACAAAAACAATAGTACGAATACTATAATCATGAAAATGACTAAAAAAGGCGTGATAATCATTGTTATTGTTTTTGAATTCTAAAAGTTGTGAAAAATAAAAACGCTAAAGCAATACTTATAAAATATACTAAGTCTCTAGAGTCAATCACACCACGGCTCATACTATTGTAATGTGCTGCCATACCAAGATTTTCAATGTAAACTAAATCTCCTAAAATATTGTAATTGGATAAACCTTCGAACCCGAAATAAAAGAAGAAGCAAATAAATACAGCAATTATAAATGCCACAATTTGATTATCTGAAAGTGTAGAAGCAAACACGCCGATGGCTGAGTAAGAAGCAATTAAAAATAACAATCCAAAATAAGAACCAAGTGTGCTTCCCATATCTAAATTGCCTTCAGGGCTACCAAGTTTAGAAACCGTGTAGACGTAAAGAAAAGTGGGAATCAATGCCAAAACAATCAATACTAAAGCACCAAAATACTTACCTAATACAATCTGAAAGTGAGAAATAGGTTTGGTAACCAAAAGCTCTAAAGTCCCTTGCTTTTTTTCATCACTAAAACTTCGCATCGTTACAGCAGGAACTAAGAAAATAAGAATCCAAGGTGCTAAAAGGAAAAAAGTAGATAAACTGGCTACACCAGTATCTAAAATATTGAAATCTCCTTTAAAAACCCAAAGAAAGAGTCCATTTAATAATAAAAACACACCAATTACCAAATAGCCGATAGGCGAGGCAAAAAATGTATTTATTTCTTTTTTTAAGATTGCTAGCATAAATTAGTATCAAGTAATTAGTACAAAGTATTAAGTACAGTGGTTATGTGTTTAATCATAATTTTTTTTCTTTGCGACTCTGCGACTCTGCGACTTTGCGAGCATTTTTAATTCGTAATTAATCAATCTAAAGTCGTCAATTTATCTACACTCCAAGCTTCAGGTTTAGCATTAAACAATGGTTTGGTTTTAGACCATACATTTTTAAATAATTCAGAATGTCTGTAATTGTTTAAATCCGCTTCAGAATCCCAATAGCTATACGTAAAAAAGATATTGGTATTGTTTTGGTCTCTATATAGTTCTAAAAAATTACAACCTTCAAAATGGCGTATCTTTTCTTTGTTAGCTTCAAAATTAGCTAAGAATTCTTCAATTTTAGAAGGATCAAAACTCATTTTTACAATTCTTACTAACATCTTTTTATCTTAATTTTATTTATAAACTGTTTTCTCTTTGTAAAGTGCTTGGTACAGGCAAAAAGTTAACAGTTACAGTGTCCATAGTTTTTAACCCCATCAATGTAGAAGCACTACCAACAGTTTTACAATTACTTTTATAAACAGCAATTTCTAAGTGCCCAGAAGAGTTAAAAACAACCATTCCTTTACCTTCATCATTACGTTTAGATTCCTCAATGTCAAAATTTACAATATCACTATATTTTTGATATATGGTTTTGAACTTATGGTTTCTTGCCGAAATTTCAAAGGCTCTAGTTTTTTGTACCGACTCAAAGAATTTTCGTTTAATATTGGTAACTACATTACCGTAATTATCTATGTAGATTACACTACCTATAATCTGATTATTATCGTCATTAACAAAAGGGTTTAAATTTTTAATAGGCTTAATAGTGTTAATAACTTTTCCGATAACCTCAAGTGTACCTCCTCTAGCAATATGGCAAGCCACTTTAACAAATACATCAAGTACAGGGAAGCTCGTTTCAATCTTATCGTGTATGTTAATCTCAACAATCTTCTCTGGTGCTATCTCAGTACAAATCATACTCATAATACCATTGTTAGCACATATAAAGTAATGGTCGTCTAAACTAACTGCAATATGTTTGTTTTCAGGGCTTAACTCGGAATCTATTCCTATAATATGAATCGTTCCTTTCGGGAAACTATTGTAGGCATTTAAAATTATATAAGCAGCTTCCGAAGTATCAAAAGGAGATATAGAATGTGAAATATCAACAATATTTATATCAGAAAGTTCACTATGAATAGCACCTTTTATGGCTCCGGCGAAGTGATCTTTTTCTCCAAAATCAGTCGTTAAAGTGATTATAGCCATAGATTGATTGTTGATATTTTTTTAATAATCGTGGTTGTAAAATTGTTAGATTTGTGTGTACACAAAACTAATAAAAGAAAACAGATTAACACACTAAATAGAGCACGCTTTTGAACGAACTTATCCTAGAACTTGAAGAGATAACACCAAAGGAATTCTTCGGTGCGCACAATGCTAATATTGAACTTTTAAAAAAGTACTTTCCTAAATTAAAAATTGTAGCTAGAGGTAATAAAATAAAAGCCTATGGTGATGAAGAGCTTTTAGAAGAGTTTGATACCCGAATGATGATGTTGATGAAGCATTTTGGTAAGTACAACAAACTTGATGAAAATGCTATAGAACGTGTTTTAACAAGCAATAGTAGTGAAGATTACAATACATCAGCTACAAGTGGCGAGGTTATAGTGCATGGTGTTGGTGGTAAGTTGATAAAGGCACAAACTGTTAACCAACGTAAGCTTGTAGAAAGTATTCGTAAAAACGATATGGTTTTTGCTATTGGTCCGGCTGGTACAGGTAAAACATATACAGGTGTGGCATTGGCTGTACAAGCTTTAAAGAATAAAGAGGTTAAGCGAATTATTCTAACACGTCCTGCGGTAGAAGCTGGTGAAAATTTAGGTTTTCTTCCTGGCGATTTAAAGGAAAAGCTAGATCCTTATATGCAACCACTTTACGATGCGTTAAGAGATATGATTCCTGCAGAAAAGTTAGAAAGTCATATTGAAAAAGGTATTATTCAAATAGCACCTTTGGCGTTTATGCGTGGTAGAACCTTAGATAATGCTTTTGTGATTTTGGATGAAGGTCAGAATACAACGCATGCACAGATGAAGATGTTTCTAACACGTATGGGTAAAAATGCCAAGTTTTTGTTGACTGGAGATCCTGGTCAGGTAGATTTGCCACGTCGTACAATTTCTGGACTAAAGGAAGCTTTATTAGTACTTAAAAATATCGAAGGCATCGGTATGATTTATTTAGATGATAAGGATGTTATCCGTCATAAACTCGTTAAGAAGGTTATTGACGCTTATAAAAGTATAGAGAATCGCGACTAGTTATCAGTCTTTACTGTGCAGTATTCAGTGAAAGTTCACAATACATTTTAATTAACTAACAAATAAATAATTAAACGCATAAACGTTTAAAAAATGAATAATACAATTACAGATACCAATTTCAACTTTCCAAATCAAAAAAGTGTTTATAAAGGAAAAGTAAGAGAGGTTTATAATATAAATGATGAGCAATTGGTAATGATTGCTACTGATAGACTAAGTGCTTTTGATGTTGTTATGCCAAAAGGAATTCCCTACAAAGGGCAAATCCTTAATCAGATTGCAACTAAAATGATGAAAGACACTGAAGATTTGGTACCAAACTGGTTGGTAGCAACTCCAGATCCTAATGTTGCTGTTGGACATTTATGTGAGCCTTTTAAGGTTGAAATGGTAATTCGTGGATATATGTCTGGTCATGCGGCACGCGAATATAAATCAGGTAAACGATTACTTTGTGGTGTCTCTATGCCAGAAGGCATGAAGGAAAATGATAAATTTTCAGAACCGATTATAACTCCAGCTACAAAAGCAGAAATGGGAGACCATGATGAGGATATTTCAAAAGAAGATATTCTTAAGCGTGATATTGTCTCAAAAGAAGACTACGAAGTTCTTGAAGATTATACCAGAAAGTTGTTTCAACGAGGCACTGAAATTGCCGCAGAACGAGGACTGATTTTAGTAGATACCAAATACGAATTTGGGAAAACTAAAGAAGGAAAAATTGTATTGATTGATGAAATCCATACACCAGATTCTTCACGTTATTTCTATGCAGATGGTTACCAAGAGCGTCAAGATAAAGGAGAAGCACAAAAACAATTATCTAAGGAGTTTGTACGTCAATGGTTAATTTCTAATGGTTTTCAAGGTAAAGAAGGTCAAGAAATCCCATTTATGAGTGATGAGTACATAGAAACTGTAAGCGAACGCTATATTGAATTATACGAAAACATTACAGGAGAAACTTTTGTAAAAGCTGATGTTTCTAATATTCAGAGTAGGATAGAGTCAAATGTTCTAGGGTATTTGAAAAGCTCTTAACTAATCAAGGCTTTTTTCTATAAGGTTTAGAGGGTATTTTTCTTTGATTGTTGTAAGCTCTTCTCTAGTTAAGCTATCTAAATCTTTCTTATAAAGTTTTAAGGCAAGCTTTTCTCGTAAGCTATTAATTGCATTTGTGATTTCATTTTGTAAAGCTATATATTTCGAAAAGCTGGTTCCACTATTGTAATTAAGAGTTACTATGGATTCTGAGGTGTTTTTTAAGTAATAATTTCTTACCGTTTCTCTAATTTCTTTTAGGCTAGATTTTTCATCATTGATAGAAATTGTATTCTTTTCATCAATATAAATAGATAAGGCATTAGATAAATCTTTCTCTTTTGTAGATTCATAGTTTGCCTTAGGTAAAGTTCTTAAAAGTCCTCTATCTATTATAAACAAGGATAAAATATTGAATGTTTGAAGTTTATAATAATGGTTTTCATAGTCATTCTCACTTAATATAGAATCCATACTTCGTAAAATGGAGTGTGGATTTATTTCTGAATAAGAAATTTGATTTTCTACTGTTTTTTTAAAGGCATTTAACTTAGTTAAATCATATACTGAAGAATCAATGAAAACTTTTTGACATTCAATTAGTTTGAGAATATTAGGTCGTACCTTGGTACTAACAAAAGTATTAAATGAAGTCGATGGTAAATATTCTAAATCTTTATTCTCGATTAACAAACCAATAGCTTCTTTATAATTTTTACCAGATTTGCCTTTTAAAAATTCTTGTTGAATCAGTAAGTTTTCGTAATCTAATATTGCTTGTTTGAATTCTACACCTTTATCTTCATATGATTCGTAAAGGCACTTCATTATAATATTTTCAGCTCTTTCTTTTTGGGAAGAACAAGAAGTAACTATTAAAAAACATATAATAAATGTGATTAAATTTAATTTAGGCATTAATAATTTTCTTTTATAATTAAAATCAAATGTTCAAGATGATGAATTATTTCAATTTCATTTTTATCAATAAAAGTTGAAAAAGATAAAGCTACTGTTAGTTATTTCTATAGCTTTTAATTACTCTTCAGCTTCCTTTTCCTGAAGAACAATTTTATCCTTTTTAAAAATAGGAACTAAATAGGATAGGTTAAACCCATAACCAGTTCCAAATCTTCCACTGTCATAAGTTCTATTAAAGCCTGGTATGTATAGATTTTCAAAGTTGCCTGGTGCTTTTTCAGAAACCAAGACTTTTAGTTGAGCATTAATTCCAGCAAAAAAGTTATTGAATAATTCGGCCTTAATCCCAATTTGAATTTCACCGAAGAGCGCTGTTAAACCACTGAATTCTCTATTTTCTCCAATAGTGATTTGTTCATCCCAATATTGATTATAAGCATTGTAAATACCGTAATTATTCAGAGTTTGGCTAAATGTACTTGCTCCAACTCTAAAACCAGCATAAATCATGTTCTCCATATCTAGCCAGTTTTTGTACATATTAAGATCTATACCAGCTTTAAAATAACTACCTTTTGTTGTGTTGTCTAGAGTTTCGTTAATAATGGTACGTTCTTCATTACCGATTTCACCAGCTAAATATACATTTTTAGTCAGACGGTAATCGCCCATTACCTCAAAGCCCGTGTAATCCTCTTCGAAGAATGTTCGCGCTATTTTACTAAGATCAACACCTAAGCGCAGTCCGTATTTTTGTTTATAGACCAAAGTATCCTTAACAGTTTCCTTTTTTTGCGCAAAGGTTACAGTAGAAAATAATAGTAATAGTAAAAGAATAAAACTTTTAGTGATAGATGTAGACATGTACGTTGTTTTCATTTTCTATTTCTGTAACTAAGGTTTCAATTGAGCTAATCCATGTATCACCATCAGCATTTCTACTGACATCTATGTCGTTGAAAACACTTTTATACCCACAAGCTCTAGATACATAAACATATTCTGAGGTATAACTTATTTCTAAGATGTCTTCGTTAGAATTTGTGTCAACATCATCGTCTAACCTTAAATGAGTGTCTTTTTCTAAAACAAACCTTATAGTCGTTTCAGATTCTTCTTCACCAATCAATAAAGGGAGAGCTATTGAGTTTGTATTATTATCATTATAAACCAAAGTTTCATCAACACTAGATGTTGGTGGTTCTGTTAGTAACCCTTCACCATAGACGGTTAATCTTGGCACGTTTTTTAAAACATCATTATTATCAACGTCATAAAACTCTATAATTAATCTAGGCGTTGTCGATGTAGTTTCTGCACAGATATCATCACGCTCACAACTTAGTAATATTAGTGTTATGGTAAGAACTAAAAACTTTAACTTTTTCATTAATTATTTTTCAAATAAAACCACAGTTTCTATGTGTGCTGTATGCGGAAATTGATCCACAAGACTTAGCTTTTTTATCTCATAGCCAGCCTGCATTAATTGTTCCGTATCTCTAGCTTGAGTGGCTGGGTTACAAGATACATAAACCAAACGTTCTGCGCTGAGGTTTATTATTTTATTTAATGTTTTTGGAGCAATACCTGCTCTTGCTGGATCTAAGATTATAGTTCTAATTTTATTTTTGAATTCTGGGTGTTCGGTTAAGAATTTTCCAACATCAGCAGCGTAAAACTCTAAACCTTCAATGTGATTGCGTTTTGCATTTTCTTTAGCATCAGCAATGGCTGAGGCTACAATATCTACTCCAACAATTTTAGCATTGTTAGATTTGCTAGCAACAATTTGACCTATGGTTCCTGTACCGCAAAATAAATCGAGCACAACAGTATTGTCTATAGCTTCCTTATTTTCTAGAGCATAGTCAACTACTTTAGAGTATAGTTTTTCGGCACATTTAGGATTGGTTTGAAAAAAGCTTTTCATGCTAATTTCAAAATTAAGTCCTAATAGTTCTTCAACGATTTTATCTTCACCATAAACTAAACTAATACTTCCTGTAGTAGCGATGGTTCTATCACCAATTTCGTCATTAATGGTATGTAGTAAGCCAGCGACTCTATTGCCAAATAATTCAACTAAGTAATTAGCAAATGCATCTAAATCAAACTGATCCAAATCATGAGATGTAGTCACTAAATTGAAAAGCAATTGATTGGTTTTATAAGATTTTCTAACTACAAAATAACGAAAGAAGCCTTCTTTCTTTGGAGCATGCCAAGGAGCTAACCCAATATTTTCACAATAGGTTCTTATGTCTTTAAGATAGTTCTCTAACTCGGCATCAAACAAACCAGAATCACTATTCAGGTTATCTCCACACCACCAAAGGCCTCGACGTTTAAAACCTAAGGTAAACTCATCAACATCTGTATTGGTATTTCTATCAAAGCCAATAGCAGAAAAGCCATATTCCATTTTATTACGATAATGAAATGTGTTTGGGGAACTTACAAATTCATCAAATTTGGATTCTAT
The DNA here is from genome assembly GCF_058964685.1 of Winogradskyella sp. 266wxhm. Classification (NCBI taxonomy): domain Bacteria; kingdom Pseudomonadati; phylum Bacteroidota; class Flavobacteriia; order Flavobacteriales; family Flavobacteriaceae; genus Winogradskyella; species Winogradskyella sp. 266wxhm. The sequence continues at coordinate 3,296,427 of NZ_CM179559.1, forward strand.
ATCTTTTACTTTACCAATACGTTTAAAGAGTTCTAAAGTACTCTGTTTCTTATAATCATGTTGCTTATCAATCGGTAATTGAATATACGGAGCACCAGGAATGTCTTGATAAGGCATTTCTATCTCATCTTCGGAAGGTTTTAATACATCAAGTAATTTACATTCAGCATACTTTTTACTCGATTTCTTAACCTGAGCTTTTACTAGTTGTCCAGGTAAGGTATTTGGTACAAAAACAACAAACTCTCCATGTTCATTTCTAATTCTGCCGATACCCTTTCCACCAAAAGCATAATCTTCAATTAAGATCTCAATGATTTCTCCTCGTTTTACAAATTTATTGCGTTCTCGTCTTGGCATTTACTATTAATTTGGCTGCAAAGATAGTTGCATTTTATAAATGATGCTACTGAAAAACATAAAGCATCATTTAAAAATTATCTAGAAATTATTAAATTTACAACCTCTAGGGATGATTTCTCTCCCACGCTGCTTTTTCAAAGCTTCACCATAACTTCATAAATGGTTGCGCTAAGCTTTTGAAGGAATAAAGGTAGAGCAGGAATGGTTGTTTTATTCACAATTAAATTATTTAAAATGGCTGTTTTAGACCAATTAACATCGCAACAAGCGATAGATTTAGAAAACAAGTATGGTGCACATAATTACCATCCATTACCAGTTGTACTTAGTAAAGGTGAAGGTGTGTATGTTTGGGATGTAGAAGGAAAGAAATATTATGATTTTCTTTCTGCATATTCTGCAGTAAACCAAGGACATTGTCATCCTAAAATTGTAGGAGCAATGACAAGTCAGGCACAAACTTTAACCTTGACTTCTCGTGCTTTTTATAACGATATGCTAGGGAAGTACGAAAAGTTTGCCACTGAGTATTTTGGTTTCGATAAATTATTACCAATGAATACTGGTGCTGAGGCTGTGGAAACTGCTTTAAAACTTTGTAGAAAATGGGCATATGAAGTTAAAGGTATCGATGAAAATGAAGCTGAGATTATAGTTTGTGAAAACAATTTTCATGGACGTACCACAACAATCATTTCATTTAGTAATGATCCTATTGCACGTAAAAACTTCGGTCCTTATACAAAAGGTTTTATTAAAATTGAGTACGATAATTTAGAAGCTTTAGAGGATGCTCTAAAAAATAATAAAAATGTTGCTGGGTTTTTAGTAGAACCAATCCAAGGTGAAGCTGGTGTTTATGTGCCAAGCGAAGGTTACCTAACAAAGGCAAAAGACTTATGCGAAAAGTACGGAGTTTTATTTATAGCAGACGAAGTACAAACGGGAATCGCTAGAACAGGAAAATTATTAGCTGTTCAACACGAAAACGTAAAACCAGATGTTTTAATTTTAGGGAAAGCGTTGTCTGGTGGTGTTTATCCTGTTTCTGCTGTTTTAGCGAACGACAGTATAATGAATGTCATCAAGCCAGGTAACCATGGTAGTACGTTTGGAGGTAACCCAGTGGCTGCTGCTGTAGCAATTGCAGCTTTAGAAGTTATAAATGATGAAAGTTTGGCTGAAAATGCCGAACAACTTGGACAACTATTCAGATCTGAATTGAATAAATATATTGAGAAGAGTTCTATCGTTAATCTTGTTAGAGGTAAAGGATTGCTAAATGCTATTGTTATCAATGATGACGAAGATAGTGATACCGCTTGGAATATTTGTTTGAAGTTGAGAGATAACGGATTATTAGCAAAACCAACTCATGGAAATATTATAAGGTTTGCGCCACCACTGGTGATGAATGAAGAGCAATTATTAGATTGTGTATCTATCATCACTAATACATTAAAAGAATTTGAAGTTTAATGTTTTTTGTCAATAAATAAAAAAGCGACCATTTGGTCGCTTTTTTTATTTTAAGAGTAAGTAAACCACCTTACTGATTTTGCATTTCCTCCATTCTTTTCATTAGTTGTTCAGGATCTTGTAAAGCCTCCCAACCAACTTGACCAATAAACCAAGCCATGTAAGCAGCAAATAATACACTTAGTATTAATCCAATAATACCCATTATTTTACCTGCTTTTACATTACCGTAGCCTGAATAGCTTTCAGGATCTTGTTTATAGAGCTTTTCAGCTTTTAGAGAAATAATTATAGCGACAATACCAAAAATGACTCCTGGCACACCATAACAGCAACAGCCAACAATAGATAAAATTCCCATTACTAGAGCCAAAGTTGCATTTGGTAACATTTGTTTTTCCATATCGAATAAATTTTGATTAAAAGGTTTTGATTAAATAACTAATTACAATAATACTAATATTTAATATAAACAGGCCTAAAATAATTTTATGGCCAATTTTAAATTGAAATTTTAAGTGAAGTAAAAAAAACGCAAACATACCTATTAGAGTATAAATTGCAGGATACATATAGAAAGCCGAAACAAATTCACCTTTCGTAATTAAGGCTATTGATCGTTGTATACCACAGCCCATACACTCAACATTGAATGTTTTTTTCCACATGCATGGCAGCATGTAATCTTCAAGTCCTTTGGAAATTAAAAACATAGCATTAAACATAAGGCTAAATTAATAATTAGATAAATACTTTTAGTAAAAGAACTAATAATTATTGTAAACTGTATTTTTGTATCAAAATTTGAATTGTATGAATTTTTCCAGATTAATAAATTTCATTTGTGTTGTTGCTGGCGGAATTATAGCCTTATATGCACAAGCTCAAGAAAAACAAAACCTATATTTGTTACTAGGTGGTATTGTTTTATTGATGTTTGGTATTTATAGAACTTCAAGAAATATTCCGAGCAAGTTTGATAAAAAGGAAGAAGAAACTTTTGTAAAGTCTGAAGATGAAGATTAAAATAGGAGATAGAGTAGAAGCGATAGATGATGCTATTTCAGGAATTGTAACCAAAATTTCAGGACATACTATTTTTATTGAAGACAATGATGGTTTCGAATTTCAATTTGAAGCTCATGAACTTATGGCAGAAAGTAATGAAGCTACTTTAGATAACGCTGTGTACAATTCAGATTTAGATGCTGTAAAACAAGAAAAAGAATCTAAAAAGCGGAGGTCTGCAGCTAAAGTGAAACCTAAAGAAAGACACATTCCAAAATTTGAGGTGGATTTACATATTCATCATTTAACCGAATCCACCAAAGGCATGACCAATTTTGATATGCTTAATCTACAATTAGATACAGCAAGAAGTCAATTGGAGTTTGCTATTCGAAAACGTATCCCAAAAATGGTGTTTATCCATGGAGTGGGAGAAGGAGTTTTACGTCAAGAACTAGAAACAATGCTTGGGCGCTATAATAACGTACAGTTTTATGATGCAGATTACAAAACCTATGGTTTAGGAGCTACAGAGGTTAGAATTTTTCAGAATATTGAGCCTTAGTCTTCTTCTGGTTCATTTGTTATTATGAACGAATTTTCGTAAGTCCCTAAATCAATGTAAGTAGAATTAATAATTTCTAGGTTTACGTCAAAGATTTCAAAACGTATTATTGCTGCTCTAGTATATTCGTTATAAATAAAACCAGAATCTTCAAAAGCTTCAGAAGCACCTTCTTCATTAGATAAATAGCGATAAGTTGTGTTTCCGCCAATAACAGTTGTATATTCGTTTGCAGAGTCTCTAGGATTCTGACCGTCCTCACTCATATCTTCAAGTCTTGTTAAGATGCCATCACCATCATCATCATCATCTAAATAATCTGGGGTTCCATTACCATCTGTGTCTAAAGGATTTGTTTCCGGATTATCATCATCGTCATCACTATTGAGTTCGTTTCTTGTAGGTACATTATCATTGTCATCATCTTCATCAATATAATCTGGTATGCCATCTCCATCCGAATCTTGAGGGTTTTCTATACCTCCAGGTCCATATTCAAACTCACTTGGTATGCCGTCATTGTCGTCATCAATAAAAGTAAACGTTACTTCCACTGTGCCAGAATCAGCTATGTATTCGTTTACAACAGATAAATTATTAGGTGGTAAAATGGCACATATATCATTTAAAGATATATTTCTATTATAAGTTCTATAAATAAACTGAACATCTGAGCTTGGGTTTATAGTAAAGTTGTAAGTTACACTATTGCTGTCTAATTCACTTCTAGAAGTGCTGTTTGTAAAATATTCTTCAGTAGTAGCATTTTTAGGAATGATTAAAATCAGAGCTTCACTAGGATCGTCTTTGGTATCAAAAATAATATAGGAATCTTCAAAATTATCACAACGTTGAAGCTCTTGGTCAAAGTCTAATTGAACTGTTAAAATATCGCCATCATCACAGGCAACCAAAAAAACTAAACAGAAAAGGATATAAAAACGACGAATCATAGCTTCAATTTTCAACAAAAATAATGGATTTGTAAAATTATAACGCTTCATTATCTAAATAATTTTATTTGCGATATTTTTGCAGAATGAAGTCCGTTTATTTAGATAATGCTGCTACAACAGCATTAAGGCCAGAAGTTATTGAAAGCATGACGCACGTCCTGAAGGATAGTTATGGAAATGCGTCCTCTACCCATAGTTTTGGGAGATCCTCGAAAGCTCTATTGGAGCAATGCCGTAAAAATATAGCGTCTTATTTTAATGTGTCAGCTGCTGAAATTATTTTTACTTCAGGCGGAACAGAGGCTGATAATTTAGCATTACGAAGTGCTGTAAGGGATTTGGGGGTTACAAAAATAATTACATCTAAGATTGAGCATCATGCTGTTTTGCATACTGTTGAACAATTGCAGAAGGAATATGGTGTTGAAATTGATTTTGTAAATCTTGATCATTGTGGACATATAGATTATAAACACTTAGAAGGCTTATTGTCTGTATCAAACAAGACTTTAGTAAGTTTAATGCATGTTAATAATGAAATAGGTAATGTTTTAGATATAGAACGTATCGCAAAACTTTGCAAAGAAAACAATGCTCTGTTTCATTCTGATAGTGTACAATCTATTGGTCATTATAAAATTGATTTGAGCCAAATCCCTATCGACTTTCTAGCTGCTAGTGCACATAAATTCCACGGACCAAAGGGTGTAGGCTTTTGTTTTGTAAGGAAAGAATCTGGTTTAAAACCCCTAATCTTTGGTGGTGAACAAGAACGCGGTTATAGAGCAGGCACAGAATCTATCCATAATATTGTTGGTATGGCTGAAGCTTTAAAACTCGCTTATACCAATATTGAAATAGAAAAGGCTTATGTGTTAGATTTAAAAACTTACTTTATTGAAGAATTAAAAACTTATTTACCTAATGTAACTTTCAATGGAGGTTGTGAAGATCCTACGCAAAGTACATTTACATTATTAAATCTATGTTTACCATTTGCTCCAGAAAAAGCAGCTATGCTTCAATTTCAACTAGACCTTAAAGGTATAGCTTGCTCAAGAGGTAGTGCATGTCAAAGCGGAAGTAGTCAGCAATCACATGTGCTTACAGCAATTTTGGATGATGAAAAACTAAAACAACCATCAGTACGTTTTTCCTTTAGTATTTATAATACAAAAGAAGAAATTGATTATGTTGTTCAAGTACTAAAAGACTTTGCTAGTTCTTAACAATTACCTTTTGTGATTTTAATGCATTGTTGTTATTTGAAATCACATTAACAACATATACACCCTCACTCAAGTTTGCTGTTGAAATTTCGTAACGATCAGCGACGCTTTTCGTGTTAAATTGAATAACTCTTTTACCAGAAACATCATAAACTTCAACTTTTTTGATGTCTAGATTGTTTGGATTACTAACCAATAACTGACTAAGATTGTTATTTTGATTGATACTTAAAGTAGAAGCTTCAATATCATTAACATTCAAAGATTGGTTAGGTTGAAAAACAATCTCAAAACGATTGGTATAATTTCCTGGGGCAACGTTTAACTCATAGTCTAACTCTCTAAGGTTAACATAAACATCTGTTGCTGTATCATGAATATATATGCCTTGAGTATCTTCAAAATTTTGAATATCAAATATTCTAAAACGTAATGGTTGTTGTTCTTCGATATCCACTATTAATGGAATTACTAAGGTCTCTTCAAAAGGATAAGCCAGACCAGAGAAAGATTTATCGTTATAAGAGAAATAAGCATCAGTAGGATGGTTGCTAGATCTTGCAAGTTCTAAACCGTAATCAAAACCAGCAGTTGCTGTATCATGAAAGTTTAATAAGACTTGTCTTGTGTATTGATCGTTACCTACTGTAAAATCTACGTTAATTCTAAATCTTTTAAAGTCAGAAGGAACTATTGGTAAGCCATTATCTTGATATTGAATACCGTCATTAGAAACTTCATCTGAATTCGTTTGTTGCGTTGGTGTAGAGCTTCTAAAGAAGTAACTGTTAGTACCTTCTTTTTCATACACACGATGAGCATTTTTCACAGTAACATCACCTGTTGTACCAGTACTACCTTCAACCATAAATCCTTGTCCTATAGGTATATAACGTCTAGCTGTTTTAGAGCCACCTGCAGGAGGTCCTGGAGGCAAAGAATAGGTGTTGTCTTGTGCGTCGTAAGTATAAAATGTGGCAGGTGTATTAGAGATTATTGTACCAGCAGCATTTATAGTAAATTCAGAATAACCACCAACAATTTCTACAAGTACGTGAGATGGAATATCTCCATATTGTTCCCAATAAAATAAAGTACCTGTTATATCAGGTGCATTATCTGTATCATGAACAAAAGCAGCAGAGTCTATAGCACTTGGGTAAGGGTTGCCTACCAGCGTAAACTGTCCTGTAGCAACAGGGTTGGTGATATCACCATTGTTAGGTTTACCTCTAAAATCATAAGTTTGGTTTCCTGTAGTTCCGGTTCCCATACCTTTCATTGTGAAGCCTAATCCAGGATTAATATCGTCTGTGGCACCACCTACATAAGTCCATTCACTATATTCGTCAGAACTTACAAAAGTATAAGTCCAATAGGTGGATAGTGTAATAGGTGTAGTACTTGGATTTCCATTATAAATGAAAGAAAAAACAGGGTCACTGCTATCAATTAAATCAGTAGTAGTATCTAGCCTAGGATCATCAATCAATCTATATCTAAAAGGATTATTGATGGAATTATTTGTAGCATTATTACCAACAGGTGAACACCAATAATTATAAGACCATTGGTTGGTAGTACCTTCTTGGTATACACTTAGTTCTCCGACTCCTGAATTACCTGTTGTTCCGTCTCCTTGAATAAGTTGAGACTCTTCTCGTAAGTAAATTTTAGAATCAGATTCTGTAAGGTTAACATTGTCCTTTACATAAAGGAGTTGATCCTTTACATAGACATATGCGTCATTTCTTACAGTTAATTGGGCAAAAATTTGTAGGGAAAAAAACAAACTAAAAACGATAGTTAATGTTTTAGAAATCAAATTCATACCTTTTTGGTGTTAAGATTTATAAAGTGCAAATGTAATTTTTTTTATTTATAATTTTGGATTTTTCCTTTAAAATACAGTAATTTCGGATGTATTTCATTAATTAAATCCCCAAATTATTATGAAATTTCGTTCCCTTATAACCTTATTTTTTTATTCACTTTTTTAGTTTCTTTTTCTCAAGTTGGTATCGGTACCAGTAATCCTGATAGTTCTGCTATTTTAGAAGTGGAATCTGATTCTCAAGGTATGTTAACACCAAGAATGACCACAGCTCAGCGTAATGCTATTGCAAATCCAGCAGATGGTTTGTTGGTTTATGATACTGATGAAAGTGCCTTCTATTTTTATAAAAATAGTAGCTGGTCTAAACTAGAAAGTGAAAATAGCGCCAGTGATTATACGGGCTGGGCTGATTATACAGATGGCACATATACTTCTGCAAGTCCATTTGTTGTAGGCACAACTAAAGTAACCTTGCCAAATGATGCTGCTACTGTAAGGGATAGTCAGAAACCGGTTGATGTTACAACATTTTATGATTCAACAAATTCTACTATTACAGGAAGAGATGGTGATGGTATCAACATTGTTATAGAATTTAAAGCTAGGCCTAATACAGCTTCAACCACACGACTAACGGTGGCTATTGATATAGGTGGAGTTGTAGGTGAAATATATATTAGAGATTTTGTCTTAGCAAAAGGAAATGGAGTTGAACACTATTATTTAAGTTCATTTAATGCCTATACATTGAATACTTGGGAAGCTAATGGTGGAACGGTAAAAATTGTTTCAACAGCATCAGCAGATATATACGATATACGTTACGTTGTGACAAGAACTCACAAAGCTCGATAAGTCTCCGAATTTAAAATCTTGCCGATAACCTTAAGTTAAAAACACGAGGCGTTAAGTAATTAGGAATAGCAAATTGTCTCTTAGAATACACATCTCTTACCCAAGTATTGGTAATTGAATTTTGGTTGTTGAACATATTGTAGATTTCAAAACCTAAAGACAATTCTTTGAATGCTTTTTTCCATTTAGCTGTATAATTTTTTTCAGGATTCACAAGTTCTAGAGAAATACCTAAATCTGCGCGTCTGTAATCTCTTAGTCTTATTTGATAGTTATAAGGATCAGCATAACTTGGTGAACCACCAGGAACACCTGTGTTGTATACTAAATTAAGATACATTTTTAAGTGTGGCATATTAGGAACATAATCTTGAAAAAGTGCTCCAAATTTTAAGCGCTGGTCGGTTGGTCTAGCAATATAGCCTCTATAATCAATATTTTCTTCGGTTTTTAAATACCCGAAACTAAACCAAGACTCTGTACCAGGAACAAATTCTCCATTCAGTCGCATATCTAAACCATAAGCATAAGCTTCGGCATTATTCTTTGCTCTGTAACGAATCCTTACATTTTCGAGAGTATAGGCATTAACATCTGATAGACCTTTGTAGTAGGCTTCAGTTACAAGTTTGAAAGGTCTATCCCACATTTCAAAACTATATTCATTTCCTAATACAATATGAAAAGATTGTTGAGCTTTAACTTTTGGTTGAACAACTCCAGAAGAATCTCTCAACTCTCTGTAAAAAGGTGGTTGGTAATACAAACCTCCTGCAACCCTAAAAAGCATATCTTTTTCCCAATCTGGCTTTATGGCAAATTGAGCTCTTGGACTAAAAACAGTTTGTGATGTGCTTTCTACTCTATCTCCACTTACAGCCCAACTATGAGAACGTACACCAACATTATAGAAAACCTCGTCATTTCCCCAATTTGTACGTTTACTATATTGCGCAAAAGCTTGTAAGCGATTAATCTGAACATTGTTTAAAGCTCTTATATTTTCAAAAGCTGTTAAAGGACCAGAAAAAGGAGTGTAAGGCTGTAAGTTTGGGTTACTAAATCTCGGAGGACGAATAGAAAAACCTGCAGAATCTATCATTTCCCATTCTACAAGACGGTCTCTAATATCCTCATGTGTATATTTTACTGACCATTCTACGGTAGATTCTTCATCAATTTTATGATCACCTCTGTGTTCAGCATTAACAATAAAAGCATCTAAGTCATTTCTAGCATGTGTTAATTGCGAACCAATACCTTCACTAAACTCAACTTCACCTAAATTTTCATCTCCAATACTGGTATTAACTTCACCAAGGCGGTATTGTGCTAAAATATCAAAATACTCTTGCTCTACAGTATGATAAGCAGAAGCAATCAATTTTAAGGTTAAATCATCATTTACAAAATAATTAGCTTTAAAAGCCCCAAAATAGGTTTCGTATTCATCTTTTTCCTGACCTTCATAAAATACTAAAAGCGCCACAGGATCGTCTATGGTACCAAAGTTGGTTTGTCTATTTTCTGGTTGAAAGTGGTATCTGTTTAATGAAATATTACCAAGAAAATTTAAATGAAATTTATCTGAAAAACGGTAGGTTAAATAAGTTTGAGCATCAGCAAAAACAGGTTCAACATTACCAGAAGTTTCAAGATTATTTAAGATTAAACTGTTGTCACGATAGCGTAATCCGGCTATTCCAGAGAACTTTCCGTTTTTAGAAACCGTTTCAGCAGCAATACTTCCGCCTAATAAGCTAAGGTCTGTTCTAATGCCAAAATCTACAGGATTTCTATAAGTGATATCTAATACTGAAGACATTTTATCACCATACTTAGCTTGAAAACCACCAGCTGAGAAATCAACATTCTGAACCAAATCCGTATTGACAAAACTTAAACCTTCCTGATTACCAGAGCGGATTAAAAAGGGTCTGTAAACTTCTATTTCATTGACATAAACTAGGTTTTCATCAAAATTTCCACCACGTACGGAGTATTGAGTACTTAGTTCGTTGGAGATATTAACTCCAGGTAATGTTTTTAAAATATTTTCTACACCAGGCTGCGCTCCTTTTATAGTTCTTATAACTTCGGGTTCAATGGTAGTAACTCCATCTACTTTTTGTCTGGTATTAGTATTAATAACAACGGTTGCAATCTGTTCTATGTTGATATTCATCACAGGATTAAACTCTAATTCCTGCCCGTTTTTCAAATTAAAAGGTACTTCAACGCGCTTATAATTAACATGAGAAAAAACTATAGTTACGTCTACATCTGATGGAATTTTTAGCTCGTAAAAACCATTTTCGTTTGTGGCTGTGCCTTCACCTGTACTGGCTTTGATATTAACTCCGTTAATAGGTTGATTGGTTTCATCTAAAATAACACCTCTAAGAATTGCGGATTGTGAGAAGGAAAGCAGACTGAAAAGTGAGCTTAGCAGAACTATAAAATGTAAGCGTTTCAAGTAGTTTAGTTTTATTTTCTGAAAAATGTTGCCTCAAATGTAGAACTATTTCCAACATTATCCGTAACAATTATCTTTAATTCGTTCTTGGTATCTTTAACGACATTATCATTAAAATCGTGTACAAGTGTATTGGTTTTATAATCGTACTCCATTAAGATCCATTTTCCATTTACGGTAGCTCTATATTTGCTAATCCCAGAAAGTTCATCATCAATTTTTAATTTTAGATAACGGTATTTGCTCAACCACTTTTTGTCTTGAAAATTTATAGGCTTAATTGTTGGTGGCTCAGTATCCATAGCTAAGGCATAGGTTCCAAAGGTTTTGGTTCCTGCGCTTAGAGTGTTACCTTTTCGTTTGGTATTTACGTAATAAGGCTTTTTGTAATAACCATATAGGTGTGCAATGTATACTTTATCTAAATGTTCAGATTTATAGTTGCTAAGGTCGTAATTGATGTAATAATTTTTCTGGAGTGGTATGGTATCTTCATGCAGATAGAGCGTATCAGAACTAACTTTGTAATCTACATACACATCATCATAAACTGTATTGGCATAAAAATTAACAGTTATGTTTCCTGAATTTAAAGTTGTTGGTTTATCACTATAAATTAAGGTTTTATTGGATAAATCTTCTGCTTCAGGTTTTTTTAAAACATCTTTTTTTCCTTCTATAGGTATGGTTATCCAAGCCTCATTTTGATTAAAGTCTAGAATTCTGATTTTATAAACCGAAGAGGTGCTATCTTCAACCATAATATAGCCTTTGTCATAGGCGTCTTTGTAAAGACTCAGAGGATTGTTGGGCTGAACAAACAATTTTTGAATCCTAGTTTTTTTTGTTTTATAGTATTCGTAATCAATAAGTCGTTTTATGTGTTTGCTCTCATCAAAACTGAAGCGTTTAAAATCTATTTCTAAACTTTTATTTCCATTATAAAACGTCTGAATATTACTAACACCATTTTTGTTAGGTGCACCATCTAGTCTGTCGTGTGTAGATACACCAAAACCAATATTTCCTAAGGCAATAACTTTTTCGACCATAAAATCTCCATTATTTTGAGGTATTAATCGAAGTGGTACGCGCTCATTTTTACCATTAATTGTAGCATTCTCATCTTTAGGATACGCAAAAACACCTAACACACTAGGAGTTGTGGTGTCTTTCGCCGTAATACCAAAAAGCATAGGATTCATTGGTCGTTCTTGGTTGTCTCTTATTTCAAAATGTAAATGAGGACCACCAGAACCGCCAGTATTTCCAGAAAAAGCAATAACCTCGTCAGCTTCAACTATTAATTCTTCGGAATTTGGAAATACTTCAACCTCATAACTTTCCTTATCGTACTGGCAAGTTTTAATATATTTCTCTAAACGATCCGAAAATTTTTGAAGATGACCATAAACAGTAGTATAACCATTAGGGTGTGTAACATATATAGCTTTACCGTAACCGTAATGAGAAACTTTTATTCTACTTATGTATCCAGAGGCTGCTGTGTAAACTCTTAAGCCTTCTTTTCCTTGAGTTTTTATATCTAAACCACCATGAAAATGAGACGGTCTAAGTTCTGCAAAAGTACCAGCAAGAATTACAGGTATATCTAAAGGGTTTCTAAAATAATCTTGAGGATATTCTGATTGGGAATAAGCAGAACAGGTAATAAAAAGGATAATTAAAAATTGTCTCATATAAGCTTTCTGTTGTTGCTAAAATATTAATTTGAATACGATATTCAAACCTTCTAACTTTATATTTTTTTCTTAACGGTTTAGTTTTATTGATGTTATTTCAATTAAAAATAATTGTAAAAGAATTGTGTTTTTTCAATAGGTATGTTAACTTTGTTAAAATAGTATTGAATTACTTTAATGAGTAAAATAGAAGACATTGTTGATGCATTAGAGAATAAAATCAGTAAGATTTTACACAAGCAAGAGGTTTTAAAACAAACTAATGCAAAGCTCTCTGAACAATTAGAAAAGCAACAACAAAAGCTACTAGAGCAACAAGAGGAGATAGCGTCTTGGGCAGAAAAGTATGATACACTCAAAATAGCAAATTCAATGCTTGGTAGTGACGAAAATAAACGAGAAACAAAGCTCAAAATAAATGCACTGATTAGAGATATAGACCATTGTATAAGTCAATTATCAGAATAAAAAGTGTAAAATTTAAAGACTTTTATGTCAGAACAATTAAAAATTAAACTTTCAATTGCTAATAGAGTTTATCCATTAACAATAAACCCTAAACAAGAAGAAGGTTTACGTGCGGCCACAAAGAAGATTGAGGCCATGATTGGTCAGTTTGAGCAAAATTATTCTGTTAGAGATAAACAAGATGTATTAGCAATGTGTGCATTACAATTTGCATCTCAAGTAGAACAAAAGTCTATAGATAAAGAATATGTAAATGAAGAGGTTCAAGAAAAGTTAGAAGCTTTAAACGAACTTTTAAGTAAACATATCTAATACTCGTACGTTCTTTAAAATACAAAAAGGTTACTGCCTACATTAGTTATATTTTTTGATAAACTCAACGTTAATTCTTTAAAAAGGGTGAGTTTAAACTGTAAAAGCAAGCCGCTAGTGCTGAATTTATTTCAGTATCTAAGGCGGATCCTTGATCAGTTTGTTAGCCCTAAACTTGTTTTTAAGGAGTTTATACAAAATCCAAAACTGATGTAGGCTTTTTTTATATACTAAACTAAATAATTAATGATGGACACTAATACAATTATATATATAGTTGGAGGAGTAGTATTAGGAGTAATACTAGGATATATTATAGCAAAATCTTTAGAGAAAGGTAAAGCATCTAAGCTTATTGCAAATGCAGAAAAAGAATCTGGTTCTATTTTAAAGCAGGCAAAAGCAGATGCAGAATCTTTAAAAAAGGATAAAATACTTCAAGCAAAAGAAAAGTTTATTGAGCTGAAGGCTGAACATGAGAAAGTTATTCTTTCGCGTGATAAAAAAATGGCTGAAGCCGAAAAACGTATCAGAGATAAAGAATCTCAGGTATCTAATGAACTTTCTAAGGCAAAAAAATCAAACCAATCTTTAAGTGATAAAATTAAGGATTACGACTTTAGACTTGAGTTTCTAGATAAGAAAAAAGAAGAAATAGAAAAGGCACACAAAAGCCAAATTAAACAACTCGAAGTCATTTCACAACTTTCAGCAGAAGAAGCTAAAGAACAATTGATTGAATCTCTTAAAGAAGAAGCTAAGACAGATGCAATGGCTTTTATTCAAGACCATGTTGAAGAAGCTAAATTAACTGCGCAACAAGAAGCTAAAAAGATTATTATAAACACCATTCAACGTATAGGAACTGAGGAGGCTGTTGATAACTGTGTTTCTGTATTTAATATTGAATCTGATGATGTTAAGGGTAGAATCATTGGTAGAGAAGGTAGAAACATTAGAGCGATTGAAGCAGCTACAGGAGTAGAAATTATTGTAGACGATACTCCAGAAGCAATTATTTTGTCTTGTTTTGACTCTGTAAGACGTGAAATAGCACGTCTATCACTTCATAAATTAGTGACTGACGGTAGAATTCACCCAGCAAGAATTGAAGAAGTTGTAAGAAAGACTGAAAAACAAATAGAACAAGAAATTATTGAAGTTGGTAAGCGTACAGTTATTGATTTGGGTATTCATGGATTAAATCCTGAATTAATAAAAATGGTTGGTCGTATGAAGTACCGTTCTTCATATGGACAAAACTTACTACAGCACTCGCGCGAAGTTGCTAAACTTTGCGGTGTAATGGCTGCAGAATTAGGATTGAATCCAAAATTAGCAAAACGTGCAGGTTTACTTCACGATATAGGTAAAGTACCATCTTCAGAAGCAGATATAGAAACACCTCACGCTATTTTAGGTATGCAGTGGGCAGAGAAGTATGGTGAAAAACCAGAAGTTTGTAATGCTATTGGTGCTCACCATGATGAAATAGAAATGAATACCTTATTATCTCCAATAATTCAGGTTTGTGATGCCATTTCAGGTGCAAGACCAGGCGCAAGACGTCAAGTTTTGGATTCTTATATTCAACGTTTGAAAGATTTGGAAGATGTAGCTTTTGGCTTTACAGGAGTTAAGAAAGCTTACGCCATCCAAGCTGGTAGAGAGTTACGTGTTATTGTAGAAAGTGAAAAAGTATCGGATGATAGAGCTTCAAGTTTATCGTTTGAAATTTCACAGAAAATTCAAACAGATATGACGTATCCTGGGCAAGTTAAGGTTACTGTAATTAGAGAAACAAGAGCAGTAAATATTGCTAAATAAATTTTGACTAACTCAAGTATTGAAAGAGGTATTCTATTAGTTTAGAATGCCTTTTTTATTTTCTAGGGTGAAATTTATTGAGAACATCACTTAAATGTGAGCGATCTACATGCATGTAGATTTCTGTAGTGGTAATACTTTCATGACCCAACATCATTTGTATTGCTCTAAGATCAGCACCATTTTCTAAAAGATGAGTAGCGAATGAATGTCTGAAAGTATGCGGCGAAACCGTTTTGTTTAGCCCAATTTTTTCTACCAGATTTTTTATAATGGTAAAAATCATGGCGCGTGTAAGTTTCTTCCCTTTATAATTAAGGAATAAAATGTCTTTTGAATTTGCTTGTACATCAATGTGGTTTCTAATGCCTTTCCAAATACTGATATATTTTTGAGTAGTTTCACCAATAGGAACAAAGCGTTGTTTGTCTCCTTTTCCGGTAACTTTTATAAACCCTTCATCAAAAAATAAATCTGATATTTTGAGTTCCGTAAGTTCGCTAACACGTAAGCCACAACTGTAGAGCGTTTCTAAAATGGCTCTGTTGCGTTCACCTAAATTCACACCTTTGTATTGATAACTCAAGTCAATGGCGTTTATAAGATTGTCTATGTCGGTAACGGAGAGTGTGTCAGGAAGTTTTCTGCCAATTCTAGGAGATTCAATTAAATCTAAAGGATTAGTGTCTCTATAATTTTCAAAAACCAAGTAATCAAAGAAATTCCGTAAACCTGAAATAAGTCTTGCTTGAGATCTTGGATTAGCTGTTTTAGAAATCTCGTAAATAAATTGCTTTATAGTTTCGTTACTGATTTTAACAGGTGAAATGGAAAGATTATGTTCTTCAAGATACGATATCAGTTTTTTTATGTCATAAGTATAGTTTTTTATGGAATTTTCAGAAAGCCCACGTTCAAGTTTTAAAAAAATTGTATAGTCTGTAATTAAATTATCCCACTTCATTTTCTCAAAATAAAAAAATCGCTTGAAGATAATTGTTCAAGCGATTTTATTAGACTTTTTAGGAACTCATTTTAAAGGCCGTCCCAATTATCTGTAAGAATGTTTATGATATCAACAATTGCCCAAACACCAATACCAGCAAAAGTGATGATGAAAAGTACGTTCCAATACCATGGGCTACCAAGGTACCATCTATGGGCAGCAAAAGGCCAACCAAGTACAAACCATAAAGCAGCAGCAACCCATTTGTCTTTTCCTGATGAAGCTGCAGGAATAGCTTCTAAAACGTCTTCTTGTGAAATGTCAGTTGTAATTGTGTTCTCTGTAGTTACAGAAGCTCTCTTTACTGGGAATGAAGCATAAGCAGCAGTCATTGTCATAAAAATTGCAATAGCTGAAAGTAATAGTTTAATTTTCATATAAATTGATTTAAGTTTGTCCGAAAATAACACAAAAAAATGAAATGTCAAGTTTTTTTTCTTGATAGTCAGCAAACTGATGTTATATTACACCCTCAAAATAAATAAAATTACACAAATGAAATTTTTAAAAATTCTTATAGTTTCAATAATTTTTTGCCAAATTATTTATAGTCAAAATGAAAATAAATATGTCGGTTTAATAAAAATAAAAGATACCTTAATGATTAAGTACAGAGTTGAGTTTGATGAATCTGACGGTGTTATTTCGGGATTTAGTATATCAGACTTAGGAGGTGAGCATGAAACTAAATCTAAAATCTCTGGATTTTATGACGAAGAAAAAAAAGAACTTTCATTTAAAGAGGTCGAAATCATTTATACCAAATCACCAGTGTCATTAGATGACTTTGATTTTTGTAATGTCCATTTAGAGCCTTCAAAATTTAAATTAGGTTCAGATAAACTTATGGGTAACTTTAAGGGGAAGTTTAGTGATGGTGTAGAATGTGTTAATGGTGAATTGGTTATGAGTTCAGTAGAAAAAATAGCTAAGCGCGTAAGTAAGTTTAGTAAAAAAGTTCAAAAATCAAGAAAAATAGAAGATAGTATAAAGGATAGATTAAAGGGAGTTAAGGTTTTAGATACACTCAACCTTAACGTTCTTAAAAAAGATGAAGTAACATCAGTGTTTACTAAATCTAAACTTATGAAGTTTTACATTTATGACGGAGGCCAAATAGATAACGATGAAGTTACTGTACTCCAAGATGGAAAAATTATTTTATTAAATTATAAGATTTCTGAAAAAAAGAAATTATTAGAAGTTCCTGTAGCCAACAAGAAAACTACAATTACCATTATTGCAAACTCTGTTGGTGATATCGGAACAAATACAACAGTAATAGAAGTAGTAGATGGAAATAATACAATAAAAACACTTACTAATTTAAATAAAGACGAGAAAACCAAAATAGATATTCTTAAGCATTAGTACTTATCCTTCTAATGGTTGTGTTTTTTAATTCTATTATGTATGAGTTTTTTTAGTTAATATCACGTGAATGTTATTTGGAGTTACCCTAAATTATTCTCAAGGTTATAGATTACAAGTTTTTTATTTGCTTTTTTTAATATCGATGAAATACTTAAACTGTTAACATTTTTTTACAAATTGGTTGTGGCTAACCACTTACATTTGCCGTCCAAATTAATTTAAACAAAATTCAAATCATGAAAAAATTATTATTTATGGCTGCTGTTGCAGTTTTTGGACTTACTAGTGTGAATGCTCAAGAAGAAGCTTCAACTTCTGGATTCGCTCAAGGAGATGTTTTTGCTACTGGAACTATCGCTTTTGTAAGTGAAAGTACTGGTGATGTTAAAGATAACGGTTTTACTTTTTCTCCTAAAGCAGGATACTTCGTTTCTGAAAACATAGCAGTAGGTGTAGCATTAGGTTATACAACAACTAAAAGTGAAGTACCAAATGTAGAAGATTATAAAACTAATATGTTTGAAGCAGGTGTATTTGGTCGTTATTATTTTACACCAGCGAGCCAATTCTCATTTTTTGGTGAATTAGGAGTAAATTATGAGTCTTCAAAAGAAGAGCAAGGAAACGCAGAAGCAAAAGCTAACGGGTTTAATGTTGGTTTAGCTCCTGGTATTAGCTACTTTGTTTCTAACAGTTTAGCTTTAGAAGCTAGCTTCGGAGTTTTAGGTTACAGAACTAATGAGCCAGATGTAGATAACGCAGAATCAACTGATACTTTTGCTGTTGGTTTAAATTTGTCAGATATCAACTTTGGTATTACTTACAAATTCTAATATTTTAGAATAATAAAATATCTAATAAAAAACCGAAGCAACTGCTTCGGTTTTTTTATGCGCTTATTTCATATATTTACTTTATGAAAAAACTAATTATTATAAACGGTCCTAACCTGAATTTATTAGGAAAGCGTGAAACTAACATTTATGGCAATCTTACTTTTAATGAGTTTTTTGAAACAATACTTAAAAAGTATCCTAATGTTGAGTTAGAGCATTTTCAATCTAATATAGAAGGTGAGTTAATTGATAAAATTCAGGAAGTTGGCTTTTCTTATGATGGTGTTATTTTAAACGCTGCAGCTTATACACATACGTCTGTGGGTATTGGTGATGCCGTTAAAGCTATAAAAACTCCTGTTGTTGAAGTTCATATTTCCAATACATTTGCCCGTGAAGAATTTAGACATCAGTCTTATATTTCGCCAAATGCTAGAGGTGTTATTTTAGGATTTGGGCTTCAAAGTTACGAATTAGCCATTCAGAGTTTTATATAATTTTTAACACAATTTTTCTTATCGGATAAGTCTTTTAAGCAAACGAGCAAAACTCGTCTATTTGTAATTATTATTAAATTTTACTGCTTTTCAAATTTTTGTTAAACCAGCGTTAATCTAGCTTGGAGGGGCAATTTCAACTCCTAATTTTAAGGTATTAACCCAAATAAAAAAGACAAAAAAATGAAAAAATTATTTCTTTCCGCAGTAGTATTATTTACTACTACAGCAATTGCAAATGCCCAATCAGATTCAACAACTCCACAATTAGGTATTAAAGGTGGACTCAACTCTTCGTCAATTACAAGTGATGATTTTGGTGATACCAAATCTAGAACAAGCTTTAATATAGGTTTATTGGCTGAAATTCCATTATCAGAACGTATTTCTATTCAACCAGAGCTATTGTATTCAGGTCAAGGATTTGATATTGAAGAGCGCGATCAAGATAATATCTTTGATACAGATGAAAATATAGAATATCAATTAGATTATATTCAAGTGCCAGTTTTACTAAAGTTGTACTTAGTAAAAGGACTTAGTGTAGAGGCAGGACCGCAGTTCGGATTTAAAATACATGAAGAAATCGATTATCAACCAAATGCTGATGGAGGAGATGTAGAGATTAGCGAAGATGATTCTTATGTAAAGGATGTAGATACAGGAGTAGCGCTAGGTGCTTCGTATAAGTTTGATAGTGGATTTTTTATTAACGGACGTTATACTATTGGTTTAACCGATATATATAAAGACGATACTATTTTTCAAAATGTAGATGCAAAAAATAAAGTGTGGCAAGTTGGTTTAGGGTTTATGTTTTAGTTAAACCCTAGAGTTTTAAAAACGAAAAAGATCCAGATTATTCTGGATCTTTTTTACTTTATATATGTTTTGTAGTTTTACAAATGAATAACTTCATCATAAGCTGCTGCTACAGCTTCCATAACAGCTTCACTCATTGTTGGGTGAGGGTGAACTGCTTTTAAAACTTCATGACCTGTAGTTTCAAGCTTTCTTCCTAATACAGCTTCAGCAATCATGTCGGTTACACCAGCACCAATCATGTGGCAACCTAACCATTCACCATATTTAGCGTCAAAAATAACTTTTACAAAGCCATCTTTATTTCCACCTGCACTAGCTTTACCAGATGCAGAGAATGGGAATTTTCCAACTTTAATATCGTATCCTTTTTCTTTAGCCTGTGCTTCAGTTAAACCAACACTAGCAACTTCAGGAGTACAGTAAGTACATCCAGGAATATTGCCATAGTCTAAAGCTTCTACATGCATTCCTGCTATTTTTTCAACACAAAGAATACCTTCAGCAGAAGCTACGTGAGCTAATGCTTGTCCTGGAGTAACATCTCCAATAGCATAATATCCAGGTATATTGGTTTGGTAATAATCGTTAACCAAAATCTTATCTCTATCTACAGCAATACCTACGTCTTCAAGACCAATATTTTCTATGTTAGATTTAATACCAACAGCAGAAAGAACGATATCAGCTTCTAATGTTTCTTCTCCTTTTTTAGTTTTTACAGTAGCTTTAACACCATCTCCTGAGGTGTCAACAGAAGTCACTTCAGAAGAAGTCATTATTTTGATACCAGATTTTTTAAAGCTACGTTCTAATTGTTTAGAAACTTCATCATCTTCAACAGGAACAATTTTGTCCATATATTCTACGATAGTCACTTCAGTTCCCATAGAGTTATAGAAGTAAGCAAACTCAACACCAATAGCACCAGAACCCACAACAATCATTTTCTTTGGTTGCTTTTCTAAAGTCATAGCTTGTCTGTAGCCAATTACTTTTTTACCATCTTGAGGTAAACTTGGCAACTCACGAGAACGTGCACCAGTAGCAACTATAATATGGTCTGCAGAATATTCAGTACCATCAACATCAATTTTCTTTCCGGCTTTAAGTTTTCCAAAACCTTCAATAACATCAATCTTGTTTTTCTTCATTAAGAATTTAACACCGTTACTCATACCTTCGGCAACACCACGACTACGTTTTACAACAGCATCAAAATCGTGTTCAGCATCCTTAACTTTTAATCCATAATCTTCTGCATGCTTTAAATATTCAAATACTTGAGCAGATTTTAAAAGGGCTTTTGTTGGGATACAGCCCCAATTTAAACATACACCACCAAGACTTTCTTTTTCTACTATGGCAGTTTTAAACCCTAATTGAGATGCTCTAATCGCAGTTACGTAGCCACCAGGACCACTTCCTAAAACTATAATATCATATTTACTCATGCGTAAGTTTTTTAGTTGAATTTTCGAAGTTACAAAAGTAAGAAATTCTGAAACTATATTCTAAAAACCAAAAGCAAAATGCCTAACTAAAATGTCATCAAAGAATTAAATGCTTAATGAACTGAACTATACATCATCAGTAAAATGCTTTCGACTTTTTTCTTTGCTAAACTTATCTTTATTGTAAGCTTTTGATTTTCCTTTTGGTATAGATAAAGATACCCAATCGCTACCTTTGGTAAGTTTTCCTAAAAATACAATTTGTCCAACGTGATAGGCATAGTGCATCATTTGTCTATTAATGGCTTCGGTAATACTATGACCTTGATTTCTGATATAGATAACACGTTCTAAGTCGTCTTTTTGTAAAGGTTTAATGGCATTGAAGAGACAATTCCATCCTTTTTCCCAAGCTTCAAGAAATTGGGCTTTGTTTTTAAAACTGTCTATAAATTCCTCATCGCGTTTTCTCCATTCTTTTTCACCGTCTTCGGTTAAAAAGTTGGTCCAACGGCTAAGCATGTTACCAACCATATGCTTAACGATTATAGTTATGGAATTAGAGTCTTCTTCAAATTCTCTTTGAAGTTCATTAAAGGTGAGTTGTTCAAAGGTTTTGTCTCCAAGACTTTTGTAATACTCAAACTGTTTTATGGAGCTAGATAAGTAACTTTTCATTCTTCTGAAGGTACAAATTTTAAAGCAACACCATTTATGCAATGACGTTTTCCTGTGGTTGCTTTAGGACCATCATTAAAAACATGTCCCAAGTGACCGCCACAAGTAGCACAATGCTCTTCGTCTCTAACATAGCCTAGTTTACTATCTGTTCCGTAAGCTACGTTACCTTCAATAGTTCTATCAAAACTTGGCCAACCAGTGCCAGAATCAAATTTATGTTCACTTTTAAATAATGGAGTGTTACAGGCAGCACAATGGTATATGCCTTTTTCATAGTTTTTGTTCAGTGGACTAGAGAACGGACGCTCAGTACCTTCTTCAATAAGAACATAATACTGTTCTTTGGTAAGTTCTTTTTTCCATTCGGCATCTGTTTTTGAGATTTCAAAAGTTTCTTTTTCTTTTTTCTCGTTTTTTTGAGCATTACCATTACAATTAAGTAACGTCATGGCAATTACTAATAGAAGTGTCTTTTTCATATACTTATTTTTTATTTAGAATCAGGATTTTTAAGTCGTAGCAATTCTAAAATTATTACATAATTTAAGAAAAATTAAACTAAGTATAACTTATGAAGTTGTTAACTTAATCTTATATTTAGTAAATTTATAATCGAGACTTAAGACTATTAAATGAGAATCATTCATGTCAGTGCAGAATGCTACCCAGTGGCTAAAGTTGGTGGGCTTGCAGATGTAGTTGGGGCTTTGCCAAAATATCAAAATCGATTAGGTGCTAATAGTAGTGTTATTATGCCTTTTTATAATAATAGCTTTACAAACGAGCACCAATTCGAAGTAATTTATACTTCAAGTTTAACGCTTAGAAATTCAGAATATCCTTTTGATGTACTTAAATTAAAGGATGATAAACAAGATTTTGATATTTATTTTATTGACGAGAAACAGCATATTTATAAAGACTATGTGTATTCATCTGATGACACAGATCGTTTTTTAATTTTTCAAATTGCTGTTATGGATTGGCTTTTGACTTTAAAGACTAAGCCAAATTATATTCATTGTCATGATCATCATACGGGTTTAATTCCATTTATGGCGCAAGAGAGTTTTAAGTATGAAAAGCTCAATAAAATACCAGTTATAACTACCATTCATAATGCGCAATATCAAGGTTGGTTTGGATATGAGAATTTAGATAAAATTCCGCAATTCAATCTTCAGAATATCGGACTTTTAGATTGGAATGGTATTATAAATCCGCTTGCAGCCGCAATAAAATGTGCTTGGCGTGTCACTACTGTTTCGCCTAATTACATGGAGGAATTAAAAGAAAATGCTAACGGACTTGAAAATCTTTTAAAATATGAAAGCGGAAAATGTGTGGGAGTTTTAAATGGTATTGATGCTGAAGTTTGGAATACCGAAACTGACAGTTTTCTTATTGAAAACTACACAAAAGCAAAAGTTCAGTCTGGAAAAAAAGCTAATAAAGAATGGATTTGTAAAGAATTTAATTTAGATAAAAATAAACCACTATTTGTGTTTATTGGAAGATTGGTAGGAGAAAAGGGCGCAGAGTTGCTTCCTCAGGTTTTTTATGAATCCTTAAAAGAGAGAGCAATATCCATTTTGCTTTTAGGATCTGGTTTTAAAGACATTGAAGAAGGATTAGATAATTTAAAAACTATATATTCTGGCAACTATAATGCTTACATAGGCTATAACGAAAAATTATCTCACATACTTTATGCTGGTGCAGATTTTTTATTGATGCCGTCTCGCGTAGAACCATGTGGATTAAACCAAATGTATGCATTGCGTTATGGAACCGTTCCAATTGTAAGGTCAACCGGAGGTTTAAAAGATACGGTTACTGATATTAAGGAAGGTGGTTTTGGATTTTGCCATAACCACGTTTCTATTGAAGATGTCGTAGAAGCTATAAATAGAGCTAAGGACTATTATAATGAAAAGCCCTCAGATTTTAGAAAAAACAGGAAGACGATTATGAATATAGATCATTCATGGGAAGCTTCGGCAAAAACCTATATCGAACTTTATAAAACTATAAAATAAATAACATTATGATTAATGATAAGGTATTATCTATAATTCTAGGCGGAGGACAGGGTTCAAGATTGTATCCGCTTACCGAAAAGCGTTCAAAGCCAGCAGTACCAATTGCAGGAAAGTATAGGTTGGTAGACATTCCAATTTCAAATTGTATAAATTCAGAGATCAAACGTATGTATGTGTTAACTCAGTTTAATTCCGCATCGTTAAATAGACATATAAAGAATACCTATCATTTCAGTTTTTTTAGTCATGCTTTCGTTGATGTGTTAGCAGCAGAACAAACCATAAAAAGTGATAAGTGGTTTCAAGGAACTGCAGATGCTGTAAGACAGAGTATGCATCACTTTTTGCAACATGAGTTTGAATATGCTTTAATTCTTTCGGGTGATCAATTATATCAAATGGATTATAACGAAATGATTGATGCTCACATAAACTCAAAAGCTGATATTTCAGTGGCAACCTATCCTGTAAATGCTAAGGATGCTACGTCTTTTGGAATTTTAAAAACAGATGAGGATAACAGAATTACATCATTTATAGAAAAACCATCTTCAGATTTATTAGGAGATTGGAAATCTGATGTTAGTGATGAAATGAAAAGTCAAGGTAGAGAATGGTTAGGGTCTACAGGGATTTACATATTCAATAGAGAACTACTTATTCAGTTAATGGATGATGAAAGTACGGTAGATTTTGGTAAGGAAATTATACCCCAAAATATAGATAAGTATAAAACCATGAGTTATCCTTTTGAGGGTTACTGGACAGATATAGGAAATATAGATTCTTTCTTCGAAGCTAACCTTGGATTGACAGATAGTATTCCAGAATTCAATCTATTTGATTCCAAACAACGTGTCTATACTAATGCTAGAATTTTGCCAACGTCAAAATTATCTGGTACAACTTTAGATAGAGCAGTTATAGCAGAAGGTTGTATTGTAAGCGCAGCAAAAATCGAAAAATCAGTAATTGGTATTCGATCTCGAATAGGTAAGGATTCAACTATAATCAATACTTACATGATGGGTAGTGATGATTATGAATCTTTAGAAAGCATCAATAAAAATCATACCGAAATTTTAATGGGAATAGGTGAGCGATGCTACATTAAAAACACTATTATAGATAAAAATGTAAGAATAGGTGATGATGTTAGGATTAATGGAGGTAATCATCTAGAGGATGCAGAAACAGAAAATTATGTAATAAAGGATGGTATTGTGGTTATAAGAAAAGGTGCAGTTATTCCTAAAGGATTTGTACTTTAATATATGGCTGAAGTATTAGTTTATAGTCGTTTTACAGAGTTTGATATTAATTTATTCAAAGCAGGAAAGCATTATCGTCTTTATGAAAAATTTGGTTCTCACATTACAACCGTAGATGGTGTTGAGGGAGTCTATTTTTCGGTTTGGGCTCCAAGTGCAAAAATGGTTTCTGTAGTTGGTGATTTTAACTTTTGGACCGAAGGAGAGCATCAGCTTAATGTACGTTGGGATTCGAGCGGTATTTGGGAAGGTTTTATTCCAGGAGTTGGTAAAGGTACTAAGTATAAGTACAAGATACAGAGTAATCATAATGATATAAAAACCGAAAAGGCCGATCCTTATGCCAGGCGTGCAGAGCATAATCCTAGAACGGCTTCAATAGTTTGGGACGAGCCCTACACATGGAAAGATAAAAAATGGATGTCTAAACGAAAAAAGCATAATGCTTTGGATGCTCCGTTTTCGGTATATGAAGTTCATCTTGGATCTTGGAAAAAGCAGATTGAAGAAAATAGGTATTTGTCTTATTTTGAAATGGCAGACGATCTTGTTACCTATGTTAAGGAAATGGGATTTACGCATGTAGAGCTAATGCCTGTCATGGAGTTTCCTTATGATCCATCTTGGGGTTATCAAATTACAGGATACTTTGCACCAACGTCTCGTTACGGCTATCCAGAAGAGTTTAAATTATTGGTAGATAAACTACATCAAAACGATATAGGAATTATACTAGATTGGGTACCTTCTCATTTTCCAGAAGATGCTCACGGACTTGGTTTTTTTGACGGTTCTGCGTTATATGAACATCCAGATCCTAGAAAAGGCTATCATAAAGATTGGAAAAGCTTAATCTTTAATTATGGCAGAAATGAAGTAAAGTCCTTTTTAATTAGCAATGCTATTTTTTGGTTAGATCAATTTCATGTTGATGGTTTAAGGGTAGACGCAGTAGCTTCAATGCTTTTTTTAGATTATAGTAGGGAAGATGGTGAGTGGGAACCAAATATGTTTGGTGGTAGAGAAAACCTAGAAGCTATGTCGTTTTTAAGGGAAATGAATGAAGCTGTTTATGAGTCGTTTCCAGATGTGCAAACTATAGCTGAAGAATCCACGGCATTTCCAATGGTATCTAAGCCTACATTTATAGGTGGTTTAGGTTTTGGAATGAAATGGATGATGGGTTGGATGCATGATACTCTACAGTACTTTTCTAAAGAACCGATTTACCGAAGATATCATCAAAACGATTTAACGTTCTCAATGACTTATGCTTTTACGGAAAACTTTATGTTGCCATTAAGTCATGATGAAGTGGTTTATGGAAAGCGATCTATACTAGGTAGAATGCCTGGTGATGAATGGCAGCGATTTGCCAACCTAAGATTGCTTTACAGTTATATGTTTACACACCCTGGAACAAATCTATTATTTCAAGGAGCTGAAATCGGACAATACGATGAGTGGGATTTTCAAGGAAGTATTGATTGGCATTTGTTACAATATGAGCCACATAAAGGCGTACAAGAACTTTTGAAAGACTTGAATGCGTTATACAAAAATGAACCAGCACTTTATGAAAAACAGTTTTCTTCCGAAGGCTTCGAGTGGATAGATTATAACGATCATGAAAATTCTGTATTGGTTTATATAAGAAAGGGAAATGAACCCAAAGACAACCTAATTATAGCTTGTAATATGACTCCTGTTCCTAAGGAAAAATATAAAATAGGAATTTCTGTAAAGGGAAAATTAAAAGAAGTCTTTAATAGTGATTTAAAAAAGTACTATGGAAGTGGTGAGTATAAAAACAATGTGAAAATCACAAAGGAAAAACCGTGGCATTTTAGAGATCACTCAATCGAAATAGATATTCCACCTTTGGGAATGGTGGCGTTTAAGTACTCTAGTTAATTTATTAATTCAACCAAATTTATAGATAAAATTGTTTTTTTAATAAAAACTAATGTCTAAAACGTTATAGTTGCTAAATCCTTATAAATAGAGGTTTAAACTCTTTTAATAATTCTATTTTTTCCGTTTTTTTACAGACATTTTTACAAAATGCGATTATATGATTGTAAATACAGAATTAGAGCATAAAGGAAATTTATTTCCTTCCAAAATAATAGACTTCAAAAAAGATGTAGATAAGCTTTACTTTTCTACAGATAATGATGTCATTTTAGAACTAACAGTTGTAAGAGATAGTGTTTTAAGATTTAGATATACTACAGTAGGAAATTTTAATAACGACTTTTCGTATGCTATAACTAAATACGCAAGTATAGGTTATAATAAGCTAGAGATTGAAGAGAAGGAAAGTAGTTATGAGGTTTTAACGAGTAAGCTTCGTTGCGAAATTTCTAAAGAAACTCTCAAAATCTCAATATACGATGCTGTTGATGGTACACTCATCAACCAAGATGAGAATGGTTTTCATTGGGAAGAGAGTTACGAGTTTGGTGGTAACATCGTAAAAATGAGTAAAATCTCTAACGATGGAGAGAGTTATTATGGGTTGGGAGATAAGCCAAACCATTTAAATCTCAAAGGAAAACGATACACAAATTGGGTGACAGATTCTTATGCTTATGGTAAGGATACAGACCCTATTTACAAAACTATTCCTTTCTACACAGGACTTCATCATGGAAAGGCTTATGGTATTTTCTTTGATAATACATTTCAATCTTCATTCGACTTTTCATACGAGCGAAGAAATGTAACAAGTTTTTGGGCACAAGGAGGTGAGATGAATTATTATTTCTTCTACGGGCCAAAAATGGGAGATGTAGTAGAGAGTTACACAGATTTAACAGGGAAACCACATCATTTGCCGCCACTTTGGGCTTTAGGTTTTCATCAGTGTAAATGGAGCTACTACCCAGAAAGTAAGGTTAAAGAAATTACATCTACATTTAGAAAATTACAAATTCCTTGTGACGCTATCTATTTAGATATAGATTACATGGATGGTTTCCGTTGCTTTACATGGAATAAAGATTATTTTCCAGATCCAAAACGTATGGTTAAGGAATTGGCAGAAGACGGTTTTAAAACCGTAGCAATCATAGATCCAGGAATCAAAATAGATAAAGATTATTGGGTGTTTAATGAAGCTTTAGAAAATGATTATTTCTGTAAGCGTGCCGATGGTGATTACATGAAAGGTAAAGTTTGGCCAGGAGAATGTTACTTCCCAGATTTTACAAATCCTGAAGTTAGAGATTGGTGGTCTGGTTTATTCCAAGAATTAATTGAAGACATAGGAATTAAAGGAGTTTGGAATGATATGAACGAACCTGCAGTTATGGAAGTTCCTAATAAAACATTCCCTGACGATGTTCGTCACGATTATGATGGTAACCCTTGCAGTCATAGAAAAGCGCATAACATTTACGGTATGCAAATGGCTAGGGCTACGTATCAAGGTTTAAAGAAATATTCTCATCCAAAACGTCCTTTTGTTATTACACGCTCAGCATATTCAGGGACGCAACGTTACACATCAACTTGGACAGGAGATAATGTGGCAACTTGGGAGCATTTATGGATTGCAAACTTACAAGTGCAGCGTATGGCTATGTCTGGCTTTTCTTTTGCAGGAAACGATATTGGTGGTTTTGCAGAGCAGCCACATAGTGAATTGTTTACGCGTTGGGTACAGTTAGGAGTTTTCCATCCTTTCTTTAGAGTACATTCTTCAGGAGACCATGGAGATCAAGAACCTTGGACTTTTGATGAAGATGTTACAGATATCGTTAGAAAGTTTATTGAGATTAGATACCAGTTGTTACCGTATTTATACACAGCATTTTGGAAATATACAGACCTAGGAACTCCATTATTAAAATCTTTAGTGTTGTATGATCAAGAAGATGTTCAGACGCATTATAGAACTGATGAATTTATTTTTGGCGAACAGATTTTAGTATGTCCTGTTTTAGAGCCAAATGCCAAAGGAAGACGTATGTATATTCCTAGAGGAAAATGGTACAATTTCTGGAATGATGAGATTGTAAAAGGTGGTAAAGAAACTTGGGTTGATGCAGATATAGATAGTATGCCAATCTATGTTAAAGAAGGTGCTATAATTCCTAAATTTCCAGTACAACAATATGTTGGTGAAAAGGAAATTGAAGAAATTACTTTAGATGTATACTATAAAAAAGGTAAAGAGGAAAGTGAGTTCTTTAGCGATGCTAACGATGGTTTCGATTATACTAAAGGAAGATATAGTCTTAGAAACTTCAGCCTTACAGGTAGATCTGATGAATTGATTATAAATCAATACAAAGAAGGTAAATATATAACAGAGTATAAAACCTTTAAAATTCAATTCCACGGGTTACCTTTTGAAATTCTTGAAGTACAAATAGACAATAAAACTATTGATTATGATACAATAAAAATCAATGGAATAGACTCTATTAGAGTAGATAAGAATTTTTCTGAGTTACATATTAAAGGAAAACAGCTAAATGCTTAGTGACTTATTGACTATTTTCGTTTCAAATAAATATAAAACGATTTTGTATTTTAGTATTAAACTTAAAAACCATCAGAAATGAAAATAAATAAAACCATATTCAGCTTTGCTATCTTGTTTATAGTATTGTCTTGTGCAACAAATCCATTTACAGGAAAGAAAACAATGGCTTTTGTATCTAATGATCAACTTTTTCCTTCCTCTTTCGCTCAATATAATCAAGTTCTAAATGAAAGCAAGGTTATTACAGGTACAAACGATGCGGAAATGATAAAAAGAGTAGGGCAACGTATTGCAACTGCGGCTGAAAGATATTTAGATGCAAATGGATTTCAAGGTTATTTAGACGAATATAAATGGGAATATAATCTTATTCAATCAGAGCAAGTTAATGCTTGGTGTATGCCTGGAGGTAAAATAGCTTTTTATACTGGTATTTTGCCAATTGCAAAAAATGAAACAGGTGTTGCTGCTATTATGGGACATGAGGTAGCTCATGCCTTAGCAAATCATGGGCAACAGCGTATGAGTGCGGCATACATTCAACAAGGTCTGGCAGTAGCAGGTAATGTAGCTTTAGCAAATGATGAACAAAAACTAGGTATCTTCAATCAGTCTTTTGGTGTGGTTTCTAATGTAGCTGGAATGTTACCATTTAGTAGAAGTCATGAAACAGAAGCAGATGAAATAGGAATTTACCTTATGGCTATTGCAGGTTATAATCCTGATGAAGCTGCACAATTATGGGAGCGTATGAAAGCAAATAGTGGAGGTCAAGCTCCACCAGAGTTTTTAAGTACACACCCAAGTAATGACTCTAGAATTGCCAATTTAAAATCATTAGCTCCAAAGGCAAAAGCTGAAGCAAAGAAATTTGGTGTAACATCATTTAGACCGATAAATTAATATTAGGTTAATAATATTTACCTATTTTAGAAGCTGCTCAAAAAGAGCAGCTTTTTTATTACTATAATTTATGAGCGAACTTAAAAAAGGAAGCAAAAAACTTTTAAATGCTTGGGCGTTTTACGATTGGGCAAATTCTGTATATACCTTAACTATTGCGTCTTCAATATTTCCAATATTTTATTCAGCATTATTTGTGTCAGAAGTCAAGAAAATTTTGGCTTTCGGATATGAATTTAAAAGCACAGCATTAATCACTTTTGTTACAGCTTTTACTTTTATGGTGGTTGCAGTTATGTCACCAATTTTATCTGGTATTGCCGATTATATTGGTAATAAGAAAAATTTCATGAAATTCTTTTGCTATGTAGGTTCAGCTGGCTGTATTGGCTTATATTGGTTTAGTTTGGATAGAATTCACCTAAGCTTATTGTTCTATTTTATGGGACTCATTGGGTATTGGGGAAGTTTAGTATACTACAATTCATATTTACCAGATATCGCTTTTGAAGAACAGCAAGATAGTATAAGTGCCAAAGGATTTTCATTAGGATATATTGGTAGTGTATTGTTGTTAATTGTTAACCTTGCAATGGTGATGAGTCAAGAGGATGGTACGGATAAGATGCAAATGATGCGCTATTCTTTTATAACTGTTGGAATTTGGTGGGCTGGATTTAGTCAATATACTTTCTATATTTTACCAAAAGGAGTTTCTTCAGGTCATAAAGTGACAAAAGATGTTGTGTTAAATGGTTTTAAAGAACTAAAAGGGGTTTGGAAGCAATTAAAAGGCAACTTAAGGTTGAAACGTTACCTAAATGCATTTTTTGTATTTAGTATGGCGGTACAAACTATAATGTTAGTAGCGGTTTATTTTGGTGAAGAAGAAATTGATTGGGGAAGTGATGAAGCTAAAACAACAGGTTTAATAGTCAGTATTTTAGTTATACAATTGGTTGCCATATTAGGAGCTTTTTTAACTTCGAGAGCATCCTCAAAATTTGGAAATATTCCTACGTTAATAGCTGTTAACTTTATATGGATGGGCTTGTGTTTTTATGCTTATTTTATGGAAACACCAATTCAGTTTTATATAGCGGCATCTTTGGTAGGTTTGGTTATGGGAGGCATTCAATCCTTGGCGCGTTCAACATACTCTAAATTTCTACCTGAAACCGAAGATACCACATCTTACTTCAGCTTTTTTGATGTGGCAGAAAAAATAGGAATCGTAATAGGTATGCTTATTTATGGGTTTATAGATCAAATTACGGGTAGTATGCGTAACTCAATTCTCTTCTTATTTGTATTCTTTTTATTAGGTATTATTTTATTGTTTAGAGTACCAAAACAAGAATCGTAAAAATTAAATTCATCACTAAATACATAGTTGACAAATATTATTATATTGCAACGAACTAAATAACCTATAATGAAAAAATATCTTGTATTATTAGCTCTACCTGCATTGTTATTATCATCATGTAGTCAAACTGTTGATTTAGCAATTGATAATCCTACAAAATTTGACCTTGAAATCATGGTGGATACCTTAAGAGTTAGTGTACCGCCAAAAGAAGTAGTTTGGGTAGAAATGGGACCAGGTGAGCATAAGCTTACACTTGAAAATGATAGTGTAATCAAATACAATTTTACAGAGCCTGTATACATGATTAACGCTTCATTATCAGAATATTTAGTTACTGATGAATATTATGGGCCTCCAATGTATGAGGACAGTTATGTTTCTACATTACCTAATAAGGAAATAACATATTTAGGAATTCCGATGGAAGGAAATTTTGATGTGGTTAGAGATGTTATTAATAAAGTAACTTGGGATTATGGACCAAGAGAAGACTTACCAGGAATGGTTGAGGTAGATGCTGACGAATCTTACACAACTCTAGTTAAAGTTTATGATCCTAGAGAGTTTATGGATTTAATGCAAAATGCTTACGATAATTATTCTGAAGACGAAGAATAATAACCTGAATTCAGAATTTTGAAAAACTCATTAGGAACTCATATTACTTGGGATGTCTACAATTGTAATCCAGACAGTATTTCTTTCGTGCCAGAAATCAAACAGGTTTTAAACGATATTGTAAAAGAATTAAAACTGTCTAAAGTCAACGAATCCTTTAAACAATTTGAACCTATTGGTGCTACCGGATTTATTTTATTAGAAGAAAGTCATGTAAGCATTCATACTTGGCCAGAGCATCAGTTTGCAGCTGTAGATATTTTTTCTTGTAGAGCTTTTGATGCCAATAAAATTCAGAAGTTGTTAATGCAGTCTTTTGAATCTAATAATGTTGTTATCAAACAAATTGAAAGGGGAGAAGCTATCTCAATTATTTCCCCAGATCTTATATAATATAATGAGACATAAACTCACAATCATCGGTTATAATAGATGATTCTTGAGCTCTTAAGTTAATAGCAGAAGCTTTTGATGTGTAAAACATGCCTATTTGGTAAGAATAGGCTTCCAAATCTAAGTCTAAAGGGTAATATTTTTGATAGATCATATCCTGATTACCAAAATCTCCCTGTGATTCTAATCTTGCCTTAGATGTCGTTTCAACTGTAATATTTTCGCCCAAACGACCATAAGCAGGTTTTTTTACGTAATCTCCTAAATACGGTTGTTGTGTGATATAAGTTTCTGCCAAAACAGAATTAGGAAAGTTTTTAGTGATATAAGCCAAAAACTTTTTATTCTGCCAAACAGCTGTATAAGGTGGGTTTAATACTACTACTTTTTCGTTTATAATTAAATCAGATAGTGTTTTGGCAAGTTCAGGTTCGTCATTAAAAATCCAATCCCAAGGAATCATTTTAAATAAAACATCTACATCTTCATATTCATTACCAACCTGATGAAAAACTCCTTCATCAGAAAAAATAACATTTTCAAGATTTGTATAAAAAGGTTTGTATCCAGATTGATATGCTATGTCTATTATGCAGTTTACATTTTCAACATCTTCAATGTATCCAAAAGAAGTCCCTAGAAATACAGGTTTATCTTTTCCTAGATAAGATTTTAGAGTGGAAAGTGTAGCGGTAATATCGTCTTTAAGCGAATTAAAACTTTGAGGTGTTCCTTTTAATTGTTGAAGTTGAAGTGGTTGCCATAAAAGCGTTTCTGGTAGTGTGCTACACGTATCTGCATTAAATTCTATAATACGACTACGATCAGATTTTAAGCCTCCATTAATATCAAAACGTCCATAAAGAAACGGATGTTTGTTTTTATTTTTCCAACTGTGAATAATACATTGATGAAATGATTGCGGAATACCAAGTTCACTAAGCTTATTTTCTGAAATAATTTTATCCGTCGCACGCTGAAATAAATAAAAAGCTTCATCAGAAACACGACGAAATTGCTCAACTTCTGAACGGTAAATACCTAGAAGCTCTTCAGAAAAATAATCTTCCTCTAAAAACCAATGTAATCTGTGTGGTGTATGTTTTTTTTTGAGGCGTTTAATTTCTTTAAATCGACTATCCGCCAAACGACCTAAACGATTTTCCACTGCCATATCCTCTAGATGATGTTCCTGGTACGCTAACTCTACGAGATGTAGCTGTACTTCTTAAATCGTTTTTAAGTCCTGTAGACTTGTTGTAAGCCGAAGCGTTTTTATAGTTACTTTGGTTTGGCGTTACATTACTGAGTCTTCTATTAAAATAAGAGGCTGCTAATGAGTAATAAAGGATACTTCTTAATCCTGAATGGCGAGTGTAAGATGAATTGTCTTCTTTCATTTTTCTTAATGAAAGTGTGTCTACATTACCTTCAAGTGTATGAACAATGGCAATAGACTTATCTTTTTCATCAATAATACGCTCGTCTATAATTTTGTAGTCATTTCCTGGTTCAACTTCTTCTACTTCGGTAATAACACCTTTTGTAGATTCATAAATGGTTTCTTGCTGTGCGTCCTTAATTCTTGGACTTGCATCTGCCTCACCACAACTCTGAAGGATTACCGAAGCAGAAATTGCCGTAGCTAAAGTTATTTTTTTAGTTAAAGAAAGACCTGTTATAATTTTTTTATTCATCTTTGACCAGTTATTTGTCCTCAAACATAGTTAAATTTTAATGAATAAAAAAGCCTTAATTCCATTTGCAGTTTTTATTGCAGGATTGTGTTCCATTATCTATGAATTACTGATTAGTACTACAGCAACGTATTTTTTAGGTGATGGTGTTAGACAATTTTCTATAATCATTGGTGTTTACCTGTTTTCAATGGGTATTGGTGCGTTTCTGTCAAAATTTTTCAAAGACAAACCATTGCAGTTTTTTATTAATGTAGAATATGCTTTAGGATTAATAGGAGGTATTTCTGTACCGTTATTATATATGTTGTTTGTATATGTCTCGCCAACTATTCTGCAGATATGTTGCTTGGTATTAATTTTTGTAATAGGTCTATTAACAGGAATGGAAGTGCCTTTGTTGACCTTTGCCCTCGAAGAAAGTAATATTAAAAACAATCTATCTAATGTACTGTCTTTAGATTATATAGGAGGACTTATAGCAACGTTAATTTTTCCATTTATAATTCTGCCTTTTGTAGGGCTCTATTATTCATCTTTAATTTTTGGTATTGTAAATATTCTTTTAGGCATTGCTTTAAATTATACTGTACTAAAGCATAAAAAAAGAAACAGTATTTACGGGTTTTTAATAATTATTGCACTTTTGGTTTTAGTTGTTTTTGGAGGAAGATTATTAAAAGTTTGGGATCAAAAAATTTATAAGCGTCCCATAGTTTTAAATGAGCAAACACCTTATCAAAAAATAGTGATGACAAAGAACAATGATGATGTAAGGTTGTATCTAAATCGAGTAATACAGTTTTCGTCAGCAGATGAGCATCGTTATCATGAATCTTTGGTGCATGTTCCGCTAAGTATGCATACTAATGCTAAACGTGTTTTAATTTTAGGTGGAGGAGAAAATTTAGCAAGCAGAGAAGTTTTAAAACATGAAACTGTAGAGCGAATTGATGTTGTAGATATTGATAGTACTATGTTTTATCTGGCAAAAGAAAACAATTATTTAAAGACTATAAATAATAATGCTGCGACTAACAAAAAAGTAAATTTAATAACAGAAGATGCCTTTACATTTTTGTTTAATAATGAGGAACCTTATGATATTATAATCGCAGATTTACCAGATCCAACAAATCAAGCTATTGCGAGATTATATAGTAAGCAGTTTTTTTTAATGGCTAAACGAAATCTAAAAAAAGAAGGAGTTTTTGTGACGCAGTCTGGTGAAATATATTTTAGTAATACAGTTTTTAGCTGTATAAAAAATACACTTAGTTCAGTTTTTGAGATTGTAGAACCTTATCACACCTATATTCCGTCTTTTGGAGATTGGGGATTTATTATTGCTAAGTACAAAGACAATGATGAGGTTATAGATGTGAGTTCTCTACCCAAAGATTTAAAGTACCTTAATGCAAACCAGGTTGAACAGTCGTTTATTTTTCCTAAGGATATTACCATAGCAGAAACAAAGCTGAATACTTTGGATAACCCTATAATTTTAAATTATTTTCTTGATGATTGGGAAAAGTGGAAAGTTGATTTTGAAGCTGGTACTAAATAATAGATGAAAGTTTACAGGACTATAAATCTTAATTTTATTTTCCTAAATTGCCGAAGAAGAAAAATAATAAAACATTTAACCTATCGTATCAATGAAAAAAATAAGCATACTATTTACTCTTTTTATATTGCTTACTGCATTTACTTGTGAAGATGAACCAATAGATCAAGATCTTTTAGATAATCAAGAAACAGATTTGTCCTGTCAAGAAGCATCTTTAAATACAGCAGATGCAGCATTAGCATTTATTAACAATATGGCTTCAGGCGGAAACTACACTGAGCTTTGTAGTGCTTACAAAGAAGCTCTTGAGAATCAAATTTTAGCTTGTGGTGACCCTGATGGTTCCATACAGCAATCCATAACTGCTTTAGGTGATTGTATAGATCCAAATGATTTTACAGACTGCCAAGCAGCTGAGAACGCAGTGAATTTGGCTCAGATAAATTTTGAAAATGCCTCAGATGAAAACTATGAAGACCTTTGTGTAGTTTATAAAACAGCTTTAGAAAATCAGATAGCAGAGTGTGGTGATGATGGGAGTTTACAAGCAGCAATAAATGCATTAGGTAATTGTGTGTCTGAATCTGTTGGCTCATTTGCTTTAATGACAGCAAATTTAGATGGTGTTCAATACAATGATATGAAACCGAATGGATACAATATATTTAATAGTGCCATTAGTATAGTTACCTTTTCTTATGCCAACGACTATGATTATATATCTATTGACGGAAACAGTACTTATCAAGAAATAATACCAGACGTTACATCTACTAAAGAAATCAAATTATATATTCCTGAAAATACGTGGGAAGAAGGAACATATGTTTTACAAACAGATCCAGTGTATGATAATGATGGAGAAGAAGTAGTTCCTCATTTTGATATCAACTTCTTTTATGTGAATAACGCATTGGGTTACCCTGATTATGACAATCCAGGTACAATAACTATAACCAATTTCGATTTAGAAGATAGAGTTATTTCAGGAACATTTGAATTTGAATATCGGATTGTTGATAATAGTAATAACGAAGAAACAGGGCCTTTTCAATGCATAGATGGGACATTTAATTATTCCTTAGATGATGAATATTTTAATTAATTTTTAACCATAAAAGAAACATAAAACAGTAAGGGTAGCCTTGCTCCTTTATGTTTCTTTTATGGTTGATTAAGCTCTAGTTATGTACACTTCCAGAGCCTGTTACTTTAGTATCTCTGTTTGTTGGATTTCCTGAGTACCTCAGGTCTCCAGAGCCTGTAATTCTTACTTTTAATTCTCCATTGCAAACTACATTTGCACCACCAGAGCCTGTAATTTTTGCTGTAACATTAGTGCTGTCTAAGTCACTACCATCAAAATCACCAGATCCTGTGATTTTTGTTGTCAAATCTTTTGTAGAACCATTTAATTCAATGTCACCAGACCCAGCAATACTACTCTCAACAGAATTACTGCTAATTTTTAAATCAATATCTCCAGAGCCTGCCAAGGATACATCAAAATGATTAGCTTTAATAGTTCCTGAGTTTTTAATGTCTCCAGACCCAGCTAAAGATACTGAGTTGATAGATTGGTAAGGGACTGTTACAACAATAGTCTTTGTTGGTCTAAGGTTAATGCCATTCTCAACTTTCACAATAAGTTTACCTCCTTCAACTTTGGTAATAATATATTGAATAAGGTTTGCGTCACCTTCAATGGTAATATTTCCTTCTTTACCTTCGACCAACTTAAAGTTCATTGGTCCAGATGATTTTAAGCCATCATAATCACCAGTAGATCGGTTTTCTGTAGTAATGTTTCCATCTCCTTTAACTCTTTTAGATTTTCCCCATTGTGCACAAGATGTTGTAACACTAAATAGAAATACAACTAACGTGATTGATTTTAATAATTTCATTTTTTCTAATTGATTAGTTACTGTTCGTTTTGATTGTTCACCATAACTTTTAGTAAGGGTGAATTGATTATAATTGTTTAAAGCTTACACTTCCGTACTCTGATTTTATTCTTACATAATTACCAGATCCTTTTGAATTATAGTAGCCTCTATACTTTTTACCTGTATGGTTAATATCTTTTACAGTGAAATTAAATCCGTCAGATTCTCTTAAAGAAGCATAATCTAGATCGATGTCAAAATCAAAATTAAAGTTGGCATCATGTCCGATTGTTATACCTGTATAATCTGAGTTAATATCCAAATTATTAGCTTTAGAAGCAATGCGGTCAATTTTTATAGATCCAAAATTTGCCTTTATAGAGGCACTTTTATAAACATTTCCTAAACGGAGAGATAGATAGTCGCCATTACCGTCAAGGTTGTTAATGTTTTCCACTTTCAAAGAGCCATAATCACAGTTGTATCTTACATTTTCTGAAATTTCTATAATGGATTTTGTATAATCTGCGTTAATATCTAGGTTTTTAGTTTTTGCCACTGTAAAACCACTATAGTCAGCATTTATTTTACCACTATTAATGTATTCAAAATAGCAGTTGTTACTGTAATCAAACTTTATGTAGTTATTTTCAGCCATCAGTTCTTTTGTGGTGATTTTTCCATAATCACAATTAATTTTAGCGAGACCTTCAAGTCGGTCTAGATTAATAGATCCATAATCATTGTTTAGGTCAACACTATTGGTGATTGGCATTTTTACGCGGTAGTTAACTTCAATTTTAAGATTGTTATTGTTTCCCCAACTCCACCAAGATTTTTTGCTTTTACTGAATTTTGTTACTGCAGAAACTATATTACCTTCATTAGAAAACGCTACATCGATGTCTTCAAGTTTGTCATTAACTTTATCTGAATTTCCACCAGTTACTTTTATTGTAATGTCAAATTCTACGCGGTTTTCGTTCCAGGTAACAATATCTAAATTGCCATAGCTATTATTAATTTTTACAGTTCCGTTAGAGGAGGTGTTAAATGATTTTTTAATATTTTTTTCCTTGGTTGTTTTAAGTGTGATGTCATTATTTGCAATTAGCAAAGTAGGCATCAATAAGAGCAAAAGCCCTAATCTAAATTGTATTTTTAGTTTCATCGGTGTTGATTTTTAGATTTTTAACATCTTCTATTTGTTCCAAGACAGTATTTAAAATATCTATCCTGGTTTGAAAGTTTGAAATCATAGCATAAATAACACGCTGATCTTTTCCACTTTCGGTTAAATCTGTTTTTAATTTTTGGTATTCATTTTCTAATAATTGAATCTGTTCTAAAGCATCATTGATGATAGCTTCCGTTAACGGTGAACGCTCTTTGTTGAGTTTTTTTAGTTCGTCTTCAATTGTAACAGTAAAGAAATCTTGAGTCTCGGACATTTCAGGTGAAACACTTGCTAAATCCAAAGTTTTAGGTTGGTTTTGAGCTGTAATAAAAACACTAAAACAAATGACTAATGAAGCCGCAACAGCTAATAAAGGCTTCCAGTTAAATCTCGATTTTTCGATATCATTGATAACAGCTTTATCAGCATTCAATTTTTCTAAAAATCGGTTTTCATGCCCACTTTTAGGTACGTTGATATCAAATTCATCTTTAAGTTCTTCAAATAAATTGTCTATAGTATCTTTTTTCATACATCAATAATTTAGACTGTTAGCTCTAATTTCTTTCTTAAACTTTCTTTAGCTCTAGAGATCATTGTTCTGCAATTAGCATAAGAAATATCCATAATTTCACAGATTTCCTCATAATCATAACCTTCTATAAGATGTAGTGTTAAACCTAAGCTATAGTTGGTTTTTAAACTTTTCATAGCCTTAAGTATTTGCTTCACTTTTTCAGAGTTATGACTTTGTTCTTCAATACCGTTGTCATTTTCAACTTTGTACATTACATGTTCTAGAGGTACTTCATTTTGCTTTACGGTTTTGTTGTAATGAGCTATACTGTTGTTTACAACAATGCGCTTTAACCATGCACCAAATAATTTAGTGTCCTCTAACGTTTTTAACTTTGTAAACGCGGTTAAAAAAGACTCTTGCATTATGTCTTCAGCCTTAAAGGAATCTTTTACAATCCTTAGGGCTGTGTTATACATTGCTTTGTTGTACCTGTTGTATATTTCCAACTGCGCACGTTGGTTCCCAGAGCCACAAAGCAAAACTAACTGTTCGATATCTTGATTGGTTGATGTCAAAAAAACAATTGCTTTGGTATAAAGATGAAGCGTTTCATAAACTGTTACACTTTTAGAGAAAAAAGTTTTAGTGGTTATAAAGGTAATGGCATAACAATTGAAAATATACTAGTGTGAATAACTTTGAATATCTTATAAGTTGTTGATATTCAATATAAAGTTAAATATTAATACATTTAAACAAACGCTAATGTGCTCATATGAGTGACATAATGGCTTAAAAATATTATGAAGAAATCAAATTTTATGAACCTTGACAGTTTGTCATTACAGGATTTTGACGAGAATTCAGAGTTAATTCCTCTAATGACGCCTGAGGATGAGGAACAAATAAATAATGAAGTTTTACCCGAATCTTTACCAATTTTACCTTTAAGAAACACAGTATTGTTTCCAGGTGTTGTTATTCCTATTACTGCTGGTAGAGACGCATCTATTAAGTTGATAAATGATGCTAATAATGGAGGTAAAGTAATTGGTGTGGTAGCGCAGAAAGATGAATATGTTGAAAATCCGACAGAAAAAGATATCTACAAAACGGGTACGGTTGCTAGAATTCTGAAAGTATTAAAAATGCCTGATGGCAATACTACAGTGATTATTCAAGGTAAAAAGCGTTTTCAAATCAATGATATAATTTCTCAAAAGCCTTACCTAACGGCAACAATATCAGATATTCCAGAGGCTAAACCAGCTGCGGATAATGAAGAGTTTAAAGCAATCATAGATTCTATTAAGGATCTATCTTTAGATATTATTAAGGAAAGTCCAAACATTCCGACAGAAGCTTCTTTCGCGATTAAGAATATTGAGAGTAACTCATTCTTGGTAAATTTTGTGTCTTCAAACATGAATTTAAAAGTTGAAGAAAAGCAAGAATTATTAAAAATTAATGATCTTAAGGATCGTGCACTTCAGACTTTAAAATACATGAATATCGAATATCAAAAGCTAGAGCTTAAAAATGATATTCAAAATAAGGTTCAAAGTGATATGAACCAACAACAGCGTGAGTATTTCTTACATCAACAGATGAAAACTATCCAAGAAGAATTAGGAGGTGGTGTTTCTTCTGGTGAAGAAATTGAAGATATGAAAGCGCGTGCCAAAGAAAAGAATTGGGATGAAAAGGTAAAAACCCATTTTGAAAAGGAATTGGCCAAAATGCAACGTATGAATCCTCAAGTTGCTGAATATTCTATTCAGAGAAACTATTTGGATTTGTTTTTAGATCTACCATGGAATGAATTTAGTGAAGATAAATTCGACCTAAAACGTGCTAAGAAAATTCTAGATCGTGATCATTTTGGTTTAGATGATGTAAAAAAACGCATTATTGAATATTTGGCTGTTTTAAAACTTCGTAATGATATGAAGTCGCCAATCCTTTGTTTATACGGACCTCCAGGTGTTGGTAAAACCTCATTAGGAAAGTCTATAGCTGAAGCTTTGGGAAGAGAATATGTAAGAATCTCACTTGGTGGTTTACGTGATGAAGCCGAAATCCGAGGACACAGAAAAACCTACATTGGTGCTATGCCAGGTAGGATCATTCAAAGTTTGAAAAAAGTTGGTACATCTAATCCGGTTTTTGTTTTGGATGAAATAGACAAGTTATCAGCAGGTCACCAAGGAGACCCTTCATCAGCGATGTTAGAGGTGCTAGATCCAGAGCAAAATAATGAGTTCTATGACAACTTCCTAGAGATGGGTTACGACCTTTCTAAGGTGATGTTTATAGCGACTTCTAATAGTCTCAATACAATTCAGCCAGCATTGAGAGATCGTATGGAAATCATCAATGTAACAGGTTATACAATTGAGGAGAAGGTTGAAATCGCTAAACGCCATTTGCTACCAAAACAGTTAACAGAGCATGGTTTGGATGAAAAAGCTTTAAAGATAGGTAAACCACAATTAGAAAAAATTGTTGAAGGTTATACACGCGAATCTGGTGTTAGAGGTTTAGAGAAGCAAATCGCAAAAATGGTGCGTTATGCAGCTAAGAACATAGCGATGGAAGAGGAGTACAATATTAAAGTAACCAATGAAGATGTTGTTGAAATTTTAGGAAGCCCAAGATTAGAACGCGATAAATACGAAAACAATAACGTAGCTGGTGTTGTAACAGGTTTAGCATGGACTAGAGTAGGAGGTGATATTCTGTTTATTGAATCTATTTTGTCAAAAGGAAAAGGCAATCTTAGTATTACCGGTAACTTAGGAAAAGTAATGCGAGAGTCTGCAACAATTGCTATGGAGTATATTAAGGCAAACGCAGATAAGTTTGAAATTAATCCTGAAGTCTTTGAT
Source organism: Winogradskyella sp. 266wxhm (assembly GCF_058964685.1). Lineage (NCBI taxonomy): Bacteria > Pseudomonadati > Bacteroidota > Flavobacteriia > Flavobacteriales > Flavobacteriaceae > Winogradskyella > Winogradskyella sp. 266wxhm. The sequence goes on from NZ_CM179559.1 coordinate 3,339,010, forward strand.
AAGTATAACGTGCATATTCACGTTCCAGAAGGTGCAACACCAAAGGACGGCCCAAGTGCAGGTGTAACTATGCTAACATCTTTAGTATCTTTATTCACACAACGTAAAGTGAAAAAGAGTATTGCTATGACGGGTGAGATTACGCTACGTGGTAAAGTATTGCCAGTTGGTGGTATAAAAGAAAAGATTTTAGCTGCGAAGCGTGCTAGAATAAAAGAAATATTACTTTGTGAAGATAACAAAAGAGATATTGATGAAATTAAACCAGAATATCTTAAAGGTTTAAAATTTCATTATGTTAAAGATATGAGTGATGTGCTAGATATAGCCATTACAAATCAAAAAGTAAAAGATGCTAAAAAGCTGTAAAACCATACTAGGATTACTATTTCTATTAACGTTAAATCATTTTGCTTTCGGGCAAGCTGATGGAAAATATAGAGATGTAATCCTAGATGGCAAACCAGCTAAGCTGAATATTGTTACTGGTGAAATTACTCTGATGAAATCTGAAGCTACTAAAGCTGAAGAGAATAAGGATAATACATCGCCTGATCCAATTTTAGTTACAGACAATACAGTAATTACGTCTTCTGTAAAAAGTCAAGATAATATTCCTATATATCATATTGTAAAGCCAGACGAAACATTACTTGATGTCTCCAGAAAATATAATGTTACCCTTGCAGAATTAAAGCAAGCCAATAATTTACAAACTACTTTGGTGGACGAAGGTCAAAAGCTTTTGGTTAAAAACTTTGATTTGGTAGATAAAAATAGTTCTAATTTAGATGCTGATTCAAAGGAGACAGCTTCTAATTATCATGTGGTTGTTAAAGGAGAAACCTTATATAGTTTGGCTAAACGTTATAATTTAAGCTTAGAAGAGTTAAAACAGCAAAATAATTTAAGTTCTAATCTTATAAAAGTTGGACAAAAACTTAAGGTTAGAAATTTTGATGACTCCAATAGTGAGAAATTATACCATTATACAGTCGCTAAAGGTGATACTTTATATAGCATAGCCAATAAAAATGGAGTTACTGTAGAGGCTCTAAAAGAATTAAATAGACTATCGAGTAACCTTATTAAAGTAGGTCAAAAACTTCAATTAAGGAGTAAAGAATAGCCTTTAAAAAAATAAAAAAATCATATCACCGTTTTAAGATAGATTTAGTTATTTTGCAAATCTATGATTAAGAGGATTCTTACCTTACATTTTCTACTATTAGCCGTGCCTTTATTCGCTCAATTAGGAGGTGAATCTACTTATCAATTTCTCAACTTAGTATCCTCACCAAGACAGGCTGCTTTAGGAGGAAAAATTATCACAAATTTCGATCATGATGTAACGGAAGGCCTTTACAACCCAGCTTCAATTAATTACGAAATGGGTAATCAGCTTGCTGTAAATGTTTCAAATTATTTAGGGGGAATAACTTACGGAACTGCAGCTTATGCCTACACTTGGGATAGACACGTACAGACCTTCCATTTTGGTGTCACTTATATAAATTACGGTTCTTTTGATGGTTATGATGTTAATGGTGTGTCCACAGGAACATTTACTGGAAATGAAGCAGCTATTTCATTCGGTTATAACTATAATATCCCTTTTACCGATTTTTATGTTGGAGCAAATGTAAAAATCATAACCTCTTTATTAGAACAATACAATTCCGTTGGAGGAGCTGTAGATATTGGTGCTATGTATATTAATGAAAAGTTAGATTTTCATGCGGCTTTAACCATTAGAAATATTGGAACACAATTTTCAACTTACGCAGGACAAAACGAACCATTGCCTCTCGAAGTTAATTTTGGAATGTCTCAAACTTTAGAAAATGTACCTTTACGCTGGCATTTAACCTTAGAAAATTTACAACGTTGGCCAATTTCGGTGGCTAATCCTGCGAGAGCAACAACGGACTTGGATGGAAACCAAACTCAAGAAAAAGTTAGCTTTTTCAATAAAGGATTAAGGCATCTTATTCTAGGAGCAGAACTCTTTCCTGAAGGAGGTTTCAATATAAGATTGGGTTATAATTTTAGAAGAGCCGAAGAACTTAGGATTGTAGATCAAAGAAATTTTTCTGGACTTTCAGTTGGTGTGGGAATAAAACTAAACAAGATGCGCTTTAGTTATACACATGCCAGATATACTAGCGCTTCTAACACAAGCTTTTTTGGGCTACAAATAGATTTAAGATAAATGAAGAAAATAGTTATTGCTATTGACGGATTTTCCTCTACAGGAAAAAGTACTATTGCTAAGCAATTGGCAAAGACCTTAAACTATGTTTATGTAGATACTGGTGCCATGTATAGAGCTGTAACGTATTATGCTCTAAAAAACGATTTTATAGGAGATGGCTTTTTTCATGAAGAGCAATTAATTGAAAATCTTGATGATGTAAATATTACATTTAAGTTTAATGAAACTTTAGGTTTTGCTGAAGTGTATTTGAATGGAGAAAATATTGAAAAAGACATTAGAACCATGGAGGTTTCAAGTTTTGTGAGTCCTGTTGCTACATTGTCTGAAGTACGACGAAAACTTGTAGAGCAGCAACAACTCATGGGAAAAGAGAAGGGCATCGTTATGGATGGAAGAGACATTGGAACCGTTGTTTTTCCTGATGCAGAATTAAAAATTTTCATGACAGCATCTGCAGAAACAAGAGCAGAAAGACGTTATAAAGAACTTTTAGAACGCGGACAAAAGTTGAGTTATGAAGAAGTTCTTGAAAATGTAACAACAAGAGATTATATAGATTCCACTCGAGAAGATTCTCCTTTAGTAAAAGCTGATGATGCTATAGAAATTGATAATTCAGGTTTAACTATTGAAGCACAAGTTCAAAGTATTCTTAACTTAATTAATCAAATGATAGAAAAATAAAAAGCGACCTAAAATAAATTAGACCGCTTTGTATAAAGATTTTCTTTCTTAATTAAATATTAGGAATCACTAATTCTTGATCAGGATAAATTAAATCCGGACTTTTTAGAATATCTGTATTAGCCTGGTAAATCTTTTGGTATTTTGAAGGATCACCATAATATTGCTTAGCAATTTTCCCTAAAGTTTCGCCAGAACTAACCGTATGTCTTGCATAAACTGATTCGTCTGCAACCTTAATATCAGCCATTATATCAGAAGGATTTTCACCACCAATACGTTTTATTTCGTCCCAAAGTAAGTTTTTTTCATATTGTGTAGCGGCTGTTCCCCAAACTTTTAGTTTTCCGTCAGTTTCTTCTACTTTACCGTTTTGGATGTTCAATTTTTCTCCTAAATCAAGAACATCTTGATATTTTGCTTTAACCATGATTTTATAGTTTTTAGTTTGTTTATATGTTACTCGTAAATATACCAATTTTAGCAGTATTTTTTAATCTACTCAACATCAAATTGATAATGTAACATTAAGACACCTAAAAAATGTTGAAGTCACAATATTTAATGTTTGGTTTTCAGTAAAATATATACTACTTTTGCACTCCTTTTTTAGCGGACTAGAGAAAGTGGAAAAGGAAACACATTTTTTAATTAATAACTTCTGTAAAGTTTTCCGTTAATCTTTCAAACAATACAGAATACAAATTTTTATTCAGCGCATGTCTGAAAAAGAAACAAAACAAGCTGAAGTTGAAGCAACTGAAGCAAAAGTAGCAGAGGCTCCAGTAGTATCTGAAGCTCAAGCAAATCCAGAAAAATTCTTAAAAGAATTCGATTGGCACAATTACGAAGAAGGAATTGAGCAAGTTGAAGACAAAAAATTAGAAGAATTTGAAAAGTTAGTATCTGAAAATTTCGTAGACACTTTAGATGATGAAGTTGTAGAAGGTGAAGTTATTCATATTACGGATAGAGATGCTATTATTGACATTAACGCTAAGTCTGAAGGTGTAATTTCTCTTAACGAGTTCCGTTACAATCCAGATTTAAAAGTTGGTGATAAAGTAGAGGTGTTAATTGACGTACGTGAAGACGCTACAGGTCAGTTAGTATTATCTCACAGAAAAGCTCGTGTAATTAAAGCATGGGATAGAGTAAACAAAGCTCACGAAACTGGTGAAATCGTAAATGGTTTCGTAAAGTGTAGAACTAAAGGTGGTATGATCGTTGACGTTTTCGGAATCGAAGCATTCTTACCAGGTTCTCAAATCGATGTGAAGCCAATTAGAGATTACGATCAGTACGTAAATAAAACTATGGAATTTAAAGTTGTGAAAATCAACCACGAATTCAAAAACATAGTAGTTTCTCACAAAGCGCTTATCGAAGCTGATATCGAAGAGCAAAAGAAAGAAATCATTGGTCAGTTAGAAAAAGGACAAGTATTAGAAGGTGTTGTAAAAAATATTACTTCTTATGGTGTGTTTATCGATCTAGGTGGTGTAGATGGTTTAGTTCATATTACAGACTTATCTTGGTCTCGTATCAACCATCCAAATGAGATTGTTGAGTTAGATCAAAAACTTAACGTTGTAATCCTTGATTTTGATGAAAACAAATCAAGAATTCAATTAGGTCTTAAGCAATTATCTAAGCATCCTTGGGAAGCTTTATCAGAAGAGGTTAAAGTTGGAGATAAAGTAAAAGGTAAAGTTGTAGTTATTGCTGATTACGGTGCATTTATTGAAGTTGCTGATGGTGTAGAAGGTTTAGTACACGTTAGTGAAATGTCATGGTCTACACATTTACGTTCTGCTCAAGATTTCGTATCTGTAGGTGATGAAATCGAAGCAGTTATTTTAACATTAGATAGAGAAGATCGTAAGATGTCTCTAGGTATTAAGCAATTAACACCAGATCCATGGACAGACATTACAACTAAATACCCTGTAGGTTCTAAGCACACAGGTATTGTACGTAACTTTACAAACTTTGGTGTGTTTGTAGAATTAGAAGAAGGTATTGATGGATTAATTTATATCTCTGATTTATCTTGGACTAAGAAAATTAAGCATCCATCTGAGTTCTGTAACGTAGGTGACAAGTTAGATGTTGTTGTATTAGAGTTAGATGTAGAAGGTCGTAAGTTATCTCTAGGTCATAAACAAACTGAGGAAAACCCTTGGGATAAATATGAAACTGAGTTTGCTGTAGGTACTTCTCATACTGCTGCTATTACAGAAATGGTAGATAAAGGAGCAACAATAGAATTTAATGAGGATATTGTAGCATTTGTACCAGCACGTCATTTAGAAAAAGAAGATGGTTCTAAACTTAAAAAAGGTGAAGAAGCAGAATTCAAAATCATTGAGTTCAACAAAGAATTCAAGCGTGTTGTAGCATCTCATACTGCTGTATTTAGAGAAGAAGAAGCAAATATCGTTAAGCAAGCTGTTAAGAAAGCTGAAGCACAAGCTGCTGAAGCTAAACCAACATTAGGTGATGCAAACGATGCTTTACAAGCTCTTAAAGATAAAATGGATGGAAAATAAAATCAGCTTATAGGCTGAATTTTCAACCTAAAATGATTAAAGCCTTTCAGAAATGAAAGGCTTTTTTTTGTAACAAACTGTTATTCAGAAGACTATATTTGTAGTACAATTCGTAAAATTGAGTTTGAAATGTTAAAAAAAAGTGTATTTCAGCCAAATAATTAGTATTTCATTAAAAATAAGTGTTAAATTTAAGTGAATACCAATAACCCAAAATATAATTTTAGAAATATGAACTAAAGCATCTATAACCCAAAATTTCAATAATATAAACCCTAAGATTTAACTAATAAGGCTCATTTTAACCCTAGTCTTAATAACAGTATAACCCAATAACCCAAAATCTTTATATTATGAAAAAAACTTTACTCTGTGTCGGGTTGTTTGTTGCTTTTGCAATAAATGCCCAAGATGGTAACACTATTGAAAATGCCATCGAAATTAATGGAACCAGTGTTTCTGTTAATATTCTAAATTACAATTCTGCCACAAATTCAGGTTTAACACCTGCTTGTGATACATCTGAAGATGTTTTTTATAAACATGTTGTTAGTCCTGGTGATAACAAAGTTCAGATAGGCATGGCAAGCCTTGGTCTTACATTAGTGGCAAATATTGATTATCAGATTTTCTTAGCTCCTAGTGATGATTTAGGGCAATTGCAAGAATTAGAATGTGATTCTTACAATATTGTTGCCTTAGTTGGAGGTAGCTTTGAGGTTGTTTTAGACAATGTTACTCCTTCTGATGCTTATTACCTAAGGGTTTATAAGAATAATCAAGCGCTTATTAATTTATCATCCTTATTAAGTGGTACATCAATTACTATGAATAGTGTATTTGATGCAACGCTTTCAAGTGTAGATGTTGAAGAGAATAATGTAAAAGTATTAGTTAGTCAAGATCAAATAAGATTGGTTAATAATACAAGCTATAACTCTTATCAAATCTATGGTTTAGATGGAAAAATAGTTCAGATAATAGAGACAGATGAAAACATTGCAGCTATAGACACATCTTATCTTAGTGATGGTTTCTATGTATTAAATTTAATTAATGAAACAGAAAATTACACTTACAAGTTTATTAAGTACTAATTAATAGTCAACTCAACAAAGTGTGTGAGAGGAAGTTCTATAAAAAAGAGCTTCCTCTTGTTTTATAGCTTACAAATCTAATTGGAAACCCTAACTTTTTGTTTTAACTTTGCTAATTAGTAACGTCCTGTAAGCATATGAGTAAAAAAGTCTTACTTAATTCTAAAGAAGTAAATATTACCCTTCACAGATTGGCTTGTCAACTCATTGAAAATCATGATGATTTTTCTCAAACAGTGTTAATAGGCATTCAGCCTAGAGGTACTTTTTTAGCAGACCGTTTGGCATCAATGCTAAAAGAAGAGTATAAAATAAAGGATATAAAATTAGGTCATTTAGACATTACCTTTTTTAGAGATGATTTTAGAAGGGGAGATAAACCTTTAGAAGCCAATACTACCGAAATAAATTTTATAGTTGAAGATAAAAACGTTGTCTTTATAGATGATGTATTGTATACTGGCAGAAGTATAAGATCTGCTTTAACAGCAATACAATCATTTGGAAGACCAAAGAATGTAGAACTTCTTACATTAATTGACAGACGATTCAGTAGACATTTACCAATACAACCAAATTATAGAGGAAGACAGGTAGACGCTATTGATAATCAAAAAGTGAAAGTCAATTGGGTAGAAAATGAAGGTGAAGATGCTGTATATTTAATTGATAAATAAAATTAACTGAGACTTCTAATTAAACAATTATGAGCGAATTAAGTGTAGACCACTTATTAGGAATAAAATATCTTACAAAGCAAGATATAGATCTTATTTTTGAAACTGCAGATCAATTTAAAGAAGTCATTAATAGGCCTATTAAGAAAGTCCCTTCGCTTAGAGATATCACTATTGCTAACTTATTCTTTGAAAATTCTACAAGAACAAAACTTTCATTTGAATTAGCAGAAAAAAGGCTTTCTGCAGATATTATTAATTTTTCAGCAGCTCAGTCTTCAGTAAAAAAAGGAGAAACTCTTATTGATACGGTTAATAACATTTTATCTATGAAAGTAGACATGGTTGTTATGCGTCATCCTAATCCTGGTGCTGGAATATTTCTATCTCAGCACGTTAATGCAAGTATAGTCAATGCAGGTGATGGAGCGCACGAGCATCCTACACAAGCCTTATTAGATTCTTATTCCATAAGAGAAAAGCTAGGAAGTGTTAAAGGTAAAAATGTTGTTATTGTTGGTGATATTCTTCATAGTAGGGTAGCACTTTCAAACATTTATGCTTTACAACTTCAAGGTGCTAATGTTATGGTTTGTGGACCAAAAACATTACTGCCAAAATATATAAAGGAATTGGGTGTTAAGGTAGAGACAAATCTTATGAAAGCCCTAGAATGGTGTGATGTGGCTAATATGCTTAGAGTTCAAAACGAACGAATGGATATTAGTTATTTTCCATCGACAAGAGAATATACTCAGCAATTTGGTGTCAATAAGGAGATTTTAGATAGTCTAAAAAAAGAGATTATAATCATGCATCCTGGTCCAATAAATAGAGGTGTAGAAATAACTAGTGATGTAGCAGATTCTAAACAAGCCATAATTTTAAACCAGGTTGAAAATGGTGTAGCTATTAGAATGGCTGTAATCTATTTGCTGGCGTCTAAAATAAAAAAGTAAGTTATGATTATAGATAGAGATGGAAATATTACAATCATTACTCAAGAAAAAGCTTCAGTAAAAACGTTGGTCAACAATATAGAACAGGCTTACGATAAGTATAAGAATGACCATCTTATTGTGAATTTATCGAGCTTGGATAAAATTTCTTTAGAAGATATTATTGAGTTTTTACGCCTATCTAACAATCATCGCGGTGATAAAAAATCGTTTGTTGTTGTTTCAGATAAAGTAGATTTAGATGAAATGCCAGATGAAATCATCGTAGTTCCTACCATGCATGAAGCTTACGATGTTATTGAGATGGAAGATATTGAAAGAGATTTAGGGTTTTAGTTTGAATAATGAGGCTATCATACTAAAAGAAGAGAAAATCTTAGATTTCATTTGGTTTTTTATTCTATTGATTGTTTTTGGCATAATTTCTATTCCATTCGAAGGGCTTTTTGAAAAAGAGGTTCATAATAAAGCTTTCGATTTTATAATGGCTTTTTTGTTTTTTTCGATTCTTTACATGACTCGTATAACTTTTATAGAAGGAGGATATATAGTTAAAGGAATAAAATTATCGTCATTTATCTTAAACAAACAAAAAATTCTAATTGCAGAGATAAAAGATGTAATAATTACCCAAGATCTTGAAAATTATTATGTGATTTCTGCAATTCATTATAATAATACTAGCTTTGAAATAAAGAAAATACCTAATAAGAATCCAGCACTCAAAGAGTTGGATTTAATTAGAACATATTTGAATTTAAATTCACATAAAAATTGAAACTCACCATTCTCGGCTGTCATAGCGCCACACCACGTACCAATACCAATCCTACATCTCAGGTTTTAGAGATAAAGAATCATATGTTTCTTATTGATTGTGGTGAGGGTACGCAAGTAGAGCTACGCAGAAATAAGATAAAGTTTTCAAGAATAAAGCACATTTTTATATCGCATCTTCATGGTGATCATTATTTTGGTTTGGTAGGTTTAATTAGCACATTTAGGCTGTTAACAAGAGAAACCGAACTTCATATATATGCTCCAAAAGGTTTAAAGGAAGTTATAACGTTACAAATGAAACTTTCGGATAGTTGGACTAATTATCCCTTAATCTTTCATGAATTGTCTTCCAAACAATCCGAATTAATTTATGAAGATGACAACGTTGAAGTACACACTATACCTTTAGACCATCGCATTTATACCAACGGATTTCTTTTTAAAGAAAAGGAAAATGATAGAAAAATTGATATTGAAGCAGTCACAGAAGCCAATATTAATGTGGCATATTTCAGAAAGCTAAAACAAGGAGCTGATGTCTTAAATGAAGATGGTGTTTTGATTGATAACAATACTGTTACAATGGATCCTAATCCTTCATTAAGTTATGCATTTTGCAGCGATACCGTTTACAACGAAGCAATTATTCCTATAATAAAAGAGGCTACAGTTCTATATCACGAATCTACTTTTTTAGAAAAGAATAAAATACTTTGTGCACCAACAAAGCACAGTACGGCTATCCAAGCTGCAACTATTGCAAAAAAAGCTAATGTAGATCATTTAATTCTTGGTCATTATTCTACGCGCTACAATGGTTACGACGAATTTAAACAAGAAGCACAGACGGTCTTTGAGAATGTACTTTTAGCCAAAGACGGTAAGTCTTTTGAGTTTAATTAAACTCACTAAGTTTTTGTACCCAGTCTATAGCTTCATCTAAACTTAAAGCTCTTTTTATTGGTATTGAGGCGAGTTGCTTTTCAATATTAGCATTTATAAATGTAGAATCTCTATAACTAACAATAGAAGCAGCTACTAAAATACTATCATCTTTATCAAAATACGACCATAAAACAGGGTCAATAGAGTAGGCATTTACTCTGTTAGCTATATAGGCAAGGGTTTTATGATGTCCATAATGTGCTCTAAGCGAAATAAGAACCTCTCCTAATTTGTTCCAATTAAAGTGTTCACCCTCATTAACTTCCATTATAAAAAAGTTGTCACATAAGTAGTAAGAACCAAAGTCAAGAATGACTTTTTTGTGTTGTATTGATTTGGAATAAGGGGAATCTTCAAATCGCATTTGTAAAAATTTTCTCTAAAATAGTCTTTTTTTTATCTAATCAAAAAATTGAAGTATCTTCGTAATACCATGGAAAAAGACCTCAGTAACTATAGAAAATCTTACGAAAAAGGCGAGTTATTACTTGATAATGTGCCAGATAACCCAATAGAGTTATTTAGAAATTGGTTTGTAGAGGTGGAGTCTAATTTTGATGTTGAAGAGCCTAATGCTATGACGGTATCTTCCATAGGATTAGATGGTTATCCAAAAAGTAGAGTAGTATTATTAAAAAAATATACTCACGAAGGATTTATTTTTTATACCAACTATAATAGTGAAAAAGGAAAAGCTATTGCAGAAAACCCACATGTATGTCTATCTTTCTTTTGGCATTCAGCAGAAAGACAAATTATAATTAAAGGTAAAGCCGAAAAAATTGCTGAAAATTTAAGCGATGGTTATTTTGAGTCTCGTCCCAGAGGTAGCCAACTTGGTGCTTTAGTTTCTAACCAAAGTGAGGTGGTAAAAAATAGAGAAGAACTAGAATCTAAACTTAAGGATTTAGAACTAGAATACGAGGGTAAGGAAATCGAACGACCAAAACATTGGGGAGGCTATATCATAAAGCCTGTAGAACTCGAATTTTGGCAAGGTAGACCCAATAGACTTCACGATAGAATACGATACAAACTACAAGAAGATTTCGATTGGAAAATTGAAAGATTAGCCCCTTAATTTTTTAACTAATATTCTGTGTTTTAATAGTCGTTGAAATGTTGTTTTTTAACGGTTAAACGCATTTTTATTATCCTGAATTATGTATTTCGTCGATGTTTTACATTTAAAATCGACGAAATGCATGTTTTTAATCGATTTTAACTTTTCTTTAACAATTTAGCAAATTTCCGCTGTTAAATTAGTAATCCCAAACCTAAATAACCTACTTATGAAAGTGACTAAACTATTGCCATTATTGGCTATTGTTGCCCTCTTAGGCCTTACATCTTGTTCTTCAGAAGATACTTTAGACGACCAAATGAATGCTATAGAAGTATCTGAAGCTCCTCAAGCCAAACAAATTGAAATTGAGATTATGGAGCTAATTAATAATTACAGAATTACCCAAGGATTAAATGCCTTAAATCAACATACCATAGTTAAAGCTGTAGCTTATACTCATACTGATTATATGATTGAGGTAAACAATGTATCTCATGATAACTTTTTTCAAAGAAAGCAAAGTTTAGAAGTTAATGCACATGCCAATTTAGTTACCGAAAATGTAGCTTACGGATTTAATTCGGCTGCTTCTGTGGTTAATGCTTGGTTAAATAGTCCAAGTCATAAAGAGAACATAGAAGGCAATTACACAGATTTTGACGTATCTGCCGAAATGAATAGCGAAGGAAAATGGTTTTTCACAAATATTTTCATTAAGCGATAAACCGCTATAAAAGTTGATTAATAGCCCCAACAGCCACAATGTGATTGTGGCTTTTTTATTTCTAATGAAATAAATAACTATGCTATTAAGATTGTAGACTTAATTAAAATTTATTTAAATTTCTTCTTTTAAAGTAGATGAAGATTTCAGATAGATTTAAAGGCTGTATTATGGGAGGAGCGATTGGCGATGCTTATGGGAGTTGTCATGAGAATGTTTTGCCTATTCAAAATTCAAAAGAAACATATTTCCTTTATGGTAAGCCTGAATCAGAAGATATGATTTGGGGTATTACAGATGATACTCAATTAACAATTGCTACTTGTGAGGCAATAACTGAAAATGAAAGTTTAGATGCAGAGATTTTTGCAAAAAAATATCTAGAATTTTATAAATCAAGAAAGCTAACAGGGTTAGGTGCTAGTACCCTTAAAGCCATGCAAGAGTTAGAGGTTGGTGGCCATTGGAGTCAGGTAGGTAGAAAAGGTGAATACGCAGCAGGTAATGGTTCTGCTATGAGAGTAGCTCCTTTAGCTTTTGAAACAAAAGTATCTAGAGATTTCATTAGAAATTTTTCAATTATAACTCATCATAATGATGAAGCTTATGTAGGAGCTTTATCTGTGTTTTTAGCAATTCAAGCCATTATAGAAGGAACTTGGACAGGCTTAGAAAATTTGTTAGAAATAATTATTGAGCAAATTCCTGATACGAGAGTAAGAGATAGGTTAATTACCATAAATAAATTGAACTGTGACGTAAATGAAGTAGGCAAATTAGGGAGTGATGGATATGTGGTAAACTCTATTCCATTAGCTATTGCTTATGCAAGCATGGTTCCAAAATTAGGTTTACATAATGTGTATAAACAGATTATTAGTTTAGGTGGTGATACAGATACTAATTGTTCAATTGCAGGTCAAATAGCAGGTGCATTTATTGGATATAGCAATATTCCTAGAGAACTCTTATTTAACCTAAAAGAGCTTAAAGAATATACATGGATAGATAAGACTATAGAAGCTTATCTTTCAAATAAAAATTGGTCATAACAAAAAAGCAAGCTCATGGCAAGCTTGCTTTAAAAAAACTAATTTGAGGAAGGTTATTAATCTTCCAAAATATAGAAGTAAGATCTTCGGTTGAGCTGGTGCTCTTCTTCCGTACATGTTACTCCGTTAGCACATTTATTTAATAATTGAGTTTCTCCGTAACCAATAGCACTTTCTATTCGCTCTGAAGCAATTCCTCTAGAGATGATATAGTCTCTTGTAGATTTTGCTCTTCGGTCAGATAATTTAAGATTGTAGTTATCTCTTCCTCGACTATCAGTATGCGATTCTATTTTAATCACCATTGTAGGATGCTTACGCATAACATCAACAATATTCTCAAGCTCATATTCTGCATCGGTTCTAATATTAGATTTATCAAAATCGAAGAAAATAGGGTTAATTACAATTTGATTGCTGACAATTAATGGCTCAAGATTTAAGTCAACATTATTAGATTTTTCGTTTTCCTCCGAAGTGGTAATTGATTTTTGATCATCTTTATAATCAGGCTTACTTCCAACTACAGTATAGGTTTTGCTACAGTCTATTTTAGGGAAAATATATTCGCCATTACTATTAGTGGTTACTTCATCAATGACCTTACCGGTTTCATCAATGAGTCTAACAGTAACTTCTTCTAATGGGTTATCAGTTCTTAAATCTCTGGCAATACCTTTTAATTTTTGTTGACATAAGTGTGAATTAAAGCTATAGATATCATCTCCACCTTTACCATTTGGTCTATTTGAAGAGAAATAACCAGATTGTTTGTCAGAATCTATAAAAAATGCAAAATCATCATAACCACTATTATAAGGTGCGCCAATGTTTTCAGGTTCTGAGTTGTCTCCTTTTAGGATATTAGATTTAAAAATATCTAACAAACCCAGATTAAGATAACCATCTGAAGAAAAGTATAAGGTACTGTCTTTGCTAACAAAAGGGAACATTTCTCGTCCTTCGGTATTGATTTTATCGCCTAAATTTTCAGGCTCTCCATAAGAACCATCATCATTTATTTTTACAGAATAAATATCGGTTTGTCCAAAACCACCTTCTCTGTCAGATACAAAATATAAGGTCTTATTATCGGCACTCAAAGCAGGATGACCTGTTGAGAAAACATCATCATTAAAAGGTAATTCTACAACATTAGACCAGGTTTTATTCACTAAGTTTGCTTTATATATCTTAAGGTGTGTTGTGCCTTCTTTGTCGTAATTTAACCTTTTGCGTTTGTTAACATTATCTCTGGTAAAATACAAGGTTTTACCATCATTAGTTATGGCAATAGAAGCTTCGTGATATTCAGAATTTATAGCTTCAGCTTCAAGCTCTGTAGGTGAACCATAGTTAATACTTTGACCATTTTCATTAACATCAACGACATATAAATCTAAAAAAGGTTCTTTATTCCAGTCATAAACTTTTCCATCACCTCTTGATGATGCAAAGTATAATTTTCCATCAGCTTGAAAAGAACCGAAATCTGAATTTTCAGAGTTAAATGGTAAGTTTTCTATATTTACTAGAATCTCATTTTTTGCTGTTAGCTTACTGTATATATCTGTCTCATCTGGGTTATAACCTTTTAGTCTACTATCACCTTGTTGAGCAGCACTTAACTCTTTAAACCATTTATCTGCCTCGTCATACTTACCAATACTTCTTAAAGATTGGATGTATTTAAACATATGTTCAGCATCTATTTTTTTATGTTTTTTTATGGCTTCACCATACCAATAAGCAGCTTTATCAGACTTGGAATTATTGTAATTTGCATCACCTAATCGAGTTAGCACGTGTTCACTGTCATCACCATTTTCTAAAGCTTTTTCATAAAGTTCTATGGCTTTTACATAACCATAGTTATCAAAAAACTTATCAGCCAATTTCGTTTGTGCAAAAGAAACTGACGAAGCAATAATTAGAAGTAAAGCTAATAGTCTTGTTTTCATAATCCGTTTCAATTTAGAAGTATCTTGGCGATTTAATTCGTTTGCTTTTAAAGACTTCAAACATTAAAAGAACCTCATGTGTTCCACCTGTGTAAGGTCTTATATCAGAAATAGGATATTCATATGCATATCCAACTCGTAGTTGTTTTGAAATTTGAAAATCAGCAATGCCTCCAATAGCACCAGCGTTATTATCAAATCTATATCCACCACCAATCCAAAACTTTTCATAGAACAAAAAGTTTGCCGAAGCATCAAAAGAAAGTGGCGCACCATTGGTTGCTTTTAATAATACCGAAGGTTTCAATTTTGTGTTTTCGCTAAGCGTGAAAACGTAACCACCAGTAAAATAATAACTGATTCTTTCTAAAGCCACATAGTCAAGAGTTCCGTTTTCACCTTTGTTGTAATCGGTATTTAATATTCTGGGAGCAGATAAACCAATGTACCATAATTGGTTGTGTAAATAAATTCCAGCTCCAAAATTTGGACTCCATCGATTAGATACATCTGCAAAGAATGGATCATTAATAACACTAGGGTCGTTTAGTAATTCTTCATCTAGAGTATAATGTGTAACACCACCTTTAATACCAAAAGCTAATTTTGTTTTTTCACTAGTCTTTATGGTATAAGAGTAATCAGCATATAAATAAGAGAAATTTTCATAACCTAGTTGATCATTTATAAAAGAAATCCCTAAACCCATATTTTCATTTCTCATAGGAGTATGTATAGATAGGGTTTGTGTCTCTGGGCCTCCTTCTAAGCCAACCCACTGGCTTCTATGTAAACCAACGATACTTAGTGTTTCTCTGCTTCCTGCATAAGCGGGATTTATAGAAATAGTATTAAACATGTACTGTGTAAATTGTGGAAGCTGCTGTCCGAAAACTGCAGAAACACACAAAAGGAGCAATACACTACTTATTAATTTATATAACTTCATCGGTTAAGTTTTAATTTGTTGCTACATAGATAGGACCTGTAAAAGGAGCCAATCCACTATTCTTTATATTGATGATATAATAGTATGTTCCAGTTGGGACTTTTCCAGAATTTCCTACAGATGAGCTATGCGACTCACCTCCCCAATCATTTTGATAATTACCAGACTTGTAAACTTCCGCACCCCAACGATTGAAAATCTGAACTTCAATTTCGAAACCACATTCTTCAATGGCAGAAACAGTAAAGAAGTCATTAAAGTTATCACCGTTAGCGGTAACAGTTTTAGAAATAACAACATTATCTGCAGAGCTACACGGTAATACTAAACACTCGTCATCTACACTAACAGTTACTTCAACTTCTGTCGGACATGGACCTTCAGTAATCGAATACCTAAAGATGTAATCACCAACATCAACAGAATTAGGATCAAAGTAGCTACCGTTTAATGTAGCATTTCCAGAAACTACTGTCCATGCTCCATTCATATCAAAATCTCCAGATAAGAGATTGAATAAATCAAATTCAATATCAAGAACACAACGTTGAGCATTCTCAGCTTGTATAACATTACTTATTTCAACAGTAATATTTTGTACAAACTCAGATTGATTTCCACAATCATCGGTAACAGTCCACATTCTTGTAATACTGTAATCTTCAAAATCATTAGTTTGAGTAGATGTTTCGTTATAATCAACATCAATATTATTAGAACAAGAATCTTGAAATACTAAACTTGGTACATTTGGAATTTCATCACATGAAACTGTAATATCTGAATCAAATGTAGATACCATTGCTGGTGGTGTAGTATCTTGAACTGTAATAATTTGAATATGAATTAACTCATTTCCACAGCTGTCACTTGCTATCCAAATGCGTTCTATAATATATTCGCCAATACAAGATGAATTTGAATTATCTATATTCTCAGAGAAATTCACAGTAGCAGATCCACAACTATCTGTTGCTGTTAAATTTGCAGCAGCTGGTACATTGTCGCATTCAACAATGATATCTGTAGGTAAATTTTCATTAAAAGTTGGCGCAGTAGTATCTTGAACAGTTATATTTTGCGTATGGCTAGTTTCGTTACCACAAGCATCCTGAGCAACCCAAGTTCTAATCAAAGTATAATCATTATCACAACTTCCAGAATTGATAGTTTCAGTCAATGTTACAGTAGCATCACCACAATTATCGGTAGCAGTTAAGTTTTCAGCATTTAATAAATCTTCACACTCCACAGTAATATCTGCTGGTAGACTTTCATTGAAAGTTGGAGCAGTAGTATCTTGAACTGTAATGGTCTGTACCAGAGCAGTAGTGTTTCCACAGTCATCAGATAAAGACCAAGCACGGTTAATTGTAAAGCTTCCAGGACAAGCGCCATCGACTATAGTGTCTGTAAATGTAGCCTCAAGATTAGAAGAACAGTTATCATTTTCATCGGTAACGTCACCTGTAATAACAAGGTCGTTGACATCCTGATCACATTCCAAGGTTAAGTTTGCAGGAACCGAGAAAGTAGGAGGCGTTGTATCTTCAGTAGTTATGGTCTGATCAGCAGAAGTAGTATTTCCACAAGCATCAGTAGCAGTCCAAGTTCTGATGATAGTTTTGGTATTTCCACATGCAGCGGTTTCTACGTCTGAGTATGAAATAGTTGGTGTAGCACAATAATCTGTAGCTGTAGCTTGACCTGTATTGGCAGGAGAAGTATCTTCTGTACATTCTATAGTTACATCTGTAGGAACAGTAAGAACAGGCGCAACGGTGTCTACAATAGAATATGTAGCCGTAACCGAGTCTGAATTTCCACAGTCGTCTGTAGCAGTAAATGTTACTGTAATAGCACCATTGGCACAATCCACAGAGGTACTGTTGTTATAGTTATTGGACCAAGTTACGTTACCACAACTGTCAGAAGCTGTAGCTCCAGCATTATTGGCAATCCAAGTCTCAAGCGTACCATCAGGTGTAACACCACACTCTATATCGATATTCTCGATATTTGAAGCATCGATAATAGGGGCAGTAGTGTCTTGAACACTTATGGTTTGCGTATGGCTAGTTTCATTACCACAAGCATCCTGAGCAACCCAAGTTCTAATCAAAGTATAATCATTATCACAACTTCCAAAATTGATAGTTTCAGTCAATGTTACAGTAGCATCACCACAATTATCGGTAGCAGTTAAGTTTTCAGCATTTAATAAATCTTCACACTCCACAGTAATATCTGCTGGTAGACTTTCATTGAAAGTTGGAGCAGTAGTATCTTGAACTGTAATGGTCTGTACCAGAGCAGTAGTGTTTCCACAGTCATCAGATAAAGACCAAGCACGGTTAATTGTAAAGCTTCCAGCACAAGCACCATCTACTATAGTGTCTGTAAATGTAGCCTCAAGGTTTGAAGAACAGTTATCACTTTCATCAGTAACGTCACCTGTAAAGACAAGATCGTTGACATCCTGATCACATTCCAAGGTTAAGTTTGCAGGAACAGAGAAAGTAGGAGGCGTTGTATCTTCAGTGGTTATAGTCTGATCAGCAGAAGTAGTATTTCCACAAGCATCAGTAGCAGTCCAAGTTCTGATGATAGTTTTGGTATTTCCACATGCAGCGGTTTCTACGTCTGAGTATGAAATAGTTGGTGTAGCACAATAATCTGTAGCTGTAGCTTGACCTGTATTGGCAGGAGAAGTATCTTCTGTACATTCTATAGTTACATCCGCAGGAACAGTAAGAACAGGCGCAACGGTGTCTACAATAGAATATGTAGCCGTAACCGAGTCTGAATTTCCACAGTCGTCTGTAGCAGTAAATGTTACTGTAATAGCACCATTGGCACAATCCACAGAGGTACTGTTGTTATAGTTATTGGACCAAGTTACGTTACCACAACTGTCAGAAGCTGTAGCTCCAGCATTATTGGCAATCCAAGTCTCAAGCGTACCATCAGGTGTAACACCACACTCTATATCGATATTCTCGATATTTGAAGCATCGATAATAGGGGCAGTAGTGTCTTGAACACTTATGGTTTGCGTATGGCTAGTTTCATTACCACAAGCATCCTGAGCAACCCAAGTTCTAATCAAAGTATAATCATTATCACAACTTCCAAAATTGATAGTTTCAGTCAATGTTACAGTAGCATCACCACAATTATCGGTAGCAGTTAAGTTTTCAGCATTTAATAAATCTTCACACTCCACAGTAATATCTGCAGGTAGACTTTCGTTGAAAGTTGGAGCAGTAATATCTTGAACTGTAATGGTCTGTACAAGAGCAGTAGTGTTTCCACAGTCATCAGATAAAGACCAAGCACGGTTAATAGTAAAACTTCCAGCACAAGCACCATCTACAATAGTGTCTGTAAATGTTGCCTCAAGGTTTGAAGA
Organism: Winogradskyella sp. 266wxhm; assembly: GCF_058964685.1. NCBI lineage: Bacteria > Pseudomonadati > Bacteroidota > Flavobacteriia > Flavobacteriales > Flavobacteriaceae > Winogradskyella > Winogradskyella sp. 266wxhm. The sequence continues at coordinate 3,358,086 of NZ_CM179559.1, forward strand.
AGAACAGTTATCACTTTCATCGGTAACGTCACCTGTAATTACAAGGTCGTTGACATCCTGATCACATTCTAAAGTCACATTAGCAGGAACAGAGAAAGTAGGAGGCGTTGTATCTTCAGTGGTTATAGTCTGATCAGCAGAAGTTGTGTTTCCACAAGCATCAGTAGCTATCCAAGTTCTAACAATGGTCTTGGTGTTTCCACATGCAGCGGTTTCTACATCCGAGTATGAGATACTTGGTGTAGCACAATCATCTGTCGCAGTAGCCTGGCCTGTATTGGCAGGAGAGGTATCTTCTGTACATTCTATAGTTACATCCGCAGGAACAGTAAGAACAGGTGCTACGGTGTCAACAACAGTTATTGTTTGTACACCTGTTGTTATATTACCACAATTATCTGCAACAGTCCAAGTTCTTTCAATAACTTGTGTGTTTCCGCAAGTGTTGGTAATGCTATCAGATTCAGAAATAGTTACACCACTACATGAATCTTCTCCTTTTGCTAAACCAGTATTATCACTGGAAGTATCATCTCCACATTCTAAAGTAATATCTTCAGGTAAAGTTAAAATTGGAGGAGTGGTATCTTCGACAGTAATAACTTGATCAGCAGAAGTGGTATTTCCACATTCATCAGTAGCAGTCCAAGTTCTAACTATAGTTTTTGTATTCCCACATGTACCAGGTGTTTCATTATCAATTTGTGTGATAGTAACAGTACTACAGTGATCATTACCTGTAGCTTGACCTGTATTATTACTTGATGAATCGTCTGTACATTCAATAGTAATATCAGAAGGAATATTGATAATAGGTGCAATTGTATCTTCTATAGTTATGGTTTGTACAGCACTAGCAGTATTATTACAGCTGTCAGTAATTGTAAATGTTCGAGTTACAATTATTGGGCAATTATCAGTTGAAGTTATAACATCAATATAAGTTATATTTTCAATGCTAAAATCATCAGAGGCATTGTAATCTGAATTAGACTGAAATATAGATTGAACATCTGCTGATTCCACTGAACTATATGTGAATAAAGCATTGCTTTCTGTGATGTCTGAAGTGCTGCAACCTTCTATTGTGATTGTAGATGGTACAGATATTTCTGGGTTTTCTGTATCGTCAGCAGAAATAGTTATATCTAAACTAAACGTACAGTTATTAGAGTCTGTAACAAGAACAGTGTAATTTGATGCCGATAAATTATCAAAAATCCCATCAGATTGAGATGTTATACCATTATCAATAGAATACGAATACGGAGAAACTCCACCAGATGCTTCAATTATGAAATTTCCTGTATCATTTCCAGAACAATCTACATTAACTGTTTGTGTAACGGATGCAGAAAGATTTTCAGAAGGTTCACTAATTGTATTTTGAGCTGTAGTAATACAACCATTAGCATCAGTTATGGTAACAGAATAAGTACCAGCTGACAAGTTATTAATATCCTTACTTGTAGCTCCATTATTCCATGAATAAGTATAAGGTTGTGTTCCGCCAGAAACTGTTAAATCTATGGATCCTGTACTATCTCCTTTACATAATACATGAGATGGGTTAGTAGAAGCACTCAAAGTATCAGGTTCTGAAATAGTGATGGTTGTAGATTCTTCACATAAAGTAGTTTCATCCGTAACTGTTACAGTATAATCTCCAGCTGGTAAGCCTGAAACTGAAGGTGTTGTATCGGTTAAAGAATCCCAAGTATAAGTAAATGGTCCAGTTCCATTAGAAACTATAGCAGTAGCAGTACCATTACTTTCACCATTACAAACTACAGGTGTCGATGTACCAGAAATAGATAAATCATGGCAAGTACCTGAGTCTACTGATGCAGATTTTGATAATGTACAACCATTAGCGTCCGTTACGGTTACAGTATATGAACCGACAGATAAGCCTAAAATACTAGGAGTTGTTTCACCACCAGGACTCCATAAATATGAATAAGGAGGAGTTCCACCAGAAACTGTTGCCAAGATGATACCATCATTGGTAAGAGGTCCTAACAAATCTGTTACAAGTGTAGAAATACTTAAAGGACTATCTGGTTGGGTTATTGTAAATGATTTTTGAACAGAAGAACATACGGTTCCATCCATAGTAACCGAAACATCATAGTCTCCAGATGGTAAGTTGTTAAGCGTACTGCTTGTTACTCCAGAATCAACCTGACCTGTACTCCAAGTAAATGTATATGTAGCACTTGGATTGTAGGCTGAGGCAGCAGATACTGTTGCAGAACCTGTAGCTTCACCGTAACAAGATACATTATTTGTGTTATCTATAGTAACTTGAGTATCACAGGTGTCATTACATTCTATTACAATAGTTTCTATTATTTGACAGTTGTTTGCATCGGTAATAGTTACAGAGTGGTTTCCATTACTCAAATTAGTTACAGTAGCACTAGTTTGGCTATCAGCAGAATTACTCCATAAATAGGTGTATGGTGCAGTACCTCCAGAAACATTTATTGTTGCTTGTCCATTGTTACAACCTTGAGAGGTAGTAGCGTGTGTAATATTTATATTTGAACTTAGAGCACTAGATGGAGAAGAAATGTTTTGACTTATTGTAGCTGTACAACCATTAGCATCAGTTACAGTAACCGAATAATTTCCTTGTGCAATATTTGTTATATCTTGACTTGTAGCTCCATTATTCCAACTGAAAGTGTAAGGAGGAGTTCCTCCTTCAACATAGGTGTAAATATTGGCATCAGATTCGCCATAACAAGAAACGTCATTATAATCTTCAATTGAAATTTGTAAAGCTTCGGCTTCAGTAATTTGAGCATCAATTGTAGTAGAACATGCGTTTGAATCTAAAACTGTTATAGTATAATTGCCAGCAGCTAAATTTTCGAATAATCCACTAGTTTGATAACTTGTACCTCCATTGATAGAATATGAGTATGGAGAAGTTCCACCAACACCTTCAACACTAATACTTCCAGAAGTATCGTCATTACAATCAATATTTTCTATACTAATAATATTTGCTGTTAATATAGAACTAGGTTGTGATATTGAAACTTGACTAGTTGAAGTACAGCCATTTGCGTCTGTAACAGTAACTCCATAAGATCCTGGTGCTAAATTGTTTAAATCTTGAGAAGTAGCTCCCGTATTCCAATTGTAAGTGTAAGGAGCTGTGCCACCAGAAACCGTAAGATCAATAGAACCATCAGATTCACCATAACAGCTTACGTTTGAAGTTGAAAGTGATGTTACTAACTCTTGAGAAGGTTGATTTATAGTATAACTATCTGATATAGTACAACCATTAGCATCGGTAACAATTACATTGTAAGTACCTCCAAAAACGTTTGAAATATCTTCCGAAGTAGCAGTATTATTCCATTCATAAGAGTAAGGTGGAGTACCTCCTGTTACAGTTATATCTATAGCTCCTGTGTTTTCAAGTTTACATAGAACATCAGTTACTGTAGCGGTTAAATTCATACCAGTAAGAACAATAGGATCTAAGTTTATGTTTTCACATTGAGTGTAGCTACTTCTTACTCTAAGTGTATAAGTACCAGATGATCTGGAAAATATTGGTGAACTTTGAAATGGTCCATTGTTAAGACTATATTCAAACTCATCACCAACAGGATTAATAACTTCAATTAAAAAGTTGCCATTTGTAGGGTCACAGCCTATTTCTACTTCAGGTTCCGTAGGTTTATTAACATAGGTTAATGTAACAGTAGCTTCATCACAGACGGATGTGTTAGGTGCAGGAAGGCAAACACTATAATCAAAAGTGACGTCACCTGTAAAACCATCATTTGGTACATAAGTATATGTACCATCAGAGTTTAATTGAAACGATTGACCAGCAGGTGTAGGACCTGATACTAATTGATATGTTGAACCGGCAGGCACATTGTTACCTAAATCAATATCACCACTATATGTAGAATTTATACAATTTACATCATGGCTATCTATGGCATATTTTTGAAGTATAAAAAACTTACCATCTCCATGGTCTCTTGTAGCGGCAACAAACTCTATTTTAGTGATTTTTGAACCAATAGGCGCAATATCATTTAAATAAAATAGAGCTATACCTATAGTCTGTCCATTTTCATTACATCTTCCAGATTGCCAATAGTCAGAATTATTATAAGGACTACCAAAATTACAGTTTTGGTAATTACCAGCATTTCTTACAAATGTAGATCCTAATACTTGTTCTGGGCCACCACCATTAGGTGTTCCCCAAATTTCTATATAAAAACAGTTATTTCCACCTCTTTCGGTAACTGCTAAAACACTTCCTTCATTAGCAGGAATAGAAGGGCTGTAAAAGATTGTTTGCCTTTGAGCATCAGTTGATTGGATTGCGCCAAAGTTTGAACAAATATTTCTACCGTTAAAGTTAGAAGTAAAGTAATGGTTTAAGTTTTTATCCTGAAAAGCACTTATAGCATCAGTATTCCAACTTGCAAAACTACTGTTAACACCCAAATCACTTCCGTTTAGTTGAATGCCGTTTCTGTAATCTCCATCAGGACCTAATGTGGTCATTTCATAACTCGTAGGAACTACGAATGTATTATACATTGTACCATTTACGGTAACAGACTGTATAGTTGCAGGATCACTAAGGCTTGATTGTGTATCTTCCCACTGAAACGTAACGCCTGATTGGATTGATGGAGCTTGTTGTGCTAATATTAAATTAGGAGTAATAATAGAAAGCGCTATTAAAACAATCCAAGATACATTTACTATTGTAGCACAAAAGTATCTATTTTTCATACTTTACTTTTATAACATTATTTAATGTTGTATACCTAAGAATTAAGCAAACTAAATTCAGAATTAGATTCTGTGTATTAGATAGTTACTTAATCATAAGTACTGAAAATTTGTTTTGTAAAAATGTAGAGGGAAGCAATGTTAATGTAAATGCACAACAGAATGGATTAATATATTTTTGATTTGGGGTCATTTACATTAATTTTACATAACAAAAGAAATTATAACTTAAATCATACACAAACATTAGAGTTAAGGGGGCAAAATAATCGTTAAAACGGATATAAACAACCTTTTGTCGATAAAATTTGTGCTTAATCGATAATTTATGAAATCAGTAATCTTAGTAAGACACGGAAAATCATCGTGGGAATTTAATGTTGTCGATAGAGATAGACCATTAAAATCCAGAGGAATAAATGATGCTAATTTGGTCGCTCAAGAGTTCTTAAATAGGGTAGATTTGCCAGAAAAAATTTTTTCAAGTCCAGCCAATAGAGCATTAAGTACTTGTAAAATTTTTGCCAAACATTTAAAAATATCCGAAGATTCTATTCATGTTGATGAAGAACTCTATGATTTTTTAGGTGAGAATGTCACAAGATTTATTAAAAATATATCCAATGATTATGATACTGTTATGATTTTTGGTCACAATCATGCTTTCACCTCAATTTCCAATATATTTGGCGATAAATATATTGAAAACCTTCCCACAAGCGGTTTGGTAAAATTAAATTTCAATATTGAAAACTGGAAAGATTTAAAACAAGGCACCACGGAATACATCATTATTCCTAAGGAAATAAGATAATGACAAAAGACAAGAATATTTACATAAATAGAGAGCTAAGCTGGTTACAGTTTAATGCAAGGGTACTTCAGGAAGCGGCAGATAAGGAAGTTCCTCTTATTGAACGGTTAAGATTTTTAGGTATATTTTCAAATAACTTAGATGAATTCTTCAAGGTAAGATATGCAACGGTTAAACGTATTTATGAAGCAGGTAAAGCAGGAAAAGCAGAGCTAGGAGGTATTAGTGCAGGTGATCTGTTAGAGGAAATAACCAAAATTGTAATAGACCAACAAAGCGAGAGTATTGAGATTCTAGAATCGATAGATGAAGAGCTAAAAGGAGAAAATATTCATGTGATTAATGAAACTCATATTGCTAAAGATCAGCACGATTTTATACGTAATTATTTCTATCAAGAAATAAGTCCAGCTCTTGTTGTTATTGTGCTAAATGAAGATGTAGAATTACCACATTTAAAAGACACTACAGGCTATTTAAGTATAAAGATGTCTAACAAAAATGGTCCAGATCAATATGCACTTATTGAAATTTCAAAAGCTATGGATCGTTTTGTGGTTTTGCCAAAGAAAAATGGTGCTGATTACATCATCATGGTAGATGATATCATCAGGTATTGTTTAGATGAAATATTCAACATATTTGATTATGAGACGATAACATCTCACATGATAAAAATTACTAGAGATGGTGAATTAGAATTCGATAGTGATTTAAGTAAAAGTTTTATTGATAAACTTTCTGCAAGTGTAAAAGATAGACAGATAGGTGAGCCAATTAGATTTGTTTACGATAAAAGTATTGATGAAGACACCTTAAATTTTCTTTTAGAGAAGATGGGAATTGACTCTAAAGATAGTATTATTCCTGGTGGTCGTTATCATAACCGTAGAGATTACATGGACTTTCCTAGTCTTGGAAGAACAGATTTGTTGTATGATAAAATAAAACCTTTACCTGTTCAAGGGTTAAGTTTAGAGGAAAGTATCTTTAAAACCATTGCAAAGAAGGATTATTTGGTTTATGCACCATATCACACCTTTTCTTATGTAGTGAAATTCCTAAGAGAAGCAGCTCTTGATCCTAAAGTTAGATCTATAAAAATTACCATATACAGACTTGCCCAAATTTCTCATGTAGCCAGTTCTTTGATAAATGCAGCTAAAAACGGAAAACATGTTACGGTTTCCATAGAACTTAGAGCTCGTTTTGATGAGGAAGCCAATATTCATTACGCAGAACAAATGCAGGATGCTGGAGTTAATATGTTGTTTGGTGTTCCTGGTCTTAAAGTACATTGTAAAATGTGTGTTATTGAGCGCGAAGAGAATGAAAAATTAGTGCGTTACGGATTCATAAGCACTGGAAATTTTAATGAATCTACAGCTAAGTTTTATACAGATTTCACTTTGTTGACTTCAAACCAAAAAATACTCAAGGATGTCAATAAAGTTTTCAACTTTTTTGAAGTCAATTATAAGATCAATAGATACAAGCATATTATAACATCGCCGCATTATACTAAATCAAAATTATTTAGTTTAATCGATCACGAAATTGATAATGCTAAAAGTGGAAAACCAGCTTATATAAAGCTAAAGATGAATAGCATCAGTAGTTATAAGATGGTTGATAAATTGTACGAAGCAAGTAGAGCAGGCGTAAAAATTCAGATGATTGTTAGAGGTTTGTGCTGTTTGGTTCCAGGTATTGAAGGTATGAGTGAAAATATTGAGATAATTAGTATTATAGACAAGTTCTTAGAACACACACGTCTTTATATTTTTGGAAATAACGATGATCCAAAAATTTATATATCTTCGGCAGATTGGATGACTAGAAACATAGATAATAGAGTAGAGGTGAGTTGTCCGATTTATGATGAAGACATCAAGAAAGAGCTTCAAGATTTATTTGAAATTTGTTGGAATGATAATGTTAAGGCTCGTATTGTAAATGAAACACAAGACAATCAATATCGTAGAAACGATAAGGAAAAAGTAAGAGCTCAATTTGATACTTACGACTATTATTTAAAAAAATTAGAAGGATAACATGCTGAAGATTGAAAAATACGCAGCTATAGATATTGGATCTAACGCTGTAAGACTACTAATTTCTAACATAATCATTCAAGATGATGTATCAGTCATTTTCAAAAAGAACTCATTGGTACGTGTGCCCATAAGGCTAGGTGCTGATGTGTTTATGAATGGCGAAATTTCAGAATACAATCAAAATAGAATGATTGATACCATGCAAGCTTTTAGTTTGCTTATAAAATCTCATGGAGTCGTTCGTTATAAAGCTTGCGCAACTTCAGCAATGCGAGAAGCTAAAAACAGTGAACCTCTGGCACAAAAAATTGTAGATACCACAGGAATTAATATCGATATTATTGATGGTGAAGAAGAAGCAGCTATTATTGCAGCAACTGATTTACATGAGTTTATAGATGAAAACAAAACCTATCTTTATGTTGATGTTGGTGGTGGTAGTACAGAGTTTTCCATCATTCATAATGGTGAAAAAATAAAGTCTAGATCTTTTAAAATAGGTACGGTTAGACTGCTTAACGATATCGTAAAAAATGAAACCTGGCAAGAATTAGAAAAGTGGATTAATGAAAACACCAAGCAATACGAAAAAATAGACCTTATAGGTTCTGGTGGAAATATCAATAAGATTTTTAAAATTTCAGGAAAGGCAATCGGGAAACCTTTAACGTACTTTTATTTAACCAGTTATTATAAGACTTTACAAAGTTATTCTTACGAAGAGCGTATAACAAAGTTGAATCTTAATCAAGATAGAGCGGATGTTATTATTCCTGCAACAAGAATATATTTGTCTGCAATGAAATGGAGTGGAGCCAAGGATATTTATGTACCAAAGATTGGTTTGTCAGATGGTATTATTAAAAGTATGTACTATGAAACGGTGTCTAGCGTAGAATTATAAGATTACAGTTATCCTTTCGTCTAGTATTTCTGTACAAAAATCCGATTATTGAATTCAATATTATAATTTAATTTATATTCGCTTACTCAAGTCTTAATAAATTTTAAATGAAAAAATTACTATTCGCCCTTGTCTTCGTAGCTTTTACTGTTTCTGGTTTTTCTCAAGACGTAAGATATGGTGTAAGAGGCGCTCTCAATATTTCCAATTTAGATTTTGATCCTGATGCTGATTTTGAAAACAAACACCGTAATGGTTTTGCTTTTGCTGGTTTTGTTGATTATGGGTTTACAGAAGACATCTCTTTATTAACGGAAATACAGTGGTCTGCCGAAGGTGGTAAGGATGAATCGCTACGAGCAGATTATATTAAAATGCCTATACTTTTAAGATTTATGCTATCTGATCGATTTACTGTTGGAGTAGGTCCTCAACCAGCTTTAAAAACGTGGGAGGATAAAGATGGTTTTGCAACATTTACTTTTTCTGGTGTTGCAGGATTAGAGTATATGATTACAGATGAGCTTTTTATTGATACAAGATTAACTTTAGGTTTAAGTAATATCTTAGATGAAGATTTAACAGATACAAAAGCAACAAACCATGTTATTCAATTTGGTTTCGGAATTAAGCTATAATATTTTCAAAAACATATAACAGAAAAAGCCTCGATATTAATCGAGGCTTTTTGTTTATCCATGTATGGTTTCTTTTGTACCTAAGTCTCTCATAATTTCAGCTTCATATTCTAAAAGATTCTGCCATTTTTCATCAACCTCTTTACGTTCTCCATATTTTCTAGCAAAGTTTAAAAACATAGTGTAGTGGTTAGCTTCACTAATCATTAGTTTTCGGTAAAACTTGGCTAATTTTTTATCCTCTAGTTCTTCAGAAAGTAATCTGAATCGTTCACAACTCCTAGCTTCAATAAGTGCTGCGTATAATAATCTATGTACTAATTGTGTGGTTCTACTACCTCCTTTTGGAAAGAATTTTAATAACGCAATTACATAGTCGTCTTTACGATCACGACCAAGTGTCCAACCTCTTTCAAGTATCAGATCATGAACCATTTTAAAGTGGCTCATTTCCTCTTCAACTAAATCAATCATTTCTTGTACAAGTTCCGTGTATTCAGGAAAGCCAACAATTAACGAAATAGCTGTACTTGCTGCTTTTTGCTCACAAAAAGCATGGTCAGTTAGTATGTCCTCAACATTTTTCTCAACAATATTTACCCATCTAGGGTCTGTTGGTAATTTTAATCCTAGCATAATTATTTTTTAGCAGTTTGAATAAAATTTGATCGTCCCTTACTATTAATGGTCATTCTATGGTAAGACGTACGTTCTGTTTCTGGTATGGTATAAATGAAATCTATTGCCACATTGTTAGTCAGGCTAGGGTCATCATCTACCTGAACCGATTTTAATACAGCCAATTCATAAAAGTTATGTAGTTCAGAACCTTGCTCAAAATTAGATTTAAATCCGAAGACTTTATTAGCCTTCTTTTTATCAAAGCTTTTATTGTAAATGATTTTTCCGTTTTTTTCAACTAAAATATCAAACTTGAAGTTTCTATAATGAGTTTGATAGTTAATAGTGTCTTTTATTTTGGTGAAAAGAACACTATTAGACATATCAGAATAGCTCTTTATTTTTACATGAAATCCGTTGCTTAAAAGTGTGTCAACTTCACGCTCAATATAGGTTTCAGGAATATAAATATCCTTTTGAAAACTTACTGTTTTTTTGAATTCTTCAACGCTATCCGCTAAAGACTGATTAGAAGTTCTTCTGCCTTCACAACTTGTAAAGCCAATAACCACAATTAATAATAATCCAAGAAGTGCTCTCATATTAAATTTCGTTTATCAAAGATATTTTAAAAATTTAATATAGAAAGTTCTGAAGTATTATTCTCTGTTTTTAGAAATAACAGATAACTATAAAGCTCTTTTATTTAAGTTTTCATCAGGGAAATCTCTTGGTAAATCATTCGGCTGATCAAAAGATTTAGTATCGCTAAGCGCTTCCATAAATTTAATAATATCTGATATTTCCTGCTCAGTTAAGTTTAACGGATCACTAGATAAAGTTTGATGTTCTAAATTTAATCCATTTCCAGCTCCACCACCTTTGTTATAAAAGTCCATGACCTCTTCTAAGGTGTCAAAAACTCCATTATGCATGTATGGTGCTGTTAAAGCTATATTTCTCACTGTTGAGGTTTTAAATGCTCCTTCATAAAAAGAAGCGACTTCTTGTGTAAGACCATTGCTGTATCTGCCTTTATCGTCATCAAAAGCCCAAGGCTCTTGTTTATTATTAGGCACGCCTAAAACTTCAGCTTCGCTATCAATATAAAGCGGTGGTAAGTTTCCTGAAAATAATGGAGCAAAATGACAAGTTGCACAAGCTGCTTTGCCTGTAAAGAGATTAAAACCTCTTTCTACAGCTTTTGGTAATTGATCTATTTTATTTTGAAAATATTGATCTACAGGACTGTCAAACGTATTAAGTTGCATTACGTAAGCTGCTAGAGCATAGTCAATATCATTAAATTTGATTTGATTACTGTTTGGAAATGCTTTTTTGAATAAGTCCACATACGTTGGACTATTTTTAATTTTTTCTAAAATCTCTTTGTATGAAGAGTTGAATTCTTTTTCACTTAGTACCACATGTTCAAACTGATCCTCTAAGCGCTGCGCTCTTAAATCGTGAAAGTATTTTGTAGCATAAACTGAATAATTTAAAGTCATGGCATTACGCTCAAGGTGACCGCCATTACTAGAAGAACTCAATGTTTTTCCGTCGGTAAATGCTTTTTTAGGATCATGACAAGTTGCGCAAGACATGGTGTTTTTTTGAGATAGAATAGGATCGTAAAAGAGTAAACGACCTAATTCTGATTTTTCATCGTAAGTATCGTCTTTACTTAAACTAACATAATAGAAGTTATTCAGAAAATCTTTTTCAAATAAATTTTCTGAAGTATAATTAACAGCTTGTGGATATCTTGAAACTTCATCTATAGTTTCATAATTCAAAGCTAAGTGAATGTCTTTTATATTTTTATATAAAGGATTTATAACTTCTTTAATGAAAACCAAACGATTGAAATTTTCAAAGTCAGCTCCTTTAATAATCTTTAAACCTTTTGAAATAATATTTGAGTTTTTCTTTAATAACTCAATTTGATTTACATTGTTTAATTCTGGTTTATATAAGCCAGTGTATTTTTTTATAGTTTGTAAAACTTTGTCTGCATCTTCAATACCTTGCAGTGTTCCAGGTGTATCAAAACCTGTGATACCTAATGAAGCCAAACGAATTATGGATTGTCTAGTAGCTTCAAAAAATTGTCTATCGTTAAATTTTCTAATTTTAAGATAGGTATTGATTTTTTTGATGTTTTTTTCAAAAAGTTCAACTTCTTTTAAAAAGGCTTCTTTTTCATCTTTATTAGAAAAATCCGAACCAGCAATCATCTCATCAATAACTTGCAACCCGTGTGGTTCAAGTACTGTAAGATCGGAAACTTTTTGTTCTAATTTAGGTAAAGGAGCTCCATTGACAATTTTATCATAAGCTTCCTTGTCTGAATATTCAATAATATACTCTACACTTTTAAAAGCATCTCGTAAAGCTCTATAAGACTTATCTACATTTTGTTTGGACTGATTTTGGTTTACAAAACCATCAACACTTTCTCTAAAATTGGTTGATTCTTCAACTAAAAATTCTAAATCTTCTATAAATTCAGCGTTGATTTCACCTATTACATTTGGTCTATAACCTTTGTAATTATTGAGATCGTTAAAATTAGAATCTGACCATTGGCTAAAAAGAGAAAAAACAAATCCAAGCAACAAGCCAACTAAAACAATGTGAGTATTTATCTTCATAATATTATAAAATGAAATAAGCCGGATGATTTACTCATCCGGCTAAAATTTTCTAAAAAACTTACTTAATGATTACTTTTTTAGTAATGCCTTCGCTAGTTTTTAATAAATATGTTCCTGTTTGGATACCAGAAATATCTATTGATTTTGTGTTACGATATACACCAATACGCTTTCCTGTAATATCGTATAAAGCACAATCAGTAGTTTCGCTTAAGTATAAGATACGCTCTGTTGGATTAGGATAAATTCCAAATTTGTTTGAATCAAAATGAAACTCTCTACTAGATAACGTCGCTAATGCTGTAGGATCATCAAACCCAGTGATAGCAAAAGTTAATGAGTTATTGTATGGGAATGGGTTAGCACCATCTGGATGCTGAGAGTTTACCAATACAGATTTACCATCAGCTGTAGCGCAAGCACCTGTAATTTCTGCACCTCTAGGAGTTTGGGTTAAACGAATTAAATTATCAACCGTAGGGTTAGCAACATCCATGTCTAAAATATACATTTCACACATACGATCGTTAGGATATTCTGATGGAGTTCTACCAAAAGACGTTCCATTTAAATCTTCGTTGATTAACATATATGTTTTTGGTGTACCATCAACATCTACATAAAGCATGTTTAAACCATCAGGATTAGATAAGTGCTTTGTTGGATAGTTAGCAACATCAGGACTTGTTGTAAAATAAGGACCACCTTCAACAAAAATATTAACATCTCCAGTAGCAGGATCGTATTCTAAAACACGTCCGTAATAATCCCAATATGCAGCATCGTCAGGACCAGTTGCTCCTTGATCTATAGCTCTTTGAATATGGTGAGCAGCATAAACTCCACCAGCAGTAGCGTCATCAGACCAGCTAGAAGCAGGATTGTCTCTGCCAGTTTCAGTCATATATATTTTACCATTATTTTTGTTTATAGTAACCCATTCTAAGCGGTTGAACATTGTAGCACCAGCAGCAATAGCTAAATCTGTAAAGTTCAACATGTTTGAGAAGTTAGAGTTGTCTATTTCAACCCAAGGATCACCAGCATTATCATGCTTATAAACATAAGTTGTTCCAGAAGTAAAATCACCAGGAGTATCTGCAACGAATTTTGTAAATAAACCAGGAGTTGCATCTGCACCCATATAAACTGTTTGGTTATCATTAGCAATTGTACCACCTTCAAATGGTTGACGTCCCCAATTATATTGTTTGCGTATTGCTTTAGAAGCTCTTGGGTCTATTTCTACCATCCAGTTGAAGTTTTGGTATTTTGGAATCGTTTGGAAGTTAGCCATCTCAAACTCTGTGTATTTAATAGTGTAGTCACTAATGTCTCTTACACCATTACCACTATCGTAAACGTCATTATTACTATTTCTAAACCATTCTTCAGCAGACCAAACACGACCATCAATATTAGAGTTAATACCTCCACAGTTCATCCCTGTTTCACCAACAGCAGAAAAATCTACATTAAAGAAGTCACCTTCACGACCATCACTTAAAGTTTGTGGAATAATATATAATTCATCAGTAGAAGGGGTTCTACCTAATAAGAAGGTAGTCATTCCACCACCATCACCGATTTTGTCATCAGCAATAATCATTTCGTGATTTACAGAAGCCCAACCAATAGCATTAGGATCATCTACACAGTCTTCAGCTGTTAAAGGAGTAAAACCGATAAAATCGTGCCATTGCTTAGCAGGTACTTCTTCATTAAGCCCTGTTTGTACCATATCTTCTCCACCAATAAATAATACTTGGAGTTGAAAAGGAGAAGGAGGAACTACTACTGTTGTAGCATCCCAATCTGTGTCAACCATAGTGGTTGGAAATTGACTCTGTGCTATTGATACTAAACCAAATCCGCACATCATCAAAGAAAGTAACTTACGTTTCATTTTAAATAGTTTTGTGATTAAATAAATTGGTTAATAATTAATGACTTAAAATTACTGGCGCTTTGTAAAGTCATTTTAAAAGCTATTTAAAATAATTGCAAACGAAACATTAAGGATGTGTTTTAAACATTATGAGAATGACCTATTATTAATTAGATAATTTACCTTTTAGTAACAAAGATTTTTTAAATTATTTAGTGTTGAAATTCTATAAACCCAATAAATACAAGTGATGTGAATTGAATTTAATGCTATGCCATTTTTTTTAACATTTATAAACAAGTGAAAGTTTCCTCTTATTTAGACATGTTATAAACAAGCGATTATCTCAAGTTATTCTTAAGAATAATAAACGGAATACCATCTTTCATCCATTGTTCAACATAGCCAAGTTTTGGAATTACTTCAAATGCTAAGGAGCCTAGAATTAAATCTGTATCACCATCTTTATCGTAGTCAGCGGCATCCATAACTACCCAACGGCCTTTATTTACTTCAGGAAAAGTGAAGTTTTGAAACGTATTATTTCCTGTGTTTTCATAATAAACAAAACTTTCTTCAGGTGTATTTACCCAATCTGGAAAAAAAGAAATCGCAGCTATATCCTTGTCGCCATCTCCATCAAAGTCATTGACTATGGCATTGTACGCTCCATTATGTTGAATGAATAACTCTTGTTTGAATTTGTTATTTCCATCATTCAAATAAATATAGATGCCATGCCAGGGCTTCATTATAGGTTTGTAATCTGCATTATCACCAGCTGTGTAAATGATATCCAAGAAACCATCATCATTATAATCTATAAGATCCATAAAACTTCCTCCCATAGATGGCGAAAATTGAAGTACTCGGTCTCTTTTAAAATTGGCCTTACCATCGTTGTAATAAATATCAATGCCTTCATCGGCTTGAGCAAATAGTGCTACAATATCTAAAAAGCCATCGTTGTTCATATCTCTCATATATGATTTTATAGCGCCAGGCTTTGCTAGTAAGGTTTTCTTAGTGTAAGAACTATCATTTTGAATGAAAACAGACAACGCACCTGTCCATTTTCCAAATTCTGAAACTACAATATCCATTTTTCCATCACCATTTAAATCTCCATAATCACTATGCACAGGTCTTTGTAAACCTTTTATAGGAACAGTTGATTTTATTCCAGATTTTTTTGGCAAGGTGGCAATTAACCCTTTTGGCGCATCGGTAGGAGAAAAACTACCCATTACGGTAAGCCAGAAGGCGTCATCTGTATCATAAAGGCTTACAGCACCTTCTTGTACATTTCCAGAGGTTAATAATTTTAGGTTACTAGAAAAAATGGAAAAACTTTTAGTAAAAGCATCACCTAAATAAATTTGACCGTTTTCTGAAAATTCTGCCATAGTAGAACTTGGTACATTTACTTTTTGATCTGGAATTATTGTGGTAAACTGCTTGAGTTCTTTTTTAATTATCTTTTTTGGTGGCAACGCTAATTCGTTTGGAGCATTATTTAAATAATAATCTTGAATCTTTTTCCAAGATAAACTATCCAAGGTTTGTTCGTTTGGAAATAATCCACTGGCTTTTACCAACTCACCACCTTCATTATTTTCAAAAAGGGCTTTTCTTTCATTGGCATTTTTATAAATGCCATACATGTAACCCATTCTTGGCAGCATATAATCTTTCCATATGTCTACAGTTAACATTTCAGGCTCTGGGTATTGATGACAGGCTTTACAATATATTTTTGAAAGCTGTTCTCCACTTAAATCGTCTTGTTTAGTGGTTTCTATTATTTCGTTGGAAGGTATAGAGTAAGTGTCATTACTATTATTTTTACAAGAAACGAGTAGTGTAGATAAAACAAGGATGAAGTAAACTTTATTCATTTGGTATTCAAAATAGAGATTAGTATAGTCATACTAATTTCAAAAAAAAGGGTATGCTTTATAATACCTTATTGTTACTATTTTATTAAGCTTAAGTAGGAATAAAATAAAAGTACCTAAATGTCTAACCCAAACGTTTTTTTGAGTAGTTCAATGTTTGGGTTTTTCTCCTTTAGTTTTTCGTACTTCTCTCTTGGTGTAAAGGCATATTTTTTAGCGATTTCTTCATTAACTTTTATATCTAATTCTAGATCGTAGTTAAGAAGTGTTTTCTTTAAATAAGCCATTAGAGGAAATTGAGCACGCTCTAACTCAATTTTATTTGTATTGTTGGAGTAGGTAAGATGAATCGTAGTTCCTTTTAGCTTAGGTGTATCCATTTGTAATATGGAAGCCATAATTTTTTCACCTTTCTTATCCATTTTAGCTGTGTAGGCTTTCCAAGCTTTTAGCAATGCTTCTTGGGTAACTGGTTCTTTTGGTAAATCGTCTTCATCAATAACAACATCCATCTGTCGTATTTGATGCTCTTTCTTTTCCCTTATACTTTTTAAAGAGAGACCAGAAGTAACTTTGCCAGGTTTATTGATGGATATCTTTGGTATTGTTGTAGGTTCTGAAACAGAGTTCTGAACTTTTTCAGGCTGCTTTTTAACAACTTCCTTGTTTGAGATATCTTTAGATATTTTTGGTTGAGCTTCTTCAGGTTTTTTTACAGGAATAGGAGTAATACCTTTTGCTGTAAAATAAGAAGCAGGAATTATGAAGCCCTTATTTTTTTTTTGCTCCATCAAAGGTGATAGAGGCTAGCTGCATCAATGTGAGTTCGACTAAAAGCCGTTGATTTTTACTCGATTTATATTTTAAATCACAACTGTTGGACAAATCAATACCTTGCATCAAAAAGGTATGTGAGGTCTTTTGGCATTGAATCATGTATTTTTCCTTAGTTTCTTCACCTACTTCTAAAAGTTCAAGCGTTGCTGGATTTTTACAAACCATTAAATCTCTAAAATGGGAAGCTAATCCTGCGATGTAATGATGACCGTCAAATCCTTTAGACAGTATAGTGTTGAATTGTACTAACAACTCAGGAATTTTATTTTCTAAAATTAAATCGGTACTTGTAAAATAAGTCTCGTAATCTAGTACATTAAGATTTTCGGTAACGGCTTGTCTTGTTAGGTTTTTTCCAGAGAAACTTACTACACGATCAAAGATTGAAAGCGCATCACGCATAGCACCATCTGCCTTTTGAGCTATAATGTGAAGTGCATCATCCTCAGCAGTAATATCTTGTTCTTCTGCAATGTATTTTAAATATTCTTTAGCATCTGAAACCGTAATGCGTTTAAAATCGAAAATCTGACAACGCGATAAGATGGTTGGTATAATCTTATGTTTTTCAGTAGTTGCTAAAATAAAAATACAATGCTTTGGTGGTTCTTCTAAGGTTTTAAGAAAAGCATTAAAAGCCGCTTGAGACAACATGTGTACCTCATCAATAATGTACACTTTGTATTTACCAACTTGTGGCGGAATACGAACCTGATCGGTTAGGTTTCTGATATCATCAACGGAGTTGTTAGAAGCCGCATCCAATTCAAAAATATTGAAAGCAAAATCTTCGTCCTCGCTAGTGTTACCGTCACTGTTTATCATTTTAGCCAAAATACGAGCGCAAGTGGTTTTACCAACACCACGTGGACCAGTAAATAATAAAGCTTGAGCTAAATGATGATTTTCAATAGCATTCAGTAAAGTATTGGTAATAGCCTGCTGACCTACAACATCCTTAAAGGTTTGTGGTCTGTACTTACGTGCCGATACTACGAAATGTTCCATTGATAAATTAGTGAATTACAAATTTAAGAATAACCTATAAATAGGCGTTTTTGATATTTAATATTTAATATGAGTTATTAACAATTTATGTACATTTGCCGCCACGCAGATTGCCTTATCGTTCCGATAATTATCGGGAAGGAAAGTCCGAACACCATAGTGCAATCATAGTGGTTAACAGCCATCCATCGAAAGGTGAGGAAAAGTGCAACAGAAAGTATGTACAGGTAATGCTGTAGTGAAATCAGGTAAACTCTATGTGGTGCAATGTCATGTATACCAACGCTCGAGGGCTGCACGTCCGATTGTTGGAGGGTAGACAGCTAAAGTTTGCTGGTAACAGTAAATTCAGATAAATGATAAGGGTTAAGACCTTTGTGGTTTTAATACAGAATTCGGCTTATAGATTTGCTTGTCATTAAAAAACCCTTTACTGAAATAGTAAAGGGTTTCTTTTTGCGTTTAAGATTTTTTTATTCTGCATAGTAGCTTAAATCTGGACGAATTTTAGCTTCTACTTCATTGTATTTAGTAGCGAGCTTAATAACTTCCCAAAATGTAGCTTGGCTTTCATCTCCTAAAAGTTCATCATCATCTTTACCGTCTTGTGCTATGGCTAACTCACTTTCACCAGCTACAGAGACCATATAGTAACTTTCTTCGCTACCAAAACCGCTGTGATATACCTCATATCCATTTTTAACACCTTTATTTTCAAACATCTCTTTAATTTTTGCCATGCCTTCATTCATTGCTTTGGCGTTTTTGGGTGCGTAATACAAAAAGTGATATTCCCTTTCGTTTTTGTCTTTGGTATCATAGCCTTCTGGCATGTATGATAACTCAGGAATGAAATGTATAATCTCGTTACTATGAGAGTCATAGCATTCGTCCATTTCCCCAAACATTTTGCCCATTTCTTCTTTTCCAATTTTCTTAGCAAGGTCTTCCATTGGGTTGGTATCTAACTCAGCCATGTTCTTAATAGGAGATACATAAACGTATCGACCATCTTCCACACTAATAGTTGTCCAACTCATACCTTCAATCTTATTCTCCTCACAGCTATTTTTTAGCTTTAGTGCTAATTCTTCGTATTTTGGCATCATTTCAAACTTTACATTGTCTGTATGTACAACAAACATTGTAGGTTGCGCTTCTTCTTGTGAATTTGAAAAGTTTACAGTAAAAACTGTCATTAAGAGAACTAGTAATCCCATTTTTAAATTCTTCATAATAATTTGATTTAATTGGTTAGTAATATGTTTAATAGCAAGCACTAACAAAGAGGTTAATTAAATCGTAGATAAACAGGACTAGTTTATTTATTTAAAAATCAGAAGTTTATACAGCTAATTTAATAAAAAAATAATTTTAGGATTTATACTACAAATTGAAGTGTTTTAGAGTAGTATGCTTTGGTTTGAATTGAAGAGTAAAAAAGATATCGTTTTAGCTAAAAAAGCTAAACACATTACCACCATAACTTTTAGAATGGCTGTAATGATTTAATTGACTTAAATCGGTGTGTTTAGAATGTTCAACAATTAGAAGACCATCTTCTTCTAAAAGATTATTTTCAAAAACCAATTCAGGAATTTTAGAAAAAACATCTAATTCAAACTCATAAGGAGGGTCAGCAAAAATGATAGTATGCTGTTGTTTTGAATTCTCCAAGAATTTGAAGACATCACTTTTTATAGTATTGATGGGAATTTCAAAAGCTTCAGCAGTTTCATTTATAAATTTAATACATCCAAAATTGTCGTCTACAGCAGTGATTGCTGTGGTACCTCTTGAAGCAAACTCATAACTAATGTTTCCGGTTCCAGAGAATAAATCTAAAACAGAGATATCATCAAAATAATACTGATTATTCAAAATATTGAATAGAGCCTCTTTTGCCATATCTGTTGTTGGCCTAACGGGTAACTTCTTTGGTGCGGTAATTCGCCTTCCTTTGTATTTTCCTGAAATTATTCGAATCAAAACGAATTTAGAATTAAATAATGATGATGAATTTTGGTATCATCAATACTGTTTGAAAATTTAAAATTATATTTTGTGGTGTTAAACTCAACATGTCTTACATAAGTGTAAAGTATGTTGTATAACTCATCATGTTCATCAATTAACCCACTAAGTTTTATGGGAGAGGTTTCTACATTAAGTTTTAATTGTTCAAAAACAAATAAGATATAGTATATAAAATCTTCTTTGCTGTGATATTCAAATACATTGAATAACTGCAGTTTGTTGTAAGTAACAACAAGCAATTCTAATGTAGTTTTGTTACAATTGATATAAACAATAGGTGTTTCTGTAACGTCGTTCTTTTGTAAAACAGAATTGATTAATACACTAGCGGAATGCTTGTAAATAAATTCGCCAAAGGTTTCAAAAATGTAATTGTTGATGTTTACATAAGGTATGTAAACATTAATACTATCATTTACGGCAATATCATCTTCGGTGATAAAATCTGTTTTAAGAATTTTAGCGTTAAACTTTAGATAATCTGCTTTATTATTTTCGTTATATATTTCTTTAGGAACAAGTGATGATAATTCGTTTTGGTGTATAACAGAAACAGAATTAAAATCTTCGGAAAAAATGGTGTTGCTGCTTAATTCAGCTTTTAAATGATTTAAAGTATTGTAAGGTGTAGATTTTTGCTCAAACTCAATAGTATTGAGATATTCTACAGTATTTGTAGTTTGGTTTAGTATACAAAAAGAAAGCCCATTCAAATGTATTTGAATGGACAGTTCTTTAATATCTTTTGGTTTCAAATTTACTCTTTGTTTGTGTAGCTCTTTGGCCAGTTTCCTTTTGTGAATACTTCTTCCATAGAACCTACTTTAAGCGTTGGTCCGTTAACACCATCAACAGAAACTACCTGCTTTTCTTTTTCTACTAAGTAAGGCTCTTGGTCGTTTAAGATAACAGACTTTTCTACACTAGCTTCAAATACAGGGAATTCATCTAGTTTACCTGCTTTTAATGTAAACTTAGCTCCTTCTTCACCAACACCAACGTTCATCATCTTTTTGTAACGGTCACTACCTTTAAATAATGAATCTTTTACAGAGAAATAACTTAAGGTATCTATTAAAGTAATTGTTTTAAAAGTTTCAACACCTTGAAAACGACGTGTAGCTTCTTCATCTAATACTAATGTGTCACGTCTTTGTGTAATTGGCACTTTAGCAGTATCAATAAACTTTATTAAGTTATCAAAACTATCAGTGTATTCACCATTAACTTCTTTATAGACTAATTGAGAGTCTCTAATATCTATTAATCGATCGATAGCTACTGCAAAACGTTTTTTCTTTAATTGGTTGAATTGAATCTCTTCATAAACGGACATGAAGGTTAAATAGCCTAAGAATATAATTAATGCCCAAAGCAAAAGGTTAATGACTGGTTTTAATTTTTTAGGAACAAATTTGTCAATTAACCAAACAATACCAATGGTTAATAGTATAATAACTACAACTGCAATAATTACGTTTAACATTTTCTTTTTTATTAATTAGGTCTTATCGCAAATCTACAATTTTTTTTTGTTCGTAAAAACTATCTAAATAAAAATCATTCAAAAATAAATTGTCAATAACTTATGATTTTGGAAAATATATAATAATGCTATCTTGCTTCATATTTATTACTCTATGATTTCTAATGCATCAGCATTTTACTCACTTTTAAAATCAAAATTTCCATTTGTACCCACATCTAAACAAGATCAGGTACTTATGCAATTATCTCAATTCATTTTTAGTAATGATAAGAATGCTATTTATCTTTTAAAAGGATATGCAGGTACAGGAAAAACCAGTATTATAGGTACTATTGTTGCTAATTTATGGCAAGCAAAAAAAAATGCTGTTTTGTTGGCGCCAACAGGTAGAGCGGCTAAGGTGATCTCAAATTATTCCCAAAAAGAAGCTTTTACCATTCATAAAAAAATATATTTTCCTAAAAAAGAAAAGGGAGGCGGTGTAAAATTTGTAATGCAACCCAATAAGCATAGAAATACAATTTTTATTGTAGATGAATCTTCTATGATTCCTGATGCTCCATCAGATTCCAAGTTTTATGAAAATGGTTCGCTTTTAGATGATTTAATGCAATATGTGTACTCTGGTCATCAATGTAAACTTTTACTTATAGGTGATGTTGCTCAGTTGCCACCAGTAAAATCAGATTTAAGTCCTGCGTTAGATCCTAATGTTTTAAGCTTACACTATAACAAAGAAGTTATAGGAATTGAGCTTGATGAGGTTGTAAGACAAGAACAAGACTCTGGTATATTAGAAAATGCAACGGAATTAAGATCTGTATTAGAATTTGATTTTTATGAAAGTTTCAAATTTAATGTAGGTCCATTTAAAGATATAGTAAGGTTGATTGATGGGCATGAAATAATGGATGCTATTAATGATGCCTACAGCAGTGAAGGTTACGAAGAAACGGCTATAATTGTTAGGAGTAATAAAAGGGCAAACCTATATAATAAGCAAATAAGGGAACGTATTTTATTCAACGAAAATGAATTGTCAGCCGGAGATTACCTTATGGTGGTTAAGAATAATTATTTCTGGATAAAACCAACAACCGAAGCTGGTTTTATCGCTAATGGAGATATTATTGAAGTATTAGAAATATTCAGTATCAAAGAATTATACGGGTTTAGATTTGCCGAAGTAAAAATTAGAATGGTAGATTACCCTAGAATGCGACCTTTTGAAACCGTTTTACTTTTAGATACTATAGATGTTGAAAGTGCATCTTTAAGTTACGAAGATTCCAATAGATTATATCAGGAAGTAATGAAGGATTATGAGAATGAAACCTCAAATTATAAAAAGTTTTTAGGTGTAAAAAACAATAAATACTTCAATGCATTACAAGTGAAGTTTTCTTATGCTATAACATGCCACAAATCTCAAGGTGGACAATGGAATACCATTTTTGTAGAGCAACCTTATTTACCAGATGGTATGGATAAAGATTATATCCGTTGGTTATACACTGCTGTAACAAGAGCCAAAGAAAAACTATATTTAATTGGTTTTAAAGACGATATGTTTACCGAAAACCATTTGAACTGATAAGCTAAATAGCATAAGGCTTTCATGAGCCATATGCATATAAACTTTATAAAAAGTTAAAACATAACAAGACAAAATCATCCTAAAACAGTATTTTTGAATTCAGATAAAGTCGAAATATGAAGATTATTTCCATGATTCCTGCACGGTATAGTGCGTCACGTTTTCCAGGTAAATTAATGCAAAATTTAGCAGGAAAATCGGTGATTTTAAGAACTTATGAAGCTACTGTGGCTACAGAACTTTTTAGCGAAGTCTATGTGGTTACCGATAGCGAAATTATTTATAATGAAATTGTAAATAATGGAGGCAAAGCCATTATGAGCCAAAAAGAACATGAGTCTGGAAGTGATAGAATTGCTGAAGCCGTAGCCAATGTAGATTGCGATATTGTGGTAAATGTTCAGGGAGACGAGCCCTTCACAGAAAGAGAAAGCCTTTTTAAAGTTCTAGAAGTTTTTAAAGGAGATGCAGAAAAGGAAATAGATTTAGCTTCACTTATGGTTGAAATAACTGACTGGGATGAAATTAATAATCCAAATACAGTTAAGGTTATTGTAGACCAAAATAATTTTGCACTTTACTTTTCACGCAGTCCAATTCCTTTTCCACGAGATAAAAATGTAGGTGCACGTTATTTTAAACATAAAGGTATTTATGCATTCAGAAAACAAGCGTTGTTAGATTTTACGGTATTGCCGATGCAATTTATAGAAGCTACCGAAAAGATAGAATGTATTCGTTATCTAGAATATGGTAAACGTATAAAAATGGTAGAAACTGAAGTACAAGGTGTGGAAATTGATACACCAGAAGATTTAGAAAAAGCCAAGCGTTTGTGGAAATAGATTACAGTAACATAAAAGTAATTGGCTTTGATGCTGACGATACACTTTGGGTCAATGAGACTTATTTTCGTGAAGCAGAAGAAAAAGTAGGCCAATTATTATCCCATTATGAAACCCCTAATAAAATAGACCAAGAACTATTTAGGTTGGAAATAAAAAATTTACCAATTTATGGTTATGGAGTTAAAGGGTTTGTGCTTTCTATGATAGAATTGGCTATTGAACTATCTAATGGGCAAGTTTCAAACGAAATTATTTCAAAAATACTTCAAATAGGTAAGGATATGATAAACAAACCTATTGAGTTGTTAGATGGAGTAGAAGACGTATTAAAATCACTTTCCAAAGATTATAAGCTTATTGTAGCAACAAAAGGAGATCTTTTAGATCAGGAACGTAAGCTAGAAAAATCAGGTTTGCTCCAATATTTTCATCATATTGAAGTTTTAAGTGAGAAGCAAGAATCTAATTACGAGAAGCTTTTGAAGCATTTAGATATTAATCCATCAGAATTTTTAATGGTTGGTAACTCATTAAAGTCAGATATTTTGCCACTTGTAAATATTGGTGCAGAAGCTATTCATATACCTTTTCATACCACTTGGCTTCATGAAGAAGTTACAAAAAACGAAACTGATGGTGTGGAGTATAACACTATAAAAAGTTTAACAGAAATTTTAAAATATTTCAAACCGACTAAATAGAACTAAGTTCTTATTTTTGAAAAAGATATTAAAAAGTAAATGACATACAAAAATTATCCAATGGTGTCCAGAATTGTCTTTGGACGTGGAAGTTTCAATCAACTTGATGAGATTCTTGCGCCAAAGCGTAAAAACAGACAGGCTCCATTTATATTTTATGTAGATGATGTCTTTAAAGGCAATCATTGGTTAACGTCTAGGATAACACTGTCTTATAAAGATAAAATTGTTTATATACCTACTGAAGATGAACCTAAAACATCTCAGATAGATCAACTGGTAGAAGATATTATTTTAGAATATAGTGAATTGCCTTCTGGAATTATTGGTATTGGTGGTGGTATTGTAATGGATATTGCAAAAGCAGTTTCATTAATGCTAACCAACAAAGGGGAGTCAAAAGATTACCAAGGTTGGGATTTAATTAAACATCCTGCGGTATATCATGTTGGTATCCCTACAATATCTGGAACAGGAGCTGAAGTATCTCGAACAACAATACTCACGGGTCCAGAACGTAAACTGGGTATTAATAGTGATTACACACCATTCGATCAGGTAATTTTAGATCCAGAGCTTACTAAAGGAGTTCCTAAAGACCAGTGGTTTTATACAGGCATGGACTGTTTTGTTCACTGTGTTGAGTCCTTAAACGGAACATATTTAAACGCTTTTAGTCAGAGTTATGGTGAAAAAGCCTATGAACTTTGTAGGGAGATTTTTGTTGAAGATAAATTAAGCGAGGAAGAGTCTCAAGATAAATTAATGATGGCATCCTGGCATGGTGGTATGAGCATTGCCTATTCTCAAGTAGGAGTAGCACATGCTATGAGCTATGGGTTGGGATATTTGTTGGGTGTAAAACATGGTATTGGTAACTGTATTGTTTTTGATCATCTAGAGGAATTTTATCCTGAAGATGTGAAATTATTTAAAGAAATGAAGTCTAAATTCAACATAGAATTACCACAAGGAATTTGTGCAGATTTAGATGAACATCAGTTAAATATTATGATTGAAGTAGCTTTAAGCTTAGAGCCACTTTGGGAAAACGCTATTGGTAAAAATTGGAAAAAAATAGCTACACCAGAAAAATTAATGGAGCTTTACAAAAAAATGTAAGATGCATTGGTTAGCCAAATTCATCTATTTTAAGCTTTTGGGTTGGAAAATTGTAGGAAATACAAACTTTTCAAAAGATGCGCTTAAGAAAGTTGTTATTATAGCTGTTCCTCACACGAGTTGGCATGATTTCTATATTGGCGTTCTGCTCAGAAAAGCTGTAAATATTAAGGTGAATTTTGTAGCTAAAAAAGAATTGTTCAGGTGGCCGTTTGGTTATTATTTTAGAGCCGTAGGCGGTAGAGCTTTGGATAGAACTTCGGGACAGAATAAAGTAGAATCCATTGCAAAACTTTTTGAAAATGAAGAAGAATTTAGGTTAGCATTGGCACCTGAAGGTACACGGAAAAAAGTTGAAACATGGAGAACTGGCTTTTACTACATTGCTAAAACAGCAAACGTTCCTATCATTATGTTTACGCTAGATTTTAAAAACAAACATAATAAAGTCTCTGAACCATTTTATCCAACAGATAATATGGAAGCCGACTTTAAATTTATGAAGTCATTTTTTGAAGGTGTAGAAGGAAAGGTAAAAGCTTATAGCTGAGACTTTGGCATGAGATTTGAATATTATATTATGCAATGAAACATAAAGTAAACTCTATATAGTCCCTAAAAAGAAACATTGCCTCAAAAAGCTATCAAATTTATTTTGGTAGCTTTTTTTCTGCCATATACTTATCGAGAAGATAGTTGGTTTGAGATTGCAATTTAGTTCTGAAAAATTTAGTCCCTCCAAGTAATAAGCCTTTGAATCCCATAGCTTGCTTTGCCCATTTGTGCAGATCAAAGTTGTCTGTATGCTTAATAATAAGTCCATCTTTAAATTCAAATTCGGCATCAATTTTATTATGAACTTTTCTTCCTGTTTTGCTAAAAGTATACATAGCTTCCCAGTGTGCAGAACCTTTATTAGCATCTGTTTTTATATCAGAAAAAGTTACTGTAAAATCTTTTCCTTTTTGAGATTCGCACAACATAAGCCACATAGCCTTGGCGCGTTCACCTTTTAAAATACCAAAAGCAGGATCTTGAAAAATGATATCGTCATGATAGTATGACACCATTTTTTTAGCATCTAAATTGTTAAAAGAATCATAAAATTTAAATATTAAATCACTCATTATCAATTTATTGTGAAATAAGAGTCGATTTTTTAAAACCCACTTATTCATAATTGCGTAGGTAAAGTACAAACAAAAAACTTAAAATCATGAAAAATCAAAATGTAATGAGAAATCGAAAACTGAACTTAACCTTAACTATGGTAATGGCATTATCATTATTTGTAACATCTTGTAGTGATGACGATAGTAATGATGGTGGTATGAATAATACAAGTGTAGAACTTTTTGCCTCAAATAATTCTAATGGTAATATTACTGTTTATGACTTTTCTTCTGGAATGAATGGTTCCTCAAGAACTTTGCTTACTGCATCAACTGCAGCTGATGGTGTTTATTATAACAGTAGTTCTGAATCTGTTTTTCAAGCCTCAAGATCTGGAAACAATTTAGAAGGTTTTATGAATATTGATGATATTTTAGATGGTTCTTCAATTAGTGTAGGTATCACTGGTACAAGTGATATGATGAGTCCAAGAGAAGTTGCTGTAAATGGAAATCTTTTCGTTGTGGCAGACAATGCAGATGTAGATGGCGATACTAATACTCCTGACGGTAGGTTGTATATCTACAACATGAGTGGTGGAAACTTTACTTTAAGAAACGTTATTACAACAAATTTTAAACTTTGGGGAATTACCTTTAACGGTAATGATTTATATGCTGTGGTAGATGCAACAAATGAGTTAGCTGTGTTTACCAATTTTCTATCTAATACATCAACAACTACACTTAGTGCTTCTAAAAGAATTGCTATAGAAGGTATTGTTAGAACACATGGTATTACTTACGATGCTGGTTCTGATGTATTGGTGATGACTGATATTGCTTTAGCGTCTAACGGACAAGATGATGGAGGTTTTCACGTGATTGAAAACTTTACTAACAAACTTAACTCTACAGCTAATGGTGCAACATTAGCAATGTCTAGCCAGATTAGAGTTGCTGGTAGCGCTACAATGTTAGGTAACCCAGTAGACGTAGCTTATGATGCTGATACAGAAACAGTATATATTGCTGAAGCTGGTAACGGAGGCGGAAGAATATTAGCCTTTAATGATATAGGCTCTGGAGGAAATTTAACTCCAAGCTTTAATAGCGCGCTGGCATCGGCTTCGTCGGTGTACTTGTCTAGCAATTAATAATAATGATTGAGTTTTTAAATTTAAATTGCTATGAAGAAGAGGGCTTCCTTTAATTAGGAAGCCTTTTTTATTCTATAACAATTTTATTTCTATAGCCTATATCGGTGCGTTTATCAAATAAGAAATCAAAATAAATAGCATCACCAGCTTTACCTTCAACCATTACTTTCGTTCTTCCTATCTCTTGGTTCTTTTTGTTGTAAGCCTTAGCTATAAGTTCTTTGCTAAAATCCTTTTCAAAAATAATGTATAATATAAGCTTGTTGTTATTACCTACAGGTTGACTTTCTATGTCATAAACACCTTTCTTTAAGCCTTTGTTTAATAGTTCTTCAGAGAAAATAATTTCGCAATCTAAGGTTTTGTCTACACCATCAGAAACTCCATCAAAAAATTCCGTAGCAGATTCGCCGACAACTTCGCCACCTCGATTTATGCCTTCTTTAGCTTTATTAGAAATTCTATCACAGGATAAAAAGAGTATTAACGTAATTGTAAGTAATAATCTAAAATATTTCATTCTGAAAGTGATTTAATTTATAGTTATAAAACTACAATTTTAGAAGTAATTAATTAGTATAACGCTTTACTTTATCAATCAACTTTGTAATTTTTGAATAGATAAATTCATTGGTCTTCACATAATAAAAGGCAATAAAACAAACTGTTAATAAAAATAGAATTGCGCCAATTATCGCTTGCCATGGTACAAGTGTTCTTCCTATAAATCGATTGAGTCCTAAACCTGTATAACTTCCATAAATAATTATAAAATGAATGACATAGATGGATAAGGTTTTTTGTCCAATCTTTAAAATAACCGGTTGCTTAATATAGTTTTCGAACAGATAGAAAATAGCAAATATGACTAAAACGTTTCCAAGTCTGGTAAAGAGGTAATTGTAGTTTGCGGCATCTAGTAATAATTTAAAATCTGTAATATAAGATAAGCTTGTTAGTATATCAGATGATAGCATTATAAGAACAATACCAACAACAAAAAAACCTGAAACAATAGCGAGCTTAAATTTTGGACGCTCTAAATATCTGTAAAATAGAGTGGCTATAAACGCACCAAAAGCTACATAACCAAACCAAGGAATAATATTAAAAATAGAACCATTGGCTTTAGATAAATAGTTGGAAAATACCAGAGGTACATTAGGCAATTCTAAAAACCGATATAAGGGTTCTGTAATAAAAATAGTAACTCCAAAGAGCAACATTAATATAGAAAAAATTAGTGTCTTTTTAAAAGTAGCTTTATAAACTAATACGACCATGATTAGAGATAAACCAATGCATTGTAATACATCAACTACTAAAAAATAGGTGTGAAATTTTCCAATAAGCCATTCAAACAATGGAATTCTAAGTGAGTAACCTATAGCAATAAGCATAAGACCGCGTAACAAGCCTTTACGCATGCGAATTTTCTCTGTGCCTTTATGTTTAGCCTTTATTAAGAGATAGGAAAATATTAAACCCGAAATAGTAAAAAATGTTGGAGCTGTAATACCTCTAAAATATTCCCAAGTACTGTAAGCTATATCGTTAGGGTCTCTATACGAAACATCCATCAACGTATCTATAAAATGCCCTTGTAGCATCATAAGGATGGCAAATGCTCTTACAGCATCAATAAAATATAAACGATTTGCACTCAAGTTATAGTTAGTTGGTATACAAATGTACTATTTACTTGGAAATATAAAAGTTGAAAGTTTTTGGATTCTGAGCTTATCGGTTTTAACTATGATTTTATTAAGGAATTGTAAGCGAGTACTATTGAACTTTAATGAGCTAGTTCATTAAAGTTCAATAGTTATTAAATTAATTTATTACACTTGAAAATCAGTTACAAGAAGAATTATAATAGTTAACAATAGTTTCTAAATCTTCTTTTTTTAGCTCTTTATTTTTAATTTTATTTTGTAAACTAGGGCAATCTTTAAAGTAGTCAGCAGCTCTATTTTTAAAAGATTTTGTAAGACTTACTTGGTTAAAGACTTCTGGTTTTTCACCTTCCTTTAAGAGCATTATCTCGTTATGGTCTAAAAAATAAACAGGTGAATATAAAGCTGTACTATTAGGAACACTAGGGTGAGCTGGAAACATCATATTTCCTCCACTTTGAACTAAAACTGTTCTTCCAACTAACCTCAATTTTCCATCAACTATAAGTTCAACAAAACCTAATTTAGTCTGTTTTTTATTAAGGTATACAGGGATGTATTTAGCTTTTTTTGTTTTAGTAATTTTCTTTTTGCCTTCTTTCTCTTTATATTCTATCGTGAAGATAATATAATCTACTTTATCTGGTGTATACTTTGATTTCTTTCCTTTTTTACTTGTTCTAAATTTTACTTTTTCTTTCTTCAGATTAACAGTTTTACTCATCATTGTTAAGTTTGCTTCTCCTTTTAAAACAGTACCGTTTTTTAAATAAACTTCCGCTTCAGTCCATCCATATTGAGCCATTAATTGTTGTGAAAAAATAAATATTATCAGAATTTGTATTGTTTTTTTAATCATAAATAAGTTTGTTTTTAGTTCCTAATTATTGTCAGCTTTAAGATATTGTTTTGTTTTAATGACTATATCAATTGATAACCGAAGTTGTTTTTTTTAATTATAAAAATCAAAAGTTTAAATAGTATTGTCTATATCTGTCATATTTTAAAACAACGTATACCCCAAAATTAAAGACATAGAGTTGTAGTCTGAAGTCCAATCATTATAATAGGTCAACACGTTTCTTCTTGTGTGTAATCTGCACTCAATACTAAATTTATCAAGCAATTTATAGCCTATGCCAAATCCAAGATTACTAGAGGATTTAATATCTAAGTTAGACCTGTTTTCATATTCAATAACCGAACCATCACTAAATAAGTCTACAACCAAAGAAGCATTTATAAATATCTTAGAGTTCTTATTAAGGAAAAAGTAATGTCTTATACCAATAGGTAACTCAATAGAAGTATAATCTACTTCTACCTTTTGTGTTACAAAATAAGCAGTAACATCTGTGTCTGTTTTAAAGTAATGATAAGTCGGTTCTATAATAATAGCCCATTTATTTTTGTGGAAAGGCATTATCATTTCGGCTTCAACACCTAATCTAAAGGTAGTTTGTTCACCAAAATCAATATACGATGTGATTGAGTAACCGTTGATTGAAAGAGATGTTTGATTGACACCTAGTCTGGCGTTTAGATTAAAGAGATCTTTTTTCTCTTTATTTTCAAAGTTTGTAAATGTTTCGTTATTGCATTTATTGTATTTCTCAAAAAACTTAACCAAATCGCTTTTTCTGTAATGTAAATTCTTAATAGTGCCCATACCAATTGATGAGCATTGAAGATTGTTTATCAATTGTTGTTTGTATTGGTTGTTTTCTGTGATTTTATCAGATTCATTTAGAAATTCTTTGTAAACAAGTTGCTCAACATTTTTGTCTTCGGTACTAAAAAAATAGCGACTAACTTCAGCATTGATATAAGAATATAAATTGGCTTTGCCTTCTATGAGTACTTGTAAAAACAGAGTCTCTTCTTTAAAATCAGGTAGGTAATTTCTGTTTAAATCTTCGTTTCTAGAGCTAGAATAATCTATATCAACGGTATGTCTGCTGTATTTAAATCTATCATATACACCAAACTCTTTTACAGAATTAATTGTTTCTTTTTTATTTTCAGAGGTTTCTGTTAATTTATAGGTAAACCCGTCTGGATTAAATTTTAAATCTACATTTCTTATGAGGCACTCTACCTTTTCATCCGAGTTTGTTATAAAGTAACCTTTTTCAAATTTGATTTGGGAAAAAGAAAATAGATTGATAAAAATGATAAGAAAGAAAGTTAAGGTGTATTTCATGGCTAATAGCTGTAACTTTGTTGTTGTATTGTGTTTGGTTAGTTTTTGATAAAAAATATTGGCAATATAGGTTTTAAAGAATGAAAACTAAAGATTTACAAGTTAATAAAGTAAGAAATTACCAACAATATTTTTGAGATATAAAATTTATGAAAGCATTAGAAAATATACTTGCAGAATTCTCATCCTTAGCCTGGGGTTTACCATTACTTATTTTACTGATTGGAGGTGGACTTTATTTAATTGTGCGTTCACATTTTTTGCCCTTTCGGTATTTAGGGCATGCGATTAATGTACTTAGAGGCAAGTATGACGACCCTAACGATCCTGGTCAGATATCGCATTTTCAAGCGTTAACTACGGCGTTATCTGCTACAGTTGGTATGGGGAATATAGCAGGTGTTGCTGTGGCTATTTCTGTTGGTGGTCCTGGTGCAGTATTTTGGATGTGGGTGAGTGCGGTTATTGGTATGAGTACTAAGTTTTTTACATCAACTTTAGCTATTTTATATCGCGGAAAAGATAGTGCAGGTGAGGTGCAAGGTGGACCAATGTATTTTATCACCGAAGGCTTAGGTAAATCATGGAAGCCATTGGCTGTGTTTTTTAGTGTTTGTGGATTGGTTGGTGCGCTTCCTGTGTTTAATGTTAATCAATTAAAGCAGGCGATAAACGATATTTTATTAGTTCCAAATGGTGTTGAAGTTAATCTGTATACCAATATAGGAATAGGTTTGGTTTTAGTGTTTATAACTTCATTGGTTATTCTTGGTGGTATAAAACGAATAGGTTCTGTAGCGTCTAAGTTAGTGCCGAGTATGGTAGTACTATATTTTGTTTTGGTGGTTGTTATTTTGATTTCGCATAGCGACGTGCTTCTTGATTATTTAATCTTAATTTTTACAGATGCTTTTGCTGCGAATAATTTTAAAGGAGAACCATTTCTAGGAGGTGCTTTAGGCGCTTTGATTCTTCATGGTATAAAGCGAGGTGCTTTTTCTAATGAAGCTGGTATTGGTACTGCGCCAATGGCACATGGAGCTGCAAAAACAGATGAGCCTGTTAGAGAAGGTTTGGTTGCTATGCTAGGACCTGCAATAGATACTTTAGTAGTTTGTACATTAACAGCATTAGCTATACTGGTAACAGGAGTTTGGCAAACTACAGATAATAATGGAGTAAGTCTTACAGCTTCTGCTTTTGCAAATGTTATGCCTGTTTATGGCAAGTATTTGCTTTTAGTTTGTATAGCTGTTTTTAGTATGAGCTCTTTATTCTCTTATTCTTATTATGGTTCAAAATGCATGTCTTTTCTATTTGGAGCAAAAAACAAACATTACTATAATTATTTTTATATTCTAAGCATTATCCTCGGAGCAATCACAAGTTTAAGTATGATGATTAATCTTATTGATGGTGTATTTGCGCTTATGGCAGTACCAACAATGTTGGCTACTATTATTTTGGCGCCAAAGGTTATAGTTGAAGCTAAAAGGTATTTTAAAAGTATTAAAAATTAAGGCTTACTAATCGAAGACTTAAACTGAGCAGGAGTCATCAATTCCATTTTTTTGAATTGTCTGTTAAAGTAACTGGTGTTGTTAAATCCAGATTTAAATGCGACTTCAGACATTCTTAAATCTTTAGCCTCTTTTATCAGTTTTTTGGAAAACTTAATCTTTTCGGAATTAATATAATCTATTGGCGAAATACCTAGTGTGTTTTTAAATTGCTTGTGAAAATGAGAGGTACTCATATGAGCCTTTTCAGCCAATAAATCGACAGAAATATCTTTATTGGTAAGATTGTCTTTTATAAACTTAATGACCGTTCCAATTCTGGTGTCATTAAAAATATTATTAGAGTCATTAATGATTAAGGATTTTGCTTTGGTTTGAAGTAACCTTACGATGAGTTCCTGAATCATTAAATCTAATAATACATCTTTAGATTTATTATTGTTAGTAAAGGTATAAGTCAATCGTTCAATAAGATGATTGACATCTACATTATTAATAAGGTGCGAAGCGGAATCATCAATATCCCAATTATTGTTTTCATTTTCTATTGCAACATTATGATTGAACTTTTCTACGACTTCTTCAATTTTGTTGGCATCAATTCCTAATGCCAAACACTGTGTAGGTTTGTCTTCAGTCGCTAAAGGAAAGTCAATAACCATTTCTTTATTAGTTGGCATTACTACCGATTCTCCTGGGAAAAAATCAAAAGCTTCAAAACCGTCAATATGCATAATTTTCTTTCCTGTAAGCATACTTGCTATAATAGGAAAATCGAAAGTTAAAGACACTTTTTCAGCATAAGCGTGAGTTTCGTAGATATTCAACTCGGCATATTCTGCATTGTAAGTAGTTCTATTTTCTACTAATGTAGTGAGTTTTCGGTTGTTTCTGTGATGACTTAGTAATGTTGCCATATTCAATAATACGAAATTTAATTTCTAAAAAGTCTTAATTATCGTTAATAATAGATATGTTCAAAAATATAATAATTATGTTCAATTTTTTTAGAATTTGATAAAATAACTTTATCAAAACTAAGTAATAGTTAATTTTTTCAACTAAATAATAATAAATTAATAAACAAACAATTTAAAGGTATGAGTTATTCTAAACCACAATTTAAAGACAAATATTCCAATTTTATAGACGGAAAATTTGTACCACCTGTAGGTGGAGATTATTTTGAAAACACGTCTCCTATTGATGGGAGTTTAATTGCAAAATATCCTCGTTCTCAAAAGGAAGATGTAGAAAATGCAGTTGCGGCTGCTAATGCGGCAAAAGAAGCTTGGGGAAATACTTCGGTAACTGAGCGTGCAGCACTTTTAAATAAAGTAGCAGATATTATAGAAGAAAATTTAGAAGAGTTTGCTTTGGTTGAAACTTGTGACAATGGTAAGCCAATTAGAGAAACTTTAAATGCAGATATTCCTTTATGTGTAGATCATTGGCGCTATTTTGCGGCTTGTATTAGAGCAGAAGAGGGTAGTGCGACAGAGTTGGATGCTAATACACTTTCCATGAATATTAAAGAGCCACTGGGTGTGGTTGGTCAAATTATCCCATGGAACTTTCCATTATTAATGTTATCGTGGAAGTTGCCTCCTGCTTTAGCAACAGGTAACTGTGTAGTGTTAAAACCAGCAGAGCAAACACCGTCTTCAGCAACTTTATTAATGGAGAAGATTGCAGATGTTTTTCCTCCTGGTGTCATAAACATAATTCATGGTTTTGGGCCAGAAGCTGGTAAGCCGTTAGCCTCAAGTTCAAAGATTGATAAAGTAGCCTTTACAGGTGAAACTACAACAGGGCAATTAATAATGCAATATGCCTCTAAAAACCTAAATCCTGTAACAATGGAATTGGGCGGGAAATCTCCAAACATTTTCTTTAACTCGGTTATGGATGCAGATGATGAGTATTTAGACAAAGCTATAGAAGGTGCTGTATTGTTTGCGTTTAACCAAGGTGAGGTTTGTACATGTCCTTCTCGTATTTTGGTTCAAGAAGATATCTACGATAAATTCATGGAGCGTGTTATTGCTAGAACTGAAGCAATAGTGCAAACAAGCCCATATAGTACAGACTGTATGGTTGGTGCTCAGGCTTCAAACGATCAGTACGAAAAAATTCAATCCTATATTAAAATAGGAAAAGATGAAGGTGCTAAAGTTTTATGTGGAGGTGAAGCGAATACAGAAGGTGATTTGGCAAATGGTTACTACATAAAACCAACAATTCTGGAAGGTCATAATAAAATGAGAGTTTTCCAAGAAGAAATTTTTGGACCTGTAGTTTGTGTGACAAAATTTAAGGATGAAGCTGAAGCTTTAGAAATAGCAAACGATACACTTTATGGTCTAGGAGCTGGCGTTTGGACACGCGATGCGCACCAATTATATCAAATACCACGAGCTATTAAAGCAGGTCGTGTTTGGGTAAATTGTTATCACGCTTATCCTGCACACGCACCATTTGGTGGCTACAAAAAATCTGGATTCGGTAGAGAAAATCACCAAATGATGATGAGTCATTACAGACAAACAAAGAACATGCTTATCTCTTACGATAAGAATAAATTAGGCTTCTTTTAATGGTTGATTAGTAGCTTTAAAGGCTGGATTATATATTATAGTTCGGCCTTTTTTATTACATTATAATATGAAAAGAGTAGAAATTACAGATAAGGCAGTTGAAATTGTAAAGCAATTAAAATCTAAACACGGAGATTTGATTTTTCATCAAAGTGGAGGTTGTTGTGACGGATCCGCACCTATGATTTTTGAAAAGGATGATATGTATTTAGATGAGAGTGATATTTTTCTTGGTGAGGTTGAAGGAATTCCTTTTTATATGAACCAAGATCAGTTTGAATATTGGAAGCATACACACTTAACAATCGATATTACTAAAGGAAGAGGGGCAAGTTTTTCTTTAGAGATTCCGTTAGGTCTAAGGTTTATTATTCATTCAAGAATATTAACTGAAGAAGAAGACGAATATTTTAATCCTAAGTTAACTTAAGAACACATAAATATTTTCTTACAATGGAAACCTCTAAAATTTATGATTTTAGAGGTTTTATCATTTTAATAAATTTACATGCTTAAATATTGTAATCTTTCAATTTTAAACACGAGTATTTACGGTATTTTTAATTAATTAAGATTATTTTACTTTGTTTGTTGCTAAAATAGTATATTTATGCTAAAATAATATATATGATAATTGATCTGTGTCCAAATTGTGGTTCTGACCAATACATTAAGAGTGGTGTTGTAAAAGAAAGACAACGCTATAAATGTAAAAAGTGTGGTTATTTTTTTACCGTAAATAAGATGGGAAAGAAAGTTGACGACTATTATGTAAACAAATCATTGCAGCTTTATTTAGAGGGTTTAACCTATAGAGAGATTGAGCGTATTTTGGGTGTCTCTCATGTTAGTGTGATGAATTGGGTGAAAAAATATAATATCAAACGTCCTTATAATTCTAATTATCACCCTACTTATAAAATACTAAATGCTCATGAGCTCGGTAAATTCTTTCAGCAACCTGAAAATATAAAAGGAGCAGGAGTTGTTGTAACTGAGTTAGGAGATAAATTTATGCTTATAAAATGGGAGAGATTCAAGGATTAGTATAGTATTTTAACAATTAAGTATATTAACTTTTTGTTAAGCATTTGTTTTTTAGAGATTAGTGGTGCACACAAAACTAATATTTAATAACTAACTAATTTCTAAGCTTTATGAAAAGACTTAATTGTTTTATAGTGTTATTTGCACTATGCTTCTTTTCTGGGTTTTCCCAATCAGAACCTGAAACAGGTTATGGGAAAGGTTACAGAATTAATTTTAACGACGACGGTACTAAGTACATGAGATTTATTTCTTGGGGACAATTTTGGGCACAATATAATGGTGATGCTCCAGATGGTACCGAACAATTATCACTTAGTGTAAGAAGAGCTAGAATTCTAAGCTGGATAAAATTCAGTGATAGATTTTCTCTAGTTACTCATTTTGGACTTAATAGTTTAAATGGTAATAATACTGGTCCGGTTGGTAAAGATGCTAGCGCTCAACTATTCTTCCATGATTTTTGGGGTGAATATAAGGTCGCTAAAGATTTTTATGTAGGTGCAGGTCTTCACTATTGGAACGGTATTTCTCGTTTAAATAATCAGAGTACATTAAATATGTTGACCTTGGATAATAATAGATCTTCATGGTCTACTATAGGTCTGTCAGATCAGTTTGCACGCCACATAGGTGTTTATATTAAAGGTAAACTAGGAAAAGTTCAGTATCGTTTTGCATTGAACGAAGCAAACACAAATACTTTAGATAATGATGCTTCTTCAAGAGATGTTGGTACGGCTACAGTTTATAGAGGAAGAGAGGTGCTTGGAGCTGATGAGGCTGGAAAAGTTATTCAGGGTTATGTAGATGTTAATTTATTGGACCAAGAATCTAACGCTTTACCATACAAAGTAGGAACATACTTGGGGGCTAAAAAAGTGTTGAATGTGGGTGCTGGTTTCTTCAGTCATCCTAACGGTGTAGTGCTTCCTAATGGAGAAGGTGATGATGTCCTTTTGTTTGCAGCTGATGTTTTCTATGATGCACCAATTGGAGAGAATGGATCGGCAATTACAGCCTACGCTACTTATCAAAATAATGATTATGGTGAAGATTTCATTTTAGGACCTTATACAACTGGTAATATGATTTATAGTCACGTTGGTTATGTACTGCCTGGTGATAAAACAAAAACAAGATTCCAACCTTATTTGGCTTACTCTACAAGAGCAATAGATGTTATCGATGACAATGCTAATGAATTTAAACTTGGAGCAAATGTATACTTCACAGGTCATCATTCAAAATTGAGTTTTGAATATGCTAACAGTAAAGTTGGTGATGCAGATGCAACAGGAATATTTACAGTGCAAGCTATGATTTTCTTGTAAAATCGGGCTCAAGAATTTATTTAATAATAACTAACTAAATATTAATTATGAGTGAAAAACAACAACACGCAACAGCGTACTGGCGAGAAAACCTCAGATACTTAATTGTATTGTTAACAATATGGTTCGTGGTGTCTTATGGATGTGGTATTTTGTTTAAAGATGCCTTAAACGAATTTAAACTTGGTGGTTTCAAACTAGGCTTCTGGTTTGCACAGCAAGGTTCAATTTATGTATTCGTGGTTCTTATTTTCGTTTACGTAAGATTAATGAACAAATTAGATAAAAAATACGGTTTCGACGAGTAACCCTTAACTAAAAAAAAATCAAAAAAGATTATGAGTGTACAAACTTGGACATGGATATTAGTAGGGCTTACTTTCGCTCTATATTTTGGAATAGCAATTTGGGCTAGAGCAGGCTCAACAAAAGAATTTTACGTTGCTGGTGGTGGAGTTTCTCCTTTAGCAAACGGTATGGCAACTGCTGCAGATTGGATGAGTGCCGCCTCTTTTATTAGTATGGCTGGTATAATTTCTTTTGCAGGTTATGACGGTTCGGTTTATCTGATGGGATGGACTGGTGGATATGTGCTTCTAGCTTTACTTTTAGCACCTTATTTAAGGAAGTTCGGTAAATTCACAGTGCCAGATTTTATAGGTGACAGATATTATTCTAACACTGCAAGAACAGTTGCGGTAATTTGTGCTTTAATTGTGTCATTTACCTACGTTGCTGGTCAAATGAGAGGTGTGGGAATTGTATTTTCTCAGTTCTTACAAGTAGATATTAACCTTGGTGTTATCATTGGTATGGCAGTAGTATTGACTTTTGCATTGTTAGGAGGTATGAAAGGGATTACCTATACACAAGTAGCTCAATACTGTGTTTTAATATTTGCGTTTATGGTGCCGGCTTTCTTTATTTCTATGCAAATGACAGGAAATATAATTCCTCAAATAGGTATGGGAGGAACAGTAGAAGGTGGTGAATTCTTGTTGGATAAATTAGATAAACTTCACACCCAACTAGGTTTTAACGAATATACGAGTGGGACAAAGTCAACTTGGGATGTATTTGCTATTACACTAGCTTTAATGACTGGTACTGCTGGTCTTCCACACGTAATTGTACGCTTCTTTACAGTTCCTAAGGTAAAAGATGCACGTAAATCGGCAGGATTAGCATTATTGTTTATAGCTATACTTTATACAACAGCTCCAGCTATTTCAGTTTTTTCTAGAACAAATTTAATTGAAACAGTAAGTAATACTGAATATACTGAAATCCCTGAGTGGTTCAAAAACTGGGAAAATACAGGTCTTATTGCTTGGGCAGATAAAAATGGAGATGGAAAAATACAATACGTTAATGGAAGCTCTATAGATGGTAAAAAGCCAGTTTACACTGATGCAAGAGGGGAGTATGGTCAGCGTATGATCTCTAACGCTAACACTTCTGCAAACGAACTTTATGTGGATAGAGATATTATGGTATTAGCAAATCCTGAAATTGCTAAATTACCAAATTGGGTTATTGCATTAGTTGCAGCTGGTGGGTTGGCTGCAGCTCTATCCACCGCAGCAGGTTTATTACTTGTGATCTCAACATCTATTTCTCACGATTTAATTAAAAAGCAATTAAAACCAGACATTTCTGATAAAGGTGAATTAATGTGGGCTCGTATTTCAATTTTTATAGCAATCTTAATTGCTGGTTATTTTGGAATTAATCCACCAGGTTTTGTGGCGGCAGTGGTTGCGCTGGCCTTCGGATTAGCGGCAGCATCATTCTTCCCAGCGATTATTTTGGGTATTTTTGATAAGCGTATGAATAGCCAAGGTGCTATATCTGGTATGGTTGTCGGAATTGTATTGATGTTGTTTTACATGATGAAATTCAAATTGAATATGTTTGGTGGAGGAACTAGTGAAGATTGGTGGTTTGGAACATCTCCTGAAGGTTTTGGTACCATTGCTATGTGTGTGAATATTGTTATCTCTGTAGTTGTATCGAGATTAACAGCAGCACCTCCTCAAGATGTTCAGGAAATGGTTGAAAATATTAGGATTCCTTCTGGTGCAGGAGAAGCATCAGCACATTAATATTTAGTTTTTAATTAGTACTGAATAAAGTTTTATTCAGAAGGTATAATCAGCATTACTTTGTAGTGCTGATTTTCCTTATATTAGTATCAAGAATATACTTATGAAAAAACGCCATGAACAAAAGCTGATAGTTCTCTCTATAGCTTTGTTTTTAATTTTTAATGTGCCTTTTGTATTGATTTTCAGTATTGATGGCCAGTTTCTTGGTGTACCTGTATTTTACTTATTTATTTTTTTAGTGTGGTTAATATCATTGATTATTTCTTACATTGTTTTAAAACGTCACTATGAGTAATTATGCATTGGTAGTCATAATTGTAGTGTATTTGGCAGTGTTGTTCTACATTGCCTTTCTTGCTGAAAGAAAGAAACAGAGCAAGTGGGTTAATAATCCTTATGTATACACCTTGTCCTTGGCGGTTTATTGTTCCGCTTGGACGTATTATGGAAGTGTAGGTATAGCAGCAAATTCTGGTGTTAATTTTTTACCGATTTATCTAGGGCCTGTAATTGCAGCTCCTCTGTGGATTGTAGTACTTCGAAAAATCATAAGAATATCAAAGCAACACAAGATTTCCTCTATTGCGGATTTTATTTCATTACGCTATGGTAACAATCGTTTTCTCGGTGCTTTGGTTACTTTTACATGTCTTTTAGGAACACTTCCTTATATCTCGTTACAGTTAAAAGCGGTATCTGAAACTTTTGAAATAATGTCTGATGAAACCAGTTATGTTTCAACTTCGGCTATAGACGATTCTACGTTTTATGTGGCTTTACTTCTTGCTGTATTTGCTACATTTTTTGGAACTCAAAAAACAGATGCTTCTGAAAAACATAAAGGTATTATTGCATCAGTGGCTTTTGAGTCGATATTAAAGTTGGTCTTTTTCATTGCAATAGGTGTATATATAACCTTTTATTTGTTTGATGGTACAACGGATATTTATGATCAAATTTCTAAAACCGATAATTTTAAAGCCTTAACGAATATTGATGGACTTAAGGGAGGATTTAATTGGTTTTTTACTTTAGGATTATCTTTTATAGCGGTTTTTCTATTGCCAAGACAATTTCAAGTTGCTGTATTAGAAAATAATAGAGAAAAACATTTAAAGAAAGCCATATGGTTGTTTCCATTGTATTTACTACTGTTTAATCTTTTTGTAATATTTATTGCTTGGGCAGGAAAGTTAACCTTTGGGGACTCGGCAAATGCTGAATACTATACTTTATTACTGCCGCTTCAGCATGACAATTCTTTTTTAGCAACTCTTGTGTTTTTGGGCGGCTTTTCAGCTGTGATATCAATGGTTATAGTTTCTACTTTAGCACTTTCGACTATGGTGAGTAATAACTTGGTGATTCCTTATGGTTTCTTGGATAAATTCATTAGAAATCAACCTGAAAGAAATTCAAAATACATAAAAACCATTCGTAGAATATCAATTTTCACAATAATTATATTTGCTTACTTTTTTTATATATCGTTTTCCAAAGAACTGTCGCTTTATTCTATAGGTCTTATCTCTTTTGTTATTATTGCTCAGTTAGCTCCTTCGTTTTTCATTGGATTGTATTGGAATCGAGGCTCTTCTAAAGCTACGATTATTGGGATGATAGTGGGTTTGTGTGTAACCATTTATACTTTGGTGCTTCCTTTTACTCTTGAAGCATATACGGGTACTGATGATTTTGTTCAAAATGGGTTGATGGGAATTTCACTATTAAAACCTCATGCCTTATTTGGAATTGATTTTTTAAGTCCACCTATGCATGCGTTTTTCTGGAGTATTACAATTAATACGCTGTGCTATTTAACATTTTCGTTGACTTCTAAGGGGAATTATAGGGAAAGAAATTATGCTGAAATGTTTGTGGATAGTAGAAATTTCACAACATTACAAGATAGTGCCTTGGTTTGGAAAGGTGAGGCTTACGTCGCTGATATTAAAAATGTTTTAGTGAGATTTTTGGGTGAAAACAGAGCTAATCGAGCGCTAAAAATATTTTTTACCAAATACGATTTACCTCAAGATACCCAGTTAGCAGATGCTAGATTGATTAATTTTTCAGAAAAACTATTGACAGGAAGTATAGGTTCGGCTTCTGCTAAAATACTGATAGCGAGTGTTGTGAAAGAAGAGCAAATAAGTCTTGTTGAAGTGTTAAAAATACTCGAGGAGTCTAAAGAGAATATAGTGAGTAATAAAGCTCTTTTAGAAAAATCAGAAGAACTGTCGCAGTTATCTTCAAAATTAAAAACTGCTAACCAAGAACTGATTACTAAGGATAGGCAAAAGGATGAGTTTTTAGATACCGTGGCTCATGAGCTAAAAACACCAATAACAGGAATTAGAGCAGCTACGGAATTACTTATGGATGATGAGGAAATGCCTAAGGATATCAAAAATCAGTTTTTGAAAAATATTCTTCAGGATTCTGACCGTTTGGGGAGATTAATCAATAATATCTTAGATTTTGAAAAGCTTGAAACAGGACGTCTGAATTTAGATTTGTCTCGTCAAGATATTTCAAAAACAATAGCAAAGGCAATATCAAGCTTAAAACATATAGCAGCTAAAAAGGAAGTTGAAATCATAAATAAGAATCCACACAGTTTTAAACTTGATTATGATGAGGACAGAATCTTGCAAGTTCTTACAAATCTTTTGTCTAATGCAATTAAATTTACAGAAGCTAAAAAGGGAAAAATTATAGTAGATTACAAGTTAGCTAACGAATTTGTAGAAATCTCAGTAAGCGACAATGGTAAAGGGATTCCGAAAGAGGATCACGATTATATATTTGATAAATTTTACCAATCGCAACATCAAAATACAATAAAGCCTCAAGGGAGTGGATTGGGCTTGGCAATTACCAAACAAATAGTAGAAAAACATCACGGAAAAATATGGGCTAAAAAAGGGTTAAAAAAAGGTGCAATGCTTGTTTTTACGTTACCTTTTAAGTAAATTGTCCCCACGTTTATATGAAGAAGAAAATTTTAATTGTTGATGACGAACCTAATATAGTGATGTCGTTAGAATATACTTTCAAAAAACAAGATTTTGAAGTGTATATTGCAAGGGATGGTAGTGAAGCACTAGAGATATTAAAGCATGAAATACCAAATGTGGTATTGTTAGATATCATGATGCCAAATGTAGATGGTTACCAAACCTTAACACAAATAAAAAATAATGACAGTCTTAAGGATACTAAAGTTGTATTTTTAACTGCAAAAAATAAGGCTTCAGACATAGAAAAGGGTTTAAATTTAGGAGCCGATAAGTATTTAACTAAACCTTTTTCAGTAAAAAAAATAGTTTCAGAAATATTGGAACTTGTAGATTAGAATTCAGTCTTTTAGGTTATTAAATATTGGTTTTGTGTGCAAACAAACAGTATTTAATTAAAATGAAAAGACAATGAAGTTTCGTATCAACCCTTTAGCATCAGATATTATAATTAGTATCTATGTTGTAGCTACGCTATACCTTAGGTTTAAGTTCGAAAATCAAACTCCAATTAGCCCAATCTTATCCATCGTTATGGGTATTTGTTTTGTGGTAATCATTTGGGCGTTGATTAAATTGAAAGTACTTAATCCTA
This sequence comes from Winogradskyella sp. 266wxhm, assembly GCF_058964685.1. NCBI lineage: Bacteria > Pseudomonadati > Bacteroidota > Flavobacteriia > Flavobacteriales > Flavobacteriaceae > Winogradskyella > Winogradskyella sp. 266wxhm. The sequence goes on from NZ_CM179559.1 coordinate 3,402,362, forward strand.
ATTGGTTCGGTTTGTTTAATTCCAAAAAATCGTAGCTATGCCATATCAAGATTTCTACAGAAAAAGTATAGATCAGCCAGAGCAATTCTGGAAAGAACAAGCCGATCAATTAGAGTGGTTTAAGCAACCAAAAACTATTTTATCTAAAGATTCACATGACTATTTTCAATGGTTTGAAGATGGAGAACTTAACTTAAGTTATCTGTGTATAGACAAACATATTAAAGATGGTTTTGGTGATCAAGATGCTGTTATTTATGACTCTCCAGTAACACACACTAAGCAACATATTACTTTTAATCAGTTGCATGAAGAGGTTTCTAAACTAGCTGGTGGATTACAGAGTTTAGGCCTGAAGAAAGGTGATACCTGTATTATTTATATGCCTATGATTCCGCAGGCATTATATGCAATGTTGGCTTGTGTAAGAATAGGTGTAATACACTCAGTTGTTTTTGGTGGTTTTGCACCGCATGAATTAGCTATTCGTATAGACGATTGTAAGCCTAAAGCAGTAATTACCGCATCAAATGGTATCGAAATTCAACGTGTTATTCCGTATAAACCTTTTGTTGATGAGGCTATAAAACAAGCTGAAAGTAAGCCTGAACATGTTATTGTGTTTGATAGAGAACAAAACGTTGAAATTCCAAAGCAAAATTATGATGTGGATTATAAGACATTGGTAGAGAAATCCTCTTCAGCAGAAGCGGTGTCTTTACCAGCAACACACCCTTCTTATATTTTATATACTTCAGGAACAACAGGAAAACCAAAAGGTATTATTAGAGATACCGGTGGTTATGCTACGGCGTTAAAATTCTCTATGAAATACGTGTACGGAGTAGATGAAGGTGATACTTATTGGGCAGCTAGTGATGTGGGGTGGGTAGTAGGACATAGCTATATTGTTTATGCTCCATTACTGAATAGAAATACAACTATTTTATTTGAAGGTAAACCTATAAAAACACCAGATGCCTCAACATTTTGGAGAGTGATTTCAGAACATAATGTAAAAGTGATGTTTACAGCTCCTACAGCAATTAGAGCAATTAAAAAAGAAGATCCTAACGGACACATGATAAAGCGTTTTGATTTGTCATGTTTAAAATATCAGTTCTTAGCTGGTGAACGTTGTGATGTAGCAACACTAACGTGGACTCACGAAAAATTAAACGTTCCTGTAATTGATCACTGGTGGCAAACCGAAAGTGGTTGGCCTATGTTAGCTAATATGGTTGGTGTACAATTACAGGAAGTAAGGCCTGGTTCAGCAAGTTTCCCTGTAAGTGGTTATGATATTCAAATTTTAAATGAAGAAGGGCACGAATTAGAAGCAGGAGTAGAAGGTTACGTTGCTGCTAAATTACCATTACCACCAGGAACATTAATGAATTTGTGGGGTAATCCAGAGCGTTTCAAATCAGGATATTTAGATAGATTTCCAGGTTATTATTTTTCTGGTGATGGAGGTTATAAAGATGAAGATGGCTACGTGTTTATCACAGGTCGTGTAGACGATATTATTAATGTTGCTGGTCACCGTTTATCTACTGCTGAAATGGAAGAAATTGTTGCTTCTCATAAGTCTGTTGCGGAATGTGCGGTATTTGGTGTCCACTGTGATTTAAAAGGGCAAAAACCTTTAGGTCTTGTTGTTTTGAAATCGGGATTAAATGATGATGAGGCTAACGTTCAAACAGAAATAATTAAAGAAGTAAGAAAAGAAATTGGTGCTGTAGCTTCATTTAAAGATGTTTACGTTGTCAATCGATTACCAAAAACAAGAAGTGGGAAAATTCTTCGTAAATTACTACGAAATATTGCGGATGAACAACAATATAACATTCCTTCAACAATAGATGATGTGGCAATTATAGACGAAATAAAAAATGTTTATGCCAAAAATCATGTTGGAATTCATTAACAAAATCTTAAATAACTAAAATAAACATATCTAAATCATGAGTAATTATCATATTAAACACTTAGAAGAATATTATCAAGTCTACCGTAAGTCAGTCAGAAATCCTGAGGTGTTTTGGGAGGAAATAGCAGAAGAGCACTTTATGTGGCGTAAAAAATGGGATAATGTTCTTAGTTGGGACTTTACTAAACCTGAGGTAAAATGGTTTGAAGGTGCGCAACTTAATATCACTGAAAACTGTATCGACAGACATTTGTACACACGTGGAGATAAAACGGCTATCATTTTTGAACCTAATGATCCGAGTGAAAAAGCAGAACACATCACGTATAGAGAATTACATGAACGCGTTTGTAAATTTGCTAATGTTCTAAAAGCACAAGGTATAGGAAAAGGGGATAGAGTTTGTATTTATTTACCTATGATACCAGAATTAGCGGTTTCAGTCTTGGCCTGTGCTCGTATTGGTGCTATACATTCTGTGGTTTTTGCAGGATTTTCATCTACTGCATTAGCGACACGTATAAACGATTCTGAATGTAAAATGGTCATCACTAGTGATGGGTCATATCGTGGATCTAAAACAATAGATTTAAAGGGTATTGTAGATGAAGCTTTGGAAGAGTGTGAGTCTATAGACAGTGTTTTAGTCGCTAAGCGCATCAATTCAGAAATCAGCATGAAAGATGGTCGCGATCATTGGTTGCAGCCCTTGCTAGATGAAGCACATCATGAATGTGAACCAGAAATAATGAATGCTGAAGATCCATTATTTATTTTATATACATCAGGCTCTACAGGAAAACCAAAAGGAATGGTGCATACTACTGCTGGTTATATGGTATATACAGCCTATACATTTAAAAATGTGTTTCAGTATAGAGAAAAAGATGTGTATTGGTGTACGGCAGATATAGGCTGGATTACAGGACATAGCTATATAGTTTACGGACCGTTATGTAATGGTGCAACAACCATAATGTTTGAAGGTGTGCCTAGTTATCCAGATTTTGGGCGTTTTTGGGAAATTGTAGAAAAACATAAAGTCAATCAATTTTACACGGCGCCAACAGCTATTCGTGCCTTAGCTAAAGAAGGTGTAGATTATTTAGATAAACATGATTTATCATCATTAAAAGTATTGGGAACTGTTGGTGAGCCAATTAATGAGGAGGCTTGGCACTGGTATGATGATAACGTAGGAAAGAAAAAAGCACCAATTGTAGATACTTGGTGGCAAACTGAAACAGGAGGTATTATGATTACGCCAATTGCTTTTGCTACACCAACAAAACCAACGTATGCGACCTTACCATTTATCGGAATTCAACCAGCATTAATGGATGAGCATGGACAAGAAATAAAAGGAAACCAAGTTGATGGTCGTTTGTGTATAAAATTTCCTTGGCCTAGTATGGCGCGTACCATTTGGGGCAACCATCAACGTTATAAAGACACCTATTTCTCAGCGTATGATAATAAATACTTCACAGGTGATGGAGCATTAAGAGATGAAGTAGGGTATTATCGTATTACAGGTCGTGTGGATGATGTTATTATCGTTTCAGGACATAACTTAGGTACTGCACCAATTGAAGATGCTATAAACGAGCATCCAGCAGTAGCAGAATCTGCAATTGTAGGTTTCCCACATGATATCAAAGGAAATGCATTATATGGATATGTGACTTTAAAAGAAACAGGTGAAAGTCGTAACCATGATAACTTACGTAAAGAAATCAATCAATTGATTACTGAGCAAATTGGGCCTATTGCTAAGTTGGATAAAATTCAGTTTACCAATGGATTGCCAAAAACACGAAGTGGAAAAATTATGCGTCGTATTTTAAGAAAAATTGCAAGTAAAGATACTAGCAATCTTGGTGATACAAGTACATTGTTGAATCCAGAAGTTGTTCAGGAAATAATGGACAACGCTTTGTAGAGTTTAATTAACTCAACTGTTTGTAAAAAAAGCGCCAAAGCATTTTATGTTTTGGTGCTTTTTATTTTATTCCTTTTATCTTCGCCTCAAATTAAAATTCCTATGCTTAAAGCTGTTTTATTCGATATGGATGGTGTTATTGTAGATACTGAGCCATTGCATCGAAAAGCCTATCATCAAATGTTTAAAGATGTTAACATTGAGGTAGATGAAGATCTGTATTCGTCTTTTACCGGACAATCTACGATTAATATTTGCAAACGATTGGTGGATCGATTTGGTTTAAGTCAAACGCCTGAAGATTTAGTAGCTTTAAAACGTAAAAATTATAAGGACTATTTTGAGAATGATGGTTTGGAGCTTATAGATGGTGTTTTAGAGAGAATTAAAGACTATCATGCTAATGGAGTTAATTTGGTTTTGGCTTCTTCGGCATCAATGACAGGAATTAATCAGATTTTTGAAAGATTTGATTTAAATCAATATTTCAGTGCGAAATTTAGTGGAGCTGATTTGGAAAAATCAAAACCGCATCCTGAAATATTTTTAAAAGCTGCTGCATCCACAGGTTTTGATAAGTCTGAATGTATGGTGATTGAGGATTCTACCAATGGTATTAAAGCAGCAAAAGCAGCAGGTATTTATTGTGTGGCTTTTAAAAGTCCTCACTCAAAACATCAGGATTATCATTTAGCGGATAAGGTAATTTCAAGTTTTAAGGAAATTAGTTATGCTAATATAGTTGATGCTATTTAGTTTTATTGACTATACTTCTCCTGTAATTGGTCAACAACATTAGCAATTTTTTCATCCATTAATTTTGAAGTGATAACGTTTGGTTCAGCCTGACGAACATCACAATTTTTAATAACGCAGCGTTCGCAAGTTACACCGACTTCAGCTTTTGGTATGGATTTGCTCTCGGCAAAAGAAACTTTCCTTTTGAACTGATTGTTGATTTGAATACCAATACTAACACTTCTATAACGATTGGCAACAAACGGATCTGTAGTTGCTGAAGACATTACCAAATAGGTTTTTTCTTCATTTGGATAGTTAGATATTTGAATATCAAATTCATGGTCTTTATTTGAAGCACTTATGCTTTTCAAAACTTTCATAGATACCCAACGTCTACAATAATGCTCGTCTGTTTCGTTAGCATGAGGAGATTGTTGTTTTGATAAGTGTAACTCTTTGTTGAGTTTAAAATCATTAGTGCCCTTCTGATGAGAAAAACGTAAAAAGAATAAACTTTTTAAGTTAAAATCTTTCGGTAAAATATTGGTTAGTCTTTGGTAAATAGACTCTGGAGAAGCGTTGTAGTTTTTTATAATACGCTCAAAATCTTTTGCTTTAAAAGACTTTTTTGAAAATAAAAGCTTTAGGTCGTCAACTAATCTTGTTCTAGGTATTATCAATGCTCCTGCAAAATAAGAGGCATAAAAATTATTTAAAACCTGATCGAAATTTTCAAACTTAATCCAAGAAAAAGTGTAAAGTCGTTCGCTTATCTTTAAATAATTATAGGCAATTTCTTTAGCATATATAAATGTGCGTTGCGCATCGTCAATATGTTTGGCTAGTAAAAGCGTTTTTGATTTTGGAATAAAAACAGAACGTAGATTATCTAATTCTGTGTGCGAAGCTAATTCTGTATTGTTGATTTTATAACTGTACTCTTCAACTAAAATATCTTCAAGCTCTTTAGATTTTAAAGGTTGGGTTAAGTCAACTTGGTAGGTTTTGGCAAATGCCAAAACCGCTTCTTCCATAGTGTCAATGTAATTATTGTTGGCTTCTTGAAAAGATCTCACAGAGGCTAAATAAAAACTCTCCTTACTGAAATTGTAGTTTTTAGCAATTTCTATTATGGTACTTATAAAAGCAGTAACCTTTGTAGGCGCATTTGAAATAATGTCTATCATAGTGCTTTCCTGAATGCCAAATAGCTCTAAAGGAATCTCTTTTAAGATTTTGGATTGTAGAATTTCACCAATAGGAGCAAGGTTTTTATCTAGTTTTAACGATACTAATTCGTCATAAGGCACTTCAAGATGTTTAGAAAGTAATGCTATTTTATCTGGTTTAGGATATTTTTTTCCCTTCTCTATTTCATTTAAATACGACTTAGAAAGTCCTGATAATTTTGAAAGTCCAAATAACGACAACTCTTTATCTGTGCGGATTTGCTTCAGTTTTAATCCGAAAATTAACTTGATATAATCTTGTTCCATAAATACAAATATAACACTAATTGCGAACTTATTTAAAAAGCGAAAAATAATTTTTAGCGAACGTTCGCTTGTTTTTTTAAAAAATTGGTTGTAACATTGTTTCATCAAAAAATAACAGTATGGAAATTTCAGTAACCACTCAGCAGAACATTACATTTTCACCACAAGTGAAAAACGTTTACCCACAATTGTTAACCGAAGAAGCTTTGGAGTTCCTTTCAGCTTTGCACCAAAAATTTAATTCTAAACGTTTGGCCTTATTAGAACGTAGAGAAAAACAGCAAGAAATTTTTGATAAAGGCGCCTTTCCTTCATTTCCGGTTGAAACAAAATCTATTAGAGAATCTGATTGGACAGCAGCACCAATACCAGAAGATCTTTTGGATCGCAGAGTAGAAATTACTGGTCCTGTAGATCGTAAAATGGTGATTAACGCACTTAATTCTGGTGCAAAAACTTTTATGGCAGACTTTGAAGATAGTAATGCACCATCTTGGGCAAACAATCTTGAAGGACAACAAAACCTTATAGATGCCAATAATAAAACCATTGAATTGATAGACGAAGCTAGAGGAAAGCATTATAAATTAAATGATGAAACAGCTGTGCTTTTGGTGAGACCTAGAGGTTTGCATCTTAACGAAAGTCATTTGCTGATTGATGGGGAAGAGGTTTCAGGAAGTTTATTTGATTTTGGATTATATGTGTTTCATAATAGTAAAACATTAATGGATAGAGGTTCTGCACCATATTTTTATTTGCCAAAATTAGAGCATTATCTAGAGGCTAGATGGTGGAACGAGGTTTTTGAATTTGCACAAGGTTATCTAGAAATTCCAAACGGAACTTTCAAAGCGACCTTACTTATTGAAACGATTACAGCAAGTTTTCAACTCGATGAATTTATCTATGAACTTAAAGAACATATTGTTGGATTAAACTGTGGACGTTGGGATTATATATTCTCATATATTAAAAAGTTCAGAAATCACGATGGATTTGTAGTGCCAAACCGAGATCAGGTAACCATGACAACACCATTTATGGCTGCATATTCTAATTTGGTTATTCAACGTTGTCATAAACGCGGTATTCATGCCATGGGAGGTATGGCAGCACAGATTCCAATCAAAAATAACCCTAAAGCTAACAAAGCTGCTTTAGAAAAAGTAAGAGTAGATAAAGAAAGAGAGGCTAAAAACGGACATGATGGTACATGGGTGGCGCATCCTGCTTTGGTAGAAGTGGCCATGTTAGAGTTTGATAAATACATGCCAACACCAAACCAGATTTTTAATAAACGAGAAGACATTAATATAACAGAGGAAGATCTGGTAGAGATGCCTCAAGGAACAATAACTGAAGCTGGCATACGCAAAAATATTAATGTTGGTGTTCTTTATATGGAGGCATGGTTAAGAGGTTATGGTGCAGTGGCACTTTACAATCTTATGGAAGATGCTGCTACAGCAGAAATATCAAGAACTCAAGTGTGGCAATGGTTGAAAAATGAAGCTTATTTAGAAGATGGTAGAGTTTTTAATAGAAATTTATTTGATGATCTTTTCGATGATGAAGTTGAAAAAATAATACGTGAAGTAGGTGAGGGAAAAATTAAAAATACAAAATTTTGTGATGCTATTAATCTCTTTAAAAGATTGGTGGCACAAACCGAATTTGAAGAGTTTTTAACGCTTTCGGCATATAAACAACTATAATATAAACAACAAATCCCGCGAATGCGGCAACATTCAAACGGGACTCATATTTAATAATCGTTAATTACAAATTTATGAAAAATTTATCAGAAACTAAGTACAGTTCTGCATTACAAACCGTGAAAGACCTAAAACAAAAGTACGGTGACACGTGGAATGCAATCAATCCTGAAAGTGCAGCAAGAATGGCTGCTCAAAACCGATTCAAAACAGGATTAGACATAGCTAAATATACAGCAAGCGTAATGAGAAAAGATATGGCAGCGTATGATGCAGACAACTCTCAATATACACAATCTTTAGGGTGTTGGCATGGTTTTGTAGCGCAGCAAAAAATGATTGCAGTGAAAAAGCATCACAAGACGACTGATAAAAAATATTTGTACTTATCTGGTTGGATGGTTGCGGCCTTACGCTCAGAATTTGGACCATTACCAGATCAATCTATGCACGAAAAAACAGCTGTACCAGCATTAATTGCTGAGATTTATGATTTCCTCCGTCAGGCAGATGCCATAGAGTTGAATGATTTATTTAGAAGATTAGAAAATGGTGAGGATGTTCAAGCAGAAATAGATAATTTTCAGACTCATGTTGTTCCAATTATTGCAGATATTGATGCAGGTTTTGGAAATGAGGAAGCAACATATTTATTGGCAAAGAAAATGATTCAAGCTGGTGCTTGCGCTATTCAGATAGAAAATCAGGTTTCTGATGCTAAACAATGTGGTCATCAAGATGGTAAAGTAACGGTTCCTCATGAAGATTTTATTTCAAAGCTAAATGCGGTTCGTTATGCCTTTTTAGAATTAGGTGTTGATGATGGTATTATTGTAGCAAGAACAGATTCTGAAGGAGCGGGACTAACCCAAAAATTACCTGTGAGTAAAGAGCCAGGTGATTTAGCTTCAAAATATCTCGCTTTTGTAGAAGCTGAAGAAGTGGCTATTGAGGATGTAAAAGAAGATGAGGTATTGCTAAAACGAGACGGAAAATTGACAAAACCAGTGAGACTACCTAATGGTTTATATAAATTCAAAGATGGATCTAATATTGATAGAGTAGTGCTAGATTGTATTACGAGTTTGCAACATGGAGCGGACTTGTTATGGATTGAAACTCCAACACCAAATGTGAAGCAAATTGCTCATATGATGAATAGAGTTAAGGAAGTTGTTCCGAATGCTAAATTGGTTTATAATAATTCTCCATCATTCAACTGGACCTTAAATTTCCGCAATCAAGTATTTGAAGAAATGCTAGCTGAAGGTGAAAACATGACAGCTTATGATAGAAATAACTTAATGGATGCACAATATGATGGAACAGAATTATGTCATCGTGCTGATGAAAAGATACGAACTTTCCAAATTGATGGAGCAAGAGAGGCAGGTATTTTCCACCATTTAATTACGTTACCAACATACCACACAACAGCTTTACACATGAACAATTTAACAGAAGGTTATTTTGGAGATGAAGGTATGCTGGCTTATGTAAGAGATGTGCAGCGTCAAGAAATTAGAAAAACAGTGTCTTGTGTAAAACATCAAAGAATGGCAGGCTCAGACCTTGGTGATGATCATAAAACATTCTTTGCAGGTGATAATGCATTAAAAGCTGGAGGTTCTAAAAACACGTCTAATCAGTTTGAGACTGAAGCAGCACCCAAGAAGAAAAAATTGACAGCTGTAGCGTAAAGCTTTAAGATAATTTAAATTGTTAGAAGAGGATGTGATTTAATTCTTTTATTTATTTTAATTAGTTAGGTTGAGGCACACTTATTTGCAAAGTGTGCCTCTTTTTATAATAAACCTCTTCGTTCAGGTTTTAATAAATCTTTCAATTTTAAACTCCCATTTTTGTTAAGAATGGATACCAATTTTAAGAATAGGAGTGCAGTGATATAAGCATCTCCTGAAGCAGTATGTCTATCGTGAAGTGGAATTTTAAAACGCTCAGCTAATTCGTCTAGACTAAAATGAGCTTTACTAGTATCTAGTCTGGTTTTATTGAATAGATGGCTAGTGTCTAAAGATTTATTCTTCAGTTTTGGTAACTCCATACGTTTTAAAGCATTGTTTATCATAGCAATGTCGAATGCGGCATGATGTGCTACTAAAACACTATTTTCAACATAATTTAAAAATTCAATGATGGCATTTTCTTCCTCAACTTTATTGAGCTTACCTTCTTTCAATAAACCATGGATTTTTACAGTTTCAGAATTGAAATGTTCTTGTTCTAAATAATATTCAAACTGATCTGAAACTCTAATTTTTAGGTGAATTATCGCAATACAGCCAATAGATAAAATCCTATCATTTTTTGGATCTAAGCCGGTAGTTTCGGTATCAAAAACTATAAATCTTATAGCTTCTAGGTTTTCTTCAGAATTCTTGAATTTTGAAGTATAATCTTCCCAAAATTTGGGATATGATTTTCTACTAAACCAACCCATATTACATCAATTGATTAAGCTTAAAACGCATTTTTATCAATTCTTGGATAGCTTTAACAGCTTTAAAACTTCGTTTTAGTTTCAATCGATCGCTTTTACTCAAGTCCACCAAATTTATAAAGCGACCAGAGTCAGAATTGGCAAGACCTTGTTCTGTTCTAAAGCGCAATAAGTCTTTGAAAGCTTCTATGCAGAATAAATAAGTGTCTTTGTTTTCGGGTTCTAATTCTATTAATTTTTCATAACGATTAACAGTGTTATTTACAGACTTAATATTGTGAGATAAAATGAGTAGCCGAGCAGCATCAACCAAAGGCATCATTGCCCTAGCTTTAATATCAAATTGATCTTTGTGTTCACCATTATCTTCAACTAAAAACTGTCTGAAGAAGCTCAATGGAGGTGGGTTTTGTAGTGCATTTCTGCCTAAATAACTCAAGAAAATTGAATTATGTTCAATGGTTTCAAAAATATGTTCAGATAGTTTTTCGACCAATTTTGTATCACCATATACATAATCGTAATCAAAGAAAATAGTGCAGAGCATTAAATTGTCTTGATCTGGTGTGGTAATCCAACTTTTAAATTGCGCTTGCCACTCTGAAACCGAATTGCACCATTTAGGATTGCTACCCATCATATGTGCAGGGCACAATTCAAATCCAACTATACTCAAAGCTTTATTGATATGTTTTGAAAGCTCTAAAAAATATGGTTTTACGGTTTCATTTTTTTCTTTAGAAACATCTTCATAAACCAAAGCATTATCTTGGTCGGTGAGCAGTAATTGTTCTTCACGACCTTGACTTCCAATGGCCAGCCAAGCAAAATTTACAGGTGGCTTTTTGTTCATTTTATCAATAGACAATTCAATTACTTTTTGCGTAATAGCATTATTAATAGCGGAAACCATTCGGGCCACAAAGTCAATTGGAATATCTTGTTTTAGGTAACGCTGAAGCAAGTCTTCGGTACGTTCTCTTATATTTTTGAGCTGATCAACAGCTGTACTTCGTTTTATTTCTTTTACTAAAGATGACGCATTATTTTCTCTTAAAACAATAATATCATATTCAGAAAGTATACCTGTTAGCTCAGAATTTGTAGTACCATCTTTTGTAATACAAAGGTGAGTAATTCTATTTTTAAGCATTGCAATTTGTGCTTCTGAAACACTTATATTCTCTGGAAATGTTTTTACAGGAGAAGACATAATGGCTTCGACGGTTTGCTGAATATCCACTTTTCCTGTTGCGATTTTTGTTCTTAAATCTTTGTCAGTTATTATACCTACAGGCTTCTTGTTTTCAACAATAACAATTGAACCAACATGAGCTTCGGTCATTATAGATGCAGCTTCTTTTATAGTTGAGTTTAGGCTACATGTAATTGGATTTTTGGAATAGTCTGCAGATTGTAATTCAGGGAGATTTAGAGAACCATCTAATTCTAGCTCAGTTCTAGTTTTATTTCTGTCTGAAGGTTTTACATTAGAAACAAAGCTTTGCATTAAAAATTTTGAAGCATCACTATTAGTTGTGATGAATTCGTTCAAAATTTCTGATGATATACTATATAACACACTTTCTTCAATAGCTTTGGCGTCTAGAATATAAGTGCCTGTTCTGATTAGTGCTCTTAGACCAAAAATATCACCTTCGTCACACTTATCAACTAAAGTGTTTTCTTCAGAATAAAGACCAATCGCTCCATCTTTGACAACATAGAAATTAGACTCAATACTTTGATTTATAGAGAAAACTGTTTGATCTTTTTCAACATAAATCACTTCCACAGCTTTAGAAATAGCGAACAGTTGTTCGCGAGAAAGCATATTGAAAGGCGGAAAACCTTTTAGAAAGTCATAGATGCGTTCAGCAATGGTATTCATCTTAGCAATTTAGCCAAAAATTGAATTTGGCTAAATGATATCCATCATATAATTGCTAAAATATTATAGTTTTTGCTAACCTTCGAAATCAAAATCGTCATCTCCGCCACCATTTTGACCTCTTCTCGAACCTTCTCTTTTATTCAATTGTTGATTGAATCTATAGATAAAGGATAGGTTGATTTGGCGCTGTCTCCACTGAGATTCGTTATATCTAGTAAAGAAGTCTGTAGTTGTTAAAGCTTGACGTTTTCTTGAGTTTAATAAGTCTCTTACGTTAAGAGATAACGTTCCTCTATTGTTTAAGATTTCTTTACTGAAAGCTAAGTCTATGGATAAGATACCATCTGTATCTGATTGAGCATCTTGTCTGGCACCTCTGTAGAAAGCGTTAGTTTGCCAATCTATTTTCCATGGCATAGTAACTTTAGAGCTAAATCTAGCGAACCAGCTTGTATTTTTTGTACTATAATCTACACCGTTGAATTCACCTTCAGTTTCGAATTGAAAAAAGTTAAAACTAGAATTTAATCTAAGCCATTTTGCAGGGTTGTATAAGAATCCTAATTCTGCACCAGTCCTGTTATTTGTTGAAAGGTTTACAGGTATTGTTCTAATAATATCTATGCCATCAGATGTTTGTTGACCTGTATTTTCTTCAACTCGCTCAAATGAATCCGTTTCATGTTGATAGTAAATAGAACTTGTTAATGTAAATATCTCCCAACGTCTAAGATACCCTAAATCGAATGTACTTGAAAAAGCAGGTTCTAAATTTGGGTTCCCTTGAAAAACGTTAGTTCTACTAGATCTAGAAGGGAATGGGTTGATAAACCAACTGCGCGGACGGTTAATTCTTCTATTATAACCTACAGTTATACTTTCTTCGCTGTCTGAATCGCTACCACCTAAATTATAGATTAAATTAACTGTAGGGAAAAGGCCTAAATAGTTGTTATTGAAATCTGTTTCAATAGGAAAACCAAATTCTTCTACAAGTTCTTCATCTGTTAATCTAGAATCTATTGTTCCTTTAAGTTGTGTATGTTCTAAACGTAACCCTAATAGGAAAGAAAATTTACCAAACTTATTACCATACTGAGAATAAATAGCATTTACATTTTGATCATAATCAAAAACATTGGTGTAAACATCATTAACTTCTAAGTCGCCATTAGCTAAATTTTCTTGTTCAAGAACATAATCAGTAACCTCATTTTCAAAATTACCTCTATAACCTGCTTCAAAACGAGAGTCTTCACCTAATGGTAAAACATAATCAGCTTGGAGTAAATATTCCTTTTGATCTTCGGTAGTAGTTTCTTGTTCGCTTTGTATACCAGTAGGATTTGTTTGGTTTGTAAAAATGTAATCTTCATTATAATTTGTAAAACCTTCTTCTGAAGAATTTTCAAATTGAAAATCAGCTGTTAATTTATGGTCGCTGTCCTCGCCAAAACGTTTCACGTAGTTTAAAGCTACTTGATATCTATTGTCTTGTTCAGTTTGTTTTTCGCGACGTAATGTTTCTTCTACAATGCTACCATCATTAAAACGTTCACTACTATTTAAGGATAAATCTGCATCGCTACCAAGTCTATAGAAAAAGCTACCTGTTAAAGAAGACGATTCACTTAGAAAGTATTCCATACCTATGTTGGCATTATAATTTCTATTGAGTCTTTCTACCTCTTGATCTTCACGAATTCTTCTAAACTCAGGCTCTACAAGATTGTTATCTTCATCAAGTTGATCAAAATACGTGATATCATTAAAACTATTTCTTGGCGCATCAAAATAACGCCACCCAAAGTTAGAGAAAAGGTTATATTTCTCTGTACGGTAATTTATAGCAGCAGAAACCCCTAGATTATCTGGATTACCAATAGTAAGATTTACAGATCCGTTAAATCCTAAAGTTTCTTTTTGACGAAGAATGATATTTAAAATACCAGCAGTACCTTCAGCATCATACCTTGCAGAAGGTGAGGTAATAACTTCTACACGTTCTATAGCTTCTGCGGGAAGTTGACTAAGAATATTGCTATCTCCAAAACCTGCCATTGCTGATGGTTTTCCGTTAATAAGAATTCTTACGTTTTCGTTACCTCTCAAGCTTATAGCGCCATCAATATCAACAGCTACAGACGGAACATTATTAAGTGCATCACTTACGGTACCACCAGCTGTAGTTAAGTCCTTACCAATATTGTATACTTTTTTGTCTAATTTTATTTCTACGGTTGTACTCTCAGCGACAATTTCAACTTCATCTAAGGATTCTATATCTAAATCGAGAGCAACAGTACCGAGATTGATATCTTCAGAAATGGTTTTGTTATAGTAGTTTTTAGTTTTATATGAGATATACTCTACCGCAATATCGTAAACTCCAGATTCTAAGTCTACATTAAATTTTCCTTCACTATCAGTTATACCACCAGTAACGGTTTTGTTATCAGATTTACTCGTAAAAGTAATAGTGGCATATTCTAAAGGGTAGTTAGAGCCTTGCTCTACTACAGTACCTTTTACTGTGACGTCTTTCTGTGAAAAAGAGAAATTAAATACAAGTAAAAGCAAAAAAGGTAAGTATATTTTCATAGCGGTTTTTTAATCGCCACAAAAATACACTTACCCTTATTGTAATCGGTTAATCTTTTGTTAAAGCAGAATTGATTTCTTTAATTCGAAATAGTTAAAAGCAATAGTAACCTAATTCTCAATTGTCTTTGTCTTTTCTTTTTTTACGTTTTTTTTTCTTTTTATCTTTAATAACGTCTTTTTCATCAAAGTCACCTTTAATCATTTCTTTGATTTTTTTCATGTCATTTTCCGAAATGAGTTCTTCCAATTCTTTAAAGTGAGTTTCTTCTAACTTTTTAATAGCTTCTTTTCTATCAAGGCTGTGCTCAAATTGTGTTTTGAAAATAGCGATCTTAGCTTCGAAAAAACTATAGATCTTCTGTTTTAATATCTGTTTTTGAAAATCATCAGCTTCTAAAGTGGAAAGGAAGTTTAGAACATATTCTTCTCTACGCTCTTCCATTTCACGCTCTCTTTTTTCTATTTCTTGCTCGGTAGGTTCAGTATTTGCAGGTACTCTGCCTATATTTCTAGAGCGTTGTCCTAATGCAGAAAGACTTGTTAACAAGAATAAGAATAATATTGTTTTTTTCATACTTATATAATTTTTGAAATCAATTCTGGCGGTCTTCCTACAACAGCTTTTTCTTTATTTACTACTATAGGGCGCTCAATTAATTTAGGATTATTAATCATAGCTTCGATAACTTCGTTGTCACTTAAATCTTTGCCTTTAAACTCAGATTTCCAGATGGCTTCATTTTTTCTAACAAGTTCTAAAGGGCTTATTCCTAGTTTTTCTACTATAGATTTAAGTTCTTTAGCATCAATGTTTTCTTCTAGGTATTTAATGGTTTGAAATTCTTTTCCTGAAGATTCTAATATAGCTAGCCCTTGTCTAGATTTTGAGCATCTTGGATTGTGATATATTTTTATCATCTCCTTAATTTTATAATTATTGTGCCGTATCTTTTTGTCCCATCATCATAAGATAAGATTTTAAAAATGGTTCAATATCCCCATCCATTACGGCATCTACATTACCAGTTTCGTGTGTGGTGCGTACGTCTTTAACTAACTTGTAAGGATGCATTACATAATTTCTTATTTGGCTTCCCCATTCAATTTTCATTTTGCCTGCTTCGATATCTTCTCGTTGAGCCATTTGTTTCTGAAGTTCAATTTCGTATAGCTGAGATTTTAGCATTTGTAATGCTCTGGCTCTGTTATCGTGTTGTGAGCGTGTTTCTGAACATTGAATTTGTATACCTGTAGGCTTGTGTAATAACTGAACTTTGGTTTCAACTTTATTGACATTTTGTCCACCAGCACCACTTGATCGCGCCGTTGTAATTTCGATATCTGCGGGATTTATTTCAATCTCAATAGAATCATCTACTAAAGGGTAGACATATACGGAAGCAAAACTAGTATGACGTTTTGCATTACTGTCAAAAGGTGAAATACGAACTAGTCTGTGAACACCGTTTTCGCCTTTTAGCCAACCAAAAGCATAGTCGCCTTCAATCTCTAAGGTTACGGTTTTTATACCAGCAACATCACCTTCTTGGTGGTTAAGCTCTTTTACTTTGTAACCACTTTTTTCAGCATACATTAGGTACATACGCATAAGCATGCTTGCCCAATCACAACTTTCGGTTCCACCAGCACCAGCAGTGATTTGAAGAACAGCACTTAAACTGTCTCCTTCTTCAGAAAGCATGTTTTTAAACTCGAGCTTTTCAATAGCGTTTATTGCTTTATTGTAGCGGTTTTCAACATCTTCTAGAGTAGCTTCCTCTTCTTTATAGAACTCATAAATGACCTCTAAATCTTCATAAAGTGTTTTTGCAGCATTAAAATCATTAACCCAACTCTTTTTTTCTCTTAGGGAACGCATAACCTGTTCGGCTTTTTTAGAATCGTTCCAGAAGTTTGGGTCAAACGTTTGCTCTTCTTCGTTGCTTATTTCGATGAGTTTGGCATCTAAGTCAAAGATATTGCCTAAGTGCATCTAGGCGGGAATTAAGATCTTTTATTTGATCTGATGTTATCATAGTCTATTTTAATTTATACAAATATAATAGGCCTTATTTAAGTGCCATAATTTTGAATTGTTTTTTTAGAAATTCCGTAGCTTTATCACAAAAGTAAAAGAATGATAATAGATTTAAGAAGTGATACTATAACCAAACCAACACCTATGATGTTGGATGCTATGATGAATGCAAAAGTTGGTGATGATGTGTACAAAGAAGATGCTACTGTGAATGAATTGGAAACGCGTATTGCTGATATGTTTGGTATGGATGAAGCCTTATTTTTTCCAACAGGAAGCATGGCTAATCAAGCAGCATTGAAACTACATACAAATCCTGGTGAACAGGTTATTTGCGATAAGTATGCACATATTTATAATTATGAAGGTGGTGGAGCTTCTTTTAATAGTGGGATTTCGTGTAAATTGATTGATGGTCATAGAGGGATGTTTACAGCAGATCAGGTTGAGGAATCTATTAATCCACCAGATTTTTATCATAGTCCATTGACATCATTGATAGAAATTGAAAATACAACAAATAAAGGTGGAGGTGCTTGTTGGGATTTTGAAGAGCTGAAAAAAATAAGAAAGGTAGCAGATAAACATCATCTTGGTTATCATTTAGATGGAGCAAGACTTTGGAATGCAATGGCTGTCACTGGTGAGGATCCAAAACTTTATGGTGGATTATTCGATACTATATCTGTATGCTTAAGTAAAGGTTTAGGGTGTCCGATAGGTTCTGTTTTAGTAGGTAAAAAAGAACTTATGAAAGGAGCTCTTAGGGTTCGTAAAATTTTAGGAGGTGGTATGAGGCAAGTAGGATATTTAGCAGCTGCAGGACTTTATGCTTTAGACAATCATTTGGATAGACTTTCTGAAGACCATAAAAAAGCAAAGGAAATAGGTGATCTCTTAGAAACATTTTCTTGGATAAAAAAAGTAGAGCCTATAGAGACCAATATTGTTATTTTTGAGTTGAATGAAAAGGTGAATGAAGATATATTCTTATCTCAGTTAAATGAAAAAGGAATAAGAATTATAGGAATGGGAAGTAATAAATTACGTATTGTAACACATTTAGATTATACAGATACTATGCATTACTGCTTATTTGATGAACTAAAGAAACTAAAGGTTTTATAATTTTTGAAAATTCGATTTAACTCATCATTTTTATGACTTTGCAACTAAGTATTATTATTCCCGTATACAATTCTGAGGAATACATAAATACTTGCATTCAAAGTATATTGAAACAAGGTTTAAGTCCTAAAGAATATGAAATCATAATTGTAAATGATGGTTCAACTGATAGTTCTGAAAAATTAATAGAAAAATATTCAAAGAGATTTGAAAATATTAAAGCCTTACACAAAGAAAATGAAGGAGTAGGAAGTGCAAGAAATAAAGGTCTGGAAGTTGCCAACGGAAACTACATTTATTTCATAGACCCTGACGATTACTTAGTAGGAAATGTTTTGGGACAATTGGTAGAGACTGCAAAAAATAACGATTTAGATATATTGACTTTCGAATCTAAATCAACAAAAAGTACTTTTGAAGATAGTACTTTTTCTGAAAAACTTTATTTAAATATAATACTTAATGGCTTAGATTATATAGCAAATCATAAAGTTAAAAATGAGGTTTGGTGGTACTTAATAAAAAAAGATTTTTTATTAAAAACTAATATTAAGTTTATTGAAGGTCGCTGGATGGAAGATGCAATCTTCACAATACAATTATTTCTCAAAGCTTCAAAAATAGCCCACCTCCCTTTTAAAATACATAGACATTATTTATCCAAAAACTCAGCAATGACAAATAGAAATAGTTCTCATTATATCAAAGTCATTGATGATAACAGAAATGCAGCAGTAGTTTTTGAATCAATAATTAATGATGTAGAAAATCAGAGTTCTAATTTTAGAACAATTGAAAGACTTAAAGTGAAACAGCAGTCATTTGTCTTTTTTATGATGATAAGAATGTTAAAATCCAAAATGAAATTATCTGAAATTAAAAAGGTTATTCAAGACCTGTCAAATACCAGTGCTTATCCTTTAGATAAGTTTCCAGGTAAGGATTATGAGGGTTTGCAATATGTTATTTTAGCTAAGTTTTTAAGTAATCAGCACATGTTTTACATGACTTTTAGACTTTTAAATCCTTTTATTCGGTAATAAATAGGTAAAAAAAAGAGACCCAATTTTGGGTCTCTTGTTAATATTATTTTTAGGTGTAGAAAATGATTTCTACCACCACCAGCACCAGTTGTAAGAAGGTTCGTATTCACATAATTCACCTCCTAAAGAACTTTCACCACTTACCACTTCTAGTACTCCACGCTTATATCCAGGACCTATATTGATATCACAGTCAGTTCTAAACTTAGTGTAATAACAGTTACCTACATAAACATAAACATAATCACCGAATGTTCCGTTCCAGTTAACACCACTTAAATCAATTGTGTCACCATGACCTACTACTTGATCATAGATTTTTACTGCATAACAAGTGTTTTCGTAACGTTGGTAAATTTTAACTCTATAGTTGTAATACCAATCCCATTCAAGAGTTAAGTCGGTAACTTTACCAAGACAGTCTTCACAAGAATCAGCTTCAACTTCTTTAGTTACGATTACTGATTGTTTACCATCTGGTACAAGTACTATTGCCATTTGCTCACCACAGCTAGGTGTAAAACCAGCACCTTGAGATAAAGCTAAGCTCTTTAATTCATGTGCTTGAGCAACATCATTTCCGTCGTCATTCCAGTTACCTGTTGGGTCACTTAAATAAACACAATCGTAGCAAACAGAATCGTCAATTAATAGCCAAATAGCATATTGAACATGTCCAAAATTATATGCTCCAAGTCCATTTGGACTTTCCTCACCAATAATAGTTTGATTTAATAACCAGTTTACTTTATCAAAGTTTTGAGGCTTTTCAAAAACTCCTTCAGGTAAGTCTCCGTAAGTAGAATAAACGTCAAAGTCAACAGTCTCGTTGTTATTTAAACTTAAATCCTGGTCAGCACACCAAGCAGGTATGTTAGTTCCAGATAAGTAACCTGAGTTATCGTTGATAGTTAAATTAAAGTAAGCGTCAGTCCCAGGTTTTGCAGTTGTAGTTACTGTAACTTGGCTAGGAAGCATTGCTTCAATAGTATCAATACTACAAGCATCTGATCCACTATTGTTATTACTTCCACCGCCATAGTATCCGCCGTAATAACCTGTTTTAGCAGTAGCTAATTCATTAGAGGTTTTTATTAATTTTTCACTGTCTTTATCAAAGACTAATTCTTTTTCTTCTAAAAGTCCATCAGAAATGACGTTACCATCTTTAAAACGTAATTCAGCTTGATTTTCATTTTGTTGGTTGTCAACTGATTCGCTTTGACATGATGCCATTATGAATAGCACCATTAATAAACATAATTTAAGTAATTGTTTCATAAATTGAAATTTGGTTAATAGCATTATTAATGGGTCAAATATATGTGCAAAGATTTTTCCGAATTTAAAATTTAGATAAACGGTATAACTATTAGGTAGGATTCACAGTCAAATCATTTCGTCGACTAAAAATGCATTTTTACGACTATTTTATTGAATATATAATAAGTTAAGGTATCTGAAAATCAGAATGTAACAAAAAAAAGGCATCTCTTTATTTTGAAAGAGATGCTTTTAAAGTTTTATAAATGAGTCAATTATTTAAACATATCCATACCAGGAATATTAGGCATTCCTTCTTTTGCTACTGCAGCAATTTCAGATTCATTGACGTTTGTAGCTTTTTCAATGGCCTTGTTAATTATAAGAATGAGATAATCTTCAAGCATTTCTTTATCCTGTAATAAATCTCCATCTATCTCAATAGACTTTAGGGCTCTATTAGCGGTAATAGTAACTTTTAGCTTATCGTCATTACTAGATTCGTCAATTAAAACAGTATTTAAGCGTTCTTTAGTTTCTTCAACTTTTTTCTGAGCTTCTTTAAGTTTACTCATCATTCCCATCATATCTCCAAACATAAAATTTCAATTTTAAATTAATACAATACAAAATTACTAAATTGCGCCACTTTTTGAATAAATATTTCCTAAAACAGTGTATGGGTAAATTAGAAATTAAGCCACCAATAGCAAAAAAGATTCCTCATCAATTAGAAAAGCATGGAGACGTCAGAGTAGATGATTATTTTTGGATGAAAGACAGAGAACATCCAGAGGTGATAGATTATCTCAATGCAGAAAATGACTATTGCGATTCTGAAATGGCTCATACCAAGCAATTTCAAAAGGATTTATTTGAGGAGATGAAGGCCAGAATTAAAGAAGATGATTCTTCGGTGCCTTATAAATACAATGGTTATTGGTACATCACAAGATTCGAAAAAGGTAAAGATTATCCAATATATACTCGTAAAAAGGAGTCATTGGATAACCCTGAAGAATTGATGTTTGATTGTAACAAAATGGCAGAAGGTCACAGTTATTTTAAGTTGGCCGGAATTAGTGTAAGTCCAGATAATAAACTTGTGTCATATGGAGTCGACACTACAGGAAGAAGAAATTATACTGTAAAAGTAAAACGTTTAGATACGCATGAAGTATTTAATGATGATATTGAAAACACTACAGGTTCTTCAAGTTGGGCTAATGACAACAAAACATTGTTCTATACTAAAAAAGATGAAGTAACTTTAAGAGCATATCAAATTTATAAGCACAAGTTAGGTGAAACTGAAGACGAACTAGTGTTTGAAGAAGGTGATGATACTTTTGGTGTTGCGGTTTACAAGTCTAAGTCTAGAAAATATATCATTATTGCTTGTTACAGTACGTTAACAAATGAATATCATATTCTTAATGCAGACAAACCCGATGAGAAATTTCAGGTATTTCAAGAACGTATTAGAGGATTAGAATATAGTATATCGCATTACGATAATCATTTTTATATCCTAACGAATAAGGATAAAGCTTCCAACTTTAAATTAATGAAAGTTGAAGAAACCAAAACTAAGATTGAAAGTTGGACAGAAGTTATTCCACATAGAAAAGATGTATTGCTAGAAAATATAGATATTTTCAAAGATTATTTAGTGGTAAGCGAAAGAAGTAATGGCCTTAACGAAATCCGAATAATGAGATGGGATGGAGCAGAGGATTACTATTTGCCGTTTGATAACGAAACCTATACAGCGTATACAGGTACAAATGTCGATTTTGATACAGAATTACTTCGTTATGGTTACAATTCACTAACAACACCATCTTCTGTTATTGAATTTAATATGAGAACCAAAATAAAAACTGTTTTAAAAGAACAGGAAGTTTTAGGAGGAAAGTTCAATAAGGATAATTACACTTCAGAACGTATTTGGGCTACTGCAAATGATGGTGCTAAAATTCCTATGTCTTTGGTATATAGAAAAGACATTAAAAAAGATGGCAATAATCCATTATTGCAGTATGCTTATGGGAGTTATGGTTCTACAGTAGATCCTTATTTTTCTACAATTAGATTAAGCTTATTAGATAGAGGTTTTATCTATGTTATTGCTCATATTAGAGGAGGTGAATATTTAGGTCGTGGCTGGTATGAAGATGGTAAATTATTACAGAAGAAAAATACGTTTTCAGATTTTATAGCATGTTCAGTTCACTTAATAAAAGAAAAGTACACGTCGTCTAAACATTTGTATGCCATGGGCGGAAGTGCAGGTGGCTTATTAATGGGAGCTGTAATTAATGAAGCACCAGAATTATATAATGGAGTTATTGCAGCAGTACCATTTGTAGATGTAGTAACAACTATGTTAGATGATTCTATTCCATTAACAACGGGAGAATATGATGAATGGGGAAATCCTAATGATGTACTCTATTATAATTATATGAAGTCGTATTCACCTTACGATAATGTTGAAGCTAAAAATTATCCAAATATGTTGGTAACAACAGGTTTGCATGATTCACAGGTGCAATATTGGGAACCTGCAAAATGGGTGGCTAAATTAAGAGAGTTGAAAACAGATTCTAATAAACTATATTTAAAAACAAACATGGATGCTGGTCATGGTGGTGCTTCAGGACGTTTTGAAAGCCTAAAAGAAGATGCCGAAGAGTTTGCTTTTTTATTAGACTTAGAAGGAATCACGGATTAATTCAAAAAAAAATGTTACTTTTGCGAGGTTTTAGGTGTCAAAACAAGTAACTTGATTACCGATAAATAGCATTTATGGACAAAAACAAAAATGTATTTGATAATGTACTTCAGCTAATTGGAAGTACACCTCTTATCAAACTGAATCGAATGACAACCGAAATAGACGGTGAGTTTTATGCAAAAGTTGAAGCATTTAATCCAGGTCATTCATCTAAAGACAGAATCGCTTTACACATTATTGAAGAGGCCGAGCGTCAAGGTATCTTAACTCCAGGCGATACAATCATAGAAACTACATCTGGTAACACAGGTTTTAGTATCGCAATGGTAAGTATCATCAAAGGATATGAATGTATTTTGGCAGTAAGTTCAAAATCTTCAGCAGACAAAATAGACATGTTAAAGTCTATGGGAGCTAAAGTTTACGTTTGTCCAGCACACGTAAACGCTGATGACCCTCGTTCATATTACCAAGTAGCAAAGCGTCTTCACGAAGAAAATAAAGGTTCAATATACATCAATCAATATTTCAATCAATTAAATATTGATGCACACTATAACAGTACAGGTCCAGAAATTTGGAATCAGACAAATGGTGAAATTACGCATTTGGTGGCATGTAGTGGTACAGGTGGAACTATCTCAGGTATTGCAAAATACTTAAAAGAGCAAAACCCAAATGTAAAAATCATTGGTGTTGATGCTTATGGTTCTGTTTTGAAAAAGTATCATGAAACTAGAGAGTTTGATGATAAAGAAATTTATCCATACAGAATTGAAGGTTTAGGAAAAAACCTTATTCCTACAGCTACAGATTTTGATGTTATAGATAAGTTTATAAAAGTTACTGACGAGGAAAGCGCACATACAGCAAGAGAAATCTCAAATACTGAAGGTTTATTCGTAGGTTACACTAGTGGTGCAGCAATGCAAGCAGTAAAACAATTAAGTGAAGAAGGCGAATTTAAGCCAACAGATAAAGTTGTGGTGGTTTTTCCAGATCACGGTTCAAGATACATGAGCAAAGTGTACAATGATAAGTGGATGGAAGATCAAGGTTTTTTCGATAGTAAAAATAAAGTACACACAACAATAGAGTACGTAAAGTAAGACTACTAACTATATCTAAAACCTATCTCAATGCATGTTGCGATAGGTTTTTTTATGTTTAAAACTTGGTGGATAGTTACTTTAAATAAATTATGCTGTGATAATATTATTAATTAATTTTGCAGCAACTAACAAGATTAAATTAACAATAAATTAATGGTTTATTTACTTGCTTTATTTCAGGTAAAAAAGCATTAATAGCAATTTTAACGCATGAAGGATTTATTTGAAAAGATTTATAGAGATAAAGGACCACTTGGTAAATGGGCTGCTCAGGCAGAAGGCTATTTCGTTTTCCCAAAGCTAGAAGGTCAAATTTCTAATAGAATGAAGTTTCAAGGTAAAGAAGTTATTACTTGGAGTATTAACGATTACCTTGGATTGGCGAATCATCCGGAAGTAAGGAAAGTTGATGCAGAAGCAGCAGCACAATACGGATCTGCTTATCCTATGGGCGCACGTATGATGTCTGGCCATACAGATCTTCATGAACAACTACAAAATGAACTTGCTGAATTTGTTAGTAAAGAAGCTGCTTATCTTTTGAATTTTGGATACCAAGGTATGGTATCTACAATCGATGCTTTAGTATCTAAAGACGATATTATTGTTTATGATGTTGATGCGCATGCATGTATTATTGATGGTGTGCGTTTACACATGGGTAAACGATTTACATACAAACATAATGATGTTGAAAGCTTAGAGAAAAACTTGGAGCGTGCAACTAAAATGGCAGAGAAGACTGGTGGTGGAATCCTAGTGATTTCAGAAGGTGTTTTTGGTATGCGAGGAGAACAAGGAAGACTCAAAGAAATTGTTGAACTAAAGAAAAAATTTAATTTCAGACTTTTTGTTGATGATGCGCATGGTTTTGGTACGCTAGGAGCTACAGGTGCTGGAGCAGGTGAGGAGCAAGGAGTCCAAGACGATATTGATGTGTATTTTGCTACGTTTGCAAAATCTATGGCGAGTACAGGTGCTTTTATTGCTGGTGATAAAGAAATCATTGATTACTTAAAGTATAATTTACGTTCTCAAATGTTTGCCAAATCTTTACAAATGCAACTTGTTGTAGGTGCATTAAAACGTTTAGATATGTTGCGTACAATGCCAGAGTTAAAGAAAAATCTTTGGACAATTGTAGATGCATTACAATCTGGTTTAAAAGAAAGAGGTTTTGATATCGGTACAACTCAAAGTTGTGTAACTCCAGTATATTTAAAAGGAAGTATTCCTGAAGCTATGGCACTAGTTAAGGATTTAAGAGAAAATCATGGAATATTCTGTTCTATTGTGGTTTATCCTGTTATACCAAAAGGATTAATCTTGCTTAGAATGATTCCTACGGCAACACATACTTTAGAAGATGTTAGAGAAACCTTAGATGCTTTCGATGCTATTAGAGAGCGTTTAGTGAATGGAACTTACAAGAGAATGTCTGCAGCTTTAAATGCAGCAATGGGAGAGTAATTAAAATATTATTATTTGACATATAAAAAAGCTACCGTTACGGTAGCTTTTTTTAATTTAAGTTTTTTCTAAAGGTTTTACGTCTTTTATAAACTTCGGGGCCAAAGTGTTTCCATATTTTGTGGATGGCCACATTGTCTTCAAGTTCAGGTGTTCTATAACAGTTTTGGATACCTTTGCTTTTAAAGATGTCATAGTATTCATTAAAAATAACAGCATGTACACCTTTGTTTTGATATTCAGGATGAATACCTATTAAGTAAAAAATAACGTCTTTACTGTTCTTTTTCGCTTTTAATATATGTGTGAATCCAAATGGAAATAGTTTACCATTAGCTTTTCTCAACGCTTCAGCAAACTTTGGCATAACAATAGCAAAACCAATAAGCTTTTCATTTTCATCAACGACAAATTTTATATATTCTGGGTTAACAAAACTGATGAACTTTTTCTTAAAATATTCCTTTTGAATATCTGTAATTTCAACAAAAGAGGACAGTGAAGAGTAAGACTCATTAAACAAATCAAACATCTTATCCGCCCAAGGCATTACCTCTTCGGTTTTTGTGAAAGAAAGTGCTTTTAATTTATAACGTCTTTTGATTAAGGCTTGAGCTTTTCTAAAACTTTCAGGATCTACATTGCTAAATGGAAACCTGCTTTCAGAATATTCTTTTTCAATTTCATAACCAAGCGCCTTATAGTGGTTTACATAGTATGGATGATTATACCATGTTATCATACTTGCAAGGCTATCGAATCCTTCTGTTAAAACCCCAACCTTATCTAGGTTAGAAAAGCCTACTGGTCCTTCAGCATAATCTAGTTGGTGTTCTTTACCAATATTTTCAACGGTTTCTAATAATGCTTTGCTAACTTCGAGATCGTCGATGAAATCAAACCAGCCAAAACGCATTTTCTTAATTTGCTGTTTATTTATTTCTAACCAATTTACAATAGCTGCAACTCTACCAACAATTTCATTACCCTTATATGCTAGGAAAAACCGAGCTTCGGCATCATTGAAAATAGGATTTTTATCTTTATCAAAGGTTTCTAATTCTTGCTTTATAATAGGAGGAACCCAATATTTGGAATCTTTATAGATTTTAAAAGGAAACTTTACAAAATCCTTTAAGTCTTTTTTAGAGACTGCTTCTTTAATTGTAATCATAAAAATTAATTATAGTTGAAGACTAATTGTCGAAACCATCTAGTACTTTAACTTTTTCTTCTTTTTTCTTCTTTTTCTTTTTTCGTTTCTTTTTGAAATTTCCATCATTACCATTGCCATTATCAATTTTCTTATCTTGATGGAAATCTAACCTGTAAGAAGCCCCAAAAGCAATATTGAACACAGAAGGAGTATCTTTAGTATTGAAGGCTATATTGGCGTCTAATTGAAAATCTCTAGTCCATAGATAGGCACCACCGAATCTAAATATATTATCTGCATAAAAATCACTTTTAATACCTTGAGCTTCTCCAAAAATAACCCATTGAGGAGTAAAAGAATGTGTTAGAGTCAGAATATATTGAAAGTCTGAAAATTCAGAACCAATTCTATCTTTTATTAAATTCATTACAAATACCCATCCTCCGTTAAAATTATTTTGTGTGGCTACCATTATTTTAGGACTGAATCCTTCAACATCTGGAGCTGTATAAGGATTATTTTTTGTATCGAAATTAGCACCTGCATAAATAGAAACAGCTGGAATTAATGATTTCCATTGGAACTTTCTATTGGCGTGATAACTATATAAATTAGGTTTTGCTTCTTCTGCATTTTTGTAAGGATCATAAATAAGATATTTTGCACCTAGAGTAAAGTTCTTCATGTTTGAACGAGGATCTTCAACAGGTATTACAGCATTGTTGTTAGTAAAAGTATCATTCTGATAAACACCGTCTAAGGATAATTCTAGTTCTTCAAAAAGTAAACCGTACCTAATAGCAAAATCAAATCCAAATCCACTTACCTCATAATTTAGTGGCACATGTTCTTCATTTACGGTAAAAGCTCCTGCTTCTAATTGAACAACACCTGTTCCGACAGAAAAAGCACTTTTAGAGACGCCTGGTCTGTTGGAATTGATAACCTCCGTATACTGTGCATAGACATAACTAAATGACAATAAAATAAGTAGAGAAAAAAATGATTTGAGTGTTTGCATTTTCTTTTGGTTTAAAATCAAATATAGATATTTTATAGTTTTTTTAAGGAATAATAACGGATTATAAATACGTATAATTGTATTTTTGATAATTATTAGAGAATATGATACAAGAAGCTTCGGCCATGGGATTATTGAGAACCATTTTAATTATCTTACTCATTTATTTTGGGATAAAAATATTATCTCGCCTTTTTGCTCCAGTACTTATGCGTTTTGTTGCTAAAAAAGCACAAGAAAAGTTTGGTCAGCAATTTGGAGGATTTCAAAATCAAGCAAATCAAAAACAACAGCAAAAATCTAAAGAAGGTGAAACTGTAATTGACAAAATGCCAAATCAGAATAAACAATCAAATTCTGATGTTGGAGAATATGTCGATTACGAAGAAATTGATTAATTTTCCACTTTAATGATTTAAGCCAACTTACTACATGTCATTTTCTTTAAAACGATTTTTACCACACATCCTAATGATTATAGGTTTTGTGGTACTTTCCCTAGCATATTTTAGCCCAGTTTTACAAGGTAAAAAGATATTTCAGAGCGATATAATGCACTACATTGGTATGGCGCAGCAACAAAAGGAATTTGCTGAAGCTACAGGTGAAGAAACCTATTGGACTAATAGTGCTTTTGGTGGAATGCCAACCTATCAGCTCGGTGCAAAATACCCTCATAATTATATAAAGAAGTTAGATTTAACTTTAAGATTTTTACCAAGACCAGCAGATTATCTGTTCTTATATTTTATAGGTTTTTACATCTTACTGTTATCACTAAAAGTAGATTTTAAATTAGCTGCTCTTGGAGCAATAGCTTTTGGTTTTTCAACGTATCTTATTATAATTCTCGGAGTAGGTCACAATTCAAAAGCCCATGCTATTGCGTATATGCCTTTGGTTTTAGCAGGAATCGTATTGGTATTTAGGAAAAAATATATTCTAGGATTCTTACTTACCGTTGTAGCTTCTGGTTTAGAGATTGTGGCTAATCATCCACAGATGACTTATTATTTGCTGTTTTTAATTATAGTTTTAGGAATTACGTACTTAATAGATGCTTATAAAAAAAGCGTTCTACCTCATTATTTTAAATCTGTTGGATTATTGGCTTTAGCAGGAATTATGGCAGTTGGTCTAAACGCTACAAGTCTTATGGCAACTCAACAATACGCTAAAGAGAGTACAAGAGGAAAAAGTGAACTCACTATAAATCCTGATGGGAGTAAAAAGGAATTGACTTCGGGCTTAAATAAAGACTACATTACAGAATACAGCTATGGAATAGCAGAGACCTTTAATCTATATATCCCAAAATTTATGGGTGGAGGTAATAGTGAGGATGTTGGTAGAGACTCTGAAACCTATAAAGCATACATCAATTTAGGTGCTTCACCAATGGACGCTTTAGATGCTTCTAAAAACGCACCTATGTATTGGGGCGACCAGCCTATAGTTGAAGCGCCTGCCTATGTTGGTGCAGTTATTATTTTTCTTTTTGTTTTAGGATTATTCCTTGTGAAAGGTAGGTTGAAATGGTGGCTAGTTGGTGGCACTATACTTTCATTACTATTGTCTTATGGGAAAAATCTAGGTTTCTTAACCGATTTTTTTATTGACTATGTGCCATTATATAACAAATTTAGAGCGGTAAGTTCTATTCAGGTTATTTTGGAATTGTGTATTCCTGTACTCGGAATTTTTGCTTTGGTACGTTTGTTTAATAATTCCAAAACCAATGAAGAAAAGCTTAAAGCATTAAAAATTACAACCATAATAACTGCAGGTTTAGCTGTTGTATTCTTATTATTCAAATCGGTTTTATTTGATTTTGAAGGACTAAGAGATGATCAGTATATTGAAGCTTATGGTAGACCTTTTATCAATGCCGTTATTGAAGATCGTATGTCGTTGTTTACAACAGACACTATAAGAACATTGATTTTAGTTTTGCTTTCTGCAGGTGCTATTTACTTATTTTTAAAGAAAAAACTTTCTGAGAATCTTACGGTTGTTGTTTTTGCGGTCTTAATCCTTTTTGATTTAGTGACAGTAGATAGGCAATATGTAAATAACGATGATTTTATATCTGCTATTAGAGTTGATAGACCTTATCAGGCCACTGCGGCAGATAAAGAAATTTTAAAGGACAAAGCTCACTTTAGAGTTTTAGATATGTCTTCTCAAGGACAAAGCCAACCAGGAAGAGCAGCTTATTTTCATAACTCTTTGTTCGGATATCACGCAGCCAAATTAGGGCGTTATAACGATTTAATGGAGTTTCATATTTATAATAACAATATGAACGTTTTAAATATGCTGAATACCAAATATATCATCGCTGAAGAACAAGGGCAGGTATTTCCTTATACCAATACTGATGCTAATGGTAATGCTTGGTTTGTGTCTAGTTTAAAACAAGTAGAAAATGCCAATAAAGAAATAAAATTATTGGATAGTCTTGATACTAAAAATGAAACTATAACAACACAGTCTACAGCTGAGAAATCAAAAACATTTATTATTGATTCAACAGCTTCAATAACATTAAAAGAGTTTAAACCAAATTACCTTAAATACGAATCAAATAATTCAAATGATGGTTTTGCTGTATTCTCAGAAATCTATTATGGTGAAGGTTGGAGTGCTTATGTTGATGGTGAACTAATGCCTTATATAAGAGTAAATTATGTGTTAAGAGGGATGGAAGTGCCAAAAGGAAGCCATATCATAGAGTTTAAGTTTGAACCGGAAGTTGTAGAAACCGGAAGTAAAATAGCATTAGCAAGTTCTGCTGTTTTTGGGATTTTATTGCTGTTGGGAATATATTATGGTTTTAAAATTAAGAGAGAAGAATAATAATACACCTTGCTTTTGCAAGAATAAAATCCCTTCCCTTTGGGAAGGTTAGGATGGGCTTAAAAGTACTCATAATCACATATTACTGGCCACCAGCAGGTGGGCCAGGTGTACAACGTTGGTTGAAATTTGTAAAATATTTACCAGATTTCAATATAGAGCCAATTGTCTATTGCCCTGAAAATCCTAATTATCCGATTGTAGACGATAGTTTAATTTCTCAAATTCCAAAGGATATAACTATTCTAAAACAACCTATTAGTGAACCCTATGGCTTAGCTAATGTATTTTCTAAAAAGAGTTCAAAAAAGATAAGTTCAGGAGTTATACCAAAAGCAAAAAAACAATCTTTTTTAGAAAAGTTGATGCTCTATGTAAGAGGTAACTATTTTATACCAGATGCTCGTAAGAATTGGATAAAGCCTTCGGTAAAATTTCTTTCAGAATACATCAAAGAAAATCACATTGAAACTGTTATCACTACTGGTCCTCCACATAGTTTGCATCTTATTGGTCTTCATTTGAAAGAAAAATTGAATATAAAATGGTTAGCAGATTTTAGAGATCCTTGGACGACGATTGGTTACCATAAAGATTTAAAACTTACTAAATCATCTCAAGAAAAACATAAGGCACTAGAATCGGCAGTATTAAATAAGGCTGATCAAATTTTAGTTACAAGTTTTAATACTCAAAAAGAATTTAGTACAAAAACAAACCAACCCATTACTGTTATTACAAATGGCTATGATTCACATTCCGTAAGAGTAGAAGGGAAGGATGAATTGTTTACATTCTCGCATATTGGGTCGTTATTATCTGAGCGAAATCCTAAAGTTTTGTGGGAAGTATTTTCAGAACTTGTTGCTGAAAACAAAGAATTTTCAAAATTGTTTCAGTTGAAATTAATAGGAGTCGTAAGTGATGATGTTATAGAGTCTATTTATAATTACGGTTTAAAAAATCACTTAAATATTGTTGGCTATGTTAGTCATAACGAAGCGATAAAACTTCAGATGCAATCCCAAATACTATTACTGATTGAGATAGATTCTGAAGACACAAAAGCTATTATTCCAGGAAAGTTGTTTGAATACATGATTTCCGAAACACCAATTTTAGCTATTGGTCCTGAGGAAAGTGATATTCAGAAAATAATTGCTTCAACCAACACAGGGAATTACTACAGTTATAATCAGAAAAGAGAACTTAAACTTCAGGTTTTAAATTATTTTGATACGTATCAAAATAATAGTTTAGAGGTTAATGCTATTGGTCTTCAACCTTACAGTAGAAAAGCACTTACAAAAAAATTGGCAGACTTGATAGTAAGTATGTAATTTAAAGAAATAGTTGTAATTTGTATAGCTATGGGAATTGTTCTAAACCAATCATTAAAAAACACAGTAAGTACATATTTGGGTTTTGGTATTGGAGCCATTAATACACTGTTTCTTTACACTAATTTTTTAACGGACGATTACTACGGTTTAGTAGCATTTTTACTTTCTGCGGCTAATATTATGATGCCATTTATGGCTTTTGGTGTTCATAATGCCATAATAAAATTCTACTCTTCCTACAAAACCAAAAACAGTATCAATAGTTTTCTAAGTTTGATGCTTTTTTTGCCTTTAGTTTTTATTATTCCGGCTACAATTATAGGCTTCTTTGCTTATGATTTTATTGGTAATCTCTTGGCTAATGAGAATATGATTGTAAAAAGTTACGTATGGCACATTCTTATTTTGGCTGTAGCTATGGCTTATTTTGAAATCTTTTTTGCTTGGACTAAAGTGCAGATGAAAACCGTGTTTGGTAACATGATGAAGGAAGTTTTTCATCGTGTTTGTATTATGGTTTTACTTTTTGCAGTTTACTTTAAATGGCTTACTGTTCAGCAATTTATTAACGGTTTGGTAGGTGTGTATTTGCTAAGGGTTTTAATTATGAAATTGTATGCCTATTCTGTAAGATTTCCTAAGCTTAAATTTCAGAAAATTGAAAAGCTTCCTTCTATTTTAAAATACTCAGGATTAATGATTATAGCTGGCTCTGTAGCTATGCTAATTTTAGATATAGACAAGTTCATGATTGGTATTATGGTCGATGATATTGGGCAAGTAGCCTATTACAGTGTCGCCATTTTTATAGCCACAGTTATTGCCGTACCACAGCGCGCCATGCACCAAATCATGATGCCTTTAACAGCGAAATATCTTAATGAAAAAGATCATATTGCTTTAGAAGATTTGTATAAACGAAGCTCTTTGAATTTGTTGGTTATAAGCGGATTTATCTTCCTTCTAATTATATTGAATATCAATAAATTGTATGAGATTCTTCCAGAACAATTTACCGGAGGACTATTTGTAGTTTTATTAGTAAGCTTAGCGAAGCTGTATGACAATATTTTAGGAAATAATAATGCTATACTTTTTAATAGCGATTATTATAGAATGGTTTTATTTTTTGGGGTTTTATTGGCTGTACTCGCTATTATTTTAAACTATATTTATATTCCTCTTTATGGCATTGAAGGATCTGCAATAGCAACATTTTTAGCGGTTGCAATTTACAATACAGTGAAATTGATTTTTGTAAATAGTAAATTTAAGATTCAACCCTTCTCTTTTGCTTCAGTGAAAATTCTCTTGATTTTAATGGTATTTTTATTAGGGTTTTATTTTTGGGATTTCCCGCTTCATCCTATATTTAATATTGTAATAAAATCACTGCTCATAGGTGTTTTATATTTCTGGATTATTCATAAGCTGAATATTTCAGAAGATATTTCTCAGCAAATAAAAAAGTATCTAAAACTTTAGATACTTTAATAAAACGAGAAATCCCGTAAGGTGCTCTGAGGCATACATCATACGGGACTTCTACTAACCAACCAAAAAAATCATATTTTTATATCTTAACCTCTTGTTCTTCTAGAGCTTGATCTTGTAGAACTTTGGTTGCTTTTTCTACTATTGCTAGATCTTGAACTCACAGACGAGGAACTTCTTTTACTTTGAGAAGAACTTCTAGGTTTTACGCTTTGTGTTCTTGCTTTACTATATGTACGAGAATTGCTTGTACTTGGTTTTCTAACTGTTGTACTTTTTCTCGTATTTGTATTATTAGACACTGTACCTCTATTAGAGGTCACATTTCTGTTTGAACTTCTATTAGTTACGCTACTAGTACGCTGTGTTCTGTTTTGGCTAGAAATACTTCTATTATTTCTAGACGTTGTAGCATTTCTGCTAGTTGTAGTTCTCGATGGAGTTGTTGCTCTAGAGTTTGAACTACGTGTACTAGAAGATCTTGATACTCCTGAATCATTGTTTCGAGAGCTTCTTGTTGTAGCAGTATTGCTTGCTAAACGTGTGTTTCTACTTCTAGTGATCTCAGTATTTCTACGTGTTACAGTACGTTGTACTTCACGCTCTCTACTATTTCTAGGGGTTTGTGCATATCTGTTACTATTGTGAGTTTCTCGTCTTACAACAGTTGTGCTACCACGTCTTCCATTGTTAACAGTTACATATCTTACGTTATTTGTGTAAGGTCTGTAGTAAATATGTCTTACAGGTGTGTAATATCTTCTGTAAGGGTTTACACTAATCATACAGTAATTTACTGGTGGTACAACATAGAATCTGTGCCAAGGTCTGTAAACATAAGCTCTATTATATATGTTTATATAACCATCATATCTCCAAAAAACATTATTTCTATAATACACATGTAATCCACCTATTCTGCTAATTCTGTTAAAACTGTTGTATGTAATGAAAATATCACCTATTTGGTTTACCCTTCCGTAGTAATCGTAATAGATTGGTGTGTTTTCAACTTGAATAATAGCACCAAAACTATCGTATTGTACATAAGGATTATAATCATAACCTGAGTTAAAACTTAATGAAAAGCCAGGTGTATTAATACCTACACTAACATCTGGTCCGTAATTCGGAATATAAAAATCAAATTGACCATCTCTATAAACCGAAAACTCGATGCCTCCTTCAGTGAATATGAAAGAATTTCCATAACCTTTCACATAATTATTAGTTGAAGCATTGGCTTCAGTTGTAGTTGTGTTGGTTGCGAATGCAGTAGTGCTAAAAGCCACTAAACTTGCAAATAAAAATAGAATCCGTTTCATAATAATAGGTTTTAAATTAAATACGCTAATTATAAAACAAACAGCGTGCCAAAGTTTGGAGGTGTTGTTTTGTTGTTTGATTTTCAGTTATTTAAGTGTTTTAGATATTGTATTTTGATTATTATTGTGTTTTAAGTGTTATTTTTAAAATGAATTAAGATTAGAACAACAATGATTAAAAAAACGATATTACTATTTATAGTTGCAGGAATAGGATTCTTTAATACAAAAGAAGTTACAACATATCAAACCAAAGAAAATATTGGCTATTACGATGAGTCAATTTCAGACTCCGATGATTACATCCAAGAGCGTTGTGTTTTAGACTTATATTATCCTAAAAAAGAAGAAAATTACGCCACAATTATTTGGTTTCATGGTGGTGGATTAACAGGTGGAAATAAATTTATTCCCGAATCATTAAAAGAAAAAGGTGTTGCGGTTGTCGCTGTAAATTACAGACTAAACCCAAAAGTAGAAGCTCCAGCATATATTGAAGATGCTGCAGCTGCAGTAGCTTGGGTATTCAAAAATATTGAAAGTTATGGAGGAGATCCATCTAAGATATTTGTTTCTGGTCACTCGGCTGGTGGTTATTTGGCTAGTATGGTTGGCTTGGATAAATCTTGGTTAAAAAAGCACGATATTGATGCCAATAGTATTGCAGGTTTAATTCCTTTCAGTGGACATACTATAACACATCTTACGGTTAGGAAAGAGCAAAATATTCCCGAAAAGCAACCTTTGATAGATGAGTATGCTCCTTTATTTCACATCAGAGCAGATGCGCCACCATTAATGTTGATTACAGGTGATAGAGAATTAGAAATGTTAGGTCGATATGAAGAAAATGCATATCTCATGCGAATGATGAAAGTTGTAGGTCATAAAGAAACAACCCTATACGAACTTGATGGTTTTGATCATGTTGGAATGGCTTATCCTGCTTTCCCTTTGTTGTTAAAAGAAGTCAAACGAATTTTAGAAATGCAAAAACCCTGAAATGTTTGGGGTCACATTCAGGGTTTTTAGGACACTAAATCTAGTTTAGTGCGTTCAACAAATAATTAAAATCTCAAACTTTAAGTTTTTTCTGTTTAACGGTTTTACCATTCTTTCTATAATAGTAGTATTCATCATCGTTATTCCAGTTATCGTCCCAGTTATCTTGTTCGTCATTTTCAAAATAGTATGTTGTACTACCAGAGTTTCCATTGCCTCTATTGTTTTGATTCACGAAACCTCTTGTTCCAATAACATCACCATGTCTGTTATAAAGAATTTGTAAACCGCCAACTTGTTTTAACTGTCCGTTTCTATAACTCATGTAAACAGTTCCAGCACGTTTAATTCTTCCAGAACTATCATAGTTAAGAAACACATTTCCGATTCGTCTTACACGACCATATCTGTCGTGAGTAACCAAAACACCACCATCATGAGCGTAGTTTACACCAGGAGCTCCATAAGTTCTATTAGTGCTTCGTCTAGTTCTTGACGTTGTGCGTTTATAGTAGTAATTATCGTTTGAAGATGTTGTATAAACATCTGTATTAAAATCGAAACTACCATCAGCAAAGATTAAGAACTCTACACCACGTTCTACAAATGAAATAGGTTGTGTATAACGATAGCGTGATGTAAGATCTAAATCTTGGCTAGTTAACCCGAATGAATTCGGGATTTCCGCTGCGGTTACGGTTGTTAATCCCATTAACATACTCGCAAAAAGTAAAGTAATTTTTTTCATAACTAAATAATTTAGATTTGTGCCTACTCATTTTTAGCTTTTCGGCTTACGCTATGCAAGGGTATTTTCAATTAGCGTGCCACTTTTTTAAGTAAAAGATATTCAGTGTTCTATGTTTTGGTTTTTAGTTTGTGAAGTCGTGATTTGAATTTTTATTCTGAAAGAGATCAACTTATGTATTGTAAAAATTGTTAATTTTAGATTCCACAACTAACCAAAAATGAGCATACCAAAAGAAACCTGTAGGAATTGTGAGCAACCTTTACAAGAAGGTTATAGCTTTTGCCCTAACTGCGGACAGAAAACCAATGAAGAACTTACCCTTGGTGTTCTGTTCTACAATACCATTAGTAATTACTTTTCTTTTGATGCTAGGTTCTTTAAGAGTTTTATTCCTTTAATGTTCAGACCAGGCTATTTGGCTAAGGAGTTTATAAAAGGGAAGCGTTTAATGTATTTGCATCCTGCGCAGATGTATTTGTTTATTGCCGTTATCTTCTTTTTTGTTTTCAATTTTTATGTGAGAGATAGTAGAGCTGAAATAGATAAGGGCATGCAGAGCATTATCGAAAAAAGAGAAAATAAAGATTATAGTTTTTTTGATAAAGATAGTGCTAGGGTAGCAGCAGACTCAGTAAAAATTCAAAAGCTCATAAATCCACTAAAAGCAAACAAAGAAACTTTAGGATTGTCTGATGAAGAAATAAAAGCATTAGATTCTTTAGCCATAATTAATGTAGATGATAAGAAAAATATAAACACGTCATTTACATTTAGAGAGCAAGAATTAGATTCTTTAATAGCAATCGGTGCACCAAATGAAACACTATATAAATCCATGGGAATGGATGATGATGCGGGATATTTCAAAAGAAAACTCTATGCTCAGGCATTAAAGTTTTATAAAACAATGGGATTAGGGCAAATCTATCAGACGTTTATTGATAGTATTCCTTTAGCTATGTTTTTCTTATTGCCAATTTTCGCTTTTCTATTAAAGATTTTCTTTTACAACAAAGGTAGATATGCACATCATTTAGTATTTAGTTTCTACTACTTTTCGTTTTTATTTACAGTATTTAGTATTGTTTTCGCTGTTAATCGTTGGGTTTTAGATATTCCAGATGTTATAGATTGGCTTATCGCTTTATCTACATTTTTCTATTTGTTTTTTGCAATCAATAAATTTTACGAACAACATTGGATTTTGAGTTTTATAAAAAGTAGTGTTGTAAGCTTTTTATTCTTGCTGTTTGTTCTGCCGTTCTCTTTTGTTATCCTAGGGTTTATAGCGTTTTTATTTTATTAGGATTTAGGAGTTTCGGCATGCCAAATAGGGACATTTAGAAAGTCACTGAGTACATGAGCGTCATCGATTATAGATTTTAAATTACCATGATCTACAACGTTTTTACGAGAGCCATCCTCTAAAACTAAGTTGAGTTCAAAACTTCCATAAGAACCATTTTTACTACTAATAGTTTCTCCAATGACTTGAATTGCGATAATTGATTTTATAGGAAATTGTTTTTTAGAGTTTTCATCTCTCTTAGAAGGGTCGACTTTATAAGTTTTGTAATAAAGTCCTAATTGTTTATCAAAAACTCTTGGCATAGCTGAGAAATAATAAATAAGGCTTCCTGTGGTACTAAAAACAGCACCAAACATAAACATAATCCAATTTGAAGGAGTTGTGCTTATTACAGAAAGACTAATTATTACAACGATCAGCCCTACGATTACAAAAATACCAGCAAAAAGAATACCACCAAATGATGGACGATAAGTATATTTCCAAGGTGTTTTTTGAATTAGTTCATGCGTTTTAAAATTAGAACCACCAGGTTTTAAAGGAGAAATAGCTACGCTTTTCTTAAGTGAAGTATCTGTGAAATCAACAGCTTTATTTTCTCTAGCTTCAATAACTTCTTTATGAAAACCTTTTGGTAAATCCATCTTACAACTTTTCTTTAAGGTATTCGCCTGTTACCGAATTTTTATTAGCAACTATTTCTTCAGGTGTTCCTGAAGCTACGAGTTGGCCACCATGTTTTCCACCTTCAGGACCTAAATCTATAATATAGTCAGCACATTTTATCAAATCAATATTGTGTTCAATAACTATGATAGAGTGACCTTTTGCTATTAAAGCTCTAAACGACTTTAGTAATTTTTGAATATCATGAAAATGTAAACCTGTTGTAGGCTCGTCAAAAATAAAAAGTGCATTATCACTTTTGCTACCTTTACCTAAAAAGGTCGCTAGCTTAATACGTTGTGCTTCACCACCAGAAAGGGTAGAAGAAGACTGCCCAAGAGTAACATAGCCCAAACCAACATCCTGAAGTGGTTGTAGCTTATTCTTTATTTTTTTCTCTTTATGACTTTCAAAAAATGTAATAGCATCATCAATAGTCATATTCAAGATGTCGTCGATAGATTGTCCTTCAAACTGCACTTCTAAAACTTCTTTTTTGAAACGCTTACCGTTACAGGTATCGCAAGTAAGATGTACATCGGCCATAAATTGCATTTCAATAGTTACTTCACCTTCACCTTTACAGGTTTCGCATCGGCCACCATCAACGTTAAAACTAAAATGCTTGGCTTGGTAGTTTCTGATTTTACTCAGTTTTTGAGAAGCAAACAACGCTCTAATGTCATCATAAGCTTTGATATATGTTACAGGATTTGAACGAGAGGATCTTCCAATAGGATTTTGGTCTACAAATTCTATATGTTGAATATTACTGAAGTTGCCTTGTAATTCTGTGAATTGACCTGCTTTATCACTGAAACCAGTTAGCTTTTTCTGTATGGCAGGAAAAAGAATTTTCTTGACTAAAGTACTTTTTCCACTACCAGAAACACCTGTGATTACAGTAAGCATTTCTAGCGGAAAAGTAACATCGATATTCTTTAAGTTATTTTCACGAGCACCAATCACTTCAACATGATATTTTGAAGTTTTACGTTTTTTTGGTACTTCAATTTCTAATTTCCCATTAAGATATTTAGCTGTTAAAGTATCTGATGCAAGTATAGCATTGTAATCTCCAGCAGCAACAACTTCGCCACCAAAAGTACCTGCTTCAGGACCAATATCTATGATAGCATCAGCTGCTTTCATAATGTCTTCATCGTGCTCAACAACGATAACTGTATTTCCTAAATCTCTGAGTGATTTTAAAACATTTATAAGGCGTTCAGTATCTTTTGGATGTAAACCAATACTTGGTTCGTCTAAAATATACATAGACCCAACAAGGCTACTTCCAAGGGATGTGGCTAGGTTGATACGTTGACTTTCTCCACCAGATAATGTATTGGAACGTCTATTTAGCGTTAAATAATTTAACCCAACGTTAGATAAGAATTCTAATCGCGTATTGATTTCGGTAAGTAATCGTTTTGCAATTTGAGCATCGTATTCATTCAATTCTAATTCCTTGAAAAACGTACTTAATTCATTAAGAGGTAAATCTACCAAATCGGTAATTGTTGCATTTCCGACCTTAACATAATTTGCTTCCTCTCTTAATCGTTTGCCTTTACAAACATTACATTTCGTTTTGCCTCGATAACGCGATAGCATAACTCGGTTTTGAATTTTGTAAGCTTTAGATTCTAGTTCAGCAAAGAAATCATCCAAACCTTCAAAATGCTTATTGCCTTTCCAGATTAATGCTTTGTTTTCATCACTTAATTGGAAATAAGGCTTGTGGATTGGAAAATCGAATTTATGAGAATTGTTTACCAATTGGTCTCTATACCAACTCATGCTTTCACCTCGCCAAGGAAAAATAGCGTTTTCATAAACAGATAACGCTGTATTTGGAATTACTAAGTCTTCATCAATACCAATAACATCACCATAACCTTCACATTTAGGACAAGCTCCGTAAGGATTATTAAAACTGAACAAATGCGCATTAGGTTCAAGAAAAGTCATCCCATCTAACTCAAACTTATTATTGAATGTTTTTTGTTTTTTATCGGCTAGCGATTCTATAATACAAGTGCCAACTCCTTCAAAAAAGGCTGTTTCAATAGCATCTGCTAAGCGATTAATAAAATCCTCATCGTGTTTGTAAACAATTCTATCGACTACTAAGAATAAGTTTTTATCCGACTTAATATCTTGTTTTAAAGCGTCATCAATCCTAAGAACGTCATCCTTCAGTTTTACACGAGCATAACCTTGTTGTTGTAAGGTTTGTAATTTGTTTTCAACAGTTCGTCCTTCTTCAAGAATGATAGGAGCAAGCAGTAATAGTTTAGAACCTTCTTCAAATTCTTTTATATAGTCTAAAACATCTTTAGTTGTATGCTTTTTTACTAAATCACCAGAGATAGGTGAGTAGGTTTTTCCAATACGAGCGAATAATAACTTTAGGTAATCATAAATCTCAGTAGTGGTGCCAACTGTAGATCTTGGATTTGTAGAATTTACTTTTTGTTCAATAGCAATTGCAGGAGCAATACCTTTAATATAATCTACTTTAGGTTTGTTTAATCGTCCTAAGAACTGACGTGCATAACTCGATAAACTTTCCACATAGCGTCTCTGACCTTCAGCATAGAGTGTATCAAAAGCTAAACTAGACTTTCCTGAGCCAGACAAACCAGTTATAACAACTAATTTATTTCTGGGAATAACAACATCAACATTTTTTAGGTTATGAAGTGTAGCACCTTTTATGATGATGTTTTCTTTTGGGTTAACGTCTAAAACAGTAGTGTTCATAGGATTTATACAAAAATATTTCACAAAGATACTACAACTATTTTATCTATTAAAGGAACACTTTATCCGACAAAATGTTAAATTTTAGTACTAAATTTTGTTTTTTCGGAATGATTGTTGTTATATTTGGAACATAAACATTTAAATTACAACTGCGTATACTATAAAATTACTTTAATTAAAAAAAGCTAAAAACCCCAAACTTAGGACCGCTTCTAAGTATTAAAGTAATTATTATGGAAAAAGAACTTATCCCTGACGCAGTATTGGTTAGCAATTACATAAAAGGAGACGAGTGTGCTCTTGCAGTTTTAATTGAACGCCACAAACAAAAAATCTACAGTTTTATATTTTCTAAAGTTTATGACAGAGATATTACGGAAGATGTCTTTCAAGATACTTTTATCAAAGTGATTAAAACTCTAAAACGAGGAAAATATAATGAAGAAGGTAAATTTTTACCTTGGGTAATGCGAATTGCTCACAATTTAGTTATTGATCATTTTAGAAAAAACAGTCGTATGCCTAAGTTTGATAATGCAGGTGAGTTTAGTATTTTTTCTGTGTTAAGTGATTCTAGTCTAAATGCAGAAAAAAGCATGATTAAAGATCAGGTAGAATCTGATGTTAGACGTATCATTGAAGAATTACCAGAAGACCAAAAACAAGTACTTTTGATGCGTATGTATAATGATATGAGTTTTAAGGAAATATCAGAACGTACGGGAGTTAGCATTAATACAGCATTGGGTAGAATGCGTTACGCCCTCATCAATATGAGAAAGGTTATAGAGCAGAATAATATAATTTTAACAAATTGATACAATAAAGTATTTGAAGTTACGTTTTTGCTATATAATAACCCATAAATTATTAAAATGGCAAAACTTTACTCTAACCCTTCCCCAAAAAATGATAAGTTATTACCAAAGGATGAAACTATAAGTTATCTTTTGAATTACTCTAAGGCTTTAAGTGTTATAAGTTATAATAAATTGAAGTTTGAAGCACTTCTTAATTAAGTTGAAAGGAAACCCTAATTTGTAAAAGAATTAGGGTTTTCTGTTAACAATAACTCTTCGTAATTTTGAGTAGTAATATACTCTTCTCTAAGATCTCTTAAGTAAAGAAGTACTTTTTCTTTTAAAGGGTGATTGTCTTTGAGGCAGTTCTTTATATCCTCGTCATAGACCGTAACAAGAATATACCAATGTCCTTTTCTTGATGAATAGCTGTTTTCAAATAATTTGGAAT
Source organism: Winogradskyella sp. 266wxhm (assembly GCF_058964685.1). NCBI lineage: Bacteria > Pseudomonadati > Bacteroidota > Flavobacteriia > Flavobacteriales > Flavobacteriaceae > Winogradskyella > Winogradskyella sp. 266wxhm. The sequence goes on from NZ_CM179559.1 coordinate 3,444,894, forward strand.
TTCCATTACTTTCTCTTTTAGCATCAGCTATTACAAATGGTAAATTTATGGTTTCATCTGTTCTTTCGGCTTCGTAGTAAGATAGATAAAGTGTCTCGCCTTCAAATTCAAAAGGTACATTATAGCCTACATTTTGATCGTTTAGCTTATATTTTTTATTGATGTAATTATAAAATTCCTTTTCATTTTTAGGGTCTTTAAAAATGAATGCCATCTCTCTAGGCATTTTCTTTTGGAATTTCCGTCCTTGCATTACCTTGTAGTCTACATTCTTGAATTTAGGCGCAACTTTTACGGGAATGCAAGATGTTATTAATAACATGCTGGCAATAATTATTACTTTTTTCATTGATTGATTGTTTTGCAATTCCTTATCAATAATTATACCATTAAAGAGTTATTTCTTCTTTTTGTAATAATCATCTAAAACAGATTTTCTACCAATAGTTTTTGTAATGATGTCTTTATCTAAATCCCAGCCTCTAGCAGGTGAATACTCTCTTCCGTACCATATGATTTGAAGGTGAAGATCATTCCATAGTTCTTTTGGGAACAAACGTTTGGCATCTTTTTCGGTTTGAACCACATTTTTTCCATTACTTAAGTTCCACCTATACATTAAGCGGTGGATGTGTGTGTCTACAGGAAAGGCAGGAATTCCGAAAGCTTGAGATAATACAACAGCAGCGGTTTTGTGGCCAACAGCTGGTAATGCTTCAAGTTCCTCATAAGTTTGAGGGACTTCACCATTATGTTTATCTATTAAAATCTGTGATAAACCATAAATACCTTTACTCTTCATAGGCGAAAGTCCAACAGGTTTAATAATTTCTCGTATTTCCTCAACACTTAGCTTTATCATGTCGTAAGGGTTATCGGCACGCTCAAAGAGTAGTGGAGTAATTTGGTTGACACGAACATCGGTACTTTGTGCAGACATTAATACGGCAATCAATAGTGTGTAAGGATCTTTGTGGTCTAGTGGGATAGGGATTTCTGGGTATAGTTGATCTAGTGTATTTATTACAAAATTGACTTTTTCTTCTTTGTTCATTGAAAATTTTCTTAGTTCTTCAAAATTAATATTCTTGATACAAATTATATCCAAAAGATTGAGAATTCTTAGATTATATAGTTAACAAAAGTATTACTTTGTAGTCAGTTAAGTCATACATTATGAGATTACTATTAATTGTAAATAGAGTTGATGAAGCTCATGGCCTGGTGAGAATTGTTGTGTTTCAAACTAATTATTTTATCAAACATTATGGTTATGAAGTTGAATTATTGATTTTAGACTCTAAGTCAAGATATAAAGAAGCACATTACGATATTTCAAAAAAAGCAAAACTGAATTATTTTGAAGCTAAAGGTGGATTTGATTTTTTTTATAAAGTCCAATTTATAAATAGTATGATAAATAATATTTCACCTGATGTGATTATGGTGTGTATTGATCATTTATTTGGATTAACATTACCATATTTTATTAAAAGAGCATCACCTTTAATTTATCAGCGTCATAGTACAAAAAGTATAAATATAGATAGGATTTCTAGAGGTTGGAAAGTTAAATTAAATAATAAAATTAAGCAGATTCTAATTTCAAAAGCTGGTGCAGGCTATGATAGTTTTGTGATTCTGTCAGAGCAGCATAAAAAAGATTGGAAGCATTTAAAAAATATTCATGTAATAAACAACCCTGTTACTATTGATAGTTTTGGCGAAACAGCTGATTTAAAGGCTAAAACTGTAGTGGCTATAGGAAGGCAGGATTATGTAAAAGGGTATGATATGCTTTTGGATGTTTGGAAGAAAGTACAAGAATCTCACCCTGATTGGAAATTAGAGATTTATGGCAAAGTCAATAAAAGTCTAGGCTTGGAAGAAAAATCTAAACGCTTGGGGCTTGATCAAAGTATTAAATTTTACAACCATACGTCAAACATAAAAGAGGTGTATTTAAAATCCTCAATATTAGTTTGTAGTTCTAGGATAGAAGGTTTTCCGCTTGTATTTATTGAGGCGATGTCTTTAGGAGTGCCTGTTATTTCTTTTGATTGTCCTTATGGCCCTCGCTCTATAATTAATCATGATGAGGATGGTTTGTTGGTTGAAGCAAATAATATAGATAAGATGGTAGAGTCGATTGAAAAACTTATTACTGATGAAAAAACAAGGAAGTATTACGGCAAAAATGCTAAAGTGAATGCAAATAGGTTTTTACCAGAAAAAATATATGACCAATGGGATTTATTATTTAAAAGTGTATTAAAACAAAATGATTAGGAATAAGAGGTTTAACTAATTTATAACAGGCAGTAATTTTTGAAGCCTAATCATTCATTGTATTTTTACAAAAACAAATTTAAGCATTATGACGCATTTAAAAGTAGGTGATAAAGCACCAGATTTTACAGCAAAAGATGAAAAAGGAAATACAGTCTCATTAACAGATTATAAAGGCAAAAAATTAGTGGTTTTCTTTTATCCAAAAGCAAGTACTCCGGGTTGCACTGCGGAAGCTTGTAATCTTAATGATAATTATGAGCGTTTTAAAGCAAAAGGTTATGAGATTTTAGGAGTCAGTGCAGACAGTGCTAAGCGACAAACTAATTTTAAGAATAAGTATAGTTTTCAGTATCCGTTATTGGCAGATGAGGACAAAGAAGTAATTAATGCTTTTGGGGTTTGGGGACCAAAGAAGTTTATGGGACGTGAGTATGATGGTATTCACAGAACAACATTTGTTATCGATGAAAATGGTGTTATAGAGGATGTTATTACCAAAGTAAAGACTAAAGCGCATACAGATCAGATTTTAACTGATTAATCATAAAAAAAAGCGACTTATTTAAGTCGCTTTTTCTTTTTATAATTTCAATTTTTTTTGAATTACTTGTGCATCACTTCTTCAGATTCCCAGCCAAATAGACTCTGTTCTTTAATTAGTTTTGCAATACCTGTTGGTAACATACTTTCCCAACCAGGTTCATTGTTCACAATCATTTTAAGAACTTTTCTGGAGAATACGGATAGGTTAGAAGCATCAAAATCGGTAATATCAACAACTTTACCATTGTATTTAAAGAACTTATAAAGCTCCTTCATACGTGGGTGAACTTTAAGGTTTTCACTTGTAGTTAAGCTACCATCTTCATTTTCCATTGGGTATAAGTAAACTCTAAGATCTTTGTAGAATAATTTACCAAAGGCTTCAAGAATACCACCACTAAGATGACGGTAATATTTCTCATCAAAAATATCTACCAAGTTGTTTACACCCATAGCTAATCCCATTCTATTTTTAGAATATTGAGAGAAGTATTCAACAAGTTTGTAATACTCTTGGAAGTTGGAAATAAGTACCGTGTGACCAAGTGAGCACAATAAACGCGCACGATCCATAAAATCTTGCTCATCAATTTTTCCTTCTGCTCTTAGGTTAGATAATGTAACCTCAAAAATAACTTGAGTTTTCTCTTTATCAACCTTATTTTCTTTAATAAACATTTCATATGATCTCTCAAACATATCAACGTTTACTTTTGTAACAGGCCTAAAACTACCTCTCAATGCTAAGATGTTCTTTTTGTAGAGTACTCTAGCTGGAAGTACATTATTTCCATCAGGCGCAAACATTACGGCATCTGTCATACCATTTTTAACAAGTTGTAAACTCATTAAACGGTTATCTACATTCTTAAAAACAGGACCAGAGAAGTTAATTGTATCAATTTCTAATTGGTCTTTTTCTAAGTGATCGTATAAGTAGCGTAATAATTTGCGAGGCTGATTATATTTATAGAAAGCACCATAAATTAGGTTGGTTCCTAATTTACCAAGCGTTTCCTGTTGTAAGCGTGCATCGTTTTCTTTAAAACGTATATGAATCACAATTTCACTGTATTCGCCTTCTGGCTCAACTTGAAATTTAATACCAACCCAACCATGACCTTTGTATTTTTTAGCAAAGTCGATAGTTGCTACTGTGTTGGCATAAGAAAAGAAAATCTTATTTGGATTTTGATCTTTGGAAATACGCTTTTCCATGAGGTTAACTTCGTGATTCAGCATCTTACGAAGTCGTGCTTCTGTTACATAGCGTTTATCATCTTCAATACCATAAATGGCGTCACTAAAATCCTTATCGTAGGCAGACATAGCTTTGGCGATAGTACCAGAAGCACCACCTGCTCTAAAGAAATGTCGAACAGTTTCCTGTCCTGCACCAATCTCGGAAAAAGTACCGTAAATATCTGCGTTAAGATTTATACGAAGTGCTTTATCTTTTAGCGATGGAATATTTTCTATTTCGTAATCACCTTTATACGTTATGTCCTTCATAGACCTTGGGTTTACATCGTTTTCGCAAAGGTATCAATTTACTATTGCAAACAAAAAAATAAGTTTATTTTTGTTTCAAACTTAACAGTGTTGAAGATTACATTTTTGGGTACTGGTACATCGCAAGGAATTCCTATTATAGGAAGTACTCATCCTGTATGTTTAAGTGATAATCCAAAAGATAAAAGGTTACGTGTTTCTGTTTTGGTTGAGTGGGACGACTATACTTATGTGGTGGATTGCGGACCAGATTTTAGACAACAAATGTTAAGGGCAAATGTGTCTAAAATAGATGGTATTGTTTTTACGCACGAGCATGCAGATCATACCATGGGACTAGATGATATAAGGCCATTTTTCTTCAGGCAAGGAGATATTTCGTTGTACGCGCACAAACGTGTTTTTGAAGCTTTGAAAAAGCGTTTTGATTATATTTTTACTACTGAAGATAAATATCCAGGTGTACCAAGTGTTATTCAAGAGGAAATCAAAAATGAACCATTCTTATTAGGAAATCTTGAAGTAGTTCCTATAGATGGACTGCATCATAAACTTCAGGTTTTTGGGTTTAGATTTAAGGATTTTGCGTATTTAACAGATATGAAAACTGTACCTGATGATGAAATTTTAAAACTGAAAGGTGTCGAGGTTTTAGTGGTTAATGCCTTACGTGAAGAACCTCACATGTCACATTTTAATTTAGAAGAAGCTTTAGCGTTTATAAAGCGTGTAAATCCAAAAAGAGCCTATTTAACTCATATTAGTCACTTAATGGGATTTCATGATGAGGTACAACAAAAGCTACCAGAAAACGTTTTTTTAGCATACGATAATTTACAAATTACCCTATAGATATGAAGAGTAGAATTTTTATGTATTTATTTATTTTTTCGGTTTTATTGATTGTTTTTCAATATGTGAATTCAAAAAACATTATCGATAAGTATGAAAAAGATATAAAGATATTTAAATCTAAAATAACTGATAATGAAAAGGAAATTGCTGAACTACAAGAGCAAAATTTTGAGCTAAATTATTTTAATATCGATAGAAATGAAGATGCTCTAACTTATTTTGAAGCACAAGGCTATGATACGGATCAGTTGATTCCTGCAATTATTGATGGATTATATGCTATGAACGATTATGAAGGGGAAGAACACCCAATAGTGCCTTATGTATCTATGACGGACTCTAAACTATTGATTAATAAAGTCAGGGTTTTAAATCATAAATGGATTATTGCCAATTTTACAGATGGTGAATTTTGGGGTGAAATTTTTGTGACCTATAGCATAGATGAAAATAATGACCTTAAATATAAACTGGTTGAATATTTTTTGTATCCTAAAGTTGTGGGTTAACCCCGTTTTTCTAACCAATTTCTAAAGTCATAGAAGTTTTGTGGTGCTACACCATGTCCGACAGGATATTCTGAATATTTATAATCAATATTCAGAGCTTTTAAAAATTCAGGTGCTTTTCTTGCCCAATCTATAGGAATAACTTGGTCTACTGAACCATGAGAGCAAAAGAAGCTAAGATGAGCTACATCTTTTTCATCAATACTATTTGGAAGTATATCGTCATTAACATAGCCACTAAGCGCCACAACATTCTTCACTTTTTCAGGATAATTTAAAGCCACGGCATAGCTCAAAATTGTGCCTTGACTAAAGCCTAAGAGTGTTACATTTTTTGAATTTACAGGATAAGTTTCACAAGCATAATCAATAAATTCTGAGATTAAATCTACAGATTGTTTAGCTTGTTCGTTATCGCTCCATTTTCCTTTTTCAGCATCAAAATTTATAGCATACCAAGCGTTTCCATAGGGTTGCATAGCGTAAGGAGCTCTCAGTGATATAATAAAAAGCTCTTCAGGTAATTCTGTAGCAAATGAAAACAAATCGTTTTCATCGCTTCCATAACCATGACACATTATTAAAAGTGGTGCATTTTCCTTTAAGCTAGATGGTCTTGTGATATAGTGTAAATTAGCCATAATTATTGACCTATCGATTTAAATACATTCTGAAAAAGGTTACCGAGAATAGGGATTTTATTCATTTTACCAGAAACAGCTCCTGCAATTCCATATACTAAAAGAACAGAAAAGAAAATCCACCAAGAAAGTGTAATATTCCAGTTGTTAAAATAGCCAACAATATAGCCCATGCACATAAACAAAAGCCATAGTCCAAGCCCTTGTCTTATATGAAAAGAGATAAATGTATTTCTTTTATCTTGATTTGTAAAAAACGCAATTAAAACACCAATTAAGGTTAAATATGCAATGATTCCGTAGGTTTTACCTTCTTTAACAGAGTTGTCATTCATTATTTAAGAACGATTTTGTTATTTGCAATTATACCATAGGTTTCTCCAGTAAGTTGCATGCCTAAGAAAGCTGAATTTTTAGACTTGGATGTAATATCAGCTTTACTAAATTGATATTTAGCATCAGGATTAAACAAGCTCAAATTAGCTTCTTCACCTTCACTGATAGTAGTTTCAGTAATGCCAAATCTTGACTTTCCTTGTGTTAAAAGCGCGATGCTTTTTTTGGTAGTAAATACAGTTTGTAATGCACCAAATGCAGATTCTAAACCAATAGTACCATACTTAGCATGATCAAACTCTACTTTTTTATGTTCAATATCAATAGGGTTATGGTCTGAAGTCACCATATCAATAGTGCCATCTTTTAAGCCTTCAATTAAAGCCTCGCAATCATTTTGTGTACGCAATGGTGGCAGAACTTTATATCTGGTGTCAAAACCATCTAGATTATCATCGGTAAGTACTAAATTATGAATAGCAACACTACAAGTGACGTCTAACTTTTTAGCTTTAGCTTCTCTTATTAATTCTACAGATTTTGCTGTTGAGATTGTTGGAATATGAAGTTTTCCTTCCGTATATTCTAATAAGAATAAATCTCTAGCAACTTGTAGTTCTTCCGCTAAAGCAGGATTGCCTTTCAGTCCTAACTTTGTACTGTTGATGTGTTCGTTAACAACACCTAGTCCAGAAATCTTAGATTCTTGAGGAAATGACATAACTAAACCATCAAAATTGCTAGCATATTGCATGGCAATTTTCATAAGGTTAGGATTAGATACTGGTTTTTGATAATCGTAAAACGCAACCGCTCCAGCATTATTCATATCATAAAGCTCTGCTAAATCTGTGCTATTACTAGCTTGTGTTAAAGCTCCGATAGGATAAAGACTTACAGCGTTATTTCGTGCTTTCGCAGCTACAAAAGTAATGTCTGCAAAACTGTCTATAATAGGGTTAGAGTTTGCATTGAGTGCAACAGATGTAAATCCAGCGTAAGCAGCTGTTTTTAAACCGTTATCTATAGTTTCTCTATCTTCAAATCCAGGTTCGCCAAAAGAGACACTGCTATCAAACCAACCTTGCGACACATGCAGATTGTCTAGCTTTATTTCTTTGTAATTGTTGGGATTAGATATGCGTTTCGAAATCTTTGTAATACGACCTCTTTCAATTAAAATATCAACCGTTTCATTGTGAAAATCACTTTTAGAATCAACGATGGTTGCAGATTTTATGAGTGCGTTCATTTAAGATATTTTAGAATAAGCATTTCAATAATTAAAAATGCTAATGCAAAAATAACAAACCATTTCCATAGCGCATTAACATTTGAGCTACTTTTTATTGTGTTTATGGTATTGGCTAAGCTAGAATCGGAGTTAACATTCTCAATATCCGATAAATCGTTATAAAACAATTTGCTTTCTTTTCTGTTGTAATTAAAGCTCAAATGCTCAAGCAGAACTTCTTTGTTTTTTACATCATAAATTCCTGCTGTTTCAGGAAAATCACCAGTTTCAATAGCAACAGATTTACTATAGGTTTTTTGTAATGGAATTATAGAATTCTCAGTATTTGATAAGGTTAAAATATCATCTTGTCCAAGAGAAACATTAACCGCTATAGTATTTCTATCTCCTATGGTGTAGTACAGTTTTGAAAGTTGTAAACTCTGAAGTCCCATATTGTATAAAACAGGTACTATAAGTTGTGAGTTTTTAAAGTTAGAATTATCAGAATTTAATGGTGAAGAAAATGCATACATATTATCATTTCCCATTAAAAAAGAAGCTCCATCTTCATACGCTAATACACTGTTAGATTTCGAAGCAAAAACATAAGACATTCCAACTTTAGGATATTGAAAATTCGTCACTTTAGAATAGAATGCGTTTGCTAAAAGCGGATGGTCATAATTAATACTTGTAATTCGTTTTTCGTTATTTGAAATAGAAGAATAATTTGAAATTAATGAATTTGCAAATGTTTGATTGTAAGAATTTAAATTAACTTCTTTTGAAGGGATAATTAAAATATGACCTCCGTTGCTTTTAAAACTGTTTAAAGCAGAAATAAGTGCGTTAGATATATTATCAATCTCATTAAGAATGATAAAATTTTGATCTGGAATTACATTAAAATTCAGGCTTTCTAATTTGAAGCTTTTAAACTCAAATTCATCATCAGTGTAGATACGTTTTAGAAATGCATCTTCGGCATTTCCGTTAATACTCAAAACCTTAATTTTTGGCTTTTCATTGATGTTGAAATAGAACGTATTGTCGTACTGTAAACTAGCGTCATCAATTACAATTTTTCCGTTTACAGAAGTGTTGGGAATAGTAAAAACTGTTTTAGCTTTATCTTCAATACTAACTGCACTTTTAGCTAATAAGTCGTCACCATTAAATAAAGATACGGTTACATTATCTTCAGGTTCAAACGGGTTAGAAAGCACAGTAGTAATATCTAAAGTTTCAGGAGTGGTTTTGGAAATATAGGCACTGTCAATACTTATGTTTGATACTAAATTAGATTTTGGTTGTACCAAATTCAGATTGACTAGACTATCATTTTCAAAATTCAAAGGATTGTCTTTTTGCTGAAAATCCGAGACCATCAGTAAATTCTTGGTTGCCGAACCATTATTAGAAAAGAGTTGTTTTCCTTTTAAATAAGCCGCCTCATAATTGAGTTGTGTTGGTGAGTAGCTCAGTTCAATTAAGTCTTTCTTTAAAGCTTTTACAGAGGTATTTCTGTAAGTAGCTTCATTAGTGAACAAACTTATTTTTTCATCTTCAGGAAAGGTGTTGATGATATCCTGAATTGCTTCGTTGAGTAGTGAGCCATTACTGCCTTGAGCTTGCATGCTAAAGGAATTGTCTAAATAAATGACCGTTTCTTGGGTATCATTAAAATCTTCTGTGTTAGGAATAAAAGGCTGCGCAAAAGCGATAATAGCACATGCTAAAAGCAACATTCTCGTTAAAAGCGTCAACCATTTTTTTAACTGTGAACTTTTTCGGGTTTGAAGTTTTACAGCTTTTAGAAATTTTACATTGGTAAATTCAACTTTTTGAAAACGACGCAGTTGAAAAAGGTGAATAAGAATAGGAATTATCAGTAAAAATAAAGCGTAAAGTAATTCTGGGTGTTTAAACTGCATTCCTGTAATTCGAATTATTTTTATTGTCTATAAAAGCAAAATAATATCAGTTTGAGCGCAGTCGAAAACTTAGAGAATAAAATACATTAAGCATTTCGACTGCGCTCAATGTGACAACAAAACTGAATCCTGCTTTTAGTTAGCTCAAATATAGAAAATGCAAAGCGATAACAGCATTTTGCTTTTGAGAAATTTAACAGAAAAAGAAGTAATCCGTCATAGACAGCATATTCTGCTTTTTAAAATAGGCTCTAATCTCGCGTTGCGCATCTTCATTGGCAACAGTAACAATACTTTGAGGTTGTTTGAGTTGGGTTAGGTAATCAAAATTTAAAAGCTCTTGGTCGTAGATGTGTTTCCCAATTTTTTTAGGATTATTGCAAATCCAGTAAAACGGGACTTTGTTTTTTAGCAAAAGTTTAGCAACGGTTTTTCCTTTAGCTCCAGCTCCCCAAATTGTGAGTGGTCTAGACTTGTCATAATCTAATTCAAGAAAATAATGTGTCTTTATATCCAGAAAATAGTTTTGGGCGTAATGCTCATGTGTTCTAGACGTTCTGGTGCTGTAATCGCGCCAATGCAACAAGACTTTATCACAAGGAATGCACTTATAATTGGCTCTGTAAAACCGAAAAGTTAAATCGTAATCTTCAGGATAGCGATTGGGTTCAAAACTTTCACAAGCTGTAAAATCATCTCTATGAAGTAACCAACAAGGCGAAGGAATGACACATTCTTTATAGATTTCAGAATAATTGCTTCCAGTTTCAGTGAGTTGATTAATCCAACGCTCGTAGCGCGCGTAACCATCACTAACACCATCTGTTCTAAAATATTTTACTTGTCCAACAGCAAGGTGTTTTTTGCCATGTTTTAATAAGCTGTTCAGCATTACCTCCAAACGGTCTGGAGTCATAATATCATCACTGTCCATTCGTGTTACATAGTGGCCAGAACTGAGTCTAAAAGCCATTCTTAAAGCTTCAATAATTCCAGAGCCTTCATTTTTATAAAGTTGAATTCGCTCATCTTTTTCAGAAAATTGTTTCACGGTTTTATAGGAGTCATCTTCAGAACCATCATCTACAAAGATAGCCTCCCAATTGGTGTAGTTTTGAGCTAATATTGAATTGATACATTCGGGTAAGAATGCCGAAGTGTTCTTAAAGGGAACAAAAATGCTTACTAAAGGTTTTGCCATTGTGCGAATTTAACAAAACCTTTAGGTTTAAAATAGTAACAGATTGTAGATTTGCCGATCTAGTAAAAAAACTAAAATTTAAAACATGAAGAATTATTTAGCCATTCTTGGCTTAAGTATCATTTTAGTTGGTTGTGGTTCAGCAAAGCCAACTGTAGATGATTTAGCAGTTAACAACCCAATTGTAACAGCTTTAGATTTAACAGCAGTAGATAATGATAGAGTTCCTGTGACTATTAATCCTGGTCGTTTTACTACAGAAACCGTAACCTATAGATTACCTCGTGTGGTACAAGGTACTTACTCTGTTAGTGATTTTGGAAAGTATGTAGATGATCTAAAAGCTTTGGATTATGATGGTAATGAATTGGAAGTTACTAAAGTTGATGATAACACTTGGACTATTGCAGAAGCTAAGAAATTAGATAAAATTACCTATTACGTTAATGATACCTTTGATATAGAATCTAATGGTGGTATTGGTGGTGAACAACCATTTTCACCAGCAGGAACAAATATTGAAGAAGATAACTATGTATTGAATCTTCACGGATTTATTGGTTATTTCGATTCTTTAAAGAATAACCAATACGCTTTAGATGTAACGGCTCCGGCAACATTTGTTAGAACTTCTGCTTTAGAAAATAAAGGTATGAAGTCTAGTGCAGATGGAAAATCTATCACTAGCAGCTATTTTGCACAACGTTATTTCGATATTACAGACAACCCAATGATGTACGGTAAATTGGATGTTGAAGAATTTATGGTAGGTGATATCAAAATTGTGTTGAGTGTGTATTCACCAAACGGTGTACATACAGCAGCCAGCCAAAAAGAGACTGTTTTTAAAATGATGCAAGCTCAAAAGGCGTATTTAGGAGATGTAAACAGTACTCCACGTTACGATATTTACTTGTATTTATCAGAAGGTACGGAAACTTCTCCTAAAGGTATGGGAGCTTTAGAACACCATACATCTACGGTTGTGGTATTACCAGAGTCTTCAACTAAAGAAGGCTTAGCAGCGTCTATTGTAGATGTTGTAGCACATGAGTTTTTTCATATTGTAACTCCTTTATCTGTGCATTCTGAAGATGTACATTATTTCGATTATAACAAACCAACATTTTCTAAGCATTTATGGATGTATGAAGGTGTAACGGAATATTTTGCACAGCACTTCCAAGTGTATGAAGGTTTAGTGGATAGTGAAACGTTCTATAACACTATGTTAGAAAAAATCAACATTTCGAAGCGTATGGACGACGCTATGAGTTTCACTATTATGAGTGAAAACGTGTTGGAAGAGCCTTATGCCTCTAATTACTACAACGTGTACCAAAAAGGAGCATTAATCGGTATGTGTATTGATATTTTAATGCGAAAAGAAAGTAATGGTACAAGAAGTATGTTATCATTAATGAAGGAACTTTCAGCGAAATATGGAAAGGACAAACCTTTTGATGATGATACCATCATTGCTGAAATCACTAAAATGACTTACCCAAGTGTTGGTGAATTCTTAAAAACACATGTAGAAGGTGATGTACCAATTGATTACACTGAATTCTTTACTATGGTTGGTTTAACAACAGGTGAAGTAGAAGTACCAACGAATTTTATTTTTGCTGGTGGACAAAATATCATTTTTGATGCAGACCAAGAAAAAGGGTCTATTTTCTTCTCAGAAATGGCATTAAAGAACTCATTCTGGAAATCTCAAGGAGTTCAAGCTGGTGACGTGATTAAGAAAGTTAACGGACAAGAATTGACCTTGCAGAATGCACAAATGGTTATTGGTAGTATGTTCGGATGGCAAGCTGGTCAGGATATCACTATGGAATTAGAAAGAAATGGTGAGGCAATTAAAATTGAAGCAAAACTGACTCAGCCAACAGCTATGAGTGAAGGTTTAACTGAAGATGAAAACGCTACAGCTGAACAAATCGCAACGAGAGAAGCTTGGTTGAAAGGTTAATTAATATTGTATAAGCATCCTGAATTGTCACGCTGAGCTTGTCGAAGTGTCGTTGTGGGATCTTATTTAAAGTTTATAAAATAAAAAGGCTTCCAATTTGGAAGCCTTTTTGTTTTTTGTAATGTTTGTAACAACTTTGTCTTTCCGAACTTGGTTCAGGATCTTATTAGTGTTGGTGTGTAAGATTATATAGTTTAGATGCTGAAATAAATTCAGCATGACACATCGCGACGAGGTTTGGCACTATAAATTAAAACCCCTCAAAAACTCCCAAGCCAAACAATGCAAAATCATATTTCACAGGATCGGTTGGGTCTAACCGTCTTAAGGACGCATCGAGTTCTGCTAAGGCTTTAGCATCGTTTTGTTTTCGTTTTAATAAGCCTAGTTTTCGTGCTACATTACCAGAATGCACATCCAAAGGACAACTCAATTGCGCTGGACGTAATGACTTCCATATACCAAAATCCACACCATTATGATCGTTACGAACCATCCAACGTAGATACATATTGATACGTTTGGCTGCCGAATTTTTAAGCGGATCGCTCACATGCTTTTTGGTGCGTTCTAAATGCGGTAACTCAAAAAACAACTGTTTAAAATGATGAATACTATGCTGTAACGAATCTGCTGTAGCGTATTTTGCAAAAACAGCTTCTAAACCTTGAAGCTGCTGATAAATGTGTTGTAAGCTTTTTACAAACTGAATAAAATCCTCACCATTAAAGGTTCTATGTACAAAAGGCAATAGCTTTTCTAAGTCGCTATCTTGGTGCTGTGTCACAAACTCAAAAGGGGAGTGGTCTAACAACGTCATCATTTTGTTGGCATTGTTAATAATACTCTTACGATTGCCCCAAGCGATTGTAGCTGCTAAAAAACCAGCGATTTCTATATCCTCTTTTTTAGAAAACTGATGCGGTACTTGTATAGGATCACTCTCAATAAATTTTGGGTTGTTATAGAGTGCGACTTTAGTATCTAAAAATTCTTTGAGTGCTGCTTTTGTAAGTTTCAAAGGTTTGGTTTTGGTTTTAACTACAAAAATACAAGAAGTTTTAAGGAAACTACGTAAAGTTACGTATAGAAACTATGCTTAGAAAAAGCTAACTTCGCTTATCAATCGATATAGTTCATTGAAACGGAACTATATCTTAACGTTGGCAAACATTTCATCAGACAACCTTCTTGAATTCGACATCATCATAGGAGTCTGACAATGGATAATTATCAATTATAAGCTTACAATCTTTTGACAACTTTCTCGAAAAAGACCTAATCGCAGTATTTGGGCTCTCATTTTCTTTTAATGCAGGATTTTCATAAATTAAATCAGCGTGTGCAGGATTTCCAGGTGTATCAGTATAAACTTCAGCTTCTTTAGGCAAGTATTGGAATTTTTCATCTAAAGGCGTAGAGAAAATATCAGCTTCGAATTCATTTCTCTCATTTTGAATATAATTTTGTTTTACTTTCTCAAAATGAGATTTTCTAAAGACTATAAAACCTATGTAGACTTTTCCAATCGCAACACCTTTTGCGAAATCTTTACATTTACTCTCTTCACAATATAAATTCCGTTGAAATGAAACACCACCTTTATTAGGCAAAAAAATATCTTTGGAAACAAGCTTTTCCTCTGCTATAATTTTGTTTTTAAAATTTCGGTCAAAAATAAAATGAACCAAAATTTCATCATCGGCAATTTGTTTTGGTATTAGTATGGGCATTTAAACTGATAAGAAGCTAGATAAATCTTGTAGTAATTCGTTTTTAGATTCATCTAATACTAATGAATCTACTTGCTTGTCATCAGTTCCATTTACTTCTATGAAATATCCAAGTTCTTTAGCACCGATTTCTAATGAAAAAGCATTATCCACATCTTTTTCCCAGTCAAAAACGACAGTACCATATGGCGTACTATAAACATCATCAATTTCTAATTGTTCTAAAACACTCGGGTAAAGATTATCGATAAAAGAATAACATTGAGCTAGAACATCCGCAGATATCTTGACATTGGCATCGGCTGAATTAAAAAAATCTAAAATATGACTTTTTAAAAAGTCTGACTTTTCATTACTTGTAATTCCTGTAAAATGATAAGTATGCTTCAAGTCAACAATTTCTTCTTCAAGGTAACAACTTTCCATTTCGATATTACTTCGATTTAAAAAACTAAACTTTTCGACTTCTGGATTTAAAGTAAACAAACTAGTTAATAATGCCATAATTACTTTAATTTTATTAAATTCTGACTTTCTGCTGTCAATATATCTTTAAGAATTTTTTTGTTCTCTAAATGTGCTGAATCATAAAGAGAGCTAAAATTCTTATGTTCGTTTAAGTTACTAAATAATTTTATATCACCAAACCTTTGAGCGTATTGATGGTCAATTATTATTCTTTTAATATCATTGTTGAAAGTTATTTCAGTTCTTTCTTCATATGTAAAACCACCTTCTTCATTTCCTTGAGAAACTAAAACTAAAGTTCCGTTTTTAGAAGATAAAAATTTCTTGTTTAAAAGTTCTGAATCAATATTAAAAATATCAGCGACAGGTATAGGTGAGTTTCTATCAGTCCATATAAATTCATCTCTATAATTTAAACTTATTGCTTCAACATAGAAGTCATTCACACCAGAGAACGAATTCAAATCTGAACCTAGCTGATTTTTAAATGTATCCCAATCCTTATATTTTCTATTCTCTAATGACAGAACAGATTGATTTTCTTTACTGTTTTCTAATTTAAAAACATTATTTATCGAACCTTTTTCATCATAGCTTTCAAATATAAAACCTTTAATTTGCTCGTTAGTAATTCCTAAATTGTTGTTATTAATATTAATGGTTGTAGCCTTCAACATTCCTTTTTTAGGATAACTCTTAAAACCTTGAACTTCCTTTGTTTTTTCAAAGACATCTTGTGGTTTTAAAAAAGCTTGTGGTATGAATACAGATGCTACAGCTCTACTAATCGAATGATTTTCAGAAATAGGCTTTAAAAATTCTAACATTTAAATTTAAAAATGATTTTGTTTACAAATGTAGGTTTTTATTTGAATTTAATTAAAATATTGAATGAGTTTTAAGAAAGTAATAACTAAAAAAAACGATTTGCCAACACCGTGTAAAATTAATTGCTAGTTTTTGGCTTAATTCCGAAAATTCTTCCGAATTTTCTATTCAGTTTTTATTTGCTAATTTAGGTGCTTAAACACGCAACTAATCTTACACAAACACGATAAGCGCAATCTCCAAACCTACCCATTATACACTTGATTTTCCTGTTCCGCGACACGTATAAAAGTAGTGCGTTTGGTGAGTTCTTTTAAACGTGCCGCACCAACATAGGTACAAGTGCTACGTATGCCTCCCAAAATATCTTGTAAGGTATCTTTAACATCACCTTTGTAAGGCACTTCTACAGTTTTGCCTTCACTGGCTCTGTATTCGGCAACTCCACCAACATATTTATCCATAGCAGTGGCAGAGCTCATACCATAAAATTGTTTGTAGCGTTCTCCGTTACGTTCTATAAGTTCGCCACCACTTTCGGTATGGCCAGCAAACATGCCACCTAACATTACAAAATCGGCACCAGCACCAAAAGCCTTGGAAACATCACCAGGTGTGGTGCAACCACCATCGCTAATAATTTGGCCTCCCAAACCGTGAGCTGCATCGGCACATTCTATAATGGCAGAGAGCTGCGGATAACCCACTCCGGTTTTTACACGTGTCGTACAAACGCTACCAGGACCAATGCCTACTTTTACAATATCGGCACCAGAGAGTAGGAGTTGTTCTACCATTTCGCCTGTCACCACATTACCAGCAATAATGGTTTTGTTAGGGTAAAGATTACGGGTTTTGTTTACAAATTCTACAAAATGCTCAGAGTAACCATTGGCGACATCAATACAGATGAATTTTAATTCAGGATGTTGGTTAAAAACGGTTTTTAGTTTATTGGCATCATCTTGTCCTGTACCAGTACTTATGGCAATAAAGTCTGTAATATTGGTTGGAGCATTGCTTAAAAATGCGTGCCATTGCTCTGGCGTATAGTGTTTGTGTATGGCTGTAAAGAGTTTATGGTCGGCAAGTACTTTAGCGATTTCAAAAGTGCCTGTGGTATCCATATTGGCAGCCATAATTGGGACGCCTTGCCATTCAGCTTTACTGTTTAAAAAGGTGAAATCGCGTTCTAAAGTGACTTCAGATCTACTTTTTAGGGTAGAACGTTTGGGACGAAACATTACATCTTTAAAGCCAAGTTTTACATCGTGTTCTATACGCATCTTTGGAGAAATTTGGTTACTCTCAAAAATACGAGTTCTGTAAAAAAGGAAATCATCAAAAGCACAGAAGCCTTGGTGATTTTTATTAACAATTGTTTATAGTTGGTTTGCTTATAATATGGTTCTCGATACAATTTCTCATGCTACTTCGACAGGCTCAGCAGCCATTCGAAATCACTCGAACTGACGTAAGGCTTTCAATCTATATATACTATTGTTTTATTATTAGGTTACCGTCACTTCGAGTGGAATTCTGGAAGAATTTTGTATCAAGAAGTTATTAATGGTAACCAAATAGTTCTCGATACAATTTCTCATGCTACTTCGACAGGCTCAGCAGCCATTCGAAATCACTTGAACTGACGTAAGGCTTTCAATCTATATATACTATTGTTTTATTATTAGGTTACCGTCACTTCGAGTGGAATTCTGGAAGAATTTTGTATCGAGAAGTTATTAATGGTAACCAAATAGTTCTCGATACAATTTCTCATGCTACTTCGACAGGCTCAGCAGCCATTCGAAATCACTCGAACTGACGTAAGCCTTTCAATCTATATACACTATTGTTTTATTATTAGGTTACCGTCACTTCGGGTGGAATTCTGGAAGAATTTTGTATCAAGAAGTTATTAATGGTAACCAAATAGTTCTCGATACAATTTCTCATGCTACTTCGACAGGCTCAGCAGCCATTCGAAATCATTCGAACTGACGTAAGCCTTTCAATTTATATATGCTATTGTTTTATTATTAGGTTATCGTCATTTCGAGTGGAATTCTGGAAGAATTTTGTATCGAGAAGTTATTAATGGTAACCGAATAGTTCTCTATTCAATTTCTCACATTTATAAATAATCTGAACAGGTATATAATAAGAATTACAACGCCGCAATCATGCTAATTTCCACATTCACAAACTTAGGCAGGTTAGCCACTTCTACCGTTTCTCTGGCAGGAGCTGTATCTTCATTAAAATAGCTCCCATACACCTCATTGATTTGCGCAAAGTTGTTCATATCACTGATGAAAATTGAGGTTTTAATGACGTTGTCAAACGTCATGTCAGCAGCTTCTAAAACAGCTTTCATGTTTTCCATCACTTGTTTAGTCTCGGTTTTAATATCGTCTAAAACCAATTCCATAGTTTCAGGATTGAGAGCAATTTGCCCAGAGGTATATAAGGTATTTCCGCTTAAAACAGCTTGATTATAAGGTCCAATAGGAGCAGGTGCTTTTGTAGTGTTGATTATTTTTTTCATACTATGCTGAACTGTTTCTGTAAAACAGCATTTTTAAAGATTAAACAATAGGTAAATTTAAAAGAAAAATCGGATTAATTTCCAACACGTTGATCTGGTTGACGACGTTGATCGTACTTAAGATCTTTAAGTAGGTTAGAGGAAATCCCAATAAAGAAATTCCAAGAGGCTCTAGTACTAAAAGGTACCCAAGTAAAATTCATTCTCCAGCTTAAAAGGTCACGCTCAAAGCGTAATTGTGTATAAGTGAACCCTTGGTTTAAAAAGTCGTAACCAGACGAGGCACCTATTGTCCATCGAGGGGATAAATCTATGTCTCCTGAGAACATCAGAGAGTGCGAGGAAATCTCATTTTCTCTTCGTGTGTTGTTGTAGTTGGCAGCATAGGCTAGTCGTAAAGACCAAGGCATTTTATAATTGTACAGCTCGTTGTTTTCTTCTTCGTTTTCAGTTCTATCATCATCTGTGAGTCTCCTATCTGCAAAGTCTTCTGTTTTACCAAAGAGTCCGTCGGTTCTACCACCTGAGCGTGCTGCTTCTTGGGCTGAAGCTTTGTCTTTTTCAGATTCCGTACCAGAAAAACTATCATTAGATAACGTATAGCTCATATTGATATTAGCCGAAGTTAATCGGAATAAGCTTCCACCGTTATTGATGTTGTAGGTATTAATTACTCTATTGTTATTATCTAACGCATAAGGATTTAAAGTCATTCCGAAGTTAATACTCATTTTTTTATTTAAAATTTGAGTACCACCAGAAACTCTCACAGGACTCCAGTTTAGTGAGTCGGCAGCAAGGTTGTAAGATGTAGAAAAGTTTAAGTTGTTTAGGATGAAAACTTTTTCAGCTTCTGTTTTGGTTGAATCTTTAGAGCGTACTTTAGCTTCAATATTATTACCTATAGTAATACCCAAACTACTAGAGTAGCGGTTTCCTGGAACACCATAGAGAGAATTTTCAAAACGTGTGTATTCTTCGGTGGTTGTACCGTCAGCATCAATAACCTCATAAGTTTCGTAGTACTGATCGAATGCTGGACTTACAGAATAACTCAACGATGGTCTAATAACGTGCCTTATCGCTTGTATTTTTGGGTCTTTACCTTCACGTTGAAAATTGTACATACCGTATAATGTTGTACCAACACTAGCACCAAAATTATAAGTTAAAAAACGATCGAATCCATTTTGTTCAATATCGATGACTTCATCTTCTATAGGATCGTAGGTTTTTCTTATGGTTTTTAAAGTCCAAGTTTCCTCAAAATTCGCGCTTGTACTTACACTAAAATGGTCAAAGACTTTAAAGTTGGTCGTAACAGGAATACTGTGGCGCATACCAGTAACAGCATCATCAAACATTTCACTTTTTCCAAAAAGAGAATCCGTGGTATTAATGCGGTATTCAGCTCTACTATTCAGCTGAAAATTTATATTTTGAATAGCACCTTTCTTAGTTCCAGTTTTAGGTTCAAAAGGATAAATTCTACTCATAGAACCTTGAAAGGTTGGTAGAGTAAGATTGATAGCTTCTGTTCTTGTATTCTGCGAATGCGTAGCAGACATACTAATGTTTACTTGTGGCTCGCCTTGAAAGGATTTTGAATACGATACTGACGATGCTAAAGTATTATTCAAGAAGTTTGCTTGATTTAGCTGGTTTACCGATTGTTGGTAATATTGACTACTACCCAAGTTTACTGAAGCCGAAAAACGTGAACTAGGATTAGCTTTGGCATCTTGGCTATGTGACCATCTAATGTTATAAATTGTGTTTTTAGCAAAATCAGGGAAGCCACGTTCGCTAGTCAATAAGTTCTCATACCTAAAACTCATATTTCCACGAAACTTATAGCGGAGAGCATAATTACTTTCCATTCGTATACCATAACTACCATTGGTGTAATAGTCTCCTAGAACCGCTAAATCTACATAATCGCTAATAGCAAAATAGTAACCACCATTTTGTAAAAAGTAACCTCTGTCGTTACCAGTATCTTCACCAAACGAAGGAAAAATGATTCCAGATGTTTGCTTTTTAGACAT
Organism: Winogradskyella sp. 266wxhm; assembly: GCF_058964685.1. Taxonomy (NCBI): domain Bacteria; kingdom Pseudomonadati; phylum Bacteroidota; class Flavobacteriia; order Flavobacteriales; family Flavobacteriaceae; genus Winogradskyella; species Winogradskyella sp. 266wxhm. The sequence goes on from NZ_CM179559.1 coordinate 3,465,557, forward strand.
AGGAAAAAAGGCAAAAGGCATTACTAAAGGTGTCGGCACATCATAAATATACATTTGACTCAAGCCTGTAACCACCTTTTTATTAGGAACAATTTTGGCTTTATTCATCTTAATGTAGTACTCAGGATCATCTAAATTTTCAGAGGTAGTAAACTTACCGTCCTTAATAAAATATACCGAATCGTTTTCTTTTTTTGTGGTTTCGGCAATAATGGTTCCACCACTTTGTTCAGTAACCGAGTTGTAAATAAGAGCCTTTTTTGTATCTGTATTAAAGATAATTGAATCTGGCTCTATAACATTAGCACCTTGAGTAAAAACAGGTTTTTGTGAGTAGCCTGTAGAATCTTTTAATCGACCAGCATATACCAAGTTTTTACTGTAATCTATAACAATGATGCCCGATTTAATCTCCATGTCTTGATAGAGAACAACGGCTTCATTGTACATGTATATTTTCTGTTCCTTTTGGTTTATAGAAACATAATCTTTGGCCTTATAGGTTACAATATCTTTAAGGAAAGCATCTTTTTTAACCGAATCTTGATCTGTAGAATCTACTACTTTAGTGTTTACAGGCACATTTAAAAGTGAATCTATAGCAATATTTGTAGAGTCTGCTTTTTGCTTTGCAGGAATTGAAGTACTCTTTTTTGGTAATTCTTGTGCAAAGCTAAAAGTGTTGATAAACACTGTAAAACTCAGGGCAAAAAGTATGTGTAGACTATTTGTACGCAATCCTTTTAAATGTATTTTTGTAAAAGTATGGCTCGGTTTTTGAATCGCAAAAGTACAGATATTTTTTTGTGATTAATTTATTAAAATAATAAAGTTTAAAAATACAGTTTACTTAATAGCACGAGTAATAATCCGAGATTAAAAAACGTTAAATTCAATATGCAAACGACGCGTAAATATATAATAGTATTTCTAGTTTTTACATTTATCACTTCTTTAACATCTTTTGAAGGCTTAAATGCTCAAGATGATAAATTTGTAGTGGTTTTAGATGCTGGTCATGGTGGACATGATTCTGGGAATTTAGGAAATGGCTACAAAGAAAAAAACATTGCACTCAACGTAACCTTGCAAGTAGGGAAAGAGCTAGAAAAGGATAAAAACATCAAAGTGATTTATACTAGAAAAACCGATGTTTTTATAGAATTGCACGAGCGTGCCAATATAGCAAATAGGGAAGATGCGGACTTATTTGTATCTATCCATTGTAATGCACACAGCTCTCAAGCAAGTGGTACAGAGACTTTTGTTTTAGGTGAAAAGAATACAGGACGAAATTTTGAGGTTGCCAAGCGTGAAAACGAAGTAATTTTTCTTGAGGAAAACTATAAAGAAAACTATTCAGGTTTTGATCCAAGTTCACCGGAATCTACTATTGCCATTGGTATAGAACAAGAGGTTTTTGTAGAGCAAAGTATTGTTTTAGCCAGAAAAATAGAAGACAATTTTATTAAAGATGCTAAACGAAAAAGTAGAGGATTAAAACAAGCAAGTCTACTAGTCATTAGAAACACCTACATGCCTAGTGTTTTGGTTGAAGTAGGATTTTTAACTAATAAAAGTGAAGGCGCTTATCTTAATACTAAAGCAGGTCAGTCTAAAATGGCAAATTCTATTAGAGATGCTATTATTTCATATAAAAAAGAACTAGACCAAAACGTTGGTGCGCATCTTTTTGATGTGGGAGTGCCAGAGGTTACTGAAGTAGAAACCAAGCCTATGATTGTTGAAGGAGTAATTTTTAAGGTACAGATTGCCGCAAGTTCTAACGAATTAGAGCCAAAATCTTATAACTTTAAAGGTCTTGAAAATATTTCCCGAGAAAAAGAAGGAACTATCTACAAATATTTTACAGGAAGTACATCAGATTATAACGAAGCCAAAACACTTCAAGATAAGGCGCAATCAGCAGGTTATCCCGATGCTTTTGTTGTGGCTTACAGAGATGGAAAAAATATTGATGTTTCCGAAGCGTTAAAATCTGCTTCTAATTAAAAACATTATTAATATATTTATTCCTAATTTTGTTTTTAATCAAACTATTGCCCATTGAAAGTCTCAAGAGAAGTCAAAGTAGCATTACTAGTTTTACTAGGGATTGCTTTATTTTTATATCTATTTACATTCTTAAAAGGAAAGAATATTTTTTCCGACAACAACACGTACTATACGCAATTCGACTATAATGCTTTAAGCCCTTCATCACCTGTAACTATAAAAGGTAATAAAATAGGTAAGGTAGAAGATATAAGTTATGATTACCAAACTGGTAAAACTATCGTTGAGTTTTCCGTAAATCCTAAATTAAAATTTTCAAAAAATAGTATTGCAAGATTATATCCAACAGGTCTTATGGGAGGCAATGCGCTTTCTATTGTAGATGCCAATGATGGAGATTTAGCAAAACCTGGAGATTATATTCAGTCGGAAGTAAAACAAGGTCTTATGTCATCTTTAGAAAGTAGTTTACCAAAGGTAACTTCTGGATTGGATGGAACTTTGGAGTCTACAGATACGCTGGTGAATAATCTAAATGCACTTTTACAAGATGATTCTGAGAAAGGGCTAAAAAATGCCATTGCAGAATTAAACACAACATTGAAATCTTTCGCAAGTACATCATATTCTGTTCAGGGTATGATAAAGAATAACGAAGAAAAAATTTCATCAATTCTCGATAATTTCGATAAAACCAGTAAAGATTTAAATGCATTAACTACGGAGCTTAAAGATGCTGGGCTTTCTAATACAATAGGTGAGTTAAATAAAATCATCAGCTCACTACAAAATTTATTAGCAACTATTGATAATGGTGAAGGTACTCTAGGAAAATTAATGAAAGATGAAGCGCTTTACGATAATTTAGAAGCAGCCTCTAAAGAATTACAATTATTACTTCTCGACATAAAGTTACATCCTGCAAGATACAGACGTATCCTCTCTAAAAAAGAGATTCCTTACGAGGAACCAACCGAGGAGCAAATAAATAATAATTAGACTGTTTTATTATGGACTACATTCCAAATATTCTTTTTGCAATAATACTAATAGCTGGTATTGGTTACTTTGCTCGTAATATCAAAAAACTCATCCGAAACATTAAGCTAGGAAAAGACGTTGATGTTAGTGATCATAAATCTGAACGTTGGAAAAATATGACACGTATTGCATTAGGGCAAAGTAAAATGGTAAAACGTCCTATTGCTGGTTTTCTTCATATTGTAGTCTATGTTGGTTTCATTATTATAAATATTGAAGTTTTAGAAATCATTATCGATGGTATTTTTGGTACGCATCGTATAGGTCTTCAAGTCTTACCAACATCTGTTTATGGCTTTTTAATAGGTGCTTTTGAAGTTTTAGCAGTTCTAGTTTTAGTATCTGTAATTGTCTTTTGGATACGTAGAAATGTCATAAAACTAAAACGTTTTCTAAGTTCTGAAATGAAAGGCTGGCCAAAAAGTGATGGTAATATCATTCTTTATTTTGAAGTCGTCTTAATGTGTTTATTCTTAGTGATGAATGCTACAGATACTTCATTTCAGAGTATGGCTTCAGGGAATGTTATTTCTCAATTTATTTCACCATTATTTGAAGGTTTTTCAGAAGGAACACTTCATGCCATTGAGCGTACAGCTTGGTGGTTACATATTGTTGGAATTTTAGTATTCTTAAATTATTTATACTATTCTAAGCATTTACATATTTTGTTAGCGTTTCCAAACACCTATTTTGGAAGTGTTGAGCCAAAAGGAAAATTCAATAATCTTGAAGCTGTAACAAACGAAGTAAAATTAATGATGGATCCAAACGCAGATCCGTTTGCCGCTGCACCAGAAGGAGCAGAGGACGAAACTCCTGCAAAATTTGGAGCAAGTGATGTTATGGACTTAAGTCAGGTACAATTACTAAGTGCATATACGTGTACGGAGTGTGGTCGTTGTACATCGGCTTGTCCAGCGAATCTAACTGGTAAGAAGTTATCTCCAAGAAAAATCATGATGGATACACGTGATCGTTTGGAGGAAGTCGGAAAAAATATTGATGCCAATAATGGTGAATTCAAAGACGATGGCAAACAGCTTTTGGGAGATTACATCACTAACGAAGAGTTATGGGCTTGTACTACTTGTAATGCCTGTGTTGAGGAGTGTCCTGTAAGTATTAATCCATTATCTATCATTTTAGAAATGCGTCGCTATTTGGTTATGGAGCAAAGTGCTGCACCAATGGAGTTGAACAATATGATGACCAATATTGAAAACAATGGAGCACCATGGCCGTATAATCAAATGGATCGTTTAAACTGGGTAAATGAATAAATTATGAGCGAAGGACTAAAAGTGCCTACAATGGCAGATTATATGGTAGAAGGAAAACAACCAGAAATCTTATTCTGGGTTGGTTCTGCTGGTAGTTATGACGATAGAGCAAAAAAAATATCAAAGGCTTTTGTAAAGATTTTAAATAAAGCCAATGTAGATTTTGCTGTTTTAGGAGCAGAAGAAAGTAATACTGGTGATGTGGCTAAACGTGCAGGAAATGAGTTTTTATTTCAAATGCAAGCCATGATGAATATTGAAGTTCTTAATGGCTACGAAGTAAAACGTATAGTAACTTGCGATCCACATTCATTTAATTGTCTAAAAAACGAGTATCCTAGTCTTGGAGGAAATTATGATGTTATTCACCACACTCAGTTTATTCAAGAGTTAATAGAAAGCGGAAGATTAAAAGTCGAAGGAGACACTTATAAAGGTAAACGCATCACATTCCATGATCCTTGTTATTTAGGACGCGCGAATAGTGTTTACGATGCACCTAGAAATGTACTTAAAAGTACAAATGCGAATTTAACGGAAATGAAACGCCATAAAAACACAGCCTTATGCTGTGGAGCTGGTGGTGCGCAAATGTTTAAAGAACCTGAAAAAGGAAATAAAGATATCAATGTTTTAAGAACAGAAGATGCTTTAGAAACCCAACCAGATATTATAGCTACAGGTTGTCCATATTGTAATACAATGATGACGGACGGTGTTAAGGCTAAAGAAAAGGAAGGAGAGATTTCTGTTTTGGATATAGCAGAACTCATAGCAAATTCCTAAATGTCTTTTACCAATCATCAAATACAAATTGAAGATCTTCCAAAGATTGAAAATATAGAGTACCATGCTGTTTCTAAGCGGTACTTAACCATTCTTTTTATAAACGCGTTTCTGTTTTTTGGAGCTTTTATTGCGGCTGCAATTGCCATCAAGATCTTTGCTGTAAATGATAGTTCTTTCCACAATGTTTTTTGGTATATTATTTCAGGAATAGTACTATTACTGATTCTTCAAGTTGTAATTCTGAAGCTTGGATTTAAAAAACGAAAATATGCCCTAAGAGAAAAGGATATTATTTACTCTCAGGGTTTATTTATTAATAAAACAACCTCATTACCTTTTAATAGAATTCAACATATAGAAGTATCTCGAGGCTTATTGGAGCGTAAACTGAATATCTCTACTTTAAAAATGTATTCTGCAGGAGAATCTGGAGGAGATATCTCTATTAAAGGACTACCTAAGGATGTTGCCGATGCTCAATACGCTTTTTTAACCAATATTATTAATGAGCGCTCATAATTTTGACACACCTTCACGTCAATCAGCAAAAGGGATTATCGTAATTCTTGGCGTAAGTGCTTATAAATTTATCAGAGCTACAATAATTCTAGTCATAGCTTTTTTATTAAAGTATTTCCAAGGTGATAAATCTATTGATCTAACGAGCCCAATAGTTTTAGCTTCCTTAATTGGAGTACCTTCAATTTTGATTTTAATAGCAGTACTTCGTTACAGAAATTTTGTCTTTCATGTTAGTAAAGACTATTTCATTTTGAAAAAAGGTATACTAAAGAAAGAAGAGATATCTGTTTCAAAGCGAAAAATTCAAAATGTTTACATCAAACAAAACTTACTTCAGCAATTTATAAATGTGGTATCACTCTCTATTGAAACCGCAGGTGATGACAAAACAGAAATTGAAATTATGGCTTTACCTCGTGATAAAGCTAAGGCTTTAAAAAGTTTGTTGTTATCTGATAGTAAAGTAGAGCAAGTAGAAGATGTAGAACAAGAAACTGAAGACAGGGTTTACTTTAAAGCATCCTTAAAACGTATAATTCTGGAAGGTATTAGCGAAAACCATTTAAAAAGTTTTATTCTGGTTTTTGGTTTCCTAATTGGTATATATAATGATGTCAAGGATTTTGTTGAACAACTTAGTATAAACGACCAATTAGAGGAAACATTCAGCTTAGACAGCCAATCTTTAATGGGTTTAATACTGTTTAATGTTACCATTGTTGTAATACTTTCAATAATATCCTTTCTGTTTTCATTGGTTAAGGTTTTAATTCAAAATTTTGATTTAACCGTTACCAAAACAGAAAAAGGTATGGAAATCGCCAAGGGCTTGTTTAATAAAATCAATCTAGGTTTAATAGCTTCGAGAATACAAACTACAACAGTTTCTACAAACCGTTTTAAAAAAGCTTTAGGGTTATACCAATTGGCATTCACACAAGCCATGGTGAATAAAAAACAGCGCCAGAAGTTTAATATTATTGCTTTGAGTTATGATCAAATTCATGAGCTGTTAGATAAATTTTATCCTCAAATAGCTTTGAATAACGAAAAGCATAAACCACACAACTATTATATATACAGAGCCGCCTTTTTAAGTGTTATACCATTAGTAATCATAAATATTGGTTTAGCTTTTTTACCGACAACCTATTTGTTTTTGAATATACCTATAGTACTATTCATTGGTTTTAGTATTTACTTTTCATACAAGAAAAAATATTACAGTATTGATGATCGATACATCACTGTTGGAGGTGGAGGATTGATAGATTTAACCACAAGTTATTTAGAAATTTCAAAAATTCAAGCGGTATCCATTCGGCAGACTATTTTTCAAAAAAGAAGACAATTGGCAAGTGTGAAAATCTTTTCAGCTTCAAAATCACTTACTATTCCACAGATATATTTAGCAACTGCTAATGACATCAATAACTATTTATTGTATAAAGTAGAATCTGAGGACAAAGATTGGATGTAAATCTTTATTTTTGGGGTATATAAATATTATGTATTTGTAGCTAAAGTTTTATAGAGCTTACAGTAACAAAAGCCTTGTAAATCCTATGGAAAGAGAAAAATTGCCTTTAAATATTTTAATTAGAAACGGTATTCTTTTTGGGGTGTTTTTTGCAGTGATTATGGCTTTATTCGACTTTTTTAATCATAAACCATTTTCTGTAAAGCAGTTTATATTTTATGCCATTAGTTATGGTTTTTTTATGTCATTAGCCTTTAGATATAAATACACAAAGAAAAAAGAAGACTAATGTTAGTAGATTTTGATACATTACCAGACGAATCTCGCGTTTGGATTTACCAAGCCAATCGTTCTTTTTCTGAGGAAGAACTTATAGAATTAAACAAACAACTCGATACTTTTATAGAAGCTTGGACAGCACATGGTAAAGATTTAGAAGCAGGTTATAAAATTGTATACAAGCGTTTTATAATAATAGCTTTAAATCAAGATTTGAACAAAGCAACAGGCTGTTCTATAGATGCTTCAGTGCATTTTATTCAAGAACTAGAGAAACAGTATAATGTTGACCTCATGGATAAAATGAACGTATCTTTTAAACAAGGGGAGTTTGTTGCCTACAAGCCGTTATTAGACTTTAAAAAGATGGCGCAACAAAAAGCAGTTTCTAAAAACACCATAGTTTTTAATAATTTAGTAACCAACATTGCGGAATTCAAAGAAAATTGGGAAGTACCTGCAAGTGAAAGTTGGCATAGTCGATTCATTAAATAATTTTTTGAAACACTGATTTGTAAAATTCTTAGTGTTTAAAGTAAATAATTATAATATTCGCAAGCCTAATTATTTTCTTTTCTCAGATAGAATAGTCATTTTTACAACAACTTAATCGTCTTATAATCCATCAATTAATTGTGGCTACAGATATTTTCTTATTAAACATTTCAGGACAAGATAAACCAGGTTTAACTTCAGGATTAACAAGTGTTTTAGCAGAATATGGTGCTAAAATCCTAGACATTGGTCAAGCTAACATTCACGATACCCTATCTTTGGGAATGCTGTTTGAGATTAGTTCAGGGAAAAAATCTGCAGCTGTACTCAAGGATTTACTATTTAAATCTTATGAATTGGGCATTACGGCTAAGTTTACTCCAATTTCTGGTGAAGACTATGAAAAATGGGTAAATCTTCAAGGAAAGGATCGATATATTGTAACGATTTTAGGAGAAAAGCTCACGGCCGAACAAATTTCTGAGGTTACAAAAATCATTTCAGATAAAAATCTAAACATTGACTCCATAAAGCGCCTTACAGGAAGAACATCTTTGGTGAAGGAAGATGAATATCCTAGAGCATCTATTCAACTATCCATAAGAGGAAAAATTGACGATAAAGAAGCGTTTACGTCAAGATTCTTGGAAGTCTCTAAAACTTTAGATGTCGATATTGCTTTTCAGGAAGATTCCATGTTTAGACGCAATAGAAGATTGGTTTGTTTCGATATGGATTCTACACTTATACAAACTGAAGTTATTGATGAATTAGCAGATAGAGCAGGAGTGGGAGAAGAAGTTAAGGCCATTACAGAGTCTGCTATGCAAGGTGAAATAGATTTTAATGAAAGTTTTAGAAAACGTATGAAACTTTTAGAAGGTTTGAGTGAGGATGTACTACAAGACATTGCAGAAAATCTTCCAATAACTAAAGGCGCACAACGTCTAATAGATACCTTGCATTATTATGGCTATAAAACCGCAATTCTATCTGGTGGATTTACCTATTTCGGACACTATCTTCAAAAGAAATTAGATATTGATTACGTCTTTGCGAATCAATTAGAAATTGTTGATGGAAAACTTACAGGTGGTTACATTGGTGAAATTGTTGATGGTGCGAAAAAAGCAGAATACTTGCAAAAATTAGCTGATGATTTGGCTATTGATATCAGACAAACCATAGCCGTTGGTGATGGAGCAAATGATCTTCAAATGTTGAATTTAGCTGGATTAGGTATTGCTTTTCATGCTAAACCAAAAGTTAAGGACAATGCACAAAGCTCTATTTCTAGTATAGGTTTAGATGGTGTTCTATATTTATTAGGTTACCATGATAGGCATATTGATTTGGTTGATTAAAATCTTAAAATCAACATGATGAATAAACGTAGAAAAGTATCTGCAAGCATTGGTTTTAAGAAATACTTCTTGTCTTGGTTTATTTTGGTTGTCGTTTTTCTAATTACATCATATTTTAGTATTGGTAAATTTTGGAGTTATATAGCTTGGATTATCGGCTTTTTTGTGGCTGCTTTATATAGTTCTTTGAAAAAAGTTGAGTTCGATGAAGAAGGAGTGTTTTTTAATAATAAAAAATATAAATACAGTTCAATAATTGGTTTTAAATCATTTGAAATTAATAATAGACTATTTTATATTTTTAAAACAGACTCAAAAAACATATTAAAAAAATACCACTTCACTCAATTAGCTGGATTGAATTATTTTTCATTAGCTAAGACTTTGTTTTCAAAAAAGCGAGTTGAGGACTTACCAATATCTGAATTCTTATCTTTAATAGATGAAAAGTCTAACGTTAAAAAATATAAGAGTTTTTAGTTTTTTTAAAAGTTGAAAAGTGTAACATATATCACATAATTATTTATAAAAAATTACGTTATTTACAGGTATTAATCATTCTGTAAATGAAAAATCTATTCTCTTTCGTCGTGTTGGCAATGATGTTTTCGCTACAAAGCTTTTCGCAAGAATGGCAAACAGATTTCGATACTGCAAAAAAAATAGCTTCAGAACAACACAAAACTATTGTTTTAGTCTTTCAAGGTTCCGACTGGTGCGCTCCTTGTATTAAGCTAGACAAGGAAATCTGGAGTACTGAAGAGTTTCAAAAATTGGCAAAAGATAAATTTGTAATGCTTCAAGCTGATTTTCCTAGAAGAAAAAACAACAAGTTGTCAGAAGAACAACAGCAACATAACAACAAATTGGCCGAAAAGTATAATAACAACGGTTACTTTCCTTATGTGGTAGTTTTAGATGCTCAAGGAAATCAATTAGGGAGTTTAGGATACGAAAAATCCACACCAAAAGAATACTTCAATAAACTTTTAGCTTTTGAAAAGTAAGTTTCTATTATTAATGTGTTTTGTTAGTGCAGTTGGCTATAGTCAAAATGTATATAATAGAACATTGAAGCTAATGGGAAGTCGTTTTGATATAACAGTTGTAGCTAGTGATTCAATTCAAGGGAATAATTATATTGATAAAGCTATTGGTGAAATTAAAAGAATAGAAAGTTTAATTTCCTCTTGGGATGCTAAATCTCAAACTTCAAAAATTAATAGCGCTGCAGGCATTGAAGCGGTAGAGGTTGATAAAGAATTATTTCAATTAATAGAACGAGCTTTAAAAATTTCTAAATTAACAGAAGGAGCTTTTGATATCAGTTATGCTTCTATGGATAAAATATGGAAGTTCGATAGCTCTATGACTGAAATGCCTTCAGAGGAAAGTATTAAAAAGTCTGTTGAAAAAGTAGGTTATAAAAATATTGTGTTAGATGCTTCTAACTATTCTGTATATCTAAAACAAAAAGGTATGAAGATTGGCTTTGGAGCTATAGGAAAAGGTTATGCAGCTGATAAGGCTAAAGCTTTATTAATGAGCGAAGGTGTTGTTGCGGGAATTATAAATGCTTCTGGAGATTTAAATACTTGGGGAACACAGCCAGATGGTAAGGATTGGATGGTTGCCATTGTAAATCCTCTAAATAAAGAAAAAGTGTTTTCTTGGATGCCTGTAAAAAATAGTGCAGTAGTCACCTCAGGAAATTATGAAAAGTACATCAAGTTTGGTGATAAACTTTATACACATATTATAGATCCTAGAACAGGCTATCCAGCATATGGCATTTTAAGTGTAACCATTTTTACTGCAACTGCTGAATTAGCTGATGCTTTAGCAACATCAGTTTTTGTAATGGGAGTAGAAACAGGCCTAGATTTTATAAATCAACTTAAGGGAGTTGAATGTGTCATTGTAGATAAGGATAATAAAATTATTACTTCAAATAATATAGAATTAAAATCAACAAATTAATCATGAAAAAAATTGTTGTATTACTGTTAATAGCTTTTTTCTTTACATCTTGTAATGTTGTAAAGGAATATGAAAAAGTTAATTTAAATGATCCTGATATGACTTTAGCTCAAAAAAAATTGAAGCGTTTTTCTACAAGCTATCAAGTTTATAGAGAAGGAGCCTCAGGAGCTAATGGAGGAAAGTCTGGTGGTGGATGTGGTTGTAATTAATAAGTTATTACAGGTGAAAAAGCTCTCTTTAATACTATTGTTTTTTGTTGTGGCAATTACCAATGCGCAACAAGATTCTACTAAAGTCTATAAAAAGAAAGTGTTAGAAACTACTGAGGTAGATTTTCTAAGTACGTATTATTCTCAAGATGGTAATAATGCCTCGGTTACTGGAGGTGTAGGGACTGAAGAACTAACGGATTTAACAGGAACCATAGTAGTAAGCATACCTTTGAATGCAGATGATGTGTTAACTGTAGATGCTGGTTTTTCTGCGTATACCTCTGCGTCTTCTAGCAATACTAATCCTTTTGATTTATCTAATGGAAATAATTCTGGTAATAAAATAGGAAGTCCTTGGGTAGCTTCTTCCGGAGCTTCAGGTTCAGATGTTTGGTCTAATATTAATATAGATTATTCGCATAGTTCAGATGATAGAAATACTATTTGGAATGCTGACGCTTCCTTTGCTAATGAGTATGACTATAGTTCAATTGGTTTTGGTGGAGGTTTAACAAAATTATATAATGACAAAAATACCACTTTGGGCTTAAGTGCTAATGTATATTTAGATACCTGGAACCCTGTTTACCCAATAGAATTAAGATCGTATAGAGATACAAACGGAAATCTCAATCAAGGATTTTTTCAAGGTATAACTATTATGGATGAATCTGGTAACACATCAACAAATTGGAGTCCTCTTAATGGTTTCGAATCAATAGATAATAAATCCAGAAATTCTTATTCCGTATCGTTTAGTTTCTCACAAATTTTAAGCAAGAATTCACAATTCTCAATCTTTTTAGATGTAGTACAGCAACAAGGTTGGCTAGCTAACCCTTTACAAAGAGTTTATTTCTCTGACATTGACAACTATTATGTAGGAAATGCAGCAAGTATTCCTAATTATATGTCTGCGTCTAATAAAGATGTATTCATGTTGGCTGACGATATAGAAAGACTTCCTGATAGTAGATTAAAGTTACCATTTGGTTTTCGCTTCAATTATTACTTGAATGAAATGTTTGTCATTAGAACATATTACAGATACTATTTTGATGATTGGGGAATAAAATCCAACACATTTAATATTGAAGTTCCTATCAAAATTTCAGAGAAATTTACATTGTATCCTTCATATCGATTTTATAATCAAACAGCAGCAGACTATTTTGCACCATTTGATTCACACTTGTCAACGGAAGATTATTACACTTCTGACTATGACTTATCTAAATTTAACGCCAACCAATTTGGTTTTGGAATCAATTACACAGACATATTTACAAAAGCACATGTTTGGAAGTTTGGTTTGAAGAGTATAGATTTTCAATACAATAATTACAAGAGAAATACAGGCTTGTCCGCTAATTACTTTGGTATAGGGTTTAAATTCATAAAAGACTAGTTTTAGCTTCTATATAAATCTGTCTTAAAGCTTTTCTATTTTCTATTAAATATGCTATTTTGGCATAATATTCGTTGACCTATAAACGATAAAAGATTATACATGCGATATTTTGCCCTCATTCTTATATGTTCATTTTTTCAATTTAATTTCTCTCAAGAAATTATCAATAACCCTTTGCTTTCTGAAGATCCAATTCAACAGAAAAAATGGGTAGATAGCCTATATGGTTCAATGACCATTGAAGAGAAAATAGGTCAGTTGTTCATGGTTCAAGTGTTTTCTAATAAAGACAAAGCACATGAAGCTGAAATAGCAAAACTTATACAAAATCAACATATTGGTGGTTTAATTTACTCTAATGGTGGACCTGTAAGACAGGCTAAATTGAATAACGAATTGCAAGCAGCTTCAAAAATCCCACTTTTAATAGGTATGGATGCAGAATGGGGTTTAAGTATGCGCTTAGATTCTACCTATGCTTTTCCATGGAATATGACTTTAGGCGCAATTTCCAACGACAGTCTTGTGGAAGAAACAGGGCGTTTTATTGGTGAGCACTGTAAGCGATTAGGTGTGCATTTTAATTTTGCACCAGTTGTGGATATTAACACCAATCCTAAAAACCCAATTATTGGAAATCGCTCTTTTGGTGAAGATAGAGACAATGTTACAGCTAAAGCTTTAGCGTTTATGAAAGGTATGCAAAGTGCTGGTGTACTTGCCAATGCTAAGCATTTTCCAGGTCATGGAGATACAGAACAAGATTCTCATAAAACATTACCATCTGTATCTTTTAGTGAAAGTAGAATTGATTCTGTAGAACTTTATCCATACAGAGAACTTATAAAACAAGGCTTGTCTAGTGTAATGGTAGCACATCTTAGTGTACCAAGTTTAGAGTCGCGCAGAGATTTTCCATCGTCACTTTCTAAGCATATCGTCACTGATATTTTAAAAAACAGATTACAATTTAATGGTTTGATTTTTACTGATGCGCTCACAATGAAAGGAGCTGCAGATTATGTGGCAAAAGATGTTGATGGCTTAAGTAAAAAGACCTTGTCTGAAGGTGGTGAGATAGATTTAATGGCCTTTTTGGCAGGAAACGATGTGATGCTCATGTCTGAAGATCCTGAAAAAGGAGTTGCTAAATTTATAGAAGCATACAACAACGGTGTCATTACAGAAGAACGTTTGTCACATTCAGTGAAGAAAATTTTAATGGCAAAATATAAGGTAGGCTTAAATGATTATTCACCTGTTGGAATTTATAATTTAGAAAGCGATTTAAATCGTTTAAAAGATGATTTGCTTTACGAAAACCTAATGGAAAATGCCATTACTGTAGTTAAAAACAATGAAACATTACTTCCGCTAAGGGATTTAGAAACCAAGAAGATTGCCTATGTTACACTTGGTGACGATGACGGATCTGTGTTTTTAGAAGAATTAAAAAAGTACACTAAAGTTCACGAAATAAAGGCTGAGAAATTAGATGATTTAATCGAAAAATTACAAAACTATAATACTGTAGTTGTAGGCTTTCATAAGTCTAATGTCAATCCTTGGAAGTCTTATGAATTTTCACAAAAAGAAATGGCTTGGTTGTACGAGATTGCACGAACTAATACAGTTGTTTTAGATGTTTTTGCAAGACCTTATGCTTTAAATGATTTATTGACTATAGAAAATATAGAAAGTATTGTTGTTAGCTATCAGAATAGTAAAATATCTCAAGAAAAATCGGCTCAAATCATTTTTGGAGCCGTTGGTTCAAAAGGACATTTACCTGTAAGTGCTGGTCAATTTTTTCCTGTAGGTACAGGTGAAACATTTAATTCAATTTTGAATTTAAGTTACGGACTGCCTGAGCGTGTTGGTATGGATTCCGAATTACTTAAAAAGTTAGATTCTATTTCCAACTATGCCATCGATAATAAAATGACACCAGGTATTCAATTGTTGGTTGCCAGAAAGGGTAAAGTCATTTACAATAAAAATTTTGGTTATCATACTTATGAAAAAAAGAATAAAGTTGATTTTGATGATCTCTATGACGTAGCATCCTTAACTAAAATATTAGCAACATTACCTGTGGTAATGGAATTAGAGCAACAAGGATCTATTTCTTTAGATTCTAAGTTGGGTGACTTAATACCTGAGTATAAGAATTCTAACAAACGAAATGTTACTCTAAAAAAAATGTTGTCGCATTATGCGCAGTTAAAACCATGGATACCGTTTTATTATGCAACTTTAGATTCGGTTACAAAAAAACCTGATCCTAAATATTATAGGTCTAAAAAATCAAAAGAGTTTAGTGTAGAAGTAACTAACACACTTTTTATGAGAAATGATTATGTAGATTCTATCCAAAAAATAATTCGTGATACAGATTTGCTACCGTCATTACGTTACCGTTATAGTGATTTACCGTATTACATTCTTAAAAGTTATTTAGAGGGTTTTTATGATAAATCGTTGCAAGAAATTACTCAAGATAGGTTTTACAGATCATTGGGTGCCAACAACACAACCTACAATCCAAGAAAGAAATTCAGTTTAAAAGATATTGTTCCAACAGAAGAGGATGACTATTATCGTTACAAAAAAGTTCACGGTTATGTTCATGATATGGGAGCGGCTATGCAAGGTGGAATTGGTGGACATGCAGGTATTTTTAGCAATGCCAATGATGTTGCCAAGATTATGCAGATGTATTTACAAAGAGGGTTTTATGGTGGCAAACGTTATTTTAAAAGTGAAACCATAGACAAATTTAACACTTGTTACTTCTGTGAAAGTGATAACAGAAGAGGTATAGGTTTTGATAAGCCACAATTAGGTGAAGAAGGCCCAACTTGTGGTTGCATTTCTATGACAAGTTTTGGACATTCTGGATTTACAGGAACCTATGCTTGGGCAGATCCTGAAGAAGAAATAGTCTACGTCTTTTTAGCAAATAGAACTTATCCTCAAGCAGGAAAAAATCTTTTGTTACGCGAAAATATCAGAACTGAAATACAACGATTGATATACGAAGCTATAATAGAATAAACTTTTAAACTGTAAGGATTCTAAATTTCTACAGACTACTCTTGTCATACGTTAAAAAGTACTTAAAATTTTGAAGTGAGCTTAGTAGAAGCAGTAACTTTAAAATCTCAAAAAAGTAAGACACTTATATTTTATAATGAAAATAGGAATTGTTTGTTACCCAACATTTGGTGGTAGTGGAGTAGTAGCTACGGAATTAGGCTTAGAGTTATCAAAACGAGGTCATGAGATTCATTTTATAACCTATAAACAGCCAGTAAGATTAGAGTTGTTGAGTAACAATGTTCATTTTCATGAGGTTCACGTTCCAGAGTATCCTTTATTTCACTATCAACCCTATGAGCTTGCTTTGTCTAGTAAATTAGTAGATATGGTGAAGCTTCATGGCATTCAACTTTTACATGTACATTATGCTATTCCCCATGCTTATGCCGCTTATATGGCGCAGCAAATGTTGAAAGATGAAGGTATTCTTGTGCCTATAGTTACAACACTTCACGGAACGGATATTACTCTTGTGGGTAGTCACCCTTTTTATAAACCAGCGGTAACATTTAGTATCAATAAATCAGATGCAGTAACTTCGGTTTCAGAGAGTTTGAAATACGATACCAATCGTCTTTTCAATATTAAAAAAGATATTTACGTTGTGCCAAATTTTATTGATTTAGAAAAGCACAGAAATAATTTTACAGATTGCCAAAGAGGTATGATGGCAAGCGACCATGAGCGTATTGTGACGCACATTAGTAACTTTAGAAAGGTAAAACAAATTCCAGATGTTATAAAAATCTTTAATAACATTCAGAAGGAAGTGCCAGCTAAACTGATGATGGTTGGTGAAGGACCAGAAAGGGAAGCTGCAGAAAACCTAGTTGAAGAATTGGGGATTGAGGATAAGGTCATTTTCTTAGGAAATAGTAACGAGATTGATCGTATTCTGTGTTTTAGTGATTTGTTTTTATTACCATCTCAAACCGAAAGTTTTGGTTTAGCAGCTTTAGAGGCTATGGCAAGTGGTGTTCCTGTAATATCTACAAATACTGGTGGTTTACCAGAAGTTAATATAGATGGTTTTTCAGGTTATACTAGCGATGTTAGCGATGTTGAAGAAATGAGTGCCAATGCTATAAAGATTCTTTCAGATTTGAATGTTTTAGAAGCCTTTAAAGCGAATGCTAAAGAGCAGTCTAATAAGTTTGATCTTCATAACATAGTACCAATGTATGAAGCCATTTATGAGAAAACCTTGAATAAGTTTTTAGTGTCTTAATTATACCAAACAGCATAACGCTGTCTTCTCAATTCTAATGCGAGTTTTTCTTCAGCTTTTAGGGCTTCGGCTCTAGATGATATAGGTAAAATATGATTGTAAAGACTTGGGCGTAAATATGAACCATATTTTTCTACAATGTTAGAAGAAATTTTATAGCCTTTTTTGTTTCTGCGACCTGTTTTGTGTTGTAAAAATCGTTCTTTGGGAGTTTTACTGGTCATGCCTACATACAAACATTCTAAAACACCATTAAACTGAGGGTTGGCTGCTCTAAACTTTCCATTTTCTGTAAACACACGTTTTGAAAGTTCAACTACATATATGCGATATTCAACTTTAGGCATTTATTTTAGTCTTTCCAGTTTTCCTTTTCGCTTAACGATGTTTTTGTAATCCCATTGTATGATAATGGATTGTTCTAACCAATGTTTTAGTTTATTCTCATCAATCTCATTAACTGAATTGTAAAAGATAGAAGCATCCTTAAACTTTTCTCCTCTGACATTTAAATCATCGGCTCCAAAATCAGATCCACTCCAAAACATGAGTCTAATTCCTGCTTTTTGTTTGCTATAACCAACAATAGGATTGCCATCTAAAAACCAAACAGGATGCGCATGCCATATTTTAGATTCAGCATTTTTAAGAACATTATTGATAGAAAGCGCTAACAAATCACAAATAGTCTTATCACTTTGGGAAAGTTCGTTATAGTAATCTTGAATACTCTTAGACATTTATTTTACTAATTAATGGATCAAAATTTTGATATATTTATAACAATTTTAAAACGTCATAGACATACCTAAGCCAAAATTTTCGCCATTGTAATAAGGCATAACTACACCGTTGAGTTTTTCTTTCTCATTAAAGATAGTCTTTTTCAAAATGGGGTGTAACCAATAAGCAATTTTAGTGCTCAAAATACCTATACCAGCACCAGCAGCTACATCAGTTAACCAATGACGATCATTATACATTCTGAAAAAACCTGTTCCTGTGGCTATTAAATATCCAGAAATGCCATACCAAACAGAAACATCTCTATATTCTTGATAAAGAAATTCTGCTCCCATAAATGCTGTTGCTGTATGACCTGAAGGAAAAGAATTGGTAGATGAACCATCTGGTCTTTCTACATTACCAGTTGATTTTAAAATATTTACTGTAGAACCCATAATTAAATATGCTGTTCCAAGAATTATAGTTCTGTCTTTAAAATTATTTTTGCCTTTTATTCCGAAAGCATTGAGGCCATAAACCGTTAAAAATGGTGTGTATTGTGAAATATCATCAATTGTAAATTGATTGTCTATGTGCTCTCTTAATTCACTACTTGTACTATTATTTATGTTTTTTAAGGTATGACTTTCAAGTCCGATTACTCCATAACCGATTAATACGGTTGGTATTATTAACGATTTAGGTTTAAACTGTATCTGCTTTTTTTGTGTAGCTAATGTATCTTGTTCTTTTTTTTGTGCAGCAAGGTTTAAGCTTAAAAGCAATGTAAGGATTAAGAGAGCGAGATTCCTGATAAATGATTTCAAAATAAGCTTGAATGTATAGAAATAATAAGTGATGCTAACTTACAAAATTTGAAAAATTAAGAAAGCAAAAAGTTTTTTAATTCTTCATAATCACTAATAGATATAGCCTTCTTTTTCTTGTCCATAACAGCTTCAATTTGAGGTGGTAAATCAATGTTTTCTCTAATAGTATCCTCAACGATGTCTAAAAATTTGGTAGGATGAGCCGTTTCCAAAAACACCACATGTGCTTTATTGTTTTTTAAATAATCCTTTGCCCCTAAATAACCAACAGCTCCATGAGGGTCTGCAACGTAACTGTACTCATTGTAAAGCTCTAGCAATGCTTCTTTGGTCTCATCGTCGGTGTAACTATATGACGATAAATTGGATTTTAAACGTTCAAAATCATTATGATGTAACTCTTGAATTCTAATAAAATTGCTTGGATTACCCACATCCATGGCATTACTTATGGTTTGTACCGAAGCTTTAGGTGTATATGATTGGGTGTTCATGTAATTAACAACTGTATCGTTAGCGTTGTTAGAAGCTATAAAATGTTTTACTGGAAGTCCTAATTTCTGAGCAACCATACCAGCGCAAACATTCCCAAAATTGCCACTTGGTACTGAAAAAGCAATGTCTTTATATTTTGATTTTAACTGCTTATAAGCAAACATATAATAGAATAATTGCGGTAACCAGCGTGCTACGTTAATAGAGTTTGCTGATGTTAACTGCATTTTACTTGTCAATTCTTCATCTAAGAAAGCACGTTTTACCATGTCTTGGCAATCATCAAAAACACCATTTACTTCTAAAGCCGTTATATTTTTGCCTAGAGTAGTTAATTGCTTCTCTTGAATATCGCTTACTTTTCCACTTGGATAAAGAATAACAACATTAACGCCTTTTACTTTTAAAAAACCATTAGCTACAGCTCCACCAGTATCTCCAGAAGTTGCCACCAAAACGGTTACATCATTAGTGTTAGATGTATTAAAATAACCTAAACACCTTGCCATAAAACGGGCACCAACGTCTTTAAACGCCATGGTTGGTCCATGAAAAAGCTCTAATGTAGATATGTTTTCATTAATTTCTACTACAGGAAAATCAAAACTCAGCGTTTCTTCTATAATTTGTTTTAATTCTTCTTCAGGAATTTCTGGAAGGATAAATTGTTTAATAGCTTCAAAAGCAATCTCAGTATTGGATTTACTTTCAATAGTCTCAAAAAATGAAGACTCTAAAGGTATTATAGACTCAGGAAAATATAAACCTTTATCAGGAGCAAGACTTCTCACAACAGCGTCTGCAAATGTTGTGTTAGGGGCTTTTTTATTTAAAGAATAGTAGTTCATTTACTTAGCGTTTTTATGCCTTGAGTATTGATTTTTGAAACATAGGTTTCGAATTTTATAGCTGTTTTAGAGTAAATAGCTTTCATAGCATTTTCGACAGTTTTAGCTGTGGCTTCATTTTTACTCAAAGCGAAAATAGATGGTCCAGAGCCAGAAATAGCACAACCCAAAGCTCCAGCCTCTAAAACGGAATTCTTTACAGCGTCAAAATGAGGAATAAGTTGTTTTCTATAAGGTTCTATAACCACATCATTTAGTGCATTTTTGATTAGTTCATAATCAGAAGTGTGAAGCGCATGTACCAAACTACCAACATTAGCCCATTGCGTTATAGCATTTGCTAACGGCACTTCTTTTGGTAGAATGGCTCTCGCCTCAGAGGTTTTTATTTCGATTTGCGGATGAATTAGCGTTGCATATAAATCTGATGGAGTAGGGAGCTCTAAAATTTGAATGGGATTTACGCTTTTTACTAAAGTAAAACCACCAAAGATAGCTGGAGCCAAATTATCTGCAT
This sequence comes from Winogradskyella sp. 266wxhm, assembly GCF_058964685.1. Lineage (NCBI taxonomy): Bacteria > Pseudomonadati > Bacteroidota > Flavobacteriia > Flavobacteriales > Flavobacteriaceae > Winogradskyella > Winogradskyella sp. 266wxhm. The sequence continues at coordinate 3,486,178 of NZ_CM179559.1, forward strand.
GTTCACACTGGCTTGCTAAAGCTTCCCCTTTCATAGCATAATAGGTAAGTTTAGCTTTATCTAAAGGTTGCCCGAGAAGTTCATTCATTCCGAAAACACTTCCAGCTGCACTAGCCGAACTACTACCAATACCACTTCCTGGTTTTATGTTTTTATAAATTTCAATTTCAAATCCGCAGTCTGGTTGTAGGTCGTTATACATGGCTAAAGCAGATACTCCAGCGACGTTCTTTTCGGCTTCAAAGGGTAAATCGTAACCCTCAATTTTTGTGATTTTAATACCTTTTTCATCTGTTTTTCTAATGACCATTTCGTCACCAATAGTATCGAGACAAAACCCTAGTACATCAAATCCACAGGCTACATTGGCTACAGTTGCAGGTGAGAAAATTTTAATTTCGTTGTTCATTTTCTATTCTGACCTTTAATTATTGGCAACTCTAATGATATCTGCAAATAAACCAGAAGCTGTAACATCAGCACCAGCACCAGCTCCTTTAATAATCATTGGTTGTTCCGGATAACGTTGTGTGTAAAACATTACAATATTGTCCTTTCCTTTAAGGTTATAAAATGGATGACCTTCAGGAATTTCCTTTAAGCCAACTTTAGCTTTGCCATTATCAAATTCGGCAACAAATTTTAGCTGACAATTTTTATCATTTGCTGATTTATATAAGTTTTGGTAGTAGGCTTCGTCATCCTTCAACGTATTGAAAAAATCATCTACAGTCTTAGCTTTCATAGCATTTTCTGTTAGGAAATTATCACTTTCTAAATCAGATAATTCAATAGAATGGCCACTTTCCCTAGCAAGAATCAGAACTTTTCTTGCAACATCAATACCACTTAAATCTATTCTTGGATCTGGTTCTGTGTAGCCTTCTTCTTGTGCTTGTTTTACAACATCATAGAAGGTTGTTTTGTCATTGAAATTATTGAAGATAAAATTCAAACTACCAGAAAGCACCGCCTGTATGGTATTGATTTTGTCACCAGAGGCAACTAAATGATTTAAAGTATCAATAACTGGTAAACCTGCACCAACATTGGTTTCAAATAAGAATGATGAGTTATATTTTCTTGACAATTCTTTCAACTCATTGTAATAGGCAATATCACCAGAACAAGCAATTTTGTTACAAGCTACAACAGAAATACTTTCTCTTAAATAGCCACCATAAACCTTTGCTACATCTTCATTTGCTGTGATATCTACAAAAACAGAATTCCTAAGATTGAGTCGTTTGGCATATTGAAAAAAGGTATACAAACTAGCTTCTTCTCCTTTTGCTAAATCCTCTTTCCAGTTTTTTAAGTTAATACCATCATCATTGATAAGCATAGTTCTAGAGTTAGAAAGCCCTATAATTCTAAGGTTTATTTTAAGGTTTTCTTTAACGTAGGATTTTTGCTGTTTTATCTGTTCGATAAGGCGTTCTCCAACATTTCCTACACCAGTAATAAATAAATTAACTTGTTTGGTTTTAATTTCAAAGAACTGTTCGTGTAAGCTGTTCAGTGCTTTTTTTACATCATTTTTATGAATAACTGCAGATATATTTCGTTCAGAAGCACCTTGCGCTATAGCTCTAATATTCACATTATTTTTACCAAGTGTACTGAACATTTTTCCACTAATACCTTGGTGACTCTTCATTTTGTCACCTATAACCGCGATAATAGATAAATCAGTTTCTACAACTATAGGATCTAATTTTTGAAGTGCAATTTCATATTCAAAAACAGTATCAATAACTTCTTTAGCGCGTTTGGCATCAACATCTGAAATACCAAAACAAATAGAATGTTCTGAAGACGATTGCGTGATAAGAATAATGTTTATTTTCTCCTGAGCTAAGGTTTCGAATAGTCGTTTGCTAAAGCCTGGAACACCGACCATTCCATTGCCTTGCAACGTAAGTAAGGCAATGTTGTCTATATTACTAATACCTTTTACAGGTGAGCCATTGGCTTTGATGTCTTCTGTAATTGTTGTTCCAGAAGCATCAGGATCCATAGTGTTTTTTATAACTATTGGAATTTTCCTTTTAAGTACAGGCATTACAGTTGGTGGATATAAAACTTTCGCCCCAAAATGAGATAATTCTACAGCTTCCTGATAAGAAAGTTCAACAATAGGCGCAGCTTGTTTTACAATTTTTGGATTGGTGGTAAACATACCACTAACATCGGTCCATATTTGTAATTCTTTCGCATTGATAGCAGCGGCAACTATTGCTGCCGTGTAATCTGAGCCACCACGACCTAAAGTCGTAATCTCATCGGTTATAGATTTTGAAATAAAACCTGGTAATAAAACAATGGAGTTGGTATTGTGACTGAAAAACGATTTGATGTTTGAATTGGTAATTTCAAAATTTACCGTAGCATTGTTGAAATTATTATCTGTAATAATTAATTCTTGAGAATTTTTTAAGAAAACATCAGAATTTCTAGATTTCAGTGTGTGAAATATTATAGAGGAAGATAAAGATTCACCAAAGCTCAGAAGTTTGTCTTTAGTTTTTGGAGATAACTCATTGATAAGATAAACACCATCTAAAAGGTTTCTAAGGTTATTAAGTTTTTCAGTGATGAGTTCTTGTAATTCCTCTTGCGCTTCTTTTAATTCTTTAGAAGTATTTAAAAAAAGACCTTCAATAACCTTATTGTGAATAGACCAGATTTTATTGTATTTCTCAATGTAATCTTTATTACTGCTACAGGCTAAATTTGCAGCTTCTAATAATTTATCTGTTACAACACCAACAGCAGAAACTACCACGGCAATGTTTGAGTCTTTAGATTGTTGATCTAAAATTGAAATAACTTTATTTATATTTTCGGCTGAACCTACAGATGTTCCACCAAATTTGAGAACTTTCATGTTTTTTGAATATGTAAATTAACTTAGGATAAAATGTCAATGCAGACAAATGGGAACGGAAGAATATATTATAAATTACCCCAAGGGGTAATCATCGTAGAAAAAATAGACATAGAAATAGCAGCACACATAATGCACATTGTATTTTCTGATATGTTGATTTTTTTCTTCATTACTATTCAAATGTATTATTTTTACAACAATAAAAAAACAATTCATTCCTTTTTAGGGAATTAGTAAAATAGAGCTATTTATTTTATTGAAAATTAAACAGAAATAGCCATTTACAAAAATTTTAAGAGTTAAATGAAATTATTTTCAAAAGAACAAATTTACGAAGGTGATAAACTCACCACAGAGCGTCAAAATATATCCTCGACCGACTTGATGGAACGTGCAGGAACGCAAATTTTTAATTGGATTCATATGCGTATGCAGGGAGCTCAAGTTCCGGTTCATGTGTTCTGTGGTATTGGTAATAATGGTGGAGATGGCTTGGTTTTAGCCAGACACTTAATTCAGCATGGTTATAATGTGTTTACATACATTGTAAATTATAGTGATAAGCGCTCAAAGGATTTTCTCATAAATTACGACCGTATCAAAGAGGTTACAAAGGAATGGCCAGTAATGCTTACAAGTGATAACGATTTTCCTGAAATTCATCCAGATGATATTATTGTTGATGCTGTATTTGGTATTGGTTTAAACAGACCTCCTGCAGATTGGGTACAAGGAATTTTTCAAAAATTTAAAGCTTCTAAAGCGTTTACGTTAGCCATAGATATTCCTTCTGGACTTTATACTGATAAACCTGTTGAAAATGAGGGTGCTGTTGTGTATGCAGGTTTTACTTTGAGTTTTCAATCACCAAAATTGGTTTTCTTTTTACCAGAGACTGCAAAATATACAATTCAGTGGGAAGTTTTAGATATTGGGATTGACAGAGAATATTTAGCTAAAACAGAAACAGAAGCAGAATTAATTTCAAAGTTTGAAGTATTACCACTATATAAGCCAAGAGACAAATTTGCGCATAAAGGAGATTTTGGACATGCTCTAATTTTAGGTGGTAGTTATGGAAAGATAGGTGCTGTAAACTTAGCGAGTAGGGCAGCTTTATCGTCTGGATCAGGTTTGGTAACAGCTTACATTCCAAAATGTGGTTACCATAGTATTCAAGCTTCAATTCCAGAAGTTATGGTGATAACGGATGCTGAGGAAGAAAACATCTCAAAAATAGAATTTGATATTACACCTACCGTTATAGGAATTGGCGTTGGATTAGGTACAACGAAAACTACTGCAACTGCTTTTGAAGCTTTCCTAAAGACAAACAAAACACCTTTAGTAATAGATGCTGATGGCATAAATTTATTATCTAAAAATAAAGATTTATTGAGTTTATTACCAGAGATGACAGTATTGACACCGCATCCTAAGGAATTGGAACGATTAATAGGAGAATGGTCAGACGATTTTGACAAGTTGAATAAAGTAAAAGCTTTTTCTAAGCAATATAATCTTATCGTTTTAATAAAAGGTGCTAATTCAATTACTGTTTTTCAAGATAAATTATATATCAACACAACAGGAAACCCAGGAATGGCGACTGCTGGAAGCGGTGATGTGCTCACTGGAATTATTACAGGTTTAATATCGCAAGGTTACGAGGCCTTGACTGCTACTATCTTTGGTGTTTATCTTCATGGGAAATCTGCAGATATTTCTTTAGAAGATTATGGGTATCAAAGTCTAATAGCAAGTCATATTATCGAAACTATTGGTGAAGCTTATATAGACTTATTTAAAAAGCCTGAGCAACCAAGTGAACAATCCCAAGATGAGGGAAATAAGTAAATAAAGACAATAAAAAAGCCTTCAAATGAAGGCTTTTTTATTTCTATGTGTTTCGAAATCTTAAATTCCTAATTCATCAAATAACTTAACTAATGCAGGACTTGATGGTCTTGGTGCATCAGAGCTCACGATATTTCCATCCGGATCTATTAAAATAAATCTTGGTATACCATTGATTTTATAATCTTGAACAAATTGAGATTGAAAGCCATTATCCGCATAAAGTTGAATACCACCTAAATCTTTGTCTACAACCATTTTTTTCCAGCCTTCATGAGCTGCTTCAGGATCATTTTTATAACCTCTACCGTTATCTACAGAAATACTTACAAATGCAATGTTTTTGTCATGATATTGCTCTTCAACTTTTTTAAGTGAAGGAATTTCTCTTATACAAGGTCCACACCAAGTTGCCCAAACATCAATGTATACATATTTTCCTTTAAAATCTGACAGAGACATATTTCCACCTGCATGATTTTCGTAGTTAACAAAATCAGGCGATTTAGCCCCTTTCGGAAGCGCAGCTTTAGTAGCTAACCTTCTAGACATATAGCTTTGTACTTGGCCTTCTGTTCTTTTTACGTTTTGATCTATAATAGCAACATGTGTTGAATCGACATCACTATATTTATTTTTTAAATCACTGTAAGCATCTTGATAATTCTTTATAGCAGAATCTAAATCTTCCTTAGTTCCACTTGTCATAAGGTCTCTAGTGAAATAATCGTTAGCAATTAAAAACGACTGAACAGAAAAGTTATTAGTGTCAGAATCATCACCTTTGAATTCAATAGTCTTTACTAGAGAATCATATTCAGCAGTGAAAGACGACTCATTATCATTCTTTAAGTATATTTGACCGTATTGATTACCTACTTGAAAAGTATAATCTCCTTCTTCAACTTTTAAGGTATCTTTAAAAGTGCCATCATCATTTATAGTAATGGTTTTCTCATATTTACTTTGTCTATTAAAGACTTTTAAAGTTTTATTCTCCTTAATATTTTCAATTTTCCCAGAAAGGGTAGCGTAGTCTTTAGGTTCACCTTTACATGCTAGTAAAGTTCCAGCAATGCAAAGCGTTAGTAATCGTTTCATAAATAGTTTTTTGTTCATCTTCAAAAATAAAAATTTAATAGGAAATTTAAAGCTTTAATGAATTATTAACAAAATATTGTCAACTCCATAATAATTCGCAATTTTGGGCAACAACAAATCTATATATAATGAGTCAATACCATATAATTTCTTCTGAACCGTTAGATATCGTTACGATTTATAATATTTTTCATGAAGATAAAAAACTAAAATTATCAGAGGATGCCATAACAAAAATTACAAACTGTAAAGCTTATCTAGATGCTAAGCTAGCGGATAATAAAAATCCAATGTATGGTATTAACACAGGTTTTGGTTCATTATATAATGTGAAAATTTCGGATGAGGATTTAACTAAGCTTCAGGAAAATTTAGTGATGTCTCATGCTTGTGGAACAGGTGAACGTGTACCGGAATCTGTTGTAAAAGTGATGCTACTGCTAAAAATACAGTCATTAAGTTATGGCCATAGTGGTGTGCAACTTCAAACTGTAAACCGACTTATAGAGTTTTTTAATCATGATATTTTTCCATTTGTATATACTCAAGGTTCACTGGGTGCTTCGGGTGATTTGGCTCCATTAGCCCATTTGGCTTTACCATTATTGGGTGAAGGAAAAGTGGTGCATGAAGGTAAAGAGTTTGAGGCGTCAGAGCTTTTAGAAAAATTCAATTGGGAACCTATAAAGCTAGAAGCTAAAGAAGGTTTGGCTTTGCTTAACGGAACACAGTTTATGAGCGCTTATGGTGTTTATTTGCTTTTAATGTCTCATAAAACTTCTTATCTAGCAGATATTATAGCAAGTATTTCTTTGGATGCTTTTGATGGAAGGTTGGATCCTTTTCACGATTTGGTACATGCTGTAAGACCTCATCCAGGACAGCGAAAAGTAGCAAGACGTTTTAATGAACTTCTTAAAGGAAGTGAACTTATAGAGCGACACAAAGAGCATGTTCAAGATCCTTATTCTTTTCGTTGTATTCCGCAAGTTCATGGAGCTACGAAGGACACTTTAGATTTTGTTGAAAAAGTCATATTAACGGAAATAAACTCAGTTACCGATAATCCAAATATTTTTTCAGAAGAAGATCTGATTATTTCGGGTGGAAATTTCCATGGACAACCTTTAGCCTTAGCTTTAGATTATTTAAAAATCGCCATGGCGGAAATAGGTAATATTTCTGAACGGCGCATCTTTCAATTGGTTTCTGGTTTACGAGGATTACCAGCCTTTTTGGTGGATAATCCAGGTTTAAATTCTGGATTTATGATACCTCAATATACAGCAGCAAGTATTGTAAGTGCTAATAAGCAAATGGCGACTCCAGCGAGTATAGACAGTATTGTGTCTAGTAATGGGCAAGAAGATCATGTGAGTATGGGAGCAAATGCGGCAACTCAGGCTTATACTTTAATTAAGAACGTAGAACGTGTTATAGCGATAGAATTAATGAACGCCTCTCAGGCATTAGAATTTAGAAGACCAGCAAAAACTTCACCTTTATTAGAATCTTTTCTAGAACACTATAGAAGTGTTGTACCATTCATTAAAGAGGATAAAGTTTTACATTATGATATTGAAAACTCTATTCAATTTTTGAAGGATGTAGAAATAGAAGTAGAGGAGCTGTTTTTAAATCACTATGGATTGAAATAGTTCAAATTAGTTTTTTTCGAATAATTGATCTTTCCACTCGATAGCATCTTCTAATGTTGTAAATATTTCGAAGGGTTTTCCGAAAAACATTTTCTCAATCTGAGCATTGATTTTTGTTTTATACTCTTTGGAAACGACAGCAAAACCAGCTAAGTTTTGAACTTCAGAAGCTCTATGATATATGTTTGGGTCTACAGAGTAGGAGTTGATTCTATTAGTTATATAAACATATGGCTTTTTAAAATGAAGCTCAATGTTTTCAATAAGGATTTCGTTAAGTTTATGGTCTACATGCTCCCCTTCATTGATAACTGCAATAACATAATTATCAAAGAAAGTAAGCGTGCAAAATTTTAATCTTATTATTGTTTCTTCCAATTTTTTGATTGTTTCTTAGACCATTAAGGTAAAAAAAAACTCCTCAATTTTGAGGAGTTTTTTCAATAAATTTATCAAAAGCCTAAGACTCAGTAGCTTTTCCTGAAGTTTTTATTTTGATTTTTAAAGCATCATTTTTTTCATCTAAATCCATAGAGATGGTATCTCCTTCGTGGATTTTTGAATTTATGATTTCCTCTGCTAAAGCATCTTCAACATATTTCTGAATAGCTCTATTTAGAGGTCTAGCGCCATACTGCTTATCAAAACCTTTCTCAGCAATATAGTCTTTTGCTTTATCTGTAAGCTCTAGTTCGTAACCCAAATCTTTGATACGCTTAATAAGCTTCACTAACTCGATATCAATGATTTTATTGATATCTTCTTTTTCTAAAGCATTGAATACAATAACATCATCAATTCTGTTTAAGAACTCTGGCGCGAATGCTTTTTTAAGAGCATTTTCTATAACACCTTTGGCATATTCAGTTTCTTGAGATTCTTTTGCAGAAGTTCCAAAGCCTACACCTGTACCAAAATCTTTAAGTTTACGAGCACCAATATTAGACGTCATAATGATTATAGTATTTCTAAAATCGATTTTTCTTCCAAGACTATCAGTTAAATAACCGTCATCTAGTACTTGCAACAACATGTTGAATACATCTGGATGAGCTTTTTCAATCTCATCTAAAAGTACTACGGCATAAGGCTTACGTCTAATCTTTTCAGTAAGTTGTCCACCTTCTTCATAACCTACATATCCTGGAGGCGCACCAATAAGTCTAGATACAGCGAATTTTTCCATATACTCACTCATGTCTATACGTACAAGTGCATCTGTACTGTCAAACAACTCGTTAGCTAAGACCTTAGCTAATTGTGTTTTACCAACACCTGTTTGTCCCAAAAAGATAAACGAACCAATAGGCTTGTTAGGATCTTTAAGACCAGCTCTATTACGTTGAATAGCCTTTACAACCTTTGCGACAGCATTATCTTGTCCTATAACTCTACCTTTAATAAGTTCTGGTAATTTTGCTAATTTGTTGAGTTCTGTTTGCGCTATTTTGTTTACAGGAATACCTGTCATCATAGAAATAACGTCAGCAACATTATCTTCTGTAACAATTTCTCTATGTTGTTTGGTTTCTTCTTCCCATTTTTCTTGCGCTGTAGCTAATTCTTTTTCAAGACGTTTTTCATCATCTCTAAGTTTTGCTGCTTCCTCATACTTTTGTTTTTTAACAACACTGTTCTTAGTTTCCTTAACCTCTTCAAGTTGTTTCTCTAATTCTATGATTTGCTTAGGAACATCAATATTTGTGATATGCACGCGAGATCCAGCTTCATCTAAAGCATCGATAGCTTTGTCTGGTAAGAAACGTTCTGTCATGTAACGGTTAGTTAACTTCACACACGCTTCAATAGCTTCGTCGGTATAATCAACGTTGTGGTGTTCTTCGTATTTAGCTTTTATGTTATTCAATATCTCTATCGTTTCCTCAACAGAAGTAGGTTCAACAATAACCTTTTGGAAACGACGCTCTAAAGCACCATCTTTTTCAATATATTGTCTGTACTCATCTAATGTTGTTGCTCCAATACATTGAATTTCGCCTCTTGCTAATGCAGGTTTAAACATGTTAGAAGCATCTAAACTTCCTGTAGCTCCACCAGCACCAACAATGGTATGGATTTCATCTATAAATAGAATAATGTCATCATTCTTTTCAAGCTCGTTCATTACGGCTTTCATGCGCTCTTCAAACTGACCTCTGTATTTTGTGCCAGCAACTAAGCTTGCTAAATCTAAGGTAACCACACGTTTGTTAAAAAGTGTTCTTGACACCTTTCGTTTTACAATACGTAGTGCTAAGCCTTCAGCAATAGCAGATTTACCAACACCAGGTTCTCCTATTAGAAGAGGGTTATTCTTTTTACGTCTACTTAATATCTGAGAAACACGTTGTATTTCTTTTTCTCGACCTACTACAGGGTCTAATTTGCCTTCTTCGGCAAGTACTGTTAGATCTCTACCAAAGTTATCTAAAACAGGTGTTTTAGACTTTTTATTTGTTTTACCAGACTGGCTACCTCCAAAAGGATTTTGCTTTGCATCCTCTTCTTCATTCATTTCATCATCAGAATATGATTCGGCTTTAGGCTCGTCTAGATAATCGTCTTCACTTGTAATCATAGATTTAAATTCGTCTTTTACATTATCATAATCAACTTTAAGTTTGTTTAATAACTTAGTAGTTGGGTCATTTTCATTTCTTAATATACACAATAATAAATGTGCTGTATTTATTGAGGTGCTTTGAAACAACTTAGCTTCTAAAAATGTTGTTTTTAAAGCACGTTCAGCTTGCCTTGTTAAGTGCAAGTTTTTCTTTTCGTTAGATGTTGATATAATATTAGGATTAGCCGGACTTAAAATCTCTACTTTGCGTCTTAAGTGATTTAAATCAACGTCTAATGCGCTTAATATATCTATAGCTTTTCCGTTGCCATCTCTTAATAAGCCAAGCATTAAATGCTCTGTACCTATAAAATCATGGCCTAAGCGTAAAGCTTCTTCTTTGCTAAATGCTATAACATCCTTAACTCTTGGGGAAAAATTATCATCCATAGTAAACTCCTTTCTGCATTAAAAATAGTAAAAACATATTATCTACAAGGCAAAAACCATACCTTAAATAAAATGGTTTAACGAATAGACTAAAAAAGCATTTTAAATCAAAGCAAATTCAATGATACTTATTAACGAAAAAGATATTAAAAATTGTTAATAAAAACTCCTAAATTAGACTTTTAAAAGTGCTTTAAACACTACTAAATTGGTTATATTAGCACGTTTTGAAAACTTATAGGAAATTAGCGTTTATTAAGTAATAAAATTTATTCAATAACTTGAATCAATTAACTATTTCTGTCAGTTTAATTTTAAAAAAAATTAATAAAGAATTAATGAAGAAAACATTTTTAATATTACTAATTGTGCCTCTATTATCGTTTTCGCAAAAAAACATTGGAATAGAAGATAAATTTAAAATAACTGAATCTATAGAAGCTTTTTCTACAGGTATATTATTCAGCAAAAGAGTTGAAATAAGTACAACACCTACAGGGACTAATGTGGAAAAGGCAGAAAAAGGTTATAAATTTTTGGAGATGATGATTAGGATGAAAAATATCACTAAAATTACACAGAGTTTAGATTTAGCAAAGTTTCAGCTAGTAGATGAGAAATCAACTGTTTACACCCCAAATTTATGTCAGGCTAATAACCTGAACAAAATTTATTGTGATAAATTTGACTTCAAGCTAAAAAAGAATAAAAAAAAGTTTATTCTAATTACTTTTTCACCTTTAATTCCTGATGATATTTCTATTAAAACTATTCGATATGATGGGGTTGATATCTATGATTTTAAAGAATAAAAAATATTAATAACAATACAGTATACAAGTATTTAGTCTTGTATATATACAAAAAAATCTAATAAATTTTATATATGGCAGAAGGAGAAAAACTCATTCCGATTAACATTGAAGATGAAATGAAATCAGCCTACATTGATTATTCAATGTCGGTCATTGTGTCACGTGCGTTACCAGATGTAAGAGATGGCCTAAAACCTGTTCACAGACGTGTACTTTACGGTATGCACGAACTAGGTGTTAGAGCAAATTCAGCACACAAGAAATCAGCAAGAATCGTAGGTGAGGTTTTGGGTAAGTACCACCCTCACGGAGATACTTCGGTTTATGATACTATGGTACGTATGGCTCAGGAATGGAGTTTACGATATATGTTAGTAGATGGTCAGGGTAACTTTGGTTCTGTAGATGGAGATAGTCCTGCTGCAATGCGTTATACAGAGGCTAGAATGCAGAAGATTTCTGAAGAAATGTTAGCAGATATTGATAAAGAAACTGTAGACCATAAACTTAATTTTGATGATACCTTAGAAGAACCAACAGTTTTACCTACACGTATTCCAGGTTTATTAGTTAATGGTGCTTCTGGTATAGCCGTTGGTATGGCAACCAATATGCCACCTCACAACCTTACTGAAGTTGTTAATGGAACCATTGCTTATATCGACAACAATGATATTGAAGTTGATGAGTTAATGCAGCACATTAAAGCGCCAGATTTTCCAACAGGAGGAACAATCTATGGCTACGATGGTGTTAAAGAAGCATTTCATACTGGTCGTGGTAGAATTGTAATGCGTGGTAAAGCCAATATTGAAGAAGTAAACGGACGTGAGTGTATTATTGTAAATGAAATTCCTTACCAAGTTAATAAAGCAGATATGATTAAAAAGACTGCTGACTTGGTTAATGATAAAAAGCTTGAAGGTATATCTACCATTAGAGATGAGTCTGATAGAAAAGGGATGCGTATTGTGTACGTTTTAAAGCGTGATGCCATTCCTAACATCGTACTTAATAAATTATATAAGTATACGGCTTTACAGTCTTCTTTTAGTGTAAATAACATTGCATTAGTAAATGGTCGTCCACAACTTTTAAATCTTAAGGATTTAATTCACTATTTCGTAGAACACAGACACGAAGTGGTTGTAAGACGTACAAAATACGAATTACGCAAGGCAGAAGAAAGAGCTCATATATTAGAAGGATTAATCATCGCTTCTGATAATATTGATGAAGTAATTGCTTTAATCAGAGCATCTGCAAATGCAGAAGAAGCTAGAGAAAAATTAATAGAACGCTTTAAACTTACTGAAATACAAGCTAAGGCTATCGTAGAAATGCGATTACGTCAGTTAACAGGTCTAGAACAAGACAAGTTAAGAGCAGAGTATGAAGAGTTAATGAAAACCATTGAAGACCTTAAAGATATTTTAGACAAAAAAGAACGTCGTATGGATATCATTAAGGAAGAGCTTGAGGTTATCCGTGATAAATATGGTGATGAGCGTCGTTCTGTAATTGAATATGCTGGTGGAGATTTAAGCATTGAAGATATGATTCCAGATGAAAAAGTAGTGATTACTATTTCTCACGCTGGTTATATTAAACGTACCTCTTTAACAGAATACAAAACTCAAAATAGAGGAGGTGTTGGGCAAAAAGCTTCAACAACTCGTAATGAAGATTTCTTAGAGCATCTATTTGTTGGTACAAACCACCAGTATATGTTGTTCTTTACTCAAAAAGGAAAATGTTTCTGGATGCGAGTTTATGAAATTCCGGAAGGTTCTAAGACTTCAAAAGGTAGAGCTATTCAAAACCTTATTAATATAGAACAAGATGATAAGGTAATGGCATTTATCTGTACACAAGATCTTAAGGATGAAGATTACATCAACAGTCATTATGTCATAATGGCAACGAAAAAAGGTCAGGTTAAGAAAACATCATTAGAACAATATTCTAGACCTCGTACTAATGGTATTAACGCAATTACTATTCGTGAAGATGATGAATTGTTAGAAGCAAAATTAACAACTGGCGAAAGTCAGGTAATGTTAGCACTTAGGTCAGGTAAAGCAATTCGTTTCGAAGAAGCTAAAACCAGACCAATGGGAAGAAACGCTTCAGGTGTTAGAGGTATAACTTTAGCAAATGATAACGATGAGGTAATAGGAATGGTTGCTGTTGATGACTTTGAAAGCAATATCTTAGTGGTTTCTGAAAATGGATATGGTAAACGCTCTAGTTTGGATGATTACAGAATCACAAACAGAGGTGGAAAAGGTGTAAAGACCATATCTATTACAGAAAAGACAGGTAACTTAGTATCTATAAAGAACGTTACGGATGATGATGATTTAATGATTATTAACAAATCAGGAATCGCTATTCGTATGGAGGTGGCAGATCTTAGAGTTATGGGAAGAGCTACTCAAGGAGTTAGATTAATTAATCTAAAAGGTAACGATTCTATCGCTGCGGTTGCTAAGGTTATGAAGGATGACGAAGAGTCTGAAGAGCTTGAAAAGGGTGAACTTAATGAGGATGGCACGGCTATTGATAATAATGAAACTGAAAACTAAAATTAACAATAAAATTATTTAATACGAGATGAAAAAATTAATGACATTAATGCTATTATTAGCAGTAACATCAATGTCCTTTGCACAGAAAAATGAAATTAAGGATATAGAAAAAGCGCTTAAGAAATCGAATTTCGCTGACGCTAAGTCTGCAGTTGCTGCAGCAGAAGCTTTGGAAGGCAATATGGACGATAAGTCAAAAGCAAAATTCTATTTCCTAAAAGCACAAGCATTATATGCTAACGGTGCAGGATCTGATGCTGACATTGATAAAGCAATAACAAGCTTAGATAAGCTTAAGGATTTAGAATCTTCAATGGGTAAGTTAAAGTATACTGATGAAGCTAATGAAATGAAAAACAATATGGTTAATTCTTTTCTAACAAAAGCTAATAAAGATTTTGAAAATAAGAATTATAAATCTGCTGCAACTAAATTCGAAAAAGTGTATAAGATGTCTCCTAAAGATACGCTTTATTTGTATTATGCTGCATCTTCAGCTGTTACCGATCAAGACTATGATAGAGCTTTAGATTATTATATTCAGCTTAAAAACTTAGGCTTTAAAGGGGAAAGAACAGATTATTATGCAACAAATACATCAACTGGCGAGGAGGAATTATTTAGTAGTAAATCAATGAGAGATATAGCAGCTAAAGGTAGTAGCTATAGTACACCAAGAGATGCTAAAAGTGAATCTAAGACAGCGGAAATAGTTAAGAATATAGCTCTGATTTACGTTCAGAAAGGAGAAAATGAAAAAGCACTAGGGGCAATGGCTGATGCTAGAGCTGAAAATCCTGATGATTTAGGTCTTTTATTGTCTGAAGCGAATGTATATCTTAAAATGGGCAATAAAGAAAAGTTCAAAGCTTTAATGGAAGAGGCAACAAAAAAAGATCCTAATAATGCAGAGTTACAATATAATTTGGGTGTTTTAGCAGCCGAAGGTGGAAATTTAGAGGCTTCAAAAAAATATTATAATAAAGCTTTAGAAATTGACCCTAATTATATTGATGCATATAATAATTTAGCTGTAGCTATATTACAAGGTGAAGCAGCTATAGTTGAAGAGATGAATAATCTTGGTACTAGTTCTGCTGATAACAAAAGATATGATGAATTAAAAGAAAAACGTTCTGAACTTTATCATGAGGCCATTCCTTACTTAAAAAAAGCTTTAGAATTGAAAAAAACCAATATTAATGCAGCTAGAACATTAATGAACATATATAGTGCATTAGGAGAAACTGAAAAATTTAAAGAAATGAAAACTAAAGTTGCAGAAATGGAAGCTTCGGCTGCTGGTAACTAATTAGAAATTTCAATTATATAATAAAAAAGCGACTTAAAACTAAGTCGCTTTTTTATTATATAATTTTCTTAATGACCCGCAACTTATGAGTATGGGTATTTTTGTCTACGTTATAAATACCACTATGATCTAATCGGTCAATACGAACTTTACCATGTGCATGAATGATGTAATTATCTTCCATAATAATACCAACATGAATAATATTACCTTCGGCATTATCAAAAAAGGCTAAATCCCCAGGTTCGCTTTCTTCTATAAAACTCAAAGCTTCACCTTGAGTTGCTTGTTGAGAAGCATCTCTTAAGAGTTTATGACCATTAAGCTTGTAAACCATTTGAGTAAAACCAGAGCAATCAATACCGAAAGGTGTTTTTCCTCCCCACAGATATGGGGAGTTTAAAAATAAAAATGAGGTTTTAATAATTTCAGATTTATCTTTTTTACCTGTAATTGCTGTACCATCAAATTCATGACCCAATAAGGCTAATCCTCGTAAGTTTGAACCAATAGGAATTGGGTATAATTGATTATTACTAGGATTTGAAACAAACTCTATTAAGTCTTTTGAAAGCTTTAATTCTGAATTTAATAATTCATCATAGTCGGATTCTTGGATTTCTAGATATTGTTTGTTATCAATCCAACCCTCATACTTATCAAAAGTAAATCGTATACGACTCCATTTTTTTCTTTGCTCCAATACTTTAAAAGCATCACCATATAGGGCTTGCGTTACCATTTCACTAGTATCGCTAGGCTCTAATCGAATAGGTACAATCCCGAGATTGCAGATGCCGTATTGCATAAAAGAAATTTAAGCGCGTTCTAATACCATTGCTGAAGCACCACCACCACCATTACAGATAGCTGCAGCACCATATTTGGCATCATTTTGTTGTAAAACATTAATTAGAGTAACAAGAATTCTTGCTCCTGAGCATCCAAGTGGATGACCCAAAGAAACAGCACCACCATTGACATTAACATTGCTATCTTCTAATCCTAATATTTTCATATTTGCTAATCCAACAACTGAAAAAGCTTCGTTGAATTCAAAATAGTCAACATCTTTAATATCTACATTAGCTTTAGCTAAAGCTTTTGGTAATGCTTTTGCAGGAGCTGTTGTAAACCATTCTGGTTCATGAGCAGCATCAGCATAACTTTTAATAGTCGCTAAAGGTTTAAGTCCAAGACTTTCAGCTTTTTCTTTACTCATTAACACTAGTGCAGCAGCACCATCATTTATTGTAGAAGCATTAGCTGCTGTTACGGTACCATCTTTTGTAAATGCAGGACGTAAAGCAGGAATTTTATCCATTTTTACATTAGTGTACTCTTCGTCTTTGTTAAATATAATAGGCTCTCCACGTCTTTGAGGAACTTCAACAGAAATAACTTCATCTTTAAATTTTCCATTATCCCAAGCAGCTTTAGATCTCTCATAAGATTGAACAGCAAAAGCATCTTGATCTTCTCTAGAGAAATTATATTCAACAGCACAAGCATCAGCACAAACACCCATAGCGTTATTGTCGTATGCATCTACTAAACCGTCTTTCTGCATACCATCCTCAAGAGTAGCGGGACCGAATTTTGTAGCACTACGTGCATGGTAATAATGAGGTATTAAACTCATGTTTTCCATTCCGCCAGCAACAATCACTTCAGCATCACCTAGTTGTATGGCTTGGGCAGCTTGCATAACAGCTTTCATTCCAGAAGAACAAACTTTATTAATAGTTGTACAAGGTACTGTATTAGGTATGCCAGCATAAATAGCAGCTTGTCTTGCTGGTGCTTGACCTGTTCCAGCTTGGACAACGTTACCCATTAAAACTTCTTCTACCATTTCTGGTTTTAAGTTTATTTTTTCTAGTGCAGCTTTTATTGCTACTGCTCCTAATTTTGGTGCAGGCACGCTAGATAAACTTCCCAAAAAACTTCCTATTGGTGTTCTAACGGCAGAAACTATTACAACCTCCTTGTTCATTATGTTTGTGTTTATATTAGTAGCTGCGAAATTAATCATTTTTTAAGAGAATTCGGAATGTATTACATATTATAGCGTTCTAAAATTTTATTATTTATTACATTTGATTGTATATGAATACACTTCTAAATAAATGGTATAAAAATCATGCCTTAATATACAAGGTTTTGTTGTTTGTAGTTACCACGTTTTTTATTGTTTACCTTTTTCCAAAAACAGGAAAATTTAGGTATTCTTTTGAAAAAGGAAAGCCATGGCAATCTGAAAATTTATATGCACCATTCAATTTTGCTATTAAAAAATCACAGCAAGAAATTGATAAAGAAAAGGTTGAAGTAGAAAGAAATAGTCCTGTTTATTTCGATGCAGATCTTGAAGTAAAAAAGGAAGTGGTATCTGATTATGTTCAGTATTTTAATCAGACATTTAAAGACTCTAGTTATTTGAAAATTCAAGATGCTGAATTATATGTTAAGGGAAAAGAGTTCATTAATAAGCTTTACAACAATGGAGTTTTAGATTTTGAATATAGTTATCCGGATAAAAAACAGGTAATTCTAGCGTCTTCTAATACAGTGCAAAAAGAGTTGCTATATGGTGATCTTTATGAATTAAATAGCTTAAGAAAGCTTATAGATCAAGAGTTTAGTAAAAATATTTCAGATGACAGAAAGAAAAAAATGATATCTGTTTTTTTTGATGTCGTTAAGCCTAATGTTACACTCAACGAGAATCTTACCAAACAGGTTTTAGATGAAGAATTATCAAAAATTTCCCTGACTAGAGGAAGTATAGAGAAAGATCAGCTCATTGTTTCAAAAGGACAAGTTGTAGAAGATGACCAATTCGATATTCTTGATTCTTTAAAGTCCGAATACGAATCACAAACATGGAATACCGCTAATTATAATTGGGTTTTGGTCGCTTACACCTTACTGGTGGCTTTAACACTTCTTATGCTTCTGTTATTCCTAAGGAAATACAGGATTGAAGTATTTCAAAACAATACCAAAGTAACATTCATATTCTTCAATATTGCGTTAATGATAACCTTAACAACTGTGGTTATCAATTACAATTCGCAATATATCTATGTTGTACCACTATGTATATTACCTTTGGTTTTAAAGGCCTTTTTTGATGCGAGACTTGGTCTGTTTTCTCACGTACTTACAGTGTTGCTTTTAGGTTTTATAGTACCGAATAGTTACGAATATATGTTCTTACAGATTATTGCTGGAATCGTAACTATACTCACCGTATCAGAGCTGTACAAAAGAGCAAATCTCTTTATTTCTGTAGGACAAATTACTTTTATTTATATTATAGCTTATTTTGCATTCTTTGTTATTCACGAAGGACAACTAACAGGTATGAAATGGGAAACATTTGGCTTGTTTGTACTTTGTGGTTTAGCAACGCTTTTTGTTCAGCCGCTAATATATATGTATGAAAAGATTTTTGGATTAGTATCTGATGTATCTCTTTTAGAACTTTCTGATACAAATACCAAATTACTAAAGGAACTTTCAAACAGAGCACCAGGAACATTTCACCATTCATTAAATGTAGCTAATTTAGCAGAAGCTTCTGCAAATGAAATTGGAGCTAATGCAATGCTTGTAAGGGTAGGAGCTTTGTATCATGATATTGGTAAAATGAAAAATCCAACGTACTTCACCGAAAATCAAAGTACCGGAATCAATCCACATAATGAATTATCGAATTTAGAAAGTGCTAAGATTATTATTGGTCATACTATAAAGGGTATAGAAATAGCTAAAAAAAATAACTTACCAGATAGAGTAATTGACTTTATAAGAACACATCACGGCACAAGTTTGGTTTATTATTTCTATATGAAAGAAAAATCTGTGAATGAGAATGTAAATGTTGAAGATTTTAAATATCCTGGACCAAAACCATTTAGTAAAGAGACAGCAATTTTAATGATGTGCGATAGTTTAGAGGCTGCATCGAAAAGCTTGAAGGAGCCAACAACCACAAAACTCAATGAATTTGTAGAAAACATAATTGATAAGCAGATGGAAAGTGGACAATTTTTGAATGCTAATATTACTTTTAAGGAAATTCAATCCATAAAAAAAGTATTAAAACATAAGTTAGCAAACATCTATCACCTTAGAATTGAGTACCCTGAATAGCAAGATTAAATATATATTGACAAGTCATAATATTTAATCCAAAAAAACTCAGAAAAATTGTTGCGAACTTTAATATGAAAGTTTACATTTGCATCCGCAATTTCAGGATAAGTTCTTTAAATATTGCAAGGAGAGGTGCCAGAGTGGTAATGGAGCAGATTGCTAATCTGTCAGCGCGTAAGTGCTGCCCGGGTTCGAGTCCCGGTCTCTCCGCAACAGATAACCAATTTCGGGGTGTAGCGTAGCCCGGTTATCGCGCCGCGTTTGGGACGCGGAGGTCGCAGGTTCGAATCCTGCCACCCCGACTTTTATGAGTTTTCATCACTTTTGTGATTGAATGGTCGCGTAGCTCAGCTGGATAGAGCATCTGCCTTCTAAGCAGACGGTCACAGGTTCGAATCCTGTCGCGATCACAAAAAGCCTTACTAATTACAGTAAGGCTTTTTTTTTGATTACACTCTCAATATTTAAATCATTATTTATCAATGTTTTTTGTTTGTTAATTCTTGATAATGTAAGTTTACAATATATTAACCAAAACTTATTCACTATGAGGAAATTACTCTTCTTTATGTCAATTTCATTTTTTTTCCAAATTTGTGTAGGGCAAACTACAATGACGGAATATAATTATCTTACTAAAGGATATAAATTAGATTTAGAAACAGGAAGAGATATTAAGAATGGTTATCGTATTTCATTAGCTTGTCCAACGATAACTCAAAAATTAAATGGAGCTGAAAGATCAATTACAATATATAAATTTATCCTATTAGAAGAAGAAAGGACGGTTGCCTTACTTGTTAAATTGGGAAGAACAGATACAAATTATATAGGTTATTATTGCTTGCCTGATAATAAAAGTGATATTGAAGTTTTAGAAAAAGCTACCAAAGATTTTTTCGATGATAATCAAAAATTAAATGATTTGGAATTTGCCAAAACACACTACTTATGGTTATCATTAAATTCTTTAAAATATGCCTTTTTAAAATAAATTTTGCTATTTGAAAAACAAGAGTAATAAAATCTTTACGTTCGATCACAAAAAGCCTTACTAATTCTAGTAAGGCTTTTTTGTTTTTATAACTTAAATAGCTTTACTTTAAGAGCTAGATGTCTAAGTATAAAAACGATAGAGCTTTTACAGATTATGTGCACCAAAAATTAGCACTGCCACTTATTTATAAACCTATAGATTGGCAAAAAGTTCAACTTAGAAGAGATTATGCTAAATATATTGATATGACAGACGGTATCGATTATATTTTTAGAAAGGATAATCAAATCAAAACAGTTCAAGAACGTTTTAGAGAAAGTAAGTACCAAGAGTTTTCAGATTTTACAATTCGATACCGACGCGATGAAAACAAAATTGAAGACCGTCAAGAATCGGAATATTACAAAATGAAAGCCCATTATTTCACTTATGGAATAATTGACGCTTCTAAATCTGAAGTGAAATCGGCTTCAGACTTTCTGAAATTTGCTATTATAGATCTTCAAAAAGTATATCAAAAGTTGGACTCTGAGGATATTATCATTTCGGATAATAACCAGAACAAATGTAGAATTATTGATAATGCTAGGATTGAATGTCCAGTAAAATATAATCCTGATGGCTCTTCATCCTTCTTTCCAATAGACATATCATTCCTTGTAAAACTTTGGGGTGATGATATGCTCATCGCTCAAAAAGGCTTTCTGTAAATGAATTAAACTTTAACTCTAATTTACTAATTACTATTAGCCATTTTTTATAGCTTGTAGCTTCTAATTGTTATTATGAATTTAGTAAAATTCACACAGAAAGGTATCTATTGTCCAAAAGGAAAATTTTATTTAGACCCTTGGCAACCGGTCAACTACGCTATAATTTCTCATGGACATGCAGATCATGCACGTTGGGGAATGAAGAACTATTTATGTACGTATGAATCTAAAGCCATTTTGAAACATCGTTTAGGCGGTGATATAAAAGTAGAAAGTCTGCCATACAACGAGTCTATAACTATCAATGGTGTTAAAGTAAGTTTTCATTCTGCAGGACATGTTATCGGTTCTGCTCAAATCCGATTAGAGTATCAAGGTTATGTCGTGGTGTTTTCTGGTGATTATAAAACACAGCCAGATTTTATTACCATACCATTTCAGCCAATAAAATGCAATACTTTTATAACGGAAAGCACTTTTGGATTGCCTATTTATAATTGGAAATCAGAAACACAGCTACGAGAAGAATTACACAGCTGGATATTGAATAATCAAGCCAATAATAGAACTTCAGTCTTGTTTGGATATTCTTTAGGTAAGGCTCAGCGTTTATTATCGCTTGTTGATGGAGTGGATGAGATATTTGTTCATAGGTCTATACATAATCTTAATGAAGCTATAAAAAGTTCAGGAATAGATTTGCCTGAAACTAAATTATGGTCAGCTGATTTAGACAAAAAAGTTTTGCAAAATAAGATAATCATTGCTCCTCCGGCTTTGTTGGGTTCTCGTATGTTAAAACGTGTACCTAGTGCAGCTACAGCAAGCTGTTCTGGTTGGATGCAAATACGAGGTAATAAGCGCTGGCAGTCTGTAGATGCAGGTTTCGCTATTAGTGATCATGCAGACTGGAACGGACTGATTTCTGCTGTTAAAGCTACCGAGGCAGAACAGGTTTATGTCACACATGGTTCTCAGGCTGTTTTTTCAAAATATTTAAACGAAATAGGAATTAAAGCCAATGAACTAAAGACTGAATATGGAGATGAAGCGCTAAATGATGCTGTTTTAGAATCTGAAAACTCTAATCCAGAATGAAACAGTTTTCTAATCTCATAAGTTCAATTGAAATCACAAACAAGACCAATGCAAAAATTGATGCATTGGTGGAGTATTTTAAGGTTGCACCAGATAAAGATAAGCTTTGGGTCATTGCGTTGTTCTCAGGAAAACGTCCTTCAAGACCAGTAAAAACATCCTTAATGAAACAGTGGTGCATGGAAATAACGGAATTGCCAGAATGGTTATTTCTTGAGAGTTATAGTACTGTTGGTGATTTGGGAGAGACTATTGCTTTGCTTTTACCAGAACCTACTCATAAGTTAAACTTATCATTATACGAATGGATGAAAGAGCTCAAAGCTTTAAAACCTAAATCTGAAGAAGAAAAGAAAGCTTTTGTTTTAGAGGCTTGGTCTGGTTTGAATCAACAAGAACGATTGATTTTTAATAAGTTAATCGGAGGAAGTTTTAGAATTGGAGTTTCAAAAAAAACATTGGTTAATGCTTTGGCGAAGCTCACTAATATAGAACCCAACCGGTTGATGCATAGTATTATTGGCCAATGGCAGGTGGAGGATATTTCATTTGAAGAGTTAATTCATGGTTCACATATAAATTATGATAATTCTAAACCTTACCCTTTCTGTCTTGCTTATGCTTTAGAAAAAGAGCCAAATGAATTAGGAAATCCAGAGGATTGGATTGTTGAACAAAAATGGGATGGTATTCGAGGGCAAATTGTGAATAGAAATAACGAAATTTTTATTTGGTCTCGAGGTGAAGAGTTGGTCACTAAACAATTTCCTGAATTGGTTGAGGCTTTTTCAAATTTTAAAGACGACTTTGTAATCGATGGAGAAATTTTGGCTACAAAGGATAACGATGTTTTATTATTTAATGATTTACAAAAGCGTTTGAATCGAAAAAACGTCACTAAGAAACTTTTAGAAGAAGTGCCTATTGGTTTTTATGCTTATGATATACTTGAATACAATGAAGAAGATATTCGAAGTGAAGCTTTCGTAAAAAGACGTCATATTTTAGAACAAATATTTCAGTTAGTTGCACTTCCGAATTCAGTGAAATTATCGTTTTTGGTGAAATTTTATAAATGGGAAGATTTACATGATATCAGAAACAATTCTAGACAAATCAACAGTGAAGGATTAATGCTAAAACAAAAAGCATCTCCATATCATACAGGAAGAAAAAAGGGAGATTGGTGGAAATGGAAGGTAGATCCACTAACTATTGATGCTGTTATGATTTATGCCCAAAAGGGTAGTGGTAGACGCAGTTCAAAATATACAGATTATACTTTTGCGGTTAAAAACGATGATGGTTTAGTTACTGTGGCAAAAGCCTATTCAGGATTGACAGATAAAGAAATTACCGAAATTTCTCGTTGGGTTAATAAAAATGCAATTGAAAAATTTGGACCAGTAAGAACTGTAAAACCAGAACTGGTTTTTGAAATTGCTTTTGAAGGTATCGCTTTAAGCAATCGACATAAATCTGGTGTCGCTTTACGTTTTCCAAGAATTTCTAGATGGAGAAAAGACAAGCCTGTAGAAGAGATAGATACTATAGAAACAGTAAAACAATTAATCACGGCATCTTGAGTAATTTTAAGGAAAGTACAGGTCTGCAAATTATAAACAAGTGGATGGTAGAACAAAGCCAAACACCATTTCCTTTCCAGTTAAAAACTTGGGAGCGCTATGCTAATGGTTATAGTGGTATGGTTGTAGCGCCTACTGGTTTTGGTAAAACGTTTTCCGTTTTTTTAGCTGTTGTAATAGATTACCTAAATCACCCTGAAAAATATGAAAAAGGCTTAAAATTATTATGGATAAGTCCATTGAGGTCTTTAGCTAAAGATTTAGCAAAAGCCATGACAAAGGCTGTTGAGGATATTGGTTTAGATTGGTCTGTTGAAGTTAGAAATGGAGATACTCCAACTAAAATTAGGCGACAACAAGAACGTTTAATGCCAGACGTATTACTTACCACTCCAGAAACCATGCATTTGCTTTTTTCTCAGAAAAAAAATTCAAGATGGTTCAAAAATGTAAAGTGTGTCGCTATTGATGAATGGCATGAATTGCTAGGAAACAAGCGAGGGGGTTTAACCGAGTTAGCGATTTCTCAATTAAGACAATATTCACCAAAACTCAAGATTTGGGGAATTACAGCAACCATAGGGAATTTAGAGGAAGCTAAAAACGTTCTGTTACCTTATTCTAATCTTAAAACAACACAAATTGTAGCTAAGCAAAAAAAGAAATTAGATGTTATTTCGGTATTACCGGATGAAATAGAAGTTTTGCCTTGGGCTGGACATTTAGGAGCCAAAATGGTAAATAAAATTCTACCAATTATAGAGACTAATACCACAACATTAATTTTTACCAATACTAGAGGACAAGCCGAATTATGGTACCAATTATTATTAAATGCTCAACCAGATTTAGCGGGTTTATTGGCTATACATCATGGATCGATTGATAAAAAATTACGAAACTGGATTGAAGATAGTATTTCTTCAGGATATCTAAAGGCAGTTGTTTGTACATCTTCACTAGATCTTGGTGTAGATTTTAAACCCGTTGATTGTGTTATTCAAATTGGTTCTGCAAAAGGTATCGCTAGATTTATACAGCGCGCAGGTCGTAGTGGTCATTCGCCTTACGAACGCTCAAAAATATACTTTGTACCAACACATTCTTTAGAACTGGTTGAAGTTTCTGCATTAAAAACAGCTATAAAAGAGCAACAAGTGGAAACTAGAGATCCCATGGTCTTAACTTTTGATGTTTTGGTTCAATTTATGGTAACGCTTGCCGTTGGTGAGGGATTTGATAAAGACTTACTATTTCAGAGAATTAAAGAGACACATGCGTTTCAATATTTGACAGAAGAGGAATGGCTTTGGTGCCTTCATTTTATAACTAAAGGAGGTAAAACCTTATCGTCTTACGAAGAGTTTCATAAAGTTATTCGAGAAGAAAACGGTAGGTATAAAGTAAAAAGTAGACGAATTAGCATGCTCCATCGGATGAATATAGGTGCCATTGTGAGTGAAGTTAATCTTAAAGTGAAATACTTTTCTGGTGGTTATGTTGGTATGATTGAGGAGTTTTTTGTTTCTAAGCTAAAACCAGGCGATAGCTTTGTCTTGGCTGGCCGAATTCTTGAATTGGTTACCATTAAGGATATGACGGTTTTGGTTAGAAAAAGTAAAGCGAAAAAGGCTGTGTCTCCAAGCTGGCTTGGTGGACGTTTACCGTTAACATCTAATTTGAGTCATTACTTGAGATTAAAGTTATCAGATGCACTTCAACCTGGAAGATTAGAGAAAGAATTACGATTTCTCAATCCCTTAGTCGCTAGACAGGAAAATCATTCGCACATACCTAAAAATGATGAATTTTTAGTAGAAATGATAGAAACTAAGGATGGATATCATTTGTTTATGTATCCATTTGAAGGTCGGTTGGTTCATGAGGTCTTTTCGGCTTTAATGGCTTATAGAATTAGCAAAATAAAACCAATGACTTTCACTATTGCTATGAATGATTATGGTTTTGAATTGCTGAGCGATCAGCCTATTCCTGTTTCAAAAGAAAATATAGAGATGCTTTTAAGCAAAGAAAATCTTATGGATGATGTTATAGCAAGTATCAATGCTTCAGAAATGGCATCACGAAAGTTTAGAGATATTGCTGTAATTGCAGGACTTGTGGTACAATCGCAACCTGGAACACGAAAAAAAAATAAGAGTTTACAGTCTTCTTCGGGTTTGATTTTTAGAGTTTTAGAAGATTACGAGCCAGATAATTTACTTTTAAAACAAGCCTATACAGAAGTATTCAATCAACAATTGGAAGAGGTTAGACTGCAAGCGGCTTTTGAGCGCATATCAAAAAGTAAAATAATTATAGAATTTGCTAAATCTTTTACACCTTTGAGCTTTCCTTTAAAAGTCGATAGTTTGAGAGGAACGATGAGTAATGAAAGTTTAGAAAAACGTATAGAGCGTATTAAAGCCCAAGCGTTGAAAATAGATTAAATGATTGTTTGTAAGGATATTTTAGTCAGGAATGAGACGCTAACGTTAACAACACAGCGAGCCATCTTTTGGAAACGTGAAAATGTACTTATACTATCTGATCTTCATATTGGTAAAACAGCTCACTTTAGAAAACATGGTATTCCAATTCCAGATGATATCTTAAAAAAAGATTTAGAAAGATTGGATGCGCTTCTGATGAAATTTAAGCCAGAGAAAATGATTGTTGTGGGTGATTTATTTCATGCTGAAGCTAATGTTGACTTAAAATCATTTAAAAGATGGTTGCTAAAACATCAAAATCTTGAAATCATTTTGGTAAAAGGAAACCATGATAGATTACCAGATGTTTTGATGGATGATTTCAGCATTAAATTTGTGAATGAATTAGAGTCTACACCATTTACTTTTTTGCACGACCCTTCTCATAAAAGAGATGAAACTATTAAAATATCCGGTCATCTGCACCCTGGAGTGCTAATTAAGGGTAAGGGCAAACAAAAGATAAAATTACCATCTTATATTGTTACAAATGAATTAATTATTCTACCTGCTTTTAGTCTTTTTACAGGTCTAAATACCCGCTTGAATTTTACCGAAAATGAATATTTCGCATTTTCAGACGCTCATTTTTATTGATTTCACTATAAAAAAAGTGCATTTCGTCGAAAAAATACTTCTTTTTATCGGTAGTTTAATTTTTGATTTATATGTTTGTCATCCCAAATTGAAATAAATAGGTTGTTGCAACTTATTTGTTATTAAACTTTTAACCAATGAAAAACCTACTTAGGCTAATGCCTTTTTTAGGGCTTACAGCTATGTTCCTTACCTGCACTTCTCCAATGGAAGATGAAGAGGTAATAGATTTCGAAGTTCAAAACTCTACATTAGTTCCTTGTGTAGATGATGACCCAATTACCAGAGTTGTTAATAACGGTACGGCTACGTTCGATTTGAATGTATTAGATAGTGACGGTGTAGTTTTGGTATCAATACCAAACATTCCACCAAGCTCTACCACATCATGGGCTAGTTTTCCGCAGGGAGAAGTTCTTTTTGAACTTGCAAGTCAGACTACATTGGTTAGTGATGACAAAGTGATAATACAGATGGATAACTGCATGGCTTTTGATATAGAAGTGAACAGTAGTAATCAAATCGTGTCTTATATACCTACGTCACTTTAGAACAGATAATTACAATTTTTGAGTTATTAAGATCGGTGGTGAAAAAAATATAGTTTTCACCACCATCTTTAATTTTGAATTTTTTTCGAATATCATTTACTGATATAGGGAAATTTCTGGTAGTGATATTAGCTTTCTTAATACCTTCTTTTAAGATTGCTTTTTTATTGAAATCTATACATTTTTCTATTTTGAAAGATCTACCAGGAAACTCAAATAAATCTACAGAGGTGTAAAGATGTGAGTGCTTATGTAGTTTTTTCAGCTTCAGTTTGTCACTAATTGAATTGAAAGCGCCCGATTTTAAGATTGCTGAATTAGGCTCATACAGATAATTTAGCGGTTTTGAATATTCAGCTATAGCAAAACTTTCTTCCTCAATTTTGAAGTCAAATACTTGATTTGATTCTTTTTGTAAATTGATGGTTTTTACAAGAATATCTTTGGTGTAATCTTTCTCTAAGATCCATAAAAGCTCTTTAACTTCATTATTTACTGCAACAACGTGTATCTCTTTAATGTAATCTAAAACATCAATAGTTGCAGAAAAATCCAATAAAGGTGATGTTTTTATCATCACATTTTTAGCATTTTGAAAAAATAAATTTTGAAGTTTCTCTACATCAGGTGTGCAATCACTTAATAGAAAAACTTTTTGTTTACTATTATCTCGTCTTGAAGGGTCTATATAAATCCAGTCAAATACTTTGTCAGTGTTTTCTAAAAAGTCTATTCCACTGTCTTTAATACATGAAATATTTGTAACTCCAAGTTGTTTATAGTTGTGTTTTGCAATAGAGGAAAGTTCTTCATTTATTTCACAATGCGTAAGCTCGTCAACTTTTTTAGAAAAGAAATAACAGTCAATTCCCAACCCTCCTGTAATATCAATAAGTGATTTTCCAAAAATTAAATTTGCTTTATAAGAAGCTGTAATTTCTGATGAAGTTTGCTCAATATTAAGCTTGTTAGGATAATAGATATTGTTAGTATTAAACCAAGTTGGTAGCTTTTTTTGAGAGCGCTTTTTAGCTTCAATTTGTTCTATAACAGCTTTAGGGTCAACATCATTAAAAGGAACACCTTTCAATAATAATTCAGAAATATTTGAATTTATATTTGAATTTATAAACTCTTGAATTTTAGTATTTAAGATGGTTTTATCCAAACTAAATTTATAAGTCTTTAGTAAGTCGTTTTACCACTCTATATTCACTGAAAAATTCTTTAGCAATCACTTTAATTGAGGTATAAAGTGGGATTGCAATTATTAATCCGGTCATTCCAAAAAGTAAACCGAAAATAATAATAATTAAGAAAATTTCTAATGGATGTGATTTTACACTCGTTGAAAATATAAATGGTTGACTGAAGAAATTATCGATTAGCTGGGCGATAATAAAACCAATCATTACATACATGGTTTTTGGTAAAATAACATTACTGAAATCTTGACCTAAATTACTACTAATAGTCAGTAAGATTATTAAGACAGCGCTTATTAGTGGCCCAACATAAGGGATAATATTTAACAGCGCACAAAGTGTAGCAATTACGATGGCATTTTCAATACCAAATATAAAAAGCGTAATAGAGTAGATGGTAAATAAAATCAAAATCTGAAGTAATAATCCACCAAAATATCTAGATAGTAAATCTCTAATTTTTGAAAATGTATTTTTTAGTCTTGTATCTTCTTTCTTAGGAAATAAGGTTAAAATAGCATTAGTAAAGAGTTTGCTATCTTTTAGAAAGAAAAAGAGAATAAATAAAACTGAAAAAAGACCAATACTAAAACTGCCAAATCCGGTTATAATTGAATTCAAAAAATTAGGAACAAAGCTAAAATTCATTTTGGAAAGAAATTGAGAGTCTTCAATCGTAGATTCTACGTCCTGTTCGTTCATACCAAAATGTTCTATCCAACTAACATAAATATCTTCTACACTGCTTTGAAGGTCGTCTACATCTAATAAGGACAAATTTTGTCCTTGCTCAATGACTAAAGGAATAAACATGCCAATTATTCCAGTAATTATTAGTAAAAAGAATACCATAGTAACAATGACAGCTACTGTGTTGTTAAATTTAAGTTTTCGTTCTAAAAAAATCACAACGGGTCTTCCTAATAACGATAAGACTCCAGCGATGGCCAAATAGACTATAACAGTCTGAATTTTATATAAAAAGATAAGAGTTAAAGCTATAACGACAATAACGCCTAAAGCTCTTAAAATGCCGTTTGCAATAGTTTTTGAGTTCATAAAACTTAAATATACCCAAAGATGCTAAAATATTTTGATAGTATAACGACGTAATAAAAAATTATGAGTTGAGCTGTTTGGTTAACTCATATAAGGTAATGCCTGTAGCCTGTACAACATTCATACTACTATTATTACCATACATGTTAATATGAAGTACAAAATCAGCATTGTTTAGAATTGTTTCTGAAACTCCAAAGTTTTCATCACCAAGAATTAGAGCAATAGGATGTTTAGAAGTCAATTTAAAATCGGTTAATTCAATACTGTTTTCTGTAATTTCTAATGCAATTAACTGATAGTCTTGTTTTTTTAGATGGTTTATAGCCTCTGAGATGTTATTTTCAATTCTATAAGACACATATTTTTCTGTAGAACGTGATGTTTTAGTCATGCGTTTACCTAGAGGAATATCATTACCACAAAAAACTATTTCTTCGATACCAAAAGCATCTGCAACTCTAAATAAACTACCAATATTTGGTGCGTTAGTAATATTATCGCAGACCAATGTTATTGGGTGTTTTTGTTTTTTAAAATTTGAATTATAGTGGGTGAGTTGACTCAAAATTATTTTACCATTGTTCGGTTAAAGCTACTAGATTTTTTCTTCATTTCTATCCAAAACCAAATAGGAACACTAAAGGTTATACTAGAAATAAAGCCTAAATCCCATAAAAGAATAGTTGCAATTGCAGCGGCTACGAAACCTATTAAAACTAAGGAGTAATTGTCCTCAGCATAAAGTCTATTGATGTGTTTCTTCGTGAAATTACCACAGTGTTTACATCTTTCATGGAATTCGTTTTTTCCTAACTCCATAAGTAATTCATGTCTATTTTTAGCTTTCGTTTTTAAAGTATTATCTTTTTTACAAGAGCTACAGCGGTAGGATAATTTCATATAAGTGAAGTATTATTAATTCTCAAAAGCATATTTAATAATATTAGCGCCCATTTTTAAGGCTTTTTCACGAACATCTTCCGGGTCGTTATGTACCTCTTCATCTTCCCAGCCATCACCTAAATCACTTTCAAAAGTAAAAAGTAAGACTAATCTGCTTTCCTGAAATATACCAAATGCCTGAGGTGCTTTACCATCATGCTCATGAATTTTGGGTAATCCATTTGGGAACTCAAATGCTGTGTTGAAAATTTCATGATTTTTTGGAATTTCAACCAATTCACTATTAGGAAACACCTTTTTTAGTTCTTTGGTTATATATGGCTCCATACCGTAATTATCATCAATATGAAGAAAACCTCCTGAGACTAAATAGTTTCTGAGGTTTATAGCATCGTCTTCATTAAAAAACACATTACCATGCCCTGTCATATGTAAAAAAGGAAACTGAAAAATATCGGTACTTCCTACTTCTACAGTTTGAACATTTTCATCTATAGAAGTATTGATATTCTTATTGCAATATTTTACCAAATTTGGCAAAGCAGTAGGATTACTGTACCAATCTCCACCACCATTATATTTTAAAACAGCGACTTCTTGTGAAAAAAGTAACAAAGCGAAAAGTGATAAAAAAGCAGAGAACAATAGTTTCATATGTTATTCATTTAAAAATGCCACGGAATGACAGGCAGCAATAGCAGCAGTTTCAGTTCGTAATCGTGTGTCTCCCAAAGTTACAGGAATGTAATTCTGCTGCAAAGCAATTTCAATTTCTTTAACGCTAAAGTCACCTTCCGGTCCAATTAATATGGTATAGTTGCCGTTTTCTTGTAATTGTGATTTTAGGGATTTTTTATCTGTTTCTTCACAATGCGCTATAAATTTTTGACCTTCAAGTTCATTTAAAATGAAATCTTGAAATGCAATAGCTTCATTAAGAATTGGCTTGTAACATTGCAATGACTGCTTCATTGCCGATTGAATAATCTTTTCGAATCGTTCTGTCTTTATAACTTTACGTTCGCTATGATCACAAATAATTGGTGTAATAGTTTCTATGCCTATTTCAGTTGCTTTTTCTAAAAACCACTCATAACGATCGTTCATTTTTGTGGGAGCAACAGCAAGATGTAGGCTGTAAGGTCGTTTTTCTTGAACTGATTTTGAGGTGATATTAACAATGCAGTTCTTCTGATCAGCAGTTGTTAACTCTCCTTCAAACAACCAACCTTTACCATTGGTAATATGAAGTTTATCTCCAATTCTTTTGCGGAGTACTTTTACAATATGTCGACTTTCTTCTTTATCGAAGCTAAAATTGGTTTCATTTTCTGAAATATCGGAATTGTAAAATAGTTGCATGAATTTTTAAATCTCTTCTGTAAATCTTAACACCGTAATTTCCTCAATAGGTTTTTTATCTGCCGTACGCATTACAAGATAAAACTTTTTATTTTCAACATCATCAACTTTAAATACATCATTTAGAGTATGAGTTTTTATGAAAGCTTCTTTGTCAAAAGCTTCCGATATTTCCCCTTGTTTTATCCAACCAGCATCACCGTCAGTTTTTGCAGTGTTACCAGAGGAATGGTGTTTTGCCAAATCACTAAATTTTTTGCCATTGTTGTATTCTGCTAGAATCTTATCACGTATAATTTTCGCAGATCTGTTTGATGATGTTTTGCCATCAATTAAGATAAAACTGAACTTATAATGGTCAACAATATCTTTGTTGATGACTTTATAGAAGGTTTTTTTTAGGCCAGTTTTAACAACTTTTTTCCCACCTTTAGAAAGTCTAAAAAGGTCATTTGCTAATTGAGTTTTGTGCTTTTCTTTATTGTAAGTGTACAATTTGCCATCTTCGGGCTTATGAGCTTTCAAAAAAGTTTTGGCGTCTTCTGAACTTGCAATTGAATCTAAATTTTTTTCAAGTGAATTTTGAGAAAAGCCATAAAGTGAAATAAATAGTAAAAGCGGTAAACAATATTTCATTTTAGTAGGACTTGTTACGTTAGGGTAACTACAAAAAAACTAAAATTTAAGAGAATTAAAAAATAAACTTTCTATATGAGATTTAAATATCAGATAATCAAATTTTTAATCGTGCAGTTGCCATTACATCAAAATCAGAAAAATCTTTCTTTAGGTATTTTAGGTAGCCAACTATAGCAATCATAGCAGCGTTATCTGTAGTATATTCAAATTTAGGGATGTAGGTTATCCAGCCAAACTTTTGTTCCCCATCTTTAAGTGCTTTTCTAATTCCAGAATTTGCAGACACTCCACCACCAATAGCAATATACTTTATTTCAGTTTGTTTTACGGCGAGTTTCAGTTTATCCATTAAAATTCCGATAATGGTATACTGAATTGAAGCACAGATATCATTGAGATTTTCTTCAATGAAATTTGGATTAGCTTTAACTTCACGTTGTACAAAGTAAAGAATAGCTGTTTTAAGACCAGAGAAACTAAAATTTAGTCCATCAACTTTTGGTTTGGTGAATTTGTAAGCTTTAGGATTTCCTAGTTGAGCTCTTCTATCTATTTCTGGACCTGCAGGATAACCAAGTCCTAATATTTTCCCACTTTTATCGTAAGCTTCTCCAACGGCATCATCTATAGTTTCACCAAGAACCTCCATATTAAAATAGTCATTCACTTTTACAATTTGTGTGTGACCACCAGAAATAGTCATGGCTAAAAACGGAAAAGGCGGTTTGTTGTG
Source organism: Winogradskyella sp. 266wxhm (assembly GCF_058964685.1). Lineage (NCBI taxonomy): Bacteria > Pseudomonadati > Bacteroidota > Flavobacteriia > Flavobacteriales > Flavobacteriaceae > Winogradskyella > Winogradskyella sp. 266wxhm. The sequence goes on from NZ_CM179559.1 coordinate 3,519,520, forward strand.
ATCTTCTTCATCAATAAAATGAGCTAAAATATGAGCTTGCATATGATTCACATCTATCAAAGGAATATCCAAACCATACGCTAAGGACTTTGCAAAAGACGTACCTACTAAGAGTGATCCCATCAATCCTGGACCACGAGTAAAGGCAATTGCACTGAGTTGCTCTTTTTCAATATTGGCCTTTTTTAAAGCTTGATGTACGACAGGAACAATATTTTGCTGATGTGCTCTAGAGGCTAGTTCTGGTACAACTCCTCCATATTCTGAATGTATTTTTTGATCTGCTACAACATTGCTTAAAATACTATCGTTACATAATACAGCAGCCGAAGTATCATCACATGAGGACTCTATACCTAGAATATAAATATTTTCTTTTTCCATAGTCGATATTAGGCACAATAATTGTTAATTTTGACAGATATAGTCCATTACAACAATTACAACGTATTGTAAGAACAAAGGTAATGAAGATTTCAGACAATAAAACTTATAAATTCTATCAAAAAAGTACTTAAAATAATAGGTAAAATAGTAGCAATATTTTTGCTGCTGTTTATCATTTTGTTTTTAATTCTTTCAATTCCAGCGGTTCAGACTAGGTTAGGGAAATATGCTACAGATAGAATAAATGAAGATTTCAAAACAGACATAAATATTGGTAAGATAGGACTTCAACTCAATGGCGATATTGAGTTAAAGGAAATATTGATTAGAGATTACAAAAAAGATACACTTTTTAGTATCGGTGAGTTGAACAGCTCTATTATAAGTTTTAGAAATTTATTCAATACGAAGCTTAATTTCGGAGATATAGATATTCAAGATTTGGTTTTTAACCTCAAAACTTATGAAGGGGAAAAAGACACTAATCTCGATGTTTTTGTAGCTAAGTTTGATGACGATAACCCAAGGAAAGAAAGAAGTGATTTTCTGTTTTCATCGAGCGATTTATCTATTGAAAATGGAATTTTTAAGCTCATTGATGAAAATAGAGAAACACCAAATGTTTTCAATTTTGAAGGTATCAACGCCAATACTACCAACTTTTTAATTAACGGTCCGGACGTTAGTTGTAGGATTAACAAATTCAGTTTTACAGATAGTAGAGGTGTAGAGGTTAAAAATCTTATGACCAATTTTGAATACACTTTGGATCATATGAATTTTGGTGACCTTAACATTAAAACAGAGCGATCTGAACTTAAGGGTAACTTACGATTTAACTATAACAGAGAAGACTTTAAGGATTTTGTTGATAAGGTAAATCTTGAAGCCAGTTTTAAAGATTCAGAGATTTCATTAACAGAACTTAATGTTTTTTTTGATGAATTTGGAGTTAATCAACGTACGAGCTTTAATGCCGAACTTTCAGGAACACTTAATAATTTAAAAGCCGAAAATCTAGATTTAAGTACCACTAGAGACACACGAATTTTAGGAGATATCACTTTTAAAAATTTGTTTAGTGATGATGAAGAGGGCTTTGCTATTAATGGCCGTTTCGATAATATAGCGTCAAACTATAAGGATTTAACAGATTTACTACCACGACTTTTAGGTAATTCCATACCAACAATACTCTCTGAAGTAGGTAATTTTAGAATAAAAGGAACTTCATATATAACAGAAAAAACAGTAGATGCAGATATTGTCATTAATACTGATATTGGTTTAATAGATACGGATTTAAAACTAACCAACATTGATGATATTGATAATGCCAACTATGTTGGAAATGTTGTTTTTGACGAGTTCAATTTAGGTGAAATGTTGAATGATCCGCTATTGAAAACTGTATCATTAAATTTAGATGTTGATGGAAAAGGTTTTACAATTGATAACCTAAGAACAGGTGTAGAAGGTCAGGTTTTTGTACTAGACTACAATGGTTACGTTTATGAAGATATTACACTTTCTGGTGATTTAGGGAATAATATATTTAATGGAGTTTTAAAAGCAGATGATCCTAATCTACAATTAGACTTTAATGGTTTAATAGATTTTTCCCAAGAACTTAAAAAGTTTGATTTTAAAGCAGATGTAGCTTATGCAAATCTTAAAGTGCTAAACTTTGTAACAAGAGATAGTATTTCCGAATTTAATGGGTTGGTGACCATGAGAGGGAGTGCAACCACCTACGATACTGCAAGTGGTGAGATTAACATTACAAATACAACATATAAAAATCAGGATAGTAATTATAATTTTCAGGATTTTGATATAGTATCCTCTTTTAATGGTGATGTTAGAACGATTTCCATTAACTCACCAGATATCATAAATGGCCGTGTAGTTGGTGAATTCAAGATTATGGATGTTTTAAAATTGGTTGAAAACTCCGTAGGAAGTATCTATACAAATTATAGTCCTCACGATATAGAACAAGGGCAATACCTTAATTTTCATTTCAACATTTACTCTAAAATAGCTGCTGTATTTTTTAAGGATTTAACCCTTGGAAAAAATACATTTATTGAAGGACGAGTAGAATCTGACGAGAAAGGTTTCGATTTAAAATTTAGTTCTCCAGAAATAAAATACAAAGAGTATTTTGCTAATAATATCAATTTAAATGTAGATAACAGCAACCCTTTGTTTAATACTTTCATTGAAGTCGATAGTGTAAATGCTGGTGCTTATAGAGCGTCACAATTCAGCTTGATAAATGTGACAAAGCGAGACACCTTATTGATTAAAACAGAGTTTAAAGGAGGTGAAAATAATAAAGATAATTACGATTTAAACTTATTCTACACCATAGATCAATCTAATAAATCTGTGGTTGGATTTAAAAAGTCCGATATCAAATTCAAAGGTTATGATTGGTCTGTAAATTCAGGAAAGGATACGCTTAATAAAATTAGTTTTGATAGAGATTTTAAAACCTTTGATATTTCACCAATAAGGATAGATCATGGCAATGAGGAAATTCTATTGTCAGGTAGAATAGAAGATACGCTAAATAAAAGCTTCAAAGCAGATTTTAAGAATGTAGAATTAGTGAAAATTACACCTAGAATAGACAGTTTAGATCTAAAAGGTGTGGTTGATGGAAAGTTGGATTTAATTCAAAGTGATGGAGTGTATTTGCCAAAATCAGACGTGGTTATTAGTAATCTTTTTGTCAATGATTTCGATTTAGGAAACCTTACTGCTCGTGTAGTTGGTAATAATTCAATTACAAATTACCGTGTTAACGTTTCTTTAATTAATGATAATTTAAAATCGCTTGAAGCTAACGGAACTATTGATTTTAATGAAAGCGACCCAAGTATCAATTTAGATGTAGGTTTTGAAGAATTTCTCTTAGATCCTTTAAATCCTTTGGGAGAAGGAGTTATTAGTAATATTAGAGGTTTGGTTTCTGGAAATGCAAGGGTCACGGGAAGTCTTCGGAAGCCTAGTATAGATGGCGAACTGTTGTTAGATAGGGCAGGTATGACCATTCCTTACCTTAATGTAGACTATGGTTTTGATTTCGACTCAAAAGTAATTTTAAGAGGACAACGCTTTAACTTTGGTGATGTCGCTATGACTGATTCTAAATATTTTTCTAAAGGAAGTTTGAACGGTTATATTGAGCATGATAACTTTTCTGATTGGAAACTAGGGCTAGAGCTAAGCACCAACCGCCTTTTAGTTTTAGATACAGAAGAGTCCGAAGATGAATTATATTACGGTACTGCTTTTGTGTCAGGAGATGCTACAATAAAAGGACCTACAGATCAACTAGTGGTTGATTTTGAAGGAAGTACAGCACAAGGTACAGTGTTTAATATTCCTTTAAACGATGCTGAAAGTTTTGGTGATAACTCATTTATTCATTTTTTAAGTCCAGAAGAAAAAGCAGCAAGAGTTAATGGTGAGGTAACAGAACAGATTGAAGTAAAAGGTTTAGAACTTAATTTTGGACTTGCCGTAAACCAAAATGCTTTAATAGAAATTGTAATTGATAAAGAAGCAGGTAGTACTATAAAAGGTAAAGGAGATGGTAACCTTGGATTTTATATAAATACCAATGGTACTTTTAATATGTGGGGAGATTTTTTAGTTAATGAAGGTACTTATAACTTTAAATATGGAGGTCTTGTAGAGAAAAAATTTAAAGTGCAACAAGGCGGAACAATTGTTTGGGAAGGTGATCCAATGAAAGCTCAAATAAATCTTAAAGCTATATATTCAACTAAAGCTAATCCATCTGTATTGTTAGATAATCCAATTAGTCAAAGAATTGATGTTGAAGTAGAAATTCAACTAACAGGTCAATTGGAGCAGCCTGAACCAGATTTTAAACTGAATTTTCCAGGTGTAAGTTCAACCGTAAAATCAGAGTTAGACTATAGACTATCTTCTAAAGATGAACGCGATTATCAAGCTTTAGCACTTTTAGGAACAGGTGGATTCACTACAACTTCTGGTGGCTTAGATATTACAGGTACACTTTCTGAACGTTTATCAGGTATTGTAAATAATATTCTAGGAGGTGATAATGAAAACTTAGATATTGGTATCGTTGCTGAAATAGGGCAAGACACACCAGATGTTCAGACTAACAGTACTGTTGGGTTAACACTTCAAACAAGAATCAATGATAGATTACTGGTTAATGGTCAGGTTGGTGTTCCTTTTGGTGCGGCACAGCAAACGACCATTACTGGAGATGTTCAAATAGATTGGTTGTTAAATGAAGATGGTTCATTACGTGCTAAAGTTTTTAATAGAGAAAATACCATTAGAAACTTCGGTGAAGAAATTGGTTATACACAAGGTGTTGGTCTTTCTTATAATGTAGAATTTGATACTTTTCAAGAGTTAATTCAGATTATCTTTTCAGGAAAAAACAAGAAAGATAAAGATGAAAAGAAGGAAGAAAAGAAAGAGGAACAAAACTCAGATGCCATGCTTCCAGATTACATGAGAATGAAAAAAGAGGACTCTAAATCCAAGTCCTAGTATTATTTCTTTCATTTTTTTTAAATACTTATTAACGAAAACGTTTGAATTCATTTCGCTATCATTATTTTATGATAATAGTCACTTTTTTATGTTCATAATTAAGTAATTTTACTGAAAATAGATTACAATAATGCTACATACAATTAAGAAAATAGGTGTTATGACTTCTGGGGGAGATTCTCCAGGAATGAATGCTGCAATAAGATCTGTAGTAAGAGCATGTGCGTTTCATAATATAGAATGCTATGGTATTTACAGAGGTTATGAAGGCATGATTGATGGCGATTTTGAAAAAATGGATGCACGTAGTGTAAAAGGTATCATTAACAAAGGTGGTACAATATTAAAATCGGCACGTTCACAAGAGTTCAGAACTAAAGAAGGTAGAGCAAAAGCTCATGAGCAATTATTAAAAGCAGGTATAGATGCTTTTGTTGTTATTGGTGGTGACGGTAGTTTTACAGGTGCGATGATATTTAATCAAGAATATGGTTTTCCTGTAATGGGAATCCCAGGAACTATTGATAATGATATTTACGGTACAACACATACTTTAGGTTACGATACAGCTTTAAACACCGTTGTAGAAGTTATAGATAAAATTAGAGATACAGCAAGTTCTCATAACCGTTTATTCTTTGTTGAAGTTATGGGACGCGATGTTGGTCATATAGCTTTAAATGTAGGAGTAGGAGCTGGTGCTGAAGAAATTTTAATTCCAGAGGAAGATTTAGGTTTAGATAGACTTCTAGAGTCTCTAAGACGAAGTAAACAATCAGGTAAATCTTCAAGTATCGTTGTTGTTGCTGAAGGTGATAAAATTGGTAAAAGTGTTTTTGAACTAAAGGATTATGTTGAAGAAAATATGACAGAATACGAAGTTCGAGTTTCTGTTTTAGGACACATGCAGCGTGGTGGTTCACCATCTTGTTTCGATAGAGTTTTAGCAAGTAGAATGGGAGTTAAGGCTGTTGAAAGCTTAATTACAGGAAAGAGCAACTTTATGGTTGGTCTTAAAAATGATCAAATGGATCTAACTCCATTTGACCAAGCAGTAAAAGGAAAATCAAAAATTGATATGGAGCTTCTTAGAGTTTCAGATATCATGACTATATAAAATAACTAAGTAGAATTAAATCAAAATTAGAAATGTCAAAATTAAAATTAGGAATAAACGGATTTGGAAGAATAGGAAGAATTGTTTTTAGAGCAACCGTTAAACGTGACGATGTAGATGTTGTTGCTATCAACGATTTATTAGATGTAGAGCATTTAGCCTATTTATTAAAATATGATTCTGTACACGGTCGCTTTGATGGTACAGTTGAAGTTAAAGATGGTCATTTAGTAGTAGATGGTAAAACGGTTAGAGTAACTGCGGAACGCGATCCTAAAAACTTAAAATGGGATGAAGTTGGTGCTGATATCGTTGCTGAATGTACAGGTATTTTTACAACATTAGAAACAGCAAACTATCATATAGAAGGTGGTGCTAAAAAAGTTGTAATCTCTGCTCCAAGTAAAGATGCACCTATGTTTGTAATGGGTGTTAATGATCATGAATTAACTGCAGATCATAAAATTGTTTCAAACGCATCTTGTACAACAAACTGTTTAGCTCCTTTAGCAAAAGTTGTTGATGATAATTTTGGTATTGAAGAAGCTTTAATGACTACTGTACATGCTACAACAGCAACACAATTAACTGTTGATGGTCCTTCAAGAAAAGATTACAGAGGTGGTCGTAGTGCTTTAATGAATATTATCCCAGCTTCTACAGGTGCAGCAAAAGCTGTAGGTAAAGTGATTCCTAAATTAGATGGAAAACTTACAGGTATGGCATTTAGAGTACCAACAGCAGATGTATCTGTGGTAGATTTAACTGTTAAGACTCAAAAAGAAACATCTCTAGAAGAAATCAAAGCAGCTTTTAAAGCGGCTTCTGAAGGTCCTATGAACGGAGTTTTAGGTTACACAGATGAGTTAGTGGTTTCTCAAGATTTTGTTAGCGATGCACGTACAAGTATCTTTGATGCTGATGCTGCGATTGAGTTAAACTCAACATTCTTTAAATTAGTATCTTGGTACGATAATGAGTTTGGATATTCAAATAAATTAGTAGATTTAGCTCAAAAAGTTAATTCCCTATAATTAATAGTAACATAAATTCTAAAATTCCGTAGGATTATGTTTAAGGCATAGGCTACGGAATTTTTGTATAAAGGTATTATCATGATTTTAATTACAGATAGCGGTTCTACAAAATGCGATTGGATTGCAATTGATGACACAGGTAAGATGTTGTCAGAAAAAATTAGAACTAAAGGTTTAAATCCAGCGATTCTTCCAGAGAAAAAGCTTAGAAAAATAATCAGTAAGAGTGATGAGCTAATGCAGTTTAAGGCACAAGCAACTCACGTATTTTTCTATGGTGCTGGTTGTGGTACAGAAAATCCTAGATTAGCATTAAAAAAAGTACTTGAAGATATTTTTCCTAATGCAGCAGTAGATGTGCAGGAAGATACCATGGCTGCTGTAAGAGCATCATTAAATCACAATGATGAAGCTGCAGTGGTTTGTATTATGGGTACAGGATCTAACTGTAGTTATTATGATGGTGATAAATTACATCAGCGTGTAAAAAGTTTAGGCTATTCACTTATGGATGACGCTAGTGGTAATCACTATGGTAAATTGCTTATTAGAGATTATTATTTCAACAAGATGCCACAAACCATAAAGTTAGCATTTGAACACAAGTACAATTTAGATGCCGACTTTATAAAGTATAATTTATACAAAAAGCCAAACCCAAATGCTTATTTAGCAAATTTTGCTGAATTTATGTTTTTAAATAAAGATTCTGATTATATACAAGACGTTATAAAACGAGGTTTCAGAATTTTTGCTGAAAATATGATCATGCAATACAAAGAAGAGCTGAAAACAGCTCCTGTTCATTTTGCAGGATCAATAGCTTTTTTCTCTAAAAAAGAAATAAAGCAAGTTGCAGAAGAGTTAGGTTTTAAGGTTGGCAATTTTGTGAGACGACCAATTGACGGTTTAGTAGATTATCATATTAAAAATCTCTAAGATGGAAATTGCAATTATTGCTCATGACGGAAAAAAAGCCGAAATGGTTCAGTTTCTAAATGAGCATAAAGATGTTTTACTTCAAAAAAACATTTCTCTAATTTCAACAGGAACAACGGGAGATAAAGCTATTAAAGCAGGTTTTGAAGTTAATGCTTTACTTTCTGGCCCAGTTGGTGGAGATGCCCAGATAGCTGCTAGAGTAGCTGAAGGTAAGTGTAATATGGTTTTGTTTTTTAGAGATCCTTTGGATCGTCACCCTCATGAACCAGATATTCTGATGTTAATGAGACTTTGTGATGTGCACAATGTACCCTTAGCAACAAACCCAGCAACTGCAGAATTATTAATCAAGGCTATATAGCAATTGTTTATTTCCTGTTAATAAATCTCATTTTACCTATTGTAAAACTTATAATTTGGTTATATCTTTGCAAGAACTAAAACGTAAATAAAATAAATAGCATGTTTGATTTTGATCAATATTTAGGATTTTTAGCATTCTTAACCATATTAACAATTGGATTTTGGTTAATGATTTTCCTTTTAACTTTTGTAGTTCCTTATTGGATTTTTGGATCAGCTATTGAACGTTTTAAAGAAATTAAAGAAGAAAAGAAAGCAAAACGTGAAGCTGCAATTCACTAGTCTTTCTTAAAAGTATAAAAATAAAAGAGCGCAATTAGCGCTCTTTTTTTATGTCTCATATTAAATCCTTTTTAAACTTGCAAAACACCTAAATTAAAAGGTTTTTCAATAGGTGAGTGGTTTGCAGCTTCTATTCCCATACTGATCCAAGTTCTTGTATCCAAAGGATCAATCACACCATCTGTCCAAAGTCTAGCAGCAGCATAGTAAGGTGATACCTGATTATCGTATCGTGATTTTATCTTATTGAATAGCTCTTCTTCTTTTTCTTTTGTAATCGTTTCACCTTTCTTTTTTAATGAAGCAGTTTCAATTTGAAGTAGAACTTTAGCAGCAGAATTTCCACTCATCACAGCGAGTTCAGCACTTGGCCATGCAGCGATTAATCTAGGATCGTAAGCTTTACCACACATGGCATAATTTCCGGCACCATAACTATTTCCTACTACGATTGTAAATTTAGGAACAACAGAATTACTCACGGCATTAACCATTTTGGCACCATCTTTTATAATACCTGAGTGTTCAGACTTGCTTCCTACCATAAACCCTGTAACATCTTGTAAAAATATAAGAGGTATTTTCTTTTGGTTACAATTTGCTATAAAACGAGTTGCTTTATCTGCTGAGTCGTTATAAATAACACCTCCAAACTGCATTTCGCTAGGTTTGGTTTTTGCAGCTGTAGTCTTAACTAATTGACGTTGATTAGCAACAATACCAACAGCCCAACCATCAATACGTGCATAAGCAGTTATAATAGTTTTACCATAGCCTTCTTTATATTCTTCAAATTCAGAATTGTCAACCAAACGTTTAATGATTTCCTTCATATCGTATTGGTCAGCTCTACTTTTTGGTAAAATACCGTAGATATCGTCAGGATTTTCTTTTGGCTTTTTAGAAGCAACACGATTGTAGCCCGCTTTATCAAAATCACCAATCTTATCAACTATGTTTTTTATTTTATCTAAAGCATCTTTGTCGTCCTTAGCTTTGTAATCTGTTACGCCAGAAATTTCACTATGCGTAGTAGCTCCTCCTAAGGTTTCATTATCTATAGATTCTCCAATAGCAGCTTTTACCAAATAGCTTCCAGCAAGGAAAATACTTCCTGTTTTATCCACAATTAAAGCCTCATCACTCATAATAGGTAAGTAGGCACCACCAGCCACACAGCTTCCCATAACTGCAGCAATCTGAGTAATACCTATACTACTCATTACGGCATTGTTTCTGAATATGCGACCAAAATGTTCTTTATCAGGAAAAATTTCATCCTGCATTGGTAAAAACACACCTGCAGAATCCACTAAATAAATAATAGGTAATTTATTTTCTATGGCAATTTCTTGAGCTCTTAAGTTCTTTTTTCCAGTAATAGGAAACCAAGCACCAGCTTTTACTGTGGCATCATTTGCAACAACAATACATTGTTTGCCTTGTATATAACCCATTTTTACAACCACACCACCAGAAGGGCAACCGCCATAATCTTTATACATTTCATCACCTGCAAAAGCACCAATCTCTATAGATTTCGATTTAGAATCTAGGAGATAATCAATACGTTCCCTAGCGGTCATTTTACCTTTACTATGATGTTTTTCAATGCTTTTTTCGCCACCACCAAGCTTTACTTTGGCAAGTCTTTTCTTTAAATCAGATACAAGTAGTTTGTTATGATCTTCGTTTTTATTGAAGTTGATGTCCATATGATTATTAGTTTGCTACGAATTTACAAAAGATTAATGGCATTGGTGATGGTGATTTTTCTTAAAGCGAAGTTAAATATATTTACATGGAAATAGTTTCCTTGGAAAATAAATATTTTATCCATAACTTTGTACCATCAAAAAATAGAAATAATGAAAAAAATATTAGCCTTTGCAGGAACTAATAGTAGTAAATCGATTAACAAGCAATTAGCAGAGTATGCTGCATCTCTTTTGAAAGATGTAGAAGTTAACACCATTGATTTAAATGATTTTGATGCACCAATTTATGGTGTTGATTTAGAAAAAGAGTTGGGGGAAGCACCTGAAAGTGCTCATAGATTATTAAACCTTATTAAAAATGCTGATGGAATCGTTCTTTCTTTGGCAGAACACAACGGAGCTTATGCAACCGTATTTAAAAACCTTTTTGATTGGATGACAAGGATAGAAGGTAATTTTCTTTACAAAAAGCCGATGTTATTAATGGCAACATCTACAGGTGGTAGAGGAGGAAAAACTGTATTGACTATTGCTAAGGATAGATTTATATGGCACGACGGTAATATTGTAGGATTATTTTCATTACCTTTTTTCAACGATAATTTTGAAGCAGGAAAAATTTCCAACGAGGAGTTTAATGAAGAACTTTTAGCAGAAGTTGATAAACTACAAAAAGCATTATAAGATGGGAGATATAGCAAAAGATGTTCATTCAAAGTTTAAGGATAATAAAACTAAGGCCTTAATAAATATTTTATATACAGCCAATTGGATTTCGGCTAAACAGAATACATTTTTTGCAAGTTTTGGACTCTCACCACAACAGTATAATATTCTAAGGATTTTAAGAGGTGCTAATGAGCCTTTATCGATGCAAGTTGTTAAAGACAGAATGATAGAGCGCGCTCCTAATGCCACAAGGTTAACAGACAAATTATGTGCTAAAGATCTTATAGAGCGCATACCGTGTGAACATGATAGGCGTGTTGTTCATATTCAAATTACAAAGAAAGGTTTACAGCTTTTAGAAGATATTTCAGATGATTTTAATGATAATTGGTTAAATCGAATCACAGAAGAAGAAGCGGCACAATTAAGTGACTTGCTAGATAAATTGAGATAAATTAAAAGAAAGAGAGAAATGAAAACTATAATTCACAAAGCAGAAGATAGAGGATTTGCAAATCATGGGTGGTTGCAGGCCAATCATTCCTTTAGTTTTGCTAATTGGTATAACCCAGAAAAAGTTCATTTTGGAGCGTTAAGGGTGTTGAATGACGATATTATTGCACCAAATATGGGGTTTGGTACACATCCTCATGATAATATGGAGATTATTACCATTCCATTAAAAGGTGTGCTAAAACATCGAGATAATATGGGTGATGATTGGATACCAGTTATTCCAGGGGAAGTACAGGTAATGTCTGCAGGTACAGGTGTGCAACACTCTGAGATCAATGGTTCGGTTGATGAGTATTTAAGTTTGTTTCAAATTTGGATTATTCCTGAAGAAAGAAGCGTTAAGCCTCGTTACGATCAAAAAGCATTTAATCCAGAAGACCGACAAGGAAAACTTCAAACTCTAGTGACATCTTTTAAGGATGAGGATTCTGAAAGTTTAAAAATTCATCAAGATGCTAAATTGTCTCGTATAGATTTAAAAGAAGAAGAGTCATTTACATATGATTTAAAAAGTGAGAATCATGGAGTTTATATCATGACGATTTCAGGAAATATAAATGTAGATCAAAACACCTTAGAGACAAGAGATGCTATAGGGATTTCAGAAACCGATAGTTTTAATATTGACGCTAAAGAGGATTCTGAACTTTTATTTATTGAAGTCCCTATGCTGAAATTGTAACAAATACATTAATATAATGTTAGAAGCATCACAATTTGTGGTGCTTTTTTTATTTAAAATACGATATTTGTAACACTAACAAACTAACTAAAAGAATAATTTAATTTTAAGAAATAGGTTATGGCGATGAATAAAAATACGGTTTTAGCTTGGGCTACTACCATTATGATAATTGTAGGATTGGGATTAATTGCACTTGGGGCTTTTAGATATTACGAAGTAGCAGGCTATGGTTTTGCTGCTGTTGGTGTGGGTTTTTTAGCGGTAGCATGGGTGTTTAATGCCTTAAAAGGTAGAGTTTAATTTCCGTAAAAATAGTCTAATACATCAGAATTAAATTTTAAGAAAAAATATGAGCGACGATAAAAAAGTCATTTTCGCAATGTCAGGTCTTACAAAGACTTTTCAAGGTGCTAACACACCTGTATTAAAGAATATTTACCTCAGTTTCTTTTATGGTGCCAAAATAGGTATTTTGGGTCTTAATGGTTCAGGTAAGTCTACCTTACTAAAGATTATAGCAGGTGTAGATAAAAATTACCAAGGTGATGTTGTATTTCAACCAGGCTACACTGTGGGTTACTTGGAGCAAGAACCACAGTTGGATGATGAAAAAACAGTGTTGGAAGTTGTAAAAGAAGGAGCTGCCGAAACTGTGGCTATATTAGACGAGTACAACAGTATTAATGATCAATTTGGTTTAGAGGAAGTTTATAGCAATCCTGATAAAATGGAAAAACTAATGAACAGACAAGCTGAGCTACAAGATAAAATAGATGCCACCAATGCTTGGGAACTCGATACAAAGTTAGAAATAGCAATGGATGCTTTACGTACACCTGAAGGTGATAAAAAGATAGGTGTACTTTCTGGTGGTGAGCGTCGTAGAGTTGCTTTGTGTAGATTATTACTTCAAGAACCAGATGTTCTATTGTTAGATGAGCCTACCAACCACTTGGATGCAGAGTCTGTACATTGGTTAGAACACCATCTGGCTCAATACAAAGGAACTGTAATTGCTGTAACGCACGATAGATATTTCTTGGATAATGTTGCTGGTTGGATTTTAGAACTTGATAGAGGCGAGGGAATTCCTTGGAAAGGAAACTACTCATCTTGGTTAGATCAAAAGTCGAAGCGTATGGCACAAGAGAGTAAATCGGCTTCAAAACGTCAAAAGACTTTAGAACGAGAGTTGGAATGGGTGAGACAAGGAGCAAAAGGACGCCAAACAAAACAAAAAGCGCGTTTAAAGAATTACGATAAGTTAATGAGTCAAGATCAAAAACAGCTTGATGAAAAACTTGAAATATACATACCAAACGGTCCTCGTTTGGGTACAAATGTTATTGAAGCAGTTGGTGTAAGTAAAGCTTATGGAGATAAGTTGCTCTATGAAGATTTAAATTTTAATTTACCTCAAGCCGGAATAGTTGGCGTTATTGGTCCTAATGGGGCTGGTAAGACCACAATTTTTAGAATGATAATGGGAGAAGAAACTCCTGATAAAGGAGAATTCAAAGTAGGCGAAACAGCTAAAATTGCTTATGTAGATCAAAGCCATTCTAACATTGATCCAGAAAAAAGTATTTGGCAAAATTTTAGTGATGAACAAGAATTGGTTATGATGGGAGGAAGACAGGTAAATTCTAGAGCTTATCTAAGCCGATTTAACTTTTCCGGTAGTGAACAAAATAAAAAAGTAAAGTTACTCTCTGGTGGCGAAAGAAACCGTTTGCACCTAGCTATGACTTTAAAAGAGGAAGGTAATGTGTTACTTTTAGATGAGCCTACTAACGATTTAGATGTGAATACTTTAAGAGCATTGGAAGAAGGTTTAGAAAACTTTGCTGGATGTGCAGTGATAATTAGTCACGATAGATGGTTTTTAGATCGTATTTGTACTCATATTTTATCTTTCGAAGGTGATTCTCAAGTGTATTTCTTTGAAGGTAGTTTTAGTGATTACGAAGAGAATAAGAAGAAACGACTAGGCGGAGATTTAATGCCAAAACGAATTAAATATAAGAAGCTAGTTCGATAGAAAGAACTGAAATCATAAAAAAGCCAGCTAATTTTTAGCTGGCTTTTTTATTTTCAATATTATCGATTAATTGTCTCCGTATAGATGACCACCTGTAAAATCTTTATAGTTTTCATCAACGTCTTTAAAAGCATTAGTTTCCATTAATTTTTTATTCTCTGCCTTTAATTTGTACATCTTAATTATGGCCACAAGAATAAAAACAAGAAAAATCGAAGCTACAGCTATTAGAATCATGGTAAGCTGAGTAGTTGTTACCACTAAAGCCTTAGGAAGTAGATTGTTATACATGATTAATAGTTTAGATTTGGAATTGTGCCGCTAATATAGAAAAAAACTTAATTGTAAATGCTTAATTTTAAATTATTTATAATAAAAGTATTAAAATTTTATCGATTAAGTGATGTTAAAATGCGTTAAAACACACGTTTTTATTGACTTATTACAGCGTTTGAGAACTTATTAACAATAGTATGTTTATATAAAATTAATACCAATCTAATAGAATGACATTTATAGAGGACTCTTTTTCATTAACTAAATTTTTAAAATGATCAACGTCACTTAATCCTTCAGTTCCTCTATAATGATATGGATAAACAGTTTTAGGCTTAAAATCTAATACAGCATCTGCTGCACTTTCTACTGGCATCGTGTAAGGTAAATTCATACAAACAAATGCTTTATCAATATTTGTAAGATTTCGCATCTCTGGAATATCCTCGGTATCACCAGAGATATAAATACGCTCATCATTAATAGTTAGTATATAACCATTTCCTCTTCCTTTTTCGTGAAACTTTAAAGCCTCTTCTCTTAAGTTATACATTGGTATAGCTTCAATATCTATTGAATTGATCTCTGTTGTTTCTCCATTATTTAGAACTTTTCGGTTGGTAACTGCAGTTGACGGAATTTTTTCAGAAACCGCTTCAGGAAGAACTACCGGAATATTTTCAAGTTTTAAACCTTCTAAAGTTTCAACGTTGAGATGATCTCCGTGAATATCTGTTATAAGAACCAATGTTGGTCGTTTTTGACCTTCAAAAGCTTTTGCTCCACCTACAGGATCTATATAGATAACATCATTCTCGGTTTCTAAAACAAAAGTAGCATGCTCTATGGGATGGATTTTTATGGTTTCTTCGGTTTTGGTTACCATTTGTGGTTCTGCTTCATTGGTTGCAACCTCAGTTTGTTTTTCTTGGTTTTTGCAGCTTGCACATATAATGATAAAGCATAAAACTAGACTGGATTTTAATAATTTCATATATGTTAGTGTTTCTTATAAAGGTATTGAACAATTTTTCCTTTTAAAAGACCTGTAACATTTTTATAACAATTACTACTCATAATTTACTAGGCAAAATTTTTGTACTCTTATAAAATTACCGAAATTGCTTATCCAATTATTGTTCAACTTAATAACACTACAAATATGTCTGACGATTTTGATTTATTAGAAACAAATTCTAACGAAAAAACTGCAAAAGTCGATGTTAACTGGGGAAAAGCCATCGACCAAATGAAATCTAAATTAGCTCAAGAAGATGATCCGGAAAGTCGTCAGAAAATCTTGAATGCTACATTAGACAATGTTGTAGATATGGCAGAGAAGGACAGAACTACACTTCTAGATGCCATTAAAGATCTTACAGATTACCAAGATGAAGTTGGTATTATGTTCGAAGGTTTCTCAGCACTAAATGCTTCAGAACAAAAAGTTATAGATGATGCCATAAAGCGTTTAGAGCGTGCTAAAGTTGAACTTGAAGATGCTGAAGCAAAACCAGATACTTGGTGGAATAATCTTTGGGGAAGAAAAAGTAAGATTAAAGATGCCGAGCAAGAATTACAGAGCGCGCAAAAGGAACGTGATGCAGCAGACAATAAGGCAAAAGCTATGTTTCAACAACGTATTGAAACTGCAGATGTTCAAACCTTATTAAATGAATTGTCATTTAAAAGTCAAGCTGCGATAAAACGTTTAAAAGATAGAGAACTTGAAATCAAAGAGGTTGAAGAAAGTTTAAAAACAGCTATTGTTGAGGCGAGTAACAACCATACAAAAGCACTTGAAAAGAAAAAGCAAGTAGAAGCTCAATTGGAAGAGCAATACGCACTTTTAAAACAAGCACGACAGGCTTTGGAGGAAGTGGCAGACAAACAATCTACTGAATACTCTGAGGCTTTAGAAAAAGTAACGCAGTTAGAGCAAAAAGTAGAAGAACTAGAAGGGCTTAAAAATGCCTATACAACATTAGCGGCTTCAAAAGACAGTTTTGTGCACAAGCATAACTTAACGATTAAAGTTTTAACTTCTTTACGTAGTAATTTACAAACACATCGTGCTAAATTAAAGTCGGACACTGATGAGCGTTTAAAGTATTATGATGGTTACGTTGTGGCTTTAAAAGCACGTACAGACCAAGAGTTTGCTGCTATTTTAGAACACTTAGGTGTTAAAACGGATGAGCATATAGGTGAAACTTTAGCAGCAATGCATACTGCAAGTGCTAGAGCGCGTCAAGAAATGATGGATAATATTCCTGTACACGAAAAAGTAATGCAAGGTGTTTATGGTAGCTATGCTGAGGCTTTAAAAGATATTAGAGCTAAGGATGAAGAAATTCAAAAGAACTTTGCAGATCGTTATGGTATTGATATGAAAGAAATCTTTGATGAATACTATAAAGCAGATCCCAATGCTCCAGCGGATGGTCGTGAGCCAACAGGCCAGCCAAAACCTGAAGCTAATAATGATGATTTACTATCCTAAATCAGTGTAAAGTAATTAGTGTTTAGTTTTTAGAGCCTCTATAAACTAAACACTAAACACTGATAACTACACACTAAAATGATTGTAACCCCTTTAGATTCAGCAATACTAGACTCCAAAGTACAGTATGTGTTCTATCACAAAATGATAGATTTCACGCTCAAAGAACTTATAGTTGCTGTTCAGGAAAAACAAATACTAAATCAACAGGAGCTATTGTTATTCAAACAATATTCTGATCTGCTCTTATATTCTATCGAAGCGATGCGTGTAAAATACATGTATGACGATGAGGAAAATATGAAAGTGGATTTAACGGATTCTGGTTTTCCAAATTATTTAGAATTCCGCTATTTGTTTAATGACTTAGAGTTGCGAGAAGAATTCCTCAATAAGTTGACCGATATTGAAGTGTTGAAAGATGAATTTCTAGATACTTTAATGCGAAAAAAAGAACCAATTTCTAAACGAAAGTTGTTTCAGGCAGCATCAATAGTATATTATTCATCAGCAAAGAAGGAATATATATTTAACCGTTTTGTACAGGGTAAAATAATCAAAGCTCCTGAAGGTTCGCCTGCAGAGTTTTTAGTGAGTTGGAGTTTTTATGATGTATCTCACAACAGACCATTTATTTGCTACATGTATTTTAATTATGATGGAAAGGATGTTGATGATTACAAATCTGAAATCTATAACGTTCTAAAAAATACATCAGATAGAGAAATGAATTTGGACACTATGGCATACGCTATAGACAAACGTCTGCCCAAACTACTACCAAAATTGATAAAACGTGTTGATTTGGGACCTATTCATAATGTGTTTGCAAAAGATGAAAACAAAGTGACACATGCTATTCTTCAAGGTATTTCTAATAAGGAAATCTCACTGGAATCCTTCGCAATATCATTTAAGATAGACGAATTAAAATCTGGTAGTGAATTCAAAGAAGGTAGCTTTTTTAGCAAACAAACCTTTCAAAAATGGGATGCTGTTTTTAGACAACGATATGTTTTTGCGCCACATAGAATTATACAATTACTATATAATAAAACACCAGAAATTATGAACAAGTTGGCGATTCCACCTATTCAGATTTCAGAATTTAAAAATTAAAAGGGGCCAGAAGTTTAAGGATGGAAGCTTGAAGATTCTGAGCCCAACTTAATACTTGTAACTTTTTACTTATTACTCAAGATAATGCAACACAACTCAACTTTTCCTATAAAACAAAGTGAACTCGATATGCTTCGTGATGAAGCAACATCTTATTTGAAATCCATTCAATGGGAGCAGAGTCAACGTGCCAAAAATAGAGATAATGACGGTAAAGATGAATCCATATTACTTTACCTTTCTAGGGCAAATAATGGTAGTAGTGTTACGATAACTTCAGTTTCTAAAACCATATTAGCACTAAAGAAAAGGCTCTTACCAGAATCTGTGGCTTTGCCTGTGTTTTTAAACCAGACTCTATTTGCAGTACAAGAAGCTTTAACACTTGGTGTTTGGATAAAGGACAGTTACTATGATGCATCTGGTTTATCAAGTTTAAGCGAAAATAAATCTGCTTTAGATAGCTCAGGGAAACGTGAATATGAGAGTAAAATGCTCACCGCAACGGCCTTCATGCTTTTTGCAACGGCTTATAAAGTATTACATGATTTAAAACCCTATGCTTCGGACGATTTATCTGTAATGAAGCAGAAGTTTGCAGGAATTCCTGAAGTGTCCTTTTTGTCACCTCTAAAAGGTATTTCATGTCAACTGTTTTATTACGATAAATATTTAGGTCATCCTGAAATCATAAAAACAGATAAGGATGTTATAGATTTTACAGTAGTTTATTTTGAAGCTTTAATCGCTGAAATTCAATTAAGAAAAAGCACTTTAGAATACACGGAAACTATAGTTGACCGAACCTATAAATTGGAAAACTCTGATTTCGCAGTATCGGGTTGGGAAAATGTATTTCAAGGTACTGCTAAGAGTGTCGAATTTAATAAAATTCAATTCGAGCAAATTGTAGGTAACCGTGATGCTAAGCACTTTGCGCGTCGTTTAACGGAGCGTATGCTGAGTTATGATTTTGAGGCAAAGAAAAATCCGTTTCAAGAGCTTGGTGGTTTTATGCCTGTTTTTATGGGTTATGGTATTCCTGGTACAGGTAAAAGTATGCTCATTGCTGCTATTGCCACACGTTTAAAGGAACACTGTGATAACTTAGATATTCCGTTTTTGTTTCATCCAATGCCAGATACGTTGATTAGTACTTTTCAAGGTGGTTCGGCCGAGAAAATGGTAGAGTGGATGAAACCTTTACAAGATCCTTCTAAATTGATTTTCGCACCAATTGATGATGCTGAGAATAATCTTCAAGAGCGTACTGCCCAAGGGGTTTCTGCTGGTGTAAAAGAAGTTATAGGTGTGTTTTTAAGATATACAGAAGGTGCCTACGCTGTTAATTATGGTAATAGTTCAATAGGCTTATTTACCAATTTGCCTGAGATGTTAGATAAAGCGGTAATCTCTCGTGTACAAGGAAGGTTTAAAATTGATGGCGCAAGAACGGAGCATGATTTCTTAGATCAAGATTATATCTGGTGGAGAAAACTTCAAAGTACAATGCCAGATTTTATAAATATGGATGATCCTGAAGTATATCAATATTTGTCAGACCAAGGTTTGGCAAAAAGTATGGGAGACATTCTCAATGCTGTTGAAAATCCGACAGAAGAACGTGTTCATGAAACTTTTGATAAAATTGAAAAGCTACATGAGACTAATGATCATATGTTTTATGCTGCATTATACACTGAAATTCAGAAAATATTCCCGTTTTTCTCATCAAGAGATGTTAGAAACATTCAATCTGCAATATCGTTACGATTAACGGATTTTGATTTGGAAGACGATTGGTTTGATAATCCTGATAAGTATTTCAAAAAGGATTATGACACTAAATTCAATATGTTGCAAGAATTAATGAAGTCCAACATGAAAGGGCTCAACTTTTCAGATATTAGACGACAAGAGGTGATTCGCTACTTGGATAATGTTGCTACAATTGCAGATACAGATTTCAAACGAAAGGTAGACGCACGAGTTAATCAAATGAATATTGAAACTGAAGCGAGAGAACAGTTTTCTAAAAAATAAGGATGCAAAAGCTAAAAAACATAACAAGAACAACACTTTCTAACGATTGGGCAACACTTCATCGAATAGACTATGATTATCAGTTTGAAGATGGTGAGTGGAGGCGATTGTCTCGAGAAACGTATAACAGAGGTAATGGTTCAGGAATCTTGTTGTACAATACTAAAAAATCCACAGTGATTCTCACCAAACAATTCAGAATGCCTGTTTATGACGTTAATAAAAATGAAGGTATGTCAATCGAAGTTTGTGCAGGAGCTATAGATAATAACGATTCTCCAAAAGCGACCATAATAAGAGAGGTTGAAGAAGAAGTTGGATATAGAATTAGTGACGCGACACAAGTACTGTCGGCTTACACATCTCCTGGTGCTTTAACCGAAAAAATGTATCTCTTTATTGCAGAATATACTGATGACATGAAAGTGAATGAAGGTGGTGGATTAGAAATTGAAAACGAAGATATTGAAGTATTAGAATTACCATTCAGTAAAGCCATTGAAATGGTGAAAAATGAAGAAATTATAGATGCAAAAACCATTATGTTATTGCAGTATGCTCAGATAAATAAAATAGTATAGTTGTCATTTCTGGTAAAGCAGGAATCTCAATCATAAAATATGAACAAACTAAAACAAGCAAATTTATATAGAAGTGAACTCATCCCAGTAAGTGGGAAATTGGTAGAGCGCTATAATAAATGTCTTAAAACCTTAGGGTTTTCAGAAACCAATCTTAAGTCTTTCTCAATAGATGGCTTGGGTTGGAGTCCTGAAGTTGCTGAGGAAAAACAGAATACACAATACCTTAATCATGGAGAAGCTAATCCTCATGGTATTATCATTTCTCCATTACAAAAAGGAAAACCTGTGTATTTGCCTTTTCACTCGTTTGATAAGGATATGATGCAACATATCTTTAAAACCCATGGACAAAAAATTAATGATATCACTAGGGATTCGGCTATTTGTATCGATTTTGATCAAGATATAGACGTGTTTTATGAACCTTTGGATATTCTTAAATACGAAGATATTAGTATCTCATTTCGACTGATAGATAATTTAGAAGAAAAGCAAAAGGAACAACTACAACTGGTTGATAAATTCAGAACAGGAAATAATTTTATAGATGAAGATCTTCATCAGCAAATATTAGATTCTGCCCAAAACTATGGTGATTTACGACATAGAGATCTAAACTTACATCCACTACATTTTTCAACCAACTCATTTTATACTAGAGCCTTTAAAGGTGTGTATGTGCTTAGGGATTTTATTACACCTATTGTAGTTTTTGAAGATTTGGAAGTGTATAGGCAAGCCATAAAAGATACGATTCATGATGTATTGATTTACCACATATCTCAACCAGAATTGATAGAAAAACTGAAAGATCATATCATAATTGAGTGTGATTTAGAATACATGGTAACCACACCAAATTATGATCGTATCAAGAAATTTGAAATGTCTAGTTTTTTGAAGGATACAGAACATCCAATTAAAGATATTTTGGATAGTAAATCTTTATTCAAGAGTTATCTCAATAAAATAGATATTGAAGCGCGGAAAAAAGTAATGGGAGTGGAGTTGTATTTAGAAAAACTAGAACGCAGTAATACCTACAAAATAGAGGATATGGTAGAGCAGTCTATGTATTTTGCACTGCACCAACCGCATTCGTCGTTAACCGCAGAGCATCGTGATTTAATTCATAAGTTGCTCATTAATATTGCACCGAAAGATGTTCTCTTTTTATACTGGTATGATAAAGAGCAGTTTTACAAGAGTTACGAGACTTGGAACGATTCATTTAGAGATTGGGTAATTGCGATTATTCGTAACAATATTTAATAATTTTAGACTAATTTTATAGAGACTGTCATTCCTTACGCGTCATGGAATGTATAAAAGAGGAAATTATATAAAATAGAAAAACTTACCATTATGGGCATAGATTTAGTCGTTTTTATTGTAGCAATATTATTCGGGATTTTCTTGTATTGGCGAGAATCCAATGGCAATGGAGCATATCGTTTTTTGAATAAAATAATGAATAGCAAAGAACTACAGATGCGTGCAGACAATCCAAAAGGGTTTGTTTACAAGCAATCCTTTTTACCACGATTGATTTTTGTGGTGACTTTAGTGTTAATTGCAGCACTCATTGTAGAATTTTTAACGCCATTGGCTGTATTTTCAAGTTATAATGGTATTTCTGCATTTGCGTCATTCGCTGCTGGGACATTGATTGGAACTTACCTAGCTAGTTTCGTTATAAAATCTTCTGAAGTTATAGAAGAGCAGAGCGAATCTTTAGAGGATAAGTTTGATAATGTTGTAGAAAAAGGCAAAGATTTTTTCGAAGAGCTTAAGAATAAAGATAATAAAGCGGTTGAAGAAGCTAAGAAAGAAATAGAAAACGAACCGAAACTAAAAACAGAGGAAAAATCGGCAAGAGAACGATTGAAAGATAAGGGGTTGATGTAGTAAAGCCCATCCTAAACTTCCCAAAGGGAAGGAAATGAAGCGACAATAAATAAAGTGTCTTGGACTGAAGCCAAGTATACTGTTAACAAAATAAATACCCAGTTTTCCCCTCTGGGGAATTAAAGGGGCTGATATCATGATAAAAAACTACTGGAACAAAGGCGCAAAACAAAAACGAATTACAGTTTTTGTAGTGCTATTATTGCTCATTCTCTTGTTCTTTTTTAGGGACGACTATCAACCTGTATTGTTATTTTTTAGAAAATACATCTTCGTTATTCTCTTAAGTCTTTTGGTTCTGATTTTTGGTTTACGAAAGTTCAGGAAAACAGCCAGTACAGGATCAAGATTAGGTATTCTTGGATTGTTGATTGTATTTTTTGGAGTTTTGTATTTCTTTGGGTGGAATCAAGGTTTGTACGATTACATGAAAACTTACAATGTATTCAATAATCTCAATAAAGTTGAAATCGATGATCTTCCGTTAACTCAAAACGAGCGTATTCAACCCTTACGAAACATATTTTCTATGGCTAATGAAAGCGTTGGTGAAACCAAAGATGTGTCCTTGCCGCATTTAGTAAGAATTGGTACAGAAAATAAATGGACTATGGCTATTCAACCAAGTGAAAAATACGTCATGCAGCGTATCAGCGATAATACTGAAGAAGTATTTTCGGTTAGTAGTACAACACCATTTCCGAGATTTTCAAATGAAAACAGAATTGAAGTTACCTTTTCAATAGGTGAGTCTTTGAAATTTAGCCGTAACACCTACAATGCAGTCGTACAACGTTTTAATCCTTGGATGCTTTTCAATTATGAACCAAGCGACACCTTTTACATGAAAAATGATGAAGGTAATTGGGTAGAAGTGGTGAGTTTAATCAAATGGAAAGGTTTCTTCTTTCCGTATCCTACGTTTGGTGGAGTTATGATTATTGAGAGTGGAGAGCATGATTTTAATGACTACATAGAGCGCATCACCATCGGAAAAGGAACATTTGTGAGTCCAGAAGACATAAAGAATTACAAGTTTTTACAGAAGCAAAATACACTAGCAGAAGAGGTGTCTCAGCTACAAGCGGAATCTTTAAAGTTTTTAGGTGGTTTTAGTGATCCTTTGCCTTGGAATATGGAAACTGCAGTTAAAATTCCGTTGATGCCAAAAGACCAAAACCAACAACCTTACGTCACCGATTTTGATTTTGCTGGTAGCAACTCTGATGCCTACAGCGGCTTATACCATTGGTTTGGTTTAGAGCCAGTAGGAGACGAGCGCACAAGTTTAAGCTACAGTGTATTTATTCCTGCTGACGGTACGGATAAATTATATTATTACGATCATGCCTCAAAAAAACAAGGCTATGCAGGCGTATCAGCGATGCCTCTTAAAGTGAAAGAATCTCGTAAAGAATATGATTGGAAAGCGAGCACACCAGTAGAGTTTAGGCCTTATGTAAAAGAAATAGCAGGTAGAAAGCGTCTATTTTTCTTAGGAACAATTTCGTCTATAAGTGATACAAATGCACAACAATTCGATGGCTCTGCAACACCAGATTTAGTTTTGATTGACAGTGAATATCGTGACGTTATTTGGGTAGATGTAAAACATCCTAGTGGTTGGGACGAAACGGTTTATAACCAATTAAATGAAGCCTGGAGAGCGAGTGAAGGTATAGGTTATTACTACAAAGAAGTACCAAAAGATGAAGATATTTTAGAACAACAAATGGATTCTATAATGAGTATTCCTAGAGTAGAAGATAATTCCGAAAAAATAGAAGCCTTACAACGTCAGTTAGATTCTTTAAAGGCTTTAAGTGATAATTAATTAAAATAAAAAAATGAAGAATTGTACTTTAATAATAATCTGTTTTGCATTTACATTGATGAGTTTTGCTCAAGATGAAAATATTAAAAGTAAGTTTAGTTATGGTCTCAATTTAGCTGTTGGTGGTGCCACGCTAGAAAATAATAAAGTAGGGCTGTTAAATGGAAATGTTTTTGCAATTCGATTCAATGTCGATTATGATTTTTCAGACAATGAAAAAACCAAGCTGCTTTCTGGTGTTGAGATTGTAGAGTTTAATTCAAGCTTTTTTAATGGTACGGATCAAAGTCGTTTAAAAAATGAATATTTACAAATTCCATTACGTTTGGTTCAAAGAGTGTCATTAGATAATGAACAAAAATTTAATCTTGTTACAAGCATAGGTGCTTATGGTAATTTTCTTTTACGTTCAAAAATAAATGATTTATCTAATGAGGTTGACACAAAAAGTGGTGGCGTTAATTTTGGTGTAGGTATTTCGTTTGGTACAGATTATGAAATAACTTCTAATACTCGAGTAAATATCTTATTTGATATTATGAATGAAACTAGTAGTATATCAAAGAATGGTTTTAGGCAAAAGCAAAAAGATATTTACCTATTAGGTATAGGGTTTATGACACGATTTTAGTTGTCATTATAGTTACTGAGTAACTATTGAGTTAGATGAGTAGATTTTGGGAAAGTCTATTCACTTACTTGAAAATTAAACATATATTAGTATTCATAATACTAGTTGTAGTATTACTAACGGTGCCATTTAATGAATTTTTTAAATGGTTAGCAACCATATAAATGAATAAATTTTATGATGTCTAAATATTATAATTTAAAATATTTAAAAGGAGATTTAACAGGTGGCTTAGTCGCAGGCGTTGTAGCCTTGCCATTGGCTTTAGCATTCGGTGTACAATCTGGTTTAGGTGCAATTGCAGGACTTTATGGCGCAATAGCTGTTGGTATTTTTGCTGCTATTTTTGGTGGTACAAGGACACAGGCTAGTGGGCCAACAGGTCCTATGACTGTGGTTTCGGCTGCTTTGGTTGCAGCTTCCATAGAGCTTACTGGGAGTTTAGAATCGGCGATGCCAATTATTATCCTTACGTTTTTAGCTGGTGGAGTTTTTCAGATCATTTTTGGTCTTATAAATATAGCTGGTTATGTGAAGTATTTTCCTTATCCAGTAGTATCGGGATTTATGAGTGGTGTTGGTCTTATCATTATTATTTTGCAATTGTTTCCTTTTGCAGGCTTAGGGTCTGAAAAATCAACATGGTTGGTGATGCAGGATTTACCTAGGTTGTTTACAGATTTTAATTGGCAGGCATTAACGCTAGGCGTTTTTACAGTTCTTGTGTATGTAGTATTTCCTTATATAACTAAGGCTATTCCAAGTGCTTTGGTGGCTTTGGTTTTAGCGTCAGTAGCAAGTTACTTTCTACAATGGGATGTGCCTATTATTGGTGAAATACCTTCAGGTTTACCAAGTTTACAAGTTTCGGGATTGTTCTCGGTTGACGCGAGTGCTTACGCTATAATTCTAGAGTATGCTCTAGTTTTAGCGGTATTAGGTTCTATAGATTCTTTGTTAACTTCTGTAATTGCTGATAACATGACTAAGACAAAGCATAATAGTAATAGAGAATTAATTGGTCAAGGTATCGGAAATTCAATAGCTGCAATTTTTGGGGGAATTCCAGGTGCAGGAGCAACAAAAGGAACTGTAATTAATATTAATTCTGGTGGTCGTACAAGATTATCGGGTGCTGTTCATGGCCTGTTTTTACTGGCAGTACTATTAGGTTTAGGTAAATTGGCGGCTTATATTCCTTTGTCGGTTTTAGCAGGTCTATTAATTCCTATAGCATTAAAAATTATTGATGTTAAGGGATTAAAACACCTATTAGTAGTTCCAAGAGCAGATGCTGTTGTTTTAATTATTGTATTGTTGATTACTACTTTCGGTAGTTTAATCCAAGCTGTTGGTATTGGTTTATTACTAGCATCTTTATTGTTTATGAAACGCTCTAGTGATATTGGTGAAAAAGGCATGGAAGTAGGAACAATTGCTGGTTTTGATGGAGAAAAACCATGGCAAGATGAAATTGAATTCTATGAAGAGTATAAAGACAAAGTTTACATAAAACATCTTTATGGACCATTGTTTTTTGGATTTACTTCTCACTTTCAAGATGAAATAAAAAATATACCAGAGCAGATTCAGGCATTAATTATAAGAATGGATCGTGTACCTTATATAGATCAGTCTGGACTGTATGCTATAGAGAATGCTGTTTTAGATTTGGAAAAAAGAGGAGTTCAGGTATTATTAACAGCAGTACAAGAGCAACCAAAAGACAAATTAGTATCCATTGATATTGTACCAGATTTAATTTCTGAAGCACATATTTTTGAGGAAATTAATGGTGCTTTTACTTATCTTAAAAACAATTTGAAATCTAAAACTTCAAAAACATCTTAATATCAGCACGTTCATAGGGATTGTCTTTTTCAAGTTCTAATTCTTTAAAACCATATTTTCTATAAAGGTAGATGGCATTTTCTAATTTGGTGTTAGAATAGAGTAGAAGTCCTTTTAATTCTTTGGTTTTACTAAAATCGATGCTGTGCTGTAATAATTGCTGGCCTATTTTCTGTCCGCGCATTTCAGGTGAAACAGCCATTTTCGTTAATTCTAAAACACCAATTTCTTCAGTTGGCATTAAGGCTACGGTGCCAACTACAATGTCATTTTTCATAGCAAAAAAGATATAACCTCCTTTATCTATAATATATTTATTAGGATGACTTAAAACCTCTTCGTCGTAAGGTTCTACATAAAAAAAGGTTTCTAGCCATTCAATATTTAATTCATAGAAATGCTTGGCATACTTGCTTTTGTAATCTATAATCTTAATTGCCATGCGCTCTTATAAAGTCAGTAATTAAATAGGTAATAAGTTTGCCAACCTTGGTTTCTGTTTTGCTTGTTGGTGCGGCTTCACAGATATGAAGATACATAGCATTTTTATCCTTCCCTAAATAATGCACAAATTGTCTGGCTTGTTTTACGCTAAAACCAGAAGGAGTCATAGCACTGCTAGGTATATTCTCTATAGCATCGCAATCTATTTCAATCCCAAAACATTTTTCAGAAACATGGTCTAATGCTGTTTTTAATTCAGCTTTAAAATCAGTTTCATTTCGTATTTCCATGGCATCATACGTATTATAGTTTAGATATTTTATCTTCTTTAGACCTTTAAAAATATTATCTGAAGTATAATTTTCGTGTAGACCAAAAATGAAATAATTTTTTAAAAAACCTTCAGCAAACGCATAGCTAAACCCATTACCACTGTGTCTGCCTTCTTCAGCTCTGAAATCGGAATGCGCATCAAAGTTCACCACATTTATCTTGGTATTGCACGCAAGTGCAGAACCTTTTATGTTACCGTAAGCATTATTATGTCCGCCACCAATAATTATAGGAATTTTACCAGCTTTTACGATAGAAGACACCACATGCGTAACATCTTTATCAATAGTTTCTACAAACGTTCTGGCTTTATTGATGTTTTTCTTCTTTTCTGAATCTAAAGTTGTTAGCGCTTCGCAGGCTTTTGAATAGTCTAAATGGCCTAAAATAAGAATGCGTTTAGCATTTGTAAAGCTATTATCCTGAATATTTAACAAAACTTTTAGAGTAGCCTCAAAAGCTTTGTGAGCTCCAGTATTTCCGTGGTTTGCGTAAACTCCAATATCTTCTTTAATCCCAAAAATTACGTAGTCAACGTCTAAATTAACGATATCATCGTATATGTTAGTGAGGTTAGGTATTAACTGAACGAGTTCTCCAAATTTTGATTCTCCTTTACGTTTCTTTAAAAGATGTTGTTTGTCTTTTTCTGTAAATAGAGTGAAGTGTTGCATTTGGACGAAAAATTAAATTAAAATTAAAAGTACAGTTTTATTTAATTACTTTAATCTCGAATTAGTTTTTAAAACAAGAATTAACAATAACTTTAAAAAACACAATTTATGGAAAGTTCACAAAAAACTAGTACAGGACTTAAAGTTGGATTAGGAATCCTTTTAGTTCTTTTCTTAGGTACAGCATTTTATACTTCTAAGCTTTACAATGATAAACAAGAAACTGAAAAAGTATTAGTAGGAGAGAAGAAACAAATACAGCATGAGTTAGACAATATGCTCGTTCAATATGATGAAGCTATTGCAGAAAGCAAAGTGAAAAACCAAGATCTTATTGCAGCAAGAGAACGTATTCAAGGTTTAATGGATTCGCTTAAAGTATCTCAAACTAGCGTTAATAGCTTATGGAGATATAAAAAGAAATTTTTAGCACTTCAAGAAGAAATGGATGTGTTAATGAAAGAAAATGATAGACTTAAAGGTGAAAATGAATATTTAGCGTCATCTTTAGACAGTACTCAAGTACAGTTAGCTGAACGTACCATGTTCACAGATTCATTATTAGTTCAAAATACAGAGTTAGCAACAGTTGTTAAAGATGCATCAGCATTACAAACCGTAGGTTTAATTGGTATGGGTGTGATTGAAAGAAGTAGTGGTAAGCAAATCCCAACAGAAAGAGCAAGACGTAGTGATAAAATTAAAATCTGTTTTACAGTAGCTAAAAACACTATTGCAGAATCTGGTGATAAAGAATTATATGTACAAGTAATTGATCCTAAGAATAATATTTTAGGTTCTAACGATCAGTTACAATTTGATGATCAAGTATTAAACTACAGTTTAATCAGTAGATTCAACTACGAAAACAGAAACCTAAACATTTGTGAGTATATCTCAGCTGCAGACGACCAAAAGTTTGAAGAAGGTAGATATAAGATCAATGTTTTTAACGATAAAGAATTGATTTCTACTTCTGAATTCACAATGAAGTAAGGATTGATTGTTTGATTGATTGATAGCTAAAAAATCCGGAAGTATATCTTCCGGATTTTTTTGTTTATGATAATATGAGATTCAAATAGTCGTGCGTTGATCTAGTTGTGTCTGTATAAGATTTTTGGAGTATGAACTTATTTATTCTTTTTTAAAGTATCCTTTTTTTCCAATTCCAATCGTCCAAAAGTATTTACCTTCATCTGATTCAGGTATTGGTTCAGATTGTTCGTCTAGGATTGGAACTACTTGTCTCCAAACGGCTAAGTCAATTGAAGGAAATACATAAGAATATGGTATTTCGTTTTCATCTTTATCGAATTCTGAATTTGTAGTAAAAGAAATTTTTTCGATTAATTGTGGCGCTGGTGTTTTAAAAATTTCAATGTCATTCAAGTAAACTTCAATATATTCAGAGTCTTTTCCTGAAAATTCAATAAAATCTGCTCTATCTTCATTATCGAAGGTAATTTGAAGTTCATTTTTGTAATAGCCTATCTTAGCTGGGACAGGCAATGAGAAATCTCCATAATTAAATATAGATTTCTTTGAAGAGTATTCAGGTTTACCTAAAGCTAGTTGAATTTCTTCTCTTGTCTGACCAAATTTTACAACTCCTACACCAATATGTGGTTTTAATTTAAATCTCATAAAATTAGGATTAATCAACTTAGTCTTCTACAAGCTCAGACTAACAAATTCAGACTTTTTTTTTTTACTTCAATAACTGACCGTTGATGACAATTTGATCTACAGGACTGTGTCCAAACTCATAAGGAATCTCACTGTAATGATTCATAGGTTTTGTAATGATAACATTGGCCTTTTTTCCTCTGGTAATACTACCATACATATTACTGATTCCCATAGCATAAGCGCCATTTATTGTTGCAGCATTGATAGCTTCTTCAGGTGTTAGCTTCATTTTTACACAAGCTGAACCTACTACAAAATTCATATTACCACTAGGAGAGGAGCCAGGATTAAAATCTGTAGCAATCGCCAAAGGTAAACCTGCATCAATAATTTCTCTACCTTTAGTATAAGGAATACCTAGAAAGAACGAACAACCTGGAAGTCCCACAGGCATAGTGTCACTCTCTTTTAAAGCTTCAATATCGTTATCATCTAATTCTTCGAGATGATCTACAGAAAGGGCATTGTATTTTACACCTAAAGCAACACCACCAAGAATATTAAACTGATTAACGTGTAATTTTGGACGTAAACCATGGGTCTCAGCTGCTTTTAAAATGGCTTCGGTATCTTCAATATCAAAATAGCCTTCTTCACAGAAGACATCAATATAATGAGAGATGTTCAACTCTGAAGCTTGTGGAATAAGTTCTTCCGTAATCAATTTGATATAGGCTTTTTTATCTTTCTTGTATGCTTCTGGAATAGCATGAGCCGCTAATAAGGTTGGGATAATAACCGCTAAACTGTCTTGCTTGATACGCTTAATCACACGAAGCATTTTTAATTCCGCTTCAACAGATAAGCCATAACCAGTTTTGATTTCTATAGCACCTGTTCCCATTTTTATAAGCTCATCTACACGTTTTATGGATTGTTCGTATAAATCGTCTTCAGAAGTGTCTTCAAGAAGTTTAGCTGAATTCAAAATACCTCCACCTTTATTGGCAATATCTGCATAAGTCAAACCATTGATTCTATCTACAAATTCCGATGTTCGGTTACCAGCATAAACCGTGTGTGTATGCGAATCGCACCACGACGGTAACACTAATTTTCCGGTAGCATCAATAACCGTTTCGGCATCAAAACCTTCGCAATCGTCCATAGTGCCATATTCAATAATGGTATCGTGTTCTATATAGAGGTAAGCGTTTTCTAATACAGGAAGGTTTTTCATTTCCTTTCCTTTTACAATCGTGACGTTATGATCGTAAACTTGTACAAGTTGTTTTATGTTAGTTATTAGTATAGACATCTTAGTTGGTTTTATGTAAATATTGTCATTTTTTCGAACAAAAAAAAACGCTAGTTTAATTTTACTAGCGTTTTTAAATTATTTGTGTGGTAATGGTTTGAAAATGAAACTTATTTCAAACTTCCTACCATATCTTCTGGTTTTACCCATTCGTCATAATCTTCAGCAGAAACATAACCTAAGTTAATAGCCTCTTCACGAAGTGTAGTGCCATTTTTATGTGCTGTATTTGCAATTTCAGCAGCTTTGTAATAGCCTATTTTTGTGTTAAGTGCGGTAACTAACATCAATGAATTATTTAATAAAGTCTTAATAACATCATGGTTAGGTTCTATACCACTAGCACAGTTTTCATCAAAGCTAACACAAGCATCACCAATAAGCTGTGCGGATTGTAAAATGTTAGCAGCCATCATAGGTTTAAAAACATTAAGTTCGTAATGACCTTGTGTACCACCAACTGTTACGGCAACATCATTACCCATTACTTGAGCGCAAACCATAGTCATCGCTTCACACTGTGTAGGGTTTACTTTTCCTGGCATAATAGAACTTCCTGGTTCGTTAGCAGGAATAATAATTTCACCAATACCTGAACGCGGACCAGAAGCCATCATTCTAATATCGTTAGCAATTTTATTCAACGACACTGCTAATTGTTTTAAAGCACCATGTGTTTCTACAATAGCGTCGTGTGCTGCAAGAGCTTCAAATTTATTTTCTGCCGTTACAAATGGTAATTCTGTAAACTCAGCAATATATTTTGCGACCAAAACATCGTAACCTTCTGGTGTGTTAAGTCCTGTACCAACAGCAGTACCACCTAAAGCCAATTGACTTAAATGTGGTAAGCTATGTTCTAAAGCTTTAATACCATGATCTAGTTGAGCCACATAACCTGAAAATTCCTGACCCAAAGTTAGAGGTGTAGCATCCATAAGGTGTGTACGACCAATTTTCACCACATCTTTAAACTCTAAAGCTTTTTTGTGTAGTGTGTTGCGTAACTGAATAACACCAGGAATAGTTGTTTCTACCACTTTTTTGTAAGCAGCAATATGCATACCAGTAGGGAAGGTGTCGTTAGACGATTGTGATTTGTTAACATCATCATTTGGCTGAATGGTTTTTTCACCTTCGCCAATAACTTTACCAGCAATTTGATGCGCACGGTTAGCCACCACCTCATTAACGTTCATGTTACTTTGCGTACCAGAACCCGTTTGCCAAATTACTAAAGGAAACTGATCATTATGTTTGCCTTCTAAAATCTCATCACAAACCTGAGCGATTAAATCGCGTTTTTCTTTAGACAATACCTCAAGCTCGCAGTTGGTATAAGCCGCTGCTTTTTTAAGATATGCAAAGCCATACACAATCTCTAAAGGCATAGAAGCTGCAGGCCCAATTTTAAAGTTATTACGAGAACGCTCTGTCTGTGCGCCCCAAAGTTTATCGGCAGGTACTTTTACCTCACCCATAGTGTCTTTTTCTATTCTATAAGTCATTGTATTGTGATTTTTTATAAAGCACTACAAAATTACAGATTTTGTAGAAGAGGTACTATAAATCCTAGGGTTTTATTTATGGTAAAAGTTGAGGGTTTAGCCTGCGTTTTAACCTTAAATATTTGTTTTTTAACGATATACGTAACTTTACGTATAGTTTGGTTGATTTTGAAGGTGTATATTGAAGCATTAAACCTATAAGTTGGATATAGTTAATGAGTATATCCAGTTGTTGTGTACAATATCCACAGAACGCTGAAAAATGAGAAAAATATTGATTTTAATATCAACCTTTTTACCTCTGACTTTACTCGGACAACACTTAAAATGTTGTGAAACTGAAAAAGAAGTAGAATCATATTTGAGTGGAAAATGGAAAATAAAAAATTCGGACTCAAAAACTGTTTATCATTATTGGTTTGAGAATGGAAAAGGAAATTTAGAAGACTTTGAACCAGCCGAAAATGGAGAGGAAATAATTATTGAGGACAATCACTCATTCGTGGAAATAATAAAATACGAAAACGGATTTAAACTCAAATACACATATCTATACGGAAACTGGATTTCGGAATTGAAATACTTGAACTCTAAAAAATTGATTTTAATAACAGACGGAGAAGAAACTGAATATTATAAAATTGCGGAATAAAAATACTGTACACAACACTGGCTATAATCCATTGCTACATATGGCTAAAACAGAAAATATAGTAACTTTAAACACTATGATTCCTACTCGGAAAATCCTGCGGATTTTACTCGCAACGGAATCATAGCCAAACACGTTGTGCGTCAGCTGAAAAAAAAGAAAAAGATGAAAATAGCAAGTTTAACAATTGAAAATTTTAGAGGTTATCGAAATGCTACTAAAATTTCATTCAATGATTTAACTGTTTTAATTGGTAAAAATGATATAGGAAAATCGACTATTTTAGAAGCTCTTGACATCTTTTTTGAAAATAGAAAGTTAGACTCTGATGATGTAAATATAAATGCAAGAGAAAACAAAGAAACTGTAAAACTATCAGTTGAATTCTCTAATCTACCTCAAGAGATAGATTTAGATGCGGGTGCTATAACTGACTTAAAAAGTGAATACCTTTTGAATTCTGACAATTTCTTAGAAATTAAAAAAGACTTCACCGCTCTTACAAAACCCAAAACTTACATTGTTTGTAACCATCCAAATAATGAAAAAGGAAATGACTTACACAGCCTTAAAATAAAAGAACTTCAGGACAGAATTAAGAAGTTAAATTTAAACGGCGATTTTAAGGCAAATGTAAAAAATGAAATAAGAAAAGCTATTTGGAATAGTTTTGCAGACAACATTAAACTTTCAACTGCTGAAATTGAAATAAGTCAGGATGGTGTAAAAGATATTTGGAATAAAATATCACCACAACTACCTTTATATGCCTTATTTCAAAGTGATAGAAAAAATGACGAAAAAGATAAGGAAATACAAGACCCATTAAAATTTGCAGCTGAACAAGCTTTAAAAAAGCATACAGAAGCTCTTAATAAAATTAAAAAAGAGGTAGAAAAGGAAATATCAGAGATAGCAAATCTTACAATTGAGAAGTTAAAAGAAATGAATCCGGAAGTAGCTTCTCAACTTTCAACTAATTTTCCAACCGAATTAAAATGGGCGAATCTGTTTTCACCTACTCTTACAAGTGATGAAATTCCTATGAATAAAAGAGGAAGCGGTGTGCGACGTTTGTTACTTATAAATTTCTTTCGTGCAGAAGCGGAACGAAAGAAAAATGCTAAAAATATACCAAGTGTAATTTATGCAATAGAAGAACCTGAAACATCTCAGCATCCAGACTGGCAGATTAAATTAATAGAAGCATTGTCTCAAATTTCAGAAAGTGGCTCTTCCCAAGTAATTACAACAACACATAGTCCAGCTTTAGCTAGTTTAATAGCTGTAGAGAATTTACGATTTGTGCATAAAGAAAATGGAAACAACTTTATAGAAGTTGGAAACAATGGAAACTTAGAAAAAATAGCTTCAACTTTGGGTGTTTTACCTTCGGTAGAAAAAAACACAGATAAAGTCAAAGCTTTTCTATGTTTAGAAGGACCAACAGATATTATGTTTTTTAATAATATTTCCTCGTTGTTTGATATTGATTTAGTTAATGATGATAGAATTGTCACAATTAGCCTAGGTGGTGGAACTTTGGGACATTGGGTGACAAATAATTATTTAAAAAAACTAAATAAAACTGAAATTCACATCTACGATAAAGACGAGGATTTAAAATACAAAGACTTTGTAGATGAAGTAAACAACAGAGGATTAAATCATTATGCAACCCTTACGAACAAAAGGGAAATAGAAAACTATTATCACGAAAGTATCATAATTCCAAGTTTTGCTGATTCAGACGGTTTCTCTATATCTATTACAGTAGATGATGATTCAGATATTCCTACTTCCATTGCAAAATTGAGACACTCAAAAAGGCAACCCGATAAACCGTGGGAAGAACAATCAAAAAATTATAGAGATAGATGCTCTAGTTTTGTAAAAAAACATCTAAATAGTAAGATTTCTTGTGAGATTACGATAGATATTTTAAAAGAAAGAAACGCATTTGAAGAAATTAAATCTTGGTTTGATAAAATTAAAGAAAGAATAGAATAAAGACGAACGCATAACAATAGCTATAAGTAATTACTGGTTCTTGCCTACTTCTGAAAATCCTCATGGATTTAAAACGTTTTAATTAAAACAAGCAAAAAATATGATTCTTTAAAATCACTTTTAAGACCTTACATAACAATTAAAACCAAATGTAATAATGTTTATTATCAAGGCTTTATGTATCTTTGCAAAAGAAATGAGCTTATGCGTTTTACAATTAATGCATGAGCTCGAATTATTGTGGATAGCTAAGCCATTGTGGGATGAAAAAAATAATGGTTTTGGTAGGTATACTGTTAGTATCGTGCCAAAATAAAAAGACTTCAGTTACTGAAGATTTAGAGTTGGAATTTGAGAAAGTAGCCAAAGAGTTTCAACAAAATTATATAGAAGGATCAGATCATTGTAAATATATCATAAGGTCTGTTGATAAAGAAGCTCAAATATCAGAAATTCAGTTTGGGCAACCTAAAGTTCTCATTTCGTATGAGCAATTAGCAGAGTTTTGTCCACAATTATCTAAAAAGATCGTTGTAGATATGACAAGCCAACAACGACTACTTACCCCAAGTCTAGGTTACGATTATGTAAGGATGACCTACCTAAGAGAAAGTCATGGAGACACTGTTCAGAGAATTAGTTCAAGAATCTGGAGGGTAACCAAAGGTACTTGGAAGATTATTCAAATTGACAATTCGTTGAGCAAGGTTTGTGATGATTGATTTATAAAAAATAATTCAATATGAAATATATTACAAAAGCTGAATTTAGATATGGTGGTATTCTGCTGAGTCTTGGTGCGCTCATAACAATAATCTGCATTCTCTTAGAGGTAAATGCTGGTTGGGCATCATTAGTTGTAGAAATAAAAAGAACGGATTATGAAGCTGGTAAATTTTTATATGATAATTGGGATGTGATGAGTTCAATCTGGAATTGGTCGTTATTTGGTAATGTGTTTTTTGCCATTTCATCTTCTCTCTTATTTAAGGATTCAAGAACTGCAGGAAGTTTTCCTTTGAGCTTATTATGGGTTGTAAATTTTATAGGAAGCTTAGTACTTATATTGTCTTTTGCTATAAGTATTGGAAGTTACCATACTACACTGAGTGTCATAGATAGTCAACCATATTTGTTTGAGTCAATTAGAGGAACTCCTTTGTATCTTTTTAATATTGGAGCATTATTTCAGTTAAGTGTATTAATTATTTATTTTCAGCAAGGATTTAGTAAACAAGGTATTGTGCCTAAGGTTTATGCAATTGTTATGATACTTTTAATTG
Organism: Winogradskyella sp. 266wxhm; assembly: GCF_058964685.1. Taxonomy (NCBI): domain Bacteria; kingdom Pseudomonadati; phylum Bacteroidota; class Flavobacteriia; order Flavobacteriales; family Flavobacteriaceae; genus Winogradskyella; species Winogradskyella sp. 266wxhm. The sequence continues at coordinate 3,556,452 of NZ_CM179559.1, forward strand.
TAGCTTTATTTTTATTGGTGTTTTTTGGTGTTGTATCGTTTACAGTATTTGCAGTAGCTTGTTTTTTGGTGCCTTTATTATTAGGCATATTTTATTATAAGGAAGGTTTGTCTAAGTAGTAAAATTTTTAACTATAAAATCATAGATTATGAAACCAACATTATTGCTTTTGGCATTATTGCCCCTGCCTTTTATTACCTATTCTCAAGGAGATAGTTTACAGCCACCCAACTTACAGAATAGAAATAAAGACATAGCTTGGAACTTTTATAAAGATCTTTGGTTTACCAATAATACAGATAAGTATGTAGACTATGTAGCCGAAGAATATGTTGTGCATGATATTGGTGATAGAAAAGATGTGGTAGAACCAGCTATAGAACAAAAAATAACAGCAGATCGTTTTTGGGATAATGGCTCTTGGGATTCAAAGATCAATTATCAAATTGCTGAAGGTGATTTGGTAGCAACAAGATGGGAAGCAACATATAAGCCATCAACATTTTTAGGAAAGGTGGTTTTTGGTTCGGGAACCATTCCTATAATCAATGTGTTTAGGTTTAATGAGGAAGGAAAGATTGTAGAAATATGGAACCACAGACATGATATTGATACCAACCAAACCATGAGATTCACCATAAAAGGATTATTGATAGGTCTTTTAATGGCTTTAATTCCGACTATTATAGCTATTCGTTTAAAAAAGAAATTACGAGCTGCTCGGAAATAGTAAAAACTAAATAAGTTTTCAAAAAGACTTATTTCTTGTGATACGTCTAATTTTTTAAAATCAATATCATGCAAAAGTTAACTTTTTTAATGGTTATGGTATTTGGCTTTATTGTGTCTTGCAATGAATCACCAGACACCTCCAATAGAACAGAAGATATTATTGCTATAAAGCAAAATATAGAAGATTATGATCAAGGTTGGGATGCTAAGGATTTAGAAACCGTCTTAAAAGGGTATTCTAATGATATCGATTGGACCAATGCCTTTGGCGATAGAGTACAAGGTAAAGAAGAGTTACGGGAATTATTGGAAATTATTTTCAGTCTTGATTTTGTGATGTCTGGTAAAAACAATTACAAACGACCAGACATTAATTTTCTAACCAATGAGATTGCGTTGGTACGTTCTACAAACATTAGAACAGGACAGCAATGGCCAGATGGCAGCGCTATGAATGATAGAGTTATAAATCATCTCAGAGTATTTGAAAAAAGAGATGACACATGGCTTTGCATTAATCATATGATTAGTCAAGCTCATGATAAAGAGGGGAATTGAGTTTTACTGTTTTAAATTTCTATATTTAGATGTTTAATGTAAATGCTATTACGAATGACAAGATTAATCTTATGTTTTATTGTTGCCATAACAGCCTTTAGCTGCAAAGAAACCTATCCAACCTATAACGATCCAATACCCAAACATGATAGTTTAGAGGTCGCTTCTAAGTTTGTAAAAGAAACTCGTGTTATTAATGTGTGGACTCCGCCAACTTATGAGCAATCCCAAGATAGTTTTCCTGTGTTGTATATGCCAGATGGAGGTATTAAAGAGGATTTTCCACACATCGCTAATACTTTAGCAGATTTAATTGAGGCCAATCAAATTCCACCATTTATTTTGGTGGGTATTGAAAACACAGAACGTGGTCGTGATTTAACAGGAGCATCAGAATCGGAATACGATAAGCAATATTGTCCAATAACTGATGGAGCCAAAGATTTTAGAGCATTTATCACAGGAGAATTGATGCCTGAAATCGATAGCAAATATAGAACCAGTACTAAAAAAGGTATCATAGGTGAATCGCTTGCTGGACTTTTTGTTATGGAAACTTTCTTTCTAACTCCAAACGCTTTTGACTATTACATTGCCTTTGATCCTTCGTTGTGGTGGAATGAGCATTATCTTACCAAAAAAGCTGCTACTTATTTGGATAGTTTAGCAGATAAGAATATTAAATTATGGTTTGCAGGTAGTAGTGTAGAGGATATTTCGCAATACACAAGAAGTTTAGAGCAAACCTTTCAGGAATACGCTCCACAGCAACTCACTTGGAAATATTCTGACGAGCCCAATGAAGAGCACTATACCATTTTTAGAGCGACTAAAGAAAAAGCAATAATTTGGACTTTGGGAGGTGAGTAGCAAGCTTAAAATTTATATCCAAATTTAAAACCAAGAGAGAGATTAAATTGATATTTAGAATAATAATCTTCTAGATTATGTCCATAGAAGAAGTCATGATTGTCAGTATTTGCAATATGAATTTCGGGATCATAATATATATAAGGGTTTTTAACATTCCTAATTCTTAGGCCAAAGCCACTGTAAAGATCAAGATAGAATTTTCTACCTAGAGGAAAGTTTAAACCGTATTTTATATTATAAATATCTACAGATTTGTTAACTAAATAATTTTCCCTTTTATAGTACCTAATATCTTCGTCAATAACAGTATAACTAATATCATCAGTATAAAGTTGTCGTAAAAAACGTGCTTCAAGCCCGATATATTCGTTAATTCTAGGGTTATTTAAAATACTAACTAGATTGTAAAATTTAAGCTCGTATCTAAACGAACGTCCTTTATCTTGTTTAAGAATATCGCTGTTGTTTTTTATATAATATTTTAAGTATACGGTTCCGTATTCGGCACTAATACTCATATCATCTAAATAAAAATATTCACCACCTAAAGTTACAGTTGGAATTGAAAAAACATCAATAGCGGATAGAGGAGAGGTATAGACGAAAAAATCTCCTTTCTTAAAAGGAATAACTTTTTCATTCGAAATATAAAATTCATTTAAAATAGAATCGATTTTAAAATTAAATCGATTTTTATAAGTGAATCTTTTATCGTTGGTTAAATCAACCAACATTCCCAAACCATAGTTATGTAAAATATTAAAGAAAAACCAACCTGAAATCCTACGTTTTACAGCAAAATCAGTAGATATAGTATCATTTTTTAAGGTAAATCGTAATGAATCTTTGGATCTTTTTGGACTTATAATAATTTCATCATCATTAATAGATTGCGTTTGGTTATTAAAAACAACCTTAGTACTATCAGGCGCATAAATTTTTACGTTTACTTCTTTTCTATTTAAAATAGAAGCGCAGGAGCTACATAAAAGTAGCGTTGAAAAAATGAATAATAAGTAGTGAAATTTATTCATTAAATATGTTTTGCCATAGATGCAGTATTTATGTAATGGTTGCGTGCATGATTAAATTTTTGTGAAAAATATAATTGAAATATGGTTTAAGGAAACTTTAACGCAACGATAACCCTATCGCTGGGCAATTCACTTGACTTTAGACTAATAATCACTTAACTTAGCGTACTTTCACTAAGTATTCATTTCTATTTTCTTTTTGCAACATCTTGCTTACGGAATGATGTACTTCTTATAACAACCGAAAAATTGCTTATGAAGAATACCAAACTCATATTTAGTATTGCCTTAATTGTTATCATTTTTGCCATAAAACCAATTGCAGATTGGGTGTCCGATCAATGGAATGTCGATTTATCACTTGTGGTAGAACAGCGTAGAAACTTTGTAATTGTAGCTTTGGCGTGGTTTTTAATCATTCTTTTAAGGCGTATAAAACGTCAAGTGTTAAAACATTATGACATTACTAAAGAAGATAATTTAAAGTCTAGAAAACTCTATACACAATTCAATATTCTGGAAAAGGTTATTGTGTTTATTATTATTCTAACTTCAATAGGTTTAATCCTTTTATCTTTTGAGAGTATTAGGGAAATAGGTGTTGGTATTTTTGCTTCGGCAGGTTTGGCTGGTATTATTTTGGGTTTGTCCGCTCAAAAAGTATTTGGAGCTTTAATGGCGGGAATTCAGATTGCGTTAACCCAACCTTTTAGAATTGATGATGCTGTTGTGGTTGAAGGAGAATGGGGTTGGATAGAGGAAATTAATCTTACTTATGTCGTAGTTCGAATTTGGGATAAAAGGCGTTTGGTATTGCCATCAACATATTTCTTGGAGAAACCTTTTCAAAATTGGACACGCTCTAGTGCAGATATCATCGGAACTGTATTTTTGTATACAGATTATGATGTGCCTTTTGATGCTTTAAGAGAAGAATTGAAACGTATTTTGGATAACACGGATTTATGGGACAAAAATGTACAAGTTCTTCAAGTAACAGATTCTAAAGAGTATACTGTAGAAACCCGAATATTAGTCAGTGCTAGAAACTCGCCAACCGCTTGGGACTTGAGAGTTCATGTTAGAGAGAAAATGATAGATTTTATCAGAGAAAACTATCCTGAAAGTTTACCACGAACACGCGTTGTACTAACCAATCCTAATACCGAGAAAGAAGCTTAATCTTTAAACAATTTTACCGTCAACCATAGTGAGTTTTCGGTCTGCCATTTCAGCCAACTCTTGGTTGTGCGTCACAATAACAAAGGTTTGCTTAAACTCATCACGAAGTTTGAAAAATAGTTTATGTAATTGTTCAGCAGATTCGCTATCTAAATTCCCTGAAGGCTCATCAGCAAAAATAATATTTGGCTGATTTATTAAAGCTCTAGCAACAGCAACACGTTGTTGTTCGCCACCAGACATGCTATTGGGTTTATGGTGTATGCGGTCTTTTAGTCCTAAATAATCTAATAATTCCTTAGCTCGTTTTTCTGCTTCAGCTTTTGGGGTGTTATTTATAAATGCTGGAATACAAACATTCTCTAAAGCTGTAAATTCGGGTAATAATTGATGGAATTGAAAGATGAATCCGATATTCTTATTTCTGAATCTTGCCAGTGTTTTATCATTCATGGATTTTATAGATTGTCCATTGATGATAAGTTCGGTTTCTGAGGTATAATCAGGTTTGTCTAGTGTGCCTAAAATCTGAAGTAGTGTGGTTTTTCCAGCTCCAGAAGCGCCAACAATAGAGATGACTTCACTTTCGTTAATGGTTAAATCTACTCCTTTTAAAACCTTAAGGTCTTTATAAGCTTTTTCTATCTGCTTAGCAGAAATAATGGTTGTACTCATGTGGCGTGAAAATACTATATAAAGCCGTAATCCACAATATTAAGACGCAGAATTCTTTCCTTGAAATACAGATTTTATACCATTGAAATCTAGGAAATATTGTAACCTCACAGATAACGTATGCTGAATAGGTTGTTCAAAAAGGGTATTCAAACTTTCAGAATAACTGTCTTTAGACAAAGTATCTGAATTGAATAACTGATTACGATATAATGCGGTTAGGAAGCTTCCTGGTGCAAATTGCCACGAATAACTTAAATCGATATTCCAAGTACTAAAATTAATGTTAGGGCTTTCTTCAACATTATCTACCGTGTAGCCAGAATCTGTTGTTAATAAGCCATTATCCAGCAATGTGAATAATTCATAATCATAATTTACCGTGTCCCAATAATGCCTAAACGTTAGAGAAAGTGTGTTAAAAGGATTAAAAGTATAATTAGCAGAAATGGTATTGGTAAGTCGTTGTCTATTGCGTTCACCAAAAATAGGTTGATCGTCTGCTTCCGTAGCATAACCTCTAGAACCATTAGACATGTTGAGGTTAAAACTATAAATAGTTAGAAATTTATCATTGAATCTAAATCTAGGACTTAAGCTGAGGTTGTAACCAAACAAATCTCTACCGTCTTCAAATATTTTATAGGAATTCGCACTTATATCATAAGCGAATTTTTTATTGTAGTTAGATGAATAATAACCGCCAGCACTAGCAATATTTTCATAAATGAAGTATCTGCCATCTCTAGATTCAAAATAATCATATTGCTTCCCAGGTTCCATATCAAACCAAAAACCGTAATTGTTTAAACCTTTATTTTGTGCATTATATTCAGCACCAAAATTGGTACCTGTAAATACACCAGGATTGGCTAGGTTACGATAATTGATATAAGCATTAATTCTATAATTGTTGAGGTTGCCTTTAGGTTCAAAAATGCGATACGATACATCGGCACCAAAATTATTATAGTTATTTCTTAGAATAAGTCCAAGATCATTAATGTCGTATTTGGTATCAGCAAAACTATGGTCAAAACTATAGCGGAATTTACCATGTGATTTTCCAATATAGAAGAATGAACTATATCCAGTTTCACTAGCTTCAAACTGGTGATTAACATTACTCATTTTTGCTTCAGCTACAATATTGTAGGTGTTTCGTTTATTCTGTAAGTTAGTCACCAAACCTGTAACATTAGCATCTCTAAAATTACCTTCTCGCATCACGTTAGTGTTAATTAAGCTTACAGATGAATTACCATTAAAAAGTTGATCTACCACCAAAACATTATAGTTAGCAAAAGGTTCAACTACTTCTTTACGTTGTTCACCTGTTTCGGTATTGGTAATGCTAGCTTCAGTCTTTTCGGTAATAGCATTAAAAATTCCAATACCTAAGCCGTTTTTAGTACGACCAGAAACTTTGATAGCATTAAGGACTTTTACTTCTCTAGGAACATTAGCCTCTTCATCATCAGAAAGCGATAACTCACCACTAGGTCTACCACCAATACGCCTAGAAAAAAACAGGTTACCTTTTGAAAACAGATCGACACCTTCGGTGAAAAATTGTCTTTGTTCAGAAAATGTTTGTTCAAAAGGGCCTAAGTTTAGGGTTACATTATCAAATCCTGCTTGACTAAAATCAGGAACTAAAGTAGCATCTAGCGTAAAATTATCGGTTATACCATATTTTACGTCCATGCCAAAGTTTAAATCAGTGTCGGTATCTCCATCAAAGTCATTAACAATTCCTGTAGCAAAAGGGTAGAGGTTAAGTCTTACAGGTGGTGTAATGTTTTGAAGCCCTTTGAGTTCACCATGATAAATTCCAATATTACCTTTAGTTGGGTCGATAGGATTCCACGTATATTGTGAGCGCTCCCGTCTAAAATGTCTATGGAATTGAATACCCCAAACAGGATCTTCTTGATCGGTAAAACGTATGCATCGGTATGGAATTTTAACTTCAACAATCCAACCATCATCTACAATTTTTACGGCACTTTGCCAAACAGCATTCCAGCCAAAATCTTCACCTATTGTTGGGCTTGCCAAAGCATCGGCTTGTTGTCCCGAACCGAAAACAAAAAACTCAGTATCGTTTTGAGCATCATTGTTAGGATTTATAATAATGCCTAAAAAATCACTTTGACCAAAATTATCTCTACTAGTCAATTGTTTCATGATTTTAGTAGGATCATCATAGAGATAAGCTGCTATATAAATAGCCTGATTATCATAAGTCATTTTTATTTCTGTACGTTCTTCTTTAGGTCTTTGCTTTCCTATTTCAGGTCTGAAAGAAATAAAGTTTGTAGCAATATCTGCATCTTCCCATAGGGCTTCGTCTAGTATACCATCTATTTTTGGAGCTTCTGAAGAACGCTTTATTTGTAACGATTTTTTGTCTTGGGCGACTAATGAATTAATGATTCCCAAGACTAAACAAGAAAATAGGGTTATAGAACGTAGGTTCATAACGGATTGATTGATGAATAGTTTAGTTTTATTAAAGATGTAATTATGTTGCGGTTGTTACTCTCTAACTTTTGCAAATCTACAATCTCATTTAACATATAGCTCTTAACTAAAAGTTAAAACCTAAAATAGGTTTGATTATGAGTTGTTTATGACGATTTGACATCAGAAGAAATTGGAATACTTATTGCGTATATAATATTGAAACTCAAGAATTGATTATGAAAAAAAGCAGAAAACTTATACTAGGACTAATATTTGACGCTTTAGGTTATGTGTCATTTGTCTTTCCATTATTTGATGTTGTTTGGGCACCTTTATCAGCCTATTTAATGACCAAAATGTACAAAGGCAAAGAAGGTAAGGTAGCAGCAGTAGTGTCTTTTATAGAAGAAGCTTTACCATTCTTTGATGTTATACCTACATTTAGTATAATGTGGTTGTATACATATGTTATAAAAACTGAAAAATCTGTAGTAAAGACATAAAAAAAGCGCTCATATTGAGCGCTTTTTTAACTGTATTACAAAATATAATTTATTGTACTTCTATATTAAAAGTCACCTGAACATCAGTACTTCCACCAGCACCATCTGCAGTACCATCATTTGGTTTTGTAGGCTCGTGCTTTAAGATTACTGTAAGTGTTCCTGTACCAGCATTACCAGTAGTTAAAGATGATTCAATACCTATAGGATTTCCGTTTTCATCAACATCAGTTTTTGTAATTGCTATATCACTGATTGATGATGAGATAAAAAATTCGTGTTCATCACCTTCATTTTGTACTTCTTCAGTTATATTATCAGCTGGATTTTCTGTTTCATTCAACAACTGAATAGATCCAGTATACGTTGTGTTAGCAGTTAAAGGACCAGAAATATCATAAGTTGGTGCAGCACTACCATCACCATCTAAATCTTGAAACTCTAAAGTAACTACATCAGTACCATTAGTTAGTCTATAAGTGACAGTTGTGATTAATTCTTCATCGTGATGGTGACCGTGATCATCGCCATCATCATCACTAGAACAACTTACTGCTGCAATATTTGCAACAAAAAGTAATGCTAATAATTTTATGGTTTTTATAGATTTGAAATTTTTCATGTTTTTAAATTTTATTGTATTAATAATTTATTTTGATTTTTAAGTTAAAGTTCCTGCCTAAGTCGTCAGCAAAATAACGTAGTCTATTAAGATATTCTCTGTAAGAAGTATTGAATATATTTTCAACATTGAATTCTATTTTTAGACTACCTTTTTTGAAAGCTTTAAAGCTCATTGAGCTGTTGAAGCTAAACAGAGAGTAGGCAGGTGGTGTAGAGCTAATATCTACATAAACATCTTCCTGTAGTATAGGGTTGAAGGTGAAAAAGTTATAATCAGGATATCTTTTTTGTTGTAATACAGTTTTGTGATTTAAACTCAGTGTTAAGGAATTTAAATTTTCATTGAAATAAGATATACTGTTATTGAAATTAGTAGCAGGCATTAGGATTAAAGGAATATCTTCTGATATATTATCACCTCTTAGTAAACTAATACCTCCATTATACTTTAAGTTATTATTGATTTTTTTATTGATATCAATATCAACTCCAAATATTCTTGCATCAATTTGATTATATTCCCAAACAGGGAAAGCACCTCGTATTGTTGTTGTTATACCAGCAGGAATCAGCTGTATATAATTGTCAATTTGTTTATAATATGGACTTATAGTAAATCCAAAATTTTCATTGTTTCTTTCTAATGAGGCTACAAATTTATTAGCAACCTCCTTGTCTATAGTTAATAAACCAATTTCTATTCTAGCAGCTCCGTGATGAAGTCCATCACTGAACAATTCAGAAGGATTAGGTACTCTAGTGGCTAAACCGTAATTAAAAGAAAACGATAGATCATTATTAAACCTTTTAGAATAGCCTAAACTTGCTGAAATATTATGATATGTAAACTCAGGACGCGTTAAGATCTGAGAATTATCTATGTTACTGGTTTCAAATTCAGGAAACAATACGTCATAATTATAAGCTTCCCAATCTGATATATTATAGCTTTTTGTGGCTTCGATTTTACTAAAATCATAGCGAAGACCAGCGCTTAGATCTGAAGTTTCGTTTAAATCATAATTTCCTACAGTGTAAATGCTAGCGTCGTATTTGTCATAATCGGGAATCAGAGGACGTGCACCTGTACCTGAAACAGCATCATTTTGTTGATATCTGGCCATAATACCAGTATCAATCTTTAGGTTGTTAATATAATCTATACGTAAATTGGACTGTAGCGAATTCGTAAATAACCTTAAGTCAACTACAGGAACGTTATCTCTGTCCCCACGTCTTAAATCAAATTCCTTTCGTCTATTGATCTGAAGATCGTATTGAACCGTGAGTTTCCCCAATCCTTTAAATCGTCTATAAGCTTCTATTTTCCCTAAATGATGTAAAATACTTTGTCTAGGATTTTCAATATCATAAGAAAAGTCTTCAATAATTCGAGGTTGACCACTATTTGTAGATGCTACTAAATCATTAACATTTCCTATATGTGAAGCCGCTAGAATACCTAATTCATTATTTACAACACTGTAATAGGCTTCAAAACCTTTTTCAAAACTATTGTAGCCAAATCTTAATGAAGCATTGAAGTTTTTAAATCCAGTATTGGTAAGATAATAATCTGATGATTTAAAATCTCCAAACTTTCTATAGCTCGACTGAAACTTGGTGTAAAACCCAGATTGGTACGTTTTAACAAGTTCGGTATTTACATTTCCACCTCTTCCGTTAGAATTTAAAGAAAGCATGGTGCTGCCAAATAAACTATCTATAGCAGCATACTTTTTTGGATTTACTAGAATTAGACCTCCAATAGCATCGCTACCATATCTTAGCGTATTTGCACCTTTTACAACCTCAATTCTGTCAGCAGAATTAATATCGATATTAGGTGCGTGTTCATCGCCCCATTCTTGATCGAATAAGCGTACGTTATTATTAATAATTAATAATCGACTGCTATGAAGACCATGAATCATTGGTTTAACTATAGTATTTCCAGTATTCAAAGAAGATACACCACTTACAGAATTTAAGGCATCTCCCAAAGATTTGTCAGAGTAGTTTTCTATCTCACTCTTATTTAGAGATTGCTCAATACTTGTAGTTTCTGTTTTTATAGTAGAACTTACTACGACTTCACTGAGTTCTTCTAAATGATGCTCTAAAAATATAATTTCAGAACTATCATTAGTAATATTGAATAAAACCGTTTTAGTCTCACAATTAACGTGAGAAATAGTTAATGTTAATGTACCAGAGCACAGATCTTCAATTTTAAATTTGCCATCAAAATCTGAAACCAAGTATTTGTCTTTTTCTTTAATATATATGGTAGCAGAAGCAATTGCAGACTTATCATGAAAATCTTGAAGATTACCTAGAAAAGTGTAATTACAATCTTGACTATAGTTATAGCAACTAAATGCTATAAATAAGCCAACGAAAAATCGTTTCATTTAAAGTTTAATTTTGTTTGTGAATAGAGATAGAAAATCTAGACAAACAAAGGAGGTCCTCTTAAGAAGGAGTGTGTTCTATTTTGTGTGTGGTAAGAACTATAATAGAATGATTGTAGTTCAGAAATATCATTTTTTAAATCTTCCTGATACTCATAAATATTTAAGAATTGTGAGTTAGTAAGCTTAAACTTGTAAAAATCACAATCTAAATCAGATTCATGAAAGTGGGTATCATGTTTAGCATCTTCATTACAAACTTTATGACTATGATGAGTAAATGCATGACTTAACTTTACAAAAGAAGGAAATAGAACAGTAAGCGCTACTGATAAGGCAAATACCTTAAATAAAGATGATATGATGGGTTTTATATTCAATCTAAAAAACGCTTAAGTCCAAATCTTCGTAACATTTTCTTTTCAAATTCCCAGAAGAATTTAAACTGACCAAAAAGCCAACCAAAAGTCACCAAAAGAATCTGATAAAAAATGAGCCCAATGATAATAAATAATATCCAGTAGAGTATGGGATTTAAGTTTTCTTTAGTAATTCCGATAAGCTTTATAATTGGCCTCCCAACAAAAACCGAAGACGTACCCGTAATTGCAAATACAATGAAGACTCTAATCATTTCCCATTTATAATCTAGAATCCACTTTTTTTCTAGTTTTTTGAAACAATAAAGTGTTAGCCTTAAAAGGCTATAAAATACTGGAAATACAGCAGTAATAGTGTAGACTATGTTTTGGTCTTTTAGAAAAGCATACGAAATCTTAAAGGCTGAATACGCTAAAATAATTAGGCCTAAAACAGGGAAAATCAACTGCCAATTCTTTTGAATTTCCCAATGTTCTTTAAATTTTTTCATAGCACTCTTAAAAGTGCTGCAAAATTAAGGATTTTATAATAATAAGTAACTATATCCTCGGTTGAAACGAGGTTAATTGTTGTTTGTATTTTAATTGAAAGTAAACGAAATAGTTATATAGTTTATAATTAACTTCATAACCATAATCTGTATTAACGTCATAGTCAATTCTTAATTGATACAAGTCAGGATTGTAGGTGTGAGGCTGTAAATTTCTTTGGTTCCATGCTTGGACTAAAACTATATTTCTAGATTCTAACCACTCTTGAGAATAGTAGCCTTCTGGTCTTGCCGTAGAGGCTAACCAAGAATTAAATCCTGGTTCAATAATTATAATTTCATAATCAGTTTCGTCACTACTAATGGAAACAGTATCATTATCAACCAAAGCGCTACTGTTGCCATTGTCTATGGTTTGATTAGTGTTGTAAGATTTGCAACTAGCAATAAGAATTGCAAGAATAATAAAAGGAATAAGCTTTTTCATAATAAATTAAATATATTAAAAATTCGGTTAATTAAGTTGTCTTTTTGGTTTCATTTAACGATACAAATATTTATAAAAGCTTTCTATTATTAAAGTACCAATGAGTGAGAACTTCTTTTGAATGAGTAATTCCTTTATAGAAGTTAGCCATAAAAAAAAGCAGTACCAGAAGGAACTGCTTTTTAAATAAGTTATTATAGTGTTTTATTTCCCGAATAATCCTCCAAGAAGACCACCTACGCCACCTTTCTTTTTACTTCCACCTAAAAGCATACCAGCAACATCATCTACTACGCTACCATCTCCATCGGCATCTAATATTTTTTCTAAGAAACTCTGTTCGTTTTGAGCACTGCTTCCTCCAAGCAAACCTCCAAGAAGTCCTGTAATGTCATTTTGAGAACTTACATTGTTTTGTTTAGCTTGTTTACCAAGAATACCCATTAATATTGGTGCAGCTACTTTAAGAATATTGGCTACAGAACCAGCATCTAATCCTGCTTTTTGTCCAATAACTTGTTCAACACCTTGTTTCTTTTGTCCTAAAATATGTCCTAAGATTTTATCTCCATCGGTTTTCACGTCTTCATCAACTCCGCCACTAAATAAGCCTCCTAGGTTATCTAAAATACTTCCATCGTGCTTATTACTTAGAGCGCCCATTAATCCTTGTGCACCTTGTTCAGTTGCTGCGTTACGTTCCATTGCTTTCATTAAAACAGGTAATGCCATTGTAAGCACACTACTGGTTTTGTCTTGGTCTGTTCCGGTAGATCCAGAAACACCACTAACTATGGTTTTTCCTAAATCGCTGTTTAATAAATCTAAAATTCCTGCCATGTTTTATAATTATTTTTTGATTAAAAATTTGGTACTTCAATGTACAAAAAAAGTCCTACAATTGTAGGACTCAAATATTATGTTTAGGTCACATTTATTAACCTAAAATGCTCTTAATCTGATCTGCAAGTTCAACTCCTATACGATCTTGTGCTTCGTTTGTAGCAGCACCAGTGTGAGGTGTTAATGATAATGCAGGATTCATTAATAATTGGATTTCTGGTTTAGGTTCTTTTTCAAAAACATCTAAAGCTGCTCTTGCTACTTTACCTTTTTCAATGGCTTTTACTAAAGCAACTTCATCAACAACACCACCTCTTGCTGCATTAGCAATGATTACTCCATCTTTCATTAGGTCAAATTCCTTTTCACCAATAACATAGTCTTTTTGTGCAGGAACGTGTAGTGTTAAGAAATCAGCTTGCTTAAGAACCTCTTCTTTAGATATTGTTTTGATTTCAAAGTTTACTTTTTGTCCATCAAAGAATTCTAGTTCTAAATCAGCTTTTTCCATGTAAGGATCGAATGCAACTACTTTCATACCAGCTCCAATAGCAACTTTAGCAGTAGCTTGACCTATACGACCGAATCCTAAAACACCAAGGGTTTTTCCTTTTAGTTCAGTTCCTTTAGCGTAAGCTTTCTTTAAACCTTTAAAATTAGCATCACCTTCTAAAGGCATATCTCTGTTGGAATTGTGTAAGAAACGCGCTAAACCATAAAAGTGACCAAATACTAACTCTGCTACAGAATGTGAAGAAGCAGCAGGCGTATTGATGACATGAAGTCCTTTTTCTTTAGCGTATTCTACATCGATATTATCCATACCAACACCACCACGACCAATAATCTTTAGGCTAGGGCAGTTGTCTATTATATCTTTTCTAACTTTGGTTGCACTTCTTACTAAAAGAACTACAATGTTATTTTCATTGATGTAATTCTCTAATTGCTCTTGGGCTACTGTAGTTGTAATAACTTCGTAACCTGCAGCTTCTAAAGCTGTAATACCACTTTGAGAAATACCGTCGTTTGCTAATATTTTCATTATAATTTGTTTTGTCATTCAGGAAATAAATGACGATTGATAATTATGCTTTTCTTTCTAACTCACTCATCACCTCTACAAGTGCTTTAACACTGTCTAGAGTTAAGGCATTATACATTGATGCTCTATACCCACCAACACTTCTGTGTCCGTTGATACCGTTTATACCAGCTTCAACACACATAGCATCAAAAGTCTCTTTAAGGTTTTCGTTTTCTAATGTAAAAGTAGCGTTCATATTAGAACGATCTTCCTTCACAGCAAAACCTTTAAACAAAGGGTTAAGGTCTATTTCAGAATAGATTAAACGCGCTTTCTTTTCGTTTTCTTCTTCGATACCTTTAATACCACCTTTGCCTTTTAGCCACTGTAGTGTTAACATTGATACATAGACTGCAAATACAGGAGGTGTATTGAACATACTACCTTTACTGATATGAACTTTGTAATCCATCATTGATGGAATTTTTCGAGATACCTTTCCAAGAACATCTTCTTTAACCACTACAAGTGTTGTTCCTGCAGGACCCATATTTTTTTGTGCACCAGCATAGATAATGTCGAATTGTGTAAAGTCTAACTGACGCGAGAAAATATCACTACTCATATCGCATACCATCGGAATAGGAGAGTCTGGAAAACTCTTCATTTGTGTCCCGAAAATGGTATTGTTAGAAGTGCAATGGAAATAATCATAATCTTCTGGGATGTCGTATCCTTTTGGAATGTAATTATAGTTTGCACTTTTAGAGGATGCTACTTCGTAGATATCATCGTAGATTTTAGCTTCTTTTATAGCTTTATCAGCCCAAGTACCTGTGTTAAGATAACCAGCTCTTTTTTCTAAAAGGTTTAAAGCAACCATTAAGAATTGTGTACTAGCACCACCTTGTAAGAACAATGCTTTGTAGCCTTTTCCTTCTAAGCCTAACAACTCTAACGCTAAGGCTCTTGCATTTTCCATTACATCTACAAATGGTTTGCTACGATGCGATATCTCTAACAATGATAAGCCGTCATCAAAGTTTAAAACAGCCGCAGCTGCTTGTTCCATTACTGTTTTTGGCAATACACAAGGACCAGCACTAAAATTATGTTTTTTCATGAAGTATGTTTTTTTATCTCAATAACACTACTGAGAGCGTTAACTTTATATCTGTGAGTTTTTGTATGTAATAGCTACAAAGGTGGCAATTAATTGCAAAAAAGTTGTTACTAAAATGATAATTTTTGGTTTATGTTTTTAACAAGAAATCAACAGTATCTACATTATCTGCATAATCCCAAAGTTGTGGCTGTTGTGTTTGTCCAAATTTCACTTCAGAATCTAAAAATCCATCAGCGACAACACATTGAATCTTTTCAGTATCTGTACTTAATTTGTCTTTTAAATCTTCGGTGGAATCATAGTACTCATAGAATACAGTAGCAATAGGCGAGGAGTAGCTTTGATCTTCCTTAATCATTAAGAAACCGTTTTCTAACATATTGAACTCGCTCATAAGGTAAACTGCTTTATTATAGTCGTAGTTATTAGCGTATTTAGCTTCATGAATAACATGATGCCACTTGTAAACCGCTTTAAAGAAAGCTTCAAAATCATAATCTTTTGGAACAAATAACTTAGATACGTTTCTGCATCCCAAACCATAATAACGGAAGATATCGTCTGAAAGTGCTTCGAGTTGCTCGTGGGTTTCGTTACCTGTAAGTACAGCTACTGAGTTTCTGTTTTTTCTAATAATAGAAGGTTTGTTTTTAAAGTAGTACTCAAAATAACGTGATGTGTTGTCGCTACCTGTAGCTATGACAGCATCGAAGTTGTTTAGCTGTTCTTCTGTGAAGCTTATTTTACCTTTTAAACTTGGTTCTATGTACTCTAAATATTTTGCTAAAAGCGGTAGTAGGTGTTTGTCGTTAGAGGATTGCTTTACCAATACGTTATGGCCTGTAATAATTACACTTAAGAAATCATGAAAGCCTACGAGAGGAATATTTCCTGCCATTATTATGGCTACAGTTTTAGGTTCTTCAACATTAAAGTTATACTTGCTTAACCAATGATTAATATTGTTCTTTGTCAGTATTTTACACCATGACATAAAACTGTATTCTATATTGCTATCTGTAAACCAACCGTTATGCTCTTTTGCTAATTTTATTTGGTGTTTGAATGCATCGAAGAATAAATCGTTGTGTTGAATACCATCCTGTTTTTGTGGAGGAGTTGTGGTAAACTGATTTAGGAATTTTCCTAATTCTATGAAAGCTTTGTTAATGTAATCTTTGTTACTCATTATAATTTGTATAACCGCCTTTTTGGCTTTACTTTTGCAGCCTAATCTGTGTAAAGGCAGATGCAAATTTACGCAAACCCAAAAGAAAGAAAAATTACTATGGCAATTATAATAACAGACGAATGTATAAACTGTGGAGCTTGCGAACCAGAATGCCCTAATACTGCAATATATGAAGGAGCAGATGATTGGAGGTATGCTGATGGTACAAGTCTTAGTGGTAAAGTTGTACTACCAAATGGCAAGGAAGTAGATGCAGAAGAAACCCAAGAACCTATAAGTGACGAAGTGTACTATATTGCGCCAGACAAGTGTACGGAGTGTATGGGCTTTCATGAAGAGCCACAATGTGCTGCGGTATGTCCTGTAGATTGTTGTGTGCCAGATGATGACCATGTAGAAACAGAAGAAGAACTTCTAGGGAAACAACGCTTTATGCATCCTGAAGACTAATCAACTTGCTGGTTTTTAGTGTTTGGTTGGTTTAGACTACTAAATATTTAATAATTTATAATAATCCTGAGCTTAAAGCTTGGGATTTTTTTGTTTAAAAAGTTATGTTGAATTAATTAAAATGATTTATAAAATACATAGTCAAAAATTAATTATTGTTTTGATAATAAGGATTTTAAACTAAACTATGTGTTAGTTGACAAATAGTACAGATACAGACTAATTTATGTATTGTAGTATATTTGCCTAAATCTACAAACAGAATTACTGATTGAAATAATCGCTACACAAAAAACTCCCTCAATTTCAGATTTTTAAGGGATATTTTATAATTTTGTATTCTAATTACAATTTATGCCTATTACATCTGTAATATTATATTCGGATATTGTAAAATAGATAGTCAATTTTCTTTGACTATCACCATTCTTAACTTTAGGTAATACACTGAAGCATTTCTACTTATATACATTTTACAAATAAACACATTGATTGTGAATGCTGTTGTATTTATCGATTTATAAATACCGCAAGTGTTTACGGCAATTTAAAACATACTGAATATGACATTAGAACATTTCGGATATAACGACAACATAGAAAAATTAAGAATTCAACATCATCTTATGGACTTTGAAATAGGAAGAATTATTTCAGAGCACAAGGAAAGATATATAGTTGCAACTGAAAACGGGGATTTTGAAGCTGAAATTACAGGTAACTTAAGATATACGGCAAATACTCGTGAAGATTTTCCTGCTGTAGGAGACTGGGTTGCCATTTCTGAATATGATGACAATAAGGTGCTTATACATTCTATTATTCCCAGAAAAACTATTATTCAACGACAGGCAGTTGGTAAGCAAGGAGAGCGGCAAATTATAGCCACAAATATTGACTTTGCTTTTATAGTGCAAGCGGTTGACGGGGATTTTAATATCAATCGCATAGAACGTTACCTCACAATTTGCAATACATCTCATATACAGCCAATTATTCTTCTTAATAAGATTGATTTGATAAGCGCAACAATGTTAGATGATCTACTCTTAAAAGTTAAAGAAAGAGTAGCTAAAGTACCAATAATTGCTATAAGTAATACGTCGCAAAAAGGAATTGAGAACGTGACAACCTATATAGAAAAAGGCAAAACTTACTGCTTGTTGGGTTCCTCAGGAGTGGGAAAATCGAGTCTTTTAAACAATCTATCGGGTAAACAACAGATGAAAACAAATGCTGTTAGTACAAGTACGAATAAAGGACGACATATTACTACACACAGAGCATTAATAGCTCTTGAAAATGGAGGTGTTATTATTGATAACCCAGGAATGAGAGAAGTGGGTATTACAGATGCCGTTGAAGGATTAGAAAAGACGTTTGAAAAAATAGTCGCGCTATCCCAAAACTGCAGGTTTAAAAATTGTACCCATACCATAGAAATTGATTGTGCTGTTATGGAAGCCGTTGAAAGTGGAAAAGTAGATAAACTGTACTATGAGAATTATCTCAAAATGAAACGGGAAAACGAGCATTTTGAATTGACCGTTGCTGAAAAACGCAAAAAGGAAAAAGATTTTGGAAAAATGTATAAGCAATTTAAAAATTTTAAAAAATCTAATAAGTACTAAACAGTGCAAAATTTATAGCTAATTGTAATGATTCTTGGTAAGACATTGCTTTGCCAATTAGCGCATTGTGCTGGTGTTATTGCAATTAGCTTATATTTGGTTTAAAATATACGTGACTTTACGTATTGACTTATAGTTTATTAAAAGTTAAATTCGCCTTTTAACAGATATAGTTCATTGAAACGGGACTGTGTCTTGACGTTGGGCAACATATGAAAAAAACATTCATAACTTTATCGATAATTTGTATTTCAATTATTAGTTGCGCTGTATCAACAAACTCATCGGACAAGAAAAATGATTTATACAAATACGGATTTAATGGAAAAGTAAAATCTGTAAAATCCGAACTATTTAATCTGATTCCAGAAAAAGATACTTTTAAAATTGGAAACAAAGAAAATGGAATTGGAATTGACAAAAATTTGGTTTTGGAATTTAATCAGCTTGGAAACCTTACTTTATCTAAAGAGTTTCTAGCAAATGGAGATATTCGGAAAGAGACATCATACACTTATGATAAAAGAGACCGATTACTTAATTTAAGAGAAGTTGACCATTATGGAAAAGGTTCAGTTTTAGAATATGATTACAGTTACAATTCACGGGACAGTATAACCCAACTCGTAATAAAGGAAAATGACTTTAGGCGAACATATAAAATTGAACGTGACGAAGATAACCGACCTATTAAAAGAGAAATTATTCAAAATGACACAATTCAATCGACTTATAGCGCAAGATATGATAGTAACAATAACTTGATTTCCGAGAGCGAATTCGATTATGAAAATAAACCCATCAGGTTAGTCGAGAGAAGTTTTAATTCTCAAAACCTCAAAGAAAGAGAAATGATTACCGAATACAGTGATTGGGACACGATTGAAGAAGAAAACAAATACTTTTATAATAAAAACAATAAAAAAATTGTCGAACAATTTAATATCGAAAATGACTCGACCTTCGACGAAGCAAAATACAAATACCATAATAACGGAGAACTAATGGAGTCTACCACTGTAATTGGAGATGATGAATTCAATCTTGTCGAAAAAAATCAATATAATGAAAATGGGGATTTGACTGAAAAAATGGTTAAAACATCTGATGGCGAAACAAAAGATGTTTGGAGTTATGATTTTAAATACGATTCAGAAAATAATTGGATTGAGAAAATTGAATTTAAAAATGATAAACCCCTAAGGATTTTAAAACGTAAAATTGATTATTATAAATAAAATACGCTGCTTAACAATGACTATAAGTAATTGCTTGTTCTCGCCTACTTCTGAAAATCCTCGCGGATTTTCAGGTTGGTGTGTACTTGCTTGCTTAACCGTTAAACCACGTAACTACTCATAGCCGAGACCGATAAGCGTAATTAAAAAACCTCTCAATTCTGAGAGGTTTTTTATTTATTCTATAACATAAGAATTCATAATATTTTTGAGCTGTAGTTTTAGGTCTTCACCTGTGTCGTAAATCATCTGTTCTTCCGTTGGGAATGGTACCGCACGGTTGTTTAGAAAAGGCAGTAAATCGTTATCTAAAGCTCTACGGTCTCCCTGTGCATTGGCATAGATATGCTCAAAAATAAACTCGCTACTTACAGGGAAAGCATCTGCCAACTGCTTGGTGTTAAGATTGTAGTATTCTACATTACCAACTACTTGTGAGGTTTTTAATTGTCTAAACTCATAGAATTGGCATCTTACGGTTTTTAGATTATCAACTTCTATGGCATTACCAAGGCTGTCTTTAACCACATTACCACGATCGTCTAACAATTTCTTTTTACCATCTACAATTTGCTTTTCTTTAATGATTTGACGCTCTTTAACCTGTTCTGGAGACACGTTTATTTCTCTTAGGTTAACGCGCATATTGTAATCGTACCTTACAGCTCTGTCGGCATTATTGTGATATACCGTCCAAAGGTTATCGAGTCCATATGTACTAAAGTTTAGCAAGTCGTTTTCCAAGCGTTGCGGAATAACTTTTTGGGTGTCGTTTATCATTTCAACCAAAACAAAATCAGTGCCCTTTTGGTGTGCAACATCTATAAGTTGTCTTACATCTTTGTAATTAGGGTTGATTTCTTCAATTTGCTGTAACTGGTCGTAAGCAAAACGGTAATCAGATTTGTTGTTGGTATTTGTGTTTAATAAACCTACGGCATTGCTGTACAGTTGCTCAGAAGCATTGTCTTTAGCCGAAATTATAGCACTAGAATAATCCTTAAAGTTAAAGGCAACTTCTCTGTCATCTACATAAAGTGGTAATAGTGGTTTAATACGTTGTTGTCTGTTATCTAAAGCCACATATAGATCATATATTTTGATATGGTTTTCTGGGTTGTTGTCTTTTTGCAGAAAGCTTATGTTTTCTAAATCGCGTTGGTTGGCTTTCTTATACGCATCTTGAAGCATAACGATATATTCGGCTTTTCGCTTTTTGTTTTTGTTGGTGCGCAGTTTGCTAACAGCATCGTTAATGGCTTTATCATAATTACCAACACTTACAGCTTTTTCAATTTGTTTGCTGGTACTACAGGAAAGGACAAATAAAAGTGACAATGTAAAAAGTAATAGTCTCTTCATGGGTAAGCGGTTTAGTTTAGTGGTTTTTAGAAATTTAATGCAAAGTAGATATTTTGCTGATAAAACGCTAATAAATGCGGTGAAAGGCATTTATTATTTAGTGGTACTAGGATTTTATTGTTCTTATTTGTTGAATATAAGTGGAAATTTAAAATAAAAAACCTCTTTACTTAAGAACGTGTAAAGAGGTTTTTAACACTAACTAACTAACTAACTAACTAACTAACTAACTAACCATTCAATCTATAAGATTTTAAAATGTTTTTTAACTGCAACTTTAAATCTTCACCAGAATCGTAAACCATTTGTTCATCGGTAGGGAATCTTAATTGTTGCTGTCTTAAAAGGCGCTTATCATTATTGGTCAACGCTCTTGCATCTCCTCTGTAGCGTCCAAAGATATTTTCGAAAGTGAAACCACTATCTAATGTAAAGGTATCTACGATTTGGTTGTATTTAAGATCGGTATAAACCACATCAGCAACTACTTGTGCAGACTTGGTTTGTATTACTTCAAAGAAACGTGCTTTTACATTCACAATCTTATCCACTTTAATGTCATTACCAAGGCTATCTTTCATAACGTTACCTCTTCTGTCAGTAACATATTCCCAGCCATCAACAATATCTCTTTCTCTAAGTTGCTGTCTTTCATTTATACGCTCAGGCGACACATTAATTTGTTTGAGTTGTAATTCCATGGCGAAATCGTAAACCATAGAAGGCTCTATATTTGCGTGGTATTCTGTCCAGAATTGGTTTAAACCATAGGTGTTAAAATCTATCAATTCAGCTTCTAATTGTTGTGTTAACAACTGATTAGTGTGATTTACAATAGCAACGCTAACGTAATCGGTACCTTTTTGATGCGCTTCTTCAAGTAAGCTTCTCGTTTCCTCAAAATTAGGATTAATGCTTTCTATGTAATTGAAAATGTCATAAGCTTTTCTAGCATTGTATTTGTCATCAGAATCTAATAGTGTAATGCCTTGTCCGATTAAATAATCAGATGTTTTATATCTGTAATCAACAATTTGAGAACTATAATCGTTAAACTGAAACTCCAGATTTTTACCGTTGATTTGTAAAGGCAATACACGTTTTATAGCATTTTGTCTAGCTTCTAAATCCAAATAAAGATTATAGATTGTTTTATATTGCTCAGGGTTACCATCTTTTTCTAGATGCGTAATATCTTGCAAATCTTCCTCTAAAACTTTGTAGTAAGCATCTTGAAGCATTACAACATAATCTTGCTTACGCTTTTTATCCTTGTTGTTTTCAAGTTTTCTTAAAGCTTCAGAAATTGCCTCATCATAGTTACCATGACTTATGGCTTCTTCAATTTGTTTTTTTGCACTACACGATACAAGTACCGAAAACAGGACTGTAAATAGTAATAGTTTTTTCATGATTCTTAAGTTTAGAGGGTTACTATGAAATAGTATAACCAACTATAATGCCAAAAAATAAAACTATTTGATATTCAGTATTTTAATATGTATTAATTGAAAAGGGTTGAAATTAGATACATATGTTTGAAGATTTTGTTTCTTTGTAAACCCAAAAATTACAATGTTTAAGAAAGCGTCTCTTTTTCATCCCTTACAAGTAGAAACTTCGGTAGAGCTGCCAAAGCAATTTACCTTTCCGTTTTATTACGAACCACATGAACTTTCGGTAAAAGCTGCTGAAGAGGTTAAGTCTTATTTGAATTCTCAAACAGATTTTGAACACAATTTTGGCTTGGATACATCTAAAACAGGACTGAAAATTGGGAAGATGTTTGGTGTAATGATTGTAAAAAATGAAAAAGAAGAACTAGGTTACATCGTTGCTTTTTCCGGAAAATTGGCGGAAAGCAATTATTTAGATGGTTTTGTGCCACCAATTTATGATACCCTTAAAGCAGATGGGTTTTATAAAAAAGGGGAAGCCTATTTAAATGAACTCAACGCTAAAATTGAAGCACTAGAGCAGAGTGAAGCTTTTATAAAAGCAAAATTGAGATTAGAAGAGCTTAAACTACATTCTGAAAAGACCTTAGAGGATTTTAAACAAAAAGCCAAAAAAGAAAAGCAATTACGAAAGCAAAAACGTGTAGAGGCAGAGGCTAACTTATCAAAAGTAGAACAATCAGAATTGCTAGAAACGCTTAAAGAAGAAAGTATTCAAAGTAATTTAAAGTTGAAGTATTTAAAGCGTGATATACAATTAGCTATTGCAGATGCAGAAAATACGCTATCAAAACTTCAAGAACCTATTGAAGCTCTAAAAAAAGAACGCAAAACACTTTCAGCAAAGCTACAGCGACAAATACATGAAGAGTATCGCTTTTTAAATGCTTTGGGTGAAACAAAGGATTTAATAGATATTTTTAAAACTACCGATTTAGGACATCCGCCAGCTGCGGCAGGTGAGTGTGCTGCACCAAAGTTATTTCAGTTTGCTTTTGAAAATAGCTTAACACCAATTGCAATGGCTGAGTTTTGGTGGGGAAGTTCGCCAAAATCAGAAGTTAGAAAGCATGGACAGTTTTATCCGTCTTGTCGTGGGAAATGTGAACCCATTTTGGGTCATATGATGCAAGGCTTAGATGTGGAAGCAAATCCAATAGAACAAGCGCACACTTTTGAAGGAGAAATGGATATTGTTTATGAAGATGCGTATTTACTATTGGTAAATAAGCCACATGAATTTTTATCTGTACCAGGAAAAACAATTAAAGATTCTGTGCTTACAAGAATGCAAGACTATTTACCAAATGCTTCAGGAGCTTTGTTGGTGCATCGTTTAGACATGTCAACGTCAGGATTGCTATTAGTAGCTAAGAATGAAAAGACGTATAAAAAACTTCAAAGACAGTTCATTAACCGTACCATTAAAAAGCGATATGTGGCGCTCCTTGATGGCGAACTAAATACATTAACCGGAACTATAGATTTACCACTTCGTGTAGATCTGGATAATAGACCAAGACAGTTAGTGTGTTATGAGTATGGCAAACCAGCTAAAACCAGCTATGAAGTTTTAGACGTAAAAGACGGTAAAACTAGAATCCATTTTTATCCTATTACCGGAAGAACACATCAATTGAGAGTTCATGCCGCACATCATAAAGGGTTAAATCTATCTATTGTGGGAGATGATCTTTATGGACAATCTGCCGACAGACTTCATTTACATGCCGAAATGTTAAGCTTTGAACATCCCATTAAAAAAGAATGGGTAAGCTTTACGTGTAAGGCGCCTTTTTAGTTAAATAAATATAACAGATATGTCATTCTGAATTTATTTCAGAATCTAACATACTTATAGCTATAGATTAATCAGAATCTAAAAAATTCAGCTTGACAAAATGTAAAAGAAAGTGATTAGGTTTACTTCTTTTTCTTCGGGTTAAAAACAGGTAGTAATTGCGTTTTTACAGAACCAAAACCAATTCTAATATCGTCTTTTTCACAATGACCTCTCATGATTACCGTATCGTAATCATTGATGAACTTACGTTCTGAGCCATCTTTCATTTTTAAAGGTTTAGCACCTCTCCAAGACAGTTCTAACATAGAACCATAAGAATCTTCCGTTGGTCCAGAAATAGTTCCGCTACCCATCATATCACCAGAGTTTACAGGACAACCATTGACTGTATGATGCGCTAATTGTTGTGCCATATTCCAATACATATATTTGAAATTAGACTTACAAACTGTGGTTTCTTTAGAACCTTTTGGTTGAATACCAACTTCTAGGTTAATATCAAAACTCTTTTTTCCTTTAGATTGTAAGTAAGGTAACGGTTTTGGATCTTGCTTAGGACTTTCAGTTCTAAACGGTTCTAAAGCATCTAAAGTTACAATCCATGGTGACATAGAAGACGCAAAGTTTTTCCCAAGGAAAGGCCCAAGTGGCACATATTCCCACTTTTGAATATCTCTAGCCGACCAATCATTAAATAAAACAAGTCCAAAGATGTATTCTTCAGCTTCTTCAACAGGAATTGGTTCCCCTAAATCATTAGCATCAGTAGTAATAAAAGCCATTTCCAATTCAAAATCTACCAATTTTGATGGACCGAACACAGGAGTTTCAGCACCTTCAGGCATAGTTTGTCCTTGAGGACGATGTACAGGTATTCCAGAAGGAATGATAGAAGAACTTCTTCCATGATAGCCTACAGGTAAATGCAACCAATTTGGCATTAATGCATTGTCAGCACCTCTGAACATTGTACCTACATTTGTAGCGTGTTCTTTACTGGCGTAAAAATCCGTGTAATCACCAACTTGTATAGGTAATTGCATTTCAATTTCATCTAAACGGAATAGAATACGTTCTTTGTGAGGAATGTTATTTTTTAAGGTTTCGTTGGTTTCATCAAAAATCTGAGCGATTCTATTTCGAACCAATCTCCAAGTTTTTCTACCATCAGCAATAAAATCATTCAAAGTGTCTTGTAAGAAAATATCATCAGTAAGCGGAATACCTTCAAAATATCCAAGCTGATGTAAAGCACCAAGGTCTATAGCAGTATCGCCAATTCGGGTTCCGATGGTAATGATGTCATCTCTCGTTAAAAAAACACCGAAAGGTATGTTCTGTATAGGGAAATCTGAGTTTTTACCGACGTGTAACCAAGAGGTTCTATCTGGATTATTGGCTGATAATGGCATATAGTATTGTTGATTAAATGTTCATTAATTTATATTCAAACCTACATAAATTTTGATATTTAAACTAATGTATTCATTATTTTTGTATCGATTTAACAAAGACCTTATTTATGCAACGCGACGAACAAATTTTTGAACTTATACAAGCAGAGAAAGAACGCCAAACTGATGGCATAGAACTTATAGCTTCAGAGAATTTTGTCAGTAACCAAGTAATGGAAGCTGCAGGTTCTGTACTAACCAACAAATATGCTGAGGGTTATCCTGGTAAACGTTATTATGGAGGTTGTGAAGTAGTAGATGAGGTTGAGCAAATCGCAATAGACAGAGCTAAGACGCTTTTTGGTGCCGCTTATGCCAACGTACAACCACATTCTGGGAGTCAAGCTAACACAGCTGTTTTTCATGCTTGTTTAACACCAGGCGATACCATTTTAGGTTTCGATTTATCTCATGGTGGTCACCTTACACATGGTTCTCCTGTGAATTTTTCAGGTAAATTATACCGTCCTACATTTTATGGTGTAAAAAAAGACACAGGTTATATTGATTATGATATGTTGGCTGACCAAGCACAAAAAGAAAAACCAAAATTAATAATCGCTGGAGCTTCGGCATATTCTAGAGATATTGATTTTGCTAAATTTAGAGAAGTAGCCGATAGTGTAGGAGCTGTACTTTTAGCAGATATTTCGCATCCAGCAGGTTTAATTGCTAAGGGTATTTTAAACGACCCGATGCCACATTGCCACGTCGTAACTACAACTACACATAAAACGTTACGTGGACCAAGAGGTGGAATGATTATGATGGGTGAAAATATTGATAATCCATTCGGAATAAAATTAAAGAATGGTAACCTTCGTAAAATGTCAGGTCTTTTAGATTCTGGTGTGTTTCCAGGAAATCAGGGTGGTCCATTAGAGCATATCATTGCAGCTAAAGCTATAGCATTTGGTGAGGCATTGTCTGATGAGTTTTTGCATTATATGCTACAAGTGAAGAAAAATGCTGATGCTATGGCAAAGGCGTTTGTGGCAAAAGATTACAACCTTATTTCAGGAGGCACGGATAACCACATGATGCTTATAGATCTTAGAAATAAAAATATTACAGGTAAAGATGCTGAACAAGCTCTAGTAAAAGCAGATATTACGGTTAATAAGAATATGGTGCCGTTTGATACGGAATCTCCTTTTGTAACGTCAGGAATTAGAGTTGGTACACCAGCAATTACCACTCGTGGATTGAAAGAAGATGATATGGCTTATGTTGTAGATTTAATTGATGAAGTTATTAAAAACTACGAAAACGAGACTATATTAGAAGGTGTAGCTGAAAAGGTGAATGAATTAATGGGAGGAAAGCCATTGTTTAATGCGTAATAGTTTACTATCATTCTGAACTTGATTCAGAATCTAATAATGTAATGAGATGCTGAAACGGGTTCAGCATGACAAATAGGATAAAAAAAAGCCTTTCAAAATTATTGAAAGGCTTTTTACTATTTATCTTTTAATGGAATGGTAATACCAAGAGCAAAGGCACCAACTACTTGTTCAACTTGTGGTTGAATATAATAAGTAAAACCAATATCTACATTTGTTTCTTTTCCTAATTCTAATCCAAAAGCTACAGGTATATGATATTGTAAGCCACTTTTGTTTTTGGATATAAATGCCGTTTGTGTTTCGAATTTACCAATAGATAAACCAAAACCTGTCTCAATATAAGGTGCCACCCAGGGTATTGGTGCTCTTAGTCTGAATTTACCACCTAGAAGCCCTGCCTTTGTTATAGCAAACTCATCAGTTGGATTGCCATTTAAGTCTTCTCCCTTAGGGTTTGTTAGAATGAGGCCTACATAAGGCTTTAATTCAAACCATGATTTTATAGTAAGTACATACTCTCCTTGTAGAAAAAAACCAGAGTCTGCGGTATCATCAACACTTTCATAAGGAATACTCAAGCCATAACCAATTTGAGCGTTTATAGCTCTCTTTTTAACGAATTGAGCATTACATAATAGGGAAGAGGATAGGATAATTAGAAGAAGTAAAGTTTTTTTCATTTATAGATAATTGATTATTTTTAATTCTATTCTTCAAAATTTACGCTTTTGTAGGCTCCAGCATCAGGAGGTGAAACTCTTGTTTCTCCTAAAATATCTTCTGTAATTAAAAAAGCAGGACTACCAATACCATTAGCATCAGAATCAGCTCCAATGCGCATTAAATTTTCAAAAGGATCTTCAAAATCTGGATCTAGATTAAACCAGTTTCCTTCGTAATTAGTTATATCATCAAAGTCATAATTGCCTGAACCATCAAGATTACTATTATTAAAGCTAAGTAAGCAATTATTAAACTTGAAGGTAAACTCAGCACCTTCATTTTCTAATAAAAATTCAGGATTGTCATTGCCATACACAATACAATTATTGATGTTTGCTACAGTTGTATTGGTGTAAATGGTATTGTTTTCATCTACTGTGAAATCATTAATCAATAGTGCTGGGTATTGTCTAAAACTGTTATTCCAATAGTTCGCTATGGTGCAATGCGTTAAGTTATATACTCCACCAAAAGTGCCAGCAAAAGAGGATTGTCCACTGTTATTAATCACTACATTTTCTGCTGTAATAGAAGTCGCATTACCAAGAATACCAAAGCTACTTGTATTATAAACTTGAGAATTAGTAATGGTGAGTTTAGCATTAGGATCATTTTGTCCAAATTCAGAAAGCACACCTATAGTCGCATTTTTAATGGTCGCATGATTTATGGTATTGTTAATGCTACCATCAAAAAGCCATATCGTTCCCCATTGTCCTGGAATATCTTCATAAAGTGGCTCTAAACGATCACCTTCTAAAATCACTTCATTTTCAAGAAGGTCTTGATCTGTGCTTAAATCACCATTGATGTTTAAAGTTCCACCTTGCGTCACAATAATACCAGATTCCGCATGAAAATGTACACGTGCACCAGATTCCATCGTTAATGTTTGTCCATTGCCAACACCTGCATAACCATAAATAACATAAGGCTTTTCATTGGTAAAGGTGAGTTCTTCATCCTCGAGAAAACGTCCTTGCAAAGTGGTTTCATCAGGATTTCCATCTCCGTCTACATCAAAAGTTAAGGTCTCAATAATGTTTGTTTCCTCATCTTTGTTAGGATAAATAAAAACCGCATCTTTTACCAAAGTCACCAAATCTACATCTTGTTGGTTATTTCCAGAGTCGAATAAAATTCTATCTGTATATAAAAACTGAATATCCGAATTGGATAAAGCCTCAATATCTATTGTAGTTTCTATAAAAATATAAAGACTGTCATTGGCCAAAAGTTCTACATCTTCAAAAAACTTACCTTCTTGATCATCAGCTAAACCTGTTGTACCATCAATATTCATTCGATAATAAGAGCTAACTCCATTTTCTAATTGAATGGTCGGAATTACAATATCTTCATCGCTACGGTTGTATACTTTTAGGTTGTATGTGCTAGAACCAATATTGGTAAAAACCGTATCGAGATATACCGTATCTCTAGCAAATTCTAGGTTTCCTGTGCTTGGTGAAAATTCGAAATCATTTCTACATGAGCTCCAGAATATTAAAACTGAAAAGCAGATAAGAAAGGTAAGCAGTCGCTTCATAAAGTAAAACTATAATTAAGGCTTAAAAATATAACTTTTGAAGTTATGATTTATTATGAAGATCGATTAATTGTTTTTGGCTATTTAGTCTTTAATAACATTTTCTTCTCCGTATTGATCAAGAAGAATTAAAAACAATTGACTATTGAGCACCAACTGATCTAGAAGTTGCATTTTTTTGTTTTCGGCAAGTAACTCTGTACTTATTTGTTTTGCAGCACAAAAGTCGAGAAACAATTTTGTTTGGTTTTTTGGGATTTGAAGATTTTCTGTTAGTAAACGTTCATTAAAAAACGAACTTTTAGTGAATAAGGAATCCATTTGCTCATAAGAAATGGGCTGATATTCGGGCATTTTAGACTTTTTTCCTTTGAATAGTTTAGCTACTTGGCCAATTAGGTAAATAAAATCTACACCATAACTAGCACCAGCAGGTTGATATTTTTCAGGATGATTCTTTATATCTTCAGCAATTAGGTTTTTGAGCTCTATATTATAAGTTTCCTCTTCAAAAATGGGTTGCTCAGGTTCGGCTTTAATTTCAACTTCATCTAATTCACTCACAATTTTTTTTAATTCAAAAACGGCTACACCTTCAAAATGTATTGATTGAAGCACAACGATTTTTGGGTGATAAAACAAGGATTGAAATCTAATAGTATCATTTTCTTTGGCAATGATGGTAAAGTCTCCATCATCATCAGTAAGCGTAACACTTTTCTGAGAGAGATTATGGACTTTGATGTTTTTTACCGTAGAAACAGAGTCATAAACTTTTCCTCTTAATATTTGTCCATAAAGTGAAAAT
Source organism: Winogradskyella sp. 266wxhm (assembly GCF_058964685.1). Classification (NCBI taxonomy): domain Bacteria; kingdom Pseudomonadati; phylum Bacteroidota; class Flavobacteriia; order Flavobacteriales; family Flavobacteriaceae; genus Winogradskyella; species Winogradskyella sp. 266wxhm. Next base: position 3,586,887 of record NZ_CM179559.1, read on the forward strand.
GATAGAATTGTAAAGCAGAAAAATAGAGTTAAGCGCATTTGTGATGGTTGATTGATACGCTAAAGAAACTACTTTAAAGTGTAACTAATTCACGGATTAATTAAACTTTAACCTAAATATTTGTTAATTAGAATAGTGAGATAACTTCTTCTGGAATTCTTGCAGGTCGTTTTGTGTTAGCGTTCATAAAGCACCATTTAGTTTCTGAAGCTGCGGCTAATTTATTTGTTGAAAGATTAAAAATTTCTACTTTTCTAATAGAAATTAAACCTTCAGACTTAATAACGAACGTCTTTAAGTTGATGTCATCTCCTAAAACAGCCTGACTTTTATAGTCAATATGATGGCTCATCATTACCCAAAAATAATTATCTGTAATATCTTTTGGTGCATTGTTAAGCCAATGAAGTTCTGCAATATCTTGAACCCACTGCACATAACATACGTTGTTGACATGGTTGAGTTGATCTAAATCGTCTTTGGTAACTTTTATGATTTTTTCAAAAACTTTCATTAAGACTTTTACTTTTTCTTAATGGTAACTTCGAATAGTTTATCCCAATTTTTTCCGGTGACAAAAATAGTTTTACGTTCAGGATGGTAAGCAATTCCATTAAGAACATCCAATTCAGGATGCTGAGTTACTAATTTTCTTAAAGGCTTAAAATCAATTACGCCTTCAACACCACCAGTTTTAGGGTTAATGATAACCACACCGTTACGTTGATAGATGTTGGCAAAGATTTTCCCGTCAATCCATTCTAATTCGTTTAAAGCAGGGATTTTACCCTTTTCAGTATAAACTTCGATATGGCTTTGCTCCGTCAGGTTTTCAGGGTTTATAATCCATATTTTTTCGGTGCCATCAGATTTAAAAAGTTGAGAACCATCATTACAGATTCCCCAGCCTTCTTCACTTTTACCATAGTTGAAAGTACTTAGCTTTTCAAATGAGTTAACATCATAGACAAAGCCTCGTTTTTCGCGCCATGTGAGTTGATAGATTTTATCATCTAAAACGGTAAGGCCTTCGGCAAAATATTCATCATCTAAATTGATGTTTTTGAGAACTTCACCTGTTTCAAAATTTACTTTTCTAAGTTTGGATTCTTTATATTGACCAGTACTTTCGTATAATTCACCATTATGAAATTCCAAACCTTGAGTGTACGATGTAATATCGTGAGGGTAGGTGTTTACAATTTCATAACTGTAATAATTAGGAATAATGTTGTTATAGATTTTAAACGATTGTGTTAGCGTTTGTGTATTGTCATCATATTTTACAACAGCTGAAATGGTTTTTTCACCAAGAGTTACATCATTCAGAATTTTATTATCTGAAATGGTTTTGTTATCTAATTTAAAGGTTACACCTGTAATATTTAGCTTTTTAGGATTATCAATCGATAATTTTAAAGTATCACCAAACATTGCAAATTCTCGGTTTGTTTTGATGGATAATCCTGTGTCTTTAGAAGAATTATTCTCGCCACAATTGATTATTGTAAGGCTTAAACATATGACAATGATATAATTAGATAAACGCATAAGCTGTCTTTAATTTTTGAGCAAGTTATTAAATAAAATTCAGTTTAAAAATCATTGCAGAAGTATTAAAAGGTTGTATCTTTGCAGCCGGCAAGTCCTACACAACCAGCTCCTGCTCAATCCTCCAGGACGGGAACGTAGCAAAGGTACGCGGTCGTAGCGGTGTGATGTAGGTAGCTTGCCTTTTTTTGTACCCTAAATTCAAATCTTTGTAAGTGCAAAACATAACAATTTCTTTAAACTTTGTACTTTTAACTTCAAATTTTACATCAAGAAAATGTCTAAAGTTGTTTTAATAACAGGAGGTTCTTCGGGAATTGGAAAATCTATAGGTGAATTTTTAAAGGATAAAGGGTATAACGTATTTGGTACAAGCCGTAATCCTGAAAAATACCCTGAAAGTAAATTTCCTATTGTAGCATTAGACGTTACAAAAATTGAAACCATTCAAAGTTGTATAGCAGAAGTTTTAAAAACCGCTGGGCAAATTGATGTACTTGTAAATAATGCAGGAGCAGGTATTACCGGGCCAATGGAGGAAATTCCAGATGCCGAAATTAAACGCAATTTTGAAACTAATTTCTTTGGTCCAATTAACGTTATTAAAGCTGTTTTACCAGCAATGAGAGCGCAAAATAGTGGATTGATTATAAATATAACTTCAATAGCAGGATATATGGGTTTACCATTTAGAGGAGCTTACAGTGCTAGCAAAGGAGCTTTAGAGATTGTAACGGAAGCCTTTAGAATGGAGTTGAAAGACTTTAATATTGAAATGACCAATGTTGCTCCTGGAGATTTTGCCACTAATATTGCCGCAGGTCGTTATCATGCACCTGTTTTAGATAATTCGCCTTACAAGGAAAAGTATGGACATTCATTAAAAACGATGGATGAACATGTTGATGAAGGAGGTGATCCAACGCAAATGGCTGAAGCTATATTTAAAATCATAAATACAGATAAACCGAAAATTCATTACAAAGTAGGGGCTTTTATGCAGAAGTTTTCAGTTGTGTTAAAACGTGTGCTTCCCGACAAGGTTTATGAGCGTATGTTAATGAAGCATTACGAGTTATAGGCTTTTTTTGGTACGCTATTTGATAAGTTATTTTCAAATCAGCTATCATGAAAAAAACGTTACTCCTTTCTTTTTTACTATCCATTTTATTTTTTAGTTGCAGAGAACCTTTATGTATATTTCCTAGGGAGCCAGAGTTGGCCAATAGAGAATTTCCTATAGGCTCTACTGAGAGTTATTATTATGTTGATATCACGGCGGAAATCAATAATGAGCCTCGAGATGATGATTACGATTATTATTTTGATGTGGTTGGTTTACCTGAAGGAGTGAACTATTACGTGAATTACAGAACCATAAGTTTAGAAGGAACTCCAATAGAATCAGGAACATTCGACATCACTATCTACCTTGATGTTGATGGACCATTTAGAGATTTTGATGATGATTCAGATCTTTGTAATTACAGCACCTCAAAAACCTATATTTTAATTATTGAATAGGCTCTTATTAAAGATTTAATTAATATGTTGTGTTATACCAGCTGATTAATGTAAATTCGCAACAATTATAACACAACAATTTTCTTATGAAATTTTTTATTGACACAGCGAATTTAGAGCAGATAAAAGAGGCTCAAGACATGGGAATTCTAGATGGTGTAACAACAAACCCATCTTTAATGGCTAAAGAAGGCATCACAGGTCATGATAATATTATGAAGCATTATGTAGATATCTGCAATATTGTAGATGGTGATGTTTCAGCAGAAGTTATTGCAACCGATTTTGATGGTATGGTTAGAGAAGGTGAGGCTTTAGCTGAATTACATGATCAGATTGTGGTAAAATTACCGATGATAAAGGATGGTGTAAAAGCATGTAAATATTTCTCAGATAGAGGCATTAAAACCAATGTAACGTTGGTGTTTTCACCAGGTCAAGCTTTATTAGCTGCAAAAGCAGGAGCAACGTATGTGTCTCCTTTTATCGGACGTTTAGATGATATTTCTACAGATGGATTAAACCTTATTGCAGAAATCCGTCACATCTTTGATAACTATGCTTTTGAAACAGAAATTTTAGCGGCTTCTGTTCGTCATACAATGCATGTTATTGATTGTGCTAAATTAGGTGCAGATGTAATGACAGGTCCTCTAAGTTCAATTACTGGATTGTTAAACCACCCTTTAACTGATATGGGATTAGAAAAATTCTTAGCAGATTACAAGAAAGGAAACTAAAAAATAATCGATTTTATATTAAGAAAAGCGCTCTATTTAATAGAGTGCTTTTTTTGTTCCTCTAATAATTCTGAAAGTAAAATATTAAATTCAGAATTATAAATATTAGCATTAGGATGAAGGATATGCCCTGTTTCATCAACAATAATAGCTTTGTTCAAGTAGTTTAAAGCTAAAGTCTGCTGAGCTTTTTTAGAATTTTTAAATTTGTATTCGCAAGTTGTAGGAAAATCATATTGTTTAATGATGTTTTTCCAGAATTCATCATCATTGTCATTAATGTTTACGGAGATAAAGTCCATATTATCGAACTTTAATTTCAGTTCCTTAACCTTATAATGACTATTTCTGTATTGCGATTTTCTGTTAGACGTCCAGAAATAAATGATTGTTGGTTTTGTTATGATTGAAGATAATGCAGTTTCTTTATCGTCATAGTTAACAACAGTAAGATCTGGTAGTGGGTTTCCTTTTCTAAGTAATCTTAAGGAAGCCATTAAATCATTCATGTATGTTTTGTGCTCGTCATCAGTACTTTTTTCAAGATAGTAATCTAACATTTCCTGAGCTTCAACTTCGCTATGATTGTAGCTAATATAATCTCTTGCCTTATATTTTAGTAGATTGTTTTTAATAGTTTCGTCTTCAACTAAACTATCAATAATATCTAGTTTTGCTTTGTTGTATTCAGCGGAATGTCTATCGAATTTACTATGAAAAGGATTCTTATCATAAAACGCCTTTAGCGCTAAATTATCAATGTGAAAAAACAAGAATCTATTATAAGAGAAAAAATTACTTAGGTGATTAGCGTTATAATCAACCGTAGTTCTGTAATTATAAAAGTTTTCAGGTAAATCCTTGATATGAACCAATTTGTTATTTCCAAAATATGCGAAAGGATAAATCTCTTTATCAGCATAAGCATTATAATTGATATTGGCTTCAATTATTGATTGAAAGAATGGTGTTTCATCGTTATTCTCTAAAAAAGTTTCAAATTCATTTAAACGACTTAATCTTCTTTTTTCTATAAAATTATCAAAGTCTTCAGGCTCTCGTTGTGCGTATGTGTTTAGTTTTTTAGCCTCTTTTTCGTTTGTTAAATATGTTTTTATAAGGTAGTTGTTCTTCTTAGCACCTTTTCCTGTAAAAACTAAAGAGCCATCAAAATCGTAGGTATTAAGCCTAAACATAATACTATCATTAGGCTCTAAAAGTACCATTTGATATTCACCACCATGTCTTATAGAATAGAGTCCAGGTTGAAGATTTTCTATTTTGTGAAGAAATCTATTGTTAGTATCTAACGTAAATGTATCGGCAACTTTTCCTTTGGTATTGTAAAGTGTAATTTTCTTATTCTTAGGATTAATAATCTCACCTCCTATATAAGCAATATCAGAATTATTACCTTTAGAATTGCATCCAATGGTAAATGAGGCTAGAAAAAAACTACAGAGTAAATATTTATAAATCAAAAAGTCTTTCATTATCGTCAACCTCACAAAAATATACTTTGGAGTATTTAGTTCTTGTTAATACCTCGTTAAATCTTGTTATAGTGTATATTTATTTCGTCTAATGGCTTTTATTTTCTAATTTTGCACTCTCAAAAAATCGCCTTTCTTTATGAAAGGTCTAATCCATTAAAAATTAAGTATGTTATCAGTTTCAAATCTTTCAGTGCAATTTGGAAAACGTATACTTTTCGATGAAGTAAACACAACGTTCAATAATGGAAATTGCTATGGAATTATTGGTGCCAATGGTGCAGGAAAATCTACTTTTTTAAAGATTTTGGCAGGAAAAATGGACCCAACTTCAGGAAGTGTGCATTTAGAGCCAGGAAAACGTATGTCGGTTTTAGAACAAAACCACAACAAGCATGATGAAGATACGGTTTTAGAAACTGTACTAAAAGGGAATAAGCCTTTATATAATCTTAAAAACCAAATAGACGCTCTTTACGCAGACTATACAGATGAGAATGCTGAAAAAATAGGAGAATTACAAGTTCAGTTCGAAGAAATGAACGGTTGGAATGCCGATAGTGATGCTGCAGCAATGTTATCTAACTTAGGTATTAAGGAAGATTTACATTATTCATTAATGGGAGATTTGGATGGTAAGCAAAAAGTACGTGTGTTATTAGCACAGGCTTTATTTGGAAATCCGGATGTGTTAATTATGGATGAGCCTACCAACGATTTGGATTATGAAACCATCTCATGGCTTGAAAACTTCTTAGCTAACTATGACAACTGTGTTATTGTAGTATCTCACGACCGTCACTTTTTAGATGCGGTATGTACGCACATTTCTGATATAGATTTTGGTAAAATCAATCATTACTCAGGTAACTATACATTCTGGTACGAATCTTCTCAGTTAGCAGCAAAACAACGTGCACAGCAGAACAAAAAAGCTGAAGAGAAAAAGAAAGAATTAGAAGAATTTATCCGTCGTTTCTCTGCTAACGTAGCAAAATCTAAACAAGCAACAAGTAGAAAGAAGATGATTGATAAGCTTAATATCTCAGATATAAAACCATCTAGCCGTCGTTATCCTGCAATTATTTTTGAACGCGAACGTGAAGCAGGAGACCAGATATTAAATATAGAAGGTTTATCAGCAAGTTTAGATGGAGATATTTTGTTTAAAGATATTGATATCAACTTGGCAAAAGGAGATAAAGTTGTTGTGTTTTCTAGAGATTCTAGAGCTACAACAGCTTTTTATCAAATCATAAACGGAAAAGAAGAGGCAGATTCTGGCAAATATGCTTGGGGAGTTACAACCACGCAATCGTATTTACCTTTAGATAACTCAGAATATTTTAATAACAAGCTTTCATTAGTAGATTGGTTACGTCAGTGGGCTACTACAGAAGAAGAGCGTGAAGAAGTTTACATTCGTGGATTCCTTGGTAAGATGATTTTTAGTGGTGAAGAAGCTTTAAAGAAGTCAGATGTATTATCAGGAGGTGAAAAAGTACGTTGTATGCTTAGCCGCATGATGATGATAAGAGCTAACGTATTAATACTAGATGAACCAACAAACCACTTAGATTTAGAAAGTATTACTGCCTTTAATAATTCACTTAAAAACTTTAAGGGCACAGTGATGTTAACTACTCACGATCATGAGTTTGCACAAACAGTGGGTAATAGAATAATAGAATTAACACCAAATGGAGTTATCGATCGCTACATGAGCTTTGATGAATACATGAGCGATAAAAAGATTAAGGAACAGCGTGATAAAATGTATGGCGTAACGGCTTAATCAAAATTATTTTAAAGAATAGTAATAAAAAAAAGCTGGTTCAAATTAAGAACCAGCTTTTTCTGTTTTAATAGTTAAATTAGTTTTACTCAGAGGATGTAGTTTCCATATTCACTTTAACTTGTTCAACAATAGCAATAGCGTTATCTAATTCATCATTGTGAACAAAAACTTCTTGAAATCCTTGATTCATTGAAGCATAGCCAGCAAGTCGTTGCGACTCACCTTCGTCTTTTATAATAGGAATAATTCCTCTAGCTTCTAATTCGTCCTTAACTCTTGTAACTAAAATAAAATTACCAGAGTAAACCTTTGTATATTCTGTTGTGCTCATATGTTTAGGTGTTAAATTACAACATTAAGTTACGATATTTTTGCGTAATAATCTACAAGTTTTTTGTAAAAATAATTTTTAATTATTCTAAATGCTTAAACGATAACTAAAAGCTATGTTAAAATAATTTTAAAAAATAATCACTCTCTTTATTGAATCCATAATTTCTTAACTTTAAACTGTCAAAATTTTAATCAAAAACTAAAATAATGGAAAATAAGAACACCGACACTTTTGAAATTAATAATAATGATGCTAGTAAATGTCCTTTTTTAAGTGGAAAGCAAAATACCGTTGGTGGAGGCGGTGTAAAAAATAGAGATTGGTGGCCGAACGAACTAAAATTGAATATTTTAAGACAACATGCTACAAAATCGAATCCATTAGGTGAAGATTTTAATTATGCAGATGCGTTTAATAGTTTAGATTATACTGAACTAAAACAAGACGTTCTTAATCTTATGACAGATTCTCAAGATTGGTGGCCTGCAGATTATGGTCATTATGGAGGATTTATGATTCGTATGGCATGGCATAGTGCAGGAACTTACAGGGTTGGTGATGGTAGAGGTGGAGCTGGTACAGGAAACCAAAGATTTGCTCCTATAAATAGTTGGCCAGATAATGGCAACTTAGATAAGGCTCGTTTATTACTTTGGCCAGTAAAAAAGAAATATGGAAATAAAATTTCTTGGGCAGATTTAATGATTTTGGCTGGTAACTGTGCCTTAGAGTCTATGGGATTCCCAACATTTGGTTATGCAGGTGGACGAGAAGATATTTGGGAACCAGAACAAGATGTATATTGGGGAAGTGAAACCGAATGGGGAGCAAATGAAGACCGTTACGGTAATAGTGATAATTACGAAGAACGTGACTTAGAAGATCCTTTAGCAGCAGTAATGATGGGTTGGATTTATGTAAACCCTGAAGGTCCAGACGGAAAACCAGATCCTGTTGGTTCTGCAAAAGATGTTAGAGAGACTTTTGGTCGTATGGCCATGAATGATGAAGAAACTGTGGCATTAGTTGCTGGTGGTCACACCTTCGGAAAAGCTCACGGAGCGGCAGATCCAGGTCAGTATGTAGGTGCAGAGCCACATGGTGCACCAATAGAACAAATGAGTACAGGTTGGAAAAATACTTATAAAAGTGGTGTGTTGGATGATACAATCACCAGTGGAATAGAAGGAGCATGGACACCAAACCCAACACAATGGGATGCAGATTATTTTGATGTACTATTAAATTATGAATGGGAGTTGACAAAAAGTCCTGCAGGTGCACACCAATGGACGCCAACAGCAGCATCTCAAGCACGCATGGCTCCAAAAGCAGGAGATCCAAATGGAAAACAGGCTTTAATGATGACTACAGCTGATATAGCCTTAAAAACAGACCCTGAGTATTTAAAGATTTCTCAACGTTTTCATAAAGACCACAAAGCTTTTGAAGATGCATTTGCAAGAGCGTGGTATAAGTTAACTCACAGAGATATGGGGCCAATTGATCGTTACCTAGGGCCAGAAGTACCTAGTGAACAGTTAATTTGGCAAGATCCAGTACCTAAAGTAGACTATAAATTAAGTGATGCAGATATTTCATCTTTAAAGAAAATGATTTTAGCTTCTGGTTTGTCTGTATCAGAATTGGTAAAAACTGCTTGGGCTTCCGCTTCAACATATAGAGATTCTGATAAACGTGGAGGCGCAAATGGTGCACGCTTACAATTAGAACCACAACGCAGTTGGAAAGTAAATAATCCTGAAGAATTAAATAAGGTCTTAGGTGTTTATGAAGGTGTTCAAAATGAGTTTAGCGGAACAGTATCTATGGCAGATTTAATTGTTCTAGGTGGTGTTGCTGGTGTTGAAGAAGCCGCAAGCAAAGCTGGTTATGATATTTCTGTACCGTTTTCTCAAGGTAGAGGTGATGCAACTCAAGAGCAAACTGATATTGAACAATTCAATTACTTAAAACCATTAGGTGATGGATTTAGAAATTATGTGAATCCAAATCTAGATGTTAAAGCAGAAGATTTATTGGTAGATAAAGCCAACTTATTAAGCTTGTCTATCCCAGAAATGACAGTTTTAGTTGGTGGTTTAAGAGTTTTAGGAGCTAATCACGATGGTTCTAAACATGGTGTGTTTACAGATAATGTTGGCCATCTAACAAATGATTTCTTTAAGAATTTAGTAGATATGACTTACACTTGGAGTTCAACTTCAGATGACGATAAATTATTTGAAGGTAGAGATCGTAGAACAGGTGAAGTCAAATTTACAGGAACACGTGCGGATTTAATTTTTGGGTCTAACACCGAATTAAGAGCAGTTGCTGAAGTTTATGCTGCAGATGATGCAAAAGAAAAATTTGTTAAGGATTTTGTAGCTGCTTGGGCAAAAGTGATGGATTTAGATAGATACGATTTAAAATAGTAGATTAATAGCAAATTGATAAAGGAACACATGTAGCTAGTATGTGTTCCTTTTTTTATTGAATATATAAATATGAACGAAAACGAATTATTTTTCAGGACGATACAATCTGGCAATGCAGAAAATATAAAACTGCAATTAGAAAGAAATCCTGATTTAGTTAATATAACTGATGCAAGAGGTTTTACACCTTTAATTTTTGCGAGTTATTTTGATAAAGAAGAGCTTGTGAGAATATTACTAGGGTATAAAGCAGATATCGACGGAAAAGATGCCTCAGGAAATACAGCATTAATAGGTGTAAGTTTTAAAGGTAACTTAGCATTGGTTAATTTATTACTAAAACACCATGCCGATATTAATGCGCAAAATAATAATGGAACAACAGCCTTAATCTATGCTGTGCAATACAATCAGCAAGTAGTTGTTAATGTGCTTTTAGACAACCATGCCGATAAAACATTAAAGGATTCAGATGGCAAAACAGCTCTAGATTATGCTAAAGAAAAAGAATTAGAAGCATTGCTGAATAGATTATAAAAATAAAAAACCACTTCAATTTTGAAGTGGTTTTTTTCTCTCTTTCTTTTTCAATTATTCTTTACTTATCGATAGATCCAAGAACGCGAGACATAAAAGTATTTAAAGCTTCCTTTTTTGGCGTGCCGTCTTTTACCATTTTATGTACTTCAATCGCACCATACATGTTAGAAATTAATTCGCCTATTACATCTAATTCTTCATCTTTTAAAGATGGAACTTCGGTTAAATTCTCTAAGGTTTCAATGGTTTCTACGACGTAGTCTTCATCGTTCTCTTCGATAAATTGGGTTAATTGTTTTATAACCGGTAATTTCATTTTTTAAATAGCTTCTTCAACAAGTTCCTTTAATACTTCAAACTTGTTTGTTTGTACTTGATTTTTGAATTCACCATTTTTAAAAGTAGCAAATGTTGGTAAGTTGTCTACCGTTGCTAGCTTTCTACTTTCAGGAAATTTTTCAGCATCAGCAATTACGAATGTTACATTTTCGTTTTCTGTTGCTAATTTCTTGAATTTAGGTTTCATTATACGACAGTTTCCACACCAAGTTGCTGAATATTGAACAACAACAGTGTCATTCTCAGAAACTATGCTTTGTAAATTGTCTTGATCTAATTCTTGAATCATAAATTTTTAGTTTAATTGAGCTGATAAATACTCTTTAGTACCTTGAGCGTTAGCTTGCATTGCTTCTTTACCTTCTTCCCAGTTAGCAGGACAAACTTCACCATTCTTTTGTACGTGAGTTAAAGCATCAATAAGTCTTAGGTACTCATTTACATTTCTACCTAGTGGCATGTTGTTAATACTTTCGTGTTGTACTGTACCTTCTTCATCAATGATGTATGTAGCTCTGTAAGTTACATTGTCACCTTCAACTTGAACAGTTCCTGTTTCTTCATCAAAAGTTTCGTTAGTGATGTCTAAAATACCTAAGATGCTTGAAAGGTTTCTGTTGCTATCAGCAAGGATAGGGTAGGTTACGCCTTCAATTCCGCCATTATCTTTAGAAGTACTTAACCATGCAAAGTGAACTTCTGGTGTATCGCAAGAAGCACCAATAACAATTGTGTTTCTTTTTTCGAATTCACCTATTGCTTTTTGAAATGCATGAAGCTCAGTAGGACAAACAAAAGTAAAGTCTTTTGGGTACCAAAATAAAACTACTTTTTTGTTGTTGTTTTTTGCTTCTTCTAATACATTTAACTTGAATGTATCTCCCATTTCATTCATTGCGTCTACACTAATGTTTGGGAATTTTTTTCCTACGAATGCCATATTTATTTTGTTTAATTTATTACTAATTTGATACAAAAATACCCATTAGAATAGTGTGTGGAAATAGTAATTTGCTATTATAAATCTATAGAATAATAGTGTAAGTATATGGCCTCAAAAATACACCTCAAATTTTATTAGAATGGCAAAATTGAGTCGTTAAAAATGTGAACCTGATAAAATAGACTCGTATTGTTTGAAAAATAAATTTTACTTTTTTAATAAATATTTAATCTTGATTCTTAATGCGGCAAAGATTAAAGTTGTAATAGGACTCAACCAATTAAAAATAGCATAGATGAAGTATTCACCAACTCCAACACCTAATACACCACTTTGATAAGCACCACAAGTGTTCCAAGGGATTAGTACAGAAGTTACTGTACCAGAGTCTTCTAAAGTTCTACTAAGGTTTTCAGGAGCTAGGCCTTTGTCGTCATAGGCTTTTTTAAACATTTTACCAGGAATTACAATAGCTAAATATTGATCTGAAGCAATTGTATTTAATCCTAAACAACTTAAAACGGTACTTGCAAAAAGTCCAAATACGGTTGTAGCAACAGATAGGAGAGCTTTAGTAATTCTTGCCAATGCTCCAATGCCATCCATAATGCCACCAAAAACCATAGCACAAATAATCAGAAAGATTGTCCATAACATCCCTTTCATGCCACCTGCTGAGAATAATTCATTTAATTTTTCATTGTCTGTAGCAACTGAAGTATCTGTGAAAATGGCATCTGTAATAGCAGTTACACTTGAGTCTGACAAACTACTTAAAACTTCTGATTGAAAAACAACTGCAAAAACTGCAGCCAATACAACTCCAGAAGCAAGTGATACTAGAGGTTTTGTCTTAAGTAAAATTAAAGCTATAACTACAACAGGAACTAAAAATAGCCAAGGTGTGATATTAAAAGCTTTATCTATTGATAACAATAAATTACTTACGTCGGCACTTCCTGTTGGTTCAATTGAAGCACTAATAATTCCGAAAACAACCAGTGTTACTAATATAGTAGGTACGGTTGTAATGGTCATATATTTAATATGTGTAAATAAATCTGTTCCAGCCATAGCAGGAGCTAAATTTGTAGTATCGCTAAGGGGTGACATTTTATCTCCGAAGTATGCACCTGAGATTACAGCACCAGCAATCATTCCAGGATTAATGCCTAAAGCTGTTCCGATACCAACTAAAGCAATACCTACGGTTGCCGATGTAGTCCAAGAGCTTCCAGTAGCAATAGATATGATAGCTGCTATAATAACTGAAGCAGGTAGAAATATCTCAGGACTTAAGACTTGTAACCCATAATATACCATTGCAGGAATTACACCACTTATAAGCCAAGTTCCTGCAAGCGCACCAACTAAAAGTAAAATTAATATGGGAACGAAAACACTTTTTAAATTTTCCCAAACTTCTTTTATCATTAAAGAAATAGGTACTTTATTATAAAGACCATCTATTAAAGCTACACCACCACCAATTAAAAGAATAATCTGGTTTGAATAATCTCCAAACATTGCACCATCAGCAAAGAAAATATTGTAGGCTAATAAGCCCATCAATATGATAACTGGTATTAGAGCTTCAAAGAAATTAAGTTCTTTGTTCTCAACTATTCTTTGATCGTTTATATCAATTTTAGATAAGTCGTCTTCCTGCATACATTATTGGTTTAGTTCCGTAATGTTACGATTTTGTTAAGCCATATGCAAATAGATTTCTTTAAGCCATTTCAGTTTATAGTATGTTTAGTTTTTCCATACAGGTTCTCATCATATTGTATGTACGCTCAATATCAGCATCTAAACCAATTGAAAAGCGGATAAGTCCATCGCTTAATCCCATTTCTTGTTGTTCCTCTTCTGGTATTTCAGATGATGTAGAACTTCCTGGTGCGCTAAATAAAGTCTTGTAAAATCCTAGACTAACCGCTAAATAGCCTAAATTTTGTTCTTGCATAAGTTCCATTAAAGCATTGGCTTTATCTAACGAGCCAACATCAATAGTCATCATGCCTCCAAAACCGTATTTATCATTCATCATAGATTTGAATAATGCGTGAGAAGGATGTGATTGTAAACCAGGATAGACGGTTTTTAAACCATCATTTTCAAATTTTTCGGCAAGATATTTGGCGTTATAACTGTGCTGTTGCATTCTTATATGAAGTGTTCTTAGGTTTTTTAGAACAGAAGCAGAGCGTAGGCTATCCATCGTAGAACCTAGTAACATTGCAGCTCCATCATTTACATTTCTAAGTTGATCTATTAATTCTTGAGTACCACAAACGACACCACCAACAGTATCTGAAGATCCATTAATAAATTTTGTTAGACTATGAATTACAACATCAGCTCCTAATTTTGCTGGTGAAATTGATAATGGAGAAAAAGTGTTATCCACAACTAATTTTAAATTGTATTTTTTAGCTAGTTGAGCTAAACCTTTAATATCAGCAACTTCTAATAACGGATTACTAACGGACTCACAATACAAAACTTTTGTTTTTGGAGTTATGGCTGCTTCAACAACATCTAATTTGGTAATATCTACAAATGAAGTTTGTATGCCTAATCTTGGAGCAAAATTCTTTAAGAAAGCGTAAGTACCTCCATAAATAGTTCTACTGCTTACTACATGCTCACCAGATCCACAAAGCTGTAACAATACAGGAGTTATAGCACCCATTCCTGAAGCTGTAACTGTAGCAGTTTCCGTGCCTTCCATAGCAGCAAGCGCTTCACCTAAATATAAGTTAGAAGGTGATGAATGACGAGAATATAAATAACAGCCTTCAGCATTACCTTCAAAAGTATCGAACATTGTTTTTGCTGATAAGAATGTGTAGGTTGATGAATCTGAAATAGAAGGATTTACACCTCCGAATTCACCAAAGTATTGTAAATCTTGAATATTGTTAGCTGGTTTAAAATCCATAATCAAAAGTTTTTATTAGTTACTCAAAGATCATGTGTTTTAGAAATATTATCAATAGTAAAATGATTATTTAGAAAATAAAACTGTTATTTTGTATTTTAAAAGAAAATAAAACTAAAATACAGTCAGCTTCAGATTTTAATAAGAAAAAAAATTAAGCATGGTATTAGATGATTTAGACAAGAAACTATTAAAGCTATTGCAAGAAGATAGTAAGCAAACTAACAAGGCACTATCAAATGCTTTAGGCTTATCTGTCACAGCAGTGTATGAGCGTATAAGAAAACTTGAAAACAATAAAGTAATAAGTAAGTATGTAGCTTTGTTGAATAAAAAGCAAATAAATAAAGATTTTGTTGCTTTTTGTCACGTAAAACTCACGCAGCATACACAAGACTATGTTGTGAAATTTGAGAAAGAAATACGTAAGTTAGAGGAGGTTTTAGAATGTTACCATCTCAGTGGAGACTATGATTATCTGTTAAAGGTACTAGTAAAAGACATGTCTGAATTCAGAGAGTTTATTGTAAAAAAGCTCACAACCTTAGAGCATATAGGTAGTACACACAGTATGTTTATGATTAATGAAGTTAAACATACCACAGCTGTAGTTCTTTAATAATCTTTAAATTTTTTATAATAACTTTAGACTAAATAAGTTCTCCTTAAAACTATACTTTTGTTATATGAATCATCACCAAATCAAAGAACTTTACAAAACTATTTTTGAGTCGTACGACAAACCCTCTCTACAAAAACACATCGAAAAAATTATTGAGATGGATAGTTTTTTACCGTATAGCTCTACATTTTTTTGTATTACCAATACTCAAGATTTAACCTTTGAATATATAAGTAAAAATTATGCATCCTGTACAGGTTTAGATCCTAATGAGCTTAAAAATAAAGGAATGCGCCACCTATGGAGCAGAATTCATCCAGATGATGTAGAAGCTTGGCTAAAAGCTCTTAATAATCTAATGGAATATACAATGGGTGAAATTTCTGAAAGCAAAAGACAAGACGCTAATTACACATGGAACTTTAGATTTAAAATTGCTAATGGAGACTATGTGAATATTGTACAGAATACAACACCTTTAGTATTTGATGCTAGTGGAAAACCTATAATAGGATTGGCACATTATACAGTTTTACATCCTGATATTAAGATGGAAATTACCGCATCTGCAAAATTACTTAATGACAATAAGGAGTACGAAACGGTATATTTCAATAATTTCTCTCAAAAATTACTTGATGAAGGAATAAGTAATAGAGAGCGTGATGTTATTAGATTATTAGTATTAAATAATACTAGTAAAGAAATATCAGATAAACTAAATATTAGTCCGCATACAGTTGATACTCACCGCAGAAACATTCTTAAAAAGCTAAATATATCCTCAACAGGTGAACTTGTTGGGATGCTAAAAGTCAATCAGCACTGGCTTTAATCAACATAAATACTCATATTGAGTATTGTGTTACTACGTATTTATTCGCAATTTTGAATAGCTATTAATTCTTAGGGAATATGTCCATTTGTTTAGACTTTGTAAAGTCTTAAACTTATGGACTATTTTTTTACAGAAACTTCCTAAATTTAGTAAAAGTCTTTCGGTAATCATTAATCAAAATTGTATTTTTGTCTAAGACAAAATTAACATCAAAAAAACACTTATGAATTCATACGATGTAGCAGTGATTGGATCAGGTCCTGGTGGTTATGTAGCAGCAATCCGTTGTGCACAACTAGGCATGAAAACTGCAATTATAGAAAAATATTCCACTCTAGGAGGTACATGTTTAAATGTAGGCTGTATACCAAGTAAAGCACTTTTAGATTCATCACATCATTACGAAGATGCTGTAAAACATTTTGAAGAGCATGGTATTGAAATTCCTGGAGATGTAAAAGTCAACTTAGAAAAGATGATTGCTCGTAAGCAAGCTGTTGTAGACCAAACTACTGGTGGAATTGATTTCTTGATGAAAAAGAATAATATTGATGTTTACCAAGGTTTAGGAAGCTTTAAAGATGCAACTCACATTAGTATTGATGGTGAAGAAAAAACAGAGATTGAAGCCAAAAATACCATTATTGCTACTGGTAGTAAACCTTCAAACTTACCGTTTATTGAACTGGATAAAGAGCGTATCATTACTTCAACAGAAGCTTTAAAACTAAAAGAAATTCCGAAGCATTTAATAGTTATTGGTGGTGGAGTTATTGGTTTAGAGCTTGGACAAGTATACAAGCGTTTAGGTGCTGAAGTTACTGTAGTTGAGTATATGGATAGAATTATTCCAACCATGGATGGAGGTTTATCTAAAGAGTTGAATAAGGTTTTAAAGAAAGCTAAATTCAGCATGAATCCTTCTCACAAAGTGAAGTCTGTTGAGCGTAAAGGTGATGAAGTAATTGTAAAAGCAGATAACAAAAAAGGTGAAGAGGTAGAGTTCAAAGGAGATTATTGTTTGGTTTCAGTTGGTCGTCGTCCTTATACAGATGGCTTAAATGCTGAAGCAGCAGGTGTAAAACTTAATGATAGAGGACAAGTTGAAGTTAATAATCACTTACAAACAAGTGCTTCAAATATTTATGCTATTGGTGATGTTGTAAAAGGTGCAATGTTGGCGCATAAAGCTGAAGAAGAAGGTGTTTTTGTAGCAGAAACATTAGCAGGACAAAAACCTCATATTGATTATAATTTAATTCCAGGTGTGGTGTATACATGGCCAGAAGTTGCTGCTGTTGGTAAAACGGAAGAGCAATTAAAAGATGCTGGTGTAGACTACAAAGTTGGTCAGTTTCCAATGCGTGCTTTAGGTAGAGCAAGAGCAAGTATGGATATTGATGGTTTCGTAAAAGTTCTTGCAGATAAGAGTACAGACGAAATATTAGGTGTTCATATGATTGGAGCAAGAGCGGCAGATATGATTGCAGAAGCTGTTGTAGCAATGGAGTACAGAGCATCTGCAGAAGATATTTCTCGTATGTCTCACGCACATCCAACATTTACAGAAGCAATTAAGGAAGCAGCATTAGCAGCTACCGATGATAGAGCTTTACACGTTTAAATATATAATATTGATATTGTCGTTCTGAACTTGTTTCAGAATCTAAAAAAGCGAACCAAAATGGTTCGCTTTTTTTGTTTTAAAATAGACGTAAAAAAAAATAAAGAAAAAGAAACGGTACAATTTTTGAAATCAAAGCCAAATATCAAAAGAATATAGTGTAGGTTATGAGAAACAGTTATATTGTCTTAATAATTTTATTGAATTTTGCTCTTAATATCAAAGCTCAGCAAGTCTCGGACAAAAAAATCTTAAAAAAAATAAAAGGAAAAGATATTGAATGGATTACTGGTTCATCCAACTTAGCAAAAGTAAAAATGAAATCCACCAAAAAATGGGGAGTTTATAATATAGATGCTTATTATGATTTAGGTGAAGTAGTCATCACTTTTAATGAAGTAATTGCGCCAAAGTTCGATTCTATCAGCTGGTTTAAAGATATGGAGCCTTTTATCATTGTAAAGATCAAAAAGAAATACGGTATTCTTTTAAATCCATATGAAATACATGATGCTACAGAAAGCGTAAGATGTGTCTATGATGCTGTAAAACTAAAGGAGGTTGATGGTAGATATTATGCGCTTATAAAAGACAATGGAAAATGGGGATTAGTAGATTGGTTTGAAGATGTTATATTAGTTGATCCTACTTTTGAAAACCCTGATGATGTGCCTTTGATACAGATAGAAGGTTGGGCAAAAGATATCTTTGTAGCATCTAAAAAAGCATTAAAAGCAGATGTCCTTATTTTTGATGACGGTAATGGCGATGGAGTATTTAAGGCAAGAAACAAAGTCACTAAAAAATGGGGAATGTATCAGTCCTTGAGTGAAAATGATATAAGAACACTTATTCCTGCAAAGTACGACAGTATTTCTAATTTTGGGTTCAATGCAAAGTACACAGCAGTATACAACAAAGATAAAGTAGGTATGTATTTGTCTTATTGGAGTTATCACGATAAAGCAAAGCAATCAGTGCCATGTGAATATGAAGATTATAAAAAATACGATGTAGATGGTGTGTCAAAATTAGCCGTTAAAAAAAAATGGAAAATGGGGCTGGGTAAATTGGTTAACAGGAGAAGAAAAGTATACATTTAAGTACGAAACCACAGATGATTTACCTTATCCGTATTATAAGCAAGCTATTTGGTTTGAAGACTAAATAAAGCTGACTTTAATAATTTAAAAAAATGAATCTTCAATCCTTAAAAATACCAGCAGGCTGGTCTGTAGAGTGGAACTTGTTAACGGAAACAGACCCTACAGAGAAAACTATCCATGAATTTTCTGGAAGTTTACTGCTTATAAATTCGCCAACACGTCTCAAAGCTATTGATGTCTGTTGGAAACCTGAATGTGATATAAAAGGAGCTTATCAACTACAAGTAATTCATCTATTACCAAATTTTGTTTCAAAAACTAATGAGATGGAGTATGAGGGTTTATGGGATTCTCCGGAAGTAGAATTTAAGACTAAAAATAGACTGGAATTAGTTGATAAGATTAATGATTTGCTATTTCACTTAAAGCCTTATGTTGATAAGCGAATTTTACTAGAACCAGGTATTGTAGACTTACCAAATGAAGCCATTAGACAGCAATTAATGGATCAAGGACCAACAGAAAATATAATACGTGATATTATAAATTCTAATCACAAGAAGTTACAGGATTTGCTATTGGATTATACTGAAATTCAAAAATATACTGTACAAGAATTAGAAAAAAATGGTGCAAGTAAAGGTGTTAAAAATAAAGCTAAACAGATGTTGTTGAGCAAGCGTTTTAGGGAATAAACTATAATTCCTTTATTAAATCTTGTATGCGTAAGCGTTTACTATAATCATCCTCGTTAACATCTCTAACAAAGCAGTAGACACTTATTTCATCTTTCTTAACTTTTTCAGCAAGCTCTTCAACAGTAAAAGGGCCGTATTCTTTAGACTGTTCTATGTAGTAGAACTCATGTTTGTGAATTAACTTGCTCACTTTTTGTTTGTATTTTTCTCTTAAGAAAACCTGAACATCATCTACCGAATTAAGTTCGTTTTCATAATTGGTAGTATTTATAAAAAGTGCAAATTCTTCTTTATCCTGATGATTTAAAACTAAAACATCATCATCTTTAAAATAAGCTTTAACGGTAATAAGTCCATCTTCGGTCTCTATTGAGAAAATGTTTAGAAGGCTGAGATTCCATGACGTTTTTATAACATCATCTTTTCGTTCTATTTCTAAAATATTGTCTTCTCTAAAAGTGTAGGTCGATTTCTTTTTTGAAATACCATTCACCAAAACCCATTGTTGATTGATTAAATGCGATTCAAAATGACGCGAATAATCAAAGGGTTTGAGATTAGGAATTGTTTCGTGTAGGTATTCTTTCATTAAAACGGTAATTTCAAAAATAGCAACTGCTATAAAAACGTAAAAATGGGGTAATTATTAGACTAAAGTTAATATTTTTCTAGCGTTTTCAAAACATCTTTCTTATAACTTCGACTAATTGGCAAAGCTTTACGATTAATGGTAATATGCTCATTGGTAAATGATTGTATTTTTTCAAGACAAATAATAAAAGAGCGGTGAATTCTTAAAAAGCTGTTATTCGGTAATTTTGCTTCTATGGCACTAATGGTTTCTCTGGTAACAATAGTGTCTTGGTTGTCTAAGTGAATCTTAATATAATCGCTATAACTTTCAATATATAGAATAGAATCAAAATCTATTTTTATCATTTTTCTGTCCGCTCTTACAAAAATAAAAGTGTTTGTTTCATCCGGTAAAACATCGGTTTGTTTAAGAGTATTATGGACTTCAAAATATCTATTTGCCGCTTTTACCAATCGCTCAAATGAAATGGGTTTTAAAAGATAGTCTACCGCTTGCAAATCGAAACCTTCTACAGCATAATCTCGATAGGCTGTGGTGAAAATGATTTTAACGTCCTTGTTGATGGATTTAGCAAAAGCTATACCCGAAATCTCAGGCATATTTATATCCAAGAATATTAAATCGACTGTTTTAGAGCTTAGAATATTAAAAGCTTCAATAGCATTTTTGCATGTAGCCACAACTTCAATAGAATCAATTTTTGATAGATGCGACACAATAATGTCTCTAGCAATAGATTCGTCATCAACAATAATGCAAGAGATTTTATTAAGCATTTGGTAAGCTAGATTTTAGCTGTAAAACTAATACAACGTTAAATTGATCATTATCATAAGATATATCTAAATCGTATTGATTTGGGTATAACATCTCTAAGCGTTTTTTAATATTTTCTAAACCAATACCTTCATTGTAATTTTGAAAATCTGCACATGTATTAGTTATATTGAACTTGATATACTTCATTGTAGCTTGTATATCGATGTTCACATCCAATTTACCATTTTTTATTCTTCCGTGTTTAAAACTGTTTTCAACAAAAGGGATAAAAAGCATAGGAGCAATTTCAATGTTATTAGACTCTATTTTCTTAGTCACCGTAACGTTCAGGGTTTCATTAAAGCGCATTTCTTCCAAAGCAATATAATCTTCAATATGGTTTATTTCATCAATAAGGTTTACAAATGGTTTGTCCGCTTGATATAGCAAATAATCTAAAAGGTTAGAAAGTTTTAAGATCATTTCAGGTGTTTCATTAGCTTTTTTTAAAGCGAACCCATACATGGTATTTAGTGTATTAAACAAGAAGTGAGGGTGAATTTGCATTTTCAAATAATTCAACTCTTGTTCTTTAAGCTTTAGTTGCGTTTCTAAAATTTTAGTTTCTAGCTTTTTGGTTTTGCTAGATGCAATTATGTTAAGTTTCATTAATTTAAAAGCACTAACAACAAAGGTTACCAGATATATTCCTGTCATAACAAAGAGAATATTTCCGGTGAGAGGATTCATTTCTCCATACTCAAAGTTTGATATGTAAATCAGACTAAAAAATATAGAAACCATAACCAAATAAGCTGAAATGATAAGCGTATAAATGCTGTAAATCACAAATCTAAAATAACGTTTCGTAATTAAGTAATCGGGAATTAGCTTATATATGGAAACATAGGTTAGCGCAATAGTAATAGGCATTAAGAAAATAGAGTAGAGTAGTGTGTCTGAAAAGTTATTGCTACTAACACCAAAAAAATAGGTAAAGAATAGAAGTACAACACACCAAAACAAAATGTGAAGTACAAATTGCCCAACTTTTTTTAATATAAATTTCTTACTAAGCACTTAATTCAACTTATATTACAATAATACCATATTTTTATACAGAAAGATGAGTTTGTAGACGAATGACAGATTTAGCAATGGTTTTAGCATTTTGCAAAATCGAGTATAAAATCAGTCGTCTGTCTCATTTAAAAAAATTGACTTCAGATTAACTTTAAGTTTGAACCAAGTTTAACTAAAACATCATCAATTATGAACGAACTAATGATTATAAACCCCTTTGTGGATCGCTTTAGAGAAGGAGGTCCATTTTTTATGAGCTTAATATTAATCTGTTTTCTTTTATCCATTACGCTCTTGGTTATAGGATTCATAAGCTTTAAAAAGAATCCGCAAAAAACTCAAAAAATGCTATGCTTAGTAGTAGATAGCAGTTTATTGGGTTTGGTTTTGGGCTTTTTAGGATCGGTTATAGGCTTGATTATGGCTTTTGATTCTGTTGAAGCTATGGGAAGTCCAGAACCAGCAATGTTTGCAGGAGGTTTAAAAGTGTCCCTATTAACCGCAACATTTGGGTTGTTTAGTTTTGTTATTTCTAGGTTTGGTATTTTAATTTTGAGATGGATATCAGCACCAGAAAAGTAAATTTTAAAAGCATATAATTTAATCAAAAGCGAACTTTTAAAGTTCGCTTTTTTTATAGTTAAGTATCATTTCTGTAATTTTGTAAAAAGTTTCTTATGGAAGAATTAACCCTAACAACTCCGGCACTTTTATTCTCGGCTATATCTTTGATAATGTTAGCTTATACCAATCGTTTTTTGGCTTATGCTGCTGTAATAAGAAACTTGAGCGAACGCTACAAAGAAAAACCTCAAAAGTCTATAATTCGCCAGATTAACAATTTGAAAAAACGGTTAGATTTAACGCGTTATATGCAAATATTTGGTATAACAAGTTTGTTACTTTGTGTACTCACAATGTTCTTAATTTATATTCACCAGCACGTAATTGCCATCTGGATTTTTGGAGTGGCTTTACTGCTTTTAATTGTTTCACTTGCTCTACTAATAAGAGAAATTCAAATTTCTGCACAAGCACTTCAGCATCACCTTCAAGATATCGAGGACGATTTAGGATAAAATATTACTTCAATTTTAACGCTTTCAAATTTCATTATAAAAAAGAATACAATTTTTTCAAAAAAAATTATATTGTAAATATTTGATGATAAGATGCTTACTAATAAAATGAATTTTATTTCATGAATTGTAAGAATTTTTCTCAAAAGAAATGTGACTTCAATTTATTAGAGGTGTCTTAAAACCAAACAACTAATTAAAAATAGACTTTTTAAATCATTGACACAAGATGCTGCTCATAACCTAACTGATGAGGCTCTCGTAGAAGCTATCGTGAAAACTAACGACACATTGTTGTTTGAAGTTCTCTACGATAGATTTGCTAAGATGGTTTATAACAAGTGTTATGGGTTTGCCAATAGTGAAGACGAAGCGGAAGATTTAACTCAAGATGTATTTTTAAGAGTGTTTGTAAAGCTGGGTAGTTTTAAAGGACGTTCAAAATTTTCAACATGGTTATATGCTTTTACGTATAACCATTGCGTTAATTATGTAACACGAAACACAGCAAAAAAGATTGAAAAACAATCTGTAAGCTCTGAAATTATTGAAAATATTGGTGATGCTGTGGATTCTACACACGAGTTCGAATCAATGAAAGTAGAACAACTAAAGCGTGTTATGGAATTAATAGATCCTGAAGAAAAAATGATCTTATTGCTAAAGTACCAAGACAATCTTTCTATAAAAGAATTGTCTGAAGCTTTAGATATTGGTGAAAGCGCTGTGAAAATGCGTTTAAAAAGAGCAAAAGATAAACTTGTACTTAAGTACAACAATTTTATGAAAAATGGAGAATCCGTTTAAGCAAATAAACCAACCTATAAAAGAGGTGCCAAAAGAGCTTAAGGCTAAGGTAATGCACGACATTGCCATGGCAAAGTTGCTTATGGAAATAGCGGAATTATTTTCATATAATTTAGGACATATTATAGAAACTGTAAGTAAAAAAAGAAAACAATAATATTTAAAAAACTACAATCAATCAACATATATAGGCATGGAAAAAGTGACAGAGTTTAATGATATAGCGATACAATCTTTAAAAAATATGTGGTTGGAAATTACTAAAGTATTTCCAACATTAATTTATGCACTAATAGCACTAATTGTAGGTTGGTTAGTCACAAAGATTTTAGTGAAGCTTTTAAAGAAATTATTGAGGTTAGCCAAAGCCAATAAACTAGATGATAAACTCAATGATATAGAAATTATAGAAAACAAAACATTAAAATTTGATACTATAAAAATCGTTTCAAATTTTGTGAAGTGGTTGTTGTATATCGTAATATTCATAACGGTTTCAGATATTTTAGGTTTAGAAATTATATCTAACCAAATAAGTGAATTATTATCCTATTCACCTAAGTTATTTGCGGCTTTAGTAATCTTTATTGTTGGGATGCTATTGGCAAATTTCGTAAAGAAAGGATTGAAGTCTCTTTTTGATTCTATGGACATGTCAGGTGGGAAAATCATCAGTCAAGTTGTTTTCTTCATGTTATTGACTTTTATTTCTATAACAGCTTTAAATCAAGCAGGAATAAATACGCAAATCATCACGGACAATGTTAATATGATTATAGCTGCTTTTTTGTTGGCTTTTGCGTTAGCGTTTGGTTTGGGAGCAAGACAGATTATCAGTAAGCTATTAAGTACATTTTATGCACGTAAAATGTATGAAGTTGGACAAAAAATCGTTTTTAATAATGAAAACTATGAAGTTGTGGAGGTGAAAAGTATTTCGGTTATACTTAAAAATGCCAAAGGAAAACTTATAGTTCCAATAAATGATATTATAGAAAGTCAGGTACAAGTGCAGGATCAACTATAAGGTTAGGGTTATAGATTTTATTTTTCCTTGAAATAAAATAAGGTCCTGCAGTACTTGATATTCTAAATAAAAAAACCTCTTCTATTCTGAAGAGGTTTTTTTATTTATTAGCGTCGTTTCTTTTTCTTTTTGTTGAAGGTTTTATCTCCACGTGTTTTGGGTTTTTTATACTTTTTAGTGATTTCTCTTCTATAAGAACCGCCAAGGTTTACCTTTTTGTTTTTTTCTTTCTTTTCATGGAAAGCAGGACCAGGTATATCCTCAGCACTTCGCTTAGTTGGGTTATTGCGCTCACGAATTTGGGGACGTTCTTCCTCTATAAGTTCAGTAGAGATTGTCACGTCTTCAGGAAGTTCCATGACATCAATTTTCATTTGCATCAAAGCTTCAATACCTTCTCTAGCTTCCTGTTCTGTTTCGGTAGAAAATAATAGAGCATGGCCTTGTTTCTCTGCACGACCAGTTCTACCAATTCTATGCATGTAGTTTTCAGGATAATCAGGTGTATCAAAATTAATAACATGGGTAACATCATCAATATCCAAACCTCTCGCCATAACGTCTGTAGCAACGAGTAAACGATGTTCACCATTACTAAATTGCTCTATGCTTCGCAATCTGTAGTTTTGAGTTTTATTGGAATGGATAACGCAAGAATCACCTGGAAAAATCTCTTCAAGCTGATCAAATAAACGGTCAGCCATTTTCTTGTAAGCCACAAAAATCAGAACTCTAGAATAGTCATCTTTGTCACTAAGTAATGATTCAAGTAAATTGACTTTGGTATAAAAATTAGGAACGTTATAGCGTTCTTGCTTTATATTTTCTAAAGGTGTACCAGAAACGGCAATAGATATCTTTGTTGGATTGATGAAAAAATCCGTAATCAATTCGTCAACATCAGCAGTCATTGTTGCAGAAAACATAATGTTTTGTCTGCGCTCTGGTAAGATGTCAAAGATATTCATCAGTTGATGTCTAAAACCTAAATCTAGCATTACATCAACCTCATCTATTACTAGTTTTTGAATAGACTTTAATTGTAAAACTCTACTAACTGCAAGGTCGTATAAGCGTCCTGGTGTAGCCACAATAATATCTAAACCTTGCGCAACAGCTTGTTTTTGTGTATTGATATTTGTACCACCATAAACACCTAAAACACGATTGTTTATGTATTTAGACATTTTTTCAATCTCCTCAACAACTTGTACCACTAACTCTCGAGTTGGCACCAAAACCAAAACTCTCGGGTTTTCTTGTCTAGAATATTTAAGATGACGTAAAATAGGTAGCATGTAGGCAAAGGTTTTACCTGTACCCGTTTGTGCAATACCAACTACATCTTTACCAGAGGCAACAACGTTAAACGCTTCGGCTTGAATTGGTGTTGGCTGTTCAAAACCAAGGTCTTCAATAGCGTTATAAAGTGGTGTGTTTAGATTTAAGTCTTGAAATGTCAAAATATCGTATTTGTTGGCAAAGCTACTACAATTGTAATTAATCGAGATGTGTTGGGTTTATTATTATTGAATAGCTAGCTTTAAAAGTGTCATTTTTTGGTAAACTAAGAATTCCTTCTTTCTCTTCAATCTTCTGATTGGTGTCTTCTGCATCTGCAACACCAAGCCAAGGTTCTATACAAACATATGGTGCGTTTGGTTTTGCCCAAATACCTAAATAAGGGAAATCTTCAAAAGCTACAGAAAGTACTTCGCCTTTGGTTTTATGCTTTAAAGCTACTTTTCTAGATTTTAAATCTTTAAAGATAAGCGCATCTTTATTGAACAAATCGCCACGTAAATTGATTGTATTTGAACTTTCAAAAGCTGGCTTAGTTTTATTGGTAACAAGTCCAGTTTCCATATTTAGTAAATAAGATTCGCTTGTTTCTTCTTTCTCAAATTCTAAAATATAATCTGAGTAAGCTTCATCATCATATAAAGGACAAGTAAAAGCAGGATGTCCGCCAAGAGAGAAATACATGGTTTTATCGTCAATATTTCTGATGGTGTGATGGACTATAATTGTGTTGTCTTTCAATTCATAATTAATTTCAAATTCAAATAGAAAAGGAAACATTTCATATAGGTCTTCATTAGAATTTAGAAAGAAAGTTATGCTAGTTTCAGATTGTTGTTTTACAATCATTTTATCGTTATGCCTTACAAAACCATGCTTTATCATATTGTAAAGCTTGTCGTTATAAGTATAGCTGTCATCTTTCATGCTTCCAATAATAGGAAATAGGTTAGGTGCATGGCTTCCCCACACTTTAGGGTCTGCGTGCCATAAAAATTGATTGTTATTTTTTACAGCCGAAATCTTACTAAGTTCAGCACCAACAGTTTTTATATCTATGGATAAGAGGTCGTTTTGTATTGTAGGCATAGTGTTTGTTTTGTAGAAAGATACAATTCTTATTGCTTTATAACTATTCTCGTTATTTTTGCAAAATATTTAAAAATTCTATTGAGAACAACAACCTTTCATAAGCCAAAAGATATTGAAGTTTTTAAACAAAATATTTTGTTTTGGAGCCAGCAGTTTGATGATATTGTTTGGTTAGATTCTAACCAACATAAAGACCAATACAGTTCCTATGATGCTGTTTTGGCAGTTGATGCTTTTACAGCTTTAAAAACGGATTATTTTGATGCTTTTGAAAATTTAAAAGATTATTATTCTTCCACTAAGGATTGGATTTTTGGTTACCTCACTTATGATTTAAAAAATACAGTTGAAAAATTAAGTTCAAATAATTTCGACGGATTGAATTTTCCCGACCTCTACTTTTTTCAGCCTAAGAAACTCTTTTTGTTTAAAGGAGACACAGTGGAAATTCAATATTTAAGAATGGTTGATGATGAAATTGATGATGATTTAGAGGCTATAAACTCTATTGTTACTTCTAGTGTAAATGAAAAATCGTATAGTTCTGAACCTGTAAAAATCAAGCTAAGAATTCATAAAGATGAATATTTTGAGAAAGTCAATACAATGTTGGCTCATATTCATAGAGGTGATATTTATGAAGCTAATTTTTGTCAAGAATTTTATGCTGAAAATAGCATCATAAATCCATTGGAAGTATACAATAAACTAAATGCAATATCCCAACCACCTTTTGCAACGTTTTTAAAGTTTAATAATAACTATTTATTATCTGCGTCACCAGAACGCTACATTAAAAAAGAAGCTCAGAAAGTAATTTCGCAACCTATAAAAGGAACAGCAAAACGTTCTAAAAATACAGAAGAAGATGAGTTGTTAAAAAACACACTTTCTAAAGACAATAAAGAGCGTAGCGAAAACATAATGATTGTGGATTTAGTACGGAACGATTTGTCTAAAACGGCCGAAAAAGGTAGTGTAAAGGTCGAAGAGCTTTGTAAGGTGTATTCTTTTATGCAGGTGCATCAAATGATCTCTACAGTAACGTCTATGGTTTCAGAAGAAGTTCACCCAGTAGATATTATTAAAACTACGTTTCCTATGGGAAGTATGACTGGCGCACCAAAAATTTCGGCAATGAAAATTATTGAAGACTTAGAGGAAATCAAACGAGGTTTGTATTCGGGTTCTGTGGGTTATTTTACTCCAAACGGTGATTTTGATTTTAATGTCATCATTAGAAGTATTCTTTATAATGCTAGTAACAAATACCTTTCATATTCTGTTGGTGGTGCCATTACGGCTCAAAGTGACCCATTAAAAGAATATGAAGAATGCCTGATTAAGGCTAAAGCTATGCGAGAAGTCTTAGAAATGAAATAATTTTTTTAGTTTTTTTTAGTGCAACCTTTTTTAGTTTTTTCATCTTATAAGTAAATACTAAAAAAATCAATTACTATGAAAACGAAAATTTACATCATTTTACTTTCTTTATTTGCGATGTCTTGTTCAGAAGATTCTGAAACGACAAACAACAATGATCCTCAACAAAACAAAGTATTAATGCTTCAAGTTGATTTTACTACCAACACTTTTGAAGGTGGTAAAGAGTATACTTACGATACTTCAACTACAGATTTTACCATTTCATCAGAGTATCATGCACCAGGCGATTTTGGAAATATAGCCTTGTACTATGACGAATTAGATGAAATGCTTTTTGACGGCTCAATAATTTGGATGGGTTTAGGTGGCAGATCTTATCCTCAGGATTTAACCGAACCTTCAGCATTTGCATATAATTCAACCCCAGAGGCATTACCTTCATTGGATGAATTCGAGAAAATAATGTACAATGAATTTGCCTACTATCCAGAAACCATAGATTATGACTTAATCTGGAATGCGATTGATGATTTGCAAATCGTTTCAGACTTCAGAAATAGTAACCCAAACAGCGACATACAATTATTATTATATACGCCTAGTGTAGGTGGAGGTAATCCAGAAGAATGGGACTGGATAGTGTTTTTAAAAAACTAACAAATCCTTATTCCAAATGTGTTCTGAAACTTTTCTTTACACGATCAAAAATTAACTCTATCCTAGATGTTGTAATGTTCTTTATTTTTGAGATATCCTCAAATTCCAAATTACCGAATATATACAAATCAATAATATTAGAAATATTTATAGGAAGCCAACTGTAAAAACGACCAAAGACTTTCTTTGGTTGTTTTACAGATAGGTCATTAACCTCAAAAGCTCTTAAAATAGAGGTTTCCTTATCTTCATACAAATACAATTCATTATCCATATCTTGTCTGTAAGAAATGTCATTTAGTTCAGTGTTTAAGATTAAATCTAAGTCAGCATCTATAGTGTATTCTTCGCCAAGTTTAGCAATTTCATGCCGTCTTATATCATCTGTGCTAATGGTGTTTTTATGAAAAACTTCTTTCTTAAAAAGTTCGTTCATATAGTTATCCACAAGTTTAAAAAGCTCGAGTCTTACCGCTGCGTATTCAGCTTCAATATTAAAGCCATTACTATAAAGTGTAATAATGCATTCATCAATTATACCGTTAGATGAATACATGTTTTTTGGCAAAATGCCTGTAGATTCTGCTATGTAAATTCTGTGTTTTACGTAAGGATGCAAGTGTTGTACTGCGGTTAGCACTTTTTTATCAAATGTAGATTGTGCAGATTTTGCCGAAAGTTCTTTTATTGTGCTCATAACCATAGTTTTTAAATTACTTCTTTAAAGTTACCAATAAAGAAGGTATTCCAATATGATTTTTATCATTTTAACGTAATTGTAAGAGTACTACATTATCGTATCTTTACGCTATGCTAAATGCTTTTAAAAACCATATTGAGGAACAATTTTCCTTTCTAAAAAAATCTCGTCTGGTCATTGCTATTTCTGGCGGGATAGACAGTGTTGCATTGGCGCATCTATGTCATAAACTCAATTTTGATTTTGCTTTAGCACATTGTAATTTTAATTTAAGGGGAAAGGAAAGTGATGCAGATGAAGACTTTGTTTTAGACTTAGGAGAGCAGTTAGATGTTGAAGTTTTTGTTCAGAATTTTGATACTGAAGCCTATGCTGAAGAAAACAAATGTTCTATTCAAATGGCTGCTCGCGAATTACGATATGATTGGTTTTCTGAATTAGCACTACAACTAAACTTCGATTACATTTTAACAGCGCATCATGCAGATGATAATCTTGAAACATTTTTAATCAACTTCACTAGAGGTACAGGACTTAATGGTTTAACAGGAATTCCGGAACTGAATGGAAATATTGCTAGACCCTTATTGCCATTTTCTAGAGAAACAATAGAAGCATACGCAAAAAGTGAAAACATAGCCTGGAGAGAAGATAGTAGTAATTCATCAAGAAAATACCTTCGAAATAAATTAAGGCATGACGTGATTCCAATTCTAAAGGAAATTAATCCTAATGTTTTGGATAGCTTTCAGAATACTTTATCAAACCTAAAGGAAACAGAAGCAATAGTTAATCAAAGTATAAAGGGTTTTCTAAGTAAAGCAATATTAAAAGAAGAAGGAAATACGATAAGCTATGCGGTTTCAGAATTTAAAAAGCAAAATAACCCTAAAGCCTTTTTGTTTGAAGCTTTTAAAGATTGTGGTTTTGCCGAATGGAATGATATTGAAGGTTTACTAGATGCCGAAACAGGAAAATTTATAGCTTCAAGCACGCATAAGCTCACCAAGCATCGTGAATTTTTGATTCTTTCAGATTATCATTCTGAACTTGTTTCAGAATCTCAAAGTGGATTGTTTTTCACAAAGCCAGATGTCGAGATAGGTAAAATTAAAACACCCATCGGTATTTTGTTTTTTGATGAAGCAGAGGCTCTAATGGACAATTCTAAAACCACAATTTACGTAGATGCAGAAAAGCTAAACTATCCTTTAGAACTTAGACTATGGCAAACCGGAGATGTTTTTCATCCTATTGGTATGAAAGGAAAGAAGAAAGTAAGTAAATACCTAAAAGATGAAAAGTTAACACCAAGTGAAAAAGAGAGTACTTGGGTTTTAACTTCAGAAAATAAAATAGTTTGGGTTGTTGGGAGAAGAGCTGATGACCGTTTTAAGGTTACATACCAAACCAAAGAAATTTTAAAAATAGCTTTAACTAAATAATATTGACTCTGATTGTCCCCTTGAGGGGACTTAAGGGGTGTTTTTTGAAATGAGTTTAAATATAAAAGGAAACATAGTAGACATACAAAACCGAAGAATCTATAAAGGAGAAATCACCATAAAAAATGGTAAGATTAAATCAATTATAGAAAAAGACTGCGAAGAAAACCACTACATCTTACCAGGTTTTATAGATGCACATATTCACATAGAAAGCAGTATGTTAGTGCCAAACGAGTTTGCAAAAGTAGCTGTAAAACATGGTACAGTGGCTACAGTTTCCGATCCACACGAAATCGCCAATGTCCTTGGTGTAAAAGGTGTGGAATTTATGATAGAAAACGGAAAACAAACCCCTTTTAAATTCAATTTTGGTGCTCCCTCTTGTGTGCCAGCTACAAGTTTTGAATCGGCTGGAGCTGTTATTGATTCCGAAGACATAAAAACCTTAATGGCAAATCCAGATATTAAGTATTTGGCAGAACTAATGAATTATCCAGGAGTCATTCATGACGATGCTGAAGTGCTTAAGAAAATAGAATGGGCAAAATATTACAACAAGCCAATCGATGGACATGCGCCAGGTTTAATAGGTGAGGATTTAACCAAATATATCTCTGCGGGAATTTCCACCGATCATGAGTGTTTTACCTATGATGAAAGCTTAGAAAAACTTCAAAAGGGTATGAAAGTTATCATCAGAGAAGGTAGTGCTGCTAAAAATTTTGAAGCCTTGATTGGTTTATTAGATGAGCATTACCAAAACATGATGTTCTGTAGTGATGATAAGCATCCAGATGATTTGTTGGTAGGACACATCAATCAACTTTGTGCAAGAGCAGTTGCAAAAGGTAATGATGTTTTTAAGATCCTTCAGGCGGCTTGCGTTAATCCTGTTAAGCATTACAATTTAGATGTTGGTTTGTTGCGAGTTGGAGATACAGCAGATTGTATTATAGTTGAAGATTTAACCGACTTTAAAACCCTTCAAACCTACATTAATGGTGAATTGGTTTATGATAATGGCGAATCTAAAATACAACATGTCAATTTTGAAAATCTAAATAACTTCAATACCAGCAAAAAAAGAGTTGAAGATTTTAGAGTTGAAGCTAATACAACCAAAATAAGAGTTATTGAATGTCTAGACGGAGAATTGGTCACCAATCAAATTATTGAAGACGCTACTGTTGTAGATGATAATCTAGTCTCAAACACAGAAAACGACATCTTAAAAATGACTGTTGTTAACCGTTATCAAAACGAAAAACCTGCTATGGCATTTATAAAGAATTTTGGACTTAAAGAAGGGGCAATTGCAAGTTCTGTTGGTCACGATTCGCATAATATTATTGCAGTTGGGGTATCTGACGAAGCTATTTGCAAAGCAGTTAATCTTATTATTGAAAATGAAGGAGGAATTTGTGCGGTGAGTAATACAGAACAAAAAGTAGTTGCACTGCCTGTTGCTGGTATCATGAGCGATAAAGATGCTGAGACCATCGGAAAACAGTATTCAGAATTAGATAAAATGGCGAAACAGTTAGGCTCTAAACTTCACGCACCTTACATGAGTTTGTCGTTTATGGCTTTGTTGGTGATTCCAGCTTTAAAACTCAGTGATAAAGGACTGTTTGATGGAGGAAAGTTTGAGTTTACGGATTTGAGTGTTAATTAAATCATAAACATCTTCGTCTAAGATTTCTAACCATCCAAAAGTCTAACAATCTCATTATCTTTAGAACTTTCAAAAAACCAACCCTAATATGATTAAGAATTTTACGCTCATTTTACTACTATGTCTCGCTTTAGTTAATTGCAAAGACGAAAAACATCAAGCTCTCGAAAATCCTGAAACAGCTAAAGTTGAAGACGCGTTTGTTAAGGATAATTACACTAAAAAAGAGGTCATGATTACCATGCGAGATGGTATTAAGCTACATACAACCATCTATTCTCCAAAAGACACCACTAAAACGTATCCTATGTTAATGATGCGTACACCATACAGTTGTAGACCTTATGGAAAAGATGAATACAGAAGTAAAATAGGACCAAATAAATACCTTATGGAAGAAGGTAACATTATGGTGTATCAAGATGTTCGCGGTCGTTGGAATAGTGAAGGAGTTTATGATAATATGCGAGCTTATATTCCAAATAAAACAGGAAACGAAACTGATGAAGCCAGTGATACTTACGATACCATTGAATGGTTAGTCAATAATGTTGAAAATAACAATGGCAAGGTTGGTACATATGGTATTTCGTATCCAGGATTTTACACGACGTATTCGCTGTTAGATGCACATCCAGCTTTAAAAGCAGCATCTCCACAAGCGTGTATTGGAGATTTCTTTTTCGATGATTTTATTCATAATGGAGCATTTTTATTGAGCTATTGGAGGGCAACTTCTGTTTTTGGATATATGAAAGATACACCAACAACAGAATCTTGGTATGAATTCCCAGATATAGGTACAGAAGATCAGCATCAGTTTTTCTTAAATAACATGCCATTGAGCAAATTGAATAAGTTTTACGACAGTACCAATGTGTTTATGGGACAGATAAAAACACATGTCACGTATGATGATTTCTGGAAACCTAGAGGTATCATTCAGCATTTAAAAGATATAAAACCAGCAACGATGGTTGTTGGCGGTTTCTTTGATGCCGAAGATTTATATGGCCCTTTCAATACCTACAAAAACATTGAAAAGAATAGTGATAATTACAACACCGTAGTTTTTGGCCCTTGGAGTCATGGTGATTGGGCAAGAAGTTCTGAAAGACAGGTTGTGGGTAATATTCACTTTGGAGATAGTATTTCAGACTATTTTCAAAAGGAAATTGAAACTAAATTCTTTAATCATTTCTTAAAAGGTGAAGGTGATGGCAAAACAGGATTACCAGAAGCACAAATGTTTAATACAGGTACAAAATCATGGCAATCTTTTGAAAGTTGGCCACCAAAAAACACAGCTAAAGAAAGTTACTTTTTACAACCTTACGAGCGTTTAACGCAACGTGCTACAAGAAATATAGCGACGTCAGATTTTATAAGTGATCCAAAGAAACCAGTGCCATACACTGAAGATATTAAAGTTGGATTCACACCACGAAAATTCATGACAGACGATCAGCGTTTTGCATCGAGACGCCCAGATGTACTAACCTTTGAAACTGAAGTTTTAGAAAATGATATTACACTTGCAGGTGATATTTTAGCGAAACTAAACGTATCAACTACAGGAACTGCAGCTGACTGGATTGTAAAAGTAATAGATGTATATCCTTCAGATACAGAGAACACAGACGATGTTCAAGATCATCTAAAATTGAGTAATTACCACATGATGGTAC
Organism: Winogradskyella sp. 266wxhm; assembly: GCF_058964685.1. Classification (NCBI taxonomy): domain Bacteria; kingdom Pseudomonadati; phylum Bacteroidota; class Flavobacteriia; order Flavobacteriales; family Flavobacteriaceae; genus Winogradskyella; species Winogradskyella sp. 266wxhm. The sequence continues at coordinate 3,621,723 of NZ_CM179559.1, forward strand.
GTAGCGAAGTGTTGCGTGGTCGTTTTAGAAATAGTATGGAAAAACCTGAACCTTTTGTGCCAAATCAAAAAACGGCAGTAAACATTAAGTTGCAAGATGTGTTTCATACGTTCAAAAAAGGACATAAAATTCAGGTACAAGTACAAAGTACATTCTTCCCTTATATAGATGCAAATCCGCAGACGTATGTAGATAACATTTTTGAAGCTAAAGAGGAAGATTTTAAAACGCAAACGCATAAAGTGTTCAACGATTCGTTTATTGAGTTTACAGTTTTGAGATAAACAGTCTTTGAGCTAACTGCCAAAAACTAATAGCCAATAGCTAGAACATGCCAATAATACAATCCACATACAAACCACCATTTTGGGCAAAGAAAAGCTTTGTGTCTACAGTATTTTCAGGATTGGCCAGAACAGTAAATGGAGTAGTGCAAACAAGAGAACGTATTGAGTTAGACGATGGTGATTTTATAGATGTAGATTGGAGTTATGCAGAAAGTCCTTCGGAAAAAGTGATTATCTTACTTCATGGTTTAGAAGGCAATGCGCAACGACCATACATTACAGGAACCGCTAAATTATTCAATAAAAATGGAGTAGATGCTTGCGCTGTAAACTTTAGAGGTTGTAGTGGCGAGCCTAACCGTTTATTTAGAAGTTACCATTCTGGTGCAACGGAAGATTTAGAAGCAGTTATTAACCATATTTTAGAGAAAAATAAATACAGCGACATTTATATAAAAGGTATTAGTTTGGGAGCTAATATGGTTCTAAAATATGCTGGTGAACGTGAGCAATTGCCAACTCAACTCAAAGCAATAATTGCTGTTTCAGTACCCTGTTATTTAAAAGGGTCTTGTGATGCTTTATTAAGCTTAAAGAATAAACACTACGCTATTAATTTTTTAAATCATTTAAAAGGAAAAATAAAACCAAAACTACAGCAATTCCCTCAAAATATATCGATTACGGATTTTAATGAAATTAAAACTTTAATAGACTTTGATCATGTTTATACGTCTAAAGCACATGGTTTTAAAGATGCTTATGATTATTACGAGCAAGCCAGCTGTTTGCAATTTTTACCAAATATTAAGATTCCTACACTTGTCATAAATGCGCTTAATGACTCCTTTTTATCTCCAGAATGCTATCCTGTAAAAGACGCTAAAAATAATCCAAATATCTATTTAGAAATGCCAAAGTATGGAGGGCATGTTGGGTTTATTGATAAACGAAATTTATACTATAATGAGAAGAGGGCTTTGGATTTTATAAAAAACTAAACACGATCTTGCTCTGCTATTCTTAACTGTCACACTGAGCCTGTCGAAGTGCTGTTTCAGAATTTCATATATTACATTATGTTACACACTGAAACAAGTCCAGTGTGACAAGTCATGTTTTTTTATTCTGCTCAATTTTCCTACATTTAAGCAAATCAATTATTTATGCTCAAAAAAGTTTTTGGAAGCGCCGTTTTTGGTGTCGAAGCTACAACGATTACCGTAGAGGTTAATGTAGATAAAGGTGTAGGTTACCATTTGGTCGGACTTCCAGATAATGCCATAAAAGAGAGCAATTACCGTATTGCAGCAGCGTTGCAAAATAACGGTTATAGAATTCCTGGAAAGAAGATTACTATAAACATGGCTCCGGCTGATTTACGTAAAGAAGGCTCGGCTTACGATTTAACTTTGGCCGTTGGAATTTTAACAGCATCTAATCAAATTAAGGCAGAAAATTTAGACGAGTATCTCATTATGGGCGAATTGTCATTAGATGGTAGTTTACAACCTATAAAAGGCGCCTTGCCTATTGCAGTAAAAGCTAGAGAAGAAGGTTTTAAAGGTTTTATTCTGCCAAGTCAGAATGCCAAAGAAGCAGCAATAGTCAACGACTTAAAAGTTTATGGAGTTGATAATATAGAACAGGTTATTAATCATTTCGATAAGGGTGAAACCTTAGAGCAAACCATCATCAATACACGAGAGGAATTCTATAAAAACCTCGATTTCCCTGAGTTTGATTTTGCAGATGTCAAAGGTCAAGAAAGTATAAAGCGTTGTATGGAAATTGCAGCTGCAGGTGGTCATAATATTATTCTTATCGGCCCACCAGGCTCTGGTAAAACCATGTTAGCAAAGCGTTTGCCAAGTATTTTACCACCAATGACACTCCATGAAGCTTTGGAAACGACCAAGATTCATTCGGTGGTGGGGCGTGTAAAAGATCATACAGGTTTAATGGCGCAACGACCATTCAGAAGTCCACATCATACAATTTCAAACGTCGCCTTGGTCGGAGGTGGAAGTTATCCGCAACCTGGTGAAATTTCACTATCGCATAACGGAGTTTTATTTTTAGACGAGTTACCAGAGTTTAAGCGTGAAGTTTTAGAAGTTATGCGTCAACCGTTGGAAGATAGAGAAGTGACCATTTCTAGGGCAAAGTTTACTGTTACTTATCCAAGTTCGTTTATGTTGGTTGCAAGTATGAATCCAAGTCCAGGTGGATATTTTAATGATCCTGATGCACCTGTAACGTCTAGTCCTGCGGAAATGCAACGCTATATGAGCAAAATTTCGGGACCTTTATTAGATCGTATCGATATTCATATTGAAGTGACTCCAGTACCATTTGAAAAACTTTCTGATGACCGAAAAGGCGAATCATCCGTAGATATTAGAAAACGTGTTACATCAGCTCGAGAATTGCAAACCAAACGCTTTGAAGATTTGGAAAATGTGCATTACAATGCTCAAATGAACACCAAACAGATTCGTGAGTTTTGCAAACTAGACGAAGGTTCTCTAGAATTATTAAAATCGGCTATGGAACGCTTAAATCTTTCGGCAAGAGCTTATGACAGAATCTTAAAAGTATCAAGGACTATCGCTGATTTAGAAGGTTCAAATGATGTTACTGGGACACATATAAGCGAGGCTATACAATACCGTAGTTTGGATAGAGATGGCTGGTTAGGTTAATTTTTTTTTAAAATTTACTGCAACCTTTTGTGCTTTTTTCATCTTTTAAGAAAACCAATATTATGAAGCATAAAATTTTACCTCTAGTTCTTTTTGTTGCAGTGTGTTTGCCTTTCACTAGTTGTGATAAAGGTGATGATGGATTGTCAGATCCAGTTTCAGTTACAGTACCTATCATTAAGTCAAAATCTGAGTTCAGAAATTCAATAGCAATCAGTAGTGCTCAACCTACTAATTCAGATGGAAAAATCTATGTTTATGGTGATTTACTATTTTATATAGCGCAAAATTCAGGTATACATATTTTTGATAATCAAAATCCTGCCTCACCGCAAAATCTTTCATTTATTCAACTAGAAGGAGTCAATGATATTTCTGTAAAAAATGATATTCTTTATGCTGATAACTATATGGATTTGGTAGTTTTTGATATTAGCGATATTTCTAATATACAAATGGTTAATGTAGAGGAAGATATGTTGCCTTATTATGCCACATATCCAAATGATGTATCTTTTTTTCAGGATAATATTTATCCAACATCAGAAGACGAATTTATAGCAAGTTTTACTACAATACAGATGGAAAGAAGCGATGCTGAAAATAATCCTCACATATACCAGTGGGAGACGAGTATTTTTCTTGGGAATTTTGATGGAGCAGTCTCAGGAAATGAAGTTGGTGTTGGAGGTTCATATGCTAAATTTCAAATTCTTAATAATGCTCTATATACTATAAATGACTATTCGTTATTGACGTTTGATATCACGAATTATAATGCCATTACGCAGGTTTCCGAAACTTGGATGAATGCTTGGTTTGGTGGCGAATTAGAAACGACCTTTATTAGAAAAAACTTTATGTTCATTGGTGCTACAAATGGTATGCATATCGTAAGTTTGGAGGATGTGTTTAATCCGGTTTACACTTCTTCATTTTTGCATGCTACGGGTTGTGATCCTGTTGTGGTAGAAGAAAACACTGCCTATATCACAGTGAGAGGCGGAAATAGTTGTGGTGCAATAGAAGACCAAGTTAATGTTATAGATGTTACCGATATTTCATCACCAATAGAATATTCTACTTATTTTTTATCAAGTCCCTACGGATTGGGAGTTAAAAGTGATATTCTCTATGTATGCAATGATGATGGTATTAATGTTTTTAATGCTGAAAACCCTAATCAGATAGTTTTAGAAAACACTTATGATGTAAACGCAAAAGATGTTATTCCGTTGTCATCTCACCTTATAGCTGTAGGTGAAAATGTGATTCATCAATTCAATTATACAGATAATTTCGGACTAGAATTAATAGGTAGTGTTCAATTTTAAATCAAAATTTTAGCGAAATAACCTGAATTAAAAATCTCAATATGAAATAGTTGTTGATGTTTCAACTGTAAATATTAATACATTTATAATATCGATAAACCTGTAGACTAAGACCAACTTGGATAACAAATTAAACCCACTCATACGAAAATGTATAGAGAACGATAGTGAAGCGCAGCGAGAGTTGTACCAGCTGCTTTCACCTGTCCTGTATGGGATTTGTCTAAAATATATGAAAAATAAAACTGAAGCTGATGATGTTTTTCAAGATGCATTTATAACGCTTTTTCAAAAAATAAATCAGTATCAATTTAAAGGAAGTTTTGAAGGTTGGGCAAAACGCATATTTGTAAACGAAGCTTTAGAAGTATTGCGTAAAAAACAGCGTCGACTGCATGTAGCGGTTGATACTGAGATTCAGATTGAAGATACCTGCGAAAAAAGTAATGAAAACAGAAAGTTTTCTATATCGCAAAATGAATTGTTAGAGCATATTCAGCAATTACCAGATAATTATAGAGTGATTTTTAATCTTTTTGTTTTTGAAGGTTTTAGTCACAAAGCAATTGCTGAAAAATTGAATATGGCAGAGGGAACATCAAAGTCATTACTAAGCAGAGCAAAAAGCCTGTTAAGATCAAAAATTAATGAAAAAACAAGTAAAAAAGTATCATGAAGAAAGATGATATTGAAGACATATACAGTGAATTAAAGTCCTTTACCAAAGAGCCGCCTGAAGAGCTATGGGACAATATAGAGGCACGTCTACATCCTAAGAAGAAGCGTAGAGTAGCTTTTTGGTTTTGGGGTTCGGCTGCTGCAGTTTTGGTATTAATGTTCGGATATGTGTTTTATGATTCCGTAAACCCGAATATTGTTATACCGATAAAGGATTCTGAGAATCAGATTTCAAACATACAGCAACCTAATGTAGAGTCAAATGAAGTTAAATCTGAGACAGATAAAATAAAGGAAGACAGTGTTAGCGAAATAGATAAAGATTCATTGCAAATAAGAAACAAAGAAGCTAATGAAGCGTTACAACGAAAAATAAATGAAAGTCAATTAGCTTCTAAAGATAATTCTGCTAAGCAGATTAATAATCAAGAAAAAAATAAGCGCAATGAGAAATTATTGAATGAAGGTTTAAAAGGTGTAAGTAAAGTAGCTAATATTACTGATGATGATAATCTGAATGGTAAAGAAGGAGAACAACTAAAAAGTAAAGAAAGTATTCTTGATTTGTCAATAGTACATAAAAAGTTGCTTGATGAAACTAAAATAACTGTTATCGCAGAAGTAGATTCATTAGTAACAGAGAAAAAAGAAGGAAAATTAGATTTGTATAAAGAATTAATGGCAGAAAACAATCATGAAAAAGATTCGTTACTCACTAAAATTGCAGATAATTCAAAATGGTCCATGGAGGTTTTGGGAGGTCTATCTAATACTGCTTCTGATGCATCGTTGCAAGGTACATCAGTAAATACTGAAGCAATAAACAGCTTTGTGTATACCTTTAAAGTAGGTTATGCTATTTCGGATAAGCTTTTAGTAAAAACAGGTGTCGGGAAAAATAGTTTAGGTCAAGAGATTAATAATATTGTTTATGGGACATCAGATAGTTCGTTTAGTCCTTCTAATGGTGCTCAATCTATAGTAAGTGATCAGTCCTTTGTTTTTTATGCGTCTCCAGATTTAATTACTGATTTTACGTCATCCGTAGAGTATAATGAAAATGGTAGATTACAGCAACAGCTCGATTATATTCAAGTGCCTTTGGAAATTTTCTATAAATTATTTTCGAAGGAAACGTATGATATTTCTCTAGGCCTTGGTGGAAATGTGAATTTTATAACGAATAATATAGCTTATTTAAACAATGAAGAAATAGGTGAAAATATAGGTGTTAATAATACAGTGCTAGGCGCTACTATAAATTCAAACTTTTCATATAATCTAACCAAAAAAACTATTCTATTTTTTGAACCAAGTTATAACTACTTTCAAAAACCTATAGATAATACAGCGCAAGATTTTAAAAACACGCAATTGAGGCTTCTTTTTGGTTTGAGATTTCAGCTTTAAACATAGTATTATACATATTTAAAACCTGGTTTTGATGTAGAATTACATTTTAACGTATTTTTACTAACATCTTATTTAGTCCTATGAAATACGTTTACTACATTCTCATTTTATCAACATTTCTTAATTGTCAAAATTCTCATGAAACAAAAAGGGATATCGAAGTTGATACTAAAATCACTAAGGTTGAATCCCCAAAATTAAATTTGGAGCAAGCCAATCGCTTAGCACAATTGCCAATTCACTGTATCAATACTGAATATCCAAACAAGTTAGGGCAGACTATAGGAAGTGATGAGGATTTAAAATCACCTCAAGAATTGCATCCAGCGTTTTATGGTTGTTTCGATTGGCATTCTGCTGTTCATGGGCATTGGAGTTTAGTAAAACTGTTGAAGGAGTTTCCAAAGTTGAATAATCGTGATGAAGTCATTCAAAAATTATTAGCTAACATTTCAAAAGAAAATATTCAGCAAGAAGTTCTTTATTTTCAAGGAAAGCACAATACATCATACGAACGTACTTATGGTTGGGCTTGGTTGCTTAAACTGGCAGAAGAATTACATACTTGGAATCACCCTGAAGCTAAGGTTTTAGAAGAAAATCTTCAATCTTTAACAGATTTAATAATACAACGTTATTTAGAATTTTTACCAAAGCTAAATTATCCAATTAGAGTAGGAGAGCATCCTAATACTGCTTTTGGGTTAAGTTTTGCTTACGATTATGCGGTAGCCGTAAATCATGTAGAACTGAAAAACTTAATAGAAAAACGTGCTAAAGATTTTTATACAGAAGATCAAGATTGTCCTTTGGAATGGGAGCCGAGTGGTTTTGATTTTTTGTCGCCTTGTTTAGAGGAAGCTGCTTTAATGAGGCGCGTATTACCAAATGAAGAATTTTTAACTTGGGTAAACGATTTTCTTCCAGAGCTTAAAGATGAAAGCTTCAATATTGAAGTCGGTAGAGTTTCGGATAGAACCGATGGGAAATTGGTGCATTTAGATGGGGTTAACTTTTCAAGAGCATGGAGTTTAAATTATATTGCGAAAGACTTACCTGAGTTTGCTCATCTTCAAAATTTAGCAAACAAGCATATTAATTATTCCTTGCCAAGCATTGTTGGTGATAGTTATGAAGGAGGTCATTGGCTCGGAAGTTTTGCTATTTATGCTTTAAATTCAATAGGAAACTAATGAAAAACTGGTTCCGAAATATTGGACCAGGACCATTAGTTGCAGCAGCTTTTATTGGTCCAGGTACCGTAACGGTTTGCACTTTGGCAGGTGTTAATTTTGGTTATGCATTGCTTTGGGCAATGGTATTATCCATCTTTGCAACCGTAGTATTACAAGAAATGGCGGCGAGATTAGGTATAGTATCTCAAAAAGGTTTGTCTGAGGTTATTCGAGAAGAGATTAAAAACCCAATTATAAAAAGCTTTAGTGTTGTTTTGATTCTTAGTGCTGTTGTGGTTGGAAATGCAGCTTATGAAGCTGGAAATATCAGTGGAGGCGCTTTAGGATTAGAAACGATATTAGGAAGCCTTTCGGTTTCAATCGTTGGTTTGGAACTTAAAATTTTACCATTGTTGATTGGTTTAGTTGCTTTTGTGCTGCTTTACTTGGGCAATTACAAGGTAATTGAGAGAGCCTTGGTGGCTATGGTGATTTTAATGAGCTTATCATTTTTGATTACAGCAATAATGACGAAACCAAATTTATCAGCCGTATTCAAAAATATGGTTTTACCCAATTTTCCTGAAAAGAGCATTTTGACTATAGTCGGAATAATAGGTACAACCGTTGTGCCTTATAATTTGTTTTTGCATGCCTCGCTATCTAAAACTAAGTGGCACTCAAAAAGTGATATTACTTTCGCGAGAAAAGACACGATTATAGCTGTTGTGCTAGGAGGTATTGTTTCTATGTGTGTCATTATTTCTGCTTCAGCAATACAAACCGAGGATATTGCAAACGCAGCAGATTTAGCTAAAGGCTTAGAGCCGCTCTTTGGAGTAAATGCTAAATATTTTTTATCCATTGGCTTGTTTGCGGCAGGCATTACAAGTTCTATTACTGCTCCACTTGCTGCAGCTTATGTGGCAACAGGTTGCTTAGGATGGAAAGCCGATTTAAAATCGTTACCTTTTAGAGCGGTTTGGATGTTTATCGTTTTGCTTGGAGTGGTATTTTCTTCCATAGGTTTTAAATCTATAGAGATTATAAAGTTTGCTCAAGTAGCTAATGGATTGTTGTTACCTATCATAGCTGGTTTTTTATTGTGGGTGGTGAATAAGTCTTCGGTTTTAGGTGCTTATAAAAACTCAAAAGTTCAAAATCTATTAGGTGTCATTATTTTGTTTATTACTATATTTTTGGGAATGAAAGGAATATTAAGTGTTTTTAATGTTATATGAATTCAAAAACTATTGATATAAATGCAGATGTAGGAGAGGGATTAGGTAATGAAGCTGGTTTAATGCCTTTTTTATCCTCATGCAATATTGCTTGTGGTGGTCACGCAGGAGATATAGAGACTATGACTGAAGTTATGCGCTTAGCAAATAAGCATTATGTAAAAATTGGCGCACATCTTTCGTTTCCTGATAAAGAAAACTTTGGAAGGGCTATAATGAAATTGTCATCTACAGACTTGTACAATAGTTTGAAAGCGCAAATTAGAAGTTTGCAGAGTGTGCTTCAGAAAGAAAAAGCTCAATTACATCATGTTAAACCTCATGGAGCTTTATATAATCTTGCGGCTAAGGATGAAAAAACGGCAAAAGTAATTGTTGAGGTTGTAAAGCGTTTAGAGTTGTCATTATCGATATATGCTCCTTTTAATTCCGAATTAGCACGAGTAGCAAAACAGGAAAATATAGAAGTGGTTTTTGAGGCTTTTGCGGATAGGAATTATAATGATGATTTATCCTTGGTGTCTCGGCAAAATAACGATGCTGTTATCTCTGATAAGGTTGAAGTTTTGAACCATATATTATATATGAAAAACCATGAAAAAGTAAAGACTGTAAATGGGGCAGAGGTGTCATTAAAGGCATCAACGTTTTGCGTTCATGGAGATACTGAAAACGCTCTAGAAATTTTACGTTTTTTAAATGAGGAATTGCCAAAAAAGAATATCAAAATTCGTTAGTGATTTATGAATTACGATTTGAAATTTTCACTTTATAATGAGCGTTCAATTCTTATTGAATGGCCATCATTTATTGATGAAAATATTTTAAAAAGTATACTTAGTTATAAAGAACGACTTCAAAAGATTTATATTAAACAAAAAGTTGAAATAATAAATACATATAACTCAATATTAATATTTTATAATTTTACTATAGATAATTTCAATGATGAAATTTTAAAGCTAAAATCACTTAAAAATCGTCATTTAAGAAATGAAATAGCAAAAGCTAAATTGTGGGAGATCCCTGTATGTTACGATGATGAATTTGGTATTGATTTAAGTGAATTTTCAATGCGAAAAAAACTAACAAAATCAGAAATAGTTAAGTTGCACTCAGAAGCTATTTATACGGTTTATTTTATTGGTTTTTTACCTGGCTTTTTATACTTGGGAGGACTTAATTCAAAGCTACATTTTAATCGTAAATCAACACCAAACCTCAATATAAAAAAAGGGTCGGTTGCTATTGGAGGAATGCAAACAGGAATCTACCCACAAAACAGTCCAGGCGGTTGGCATATTATAGGTAAAACACCAATCGATTTATTTGATGCCAAAATGAATCCTCCGTGTTTTATTTCTGCTGGAGATAAGGTTAGATTTAAATCTGTTGATTTAATTGAATATTCGGAATTAGAGCAAAAAGTAAAATCTGAAAGTTTTTTCTTAAAATCAGTTTAGGATGCTTAAAATATTAAAAGCAGGATTTTACACTTCAATACAGGATATTAGTAGGTTTGGTTTTAGGGAATATGGAGTGCCAATTTCTGGTGCTATGGATTCCTATTCTGCTAAGTTTGCAAATTCACTTTTGGGTAATGATGCTAATTGTGCGGTTATGGAGATGACGATGATTGGTCCAAAGTTATTATTTCAAGAGCCTACGGCAATTGTTCTTTCCGGTGCAAATATATCGCCTAAAATCAATAATGTTGAGGTTGAAATGGATTCGGTCTTATCAGTGAAAACAGGAGATATATTAACCTTTGGAAGGCTTCAATCAGGATTGAGAACTTATTTAGCTATAAAAAATGGTTTTCAAAGTGAAGAAGTTCTCAAAAGCAAAAGTATGTACAAAGGAATTACTCGAGATTCAAATTTGAAAGATCATGAAACAATCAAATTTATGCCATTCTCACATAAAGACTCAGCTAAACATGCTTCTGTAAAGTATGATGAATCTATGCTGTTTCATAACGTTTTAGAGACTTTTAAAGGACCTGAATTTGATAAACTTTCGCCAAATCTTCAAGAGTCGTTACTTAATTCTGAATTTAAGGTTTCAATTCATGATAGAATGGCATATCAGCTAAAAAGTCTAGGTAGAAATAATTTAGATCAGATTTTAACGTCTCCAGTTTTACCTGGCACAGTTCAGCTAACTCCTTCTGGAACTTTGTTGGTGTTAATGAGAGATTGTCAGACAACAGGAGGTTATCCAAGGGTTTTGCAATTAACAGAAAAGGCTATAAATATTTTGAGTCAAAAAAATACAGGAGCACAACTTAGATTTAGATTAAAAGTATAGTTTTGTAAGAAAATAAATTTAAAAGTTTTTTATAAGCATAAAAATCAATAAATTGGAAAGCTATTAATTGATTAATACTACTCTTATGAAAAAAGTTTTGCTCTTTATTTTTGGTCTTGCTATAGGTATTTTAGCAACCTATTTATTTTTAAACCCTATTGAAAATTCAGAAACAATGACAGATCCAAAAGGATTAATTAGTCCAGAACAAATCAAAAAATTAGATCAAGCTTATAATAGTAGGCATACTTTAATAAGTGATTCGTTAATAGATACGCCAGATAACAGATCTTCTTGGTACTCTATTGAAGAGATAGAATCCTATATAGAGTATGCAAAAAATCAAGCATCTGAATTAGGTTACACTTTAGATGGACTTAGGCTATATGCAGGTGCGTATCCAGATACTGAGGAAGGTCCAGGACTAATGACAATGTTTTTTGTGCCAACTGGGGTGAAAAATATGTCTGAAGGCTCTACGATACCTATCGCTCAAGGTGGAGGTGGAAAAGGCGAAGATATTGATGGTGGTGATGGATTGAATCATGGAAGTGAAGGTGTTCCTCCAGAAGCTAATTATCCACAGTAAATAAAAATTTAAATGCCTATTTCTATAGTAGCTATACACATTGTGGAATTAATAGCTGCTCTTGCGGGAACTTACTACTATTTAAGAACCAAAGATAGTCAAATGAGAATATTCATTTGGTATCTGTGGTTTGTGGTATTCGTAGAGACTTTAGGAATGTATGCGTATTTATTACGTAATAACTACGATTATTATTGGTATATATGGCTAAAAAACAGTGTGATATGCACTAATACTTGGTTGTACAGTATATATGATTTTGTTAGTATTATTATTTTTGGAAAGTTTTATTTGAGGATAATTGAAAGTCAATCTTCAAAAATAATCATTAAAGCCATAATACTTCTATATGCTACTTTTACTATTTTATATTTTTTAATTAGTGGTACTTTCTTTGAGAAATCAATACCTTATGATTTTTTATTGGCAACATTTACTGTTCTTATTTTTGTTATTTTATACTACAAAGAACTGCTGAGTAGTAATAAAGTACTATTCTTTTATAAGTTGCCTAACTTTTATATAAGTTCAGGTTTACTTCTATTTTTTTTAAGTACATCACCTTTGTTTACTTTTGATACTTACTTTTATGAAGTTAACAAAAGTTTTGTTGAGTTTAGATACACGTACATGTTAATAGTTAATACGTTTTTATATTCATGCTTTACATTTGCTTTTTTATATACAATTCAATTCAAAAAAGAATAACAGAAGAGGAGATTGCATTGATTGTCTATGTTGTCTTTTTTGTTTTAATTATTGTTGTTGTTTTTGTAACTTTTTTTGTAACTTTTCAAAAACGAAAAAACCAATTATTACTTGAAAATATTGAGCAACAAAAAAAGTTTGATGAAGAACTTCTCTTAACTCAGCAAGAAATTCAAGAAGAAACCCTTAAAAATGTTGGTAGAGAACTGCATGACAATATTGGGCAGCTATTAGCTTTTTCAACTATGCAGATGAATGCTGTGGCTAAAGCTGTACCAGATGAAGTGAAATCAAAAGTCAGCAATGCTTCTGATAGCTTGAAAGAATCTTTAGCTGCCGTACGTTCATTATCAAAATCATTGAATAATGATGTGTTGAGTACGCTTAGTTTTGAGTCTGTTTTGCAAAATGAAGTAGAAAGACTAAATAAATCGGGATTAATAGAAGTAGAGTTGAAAATTTCTGGTTGCGATGAGAATTTTGAAAACAAAAAAGATCAAATCATTTTGTTTAGAATGATACAAGAGTTTTTTTCTAACACACTCAAGTATGCACAAGCAGAGCATATAGATGTTCTTTTGAATTATAACGAACAAGAGCTATCAATTAACATAAAAGATGATGGAGTTGGCTTTGATATCAATAAAGCAGAGAAAGGCTCTGGTTTAATTAATATTCATAAAAGAGCCGAGCTCATTAATGCTAAACTGGAACTAAAATCTCAATTAGAACAAGGGACAAGTCTACATATTTTGTATCCTTATCGTTAGGTTTAATGTTCACAGGCTTGCCATAATGCGTCTTGAGGAACAGGAGCAATAATCTTGAGAGCTTCTTTTTTTACTGGATGTATAAACTCTAGGGTTCTAGCATGTAAGCTTATACTGGCATCTTTATTACTTCTATCAAAACCATATTTTAAATCACCTTTTATTGGGCAGCCAATGGATGATAGTTGTACTCTAATTTGATGATGTCTACCAGTTTCTAAATCTACTTCTAGTAAATAAAAGTTGTCAAGCTTTTTTAATACCTTATATTTTAGAATAGCCTTTTTACTATTATCAACTTCATTAGGAAAGGCTGTAGATTTATTATTCTTTGGATTTTTGCGCAGCCAATGAATGAGCTGATCTTCAGTTTTTGGAGGTTCATTTTTCACAAGTGCCCAATAGGTTTTTTTAGCAGATTTTTCTGAGAAAAGTTTATTTAATCTTGGTAATGCCTTACTGGTTTTGGAGAATAAAACAATGCCTGTTGTAGGTCTGTCTAGTCGATGTACAACTCCAAGATACACGTTGCCAGGTTTGTTATACTTGTCTTTTAAATAAGACTTAACAACTTCACTTAAAGGCTTGTCTCCAGTTTTATCTCCTTGTACAATATCACCAGCACGTTTGTTGACTACTATAATGTGGTTGTCCTCGTATAGGACTTGTAAGTTAGATTTGTTAGATCGTTTAGACTTCTTAGACATTTTAGGTTTTTAGAGAGGATTTAAATTTTGAAATCATTTTTATAATTTCATTTAAGTCATTGATTACTTCCTTTAACTCTTGCTCTGAGATAAATTTTAAATCATAAGCAATTAATAACTGCGTTTCTATTTCGTAAGCAGAACCTATTGATATGGTTAAGAATCGCGTAAAATCTTTATTAGAAGATCTTGATGAGCCCTCGGCTATATTTGAAGGAATAGAAACTGATGCTCTTCTCAATTGATTAACTAAACCAAATTTTTCTGTTTCAGGGAAGTCAGCTGTTAATTTGTAGATTACAGAACAGAAAGCTCTACTTCTTTGCCATATTTGAAGTTCTTTAAATTTATGAGCCATAGAAATTAATTTAGTTTAAAAAAGCAATCTACTTAGTCTAAAAATCTAACAGTCTAACAATATAATCATGTCTAAAGCTTCTAACTAGTCTAATGATCTAATTAGTCTAATTTAATACTGTTCATTCTTGTTTGGAAAATCCTGAATTTTCACATCCTCAACATATTGACCAATAGCTTTGGTCATATCGTCAAAAAGATTCATATAACGACGTAAAAATCTTGGGTTAAATTCATGTGTCATACCAACCATATCATGAAGAACCAAAACTTGTCCGTCTACACCATCACCAGCACCAATACCAATGATAGGAATTGATACACTTTCAGCAACTTCTTTTGCAAGCTTAGCAGGAATTTTTTCAAGAACAATAGCAAAACAACCTGCTTTTTCTAGCATTAAAGCATCTTCTTTAAGCTTTTTGGCTTCCTCTTCTTCTTTTGCTCTAACAGTATATGTGCCAAATTTGTAAATGGATTGTGGTGTTAGACCTAAATGCCCCATCACAGGAATTCCAGCATGTAAGATTCGTTTCAATGATTCTTTAATCTCTTTTCCACCTTCAATTTTTACGGCATGTCCGCCAGACTCTTTCATTATCCTGATGGCTGAACGTAGAGCTTCTTTAGGGTCACTCTGGTAAGTTCCAAAAGGTAAATCTACAACGACGAGAGATCTGTCTATAGCTCTAACTACGGATGAAGCATGATAGATCATTTGATCTAAAGTAATCGGTAGTGTGGTTTCGTGACCAGCCATAACATTACTGGCAGAATCACCAACAAGGATAACATCAACACCAGCACCATCAACTATTTTTGCCATAGTGTAGTCATAAGCTGTTAGCATTGATATCTTTTCGCCTCTAGATTTCATTTCTACTAGGCTCTTTACAGTGATTCTTTTATATTCTTTTTTTGCTGTTGACATTGTGTTTTTATTATTGAAATGTAAAAATACTGAGATTTAATAAACTTTTCTTTACTTTAAGTGCTAAATACTATCAAATCTTTAATTTGAACTAATATTCCAATAATTATGAAACAGTTACTATTAATTTTTTCTTTTCTATTCGTTTTATCTCTACAGGCGCAAAATCCCGAAGAAAAAGCTGCCAAACAAGCTGTCGTAAAATTCTTTGAAGCTTTTCATAAACAAGATACTATAGCTTTAAGAGCCATGACTAAAGGAGATGTAAGATTGCAATCTATCTCTGTTGATAAAGAAGGTAAATCAATTTTAAACGAAAGTAAATATGGTCAATTTTTGAAAAATATAGCCAGTATTCCAAAAGACAGAACTTTTGAGGAGAAGCTTCTAGACTTTAATGTTCAAGTTGATGGAAATATGGCAAATGTATGGACACCATATGAATTTTGGTATCAAGGAAAGATGAGTCATTGTGGAGTGAATTCCTTTCAGCTAATGAAAGAAGGTGATAGCTGGAAGATTATTTATTTAGTAGATACTAGACGAAGAGAAGGTTGTAAATAAAGTTCCAAAAACTAAATTCCAAATTCCAAAAAACATTCGAGTTAGAGTTCCTTCCCTTTGGGAAGGTTAGGATGGGTCTAACAATCACTCAAATGAACACCAACAGCCAATCCACCTTCAGAGGTTTCCTTGTATTTAGTATTCATATCCTTAGCGGTTTCCCACATCGTATTTACAACCTTATCTAAAGGTACTTTTACGTTGTTTGGGTCAGTATCTAAAGCTAGTTCAGCGGCATTGATAGCTTTTATGGCTCCCATAGAGTTACGTTCTATACAAGGAATTTGTACCAAACCACCAATAGGATCGCAAGTTAAACCTAAATGATGTTCCATAGCAATTTCAGCAGCTACTAAGACTTGCTCTGGTGTACCACCTAACAATTCACAAAGTGCACCAGCAGCCATAGCTGAAGATACACCAATTTCGGCCTGACAACCTCCCATGGCAGCACTTATAGTTGCTCCTTTCTTAAAAATACTGCCAATTTCTCCTGCAACTAACAAGAATTTTTTGATGTGTTCAAAATCAGCTTCATGATTTTCAATCACCATATAATACATTAACACAGCAGGAATAACACCAGCACTACCGTTAGTTGGTGCTGTTACTACGCGTCCAAGAGAAGCATTAACTTCATTAACAGCCAGTGCAAAACAGCTTACCCATTTTAGGATTTGCCTAAACTTAACTTCAGTTTTTCGGATGGTTTTTAACCATTCTTGTGGACTTTCGTAAGTAAAGTCACCAATTAAATTTTTGTGCATGTCAAAAGCACGACGACGCACATTAAGTCCGCCAGGTAAATTACCTTCGGTATGGCAACCAAGATACATACACTCTAGCATAGTATCCCAAATACGTTTTAGTTCAAAATCTATGTTATCTTCATCTCTAATAGATTTTTCATTTTCCAATACTACACCTGAAATAGGCAAACTAAGCTGGTGACAAAATTTCAACAATTCATCTCCGTAAGATGTTGGATAAGGAAATGTACAATAGAAGATAATTTTATTGGCTTTGGAAACTTTTCGTTCTTCCTGTACCACAAAACCACCGCCAATAGAGTAGTAGGTAGATTTGTAATTTCTACCATTAATTAATGCAGAAAATGATATACCGTTAGCGTGAAACGGTAAAAATTTCCGGTTGAATTTAATGTCTGTTTTAAAATCGAAAAACAAAGGTCTTTCATTATTAAACATTAGTGTATTTGTATTCTTGATAGAAGCAATTATAACGTCTATAGTATCAACAGGAATACGTTCTGGGTCTGCACCTGTTAAGCCTAAAAGAACAGCTAAGTCGGTAGCGTGGCCTTTTCCTGTTAAGGATAAAGATCCATAAAGATCTACTGTGATTTTTTCTACTTTTTCAAAACGCTTTTTATCCTTTAATTCTGTAATCCAGCGTTCTGCAGCACGCCAAGGTCCTAAAGTGTGCGAACTAGATGGTCCTACACCAATTTTAAGCATATCAAAAACAGAAATACATTCCATTCAATAATCGATTTAGTTATGACAAAGATATGAGTTGTTTGTTCAAAGCATAATCTTAAAAACAAAAAGTCCGAAAATTATTTTCGGACTTTTTGCTATATAATTTTAAAGTTATTGATTATTCCACATAATTCATAACTTCACCATAATTGTTAATGTCAATATCGTTACTGTTTATTAAATCAACAGGTAAAACTACAACTCTAAAGATCTGGTTTATTCTTTCGTCATCCAAGACTAAATTATAGTCAAATGTAGGATGAGATTCAATAAAAATAGTTACAAAGTCAAAGTTGTGTTCAAAATTATACTGAAATTCTTCAGTGTCATTTACATAAACGGTCTCTGGAAGTGATTTCCAAACGTCATAGCCGTCCACCACATCTACAAGTCTATATACTAAAACCATATCAGATTCATATAAATCAATATCTAATGGAATTTCAACAGTTTCAGCATAGTTATTTGAAGAAGTGAAGTCTAAATTCACCTCAAAGGATTGCCCTACAAAGTTGACACCATTTTGTCCACTTGAACCAGGAGGTCCTGGAGGGCCTGGATCACCTTCACAAGCCGTTAGTATAAAAGTAAGTGATAATAGTAGAAAGGTTATTTTTTTCATGGTAAAAAGTTTTAATTAATAATACTAAAGTACTTCTATTATATCAAAGCATGTACCAAAAACTGTTAAACGAAAAATTAATTTAAATTTTCTATGTGACATCATGTCATATTTTTTGTCATGGCATAATCATTGACTAATACAAATCGAGTTTAAAATTTAATAACACAACAAAACATACATATTAATTATGAGTAAGATTATAGGAATTGATTTAGGTACAACCAACTCTTGCGTTTCTGTAATGGAAGGTAATGAGCCAGTTGTAATCCCAAACGCTGAAGGAAAAAGAACAACTCCTTCAGTTATCGCTTTTGTTGAAGGCGGTGAAATTAAAGTTGGTGATCCAGCAAAAAGACAAGCAGTAACTAACCCAACTAAAACGGTTTATTCTATAAAGCGTTTTATGGGTAATAAATATTCTGAATCTAAGAAAGAGGCAGAACGCGTACCATATAAAGTGGTAAAAGGTGATAACGATACTCCAAGAGTAGATATTGATGGTCGTTTATATACACCTCAAGAATTATCAGCTATGATTCTTCAAAAAATGAAGAAAACGGCTGAAGACTATTTAGGAGCTGATGTTACTAGAGCAGTTATTACGGTTCCTGCGTATTTTAACGATGCACAGAGACAAGCTACTAAAGAAGCAGGTGAAATTGCAGGTCTTAAAGTAGAGCGTATTATTAACGAGCCAACAGCAGCGGCTTTAGCTTACGGATTAGATAAAAAATCATCAGATCAAAAAATTGTTGTTTTTGACTTTGGTGGTGGTACACATGATGTTTCTATCCTTGAGCTTGGTGATGGTGTATTTGAAGTATTAGCTACAGATGGTGACACGCACTTAGGTGGTGATGATGTTGATGAAAGAATCATCGATTGGTTAGCTGAAGAGTTTATTGCAGACGAAGATATGGACTTACGTAAAGACCCAATGGCTTTACAACGTCTTAAAGAAGCTGCTGAAAAAGCAAAGATTGAATTATCATCTTCTGCACAAACAGAAATCAACTTACCTTACGTAACAGCTACTGCTAGTGGACCAAAGCACTTGGTACGTACATTAACACGTTCTAAATTTGAGCAATTAATTGACGATTTAGTAAAACGTACTATTGAGCCATGTGAGTCTGCATTAAAAGCAGCTGGTTTATCTAAGAGTGATATCGACGAGATTATCTTAGTTGGTGGTTCTACGCGTATTCCTGCAGTACAAGCAGCAGTTGAGAAATTCTTCGGAAAAGCACCAAGTAAAGGTGTAAATCCTGATGAAGTTGTATCTCTAGGTGCTGGTATCCAAGGTGGAGTTTTAACTGGTGATGTAAAAGACGTTCTTTTATTAGACGTAACACCATTATCACTTGGTATTGAAACTATGGGTAATGTAATGACAAAGTTGATTGAAGCTAATACTACGATTCCAACTAAGAAATCGCAAGTATTCTCAACAGCAGCAGACAATCAGCCATCGGTAGAGATTCACGTATTGCAAGGTGAGCGTCCAATGGCAGCAGATAACAAAACAATTGGTCGTTTCCACTTAGATGGTATTCCACCAGCAAGAAGAGGAACTCCTCAGATTGAAGTAACTTTTGATATTGATGCAAACGGTATCATCAAAGTATCTGCTGAAGATAAAGCAACTGGTAAAAAACAAGATATTAGAATTGAAGCATCATCTGGATTAACAGAAGAGGAAATCCAAAAAATGAAAGCTGAAGCAGAAGCAAATGCTGATGCAGATGCTAAAGCAAAAGAAACTGCTGATAAATTAAATCAGGCAGATGGAATGATTTTCCAAACTGAAAAACAGTTAGAAGAATTTGGTGATAAATTATCTGATGATAAGAAAAAGCCAATAGAAGAAGCTTTAGCTGAATTGAAGAAAGCTTACGAAACAAAAGATATCGCTGTTATCGATCCTGCTTTAGAGAAAATCAATGAAGCTTGGAAAGTAGCAAGTGAAGAAATGTACAAAGCACAAGCAGAAGCTCAAGGTCAAGGTGAACCACAAGCCGGACCAACAGATGCAGGTGCAGGTGCAAAAGGACAAGCTTCTGATGAAAGTGATGTTGAAGACGTAGATTTCGAAGAAGTCAAGTAATAAATAGTCATTTTGAAATGTCACACTGAGTTTGTAGAAGTACTGTTTCAGAATTTCAATAATACTAAAACGCAATCATTAATTTGATTGCGTTTTTTTTATTTGTTGTAAATGTTGCTCATATTTGGTTTTAATAACTAATATTCCAGCGAGTTACTTTATCCGTTAAAGCTTGTTTTGTAAGAAAAATAATCTATTTTTACAAACTTTAACAAAAAACTCAAAAAAAATGAAAAAATTAAGCTTATTGTTTGTTGCCTACTTATTTGTTCTAACATCTTGTTCTAGTGATGATAGTGATTCTTCTAGTAACATTTCTGGAGATATTCTAGGAACTTGGGTTGGTGTTGACGTTGATTATTATGGTGATACAGTAACTGAGGCTGGTGGACAAACAGTAACATCCGACTTCGTAGGTGAGGCTTATGATGTTGATTATACCTTAACTTTTACGGAAAACCCTAATGAATTAGTTTCAGAAGGATCGTATAGTGTAGAGTTAACTACGACTACACTAGGTCAAACACAAGTCGATAATATTGAAAATTTAGAGTTTTTAGAAGATGGTACTTGGACACAAGAAGGGAATCAACTTACTATAACTAATAATGGTGTGTCTTCTCAAGGTACAATTTTAGAGCTTACAGACACTAGTTTAGTATTAGAATTAAATCAAGAAACTGATTTGTCACAACCAGGTTATTCAATTATTAATACAGTAAATGTAATTACTACCTTTACAAGAATGTAATTAAAAGAAAAAATAAACTTTCGAGAACGCAATCATTAATTTGATTGCGTTTTTTGATTAAATAAACCTTTAACTTTGTGGCTTTAATTTTTATTAATGCAATTCTCAACTCATATAAAACCTAAGTTTCAACCCAAACGTTTAGCAGTGAAACTCAATGCTAAAGGAGAACAATTTGTAGTAAAAGGTCATCCTTGGGTGTTTTCCAATAGTATCGTAAAGATTAATGATGATGCCAAAACAGGTGATTTAGCTATCATTTTTAGTAAGAATAAAAATAAGGTCGTTGGTATTGGATTGTATGATGCAAAATCACCAATACGAATCAAAATCATCCATGATGCGTCTACAAAAGCAGAAATAAATGCTGAGTTTTTTCATCAGAAAATAGAAGCCGCTTTTGATAAACGGGAAGAATTGCTACAGACAAACACAAATAGTTATAGACTATTATTTGGTGAGAATGATGGTTTTCCTGGGTTGATTGCTGATGTTTATGATACTGTTCTAGTCGTAAAATTGTATTCAGAAATTTGGTTGCCTTATTTAGAGCCTATTTTAAACAGTTTACAGCAAGTTTCTAGTGCAAAAACCATTGTAATACGTTTGAGCAGAAGTTTGGAAAACAGTACAAACCATTCCTTAAATGATGGAGATGTCATTTTTGGTACTTTAGATAATGAGGTGGTGAAGTTTGTAGAGCATGGGGTTAATTTTTCTGCTAATGTCATTAAAGGTCATAAAACGGGTTACTTCTTAGATCACAGAGCTAATAGAAAAAGAGTAGGTGAGTTGAGTAAAGGAAAAACGGTTTTAGATGTGTTTTCTTATGCAGGTGGATTCTCAGTACATGCTTTGGCTAATGGTGCCAAAGAAGTCACGAGTTTAGATATCAGTAAACAAGCTTTAGATATTGCCAGAGAAAACGGAAAGCTTAATGAATATTCTGGACAACATAAAACCATTTCTGGTGATGCTTTTGAAGAGATGAAAAATTTAATCTCTAAAGGTATTACGTACGACGTTGTAGTTATAGACCCACCAAGTTTTGCCAAACAACAATCAGAAGTTGAGTTAGCAAAGAAAAAATATGCACAACTGGCAGAATTAGGTGTGCAACTTACAGCAAAAAAAGGCCTATTGGTTTTGGCATCTTGTTCGTCACGAGTGACTGCACAAACCTTTTTTGATATTAATACACATACCTTAAATGCTCAATTAAGGTTGTATGAAACTATTCTAAAGACCAAGCACGATATAGACCATCCTGTGTCCTTTCCTGAAGGTGCTTATCTAAAATGTGGATATTATCAATTTAAGGAGTAATAAAATTCTTTCATTTATTGATTAAATACAAGTTAAATTTATTCCCAAGATAAGGTTAAAGTTGTTCTTAATTTTAGCTTTGTTTTAATAGTAATAATTATTCCCTAACGAGCGGTATTCGTAACTTTATAGTATATAAAAAACACAAAATTATCATGAAAAATAAAGTTATAATTATCACAGGAGCTGCGATGGGATTAGGTTTTGCAGCTGCCAAAGAAATTGCCAAAAAAGGCGGAAATTTAGTTTTAGTAGATTTCAATGAAGAAGCCTTGCAAAAATCTGTAAATGAGTTAAAAGATGAATTTCCTGATATAGAAATTATTTCAGTAATTGCTGATGTTTCTAACGAAGAACAGGTTAAAAATTATATTGATAAAGCTGTAGAGAAATTTGGTAGAATCGATGGACTTTACAATAATGCAGGTATTGAAGGAAGACAAGCTCCATTAACCACATACGACATTAATGTATTTAAAAAAGTAATTGACATCAACCTTATGGGAGTGTATTATGGTCTTAAATATGTTATTCCGGTAATGCAAAAGCAAAACTATGGACGTATAGTTAATGTTGCTTCTGTAGGTGGTATTAGAGGTGTACTAAATCAAACTCCATATGTGGCAAGTAAACATGCTGTATCTGGTATGTCTAAACAAGCTGCTGTTGAATATGGTAAAGATGGAATTTTAACTAATGCTATTGCACCTGGTGCTATATTAACACCTATGGTAGCCGAAGCTTTCAAACAAGTGAATCCAGATGACCCTAAAGCTGCTGAAGCAGAATACGCAAAACGTAACCCAACAAGAGCACTAGGTGACCCTCAAGATGTGGGTAAATTAGTGGCTTTCCTAATCAGTGAAGAAAATGGTTATATTAGTGGGCAAACTATTGCTATAGATGGTGGTGAATCTAACATGTACGGTAACGCAGAGTAATTTTACATTCTATAAATGATTATATTAGTCCTTAACGTTGTTAAGGACTTTTTATTGCTGTTAACATAAAATATTATGCACGCATAATAAAAATAAGTATATTTACAATCTAAATAAAACACTAATAATTGTAATCACATGAGTACTAAACTTACCGAATTACTAAATATAAAACACCCAATTATCCAAGCACCAATGTTCTTGGTATCTAATGTAGCTATGGTTACTGAAGCTATGAAGTGTGGTATTGCTGGCTGTATTCCTGCTTTAAATTATAGAACTTTAGAAGAATTAAGAACTGCAATTAAAGAACTGAAAGCTAACAAGGTAGAAGGTGGTGCTTTTGGTTTCAATTTAATCGTGAATAAATCGAATCCTAAAGCCAAAGATCAGTTGAGAGTGATTTGTGAAGAAGGTTGTGATTTCATTTTGACTTCATTAGGAAACCCAGAGGAAACCATTAGAGAAGCACATGCCGTTGGCATAAAAGTATTTTGTGACATCACGAATTTACAATATGCACAAAAAGTTGAAAGTTTAGATGCTGATGCTGTTGTAGCTGTTAATAATCAAGCAGGTGGTCACCGAGGTAACTTATCTCCACAAGATTTAATTGCTACACTTGTTGAAAACTTAAAAATTCCTGTAATCTCAGCAGGTGGAGTAGGACAAAAATCTGACATTGATAAAATGCTAAGTTATGGAGCAGTTGGTGTATCGGTTGGTAGTCCTTTTATAGCCTCAGAAGAGGCGAGTGTTACTGATGAATACAAACAGGCTTGTGTAGATTACGGAGCTAATGATATTGTAATGACCGAACGCATTTCAGGAACTCCATGTACAGTCATCAATACTCCTTATGTTCAAAAAATAGGAACAAAATCCACTTGGATAGAAAGTATCTTGAATAAAAACAAGAAACTGAAAAAGTGGGTAAAAATGATTCGGTTTTCAATAGGTATGAAAGCGACCGAAAAAGCGGCTAAAAAAGCCACTTACAAAACCGTTTGGGTTGCTGGGCCAAGTATTGAACATACTAAAGCCATTCTACCAACCAAAGAGATTATTAAGCGCTTAATTACTTAAGACAATTAAGTCCTCTTCTTCAGTAATCGTTTCCTTTTTACGTTTATTCTTTCCCGTAAAGATATTAAACGTGTAACTCGCTGTTAAGCCACCAGCGACAGTAGATACAAATTCACCTGTGTCAAATTTACCGCTAATGATGTAGCCATCATAGATTTCTTTAGATAATCCTGCCAATGATGAAAGCGCAAGGCTATACCAAAACGCCTTTTTCTTATTCTTAGTTTTAGAATATACAATCGCGTAAGTTCCGCTAGAAATTGCAGCACCAGTTATAAAGTGCAAACCATCATCACCAAGAGTGAGTTGTGCATGGCTAAAACTAAACCAAATAATGGCAAAAAAAGTCAAAAATAATTTCATGTTAGTTAGGATTGGTTGGGTTTAAAGTATAAAAATCTTAAAGCGCATTCCTAGTATAATCGTCTATGATTGTAGTTTTTACGATTAAATGACCTTAAGAAATATGAATGCAGCAATGATTACAATCTTTTAAGTCAATTTTCCTGTTAGATAATTTCTAATTTTAAGCTGAAGAATTACACCTCATTATGCTGAAACGAATTTTAATAGGAATTGCACTTATAATTATTATTTTTTTCGGGTTGTTATACTGGTCTACCCGAAATACAGAAGACGTTTTTTCAAAATCAGTAGTGTATAATGTAGATACTAAAACGGTTGATTTTAAAAACTACGATTCGGTGGAAATTGTACCAAGCAAGTTTTACGATGCCAATGCCATTAAAGAATTGTTTCAAGGTGAGCAGTATAGAGATGTTTGGTCTACAAAAATTAAAGTACCAATCGTGTTTTTAGATACTTTGAAAGGTGGAATGCAAGTCGTTGAAAAGGGTGGAGGTAAGCAGACCCATTCTTTGGAACTCTTGGGAGTAAAAGATAGTGTCTCTTACACCATTAGAAGTGTTAATAAAGATCCTCAGGCTTTAGTACCAGAATTCGTTAAAACCTTAGGGTTAGAAAACCTTATTGAAGATGGTATTTCTGCGCAACATCCCTATGCAGCACTTTTGGTGGCAGAACTTTCCGATAAAGTAGAGCTGTTGCATACCAAACCACAATTAATTTTTGTGCCCAAACAAGAGGTTTTAGGAGAATTTAATGCCGAATATGGCAACCGACTATTTTATTTTGAATGTGAAACCAAAAGCGATAAAAACTGGACACACCTAAATAACGTTACGCATATTATAGACACCGAAGATTTACAAGAATTAAAGCTAGAACTGAAAGACCGTTTAAAAATCGATAAAAACAACCTGATAAGACATCGTTTGTTTGATTTGATTATTGGTGACTGGGATCGTCATACCAAACAATGGGGTTGGGCTGTACAAAAAAAGGATAGTACGTATTCAGCAGTTGCCATTGCGAGTGATAGAGATAATGCTTTTTTTAATACAGAAGGTTTAATTCCATCCGTTTTGTCTCATAAAAATGTGGTTGAAGAATTACGACCGTTCCGTGAAGATATAGACTATATGGAAGGTTTGGTGTATCCTTTTGACCAATACTTTTTATTAAACACACCAGAAGCCGACTTCATAGCTGAAGCAAAATATTTACAAAACACTTTAACTGACGATGTACTTAACAAGGCTTTAAATGTTTGGCCAAAACAAATCTCAGATTTGGATGGAGATGCTATTATTAACAAAATGAAGGAGCGTAGAGACGATTTAGTTGAGTATGCCAAAGCTTTTAAAATTATAATAGACGATAGAGGCAAACTCTCAGAACAACTCAAAGGCACAGACAAAGAAGAAGTGGCTAAACATTTGTTGGAATGTTTTGAGTGTTTGAAATAGCAAAGACATCATCCATACTTCAATACTTTACCTAATTATAATACTTTATAATTAAGGATTTTAAGTTGAAAAAATGTTTAAAACTACGTAAAGTTACGTATTGAAACTGTGCTAGGAAAAAGCTAACTTCGCTTATCAATCGATATAGTTCATTAAAACGGAACTATATCTTAACGTTGGCTGTAATTTGAAAAATGATTGAGATTGAGTATAAAATAGTGGGAAGTGGATGGGCAAATGGAAAAATTGGCAATGGAAAAAAACGGAAGAAATTTGCTGTTTCCTATCTAAACGATTCCTTAAAAGAACTTGCTGAATCGGCAATTGAAATTCGTGAAAAGGATTTTAAATCTGTTGTGTTTATGGAAGAACCAGGAGAACACGTGCTAATTTTGAATCGTAAGGACGAAAATAAAATTGATTATGAATTAAGGTGGTATAAAGACTGGTGGAGTTGGAATCTGATTGACGAAAATAATTTTAAATCTGTATTTAAAGGAGAAACAACAGTCCCAAAATATATAAATCAAGTCAGAAACGTACTGAATGGAATAATGACTGAACTTGGACCAGATAATTATCGGGAAAAATGGATTGAACACGACTTTCCGATAGCAGAATATGAAAAACTGAAATAAAAACTACAGCCAACATCATATATAAAAAATTGCTGGTGTTTGGCTTAAATAATGGTAGTTGCTTGTTTTGCTCACTCTGATTTTCCTACGGAAAATCCTCGGACACAAAACCGCAACTTTCCATATACAAACCGATAAGCGCAATATTCAAAAAAAACTAACAAAGTCTCAAACTCGCATTAGAATTACACACTACTTTTCATAAGTAGTTAACAGCCGTTTTAATTTCCTAAAACTAATATATTACTTCCTAAAAGTGTAAACAAGATAGCTACCATTCTCATCACCTTTGTAGTATAAAAACATTCTATAACAAATTAACTTAAAAGTGATGAAAGTAAATTTTAAAAAAACAGTTAGAATTGGCCTTATGTTAATTGTCTTAATAGGACTTTTTTCAAGTTGTTCAGACAGTAATCTATCAGATTTACAGGCTAAAATCAATGAATTAGAAACTGAGCTAAAAACTTATAAAGAAGCAGAAACTGTAACACAACAACGTTTGGTAGCGTTTGATTCTTTAGACTACGATTTCTACACTAACCAAAAATGGGATAAGTTTAGTCATAGTCATACAGATGATATTGTTGTGTACAATGCAGATGGAAGTATTACAGAAGGCCTTTATCCTGCACACATTAATGATTTAAAACCAATGTTTGTATTTGCGCCAGATACACGTATAGAAAAGCATCCGGTAAAATTCGGAAATAAAGATTGGACAGCTGTTATTGGTGAGTTACAAGGCACCTTTACAGAGCCAATGCCTATTGGAGAAGGTAAAACCATTCCGCCTACAGGTAAAAAATTCAAATTAAGAATGGCTACCATTGCACATTGGGAAGGTGGTAAAATGACAGAGGAATATTTGTTTTATGACAATCAAGACTTCATGAAACAAATCGGTTTAGCGCAATAATATTAATAACCTATAAAGTCTTACTGTAAGTTTAAAACTGAAAATTATATTTTCAAAGACCTGACAAACAATCCATTTGTAACAATTCACAGCATTTTACTACTAATAAGTAAACAGAAGTTTAACTATTAAAAAGGGAACGTTATGATTCATAAAGGAGCTTTAGCATT
The DNA here is from genome assembly GCF_058964685.1 of Winogradskyella sp. 266wxhm. NCBI lineage: Bacteria > Pseudomonadati > Bacteroidota > Flavobacteriia > Flavobacteriales > Flavobacteriaceae > Winogradskyella > Winogradskyella sp. 266wxhm. The sequence continues at coordinate 3,649,386 of NZ_CM179559.1, forward strand.
AGGTGTTATTTTAGGTGCTGCTGCAGGTGTATTGTTAGCACCAGATAAAGGCAGTGTTACCAGAGAAAAACTAAAAAAAGAAGGTAAGACTATAAAAGATCAGTTTGTAGAGGACTTTACGGAGGTAAAAGACGATTTATCTAAAGCCGCTAAGTCTGGCAAGGATAAGTTTAAAGAAGATTTAAAAGATTTTGCGTCTAAAGCAAGCTACAAAACTGAAGATGCCATTACTTTTTTAGAAAAGCAATTATCAGTTTTAAAAGAGAAAAACAAAAACTTGCAGAGAACAAGTTAGTAATAGTTGTCATTCTGAATTTATTTCAGAATCTGAAACAAGTTCAGATTGACAACTTATTTTAGTTTCGTCAGTTCGAGTGAATTTTGTGAGTGAAAGGAATAAAATTTGTATCGAGAACAAGTATTAAATAAACTTCTCGATACAATTTGCTCGTTCCTCGCAAATCACTCGAAGTGACGTTACTATTATCCAATAACAGCAAGCAACTTTTCTTTGACCTCTGGCCATTCAGCTTTCAAAATACCATAACAGCACGTGTTACGTCTGTAGCCATCCTTCATAAGCTTATCACTTCGTAAAACACCTTCTAAAGTAGCACCAAGTTTCTCAACCGCTTTTCTAGATTTCTGATTTCGGTCATCAATCCTAAACTCTACTTTTTCAAATTCCAGCGTTTCAAAGGCATATTGAAGCATCAGGAATTTCATGTTGGTATTGAGTCCTATACCTTGAAATTCGTACCCAATCCAAGTCCAACCAATATGCAACACTTTGTCTTTCCAACTGATCAGTCCATAACGTGTTGAGCCTGCATAATTTTTAGAAATTTTATCAAAGACAATAAAAGGAATAGTGTTTTTGTGATAATAGCCATCAACCGCAGTTTGCACGTAAGCCTTCAATGCTTCAGGAGTAGAAATATCGGATGGAGAATAATAAATTAAATCCTTCTGCTGCGCGATGGATTCTAAATGTGTGTAATTGCTTAAGTCTAGTAAACTTAGTTTTACACGGTTGTTTTCTAGGTTTGGAATAGTCATAATTTTGTTTTGTCATTGCGAAGCTGACTTTTTTCGTCAGCTGTGGCAATCTTTTCAATGTAAGCTTTAATTATGAGATTACCACGTCATTCGTACCTCATTCCTCGTAATGACACAAATCACTCGAAGTGACGATACTTATTATACCAAGTCATTTATATAATCCACATTAACCACATGCTTACCTTCAAAAGGTAAAATAGTGATGTTATTCCCAAAGAGTTTGTGAGCTCTTTCTGTTTCTTCTTTTATACGTGCTTCATCCAAATACTCATCTTCGGTACCATAAATCAGTTTTACGTTGGTGCTTTCAGAGAGATATTCAAAATCTTTAGCGGTTAATTCTTTCGGAATTCCACCAGAATGTAACACCAATTGCGCACATTGTAACTGTCGTTTAGCTAAATAACGCATAGCTACACTCACACCTTGCGAATAACCAAAAACGATAAGATTAACGTGCTCTGGAATGTTTTCAGCTTCAAACACACTATCAAAATAATTGAGTATGTTTTGCATTCCTGCTTCGGTATCTACTTTAGTCAGCCAATTGGCTCCAACATGCATTTTGGGTTGCATATAGTACTTACTCGGTGCTTGTGGCGCAATGATATAATTATCGTTTGGGTCTAATGCTTTAAAATACTTCAAAAAATAGCGACTTAGATAGCCCATACCATGACACACAAACCACACATTTTTAGTTTGTTTGGTAAGCACGTTTAACGTAGAGTAGGAGTTGCTTGTGGTATAGGTGATTTCTTTCTCTTGCAAATTCATTATTCTTGGTAGTTTCAGTATTTTTGTAATCGACAATAAAAATAAGCTTTATAATGCAAATGTCTAAAGAAGATTTCTTAGCAAGAGCCAATGCAGCGAGTAAAAATACACTGATGGAAACTCTAGAGATAGAGATGGTAGATTTTGGTGATGATTTTTTGGTAGCCAGAATGCCAGTAACACCAAAAGTACATCAACCAGACGGTGTTTTGCACGGAGGAGCCACAGCAGCCTTAGCTGAAAGTGTTGGTAGTTTTGCATCTCATATATTTATAGATACCGAAAATTTGTTTGTTAGAGGATTAGAGATTACCGCTAATCACCTAAAGAGTATTAGAGAAGGTTTTGTTTATGCGAAGGCAACTTTTCTGCATAAAGGTAGAACCACGCAACTTCTAGATATTAAAGTGACGGACGAAGCGAATAATGTGATTTCTATTTGTCGTTTGTCTACAATTTCACTTCCAAAAAAGAAATAAGCATGACTGAAGATTCATTTTTTGAAGCTTTAGAGCAGCAATATGCCCAAAAATTACCATTTGTAGTATATCGAAGACCTGTAAACTCTGTTGTTAAATCGTGGTTACAAAAAGATGATGCACTGCATAAAACAAAGGACTTTAGCGAAAGTGGGTTTGTGTTTGCACCTTTTGATTTATCTGAAGATAGTATTCTATTTCCGCAAGACGACTGTAACATGTCAGAGCTTGACATAGTAACCTTAACGTCGGATGATTTATTAGATGAAAACACAGTAGAAGCTACAGGAAAGGAAGTGCACGAAACTTTAGTGCAAAAAGGTGTAGAAACTATTCAGCAAGGAGACTTGAAGAAAGTGGTATTATCTCGTGTTGAAGAAAAAGCTTTAGCTGATGAGAATCCTTTTGTGATTTTTAAAAGGCTGTATAACAAGTACAGGAATGCTATGGTGTATTGTTGGTACCATCCCAAAGTTGGTCTTTGGCTTGGCGCAACACCAGAATTACTTTTAAAAGTAGAAGGAAAACAATTAACAACCATTGCTCTGGCTGGTACGCAACCATATGGTAGAACGACCAATGTCACATGGAAAGATAAGGAGATTGAAGAACAGCAAATCGTTACCGATTATATAAAACAGCAAATAGAACCATTTACGGATAAAGTCAATATTTCAGAAGTTGAAACTATTAGAGCAGGAAGTTTACTGCACCTAAAATCGAGAATTACTTGTGTGATTGAATCGGCCGAAAATTTATATCCTGTTATTGAAGCCTTGCATCCAACACCAGCAGTTTGCGGTTTTCCAAAGCAAAAAGCCAAGGAGTTTATTTTACAACACGAAAACTATAACCGTGAGTATTACACTGGTTTTTTAGGAGAATTGAATCTTAAGCAAAGTAGAACCCGAAATACAAATAGGAGAAACGTTGAAAACAATGCTTACGCTGTAGTGAAAACACATTCTAATTTTTATGTAAACCTACGTTGCATGCAATTGAAAAATGAAACCGCTTTGATTTATATTGGAGGTGGTATTACCAAAGATTCCGACCCTGAAAAAGAGTGGGAGGAGACGGTAAATAAAACCAAAACAATAGGTAATGTTTTAGGTTAAGTCCATAGAGATTTTCTTATCTTTGTTTTTTGATGAAACACTCTAAAATTCCCTTATCACAGACCGTTGTAGCCTTATGTAAGGCACACAATATAAAACACATTGTAATTTCTCCAGGAAGTAGAAATGCACCTTTAACCATCGGTTTTACTCATGATGAGTTTTTTAACTCATATAGTATTGTAGATGAACGTTGCGCAGCCTTTTTTGCGCTTGGTATGGCACAACAATTAAAAACACCTGTAGCAGTAGTTTGTACTTCTGGTAGTGCTTTGCTTAATTATTATCCTGCAATTGCCGAAGCTTATTACAGTAATATTCCATTAGTGGTTTTATCAGCAGATAGGCCAAAGCATTTAATAGGTATTGGTGATGGACAAACCATTATGCAAAAGAATGTTTATGGTGAGCATGTGTTATATAGTACGAATCTAAAATTGGATCTAAAAGATGAACAACGCTTACCTGCTGAAGACGATATTCCTATTTTTAAGAATATTGAAAGTAGACTAGAGCGTCTTTTAGGTTTTCAGAAAGACATACAGGAAAATAATGAGACTGAAACACATAATGCTTTATCTATAGCGACTTTGAGATCAGGACCAGTTCATATTAACATTCCATTCGACGAACCCTTGTATGAAATGGTTGATGAACTCACCATTGAGCTTGAACCTTATAAAATTCAGACTAGAGTAGAGAAAGTCGATAATTTTGAAATCAAAAGTTTACTGGATATTTGGCATGATGCCAAGCGCAAAATGATTTTAGTCGGCGCTCTAGAACCTAATGCTGTAGAACAACAATGGATTTTGGAAATAGCAGATGATGATAGTATTTTGGTATTTACAGAAACCATTTCGAATTTTCATCATCAAGATTTTTTCCCAGGTATAGATAAGATTATTGCGCCATTGGGTGAGGAAGAATTTAAGGAATTACAGCCAGATATTTTATTGACGTTTGGTGGACTCATTGTCTCAAAGAAAATAAAGGCTTTTTTAAGACAATACAAACCTGAGCATCATTGGCATGTTGGTTTGCATCATGCAAATGATACTTTTTTCTGTTTGGAAAAACATATTAAACTTTCTCCAAACACATTCTTTAGTGAATTTTTGCCGCAGGTAACACATCATACCAAAAGTACTTACAAGTCCAAGTGGTTAGAAGTAAGACAAAAAAGAAGAAAACTGCATGAATCATATTTAAAAACGATTCCTTATTCAGACTTTTCAGTATATAGTACAATTCTAAAAAGCTTACCAAAACAAAGTCAGCTTCAAGTCAGTAATAGTTCTACAATTAGATACACACAATTATTTCAGCTAAGAAAAGATATCAGCGTATTCTGTAACCGAGGAACGAGCGGTATTGATGGAAGTACAAGCACAGCAGTTGGTGCTTCTGTAGTTTCAAAAGAACGAACCACCTTTATCACTGGTGATTTAAGCTTTTTTTACGATAGTAACGCGTTATGGAATAACTACATTCCAAAGAATTTCAGAGTTATTGTTATCAATAATAAAGGAGGTGGTATTTTTAGAATTTTGCCAGGTCATAAGAATACAGAAAACTTTGACCAATTTTTTGAAACCAAACACAATTTAACGGCAAAACTGCTTTGCGAAATGTATGGTTTTAATTATGTAATGGCAGACACGGAGGCCTCATTAGATAAGGCTTTAAACTCTTTTTACGATAATGCCAAACGACCAAAGTTGTTAGAGGTTTTTACACCTTCTCAAGTAAATGATGAAGTATTGTTAGACTATTTTAAATTCATAAAATAGTTGTAAGATTAAGTCTTTGTAAATAGTGACTTAGGTACTTTTAGTGTGTCTAAAAAATACGTACCTTTAAAGAACAATTTATATAATCTAAAAACTTAAATAACATGAGTAAAAGAGACGACCTAATCGTTAAGTATGCAGCTGACTTAAAAGACAAATGCGGAGTTAATCCAGATATGGATTTACTAACAAAAGTAACAGTTGGTTTAGGACCTTCTATTTATAATGCTGATTCTTCTACAGTTTCAGGTTCTGATGAAAAGGAGCTTGCAACGGTAAAAAATAACTTTTTGATTAAGAAATTAGGCTTATCAGAAAGTGACGATTTAGATGGAGCTATCGCTTCAGTTATGGAAACTTATGGAATGTCCAACAGAAACAAGTACAGAGCGGTTGTTTATTATCTTTTAACAAAGCATTTCAAAAAAGAATCGGTTTACTAAGAATCGATTTTGAAGAATTTATAAGGCGTTATAATTATTAGTAGTTATAGCGCTTTTTCTTGTTTTAATATGAATATCTTTGCAGCATGATACATTTAGGCGAATACAATACACTCGAAATTTTAAGAGATACAGAACCAGGATTATTTCTAGGTGATGGTGAAGATAATGAAGTTCTATTACCGAATAGATATGTTCCTGAAGTATTTGATATTGGTGATAAAATTGAAGTTTTCGTTTATTTAGATAATGAAGAGCGACCTGTTGCAACAACAGATCAACCTTACATTAAAAAAGGCGACTTTGCTATGTTGAGGTGTAATCAAGTGACTAAATTTGGCGCCTTTTTAGATTGGGGTTTAGTAAAAGAATTGTTTTGCCCATTTAAAGAACAAGCTTTTAAAATGAAGTCAGGCGGATGGTATTTGGTATATTGTTACTTAGATGAAGAAACCGAACGTTTAGTAGCTTCAAGTAAAACAAATCGTTTTTTAGATAATAAAGAATTAACCGTTTCTCAGTTTGATGAGGTGGAATTAATCGTTTCCCATCCTTCAGAAATAGGGATGAATGTCATTGTAAACAAAAAGCACTTAGGTTTGGTGTTTAATGATGATATTTATAAGGATATTAGTGTTGGCGACCGTTTAAAAGGTATCGTAAAGAAAGTAAGACATGATAATAAGCTAGATATTTCACTTAGCCAAATAGGTTATAGAAACATTGAGCCAAATGCAGAGCTTATTTTAAAAGAGCTAGAAGACAATAGTGGCTTTTTGCCTATTCACGATAAATCGAGTCCTGAAGAAATCAAAGACATGCTTCAAATGAGTAAAAAAACCTTTAAAAAGGCTATAGGCTCTTTATACAAAGACCGTTTGATAACTATTGAAGAAAACGGAATTAGACTTAATAAATAGAATTTAATCTGTAAAATCAGATAAGCAACCTTCAACCCATTCAATAGCATCTTTTATATTACTAAAAGACTTTCGGTTAGATGAATTCCCATTGGCATCGAAAAAATGATTTTCAATCTCAAAAATTTGTCTAGACATAGGTTTGTGCACTATAACAGCATAGGCTTTGACATTGTTGACACTGTTGTTGAGAAGTTTTGAATCAGATAAATCTATTGAATAAGAGTTGACACGATTCGCAATAACACCTATAGGTATATTTCCGTAATATGCATTGATTGCTTCGGAAACTTCTTTAAAATTCTCAAAGGTTACATTTTCACCTTCATTGAATTCTGTTACTAAATAATTTTCAAAAAAATACAAGTCTCCAAGGCTTACTGTTAGGACTTTGTATTCTTTTTTTTCGGTCAGGGTCGGGATATAGGTTTTCATAAAAAAAATACGTGGTAAATATATTAGGCTTCAATAAAAAATCAAAACAATAATTTGGTATAGTTCATTATTATTAATTCCGTATTTTTGCACCCAAAATAATATCAAAAATGAGCCATATAGATTGGAAAGTTGCCAAATCATATGAAGATATAACATATTCTAAATGCAACGGAGTTGCAAGAATTGCTTTCAATAGACCAAATGTTAGAAATGCCTTCAGACCAAAGACAACATCAGAGCTTTACGATGCGTTTTATGATGCTAATGAGGACGTTAATATAGGTGTTGTATTACTAAGTGCAGAAGGACCATCAACTAAAGATGGTATTTGGAGTTTCTGTTCTGGAGGCGACCAAAAAGCCAGAGGTCATCAAGGTTATGTTGGTGATGATGGTTATCATCGCTTAAATATTCTAGAAGTACAACGATTAATTCGTTTTATGCCAAAAGCTGTCATTGCAGTAGTGCCAGGTTGGGCTGTTGGTGGCGGACATAGTCTGCATGTGGTTTGTGATTTAACCTTAGCAAGTAAAGAACATGCTATATTTAAACAAACCGATGCCGATGTCACCAGTTTTGATGGTGGTTATGGTTCTGCTTATCTAGCAAAAATGGTTGGTCAGAAAAAAGCACGTGAAATTTTCTTTTTAGGTAGAAATTATTCAGCGCAAGAAGCATACGAAATGGGAATGGTAAATGCGGTTATTCCTCATGCTGATTTGGAGCAAACGGCTTATGAATGGGCTCAAGAAATATTAGCAAAATCACCAACTTCTATAAAAATGCTAAAGTTTGCTATGAATTTAACAGACGATGGTATGGTAGGTCAGCAAGTGTTTGCAGGTGAAGCAACAAGACTCGCTTACATGACAGATGAAGCCAAAGAAGGGCGTGATGCTTTCCTTGAAAAAAGAAAACCTAACTTCCCTAAAAAGTGGATTCCATAAATTAGAGTGGCATAGATGAAAAAAATTAAACCGTGGCTCTCAGCCATGCGCTTAAGAACGTTACCGTTATCTGTTTCAGGTATAATTTTAGGAAGCTGTTTTGCTTATTATAATGGAAAATTTGATTGGTTGGTTTTTCTATTGGCTATTCTCACAACAGTAAGCTTACAGATTCTTTCTAATTTAGCTAATGACTATGGTGATGGAGTAAAAGGCACTGATAATGATGAGCGTGTTGGCCCTCAAAGAGCCATTCAAAGTGGTGTCATTACTCCAGATGAAATGTTTGATGCTATAAAGTTCAATATAATTGTAGTTATTATTTTAACTATATCACTCATTTTAGCAGCTTTTGGACCAGCTAATTTACTCTTCTTATTGATTTTTGTGTTTTTGGGTGGAGTTTCTGTTTATGCAGCGCTTAATTATACCATGGGCGATTCGCCATATGGTTATAGAGCTTTAGGTGACGTTTTTGTTTTTATCTTTTTTGGCTTGGTAAGTACTATTGGTAGTTATGTATTGTATATACATGCTGTAGATCATGTCACTATACTTCCGGCCATTTCATTAGGACTTTTAAGTGTTGGTGTACTCAACCTTAATAATATGAGAGACATTGAGTCTGATATTAATGCAGGTAAAATCACCTTAGCAGTAAAACTAGGCTTAAAACGAGCTAAACAATACCATTATTTTTTAATTGGTGGCGCTATGCTGTTAGCAGTTGTTTTCTCAGTGTTATATTATGTAGAGCCTTATAATTACTTATACCTCATTGCTTTTGTGCCTTTAGTTTTTCATGTGAAAAACATTAAAAAAGCTAAACTTCCAGATGATTTTGATAGTCAGTTAAAAGTATTGTCATTATCTGCTTTTCTATTCGCGTTACTGTTAGGTATTGGTTATATTTTGTATTAATTTTAGGGAAACTATTTCTTAAAAATTAATATTGAAATGAAAATCACATTTTACGGTCATGCCACATTGGGCATACAGATTAAAGATATCCATATTTTAGTTGATCCTTTTATTACAGGTAATGAAAAAGCTTCAGCAATAGACATAGAGAAATTAAAAGCCGATTATATTCTATTAACACACGCTCACCAGGACCATACTCTTGATGTTGAAGCCATAGCCAAACGAACAGGAGCAATCATAGTTTCTAATCATGAGATTGTTACTCATTATCAAAATTTAGGTTTTGAAGGTCACCCGATGAATCATGGAGGTTCATGGGACTTTGAATTTGGTAATGTAAGATATGTTAACGCCATTCATACTTCATCTTTTCCTGATGGAAAATACGGAGGACAACCAGGTGGTTTTATAATTGAAGGCGAACACAAAAATATATACATAGCAGGAGATACTGCATTAACTATGGATATGAAATTGATTCCATTACGGACAAAACTAGATTTAGCTATTTTACCAATTGGAGATAACTTTACTATGGGAGTTGAAGATGCAATCTTAGCAAGCAATTTTGTAGAATGCGATAAAGTATTAGGCTATCATTTTGACACTTTTGGATATATAGAAATAGATCATGAAGAAGCCAAACGTAAATTCTTTGAAAAGGATAAAGATTTGATGTTGTTGGAAATTGGTGAGAGTGTAGAGTTGTAAGAGTTGAGTGTTAAGTATATATGTTTGAATTAACAAATGACCAAAGGCTATATTTTGGTCTAGAATCTATAAAAGACACTTGGGTAAGAAAAGAACTACCAAAAGAAACTGATAGTATATTATATTTTGAAGGTGATACCATCAAGAAACTAATTATTTCTAATGAAAATGAATATTTAGAATATCAATATGATGAGGATACTGATAATAAGGATTTTCTATTGCCTAAAACAAAAAAAGGAAAGTCTAAAAGGTTAACACTATCTACATTATATTCGAGAAAAGCGATAGGTATTTATTTAAAAGTTAGATCTAATGGAAGTTTAATGATTGGCAATTATACTTCTCAAAAGATGTTTTATTCACGAGATTGGGAATGTAGTCTATCAAATGGTGAATTATTTTCTTTAGAAGAAATGATAACTGATTTTATAGAGAAATCACCTTTAAATCATTTGTCATCAATAAAAATATTCAGAGAGGACAAAAGAAAAAATGTAAAATACAAAGCTGGAGACTTTTTTGCATTTAAAATAAACAGAACGGAGTATGGTTTTGGACGTGTTTTACTAGATATTAACAAAATAAGAAAGAAAAAATTGATAGCCGAAAATCATGGATTGCAGTTATTAATGGGCCCAGCGGTGTTAATTAAAGTTTATGCTTTTAAGTCAGAAAACAAATCTGTAAATATTGAGGAGTTGAGGGAATTAAAAGCATTTCCTTCAGAGTATATAGTAGACAATGTATTGTTTTATGGTGAGTATGAAATTATAGGTAATTTGCCTTTAGAAATAAAAGAATTGGATTTTCCAATTTCCTATGGAAGAAGAATTGACCAGACTCCAAATGTATTTTTGCAATGGGGCTTAATTCATGAAGAACTCTCAGTTAGTAAGTTTAGTAAATATATGTCTGGCATAAACGACAATTTACCTGAAAATAACCCTTCAAGATTTATGAGAAATCCATATGGTAATTATGGAATAGGTTTCAGATCTAGCTATAGTGCTTTGGAAATTGACCGTTTAATAAATAGTAAGGATAAATTTGGTTTTTCTTCTGGAGAAAATTATTTATTACAGAGGGATTTGAGAAACCCGATCAATGAGGTGATTCGTAATGAGGTTTTATCGAAGTTTGGATTAGATTTTAATAAAAGTTATCTTGAAAATTCAGTTACAAAAGGAACTTTAAATGTTCTCGATTTAATTGAAAATATCAACTAAAATTAATTGTTAGAGTAAACTTACCGTACTTGACTTCTCAAAACAACCTTGTGTAATAACTTAGGAAAAAGGCGTTTCAAGTAGACGCCTTTAGTTTCGCCTTTGCCAATGTAAGCTTCAAACTTTTCCTTTTTAATGGCTTTTAGCATACGTTTGGCAAATACTTCTACTTCTAAGCCGTTTTCGGTTGCGGAATCTTGTTCGTTTTGAGTTGAGCCATCACCAATTAAAGCATTGCGCGCAACGTTAGTGTTCACAAAACCTGGACAGATCATGGTGACTTTTATGTTATCCTTGTCGTGTTCTAATCTAAGAGCATCAAAAAAGCCATGTAAGGCATGTTTGGCTCCGCAATAAGCTGAACGGTATGGTGAGCTGAATTTCCCCATTAAACTTGTAACGGTAACAAAATGTCCTGATTGTTTGGAAATAAAATGAGGAAGTAAGGCTTTAGACAAAGCAACTGTTCCCAAATAATCAATATCCATAAGTTTTTTATCCACTTCTATATCAGTATCTATGATTAAAGAACGTTGACTAATGCCACCATTGTTGATAAGAATATCAACGTTTCCAAACAACGAAATAGCTTTTTCTACAGTTGCAGGCATCGTTTTATAATCAGCTAAATCTAAAGGGAGGACTTTGATGTTTTCAGGTTGTTGGCATTCGTTTTTAACGGTGTTTAAAACTGTTTCTCTTCGAGACGATATGATGAGTTTGCAGTTTTGTTTCGACAATTCCAATACTAAGGCTTTCCCAATGCCACTCGAAGCACCAGTAATCCAGACGACTTTATTTTCAAAGGTCATAGTTGTTTTTTAGAGTTTAACCATTCTTCACGTAGATCATTACTCAATTTACCAGTACCATCATGTTTCCAGCCAGGTGGTTTAATCAAATATTGAAAACGATCTTTAAGAGATTTCTTTCCTGTAAAAGTATCTTTTAGCATGTTCCACCATTCAATAAAGGCAATCTTTACTGGGTTGTATGTCTTAATATTCGTCACTAAACCATACATTACTTTTTCATCATCTAATTCAGGCTGAAATGTGCCGAAGAGTTTATCCCAAATGATCAGTATTCCGGCATGATTACGGTCTAAATAAATCGGATTACTGCCATGATGTACACGATGGTGCGACGGTGTGTTAAATACAGCTTCAAACCAACGTGGCATTTTATTGATAGCTTCAGTATGAATCCAGAATTGATACAATAGGCTTATGGACATTTGTAACAAAATCATTGCAGGATGAAAACCTAAAAGCGGTAACCATAGCCAAAAGATAAAGGTGTAAAAACCGCCAGACCAAGTTTGTCGTAATGCAGTACTAAGATTGTAGCGCTCAGAAGAATGATGCACTACATGAGATGCCCAAAACAAACGACATTCATGCGACACACGATGAAACCAATAATAGGAAAAATCATCGGCAAAGAACAGTAATACAAACGACCACCATACTATCGGAATAGTAAACAATCTGAAGTTATCATAGATCCAAAACAAAGCTAATAACACCAATGCCTTACTTGCAAAACCCAAAATAACATTGCCCAAACCCATAGCAATAGAAGAAAAAGCGTCCTTAGTTTCGTAAGTATTAATATGCTCTTTTGTAGTTACATATAACTCTAGCAACATCGCCAAAATAAAAAACGGAATGGCGTACAAAATTATGTTCGGAAAATCGGGCATTTTGATTGTTGTTTGACTCCTAAAATACAAAATTATTTAAGTATTTTTGAAAGAGATTATGAAGGCGACTTATCAACGATATGTATTAAATTTTAAAAGACCAAGCGGAACGTCTCGTGGCGTTATGACTACTAAAGAAACTTGGTTTATAAAACTCAATTCAGGAGATAAAATTGGTGTAGGTGAGTGTGGTATTCTAAGAGGTTTGTCCGTTGACGACCGACCAGATTATGAAGACAAACTAAAATGGACATGTAACAATATTGATCTTGGATTAGATAGTCTTTTATCTGAGTTAAAAGAATTTCCAAGTATTCAATTTGGTATAGAAACAGCTTTTAAATCTTTAGAAAGTGAAGGTCCCTTTTTGTTATTTCCTTCTGCATTCACAAAAGGTTTTGATAATATTCCGATTAACGGATTGGTTTGGATGGGAGATGAAGCGTTTATGAAGACACAAATTAAGGAGAAAATTGAAGCTGGTTTTGATTGTATAAAAATGAAAATTGGAGCCATAGATTTTCAAACTGAATTAGATATTTTGAAGTCTATACGGGAGGAATTTTCAGTTTCAGATATAGAATTACGGGTTGATGCTAATGGAGCTTTTAGTTCAAGTGAAGCTTTAGAAAAACTGAGTCAATTGTCAGAATATCAATTGCATTCCATAGAGCAACCAATAAAACCTAAGCAGTTTGAGGTAATGGTTAAACTTTGTGAAGTGACACCTTTGCCAATAGCTTTAGATGAAGAGTTAATTGGTGTTTTTCATAAAGAAGAAAAGCAAGAATTGCTTCAAACTATAAAACCACAATACATTATTTTAAAACCAAGTTTAGTTGGTGGATTTCGAGGTAGTCAGGAATGGATTGATATCGCCGAAAGCTTAAATATAAAATGGTGGATTACGAGTGCGCTTGAAAGTAATGTTGGGCTCAATGCTATTTCTCAGTGGACATACAGTCTAAAAAATAACATGCCACAAGGTCTAGGAACAGGAAGTTTATTTACTAATAATTTTTCTTCCCCATTAACTGTAAAAAATGGTACTTTGCAGTACGATACAAAACACTTTTGGAAATTTAATTTATGAAGTTGAATTATATACAACAAGCCTACAAAGGCTTACATGAAGGCTGGAGATACATAGTCGGAGTTGTTATTATTATAGCATTTATAGTGGCAGGACAAATACCATTTACTGTAGCTGCAATTTTTAAGGCACAACAACAAGGTATGAATCTTTTTGAATTAGATGAAGCTGCTTTAATGGGAGTTTTAGAGTCTAACCTCAATTTGGCTTTAATGCTATTGTCTTTTGCTTTTGGACTTGTGGGTATTCTTGTAGTCAACAAATTTTTACACAAAATGTCGATAACACAGTTAACGACTACTAGACCAAAAATAGATTGGAAACGCTTTTGGGTCATCTTCTTTGCTTGGGGTATTTTTTCTTCAGGATTGGTGTTGTTAGATTATTTTATGTCACCAGAAAACTATGTATTGAATTTTGACCTCAATAAATTCTTAATATTATGTGTTATTGCCATAGCTTTAGTGCCATTGCAAACCAGTTGTGAAGAATATTTGTTTAGAGGTTATTTGATGCAAGGTTTGGGTATAGCAACTAAAAATAGATGGTTTCCACTCTTACTTACTTCTGTTGTTTTTGGGCTTTTACATATAGCTAATCCAGAAGTTGAGAAATTAGGCTATGTGATTATGGTTTATTACATAGGGACAGGGCTGTTTTTAGGAATTATGACTTTAATGGATGAAGGCTTGGAATTGGCTTTAGGATTCCATGCGGCTAACAACTTGTTTACAGCTTTATTGGTTACTGCGGATTGGACAGCCTTTCAAACACATTCAGTTTTAAAAGATATGTCAGATCCTACAAGTGCTGGTTTTGCTGATGTTTTTATGCCAGTATTTATAGTATTCCCAATAATTTTATTCATTCTTTCTAAAGTTTATGGTTGGAAAAACTGGAAAGAAAAATTATTTGGAAAAGTAGAAGAACCACCAAAAGAAGATTATAAAATCATAGAATAGATGACACCTCAGTACGACAAAATCCATAACCGCTTTAAGTTTAACGGTCTTCACTTTGATTTTGAAGACTTAAAAGAAGTTGCCTACAGCTTAATTAAAGAAGGTGCACCTTATGAAAAGGCAACTGGAAATTTTTTAATGGATTGGCTGAATAAAGAAGACTTTATTTATGTGAATACCTCAGGTTCTACAGGGCAACCAAAAGCTATTAAGTTAAAGAAACAAGCCATGGTTAACTCTGCTATTGCCACAGGTGATTTCTTTGGTTTAGAACCAGGAGATACGGCAATAGACTGTTTACCGAGTCATTATATTGCAGGAAAAATGATGTTGGTTCGTGCTATGATTTTAGGATTAGATATTGATTGTGTTGAGCCAAGTGCACATCCTATTTTTGATTATGAAAAGCACTATGATTTCTGTGCTATGATTCCGCTTCAACTAAAGCATACCATTAATTATACAAGCAATATTGACACCATCATTGTAGGAGGTTCTAAAGTTACAAAACCGTTGTTAGAGAAGATAAAAACCAAGACGTCTAAATTCTATGAGACTTATGGTATGACAGAGACCGTAACTCATGTTGCGGTGCGTCAATTACCTTCTAAAGGTCATAAAGGACAGTCTTTGTTTACAGCGTTACCAAATGTTGTTTTTGGACAAGATGAACGAAAATGTCTCACAATCAAAGCGGCTAAGCTTGTGAAAGAAACTCTAGTCACTAATGATATTGTCGATTTAAAATCCGATACCACTTTTAAGCTACTTGGCCGTTATGATAATGTGGTTAATTCTGCAGGAGTAAAGTTGTTTCCAGAGCAAATAGAGGACAAGCTACAAGCAATTATAGATGAACGCTTCATAATTGCTGGTGAAGAAGACGAAGCACTTGGAGAAAAGCTAATTCTAATTATTGAAAACCCTAGAGATTCCGTTGAAAGCTTTGAAAACCGTATAAAGTATCTTAAAGGTATTACTAGATATGAAATACCTAAGAAAATCTATTTCGTAGATAAATTCTCTGAAACAGTTAATGGTAAAATCCAACGAGATAAAACGATTGATGCTGTTATTGGGTAGACTTATTTTATTTTTTAAAATTTTAAAAAACAAAAAACCCAATGCTTTGCATTGGGTTTTTCTGTATTTTAATCTTAACTAAGGATTAGTTTCCTTCAGCTAAGTTTTTCATTTCTTTCTCTACCATTTCGTAGAACTGATCAATCTTAGGCATAACAACAATACGAGTACGTCTGTTTTTCGCTCTGTTTTCAGCAGTATCATTTTCTACTAAAGGTACATAGTAACTACGACCAGCAGCAATTAATTGTTGAGGATTTACTTCTAAGCTTTCTAAAACCCTTACAACAGAAGTTGCACGTTTTACACTTAAATCCCAGTTATCAACTAATGGTGGTTTGTTATATGGTACATTGTCTGTATGAGACTCTACCATAGCTTCAAAATCTGGTTTGCTATTGATAACCTTAGCAACTTTAGCTAAAATTTCTTTTGCTCTATCAGTTACAGTGTATTGTCCACTTTTGAACAATAATTTGTCAGCGATAGAGATAAAAACAACACCTTTTTCTACATTAATTTCAATATCTGGATCGTTGATACCAACTGCTTTCTTAAGACTTGTTACAACAGCAAGCGTAACACTATCCTTTTTAGTTAAAGCATCTTGAAGTCTAGATATTTTTAAATCTTTTTCTTTTAAGCTTTCTAATGATTTTTCAAGGTTTTCAGCACCTTTTTGTGTTAGAGTAGTTAAGTTACCTTTGGTATCAATTAAATCTTGATTGGCCTTACGTAAATCAGCTAACTGATCTTTCATGGTTTCAACTCTTGCATTAGCAGCAGCAGCGTCAGAAAGACATTTGTTTAATTTTACTGTGGCACTATTCAATAAATCTTCAGTTTCTTGATATTTTGCCTGAAGTGCAGCATGCTCTTTCTTAGAAACACAAGATGCTAGCAACACTAAAGAACAAACACTTAATAAAACTATTTTCTTCATAAGTTTCGTTTTAGTTTAAATTGTTAATTTTAACATTTCAAAATTAGAGAAAAGAAGACAGGCTTGTACAAGGATTAACAAAAATTTTAACAGTTTTGTAAACAATCAAAATGTTTTCTTTCCCTTGATAAAGTAACTCCATACAACGGAAGTTATTCTGTAATAACCAGCACGTTTTGAAGTCTTTTTGCGTTGGCTTAAAACCGTATTTAAATTCAAATAAAAAGCGCCATGTGCTTTTAAAATGGCTAAAAAATGATTGGGTTTTAGTTGTACTAAAAACATCAATCCAGCAATACCATCTAATAACATTCTAACGAATGCTTTTCCGAAAACATTACCATCGGCATTCTTAACTAAAGTAAATAGACTATTTCTAAAATTAAGATAGGTTTTCTTTGGATTATTAGTTTTTAAAGTGGCTCCACCAACATGGTAAACCGTTGAGTGGCCAACATATTTAATTTGGTGATTTTGATTGAAAGCGCGCCAGCATAAATCAATTTCTTCCATGTGAGCAAAATAGCTTTCATCAAAGCCGTTAAGATTATTAAAAACAGCATTGCGAATAAAAAAACAAGCACCAGAAGCCCAGAAAATATCAATGATATCGTTGTACTGTCCTTTGTCTTCTTCAACAGTATTAAAAATGCGTCCTCTACAATAGGGATAGCCATATCTATCTATAAATCCACCCGCTGCACCAGCATATTCAACTTTCGATTTGTCTTTATAATCTAAAATCTTAGGTTGAATAATTGCTGTCGATGGATGATCATTAAATTCTTTCAAAACAGGTTTTAGCCAGTCTTTTGTGACTTCAATATCGCTATTCACTAAACAAAAAAGAGATTCTTGAATCTTTTTTAGGGCGTCATTGTAACCTTTAGCATAACCACCATTATCTATGTTCTGAATAATTTTTACTGTTGGGAAATGTTCAGAAACAAAGCTTACAGAATTGTCTGTAGAAGCGTTATCGGCAACATATATTGTAGCATTTTCGGAATGCTCAATAATTGAAGGCAAAAACTGCTTCAATAAATCTTTGCCATTCCAGTTAAGGATAACTACAGCAATGTCTTTGGTGTCTAACATTTAATTCTGTTTGTAATCTGGTATATCTCTCAAAAACGAATATGCTTCAGCTTTCATATCCATTTCACAATAATAATGATTAATTCCGTTAGTCACCATCAAATATGTAGCATCTAAAACTAAATTGTAACGTGCAATTTGGTCAAACGTAAGTTGATTAATGTTGATTGAAGGTGCTTTGCATTCTACAATAAGGTGAATGCTACCATCTGAATTGAAAATGACAATATCATAACGTTTTTTCAACCCGTTGATAATAAGTTCTTTTTCAACATTGATGAGTGATTGTGGATATTTTTTATGGTTAATCAAATAATGGACACAATGTTGGCGTACCCATTCTTCAGGTTGAAGAACAATGAACTTTTTACGGATAACATCAAAAATAGAAACTTTATTTTCTGTACTTTTGAGTCGATAATCAAACTTTGGAAAGTTGAGATTTTGCAATGTGTTTTCGCTATTTTTTTCAAATTTAGTATAGAATAAAACAAAACCCAATTTTAGAATCCCAAATTCCATCATAGTTTATTTTATTTAGAAATTACACCACAATTGGACGACGTAAAAGCATTAGTATCAGCAATAAAAAAGGGTGACCTTAAACCTATTTATTTTTTAATGGGTGAGGAGCCCTATTATATTGATAAGATTTCGGATTTTATTGAAGGTAATGTTCTGGATGAATCTGAAAAAGGCTTTAATCAAATGGTGCTTTATGGAAGAGATGTTAGCATAGATGATATTGTCAGTAATGCCAAGCGTTATCCTATGATGGCTGAGCGACAAGTGGTTATTGTTAAGGAGGCTCAGGATCTCAGTAGAACTATTGAAAAACTGGTTCAATATGCCGAAAATCCACAACCAACTACTGTTTTGGTTCTAAATTATAAATACAAGAAATTAGATAAGCGTAAAGCCTTATATAAAGCGCTAAACAAAAGTGGTAATGTCGTTTATGAAAGTAAAAAGCTTTATGAAAACCAAGTTCCGGATTGGATTAGACGAGTTCTAAAAGGTCAAGGTTATGATATTTCTCCCAAAGCGGCTCAAATGCTTGTTGAATTTTTGGGTACAGATTTAAGTAAGGTTAATAATGAACTTAATAAGCTTAAAATTGTATTACCTGAAGGCACACATATTACACCAGAGCATATTGAGGAAAACATAGGAATTAGTAAAGACTTTAATAATTTTGAGCTAAGAAAAGCGGTTGGTGAGAAAGACGTTTTGAAAGCTCATAGAATTGCTAAGTATTTTGCTGAAAACCCAAAGGACAACCCAATGGTCGTTACCATAGCGTTGCTGTATAACTTTTTTTCTCAGTTGTTGCATCTTCATGGTATGTCTGATAAGAATCCAAGAAACGTTGCTTCAGCTTTAAAAGTGAATCCGTATTTTGTAAATGAATACATCACTGCGGCACGAAATTACCCTATGAAACAAGTGAGTTACATCATTGGTTTATTACGAGAATTTGATGTTAAAGGGAAAGGAGTAGGTGCTAACGCAGTACCTCAAGGCGACTTGCTTAAAGAGTTGTTGGTAAAGATGTTAGGTTAGTCTAGACTGGTTGTTTTAATCCTTGATGATTAGTTTTTTAGTTATAGTTTTCTTATTTGTTTCCGATTCAATTTTTATTAAATAAGTACCAGCTTCTAAATCAGAAATATTAATTTCTCTTTTAGTTGAAGATTTCATAAGTTGTCCATTAATAGCATAAATTTTGAAAGTGCTATTTTCTTCATTTATAATAATACTGTCCTTAGCAGGATTAGGGTAAAAAATAATATCATCTTCATCAAAATTTTCATTGGATAGTGTAGATGTATTGAAGCTAAACAACCCTGAAGCTGTTCCAAAAAATGCTTCAGAAGTGATGTAATAATCTGTTTCACCAAAAGTCGCTATACCTTCCGTTTGAAATGAATAACCCGTAGGTACCATAACCGAAGATTTCGTAATTGTACCATTAGTGAATAAACCAGAACTAAAACCAGAGAGTTCGGTTATGAAAGTTCCTTCTGCATCATATCCTATAAGCATAATATTATCATTAATGGTGTTATGTATTCCACCAGTAACTAAACCTTCACTGTCAAAAGAATCAATAATTGATATACTATGATTTCCAGGTGTTTTTGGTAATTGATAAATATTGGTTTGCCAATCAATCCAATTTTTGGAAAAAATATACAAGTTGTTGTTGTAGTGAACTAAAGCTTCAGCATCAAAATTTGTATTCATAGAACTAGGTGTAAAGTCCGTTTGATCACTGTAACTAAAATTAATAACATCTGCTGTTACGCTGGTGTTTGCAAAATAATCAGTAATTAATATTCTATAAATTTTTAAGTCAGTTCTACTACCTTGATTGTTCCCAAAATCAGCAATGTATATATACGTATCGTCATGAGATAAATCTTCCCAATCTACGTTTGTAGCGTTAGAGATGGTGACAGTTCTAGAGATATTGCCAGTAGAGGTATCAATTTCGTAAAGTTCGTTATTACCACCAGAGTCGTTATGAGTGATGAGTGTATTATTGAGATAAATTAACCCTGAGGATTCACTAACATTACTATCTAAAGGTGCTTCTAAAACCAATTGCTGTGCCTGAACTTGAGTTATTAGAAAAACGAGAATGAATAGATATGATAGAAATTTCATTTTAGTAGCTATTTTTAATAAATGTAAGCATTTAAAATTATTGATTTAGAACTTTGTGATAATGTAATAATTCTTCGCTGTCATTTGGTATGAATGTTTTACCTATTAATGAAAACCCTAGTTTTTCTAATAGTTTTCTAGAAGACGTGTTTTCTTCCAATGTATATCCGCTGAGTTCAGAGATAATAAAATCTGAATAAGCAGCCTCTATAAGCTTGTTAGCAGCTTCATAGGCATAACCTTTGCCTTCATGTTGTGGCAGAAATGCAAAACCAATATCTACAACTTCTAAGCCATCTCTTTTATACAATCCACAAGTGCCTAATTTTACATTATCTTCTTTTCTAATGACTACGTTATTTGAATAGCCATACTTCTCTAGATTAGGCAACATTCTTTCTGAAATGTATTGTTGAGCTTCTTCTGTAGAATTAATATTTCTATCACCAATGTACTTTTTCCATTTTGGTGAATTCATTAATTCCAAAATGAAATCAGCATCCTCTATAGAAATGGGTTTAATGATTAATCGTTTAGTTTGTAATGTTTTGTAATTAGTCAATTGATAGTTTTTATCTAAAATTAATCAATTTTTGAATTTATATAGAAACAAAAAAGAGGGTATAAAACCCTCTTTGTAAATTATATATCAGAAATATTATTCTTCTGATTCTTCCATAGTGTGATATACGTTTTGTACATCATCATCTTCCTCAAGTTTTTCTAAAAGTTTTTCAACATCTTCAGCTTGCTCTGGAGTTAATTTTTTAGTGACTTGAGGTATACGTTCAAAACCTGATGAAATGATTTCAATATTATGCTCTTCTAAATACGATTGAATATTGCCAAAACTTTCAAAAGGAGCATAAATCATTACACTGGTAACTTCGTTGCCATTTTCGTCTTCATCTGTGTCTTCAAAAATTTCTTCAACACCAAAGTCTATAAGCTCTAGCTCTAATTCTTCTAAGTCTAAACCATCACCTTTAATCTTAAAATTACAAGTGTGATCGAACATAAAAACAACAGATCCCGAAGTACCTAAACTACCATCTGTTTTATTGAAGTATGAACGCACATTTGCAACCGTACGTGTGTTGTTGTCTGTTGCAGTTTCTATAAGTACAGCAATACCATGTTGTGCATAACCTTCAAAAATCACTTCTTTATAATCACCTTGACTTTTATCTGAGGCACGCTTAATAGCACGTTCAATATTGTCTTTTGGCATGTTTACAGACTTTGCGTTCTGTATTACAGCTCTAAGACGCGAGTTACTGTCAGGGTCTGGACCACCTTCTTTTACAGCCATTACGATGTCTTTACCAATACGAGTAAAGGCTTTACTCATGGCAGACCAACGTTTCATTTTTCTTGCTTTCCTAAATTCAAAAGCTCTTCCCATGTATTAAAATATTTTTGTTTTCTTAATTAATTGAATGTATCTAAAATTGAAAATTTAGAATAACAAATTTAAATAAATCTATTAATCATTAGGAATATGTTTTTTCAAAAAGTTTTGATTGGTATTATTAAGGTTGTTTATAACAGTTTCTCTTTTGTTGTTCAATTCAGTGTTAATCTTGTTATAATCTTTTACACCTTTATTGTATTTATTCACTAGAGCATTATAGCCGTCAATTTGTTCTTGGGTACGTTTTTTTTGTGGTGTTTTTTCTAAAGCTGTTTGTGTCTTTTCTAAATCTTCTTTTGATACAAGAAAATCTACTAGAATAGGCATTTTATTATCTGCTTCATCAATAAAGAACTCAAATGCTTTTTTTGTAGCCATTACAATTGATTTATCATTTTTGTAGTTTTCAACACTTTTCAGTATTTCTAGACCTTCTTTGGCGCTCTCAGATAATGCGTTTGCATTTTGTTGTATAGCATTAGCATCATTGTTATTTAAAGCTTCCATTAAATACACTTCATTAATGTATACTTTAAAGTAAATGAGATAAAGCTTTTTGTAATAGCCAAAAACTTCATTTGATAAAGTCATCTTTTTTCCTAGGTCTGTTTCGCTCTCAACTATTTTTATATTGTGCTTATTAGCAAAGACATAATAATTAGCTTCATATTCTTCTTGAGTTTCTTCAAGCTTTTTATCTGCCATTTCTTGAGCCATCATGTAGGCTTCCATTAAATCGTAGGATTGTTCGGCAACTTCTTTCATATCAATAATTTTTGCATAATCATTATTGAGCAAGTTTTTGTTGAATCTTAAGCGATCTAAAAGCTGTCCTTTAAATTCGTTACCATCATAACCAGGTGCTTTTTTGATATTTTCAATGGCCTTATCTAGTGTTTTTAGTAGACTTTTTCTTTTGTTTTCAACATTTCGGTCACTTTTGCTGTGGGCTATTGCTTTAGTGTATTTCCACATTTTTTTTGTGATTCCTTCTTGTTGTTCACCTACAAATTCTAAATAATCTACAGCAGTATCGAACTTTTGAGCATTAACAGAGAAGGCTAATAAAAAAATAAAAATGATAAAAAAATGTTTCATGTTGAATGTTAATTTATTGATTTAGTATAGAGTTTGCAATATAATAAGCTTCCTGAATATAAGGGTCTTTAGCTATTGATTCTTTAAGATTTTTATTTAGTTCTTTATCTTCAGAATTGTATGATAATATTTCATTTGTAGAATCGGTATTTCTTACTTCATAAACAACTTTTGTTTTATCCATAGCTTCTTCATAATTACTGTAGGCTTCAAAATAATTTTGGTCATCATTAAAAATGAAATCTAATGAAAGTGGGTAAGAACCTTCTCTATAAACGTAATTGTTTATAAATACAGCATTAAAGTCTTTTATGGCTTTGAAAGCTATGCTTTTATTCACCCTTTCTTCACTTTGAAGTTTTATGCCGTCTATATTTTTTTTAGCCTTTACCTTTGGTTTCATGATGACATCAACAGTTGAATTTGGTAATGTGTAAGCCAAATATTCTTCTCTGGTTTTGTAACCATCGTAAATGTTTGGTAATGATATGTCTGGTTTTATTCCGATACCTTGATGACTTTTTCCTGTAACTCTGTAAAACTGACCCATGGTTAATTTTACAAAAGCTGTGTTTTCTGAGTTATTTAGCGGCATTATGGTTTGTGATGTTGCCTTTCCATGAGTTACTGAGCCAACAATAATAGCTCTATTATAGTCTTGCATAGCACCAGCAAAAAACTCTGAAGCAGAAGCACTAAACTGATTTACTAATATAACTATAGGTTTGCTGAAAATTGTACCTCTATTAGGATCTCTTATAGTATAATTGTTCTCATTTCTAATAGCAGATATTGCTACTGGTCCTCGGTCTATAAACATTCCAGATAAGTCAGCTGCTTCTTTCATAGAACCACCTCCGTTAAATCTCAAATCTAAGATGAGGGCTTCGATATTTTGTTTTTGGAGTTTGTAAATCTGTTTGGCAACATCATTACTAACTCCCAATCCGTTAATAGACTCTAAGTCTGTATAAAAACTAGGGATGTTAATATAGCCAATATTGTGAACTTCGTCTTTTATAATAAAGCCAGTTATGGTGTTTGCTTCAATATTAACAACATTTTTAACGAGTTTAATATTCTTTATTTCGCCGTTCTTTTTCTTAATTTTAAATGATACGGATTTGTTTTCTGAATTGTTTAAAAAGTTTAGTATAGTTTCGTTAGAAGTGCAATAGGTTTCAATGATTTCGCTTCCACTATCTAAGGAAATAATGATGTCATTAACTTCAAAGTTCCCGTTTTTAAAAGCTGAGCTACCTGCTGAAATATGTGCAATTGTAATATCTCCGTTACTCTTCTTGGTTGTGGTTATTCCGAAAGATAATTGAGAATTTCCGACAGATTGTTCAAACATATTCTTATCAGAACTACTTAGGTAAGCCGAATTAGGATCTTGATATTTTAATAAAGCATCTAAAAAAGCTTCTTCTACATAATTATATAAAGAGCCTTTAGTTTGTTCTAAATCGTTAAGAAGGCAGATTTCATTATCAATTACCTTTTGTTTTATTGATGATTCTAAAGATTTGAAGTTGGATGAAATATTAGAATAAATTGAATCATTTTCTACTAATTTTCTTAAGATTTTGTATCGAACTTTTTTATTCCAAAATTTTCTTTGAGCTTTTTCGTTTTTAAAATATGAATAATCTTTTTTAGAATAATAATGTAAGCTATCAATACCACTATAATCTAAATTAACGTTTCTAAGAGATTCCAATACGTCTCTAGAATCTTGGATTCTGCTTTTTAAAGTTGTATTGTATTTAGTTAAAAAAAGACAGTTTTTATCTTTGATATGGTCGTCAATTAAAAATTCATCTTTTTTAAAATCAGAGATGTCATTTTCGGTAAAGAAGTGTTTGTCTTCATCAATCTTGTCTAAAAAAAGATAAAAAACATGTTTAGATAAACTGTCGTTTAATGGCTTAGGACTAAAATGAGAGCTTTGTATGATGTCGTTAACTTTTATTAGCTCATTACAGAATTTATCATTTTGAGAAGTTGAAATAAAAAATGTGAAGCTAAATAAAAGAGCAAAAGTTTGTTTCATTTAGTAATCTTTTACTCTTCAACCTCTACAATAGCCTCAATAGCTTCAGCTAATTTAAAGTCCTTATCGGTAACACCGTCTGCATCGTGTGTGGAAAGTGAAATTTTAAGAACATTGTAAACGTTTGTCCAGTTTGGATGATGATTTTGAGCTTCACATTCAAAAGCAATTCTACTCATGGCACTAAAACAATCCTTGAAATTGTCAAACTCAAATTCGGCATGGATAGCGTTTTCAAAATATTCCCAATCTGGAAATCGAAGTAGTTTTTTTTCTATAGTTGCTTCGTCTAATTTCATAAAATAAGTTTATCGAAAAGTACTAAATATGAAGCGTATAGACAAGCTTATTTCTGAAGTTCTTCTAAAACCGTAGAACTGGTAATTTGTAAGTGTTTTGGTAATTTATTAAACTTTGGTAATACGGCTAAATATCGGTCTTCATTTGTGGTGTAGACTTGTTTTAGGATTACTTTTTTATCTGAAATAAAACTAAGTACATCTTTTATAAAGTCGTCGTGATGCACTAAATCTGTACTGCCCAAGTGAAAAACACCATGCTTATTTCTGTTAATGATATAATGAATTTGTTGTGTCACTTTTTTATCTAATGTCACATTCATTATAAGATTAGGAAATACTTCTATAGGTTCTTTATCGGAAATTAATTGTTTTATTTCTAGTATTCTTGGGCTTTTAGAACCAAAAACCATTGGTAATCTTAAAACAGCAACTTGCTTTTTGGGTAAGCGCAATAGCATGTTTTCTATTTTGATTTTGAAATGACCATAAATACTATGACTTAGCGTTTTGTCTAGCTCATAACTGGGGAATTTACTGTAAGCATCAAAAGCATTAGCAGAAGACAAGAATATAATTTTACATCCAGATTCAATAACATACTCCGTTATGTGTTGATGCGCAATGGTCTGTGCATGAAAATCACCACGAAGTGCTGAGATAATAATAGATGGTTTGCAGGCTTCCAATATTTCATAAACATCATCTTCTTCAACATTATATTGAAAAAACTGTTTATTCTTTTCAAACTCTTTTTTAGGTGTTCTATAAGTCCCAAAAGTTCTAAAGTAAGGTCCTAATTCTTTATATATAGCATTGCCTAAATAGCCACTAGCACCAAGTATAAGTATGCGATGTTTATTTAAATCCTGCTTCATTAATCAATCGACACTTAAAAATGACATTACCCTTTGTAAAATGGTAATTTCACAACAGTTGCAGGAATTGCTTTTTTACGAACTTGAATATGGATCTTGCTTCCAAAATCTGAAAACACAGGAGATACATATCCTAAACCGATGCCTTTTTTAAGAGAAGGAGACATTGTTCCAGAAGTTACTTTTCCTATTTGCTTCCCGTTAGAATCAACAATATCGTAACCTTGTCTTGGAATTCCTTTTTCGTCCAATTCAAAAGCTATCAATTTTCTGTTTAAAATATGTTTTTTCGATTCGGCAAGGTTATCAGAGTTGGTGAATTGCTTTGTGAATTTGACAATCCAGCCTAATCCAGCTTCAAAGGGTGATGTTGTATCATCTATATCATTACCGTAAAGGCTGTAACCCATTTCTAGACGAAGTGTATCTCTTGCAGCTAAACCAATAGGTTTTATGCCATAAGCAGCACCAGCTTCAAACACTTTATCCCAGATTTGTTTTACTTCAGAGTTTTTACAGTAAATCTCAAAACCACCACTTCCGGTATAACCCGTAGCAGAAATAATTACGTGCTCAATTCCTGCAAAATCACCAACTACGAAATTGTAGAATTTTATTTCAGATAAATCATGACTAGTTAATGCTTGCATAGCTTCTACAGCTTTTGGACCTTGAATAGCTAATAGAGAATAATCTTCGCTTAAATCTCGTAATGTTGCACCAACATCATTTTTAGAGCTTATAAAGTCCCAATCTTTTTGAATGTTACTTGCATTTACCACTAATAAGTAAGTGTCTTCTTTAACTCTGTAGACGATTAAATCGTCAACAATTCCACCAGTTTCATTTGGTATACAGCTGTATTGTGCTTTTCCAACCGTTAGTTTTGAAGCATCATTACTGGTTACTTTTTGAACTAGCTCTAGAGCATTTGGTCCTTCAACCAAAAATTCACCCATGTGAGAGACATCAAAAACACCAACAGCACTTCTTACCGTTTCATGTTCAATATTTACACCTTCGTATTGTACTGGCATATTGTAACCTGCAAAAGGAACCATTTTAGCTCCAAGAGCAATGTGAGTATCGGTAAGCGCTGTATTTTTCATTGTGATTATATTTTGATGACTAAAAAATTGATGCGCAAAATTAATGAATTTTATGAGGAACTTTTAAAAATCGAGCAACCAATCATCAACCTTTTTATCTTCAGAACCATGAAGCACTGATATATCACCTGTAGATTCAAATACAACAGCTTTAACTTCAGAAATCTGTATAACATTGGCTTCTCTAAGTTTGGCTTTTAAATCTGAAATAGTGACTTTACATTTCTTTAAGTTGTCTTCTAGAATCTCACCATTTTTCATTAATAAGGTAGGTTTATTGTCTGTTAGTTTTCGGATGGTTTCCCACCGTCTTCCATATGCAACACTTATTTGAATTATATATAATATCAGAAGACCAATAATACCATCTTGAAGCACAACAGATTTGGATAATATGGTTGAAGCTAGTATTGAACCAATTGCAACGGTAATCGCAAAATCAAAACTAGACATTTTGGAGAAACTTCGTTTACCGCTTAATCGTGTTAATAAAACGAGTGCAATGTAAATTCCTAATGCCGTTAATATTATAGCTGATAAAGTAATATTGTTTGTAGTAAACCATTCTTTCATTCTGAATTGATTTAAAAGTTAAAACATCTATGATTTTGTTTAATTTATAAAATTTCAATGAACAACACTTTGTATTTATTAAATGGGTCAAGAGTTTTATGGATAGTATTATCAATTGACAGTTTATCACTATAATTTCGTGTAGTATAACTAATCAAATATATTATGAATAGCGCATATCAAAAATGTATAGAAGCCTGTCAAAAATGTTTAATCGATTGCCAAAACTGTTTGGTTGAAATGGCAGGTATGGAAAGTATGAACGACTGTCCAAAATGTTGTGTACAGTGTGTTGATGCTTGTTATATTTGTATAAAGATGATGGCTGCAGATAGTGCTTATGCAAAGCAATATTCTTTGTTGTGTGCTGAAATATGTGAGTATTGTGCAGACCATTGTAGTGCACATCATCATGAACATTGTAAAGTTTGTGAAGAATCTTGTAGAGCGTGTGCAGAAGAATGTAGAAAAATAGCAGCTTAAAAAAATTCAAAATGGCATTTATCGGACATATCATTAAAGGAGCAATTTATCTCAAAGACTTTGTTTCGAAAGAGGTGAATCATGTTGAAGCTCAAAAAAATGTACTTAAAGATTTATTGACAAAAGCAAAAGATACCCAATTCGGTAAGCATTATGATTTTAAAACAATTTTAGAGTCTGATGAAGTTGAAACAGTTTTTGCGAAACAGATTCCATATTTTGATTACAATAAAATTAATGAGGCTTGGTGGCATAAGTTGCATGAAGGTGAGTCTGATGTTACTTGGCCAGGGAATCCTAATTATTTTGCATTGAGTTCTGGTACTACAGGAAAAACCAGCAAACGAATTCCTGTGACTGATGAAATGATTGAAGCCATTAGGCAAGCAGGAATAAAACAAGTTTTTGCTCTCAAGAACTTTGATTTACCAGCAGATTTCTTTGAAAAAGATATCATGATGTTGGGAAGCTCAACAGATTTACAGGAAAACAATGATCATCTCGAAGGAGAAATTAGTGGTATTAGTGCTAGTAATATTCCGTCGTGGTTTAGTGGTTATTATAAACCTGGAAAAGACGTTGCTAAAATAGATGATTGGGATGAACGTGTACAAACTATTGCGGAAAGAGCAGAGGAGTGGGATATAGGAGCGTTGAGCGGAATTCCGTCGTGGATAGAACTAATGCTTCAAAAAGTGATTGAACATCATGATTTGAAAAACATACATGAAATTTGGCCGAATCTTCAAGTTTATACTTCAGGAGGTGTCGCTTTTGGGCCTTATGAAAAAAGTTTTAATGCTTTGATGGGCAAACCAGTTACCGTCATAGATACCTATTTGGCTTCAGAAGGTTATATAGCAACTCAAGTGCGTCCCGAAACTGACGCTATGCAATTGAATACAGATAATGGTATTTATTTTGAATTTGTACCATTCAAACCTGAATATATTAATGAAGACGGCTCACTTACAGACGAAGCACCTTCGTTAACTTTAGCGGAAGTTGAAACGAATCAAGATTATGCATTAATTATAAGCACAGTGAGTGGAGCTTGGCGTTATCTTATTGGTGATACCATCGAATTTACAGATGTTGAACGTGCTGAAATCAAAATCACAGGACGAACTAAATTTTTTTTAAATACCGTAGGTTCGCAATTGTCGGTAAATAAAATGGATGCTGCTATGCGAGAACTGGAAGAGCAGTTTAAAACTAAAATTCCTGAATATACCATTTGTGCAAAGCGAAGTGAAGAGGATGGTGAATTTTATCATTATTGGTATTTGGGTTCGGAAATTGAAAATCCCGATGAAGAATCTGTGGCTAATGCTCTTGATGAAGCACTAAAAAACGCGAATAAAAATTACAAAGTAGCAAGAAGTAAAGCTTTAAAAGGAGTAAAAGTAAAAGTCATTTCGCCTGAAGTTTTTTACGACTGGAACGCACATAACAAAAAGAAAGGTGGACAAGTAAAAATGGAACGCGTTATGAATGAAGACAAATTCAAAGATTGGGAGGATTTTGTTAATAATTAATTGGCTTGAAGCAGGTCTTCTCGTTCTTTCACTAACTCTATAATTTCTTCAGGAGACAAATAATATCTTTTTATTCTGTCTTTATAAGTTTGATTAATATCGGCATTATTTAATATGAAATCTTTCGTTTTCAGAATGTAAGATTCCATACCTTGATTTACTGCAAAAGAATCCGCAGCTCTTTCTGCTTCAACAATATGATTTTGAGAGAGTAAGTAGTTAATTCCAAACCAAACTAGATTAAAATTACTTCTATTTTGATAATCTAAAATATGACCTAACTCATGACCAATCCAACCCACAAATATATCTGAAGGCATATCAACAGTTTTAAATTCTTTATCAGATATTTTGAATTTCTCACTTATTAAAATTACATAACGTCTATTCTTTTTACTTCTAAAGAAACTACCAAAAGTAGGTCTGGCCTGCATTGTAGATTTTTTTATGTTTTTTTTGAACTTGAATTCTATATGTGTGCTATCCAATTGCGGATAATAATCCAAAGCTTTGTTTACTTGTGTTTCAATATTTTTTGGAATTATATGCTGTGCACTCATAAAATTTAATGTCGATATTATAAAAAAGGTTAAAAAATGTAATCTCATAGTCTATCAATGAATATAAGGTTTTCAAGAGTTTTATACCAGTTTTTATGATATACTTTAACATTTGATTACTACAAATGTCAGCAATAAAAAACTATAATTGTTAGTATTTTTGTGTTGGTAGAAATTTATTCAATAAAGTAGTCTCAAATTGTCATTTCAGCGTATACAAGAAAAACTTAAAATCTTAGCCGATGCTGCTAAGTATGATGTTTCATGTTCTTCAAGTGGAAGTAAAAGAACAAATACTAACAAAGGTTTGGGTGATTCTTCAGGTATGGGAATTTGTCATTCTTATACTGAGGATGGCAGATGTGTGTCTTTGTTGAAAATTCTACTAACTAACCACTGTATTTTCGATTGTGCTTATTGTGTCACTAGAAAAAGTAATGACATTAAGCGTGCTGCTTTTAAGGTTCAAGAAGTGGTGGATTTAACTATTAATTTTTATCGCAGGAATTACATCGAAGGCTTGTTTTTAAGTTCAGGGATTTTTAAAAATGCCGATTATACAATGGAGCGTTTGGTAGCTGTGGCGAAGAAACTACGAAAAGAGGAAAATTTCAATGGCTACATTCATTTAAAATCTATTCCTGGAGCTTCTGATGAATTAATGCGAGAAGCAGGTTTGTATGCAGATCGATTGAGTGTGAATATTGAAATCCCAACAGAATCTGGTCTTAAAAAATTAGCTCCTGATAAGAATAGAGAGGATTTTATTAAACCAATGGCTAAAGTGAAAAATGAAATTATTCAATATAAAGCCGAAAAGAAAATCATAAGAAGCACTCCAAAATATGCTCCTGCAGGACAAAGTACACAGATGATTATTGGAGCAAGTGGAGAGAATGATTTTCAAATTATGCAAACCTCAAATCATTTTTATAGAAACTTTAATTTAAAACGGGTTTACTATTCGGGTTATGTCCCAATAAGTTATGATGATAGGTTGCCTAAAATAGGTAGTGAAGTGCCTATGCTTAGAGAAAATAGATTGTATCAAACTGATTGGTTAATGCGATTTTATGGTTTTGATGTTAGTGAAATTCTGAATGAACAACACCAACACCTAGACTTAGACATAGATCCTAAATTGAGTTGGGCTTTACGTAATTTACATGAATTTCCTGTAGATGTCAACACTGCTGATAAACGTATGTTGGCTAGAATTCCAGGTCTGGGCATGCGATCGGTTCATAAAATATTGAATGCAAGGCGCTTTAGAAGATTGAATTGGGAACACCTCAAAAAGATTGGTGTAGCACTTAATAGAGCAAAATACTTCATGGTTTGTGACAGCAATCAGTTTGAAAAACGAGATTTGACTTCTGAAAAAATTAAAGGTTATATTTTACAAAATTCAAATAGTAAATATAGAACAACGTTAAGTAATCAATTGAGTTTATTTGGATAGATGCAATCAAAAACTTTAATATATGACGGAACTTTTGATGGCTTATTGTGTGCTGTCTTTCATGTCTATGAGTATAAGTTAAAGGATGTAACTATTAAGAATAAATTTTCTGTGCAATCACAATTATTTTCTGATAATGAAAATATTATAACGGAAACTGAAAAAGCCAATCGTGTTTGGAATGGCATTAAAAATAAAACAAGCAGAACAGGTAGTTACCAATTGTACTATACTTTTTTGAGTGAAAGAGAAGGTGTTGAAAATATAATGTTAGATGCTATTCGATATATTCTTAGTTCAAGAATAAATAGCGACAAAGATTATTCTCATCCTTCTATTTTACAAGTAGCTCAAATTGCAAAAATGGTAGGAAGGGAAAAGCATAGAATGGAAGCATTTGTAAGGTTTAAACTGACTAAAGATCATATTTATTTTGCCAATATAGAACCTGATTTTAATGTGTTGCCACTTATCATTAAACATTTTAAAAGTCGATACGCAGATCAAAAATGGTTGATTTATGATATTAAGCGCGCTTATGGTATTTACTATGACTTAGAAAATGCTGAAATCATGAATATTGAACTGCCTTCTGGTTTCAATTTTTCAAAAACGGATAGCGATTATTTTTCAGAGGAAGAGTTTGAATTTCAAAAGTTATGGCAAGATTATTTTAAAAGTACCAATATAGAATCACGAAAAAACATGAAGTTGCATACACGACATGTGCCAAAACGCTATTGGAAATATTTAAGCGAAAAACAGCCTGATTAACTTTCTGACACCTTTTCAGAATAAGCTTTTGCCCAATTATCAATTCGAGATCCAAAACATTCCAAAATTGCATCGACACCAATAACACTACCTTTTGCTAAACGACCTAAAACGGCAATGTTGACTTTATTCTTTTTGTTTTCGGTTTCAACGTAAGCATTTTCATCTGTTTCTATACCGAGTTTAGAATGTATTGGTGAAATTAAATCGTGTTGTAAAAGGTTTGTGACTAAAGGTGAATTCACTTCCAATAGTTTTGGAGAATCGAGAACACTATTAATCATTATGTTTACATTCTTGCGGTCTTGACTTTCATTGGTAAGTCGCCAACCATGGTTTTCTAGCTCAATATCTGGATTATTAACAAAATTTAAATTTAAAATTCCAGCGTCCACCAAAGCCAATAGTTGTTGCATGCTTTCTATTGGTGGTCCATAAGAGTAGCGTTTACTTTGTTCGTCTTGAGCAATCACATCTTCTATGATTTCAGGTTTTAGATTTGCATAAGAAAAAGCATCATAGAGTGTTGGTTGGCAATGTCGCCAAACCTGACCAACACAATAGTCTAAAGTGATTTTAGTTTCACCCAAAGCCATTTCAATATAACTTTTAATAAGATTGTAAGTGCTGATATTGTTGTTTTGTAGTGTTGGGTGTTGATGGTCTTTGTTTTGTAACCAATTCAATACTACGGATTCAATTTCCTTTTTTTCATAATTATGACTTACAGCTTTGTCTCCTAAATCAAGAAAAACTCTGGAGCTAATTTCAGCTATAGGTTTTATCAAAAAGTCAATAGTATTAAAGTTTTTGCTGGTTTGTGCTACAGAAGTAATTGAAGTTTTAAAATATTCTAGTTCTTCATCTGTTGGTTTGTACCAATTATCAATATGTTCATTTAATGGTTTTGGAACTAGAGGTAAACCATCTAAAGAGAAAGGCACAATTTGAAGTTGTTGATCTTTAACTTTGTAATATAAGGTTTCAAAAGTCTGATCATCTGTGATTTTGAAATTACCAAAATCGTTTATGGTAAGGTAACGCATTACATCTATCAAAGAGAGTCCAAAACCTCTAATACCAATTGAAATGTTTGTTTGGTTCTTTATGTCTTTAAATAGAGATACTGGATATGTATTCTCGTAAACTTTGATCTCAGTGTTTGATTTTGAATGTTCAATCCATTCATTGAGCTGTTCAGAATTTTTTGTTGATTGATGACCAATGCTTAAAAGCACGTCATCTACTTTCCAAACTTTATTGTCTGATGATAGCGCTAGTTTATTGTTTTCTAAATCAATAGATTTAATGGAAGTCTTAAAGAGTTCAAAACCTGATTTAGATTTTAAAACATCAATTATTGAGTTGGCGCGTTCCGAAAGGTATTTACCCACTTTTTTTCTAGGAGGAAAGGTATCTGGCTCTAGTTCATTTTGGGAGAATTCACACCATTGATGATAAGAAGGAAACTGTGGAATTATAGTATTTCTATATACAATTTTAGGTCTTGACGGTAAGTCTACCAAGGCACGTTCTGTTATATTTATAAGATTGCTATTTGGTTGATCCTTGTTCCAAGCCGCACCTGTGCCTAGTTCTGTTTTACTTTCAAAAACTAAAATATTGATCTCTTGTTTTCTCATCGCTAAATGATAAACAAGACGTTCTAAAGCATAGAGTCCACGAGGTCCAAATCCAATAATAGTTAGTGCTTTCATATGGTATTAAAAGTAATAAAAAAACCACCTTGAATAAGGTGGTCTTAAATAATATATTTCAACTAATTAAAATTGATATCTTATTCCTAATGCGATGTCAAAATCTAGATCGTCATTATCGTAGTAATCATCTCCGAAACCTAACTCAGGTCTAAAATCTAAAGATAAGATTAGTGGAATGTCAAAGTTGTATTCAATACCAACATCACCTGCTATAAATACAAATGTTTCGCTGTCATCACGACCACTAGGTACATTATCGAAGCTATAAGACGCTAAACCACCACCAGCACCTGCGTACCAGTTAAAGTTACCATCTAAGTTCCAAACCCATTGATATAATCCTGCTAACTTAAAACCGTCATAATCACTTCCACTCCTAAGTCCTAAATCTAGTTCTAGTCTATTGTTTCCTCCAAGTCCACGTTGGTAGGAGATTTCAGTTCCAAATCCGTCACTATCTCCAATTCTTAGCCCAATAGCGTTATCAGCTATTTCTTGTGCGCTGGTTACGGTTGTGAAACCTATTAATAATGCACTTAATAAAAATAATTTTCTCATAAGTTTTAAAGTTTTAATTTCTATATTTCAAACAGCAAGTAATACTGTTAATTCTACAACGGCAAATTTATGTTAAAATTGAGTTAGCACATTTTACTTTAAGATAATATTATAACACATTTCCGACAAATTTTAACACAAATGCGCTCTCCAATAACAGATAAACTTCAAAAACTAAGCACCAATTTTGAAGGTGATTTGCATTGTGATGATTTAACCAGAAAACTGTATGCGACTGATGCTTCGGTATATAGAAAATTGCCGTTAGCTGTTGCTATTCCTAAAACAAATAAGGATATAAAGTTGCTAATTGAGTTTGCAAATGAGAATGAAACGTCAATAATTCCTAGAACAGCAGGAACATCATTAGCTGGTCAATGTGTTGGTGAAGGTATTGTTGTAGATGTATCTAAACATTTTACTAAAATTTTAGATTTTAATGAAAATGATAGAACAGTTACAGTGCAACCTGGTGTGGTTAGAGATGAATTGAATAATTTCCTAAAACCTTACGGATTGTGTTTTGGACCAAATACATCAACATCTAATCGTTGTATGATTGGCGGTATGGTTGGCAATAACTCTTCAGGTACAACGTCTATTCAATATGGAGTAACGAGTGATAAGGTTTTGTCAATAAAGACAATTTTAAGTGATTGGAGTGAAGTTGAGTTCTGTAATATATCAAAGCAAGAATTTCAAGATAAGATAAAGCTCAAAACGCTTGAAGGTGCTATCTACAAAACTATTTATGAAGAATTAAAGACCGAAGAGGTACAACATCAAATCAAAGAAAACTTTCCTAAACCCAATATACATCGTAGAAATACAGGCTATGCTATTGATGAATTAGTAAATTCTGAGGTATTCATTGCATCCGAAACAAAGTTTAATATGTGTAAACTATTGGCAGGAAGTGAAGGTACACTAGCATTTACTACAGAAATAACATTGCAATTAGATCAGTTGCCACCAGAGGAAAATGCTATGGTAGCACTTCATTTTGATAGTCTAGCGAAATGTCTTAAAGCGGTAAAGGTGGTTATGCAGCATAATTTGTATACCTGTGAAATGATGGATGATAGTATCCTTAATTTAACAAAGCATAATAAAAGCCAGCAAGAAAACAGGGATTTTGTAGTTGGGAATCCGGTAGCGATCTTAATGTGTGAAATTCGTGCAAATTCTCAAGGAGAATTGAAAGACCTAATTTCAAAATTTCAAGAAACAGTAGAAGTTCTGAATATGAGTTATGCAGCTCCAATACTATTTGGAGATAATGTGAATAAAGCTGTAGAGTTGCGGAAAGCTGGCTTAGGACTTTTAGGTAACATGGTTGGTGATAAAAAAGCAGTGGCTTGTATTGAAGATACTGCTGTGGCTCTTGAGGACTTAGATAATTATATTACTGAATTCACAGAATTAATGACTTCGTTTCACCAGAATGCTGTGTATTATGCGCATGCAGGAGCTGGTGAATTGCATTTAAGGCCAATTTTGGATTTGAAGCAGTCTGGTGATGTAAAACTCTTTAGGCAAATAACAACTGAAGTCGCAAAATTGGTAAAAAAATATAATGGTTCTATGTCGGGAGAGCATGGTGATGGCATTGTGCGTGCAGAGTTTATTCCGATGATGATTGGTAATGACAATTATGAGATTTTAAAAGTAATAAAGTCTGCCTTCGATCCTAAAAATATATTTAACCCAGGGAAGATTGTAGAGGCATTACCAATGGATAAAAACCTTAGGTACGTGCCAGATAGAGTTGAGCCGCAGATTGAAACTGTATTAGATTTTTCGAATTCAGAAGGTATTCTTCGAGAAGCAGAAAAGTGTAATGGCTCTGGAGATTGTAGAAAATTACCAGAGTTTGGTGGTGTTATGTGTCCAAGTTACAGAGCAACACGAAACGAAAAAGATACCACAAGAGCACGTGCCAATGCATTACGTGAATATTTAACAAATTCCGAAAATTCCAATAAATTTAATCATACCGAATTAAAGGAAGTTTTCGATTTGTGTTTAAGTTGTAAAGCTTGTGCTAGTGAATGCCCAAGTAGTGTAGATGTGGCAAGTCTAAAAGCTGAATTTTTGTATCATTATCAAAAGGAAAATGGGGTGTCTTTAAGAACGAAATTATTCGCTTATAACAATACGTTCAATAAATATGCAAGTCGAGTTCCGAGGTTGACAAACTTTATGTTTTCTAATAGTTTTACTAGCAATATTATTAAATCTTTTAATGGAATTGCTAAAGAACGAAGCTTGCCTTTAATTTCAACAAAAAGTTTATATAAATTATTTCAAGAAATTGAAAATCAAGAAATTGAATTAAAAATAATAAAAGAGGTTTATTTGTTTAACGATGAGTTTACTAATCATCTTGATACTGAAGTCGGTGTTGATGCAATTCAACTTTTGAAACATTTAAATTATAAGGTAAATATCATTTCCCACGCTGAATCTGGTAGAGCAATGCTATCAAAAGGGCTTTTGATTGACGCAAAAAAAAGGGCCAATAAAAATGTTTCAATTTTTAAAGATTTAATCTCAGAAAAGACACCTCTTATAGGTATTGAACCTTCAGCCATTTTAACATTTAAAGATGAGTATCTAAGATTAGCGGATGATAAAGGTTCAGCTAAATCTATAGCTCAAAAGACGTTTCTAATTGAGGAATTTATTCAAAAGGAAATAGAATTAGGTAATATAACTTCAGAACAATTTACTCAAGAAACTAAAGTTATTAAATTTCATGGACATTGCCATCAAAAGGCTTTAGCCAATCAGAAATCTAGCTTTGATATTCTAAACCTTCCTGAGAACTATAAAGTCACCATAATACCAAGTGGTTGCTGTGGTATGGCTGGTAGTTTTGGCTATGAAAAAGAGCATTACGAGGTCAGTATGCAAATCGGTGAACAAACCTTATTTCCTGCCGTTAGAAAATCATCAGAAGCTATTGTTATAGCTGCTAACGGAACAAGTTGTAGACACCAAATTAAAGATGGTACAGGAAGAATAGCAAAACATCCCATTTCAATTTTAAGAGAAGCTCTACTTTGATTTTTGCTTTTTAGGTTGTTCTACTATGGTAATTGCAGCAATCAAGTCCTTAACATCCATATCTTTTAGTTCTTCATCTGCAAAGAATGGAGAAAGTTTATCACTGTTGTAGTTGTAGACTTTCCAGCGTTTAAACTGATATTCTAAAGCCGTAAAGTTTTCTACCCAATCACCAGAATTTAAGTAAGTGGTTTTACCATGTTTATTTTCTTTTATCAGCATTTTAGGCTGATGGATATGGCCACAAACCACATAATCATAACCATTTTCTATGGCTAAATCCGTAGCAACACTTTCAAAGTCGTTGATATATTTAACAGCACTTTTAACACTGTTCTTGATGCGTTTTGAAAGGGAATAACGCTCTTTTCCAAGCTTTTCTAATCCCCAGTTCACTACGCTATTTAATAATATTAATAAATCGTAACCCCAACCGCCAAGTTTGGCTAACCATTTTGCATTTTGAATTGAAATATCAAAAACGTCTCCATGAAAAAACCATGCTTTCTTCCCATCAAGATCCAAAACTAGTTTATTTACTATGGAAATATTGCCAATCTCAGCATCTGTGAACTTCCTCAGCATTTCATCATGGTTACCAGTAATGTATATTACTTCAGTACCATTGGCGGCAAAATCCATGATTTTTTTAATAACGCTAAGATGTGACTTTGGAAAGTAACGTTTTTTGAACTGCCAAATGTCAATTATATCACCATTAAGAATCAATTTCTTAGGCTCAATACTATTCAAATAGGTAAGAAGCTGTTTGGCTTGACAACCAAAAGTCCCCAAATGAACGTCAGATATAACTGCTATTTCTACTTTTCTCTTTAAATTCAAGGCAATAAATCAATAGATGCAAATTACAGGTATTGCTATTAACTAACTGTAACGCTATAATTAACTAACTATGAGTAAACTGTTATTAAATTGTTATGAGAAAAATCATGTAAAAAAGTGCTTTTCAGTATTGAAGCTATATGACAAAAATTCTAATTCGGTTTTTGTTTCTGTTAGAATAAAATTACATTAGCGTAAAATACACTTTGAATGGCAGGAAATACCTTCGGGAAATTATTTAAACTCACCACTTTTGGTGAATCGCACGGCAAAGCTATTGGTGGAATTATTGATGGCTGTCCTGCAGGAATTGAGTTGAATCTTGAAGCCATACAGCACGAATTAGATAGAAGAAAACCTGGACAATCCAAAATTGTTACACAACGAAAGGAACCTGATACAGTTGAGTTTTATTCTGGGATTTTTGAAGGGATTACAACCGGAACACCTATAGGTTTTGTTATTCATAATACCAATCAAAAATCAAAAGATTATTCGCATATCAAGGATGTGTATCGTCCTAGTCATGCCGATTATACTTACGATAAAAAATACGGAGTTAGAGACTATAGAGGTGGAGGTCGAAGCTCAGCTCGTGAGACTGCAAGTAGAGTAGTGGCAGGTGCTATTGCTAAACAGATGTTGTCTTTAATAAAAATTAATGCATTTACGTCTTCTGTTGGTGATATTTTTATAGATAAGCCTTATCAAGATTTAGATTTCGATAAGATTGAATCTAATATTATCCGTTGTCCGGACGAAGTTTCTGCTGAAAAGATGATTGCTAAAGTACAAGAAGTAAAAAAACAAGGTGACACTATTGGAGGAACTATAACCTGCGTTTTGCAGAATGTTCCTGTTGGTTTGGGAGAACCTGTTTTTGATAAACTTCATGCTGAATTAGGAAAAGCGATGTTATCCATAAACGCCGTTAAAGGTTTTGAATATGGAAGTGGCTTTTGCGGTGCAAAAATGATGGGCAGTGAGCATAACGATAAGTTTAATGAAGACGGAACCACGCAAACCAATTTGTCTGGCGGAATTCAAGGAGGCATAAGCAATGGTATGGATATTTACTTTAGAGTTGCTTTTAAGCCTGTTGCTACCACATTGCAAAAACAGGAAACTATAAATAGCAAAGGTGAAACCGTTGAAATGCAAGGTAAAGGTAGACATGATCCTTGTGTGGTGCCAAGAGCTGTACCTATTGTAGAAGCTATGGCTGCTTTGGTTTTAGCAGATTACATATTACTCCGTAGGCAAGAGTCTAACGATTGGAAATAAACGATTAACTTAAGAGATTACCGCTTTTGCGGCAAATATTATGAAGAAACTAGCATTACACTGGAAAATAATTATAGGAATGGTTCTCGGTATCATTTGGGCTTTATTATCAAGTTCAATGGGCTGGAGTCAATTTACAATAAATTGGATTGATCCTTTCGGAACTATTTTTATCAACTTATTGAAGCTTATTGCTGTTCCTTTAGTGTTGTTTTCTATTATCAGTGGTGTTGCAAATATTGGTGATCCTTCAAGTTTGGGTAGAATGGGAGGAAAGACTTTAGGAATCTATCTGGTTACAACAGTTATGGCCATTTCTCTCGGCTTATTGCTTGTTAATATTGTAAAACCAGGTAAACTTATAGATGAACAAAGTAGAATTGATAATAGAATAAGTTATGAAATATGGGCAGATGCTGAAGGTTATGAAATAAAAGATGGAATCAATTATTTGAAAGATCCTGAATTTTTCGAACGTGCTCAAGAAATATCAGAATTATCAAAAAGTGAGCTTCAAGATGCTGCAGTTGCGGATAAAATGAAAACGGTAGATAAGCAAAAGCAAACCACACCGCTTCAACCTTTAATAGATATTGTTCCTAGTAACTTTTTCTATTCATTATCTAATAATGGATTAATGCTTCAAATAATATTCTTCGCTATATTTTTTGGTGTCTGTTTATTATTTATTCCTACTGAAAAATCAGCTCCTGTTTTAAATCTTGTTGATGGCATCAATGAAGTTTTTCTTAAAATGGTTGATGTTGTTATGCAAGCAGCACCTTTTTTTGTATTTGCTCTTTTAGCCGGAGTTGTGAGTAAAATGGCAGGCGACGACATTGGTAAAGTGGTTGAGATTTTTAAAGGTTTAAGTTGGTATTCTTTAACTGTTTTAGCAGGTTTGCTTTTAATGATTTTTGTGGCTTATCCTTTAATCCTAAAGCTTTTTGTAAAGAAAATACCTTACACAGGATTTTTTAAATCCATGAGTCCAGCACAAACCTTAGCTTTTTCAACTTCTAGTAGTGCTGCAACACTTCCGGTAACTATGGAGTGTGTAGAACAAAACCTAGGAGTCAATAAGAAAATTAGCAGTTTTGTTTTACCTATTGGTGCTACGGTAAATATGGATGGAACGAGTTTATATCAAGCTGTCGCAGTTATATTTTTGGCACAAATGCACATGATAGATTTAACCATTGGTCAACAAGTTACGGTTGTGTTAACAGCAACATTGGCATCTATAGGTTCTGCAGCTGTTCCTAGTGCAGGTTTAGTTATGCTTATTATTGTGTTAAGTTCGGTAGGTCTGAATCCTGCTTGGATAGCCATAATTTTTCCTGTAGATCGTATTTTGGATATGTTTAGAACTGTGGTTAATGTTACTGGAGATGCAACAGTATGCTCAATAATTGCAGATGGAGAAAACATGTTAGATTACAGTGAGCATGATAACCCTACACAAACTTTTGATTTAGATTCATAATTTTTATATCTTCAAATATTACTTTTTAAGATTGCAATAGTAACTAACCAAAATCATAACGAATGAATATTTGCTTTATAATGTATCCTTGGGAGCAAATCGATCCCGAAAACGACACTAGTTTAACACTCATAAAAGAGTGCGTAAAACGAGGTCATGGTGTAGCAATGTGTACACCAGCAAATCTTACCATTAGAAATAGTGTCACTAATGCATTTTGTAATGTTATTGGGAGAATGGAAAAAGTTCCGCCAACTTTAAAAGCATTCTATAATAAAGCAAAGCTTCGCGAAGAAATGTTGCCTTTAGCTGGTTTTGATGCTATTTTCTTTAGAGCAAATCCACCTTTAGATCCAATTATGCTCAACTTTTTGGATTCGGTAAAGGATGATGTTTTTATTGTGAATTCTTTACAAGGTATGCGTGAAGCAAATAACAAGCTTTACACTGCTGCTTTTGGTGATGCACATAGTAACATTATACCGAATACACACGTGTCTAAGAACAAAAGGTATTTAGTAAAACAGATTAAAGATTCTAAGGCAGACAAGATGATTATAAAACCATTAAATGGTTTTGGTGGTTCTGGTGTTATTCTTATTGAAAAATCGGCCATGAGCAATATCAACTCATTGTTAGATTTTTATATTTCTAATTCTGATGGTACGTCAAACTATGTTATTCTTCAAGATTATATTGAAGGAGCAGATCAAGGTGATGTTAGAATTTTAATGCTAAACGGTGAAGCGGTAGGTGCTATGAAACGTGTTCCTGGAACTGACGATCATCGCTCTAACGTATCTGCTGGAGGAAGTGTACAAAAGCACAATCTTACCAAAGCCGAAAAGGCATTATGTAAGCAAATAGGACCTAAATTGGTTAAGGATGGACTTTATTTTGTAGGTATTGATGTTATTGGCGGTAAATTGGTTGAGGTCAACGTGATGTCTCCTGGTGGAATAACTTATATCAATAAAGTGTATAAGAATAAAATTAAAGTTGAAGAAAAAGTTATCGACTTTTTAGAAAGCAAGGTTTTAGATCAACTTCAGGCTTTTGATAGACGTGCAAGATTACGAAAAACAGTTGATGAGGCTTAATTCATTATAGATGAATTCAATTCCATTTCAAACACCTCTTGTTTCTGTTCAATGGTTGAACGAAAACATCGATTTACCTGAATTAATTGTTTTAGATGCTACAATAAATAAATCCATCGATACATCTTCAGTAAGAATTCCACATGCAAGATTTTTTGACATAAAGCAAAAATTCAGCGATGTGTCAGCTCCTTTTCCAAGCACGTTACCTTCTAAAGAACAATTTGAACAAGAAGCTCAAAGTCTAGGAATCAACAAAAATTCAATTGTCGTAGTTTATGATGATAAAGGGATTTATTCTAGTGCTAGAGCTTGGTGGCTATTCAAAACGTTTGGATTTAAAACTGTTGCTGCTTTAGATGGAGGACTGCCAGAGTGGAAAGTGCAAGGTTATAAAATAGAATCCTACTCAACTGTAATTTTTGAAAAAGGAAATTTTAAAGCTGATTTTAATTCTTACTTAATGACAGATTTTAATGGTGTTGGTGAATTTTCTAAAAATAGTGATGCTCTAATTATAGATGCACGCTCCAGTGAGCGCTTCCAATGTAAAGTAGATGAACCTCGTGAAGGTTTGAGACGAGGCACTATTCCAAATTCAGTAAATTTACCTTACACGGACTTATTTGATGGTTATACATTGAAACCGGTTAACGAATTAAAGATTATTTTAGATCATATATTTAAAAAACAAACTACATTAGTATTTAGCTGTGGCTCTGGCATTACAGCCTGTATATTAGCATTAGCGGCTACTTTATGTGATTATAAAAATCTTGTGGTCTATGATGGATCATGGACAGAATATGGAACTTTAACCTAAGCATAAAATGAAAACAATTCACTGGACAAGGGATGAACTCGTAGCATATATTCTTTTGTTTGCTGCCAATTCTGACTTTAAAGAAGACAATCGTGAACGCAACATTATCATTAAGAAAGTGGACATGAATACCTTTCAAGAAATTCATGACGAATTTGATAATGATAACGATTATCAAGGTATTAAAAAGATAATGACGAGTTTAAAACAGCACAATTACGATAAGGACGATATTGAAGTATTATTGGCAGATATAAAAACGCTTTTCTTTTCAGATGGTAAATTCAATATTAATGAACGTAATATGCTTAAAAGTTTAGAACGCTTATTTAGTACGCTATAATGAATAAACTTAATACTTGGCTTTTAAAAAACACCTTTTGGATTTTACTTTATTTAGCGATTTCAGGTTTATTATTTCAATTTGTAGATATACTTAATTTTAAACAAGATAGTTTTATAAAGTGGATCTATTTATTTTTTGATTTTAGTTATTCAGACCTTAAGTTTTTTGATTTAGAAGTCTTTACTTTTAAACGTAATTTAGAAGGTGGTTCTTATTATTATATAAGTTACTTAGACATTGTATTTTA
Organism: Winogradskyella sp. 266wxhm; assembly: GCF_058964685.1. NCBI lineage: Bacteria > Pseudomonadati > Bacteroidota > Flavobacteriia > Flavobacteriales > Flavobacteriaceae > Winogradskyella > Winogradskyella sp. 266wxhm. The sequence goes on from NZ_CM179559.1 coordinate 3,693,502, forward strand.
TGTACTGTTTATAATTTCTGTAGTAGTATATAAATTATCAAACTATAGAGAAACAAAAGTGATTCAGTTTTGCCTAAGTGTTATCTCACTGTTTACAATCTTATCCTTTTTGTATCAAGTTTATGTATTGTTTATCTTTTTTGAAGTAAAAGGCTTTTTAGGAATACTGTTTTTATTAAAAGCAGTATTTATGTTTTATGTGTGTTATTTCTATCTAAAGACATGGAAGGCAGAGCTAGAATATATACAGTCCAAAGAAAATCAATTATCTGATTTCAAAACTTTCCAATTGAAACCAGCAAGTAAATGGAAAAGATTAGCACATCACATTATAGATATCTTTTTGATTTTAAGTATATTTTCTAAATATATTTTTGATTTCCATGTTAGTACTTTAATACAAGATTTTCAAAGTTTAGTTGGAGAGAACATTGCTGGTTGGATAGTCTTTTTTGTGTTCACCACAACGTACTACTTAATTTTTGAAGCCTTGTTTAAGGCAACACCCGCAAAATATTTAACACAAACCAGCGTGGTAAGTCTAGAAGAAAAACCGGTTAGTTTCTTAAATATTTTAAGGAGAACATTAAGCAGGAAGATTCCTTTTGAAGGATTTTCATTTTTAGGAAAAATAGGTTTGCACGATAGTTTATCAAAAACAACAGTTGCAGAGCAGGTGAAAGAACCTTCAAAATATAAAGTTTTCTATATAGTCTTTATAACCCTCTTTGTATTGTTTTTTTTGTATAAAATTCTTGTAGTGTTTCATTTTATTTACGGTTTCTAATGGAAAAGTTAAGTGTTCAACAAATTATAGAATGTATAAATAGCGAACAGTGTTTTCATGCTGTTGCTGAAGATTATTCCTTTACTTTAAAGATAGACGAATACGTACCTTATGCTTGTGCAGCAGTGCATGATGGTCATCAATTTAGAAAAGACCTTTGGGACAATTGTCTACATTCAGAATACGACAGATGGTATGAGGAAGATCCTGAGACTAAAAACATGATTATTTCGCATCCTATAGTCATTGCAGGATGTAATTCTAGATTTGAATATGATTTAAATCGTGATCCGGAAAATGCTGTTTTCGATACCGCTTGGGGAAAACAACTTTGGAAAAATCCATTACCAGAATTAGAGAAAGCTAAAAGTCTAAAAAAGCATCAGAGTTTTTACAACGTCGTGGAAACGCTTATATCTAAATTAGAAGAAAAATTTGGAGTCTGTGTAGTTTATGACATGCACAGTTATAACTGGAAACGCTGGGATAGAGAAGTGCCAACATGGAATTTAGGAACTTCTAATATTGACAACGATAGGTTTGGAGATGAAGTTGGACGTTGGAGAAGCTATTTGGAATCTATAAAATTTCCGCATAACATTAAGCAAACTGCAAAAGTCAATGATACCTTTCAAGGTAATGGATATTTCTTAAAATTTATTACCAATAACTTCAAGAATACCTTAGTTTTGGCAACCGAAATTGCAAAGGTGTATTGTGATGAATATCAACAGATCATTTATCCTGAAGTAGTTTCTACAGTAGAGGAACAACTTAAAATACTTTTGCCAAAGCATGCAGCAGAATTTTACAAAAATTTTAAAAACTAATGTCCCAAATTAAAGCAACGGATGAGTTTCATGATTTGTTTGATATTGATGCTAACCTCAATAGGTTGGTTAAAAATATTGAACTGCTTAATTACATTAACCCGTTAAATATAGCTTCAGAAAAAAAGAAATTTTATTCTTCAAAATATAACTACGAGCCAGAGTTTAAGTACCCAAAAATGCGATTTAACGGTTATAAATTGCATCGTTTATTTTTTTCACAACGATTAGAACGCATTGAAGATGATGATATCAGACAGCTTTATGAAGACATTATCTATGAATATTCTGGTTTAATTGAATGTATTGAAACTATTGGTCAAGGTCGTAAGTTTTATTTCAATAGTTTAAAAAGCTTTGGAACACCAACCGAAAAGGATATTGAAAACGCTAAGTTTATCTTACGTTTTGATGATTCTGAATTTAATGAGGAAATGCTTCCGATGTTTAGTGCTGAAGAAGCTAGAGCTTATTTTGATGAATTCTCTAAGCGTTATGATTTTGAATATAACATCAAAATATCGAATAATCTTTCTGCGGCAGCCATGGTGCTGAATAATACACAAACTTTAGTACTACGAAAAAGCCATAAATACAGTAAAAATCAATTAAAAGTATTGACAAATCATGAAATTGGTGTCCACATGGTAACCACATTCAACGGTTTGTCGCATCCACTAAAGGTGTTTTCTAACGGGTTTCCTAATAATGTAGAAACACAAGAAGGTTTAGCAGTTTATTCAGAATTTATGAGTAATTGCTTAACTATTGAGCGCTTAAAAGAGTTAGCTTTTAGAGTGATAGCTGTAGATAGTTTAAACAAGGGTTATGATTTTAGTGATACGTTTCATTTGCTACATAATCAGCATAAATTGAATAGAGATAAAGCATTTGCGATTACCTTACGCGTGCATAGAGGTGGTGGTTTTACCAAAGATCATCTTTACCTTTCAGGTTTAAGAAACGTTTATAAATACGCTAAAAAAGGAAAAGATTTAGGTGTGTTGTTAACAGGAAAAGTAAGTCAGGATTATATTCCAACCATAAAGAAAATGCAAAAGCTTGGTTTGGCTTTACCACCAAAGTATTTTACGGATGCTTATATTACAAATGATAATTCAAATCCAAATCTAGATTTTATTCTAAAAAGTTTAAAATAAATATTACGTCTGACCGACTCCGTTTGTCGAAATTTAGAAGAAGAATTTAAACTTAAATAAAAGCCTCAAAGCTTGATGTTTTATAACTTTCAGTGTAACTGAACTATTAAAAAGTTAGACATGCTTTTCTATAGAATTTGATTCATTCCCAGCTAACGGAAGCTAGGCTCAAACTGTCATTATCTTGCTTTGAGGCTTAGTTTTTTGTCATTCAGAGCGAATCGAAGAATCTTAAAAACCGAGTCGTTTTTTAGACTTCGATAGGTTCATTTTGAAAATATACTATAGATTAACCCGCTTATATTTTGGATATTTAATAGAATATGAATGTTTTACAGTTTCTGTTTCACCTGGTTTAAGGTTTAGTATCCATTTTAGGATCCCTTTTTCATCATCGTATTCTGAACTTCCTGTTTCAATATCATCTAGTTTTATGTCTTTATTTTGACTGATTGGAATGCGGTCATAAAGTGATAATTCAATATCAGATTGTTTATTGTTCTTAATTTCAATTTCGTAACCTTTGTAAATAACTTTATTGCTACCAATAAATGTGGTTTTCTTAAAATCGTTAAGCTGAGTACGCTTTACCACAATATTAGGGTCTACACCAAGAGAGATTGTTAGGCTATCTGTTGTAGCACTTGGGTTGATATTGGTTTTTCCAGAATAGCTTCCTTCAAAATAGACGTTAGCTTCAGCAGGAAGTAAATTGTATTGTTCCCAATTTCCAATTTTAGCTGTTAAGAAAACATTCTCATTAAGAACAGGTGCCGCAAAATAGTTGTAGTTAGCAGGCACATCAAATTTATCTATTTCAATAACCGTAACGTCTCCATCTGAAGGTATAGAATATTTTTTATTGATTTCAAAACGAGTGTTGGTGATTCCTGTTGCAACGGTATTTCCTAAGCAATTGATTTTACTTTCTGAACCGTTCTTTAATGTTACAACAACAACACCTTTGGCACCTCGATTCCCATATATCGATGTAGCACCTGCATCTTTTAAGACTTGTAAACTTTCTATATCATCAGTGCTAATTATATTAAACTTATCTGATGTAATAGGAATACCATCTACAATAAATAAAGGTTCATTATTACTGTCAATAGATCCTACACCTCTTAAATTAACTGTAGTATTACCACCTGGTTGACCATTTTTGTTAACTATATTTAATCCCGCTACCTGACCAGAAAGAGCTTGCGCAAATTTAGAGTTCGGTCTGTTTCCATTAGCAACAATTACAACTTCATCTAATGACTGTATATCCTCATTTAAACCCACATTCATAATACTAGAATGAATTGGCAGTTCTTCAGTCTGCATACCTACATAAGAATATACTAATGTGTTGCCTGAAGTAGTTTGCAAACTATAATTACCATCAAAATCGGTTTGCGTTCCATTAGAAGTGCCTTTTTCTATAATAGTTACACCAGGTAATGGTAAGCCATCAGTAGTAGAGGTAACAACCCCAGATACAGTTTTTACAAGTGGATTGTATTTGTAATTATAGCTTTTTGTAGCACGTTGCGATTGGTAATTACTATAGCGATTAATGAAATTGAGATATTTAGGATTGACTATAGGTTTAACATTATTTGTATTGGGATCGCTGGTAGATAGCACTAAATTCACGTTATCCCAATCACAACCAGAACTCTGATAAACATGGGCTTTATATTCAAGATTTAAAGGACTGTTTATTTTTTCTGCCTTTAAATCATAAATAGGAAACCAACCTGCATTTTTTATATTGTAACTGATGTTTAAATCTAATGCGGTATTGATGTCACTGTTGAGCTTAAGTGTTATTTCACCCGTTTGTATTTTTTCTTCAACGTTGAATTCAATAAGTTGTTTTCTTAAATCGTTTTGATTTTCTTCATGTTTAGCAATGTTCGCATTAGAGACGTTGATTGCTTTTTTAAGCTCTGTAATTCTAGTTCGATAATACGTTGCGAAGTTTTTTAATTGTTCTAGACTAACCACTTCGGTTTCATTGCCCAATCTTTTATTGCTTTGAATAAGGCTTATCTCTTCGTTATAACCAGCGATTAGCTCGTATTCACTTTCAATTTTAGTATCGAGAACTTTCATTTGGTCTTGCAACGCTGTTATAGAATCAGATTGTTTTTGCTTGGATAGATAATTAATTCCATAATTGATAGATAAAACAGAAGCATTTTTTAAGCCTGAAATTTGAATGCTACTTTCTTCAATGTGTGGTGAAAGCCCATTAAAAGTAAATTCAGTAGTCCCAGATTTAAGATTTATAGTCGATGTTCTATTGATTTCCGCTCCATCTAAATAAACTGTAACATCTGTTATATTACTTTTTTGCTGCCCTATTACTATTTGGGATATGATAAAGAATAAAAAGAGTAGTTGTTGGTTTTTCATGATGTCTTTAAATTTAGGTTTTATCCAAAACTATATGAGAATTTACCATTACTAAACTATAAATGAGTAACATGATTATATAGAGTAGTGAAGTCGGCTTATGAATTAGTTAAAAATGTAACTCATGGGTATTTTTTACATGTTAACATATTTTAACAGTTATAAATGACTTATATCGAATTTTTTATTTGAAGAAGGCAATCATTTATAAATTTGAACCAACAAAAATGTGCTATTAACCAATTCGTTAATATCCCTCTAAAGTAAACGAATTGAAATTAAATTTTTTGTTTAAAATTAGTTTTAAGTAAGTTGTTAATTTAGAAAAGCCCTTTTAAATTGTTTTAAAAGGGCTTTTTCTATTCTAAAAATTTAGACTTTAGTTCTGGTGTAGGAATCATACAAGATTCCTTTTTTCCATACCATTGATATCGGTTTTTGGCCACATAATCATAAACCCAATTTCTAATAAAAGTCGGTACAATAAAAAAGATAGTCATTAAATTATTTGGAAAACCTAAATGTTTAGCAACATGTAACGCTGCAGAAGATTTATATTTTAATGAGCTTTTCTTTGGATTGTAAAGCAAAATAGAATCTACTGCATCTGTATTTACACCAAAATGTGCAATAATTTCTTTACCAATAGCACTTTGTAGAGGTGCAAAAAGGAATTGGTCTTTTTTGTCTCTTTTTATAACATACAAAACACTGCTGTTACATAGATTACAGACTCCATCAAAAAGTATTAATTGTTTATCCTCAGGGACTTTAGCGTTCATACTATAAAGTTAAACTTTTTTAGCTTCCACCAATTCCAAAAGATCTAAGCTAACATTTGTTGTAAATAAGCCATAGTTTACTATAGCTTTTCCTTTTTCAATAGCGTCAATACTACCAACAGCTTTACCATCTTGCATACGTACTCTATCACCGATTTTTAAAGCTGGTTTAGGTGGCTCAGGTTTTTGTTGTTCTATTTTTTTAGCTTCTTTCTTCTTTTGTCTAATGACTTCAACCTTCTTTTCGGCTTCCTTTTTTATTTTGGTTTCCTTAGCTTTTTCAGCACGTTTTTGTTTTGCCGATATTTTTTTTCGTTTAGAATTTTCAATCTGAACTAAACGAAATAGTTCAGCCATAAGCTCTCGCTTTCTTTTGTTTTCAAAATATTTTTCAGAAAGATCATTAACTTTTTGGCCCAGATAAATTAAACGTTGATTACTGTCATATAATTCTTGAAAACTTTCTAGCTTCTTTTGAACTTTAGCATTGACTTCTTCAAGTTTATCAGCTTCAGACTGCTTTTTCTTTTCGTTTTCTTTTAGAGAGCGTTCGGTTTTTTCGAGCTTACTACGTTCTTTTTGAAGTTTAGCAATTGTAGCATCAAATCGTACTTTACCGCGTTCAATTTTCTTTTTTGATTTGTTGATTAAACTGTAAGGAATGCCGTTTTTTTGTGCGACTTCAAAAGTAAAAGAACTACCAGCTTGTCCTGTTACCAATTTGTACATGGGCTCTAAGCTTTTTTCGTTAAAAAGCATATTGGCGTTTTGCATATGAGGCAACTCATTTGCTAAAAGTTTTAAATTGGAGTAGTGGGTTGTGATAATACCAAAAGCACCGCGTTCGTAAAACACCTCTAAAAATGTTTCTGCCAAAGCACCACCTAATTCAGGATCACTACCTGTACCAAACTCATCAATTAAGAACAATGTTTTGTTATTACATTTTCTTAAGAAATAATTCATCTGTTTTAGACGATAGCTGTAGGTACTTAAATGGTTTTCTATAGATTGATTATCGCCAATATCACTTAGTACTCTATCGAAAATACAAACCTTACTACGCTCATGGACAGGAATAAGCATACCACTTTGTAACATAGCTTGTAACAAGCCAACCGTTTTTAATGTGATACTTTTTCCACCAGCATTAGGTCCAGAGATTACTATAATGCGGCTTTCATTATCCAAAGAGATAGTTTGTGGATAGGTCTCTTCGTTTTTTGCTTTATTGTTTAGATAAAGTAGTGGGTGATACGCATCTCGTAAAAATAAACGACGTTCTTCTGAGATTTCAGGTAGAATAGCATCCATGCGATTAGCGTATTTTGCTTTTGCTGAAATGATATCTATTTGGGTTAAAAACTCTTGATAGGTTTTTAAAAGTGGTGAGAATAGACGAATGAAGTCTGTGAGTTCTTTTAGAATTTTAATAACTTCTTCCTTTTCTTCATATTCTAAATTATTAAGCTCTCTAGAATATTGTAAGGTCGTTTCCGGTTCTATATAGACAATACTACCTGTTTTGCTACCTCCCATTATAGCACCTCTCACTTTTCTACGATACATAGCTTTTACAGCTAAAACACGTTTGTTATCTACAACAGACTCGCGGATATCGTCAAGATAATCTAGATTGTGATAAGTGTTTAGTGCAGAGGTGAAGCTACTATTAATCTTTGTTTTGAGTTGATTTATTGATTTTCTTAACTCTGAAAGTGTAGGTGAAGCATCATCCTTTATCTCACCAAATCGATCAACAACTGCATCTACTTGATCTATGAGAGCAGTAGTAACCTCAATGGAATTACTTTGTTGGTAGAGGTTAGGATAGTATTCTTCAAACTTTTTTAGAAATTTTAAAATAGAATTAACAGTAAGAGAAATACTCACTAATTTTTGTAAGCTTGGAACTTCAAGATAAGTGTTTTCAATCTTTAACAGTTTTAGCTCTTTGGTTATTGCATCAAATCCATGATTGGGAATTCTATTTTCATTTTGAAATGATGACAGATATTCATTAACATATTTCAATTCAAGTTGAATTTGCTCTACGGTAGGAAATGGTAGAATGCCCAAAGCAGCATCCCTACCTAATTCGGTAGAACAATGTTCGCTAACTTGTTTTAAAACTGTAAAAAACTCTAAATCCTTTAAGGTTTTTTCATGAATGTTTATCATCTATCGCTTTCGTATTTTGAGATGCAAATTTAAGTTAATTGTTAGGATATGCCTAATGCAGATCTCTTAAGTTATAATTAACGTTTTTATACTTTTTACATTACTTCTATAATTGCTATTTTTGATAAATTTTAATGGAGTAATGAACGTAGATATTCACCAAAGCTGGAAACCCTATTTAGAACCTGAATTCAATAAACCTTATTTTAAAACTTTAGTTGAATTTGTAAAACAAGAGTATAACACCCACAAATGCTTTCCTAAAGGTTCAGAGATATTTAATGCGTTTAACCATTGTCATTTTGGTGATGTTAAAGTTGTTATTATAGGACAAGATCCTTATCATGGCATCGGTCAAGCTAATGGGCTTTGCTTCTCAGTAAATGAAGGGATTGCTCATCCGCCATCTTTAATTAATATCTTCAAAGAAATAGAACAAGACTTGGGTGTAACTTATCCTAAAAGTGGAAATCTTGAGCCTTGGGCAGATCAAGGCGTATTATTGTTAAATGCAACTTTGACTGTAAGAGCACATCAAGCAGGAAGTCATCAAAATAAGGGCTGGGAGCAATTTACAGATGCTGTTATTAAGCTTATTAGTGATAACAGAAATAATGTAGTTTTCTTGCTTTGGGGAGGATTTGCTAAAAAGAAGAAAAAATTAGTTGATACAGAGAAACATTTTGTTTTGGAAACAGGTCATCCTTCACCTTTGAGTGCCAATAGAGGTTATTGGTTTGGTAATAAGCATTTTAGTAAAACTAACTCCCTGTTGGAGCAAGTTGGCCAGTCTGCAATTGAGTGGAAACTACAGTAGTTGGTTTCTTCTGTTTAATAACTCGAGGCTTCTTATTCTTAACTACTTTAGAAGTTTTGTTACAACTAAAGATTAACAATAAAAAATTAAGAGCAACTAAGGAGGATAGGACCAATATAATTGTAATGACCATAGATTGATGAGTTGATTTACTTTAACATAGCTATAACAAATTTAAATAAAAAATTGACATCCTGAAAGTTATAGCTGAAAACCACCCAATTTTAACAGTTATATAATTTGTAAAACCTTTAGGAAACACTAATAACACTATTGTTACTCTAAGTTTTTAGAGCAATTCTAAATTTCATGAACCAAATCCGAATAACCAATCTTTTCTGGAATAATATTTAAATCAAAAAGTTGATTTTGGATGTTTTTTATCGTTTTCTTATCTATTACGGTTTGTGACCATTCGGTTAACGACAACCACTCTTTAACGTCTTCTATTTCTTGCTCGTAACGGTTAGCAATGGTTTTGTCAATGCTAGGAATAGATTTAAAATCTGCTGTGGTATTATTGATAATGTCTAAAATAACTTTAAGGTCATCTTCACTATTATCTATAAATTCTTGTCTAACAGCAATAACAAAACAAGGCCAAGGAGAAGGGCAGTTACCAATTCTTCTAAATGTACCATCGTCTACCAAAGGTTTAGTGGTAAATTTCTCCCACATGAAGTAGTCAGCGTCTTCTTCTGTTAACCCTTTAACAGCTCCATCGAGATTTTTGATGACTTCAAATTTTAAATCCTTTTCTAAATCCCAATCGTTATTTTTTGCATTGACGTAAGCCATAAGGTGAGAGCCGGAACCATATCTGCTTATGGCAGCTCTAGTGCCTTTAATATCATCAATAGTATTGAATTTTGAATTATTAGCAACATGAATCCCCCAAATTAAAGGACTCTCAACAAAAGTTTGAACGATTTTTGATGGGTTGCCATCTATTATATCTGCTATAATTCCTTCGGTTAAAATTACTGCTATATCAATATCTCCATTACGCAAACCTTTACACATTTCGCCTGTTCCTCCATAATAATCATGCCAGCGTAGGTTAATGTCTTCTGCTTTATATTCACCATTCTTTAGTGTTAAGTACCATGCTAAATTAAAGTGCTCTGGTACACCACCAATATTTACTTTTTTCATTGTGCTGAATTTCTTTTAGTGCTTTCCGTGAAAGTGGAATAACACTATATGTTTACTATGCGTTCTAGCGCATATACAATTAATTTTTCTACTGTTTTCTTTGGGTCTTTGCTAAAATCGCCAGTAGCTCTATTAGCAATTATAGCATTCAGAGATAATGCTTCGTGCCCTAGTAATTTTGAAAGTCCATATATTACAGAGGTTTCCATTTCAAAATTGGTGATTCTAAAGTCTTTGTAATTAAAATTGTCTAATTTAGAATTTAAATCAGGATCATGAAGTGGTAATCTTAAGACGCGTCCTTGAGGTCCATAGAAACCACCAGCTGTACCTGTCATACCTTTGAATATTTTATCACTTTCAAAATATTTTTCAAGATACTTACTATTATTTATGATAATAGGACGTGCTTTATTTTTGTCCCAATTAGTATGCGTTATAAAAGCATCTTCAATTTCGGGATTACTAATACCTTCTATTTGATAAAAGTGAAGCATACCGTTAACATCAAGTCCATGTGTGCTTAGTAAAAATGCATCAACTGGAATATCTTGCTGCAAAGAACCAGAAGTTCCTATTCTAATGATATTTAAACTTGTGAGTTCAGTTTTTGGTTTTCTGGTTTTAAGATCTATATTAACTAAAGCATCTAATTCGTTGAGAACAATATCAATATTATCAGGTCCTATACCTGTTGAAATTACAGTAATTCTTCGGTCTTTATAATATCCTGTTTGTGTTTTGAATTCTCTTTTTTGTGTACTGAATTCAATACTATCAAAATGTTTTGTAATCTTTTCAACTCTATCCTGATCTCCAACAAAAATTATAGTGTCTGAAATATCTTGAGGCTTCAAATTGAGATGATAAACACTTCCATTAGGATTTAATATTAATTCTGAATCTTTAATTGGCATTTACGATAGTTTTTACAAGTTTATTTTGCTCTATACTGAATTGATATTCCAAACGATTTACTCCACCGTAATACATATCATTATTAATCTCAGAAGCATAATTGTGTCTATTAAAAAGAGCTTCATGTCCTTTTCTATTTAACATCAATCCATTTTGTGTTATATCATAAAATATGGATAGCTTTTCTATAATGCGATGAAATTGTGTATCGCCGAAACCATAATAGCCTTGATAGTTTAAAGCATATCCTAATAAATGATGAACAGATTTTATATCATTTTCTTTTATGATTTTAAGAATATTTTGTTCTATGATTCCTAAACCATTGTTTTGATATGGAAAACGCTGCAAATGTGCCTTTAGGCAGTTACTCATGTACTTAAAACTAGATTCTTTGACGATGTAAGGTTTTAAAATGTTGTGATCTTTGCCACAATAAGTTCTCCATAAAGCAATGGCTAAATCAATATCGTCTTTTGTCAACCGTATTTTATTCTTGTAGTGACTTTTTAATTGTGCAGGACTTAATTCTGGTAAACCTTTTAAGCTTTTTTCACCTTCAACGCGTCCGCTACAAATAAGATATAGAGGTTTTTTTATTTCTTTTTGATGAATTAAATTGATAACGCCTAGAAGATTGATGTGACAGAACAAGTCATATTCAAACCATAGGTTGATTTCATCGTATTTTTCGACTTTATCCAACTTTGATAATTCTCTTATAAGAGCTGATCTATCGACTTCAATATCATAATATTTCTTCAAGAATTTGGTTCTAATATTGAAGAATTCATCTGAATTTATAGCTGGAATTGTAGGACCTTCACATAGCATTTCTTGCCATGTTAAAATATCCTCTTTAAAGTCTAATTCTCTTAGGTAATCTGTTAAAGCACTACCATTTGTAATATGCAAACAATTTTCACTCATATATTAACCACCAACACGTTTTACGTTAAACCCTTTTTCTTTTAAAATAGCCATGATTTTATCTCTATAATCCCCTTGAATGATGATTTTATCATCTTTAAAACTTCCACCAACACTAAGTTGAGTTTTTAAATCCTTGGCTAATTTTTTGAAATCTTCTGCGGCTCCATTATAGCCTTCTAAAATGGTAATTGGTTTGCCTTTGCGCTTTTCGTATTTGCAAATAATTGGGTCGTCTTGCAACCATATATCACTTTGTTCTTCCTTTTCTTCAGAAGGTTCAGGAACATGATCTGGGAATAGGTTTTTTAATTGGTCCTGTAAATCCATTTGTGTTCAATTATTAGTTTTCAGTCTTCAGTATTTAGCACTTTCTCTTAATGCACTGCTTACTGAGGACTATGAACGGCTAACTATTTTTTTATAAGTCCAAGTTCAATTAAACGCTCAGTTAAAAATTCACCAGCAGTAATATCGCTATAAAGTTTAGGATTGTCCTCATCTACACAGCTTTCTAAAACATCTAGCTTCATTTCGCTGATAGGATGCATAAAGAAAGGTATAGAGTAACGAGAAGTACCCCAAAGTTCACGAGGTGGATTAATAACTCTATGGATTGTAGATTTTAATTTATTGTTGGTGTGTCTAGATAGCATATCTCCAACATTTATCATTAATTCGTCTGGTTCAGCAATAGCGTCTACCCATTCACCATCATGGCGTTGCACTTGTAAGCCACGTCCTTGAGCACCCATTAAAAGTGTTATTAAATTAATATCACCATGCGCTGCAGCTCTAACAGCATTTTTAGGTTCTTGGGTAATTGGAGGATAGTGGATTGGTCTTAAAATTGAGTTACCATTATGAATGTAATTATCAAAATAAGTTTCTTCTAAACCTAAATATAAAGCTAAAGCTCGTAAAACATATTTTGCTGTTTTTTCAAGCATTTGATAGGTTTCTTTACCTACTTTATTGAATTCTGGTAATTCTTTTACTTCAACATTTTCAGGATATTCTTTTCTACGCTCTTCATCATCTTCTACATATTGCCCAAAGTGCCAAAACTCCTTTAAATCTCCCTCTTTTTTACCTTTAGCACTTTCTTTTCCAAAAGACACATAACCACGTTGACCACCAATTCCAGGGATTTCATAATTTTCTTTGGTTTCTAACGGTAGGTTAAAAAAGTTTTTCACCTCTCCATAAAGTCTATCTACTAGTTCATCATTCAAAAAATGACCTTTTAAAGCTACAAAACCTATATCTTCATAAGCTTTTCCTATTTCATCTATAAATTTTTGCTTTCTTTTAGGATCGTCAGAGATGAAATCCTTTAAATCTACACTAGGTATTCTATCCATTGGATTTGTTTTTGTTTTTTTAGACAATATACAAAGGTAATTAAAATAGCGCTAAAAATATTAGGTCGGATTTATATACAATTTAGAGTCTGTTCTACATTATTGAAGCAATTTTATTTACATTTGAAACTTTACAGAAAGAATATTCTATGCCTACAATTACAAAAAGCAATATAGATTACGATAAGAGAAATTTGACAGATAAGAGCTTATTAAAGCTTTATTACAATATGTTGAAACCGAGACTTATTGAAGAAAAAATGCTCATTCTTTTACGTCAAGGTAAAATTTCTAAATGGTTCTCTGGTATTGGGCAAGAAGCCATTTCTGTAGGTGTTACAATGGCTCTAAAACCTAGCGAATATATTCTGCCAATGCATAGAAATCTTGGAGTTTTTACAACAAGAGAAATTCCTTTACATAGATTGTTTTGTCAGTGGCAAGGCAAGGCTAGTGGCTTTACGAAAGGACGTGATCGGTCTTTCCATTTCGGGACTCAAGAATATAACATTGTTGGTATGATATCGCATTTAGGACCTCAATTAGGAGTTGCTGATGGTATCGCACTAGCTAATATTTTAAAAAACAATGGTCAGGTTACAGCTGTTTTTACAGGAGAAGGAGGTACAAGTGAAGGAGATTTTCATGAAGCGTTAAATGTTGCTTCAGTATGGCAATTACCTGTGCTCTTTTGTATAGAAAATAATGGTTATGGTCTTTCCACTCCAACTAATGAGCAATACAACTGTAGGCATTTGGCCGATAGAGGTAGAGGTTATGGTATAGAATCTTTTGTATTGGATGGAAATAACATCATAGAAACTTACACTAAGGTTAAAAAACTAGTTGAAAGTATTAGAAAACGTCCTAGACCAATTTTGATAGAATTCGAAACTTTTAGAAGACGAGGACATGAAGAGGCGAGTGGTACAAAATATGTTCCTGAGGACTTAATGCAAGAATGGGAAGCTAAAGATCCTATTGAGAATTACCGTAGTTATTTATTCAGTAAAAAAGTGCTTAATACTGAAATTGATGAGCAATATATTTCTGATATAAAGGCTGAAATTGATACAGCTTTGGAGTCTGCATTTGCAGAATCAGATATAATTCCTAATGAAACTATTGAGTTAAGTGACGTTTATAAACCATTTGATTATAAGGATTATAAGCCAAATAGTACTACAAATGAAATAAGATTGGTAGATGCTGTTTCTGAAGGTTTAAAACAATCTATGGAAAAGCATAAAGACTTAGTGATAATGGGACAGGATATTGCTGAATATGGTGGTGTTTTTAAAGTCACAGAAGGTTTTGTTAATCGCTTTGGTAAAGAACGTGTACGCAATACACCAATATGCGAATCCGCTATTGTTGAAGTTGGAATGGGATTGTCTATTTCAGGAATGAAAGCAGTTGTAGAAATGCAATTTGCTGATTTTGTGACTTCTGGTTTTAATCCTATCGTAAATTATTTGGCAAAATCTCATTACAGATGGCAACAGCAGGCTGATGTTGTGGTACGGATGCCTTGTGGTGCAGGTGTTGCTGCAGGTCCATTTCACTCTCAGACCAATGAAGCTTGGTTTACAAAAACACCTGGTCTTAAAGTCGTTTATCCAGCTTTTCCATATGACGCAAAGGGACTATTAGCAACAGCTATTAATGATCCTAATCCAGTGCTATTTTTTGAGCACAAGGCGCTCTATAGAAGTATAAAACAAGAAGTTCCTACGGATTATTATACGCTTCCGTTTGGAAAAGCATCATTATTAAAAGAAGGAAATCAAGTTTCTATTATTACCTATGGATCTGGTGTACATTGGGCTTTAGAAACTTTAGGAAACAATCTGTCAGTTTCAGCAGATTTAATTGATTTAAGAACTCTAAATCCTTTAGATAAAGAAACCATTTTCAATTCGGTAAAGAAAACAGGTAGAGCTATTATTCTTCAAGAGGATTCTATGTTTGGTGGAATTGCAAGTGATATATCAGCTATGCTTATGGAGGAATGTTTTCAATATCTAGACGCACCTGTTAAGCGTGTTGCAAGTATGGATACACCTATTCCATTTATAAATCAGCTTGAAAATCAGTATTTAGCCAAAGGTAAGTTTGAATCTGCACTGAAAGAACTACTTTCTTACTAATTTTTAAAATCACAAAACGTGTCTAATTGTCATTATAATAGCTTGTTATGATGAAATTTTGACATGTGTTTTATCTTTGATTCTGCCAATTTTTGTGATGGCATTTTTTTTGAATAGTACTGGGAAAATTGATGTTTAATTTAAAATATAAAACTAATGAGCAATTTAATCCCAACTGTTAAGAGAAATGGTAGTGATAGAAATTCTAAATTAGGTTTTAGAACATTACCAAGCATATCATCATGGATGGATGATATAATTAACGAAAACTTTGGAAATGAATTTTTATCTAACTTCAATACTGGTATTACGTTACCAGCAGTGAATGTTTTAGATAATGACAATGAATATGTGGTAGAAATGGCCATACCTGGAATGAAAAAATCTGATTTCAATATCAATGTTGAAAATGATGTTTTATCAATATCAGCAGAATCCAATATCGAAGAAGAAGAGACTAAAGAAAATTATACAAGACGTGAATTTGGCTATTCTTCATTCAAACGAACATTTTCATTACCTAAAACTGTAGAAACAGATAAAATTGAAGCTAAGTACGAAGACGGTTTACTAAATGTAGTTTTACCTAAACGTGATGAGGCTAAGAAAAAACCTTTAAAACAAATTGAAGTTTCATAATTAATATGTTTTAAAGATTGAAAGGTCAGCAATTGCTGACCTTTTTTTTATGCTTATACTTAATATGTGTATTATTTAGATTGGTAGATATAATAACTTAATTAGTATATCCAATTTTGAAAAAATCAATTAACTCACTTGTTTTGTAGCTCATAGATTTTAAGGTGTTCAATTATTTAAAATTTAGTGTATTAGCTTTTTAGTTAAAGATACTATCTGGTTTTAGTTAAAATATTCTTAAATATTCTATAAATGCTTACTTTTGCACTCTATTAAAAATCCCAATTATGAAATTTAAATTACTATTTACTTTTTTATTTACTTGTGTTTTTGGTTTTGCCCAAGTTATACCCGATGAAGTAAAGCCTCCAAGTTGGAACTTAGAAGGGTTACCAAATGTGAAGGCTCATAAATTAGCGTCTTTTAATCTTAAAAAATTACAAGAAGAAGATAAAATTAATGACCAAGACAAGTCTAAACCTTGGAGATTTGGTCATGACATTTATGTAGATCACGACTTTAACGAAGTAGGAAAATGGACAACTTTAGACAACGGTGACCGAATTTGGAGAATGGCCTATACATCGGAAGGAGCTTTAACATTAAATTTTATGTTTGATATTTTTAAAATTCCTGAAGGAGCTAAACTTTACGTATACAATGATGAGAAAACAGATTTACTACGTCCTTTTACCCATCATAACAATAATGCTGAAGAAGTTTTAGGAACTTGGTTAGTTGAAGGAAACAAAGCTTGGATTGAATATTATGAACCAGCTAATACGGTTGGAATGGCAAAATTAACTATAGGTTCTGTTGTTCATGGCTATCGTACTGCTGAAACGTATCAGAAAAATTTAGGTGATTCAGGTGATTGTAATCATGATGTAGATTGTGATATTACTCCAACTTCAGATCCTTTTGAAATTAATACAAGAAAAGAGGAGGTTAAAAAGGCTGCTGGAATGCTTTTAACCGGAGGTTTTTCATTTTGTTCTGGTACTTTAGTTAATAATACAAATAATGATGGAACACCTTATTTCTTAACAGCTAATCACTGTGGAGGAGGAGAAGGATCTTGGGCATTCAGATTTAATTGGAGAAGTCCTAATCCTTCGTGTGGTACTACTGCTAATAGTACAAATGGGTCATTTAATCAAACAGTAAGTGGTGCAATTCTCAGAGCTGCAAGTGATGAATCAGATATGGAGTTGGTTGAAATAACTGACCCAACATTTTTTAACAACAATCCAGATGTTGTGTGGGCAGGTTGGAACAGATCAACAACACAGTTGCCTTCAGTAAATTTTGGTGTTCATCATCCGAGTGGTGATATACAAAAAACATGTAGAGATGATGATGGAGCTACACGTATAACTACTGGTTTTAATGGCAATGGTGCTGCTAAAATGTGGAGAATAGCCGATTGGGATTTAGGAGTTACAGAAGGCGGTTCATCAGGTTCAGGTTTGTTCAATGAGAATGGACATTTAATTGGTATGCTTTCAGGTGGTAGTGCTGCTTGTGCAGGAACTAATGACAATGGTGGTTTTGATATTTATGGTCGTTTTGGTGTTGCTTGGGATTTTGGAAGTTCTACTTCTTCAAGATTAAAAGAGTGGTTAGACCCTTCGGATTCTGGAGTAATAGAATTGGGTATATACCCAGCATTAGAAACTTATGATATTGATGCTCGGGTAACCGCAGGTTCAGGCAATAGTTCAGAAATTTGTGGTGAGGATTTTTCACCTCAGGTTACGTTAACCAACTTAGGAAACCTTAATTTAACTTCGGCAGTGGTCTCTTATTATTTGGATACGGAAGCACCAACAACCATAAATTGGACTGGTAATTTGGCTAGTGATGGTTCTGTTGTTGTTGCTACACCAACTTATAGTGGATTAACTGTAGGCTCTCATTCATTTACTATAAATGTTACCAATCCTAATTCAACCATAGACGAAAATACATCTAACGATAATTTTGTTTTTAATTTTCAAATATCGCCATCTTTTTCAACAACCTCATTAGTTTTAAATTTATTGACAGATGAATTTGGAGATGAAACCTCATGGGAATTTGTAAATAGTTCTGGTACTGTGGTAGCGAGTGGTCCGACTTTTAGTTATGCTGATGAGACATCTTATGTTGAAAACATTACAATTCCTACCTTTTCAGAATGTTATACATTTACAATATATGATGATTATGATGACGGTATGTGTTGTGATTATGGAATAGGAAGTTATAGTTTAGAAGATGAAAATGGCACAGTGATTATTTCTGGTGGTGATTTTGGTTCTTCTGAGTCCATTACTTTTAATGTACTAGACCCTCTTAGCGTTGATGAATATGGTTTAGAAAATTATATTTCTTTCTATCCTAATCCTGTTAATGATGACTTAAGTATAACAGTGAAACAATTGAATGATAATATAGATTATGAAGTATTCAATATGTTAGGGCAAACCATCACTAAAGGAAATTTAGTGCCAAATAACACTAATAATATAAATATGACTAATTACCAGTCTGGTGTTTATTTTGTGAAACTATCCACTTTAAATAGCTCATTTACTAAGAAGATAATGAAGAACTAAGATTGCAATCTTAAGAATATAAAAAAAGTCAGTTTCATCTTTTTGGAACTGACTTTTTAATTTTCTGTGTGTTTAGCTGATTGTATCTCACATTTTAATGTTTTCTAGGTCATCATCTAGACTATTAGATGTATTGACAATTTTAGATAAAGTTTTCATGATTGTTTGATTTTTTGATTGATGTTTTACTACAACTATCTGTAGCGTCTTTTACTATTCCAAGTGTAGCTTTTTGTGTCTGTTGTTGTACCTGATAAATGGTTACTGTTTAATGTTCTCATGATTTTTGTTTTTTAATTGATTTACACTTAATAGACGATGGATTTATAAAAATGTTACAGATTCTAGTTTCTAAACTATTGATTTAACAGATTTTAACTTTAATCAGTATATTTATATTTATGAAGATTATAAAAGTCATACTATTATTAATACTACTTATTAGTTGTGATAAACAAGTAGAAAAGCCTTGCTATAACAAAGATTTAGACGTTACAGCAACGGCTTACAACTCTTTAGTTTATCAGACTAGCTCAAATCCTCATATTACGGCCTTTGGTGATAGTTTAAAACCAGGTTTGAGATATATCGCAGTTTCCAGAGATTTGATAGATTCTGGTCTTGTGCATAATACCGAAGTTAAAATTGAAGGTTTTGATAGTCTTTACATCGTAAAAGATAAAATGAACAGACGCTATCGAAAACGTATCGATATTTACATGGGAACAGACGTAAAAAAAGCAAGAAATTGGGGCAAAAAGAACGTGAACATTCAGTATTGCTTAAAACCGAAAGATACCTTATCTAATTAGGTCGTTTTACAGCAACTTCAGAAACTATAAATGGATATGCTTTTTTTATAAGCTCTAATTCTTCAACCGATAACTCTTCAGGACTCTTATTGAACTTCATTTTGGCATATTTACTTCTTAAGTTGTAATAAGCTTTGGTTATTTCGTCTTGTACGGCAATAAAAGCTTCATATTTAGTCAACGTATCGTGACTTAATGAAATTACAGCTTCCTGAGGATGGTCAGATGAGTTTGATAGTTTTTCACCATAACAATAATCACAATTATCCGAACCATTATTATCCACAAATGATTCTACTAAATCTTCTATAGCTTCAAGGTTTACAATTTCCTCGTTAACCATAATTTCCTGTTTATCGTTAAGGGCTATTCTTAACAAATTCCGTTCGGGAATATCTTTAGTGCAATCTCCTGTTTCACAAATTCGAGGTAGTTGTCTTAAAATGCCTTTATCGGCAGAAATAGTTGTAGTTACTAAAAAGAAAATTAGTAACAAAAAGGCAATGTCTGCCATAGATCCTGCATTGACCGTTGCAGAATGTCGTCTAAATGATTTCATAATATAATTATTTAAATGTTAATATTTTATGAAACACAATAACAGTACCAATCTTGTTAAATGTTGTTAACAATTCATCCTAAAAACCTTTATAATATGTTATTTTTGCAAAATTAATTCAATAGGAAAAGAGCTACATGTCAACCCAAACTAAAATGCAACAAGATTCTACAACGGAAAAGCGTCTTTACGATTACCAAGTTAAAGATCTTAACCGCATTTTTGATGTTATGTATGAAGAGTCCGATGATTTTAACCTTCTGTACCAATTACCTACAGGTGGAGGGAAAACAGTCATTTTCTCTGAAATTGTAAGACGCTATATAGAAAAACACAATAAAAAGGTCGTTATACTCACGCATCGCATAGAGCTTTGTAAACAAACGTCTAATGTGTTATCTGGCTTTAATGTTAAAAATAAAGTCATTAACAGTAAAGTAAAAACTTTACCAGATCAAGATGACTATCAATGTTTTGTGGCAATGGTAGAAACACTAAACAATAGGCTTTCTGATAAGGATTTTGAATTAAAAAACATTGGTCTTGTTATTATTGATGAAGCTCACTATAATTCATTTAGAAAACTATTTAAGTTTTTTAAAGCGTGTTTTATTCTTGGTGTTACCGCAACTCCGTTGAGCAGCAACATAAAGTTACCAATGAAAGACAATTACGATAAACTCATTGTTGGGGATGATATATCTACACTCATTAAAAATGGCTTTTTAGCTGATGCTGAGTTTTATCATTATGATGTTGGTTTAACAAGTCTTAAAATTGGAATTAATGGTGATTATACCGTAAAATCTTCTGAAGCCTTATACACCAACAGCCTTATGCAATCTAAGCTTTTAGACGCTTATGAAGAATTGGCCAAAGGTAAAAAGACATTGATTTTTAATAACGGTATTTACACTTCAAAAGAGGTGTATTACACCTTCAAAAAAGCGGGCTATAATGTTAGGCATTTAGATAATACGGCTGGTAAACAAGAACGAAAAGAGATTTTAAAATGGTTTAAAAACACACCAGACGCAGTTTTAAGTTCCGTAAGTATTCTAACCACTGGTTTTGATGAACCTTCAGTTGAAACTATTATTCTCAATAGAGCAACACGTTCTTTAACTTTGTATTTTCAGATGATTGGTCGTGGTAGTCGTATCTATCAAGATAGAAATACGTTTCAAGTTATTGATTTAGGAAATAATATCGCACGATTTGGACCTTGGAATCAACCTGTAGATTGGCAACACATTTTTAAATATCCAGACTTCTATCTTGAGAATATTGTTGATGATGAGTCTATTGAACGAGATTTTGTGTACACAATGCCTGATGACATCAAGAAAAAATTCAAAAACTCAGACAATCTCGATTTTGATGTTAAGGCAGAGTATAAGGATGTCTTAAATTCTGGTAAAAAATCATTTACAGTCATAGAGCGTTCTATAGAACAACACTCCAAAATTTGTATTGAAAATAGTGAAGATGTTTTTGATGCTAGAGATTTGGTAAAAGATCTTCAAGACGAAATTGCTTATAGAATTAAACAGTACTGTTATTGTATTATGAATAGTACAGATAATTACAAAGACTGGCTTTTTGAAGAATACAACAGAAAGTTAAGAATAAGTTTCAATGGTAAGTTTTAACTTTTTTTTGTAAGGATTTATATTTTTATACGTTTATTTTGAAATAGGTATAGTTTTTGTTCCTTATTAGAAAAATTAAATTATAGTGAAAACCCTAAAAATCATATTTGTGTTATTCTGCTTATTAAGCGGAACGATGGTTTTTGCTCAAGTAAAAGATAAGCAGAATAAATCTATCCCAATTCCAGCAGAACCTTCTAAAAAAGAAAAAGATTCCGTTCAGGTGAAAATTAAAGTTGAACCTATTCTTAAAAAGGAAGAAGAGGATAAAGCTAAATCAGATACCAAACCAGAAGAAAAGAAGTTTGTCATTAGAGAAACAGAAAAGCCATTTTCTATGATAGATGACGATGGCTTAAAAAGTCCAAGCGAAATCTATGAAAAACGTTGGAAGAAGGAAGCTGCAAAAGGAGGTATAATTCAAGTCATGTCCGATCAATTTCTTGGGGAACATAAAGTTGATACTAAATTTGTAAATATTGTTTGTAGAGACCATGAGTTTCCTGATGGCGACAGAGTTCAAATCAAAGTGAATGATTACATCGTAAAACACAGTTTGCTATTAACAAGTAATTATAGAAGAGTAGAAGTCAACTTAGCAGAAGGTAAAAATACTGTGGAGATAATAGCTTTAAACCAAGGAGAATCTGGACCAAATACAGCTGAGTTTGTAGTGTATGATGACCAAGGTAATGTTATTTCTTCTAAAGAATGGAACTTACTTACAGGTGTTAAGGCTGTTATAGTTTTTGATAATCAAAAAATGACAATAAAAGAAAGGACTTCTGAGGAAGATGAGAAAGCAAAAACAGCTTCTAACTAAGTAATTTCAATCACTTCACTAGGCTTCATAGCGTCTAATTCATAATTACCTATTCTTACTCTTACAAGTCTCAATGTAGGCAATCCAATTTTTGCTGTCATTTTACGAACTTGTCTAAATTTTCCCTCAGTCAACGTTATAGATATCCAAGATGTAGGGCCGTGTTTTTCATCTCTAACAAAGCGATTAAAAATGTGAGATGTATCTTTTAGGATTTTAGCTTTACAAGGTTTTGTATTGTAAGGTTGTCCGTTGATGGAAATTTTAATTCCGCTTTGCAACTGTTCAATATGTTCTTCGGTTATCAGTCCATCAACCATAACATGATATTCCTTCTCAATACCAGAACTGGTAATATGATGACTAAACTTACCGTCCGTTGTTAGTAAAAGTAAGCCTTCGGATTTTTCGTCTAATCTGCCAACTGCCATTATATTTTCAGGAAAATCATATAATTCTCCCAATAATTTTTTAGACCTACGTTTGTTTTGATGATTTACAAACTGACTTAAATAACCATAGGGCTTGTAGATTTTATAATACTTATGTTTTTCTACCACCATGTTATAAAGCATTTCTGAAATCCGTTAGTATTATCTTTTATCCAACATAAAGGTGATCGCTTTTGTGCTATTGACTCTTCAATTTCAATAATAACATTTTCGAAAGCTAGCCAATCAACTGTATTATGAGGCGAATTAATCCATTCTAATTTTTCAGGAATATAAAACAGATAATTTTTTAGCATACCTATTTTTTCAAAATTTAAATACCATCCTTGAATGCAATCAGTATTCAACGAATCAATATCAACATTTTGATTATCATAAGGTAAAAACAGTTGTGCTTTAAAATTTACGTGTTGTTTAAAATCTTCAGCTCTAAGATTTAAGCTTTCTAAAGCTTTTTTTGTTTTGTTATGATAGAGTAGAGGCAATTGCTTTTCTTTCAGCTTTTTTAGTTTGTAAACTAAAGTATCATTGCGGTTTGGTCCAATCCAGTATTCTAATAGATTATTATAAGTTTTACTATTGTCATAAAGATAAAACTTATAGATAATCTCTAAATGAATTGGCTGTTTTTCTTCTTCAATAAGAAGATCTAATTCACCAATAGTTTGTTTATCATCTTGTATCTGTAAATTTTCACTGAGTATTTTTATACTTGAAGTTTGCTTCAACTGAAAACTAACAAATTGCTCAACCCATTTACCCAAACGTAACTTTTTATGAGGATTATTTACTTGAAATTCAGAATCAATATTGTTAATGCAAAACTGTTTTAGTTGTAATACATCGTCCTTTTTCCATAGCAAATCTGTTTGCTGAAAATCTTTGAAAAGAGAGTTGAAAAATGACGTTTTTTTCAATTTTTATTTTGAAAAAGGTGAATTATAGTTCAAAAATACTCAAAACCTAACTTAAGTCATATTTTTTCTTTTTTGTGGTAGTTACCTTTAAGGAAACGATTTTTAAACAATTTAATCTTCACAAAAAATAAATATTATGAAAGTATTTGACAGTAAACACATTAAAAATGTGGCTTTTGTCGGTGCTCACCACACTGGCAAAACCACACTGTCTGAGACCATGCTCTATGAAGCTGGTTTAATAAACAGACGAGGCACAGTAGAGCAACAAAATACAATTTCGGATTATCATGATATTGAGCACCAACGTGGTGCTTCTGTTTTTTCTACACCTTTGCATACCGAATGGAGAAATTATAAAATCAATATTATTGATACACCTGGTTTAGACGATTTTATTGGGGAAATTATTTCTTCCATCAGAGTAGCAGATACTATTGTAACCGTAATTAATGCCAAACATGGAGTAGATGTTGGTACTGAAATTATTTGGAATTATGTAGATCGCTATAACAAACCAACACTTTTTGTTATCAATAAAATAGATAGTGAAAAAGCTAATTTTGAAATGAGCGCAAACAGTCTTAAAGCGTTGGTTGGCAATAATGCGGTTTTAATTCAATATCCTCTACAGATGGATGGTGCGCAATGTATTATTGATGTTCTAAAGATGAAATGCTACAAGTTTGGTCCTGAAGGAGGAAAACCTGAAAAATTACCAATACCTCAAGATCAATTAGATTATGCTAATCAATTGCATAATGAATTAGTAGAAAAAGCTGCCGAAAATGATGAAGAGCTCATGGAATTATATTTTGAAAAAGGTACTTTAAATGAAGATGAGTTACGACAAGGTATTAAATTGGGTATGTTGAATCATGATTTCTTTCCTGTATTCTGCATTTCTGCTTTAAATGATATGGGAACAGGTCGTTTGATGGGCTTTATTGATAATGTAGCGCCAGCAGCAGCTGATTTAAAACCAGAACAAACTATTGAGGGTGATTTGGTAAAACCAGAAATGGATGCTGATGCATCACTCTTTGTCTTTAAAACCATCTATCAGCCTAACCTTGGGCAAATCACCTTTTTTAAAGTAAAGTCAGGTGAAGTTAATGTTAGTGATAAACTTTTCAATACTAGAACTGGAGAATCAGAAACACTGAATCAACTCTTCATTATGGATGGAAAAGAAAAACATACAGTTCAAAAATTATCTACAGGAGATATTGGTGCAACCACAAAGCTAAAGTATACAGAAACCAATGATACACTTGCAAGTAGTCCAGAATCTGGAACTATAAAACCTATTAAATTTCCACAACCTAGACTAGTTAAAGCTGTTTTTGCTGAATCAAAGAATGAAGAAGAAAAGCTTAGTGAAGCATTAAAACGTATCCATAGTCAAGATTTAACGGTAGATTTAACTTATAACCATGAGACACATCAAACCTTAGTAGGTACGCAAGGCGAGTTGCATTTAGCGATTTTAAAATGGCTTTTAGAAAATGTTTATGAGGTTAATGCAAAATTTGAGTCTCCTAAGATTTCTTATCGTGAAACCATTCAGCGAAGTGCTACAGCTAATTATAGACATAAAAAACAGAGTGGTGGATCTGGTCAATTTGGTCAGGTACATCTTAAAATAGAACCGTATTTTGAAGGTATGCCAGAGCCAGAAGGCTTTTCTATAAGAGGAAAAGAAGAAGCTGATTTGCCTTGGGATGGTAAGCTGGTGTTTTATAACTGTATTGTTGGTGGTGTGATAGACCAACGCTATTTACCTTCAATAATGAAAGGTATATTAGAAGTTATGGAGCAAGGTCCATTAACTGATTCTTACGTCAGAGATATAAGAGTTATGGTTTATGATGGTAAAATGCATGAAGTAGATTCTAATGATATTTCATTTAAAATTGCTGGTTCACATGCGTTTAAAGAAGCCTTCCTTAATGCAAATCCAAAACTTTTAGAACCGGTTGAAAAAATGATTTTGCGCTTACCTGAACAAATGATAGGTAATGTAATGACAGAGCTACAGAGTAGAAGAGCGGTTATAAAGGGTATAGATTCGGACTCTAATTATCAAACAATTGAATGTACGATTCCATCTGCGGAATTAACAGATTTTTCAAGTCAACTACGTTCTATCACTCAAGGCAGAGCGAGCTATAAAACAAGTTTTGAAGGTTATAGTCCAGTGCCAGGACATGTTCAAAAACAGCTAGTAGAACAACAAGAATTAATAACAACCTAAATATATAAGTTATGCAAAGTAAAGTAATGTATTTAAGCGATTTAAAGTTTAATATCGATACTTGGAAACGTGAGTTAAGATTTCATTTTAATGAAATGGATACCTTCCAAGAAAAGTTAGAAGAAATAGTATCTCGAATTGAAGATCCTATTGAATTGAAAAAACTAGAGGTTTTTCAAAATCGTATCATGATTGAAAAAGATGCGATTTCAAAATTAATGCATCGTTGTAGAAATAAATTGGCTAATATTAATAATGTAGATTTTAATGAAAGTATTGATGGCCGTTTAGCAAATGAACAACATACCTTACGCGACGATATGCGCGATTACATTAGAATGCATTATGATCTTAAAGAAGAGCTTATGGACTTCTTTTTAGAAGTGTTATGAAGTAAGTAGACACAAAATTGAGATTAAAAAAAACAGCCACATATTCTGTGGCTGTTTTTTTTTATTTATTATTGAATAACTAATTTTTGTATTCGCTTTTTATCAGCTTTATTATTTAATTCTATAATATAAATACCAGAACTAAGATGACTAGCATTGATAGTTTGTCGAGAGTCAGAATTATTTAATTGTTGACTCAAAATTTTTCTACCATGAATATCATACAAAATAGCATTAGTGGACTCTTGCAATAATCCATCAATAACAATTGATTTACTTTTGTTATCTGTGAAAATCAATAAACTATTCAAGCTAGAATCTAATGTGCTTAATGCTGAATTTTCAAAATGAATAAAGAATCTTCCAACACCATTGATTTGACTTGATGGTGTAAAAACATAATCATTTGTGTTCAATAGTGTAAATGTACTTGTTAGATTGTCTTCTAAGTAGATATCGATATTATCTGGCATATCAGTTTCAGAAATACTTATTGTTATTTCCTCACCTTGATTAGCATGAACACCTAAAGCAATTGTAACATCGTTCATATCAGTATCTCCTAAGGCTTGAATTGAAAAAGGAGTACCTGTATTGTTCTGAACTAAGTTAGAATACAAAGAAAAGTCTGTAGCACTTCCATACAAAGCCGCATCATAACCAGGATCTAGACCTAGTGTGGCATTACTATTAAAATAAATATCTGTATTATAACTATTAGAAGAAGAACTAGAATTTAGTGTTATATGTCCAAAATGAGCCGACTGGTTTGAAGCACTTCTTCCTAATATGAAATCATCAGAGGAACCTCCAACTCTCATTTCAGGTGTAAAAGTGACCGAACCACCTCCTGTTTTACTTCTTACATAGAAACCTTGACCAGGCGCTATTAATTGACCTGTCGTTACACTGTTTAAGATAGTCCAACCATCGTTAGAGTCACCATCATAACCGTAAATAGCTTTATATGAGCCTTCGTCTAATTCTAAATTATTCAAAGAGAAAAAAGTGTCGAAGTCAATATAAGACGAATAAGGATTACCTACTAGGTTCCACCCTTCATAATAAGACCCATTAGTATCTGTTAAATTAACAACAACAGAGTTTGTCTGAAGATCACCTTCAAAAGTAAAAGTTGTACCACTTATACCATCTTCTGATGCATCTCTAGCAGCTCTGTAACCTATACCAGAGTTTATTATAGTAAGTGAGTTGTCTATTATTGAGTAAATTTCATAGGCTCCATTAGGTTCATCAAATGGACCAAAAAGTTTTTGATTAATATCATTTGGGTTTTCAAATATGTTTGGATTATTACTAGCGAAATCTCCAAATTCTTGGTTAGCCACAGGAGGAGATATTAAATCGTTTGCTGTAACTCCATTGAAAAGATTAACATGTCTCTTATATTTTATATTTCCTGTGCTGGTTCCGCTAACGATAAGACTTGAATACTTATCGGATACGGAATTTAATATAACTTCTCCATTATTGGTAAAATTACCATTAATAATTAATGTACCTCCTTCAAGGATTTCAATACTACCACTTGCGGAAACTTCATAATCACCTTCAAAGGTTACAGTTTCATCAACACCAACAATTAAATCCATACAATTATTAGGAGCCGTAAAGACAACTCCATTACTTTTATAATCTGTTTGATAGCCATCGCTAAAAGAAGCTTCAATTTGGACACCTAAGCCATCAGAGTCTAATCCAGTTAATACAACTGTTTGAGGACTTGTAGTTATTGGGAATGATTGCCCATTTACAATTATTGATCCTGTTTCTGGAGCATCTGTATAAGTTATGGTTAATTCTTGAGTATATGTATTATCTACTGGGTTACAATTTGTTTGTGTGCCAGCTATAATATCAGTAATTTCTGTTGTATTATCAAAAGGCATAAACTGCATTAATGATGCTTTTGGCTCAGTACCACTATCATCACCACCATATGAAGTATGACCACCACGTCCTCTAATATGAATGCTAACTAGGTCATTTGTACCATCACTATAAAGTTGTAATCTTAAAGCTTCTGCATATTTAGGAGGATCATTTGTGCCATCCCAAACATATATACCATTATTGATCCAGCCACCTTGACCTTCTTCAATTGTAATCCAAGAGCCTTCCCTTAGATAACTAACTCGCCACATAGTATTTGGTTGTGGTTGGTTAGGAAATGATCCGCCAAAAGTTATATAATTAACAAACTTTGGGTGCGGCCAATCTACTCTCCAAAAGAATCCATTTTCAGCATCAACTGTGCCTAAATTATATTGGTAGGATTCACCATATTCAGCGAAGTTAGTTGTAATTTTATAATCTTGTAGTGATGGATCGTAAAGTATGGCTAAAGGGTTACCTCTACCTGAGCTTTGTATATGTCCACTGAGTTCAGCTGAAGATAGTAGAGCTAAATTTATTATAGGATTAGGATTGTTCGGTCCTATAGTACTATTTTCATCTAATTGATTTATCCATTCTTCTATTAATGCAACCGCAGGTTCATCAATTATGCTTTTAGCAAGTGGCGGCATCATAATAGCGGGATCAACACTATTCATTCTATGGTATAAAATGGATTTGGATGCATCACCAGCAAAAACAATTTTTTCATTTGGATCAATACCAAGAGGACTTAGTACACCTGCAGTAAGTAGTTCAGTAGCTTCAAGTGTATTAAAATATCTTAAATCAAATTCAGCTCTATTACTATTATCGTGTCTATGACAATATGCACAGTTCAAATCTAAATAAGATCTAGCTTTTTCATCAAGTGAGGCGTTGGTGTCATTCAGTGGTTTATTTGTAATAATATCTTCTGTGTCGGTATCAGTTATAGATTCGTCAATTATCCCTAAATGACTAAGTGTTACTAATTGATTTCCTGTAAGACCAGTTTCAGGGTAAGTGTAGTCTGTGTTTAAATATCTTGCTTTTAACCCAAGCGATCCTTTATTAGCTTCATTGTGGCAGTCTATACAGTTAGAGTTTGAAGGAAAAAACCAATCTTGAATTCTTGTTCCACCACCAACAGTAGCTATTTCTACAGGCTCTTCTGTACTGGTCGTTTGTAAAACAGCATCTGTTTCTTGTTCGTTCCAATTATAGGTTAAAAAATACATATTGCCATCGTCGCCTACTACAGATACTCTTGTTTCAATCTTTTTTGTCACCGAAGGGTCATTATCGTCAATTTTAAGATCAAAATGCTTTACAATAACTGTACCTGATGGAAAAACCCAATCACCATATTCAGAGTATTGTATTTGTTCATTAGGACCACTATGTACACCATCATTGTTAGGTACTGCTATCCATCTTCTTTTCAAGGCGCCATCAGACCAAAAAGGCTCATATAACTCATAGGGAACAAAGCCATCTTCTACCTCAAGAGTACTTAAGTCAGTAAAAATACCTGTTTGTGAGAGTAATTGAGGTGGATCTGGAAAATTATCATCATTATCTATTAACTTATATATATTAGTACTAAACCCAAGATTTAAAATATACAATTCACCATCATTATCTTCACCAAAGGAAATTATATCTTGTGGTGTAAATGTTGCTATTTCTACATATTCACCAGTAGTTGTGTCTACTGAAAATATTTCATCACCACTTCCATAATCAGCACATATATATTTACCATATAACTCTGGGATTGCAGAACCTCTGTAGACAAAACCTCCGGTAATAGAGTTGGCGTCTTCTGGACTAAAAGCCAAAAGAGGTTCTTCATGAGCCATATTGTTGAAAAGTTCAGGGTCACAACCTGGACCAGCAATAAAACCTTCATAATTTGGCCAACCATAATTAGAGCCACCTTGTAATACATCAACTTCTTCGTGAGTATTCAAACCAACATCACCAATGTAAAATGTACCAGTACCACTATCTTTAGTCATCCTAAAAGGATTCCTTAAACCAATAGCATAATATTCTTCAAAGAAATCACCTGACGTATATACATCATTTGGATCTGAAGTTGTTAAATTTGGTTGACCGTAAAGCGTTGTTGTAGAGCCTACCGTATTGTCACTAAAAGGATTATCATCAGGAATCCAATATTCAACACCTGTGATTTCATCTGACTCACCAGCATCTTGAGGCATTTTTCGTACTGCAGGATGACTTCTTGTAGGATCTTTGTCTACATCTAGTCTTAACACTCCACCACGAAGATTTCCAAATATATCTTGAGCTCTTGCCCAAGAGCCATGCTCACCTGTAGT
Organism: Winogradskyella sp. 266wxhm; assembly: GCF_058964685.1. Lineage (NCBI taxonomy): Bacteria > Pseudomonadati > Bacteroidota > Flavobacteriia > Flavobacteriales > Flavobacteriaceae > Winogradskyella > Winogradskyella sp. 266wxhm. The sequence continues at coordinate 3,724,335 of NZ_CM179559.1, forward strand.
TAGATAAAGAAACCCGTCATCGCCAAAATCCATTCCACCACCATAATGAGTGGTTCCATACATTCTATTCTTTAAGATTGTCGTTCTAGAACCTGTAACAAAACTCATAGTTGTAGGATCTACTTCAAATCTCTCAAGAATAACGAAGTTTCCTTGGTATACATCACTTGTCTCACTATAATAACAACCTTGTCCAGTATATTGTCCAAAACCAGGTAAATCTTGTCCATCGGAGTTTTTTGTACAATAGTATACGTAGAAATAATTTTTAGGGTTAGTAGCAGCGTCAAATTCAGGATGGATAGTTAAACCTAAAAAACCACCATCAGAAACCAAACCTACTTCTGATGATAGGTCTAGTAATACATTTTTTGTAGTTGTACTTTCGTCATTGTCAAACCAAAAAATTTCACCATCAAGTTGTGCTATCACAATTTTTTCTTGGTTAGGTACCATCTTGAAAGCAATAGGGTAGAAGAAAGTTAAATTAGGAAAAGCAACTCTATAAGTAGCATCTAAATCAAAATCAGCACCTACAGGAAATGCATTGTTTGCATACGGACCAATAGTTTGAGGTGTTAATAATCCTGGGCCTGAAAAATAGGGTATAGAACTAAATAATAGTAACGAAAGGGTGACGATTAAAGAAATTCTAATTTTAGCTGATTTGGGGAAGATATCAGTTATTAAAACTCCAATTTGTTTTTTGGAAATAATAGGTCTCATGAACTGTTTTAAGAAATAAAATTAATAGCAAGCCTAAAATTAGTAATTAAAGTTTACCACTAAGAATCAATTCGATGAAGTATCATTAAAAACGATGAAGTTAATTGCAAGAAAATGAGTGTGTTAAATATGGTGATTTTAACATTTAAAGATTTCAAAATGTTAATTTTATGAATTAAACAAGCTTATAAGAAATTATTATAGCACTTATTTAGAATATACTAAAAAAAGTGCTATAAAACTTGATTATTCTAATATTTAAAGCTATCACATTAAATCCCTACCTATAATAACTCTGACTAGTACCTTTAGTACAGGCACAGTTACTAGCATTTTGAAGGAAGTCTAGTCCAATAGTTACCATATGGGTTCCCGTATTAAACCCGGATAGGTCGTTCATAGTAAGCTGGTAAGAATAGGCAAAGAAAAACTGGTTGAAAGTAATCCCAGCCATAGGACCAATATTCAAAGGTTTCAAAAACTGATCGTTAAGGAACCTGTAGGATCCACCCAAAAAGTAGTAGTCTCCCTTTCTGTTAAACTTTCTGTATTTAAAGTTGATATCGGTACTAGAGCGCTTGTCACTATCGAACATCTGGTAGAATACCGACGGCTCAAATTCCACATCTTTATTAGCATTACTTTTAATGACCACACCAGAGTAGATCTGATAATTTAATAATCGGCTCGGCTCGAGTTCTGTAATGCCATCAAGATCCTTAGGTAAAAGGTTGTTGGCATTAAAGCTCAAGAAGAAGGCCTTCCAACGGTATAAAAGCCCAGCATCAAAATTATTGTTAGAGTTGGACCTGTCATCAGTAATTGTTGGATCCACAATTGGGATATCATAGGTTGTATTGAAGTTCTCGATATCGATTCTAAAACTGTTGATATTGTAGGATAGTCCAAAAGACAAAAACTGTTTGGATTTATAATCTAATGTCAAGTGGTGCGCAAAAGAGAACTTAACACCTTTCTGTCTTGTGTTACCATTCTTGTCGTTATAGGCAGATATACCCACACCAGTACGGTTCGATATCCTAAAGTCGGCGTATAAGGATTGGTTGTCTGGTGCATTCTTAATACCGACCCATTGCGTCAGTCCATTGGCTCTAATTTTTAAATTATCACCAATACCAGCATAAGTAGGGGAGACTACAAAATCATTGTCCGCTAGATATTGTGTAAATACAGGTAAGTTTAATTCTTGACCATAGCTAAACGATATGGTAAAAAGCAATACAAATATTATAAGTTTTTTCATCACAATCAATTTTTAAGCTATTATATAATTACCTGTATAGAGTAAAGTGTCCAACAAATTCCTTATCAATGGTATCGTTTGTTTTTACCACGAACCAATAATCACCCATAGGCAATTCAGCACCTTTGTATCTACCGTCCCAAACTTCACCAACACGGTAAGTCGCTACTTTACGTCCATATCTATCAAAAATATCAAAGGTTAGGTTAGGGTAGTTTTCCGTACAACCAGGTGCCCAAGTATCATATTGCCCATCACCGTTCGGTGTAAACCAGTTCGGGATACAAATGTCAATAAACTCCATTTCTATCTGAGCCGTAGCAGAACAACCACTACTATCTGTAGCAGTAACCGTATAGATACCAGATTCTGTGATGATATAGCTATTTTCACTACCATAATCTTCACCGTTCATTGTATAAGTATAATCACCAGTACCACCCGAAGCCGTAGCGATAAATTCATTTAAGCCACCTTCTTCAAAAGTTAGTGTTACAGGGTCATAACCTTCAATATCAAATAATTCGGTAGTCTGTATACAACCATTGGTATGTCTAACATCGATGAAATGATCCGTACCTACAGGAACATTAGTAAACACATTACTTGTTTGGTAAGCTCCGCCATCCAAAGAGTAATCCAATTCAGAAGTATCCGTAATAGAATCGTCAACGGTTACAGTTACGATACTTATGTTATTGTTGTTCTCACAGGCCGTTTCAATAGTAATCTCAGGATTAATAAAAACCGACTCAGGGAAGGTAATGTTCCATTCAGACTCACAACCTTCAGCATCTCTAACATAAACGATATGATCACCACCTTCAAGATTTGTAAAATCAAACTCCGTTTGTGTTGCCGAACCAGTCGTATAAGTGCCGCTATAGTCATCTAAACTAACACTGTAAGGCATTGTACCGCCAGAAATATCAATACTAAACTCACCAGTTTGATCGCCTTGACATAACTCTGGAAAAATAGAATTTGGCACAATACTTAAGATTACCGGTTGTGGTTCTTCAACTGTAAAATCAAAAGTTAGATAACACCCAAGTTCATCCTGAACAATCAATTCATAATCACCAGGTGCCAGGTTTTCAAAAACATTAGAATCAAAGAATTGGTTCAACTGTGGTGATATCGCATATTTTATAGTTCCGGTTCCACCAGTTGCCGTAATCTCTACCGAGCCATTTTGGTTTCCAAAACAGCTAACATCGCTGACTGCTATTGTAGCATCTAAAGGAGCCGTTGGTTCGGTAATGCTTATCGGAGCAGAGGTTGTGCTACAATCACCACTCTCAACTAAAACAATATAGTCACCAGCATAAAGTTCCGTAAAGAACCCAGGGCTGTTCTGTGTTGCAGTAATAGGATTGCCACCACCATCTTGTAGTGTGTATACATAGTTGCCTAGTCCACCAAGAGCCGTTGCAGATATAGAACCATTGTTGTCACCCGAACAGTTAATGAACAGGTTCGAAGCTTCCAAGGTTAAGGTTAACTCAGGTAAAGGATCAACAGTAATCTCATTGGAAACATTAGCCATACAGCCATTAGCATCCTGTACATAGTATGAATACGTGCCATCTGGCACAGAGAATGTAGTTGATGAACTAAAAGTTCCTAATATGTTAGTAAAACTACTATCGTCACTATAGGTATAAGTTCCTGTACCACCAGTAGCACTTAGAGTTAAAGTAGATTCCGTTAAACAAGTCTGTGTTGTCGTTCTAACCAAGTTGACCTCAATAGGAGTAGGCTCACCGATAACGATATCCACGGAAGTAAACTCACAATCATAGCCGTCAGTAATGGTTACCGAATAAGTTCCTGGGCCTAAATTGTTAAATACATTAGTCGTTTGAGGACCAGAAGAACTAGCAGTTGGTAAAATAGTATTCAAAGTATAGCTATAGTTGCTTCCTTGTCCACCAGTAACATTGGTAATGGAGATACTAGCATCTTGATCACCAAAACACGCTAAGGTTGTAGTACTAGGAGTGAATGTCGCCGTAATCGGAGTTGGTTCAACTAATGTTATCGTTTCCGAAACGATACAGCCACCAGCATCTCTAACATTTACTGTATAAGTACCTGCAGATAATCCAGAGAATGAATTATTAGAAGAATAGGCCACCGTAGCGTCACCAGTCAATTCATATTCAAAACTTCCCCAACCACCAGTAGCAACAGCAGAGATGGTACCTTCGTTGTTGTTACAGGTTACATTTGAAGTTTCTGATATAGAAAGCGCCAAAGCTTCAGTAGGTGATGCAATGACCACATCAGCAGTATTGGAACAGAAAGGAATATCAGTCTCAGTGATAACCACAGTAAAAGTACCAGCATTCATACCAGTAACCGTTAATGGGTTTGTAGAGGTGTTAGCATTTACAGGGCCTAGGATAGAAGTGTTCGAGCTATCGAAAATCTCATAAGTATAGGCACCAGTGTAATTTGTAATATCAATATCAAAAGCACCCGAGTTGTCCCCAAAACAAGTCACAGCACTAGGGGTTAGTGTAAATGTAGGTATGATAGCTTCAGGTAAAGAAATAGTGGTTTCTTCAGTACATCCAGTTACAGCATCAGTCACCGTAATCGTATATAATCCAGAAGGCACTCCAGAAAACACATTACCACTTAAACTTACCGAAGCAGGATTTGGAGACATACTATAGTTGAAAGTACCCGATCCACCCGTAGTAGTTAATGTAATCTCACCATCGTCGTTATTACAAGTAGGTAAGGTCGTCGCTTCAGGAGATATGAATAAAGGAGCAAAAACATCAACAGAAACCAAGTTACCACAACCATTAGCATCCTGTATTTCTACCGTATGAGTTCCAGAATAGAGATTTGATATGGTAAACGGAGCAGACATGGTCTGAAAAGCACCGCCATCAATACTATAGCTATATGGAGCTATACCAGCCGTATCCAAGGTCACATCGATTTCAAAGTTACCTTCGGTTACCGTACATTGATTGTTCAATGTCGCAGAAATAACTGGAGTTGGATCCATAGGAACCACAGTTAAAGGACTTGATATAATACAGCCATAAGCATCAATAACATGAACATAGTAATCACCAGCATCGACATTGAATACACTTGCTGATGCCCAACCAGCATCCGTAGCAGTTGGAGCAGTAGCACTTGTTGTGATTTGGTATTGGTAAGGAGCTGTACCATTTTGCGCCACCGCACTCACCATACCAGAGCTAGGCTCACAATTAGCACTCTGATCAACCGAAACCGCTAATTCTAATAAGAAGGCAGACTCTGTAATGTTAAATGTTTCAGTAATTACACCACAACCAGCATTTGTTCCAGAAGTCTCAGAGATGTTCACAAAGTAGTTTCCAAAAGGTAATGGCCCTAAATCGGATACATCTAATGTTCCATTAGCAGGCACATTACCTGTACCACTAACACCAGTAGAGTTGAACGTTAAAGAATCAAAAATCTCAAAAGTAACATCAACACTGCTAGAAGCACTGTTGTTTATGGTAAACGATACATTTCCATCTGCACTACCTGTACAAGTAATATTGTTTGATGTTAACGCCGAAGCCGTTAATGTTGAATTGGTTGGTATTGGTGTCGTAGCAGGTTCGTAATAACTACAATTTGTAGATTGGTCATACACAATGAAGGTATAAGTCACGCCAGGAGTAAGTCCTGTAAACGTAGCCGATTCACTACCTGGAGAATCCTCAGGAATCCATGATCCCGCAGGATTAGGATAAACAGAAATAGGACCTTGATAGATGCTGAAGAAGAATGGTCCAGCACTAGTTAAAGTAGAACCAATACTAACAACAGCCTCACCACCCGTAGCACAATCTACAGTAGAGTTAACAATAATATCTAGATCCGTTGGAGGAGAAGCCACAAGCACATCCTGAACTAAAACAGAACAGCCATTAGCATCTACAACGTTAATTTGATAAAGTCCGAAATCAACCACATCAAAGCTAACAGATGTAGACCCTGTTGTATTAAGCTCAGAGTTAGAATAGCCATTAGTTCCCGTTACAAAATAGTTGTAAGGAGCCGTACCACCCGTAACCGAATCCACGATAACAGATCCTTGAGACACACCACCAGCACCACAGGTAATATCGACAGCACTATAGTTAACGTTGATAGGATCAGGCTCACTGATAGTAATTGTTTCCGTAGCCGTACAAGATTTAGCATCGGTAAGTGTTACCGTGTATGTTCCAGCAGGTAAGCCAGAAGTCTGTGTACCATAGTCGGTACTTGTAGTATCGTTGTTTACATTGATCACAAACGGAGGAGTTCCCACAGAGGTATCAATAGTAACATCAATAGCACCATTACTATCACCATTACAAAGTATAGATTGACTTTCTGCCACTAAACTCAGGGCAGGTAAAGACAATGGTAATACGTTAATTTCTGATGACTCGGCAGTACAGCCATTAGCATCAGTGATTTGGAACTGGTAAGTCCCTTCATTAGGTGTTGAATATGTAAAAGAAGCACCTGTTGACCCTAGATCGGTATAAGTACCACCATTAAAAGAAACAGCATAAGTATATGGTGCAGGTCCTGTAATAGTTCCGCTTAATACCGCATCTGGTGAAGCCGTACAATCCAAGTCCTCTGTTAAAACCACATTAAGGGTAGGAGATGGGATAGGGTCTATAGTGTACGATTCACTGTAGGTACAATCGTTTTCATCTCTTACTTGGAAAGTGTATGTTCCTGGTTCCAATCCTGTGAAAACATTTGAGGATTGGTAAGCTGTAGCTGCAGCAGCAGGAGCAATGATCTGGTATTCTAAATTTCCAACACCATTGGTTACCGATGTAATAGTAACATCAGTAGTATTGGTAGGACAGGTGACACCAGAATCCGTGAATTCCATATCCGTTGGCGGATTTAAAGCCGCAACGGTAATTTCATTAGTAATCGATGTACAGTTATTGGTATCTCTAACCGTAATGGTATAATTTCCTTGGGTTAGTCCCGTGAAGGTATTACTAGTTTGAAAGTTGATACCGTCAATACTATATTCATAAGGAGCGTCACCGCCAGTTACGGTAGTTACCGTAATGGTTCCCGAGTCTAGACAGGTAAAAGGTGCTGATAGCTCAGCAGTTCCTGATATAGCCGTGTTGGCAGTTATGGTAACTGTCTGTGGATCTGTGACACAAATTGAACTACCTGTGTTGTATTGTAATACGACATCATAGTCACCAGCTGTAAGCCCATTAAAGGTGTTGGAACTAGTGAAAGTTGTTCCACCATCGATACTGTACTGGATCCCATAGCCATTAGCATTGGTAACGTTAACGGTCAATACACCTGTATCACCAGGATCACCACAAAGAATATCGGTAGTAGAGATATTGAATTCTGGTTCAGGAAGACTGTCCACAGTTATGGTTGTACTAGCACTACAGTTGTTAGAATCTACAACAGTTATGTCATAAGTTCCAGGTGCTGTAACCACATATTGTGGTACCGATTGGAAATCCGTAGTACTATTGATGAAGTAATAGTATGGTGGTGTTCCACCATCAGGATATATGGTAATCTCACCATCGGTACAGGTTAATGGCACAGTTACAGCAGCAGTCACTGTTAAAAGCGGTGGCTCTATGATAGTAATGTCTTCTGAGAAGATACAGCCGTTTTCTGTTTCTAAGGTAGCTGTGTAAGTTCCTGGATTTAGATTTTCAAAAGTGTAGCTGTTATCCGTAATAGGTCCAACTGTATTTACTAATGTTCCTCCACTATATAGTGTGAAAGTATATTGTGGGTCAACATCATTAATGGCTAAATGTATACTACCCATTTCACCATTACATATAGGTTGTGTTACAGTATGGCTTGCAGTGAATTCTCTTGCTAAAACTTGAACATCTGGAACTGTAAAAACACAAGGGTTGGTTGTTACGCCAGTTTGTCTAATGTAAACAGTGTAGGTTCCAGGATTTGGAATAGAAAACACATTACTAGATTGATAATTGACATCATCAAGACTGTATTCATAACCACTAGGTACGTTATTCACTGTAATACTACCATCTGTAGTACAGATAATATCTTCAGAAACTACGGTAGGGTCTAATAAGTTTTCGTAAACATTAAAATAGAATTGTACGAAACATCCACCAGGATAGTTAATTGTAATACGGTATTGACCAGCTGTGTCAACAAATAAACCAGATTCACTTGGTGGAACTGTATTCCAAACACAAGAATCATCTTCATTAGCACAATCAGGATCAGAAACTGCAGCACAACTTGTTTCATCTAATATTTCCCAAGTTATGTTTGTAGAATCAGCAATGTTTGTTTCAATAAACACAAAATCATCAGCACCACATAAGAAGATGTTTGGTAGTTCTTTTCCGTCATTAGGACATATAACAACCTCATCAGCATAAGGTATTACAGGGTTTGTAGTATCATTGCCATAAAGTTGTACATTATATTCTTGTACTATAGACTGACAAGGTGCGATAGCTGTGTTGTAAGAATAATACGTTCCTGTGTCTGTAACAGTTATGGTTTGCGATGTACCTATTACAGGTGTTCCTGTTGGACTTGTTGACCAAGCATAAGAATCATATCCATCAGCAGCCGTGAGTTCTAAGCTTTCACCACATAAAACATGCTCTTCTTCAAATGTACAATCTAAATCAGCTAAGAAATTAGTGGCTTGAGGAGTTACTAAACATCCTGTATTACTATTAACACTAGGATCATCAGTAATTGTAAAATCAGGATTTATGGTTCCTTGATACGTAGCATAAGCTTGGTTATTAATAACGTTAGAACAAGCATCTGCTAATTGTCCACAATCATCAACTACCTGCGCATTTATTCTAATTTCATAAACAGGATCATTTTCCTCAACTAGAGATTCATCAATGTCAAAAATTAATTCTCTTGTAACAGGATCATAACTCTGAACAGTTACACCTGGTGGTAAAACTAAATCTGTAGGATGGTTATAAACTATATTAATAGGAAGAATATCTCTAATTGTTAAATTAGTAGCATCATCATTTCCTGTATTTTGAAAACCTATAATATAGTTTAGAGATGAACCTAGTCCAACGAGTTGACCACCAATATCATTACCAGCATCATCTTCAACTATTTTAGTAAGTACAATATTAGGTGCTATAATTTCAATAGCGAAAGCACTGAAATAGTAATAGTAGATATCAAGGTTACTACCTAAGCTTATATTAGCACTCGTGGCATTATTAGCAATAAGTGTATTTCCTGGGTTTGGAATGTTTATTATACCAGCATCAAAACCAAGTGTGTTTGTACTACTTGGGTTTCGATCTGTGAATAATTCAGGTGTATTGGTAGCTGGATCAATATCAGAAACCGAACTATTAAAGAAGTTGTTTCCTGGTCTTATTACTGTTCCTGCATTATTAGTTGCGCTAATTGTTGTTCCGTTTAACCTTAAATAATCACCAGTATAGCTTCTATCACCTTCAATAGTACTAAATGCAAATTTAGCACGTACAGGGCCTACAGGAATAGTGTTAAAACCACTCACAGGAAAAGTTTCATTAATAACACTTGTAATCTTTGTAAAACCATCAAACGAAGTAATGTATTGTGCAGGCATTAAAGGGTCTTCATATACAATAAATAAAGACCAACCAGCGGATAAACCTTCGGAATTTGGTCTTGGACCAACTAATGAAGATATGTTTGCAACTGTATATGTTCCTTCAGGATCAGGTAGTGCTGTTAGCATATCAGTTACATCGTGATAATATGCAAATGTGTTAGACTGATAATCATTAGGAGCATTTTGATAGTATATTTCTGTACCAGTTATATCGACATAAGATCCTCCAGGAACTTTAAATTTAACATCTGAAATAGGTGAGTCACCATCGACTACTGAACTCCAATATAAACCAGCATATACGATTTGATAACAGCCATTATCACTTGGTACATCTAAATCGGCACTACTGGAATTGAAGGTACTTGGATCTCCGTCAATATCTACATGTACTGCTGCGTTAGTCCAGTCGTTTGTGGCATTTCCATTGTAAGGATTGGTAGGGTGCAAGCCCACATTGCTGTTTCCGATTAAAAGGATGTCTCCTTTTAATGCTTCATCAAATCTCGGAGAAAACGGTACGAGGTTTTGTGCAAAAGTTAGTTGTCCCAATAATAGTATTACTACAACTATTGTAATTCTAGAAAAAGTAGGTTTTTTCATGATTATCTATTTTTAAATCCTCACTTCTTCTTTGGGGCTTAAAGAAGTGAAGAGCGCTTAACTTCTATTTAATTTTCAATCTTCACTATCGACATTTTTCCATTGTATGGTCTATTTCCTTTTGATTTTAATGCATTGTTTGCACTTTGTATACTATCATATTTTTCATAATAGATATAGTATTTACTTGTTGCAACATCATGGAAGAAGTCAACATCAGATCTTCCGGACTCTACAACTTTAGTAACAAACTCGTTTCGTTTTTGAGGGTTGCTATGCACAGCAATTATAAGGTAGTAACCACTTTCTACATTTTTAATGTTTTTAAGTATTTTTATATTATTTCCAAGTTCTTCACCATAATCAAAATCTTCAGCAGTATATGGTGTTTCTTTTGTTTCTGTTGTGCGTTTTATTCTTTCTAACGCAGCTCTGTCTTGAGCGTATCTATCTTCTTCATTGTCAAAAGCTGCACGTTTTATTCTACGTCTCTTTTCAAACTCTGTCGCAACTCTAATTTCTTCAAGTTTAGTTTCAAGTTGAGATCTTGTTTTTATAGCTTTTAACTGTTCATCTTTTAAACGATCTATTTTTTTCTTGTAGAATAGGTTGACTTCGTCCAATTCTGTATTAGCAATACGTTCGTCATAAAGCTCTTCTAAATCTTTAATTTCTTTGTTACGTTCTTCAATAATTTTGTCTAATTCAGACTTGATTGCATTAAGCTCATTATTCTCAGCTGTAACACTTTTGAAAGGTCTAGGTTGAACTTTAATACCTTGATCACTTAAATCATTCTCTTCTTTAAGCGCCTTAAGGTCTTCGTCTTTAATGTTAATAATATCATTATATCTATCCATTAAATCATTTTGTTGCTCTTTAGAAGCTTCTGTAGATTTAGCTATGGCTTGCATAGATTTGCCTAAATCATCAGTAGGTTTAGTAACTAACTCTTCATTAGTTAGTTTCTCAGCTTCCTCTTTAGCCTTTTGTTCTGCTAATAATTTAGCTTGTTCTTCGGCTTCTTCTTTAGCTTTTTGTTCTGCCAATAGTCTAGCTTGTTCTTCAGCTTCCTCTTTAGCCTTTTGTTCAGCTAATAATCTAGCTTGTTCTTCAGCTTCTTCTTTAGCTTTTTGTTCTGCCAATAGTCTAGCTTGTTCCTCAGCTTCCTCTTTAGCCTTTTGTTCTGCTAATAATCTAGCTTGTTCTTCAGCTTCCTCTTTAGCTTTTTGTTCTGCTAATAGTTTAGCTTGTTCTTCGGCTTCTTCTTTAGCCTTCTGTTCAGCCAATAATCTAGCTTTTTCATCAGCTTCCTCTTTAGCTTTTTGCTCAGCTAAAATTTTAGCTCTAGTTTCAGCAATAGCTTTAGCTTTTTCTTCTTCTTCCTTCGCTTGTTGCTCAGCTAATTTCTTGGCTTCAGCCTCTTCTTTTGCTTTTTGTTCCGCTAATAGTTTGGCTTGTTTATCAGCTTCTTCTTTAGCCTTTTGTTCAGCTATTCGTTTTGCTTCTGCCTCTTCTTTTACTTTTTGCTCAGCCAACTTCTTAGCTTCAGCATCTTCTTCAGCTTTAGGTTTAGAAGTCCCACCAAGTAAATTTGTATTTCGAGATTTTGTATTAGAAGACTTAACTACACGACGTCTTCTTTTCTTGTTTCCATTTGAAAAAATACCAGTCACTTCATCATCATTACCATAATTGTAATAGTTATCATTTTTGAATCGGTAGGCCAAAGTGATTTCGTGTGAAGGACCAAATTCACCTAAATCACCACCAATAGGTGTCTCATAGTTGTATTCAATTGCAATCTGTTCAGTAATATTCAACCCTAAACCACCTGAAACACCATATAAAGTATTATAACCTACTTGTCCCCAAATTCCTTTAGGAACTGTAAGCATTGCTATACCAGAGATAATAGTTTCATCTTTTTGAAATTCTGATTTTATCATACCAGAAAACTTACTTTCATCAAAAAAACCTCTACTATCCATATAACCCGTATAAAGCATATGTGCTTGTAAGCCTTGTTGTGGATTATCTTGAATAAGTTCTGAAGTGTTAAGATTATACAGCGCGAGGTTGCTTACAGAAACCCCAAAATCTAAAAACTCAGTACCGAAATTGATACCAGGATTAATAGTTAGCAAAAAATTTGAAGGTACATTTTCTAATGCTGGATCTGCAAAGTTTGTAACTACATTAGAAGTGTTAACACCACTACTGTAAGCACCAACATTAAGACCAAAAGTAAGATTGTTATCGCGTCCTAATCTTGCGTTGTAAGCAAAGTTTAATACTCCACCAAAAGTTGTAAGTACACCATAGTTTTGCTGAAAAACACTTGCACCAGCACCTATGTTTTCACTAAATCTACCAGAATAGGCAGCAAGGTAGGTGAGTGGTGCATCTTCAAATTGTACCCATTCTCTTTTGTTGTATACTGTGATATATTTTGTTTGTTCTCTAACAAAACTAAATGTTGGGTTTATAGCAAAGCGATTGAAGGTTAAAGAATTTCTTGTAGGTAAATTAAACGCAACTACTCCGTCATCTTCTTGCGCTTGCAAAAGTTGCGAGAAACAGATACATAATAATATGACTAATAAATATTCTTTCATATCACTTTACTACAGTTATTGAGCCTTTTTTAGTTTGATTGTTTGATGTTGTTATTATATAGTAGTAAACTTGATTAACACTGGTTAAATTCAAATCGTTTTCTGGCCAGTTATTTTGATAATCATTGGTTTGCAATACAATTTTTCCTTGGTTGGTCATAATAATAACCTCAGTGTCTGTTCCACTTACATATTGCTGCGGAATCACCCAAGTATCATTAATAGTATCTCCATTAGGACTTATCATATTAGGTATTTTTTCTACATCTGGGAATAAGTCTAAAGCCTCTTCAATTATAAATTCATATTCAACTGAAGCTTCACAACCTACAGTCTCTGTTATAACCACTGAATATGTTCCAAAATCTGTAGCTTCATAAGTAGCTTCTGTAGCACTTGGTATTAATGAACCTTCTAAATACCACTCATAGATAGGAGCTGTAGCTGTAGAAGTGACTTCAACAAAAAGAGTTTCGTCTTCAAACATTTCATTGATTTCAGGAACATTTATAGAACTTTCAAATAATTCGCTGACCAAATCAATAGAGCCAGAAGCAGAACAATCACCTAAATCTACTTGAACTGAATAAGTCCCAGACTCACTTGTTTGGTACATTTGGCTTATAGCATCAGGAATTATAGCTCCGTCTTTGTACCATTGATAGCTGTTACCACCAATAGTACTCAAAGTTGTAAGACCTTGCTCAGGACAAAAAGGATTACCTAAGCTAGAAGCAATAGTAGCGTTAGCCTCTCCAGAGGTTGCTTCACTAATTGTAACACGGTTAGAAAATGAATTTGACGTACATGTACCGTAATTAGTTTCAACAAAATAAGTGCCTTCTTCACTTACCGCTAGAGTAGGCCCTTCAGCTACAAATACAGAAGTTGTTGGTCCAGTTTCTCTGAACCAGTTAAAGGTTAATGAAGGATAGTTTAAAGGAGAATCATTAGATCCAGTACCAGGATTGTCTATTGTAAGCAGATAACTACCGCCTGTACAAAATGCTCCTGTGGATACTAAATTATTGATTGTAAAAGGTGAATCCTGAAGTTTATAATAAGCTGCAAAAGAAGTTGAACCAGAACTTGTTGCTACTGGTGATGTACTTTTTATACGTATTCTATAATTTTCTCCTGCAGTGGTTTCTGGTATAGAAAACGTTAAAGTTGCTGGCGACGTTGTTACCTCGCCTGCGTTAGATGTGTAAATAGTTACTGCCTCAGAAAAATCTCCATCAGGATTAGACATTTCAATTATAAATTGATTAGAACTGTCTATCCCATTTTCTGGTGAAAATACAAATGTAGTGTTATAGGTGTTGAAAGATTCACTTGCACATGCCTGACTAAACCCTAAATTAGGAGAACCAATTACTATCTGAGCTGTTACTTGTTCAGATAAAATTGAAACAAGAACACACAGAACAACTATAAGTTTGTTTAGGTTAATAGGTTGGGACATTTTTTTGGGATTGTAGTTTTCTAGGCTTATAAGCTTAAAGGATTTCTTTTATGATTCATAGCAATTCATATTAAAAATTTAATTTGAATTGCTATGAATCTCATTTGCTCTCTTAGTAGGAAAATGAGAGTTTTTTTCTAATCTTCATCGTCAAAGTTATCATTAGAAGCAATGATACCATTTACTTTTAATCTAAAGTCTGGTTTTCTACTATTGTCAGAGTCGATGAATGTTTCAGAATCAGGACCTTTTGAATATACATTATCAAAAGCTCTACTACCATACCAACTTTCTAAGTCGTCGTTATTGGTTTGTCCTTTTTTGAAAATGTTTCCTTTACAGTTATTGAAGTACGTATTTGTAAACTGTATTTTGGCTAGGTTATCGTTATTGATAGCAATTCTTTCATCTAAGATTACAGCTGGATTAAATCCAGAAATTACACTTTTATCAATTGAGAAAGATACATCAGGACCAACATAAATAGCTTCTTGAACAAGACCAACACTTATATCGTATTTAATATCGTTGCTCACATTCATAAGCGTTAAGTTTTCTGCTTTAACAAGAGTTTCTTTTTTTGAAGCATCAGCATCTTCCTTAATGTTATAAGAACTAACGTGTAAACATTTAGAGCCATCAGGACTAGAAATGTAAGGAGATCTAACTGCTAAAGAATTATAAATATTAGCTTGTGCTCCGTGATTAAATTTAAAATCATTTTTACTAGATCTAAAAGATACTGCTTGCTCTAGTAACACTTCACCACCAAGAACATTGAAGGAATTTCCTTGTGAGTAGCTTACCATAACATTAAATATTGATGTTTTTATACCTACACCAGCGAAAGTAATACCACTAAAGTCTTCGTGACCAACAGTTCGTTTTCCAGCATATTCAATTCTAACATGTTTTAATACACCAGAGTTACTGTAAGCATCGTCACCACCGTAGCTTATGTTTTCAGTTGACGAAGGTTTTAATCCATAATTTAAAGAAGATATTCCTCCGAAAATATTTATTGGAGCATTTCCTAGAAGGAAAATACCTCCCCAATCACCTTGTTTCTTATCACTTTTATTAGAAGTAAACACTATAGGGTCAGTAGCAGTTCCATCTGCAATGATTTTTGAACCTCTACTTATAATAAGAGAACCTTTGGTTTTAAAATCACCAAGGATTACTGTTCCAGGCTCAATTGTAAGAGTTGCTTCGTTAGTAACGTAAACTTCACCCAGTAGAAGGTAGGTGTTTCTTTTTGTTAACGTTGTATTCTCAGTGATATCACCACTCAATATCTGAGTAGGCTCACCATATTCTGTTTGATTAGGCTTAAAATCTGTCCAAGAGTTTAGCCAATTGTTGTAACCGGTAATTCCTTTTTCCTGTTGTGCAAAGCTTCCACAAAACACAAATAATAAAAGAATTTTAGTTAAAGTAATTTTTTTCATAGTAGTCAAATTCATTATTAGATTAAAGGGCGTTTTAAACTATTAGACCAAACATAAAAACAATACCTATGAAACACAAAATTTATCGATGAAATACATGTATTAATATAAAAAAACTTAAAATTCTTACAAAAAAATTCTTTTTATCGATTAATAAAATACTATTATCAGTTAAGTGTGTAAATTTTAAGTTTGAAATGAATAAAAAAACCCAAGCAAAAAGGCTTGGGTTTTTAAGTATATGTTGAGATAATTTGAGTTAATCTCTTTTAAAATCTTCGTAAGTATGTAGTGCTTTTAAAGTTGATTCGTAGAACAAAATAGCAGCAATTAAATCTGTTGTGTCAGAATAAGGTAAAATCTTCTTTTGAAACTCTATCGCTTTATCAAAATAAGTCTCAGAAGCTTCAATATTTTCTTCTAAAGCCTTAGTGTTATCTTTTGTTTCTGGTATACCTAAAGAAGCCATAGTAACTCCTGGCTTTGTTGCGAAAGCAATATTTGGTAAAATATTAACAATTACTTCAATACGCTCTATGTATAATGTTAGTAGATCGCCTTTTGGAAGTTTTTCCAAATCTTCACGGCTATGATATTTTGAAATATTTACTTTACCACTAATAATACTTGGCGATTTATCCTTTTTTTGGGCAAAGCTAGTACCAATCATCAAGAAAAAAAGGATACTGAATAAAGTAAGTTTTGTTTTCATTTTAGGGCTTTTATTTATTCTTAGTGAAGCAAATCTATACAAATTATTAAATAAATCAACTTTTTTTGACATTTTTTTTGAAAAAAAACACACATGAAATGCAGATTTTATGGATGAAATACACTTTTTAAGGACGAAAAGTAAAATTATCCGATAAAAAACACATGTCTTTTAACTCGGTTTTTAGGGCATTATTTCAGTCTTATTTTGAGATTTATTTTGTGTGAAAAATTTTAAAAAGGTAGCATTTCATCGGAATTTTTTGAATCCTTTTTCATTTAGTCGGAAATAAATAGCATTGATATGATTTTTAATGGATTACGATTTTAATAGTAGAAATTTGACATATCTAAAATGTATAGCCCTATGAAAAATCTAATTCGTAATTTTAGTATTCTGTGTTTCTTTTTATTTGTTAATACGCTTTTAGCTCAAGACTTTGATGCAGCTACGAGCCCATTGTTTGATAGAGCAGAGGCACAATTAAGTAACAGTGACACTATTCCTGATTACAGATCTCAAACTAATAAATTAAAGTTAACAGGTGTTGTGTACCAAAGTGACGGAGTAACTCCAGCTAAAGATGTTATAATATATATTGAACAAGCTGACGAAAATGGAAACTTTGATTTAAGAAAAGAAGGTGATGAGCGCTATGTGTTCCATAGAAGTTGGGTAAAGACAGATGAAGAAGGAAGATACACGTTCTATACATTTGTTCCAGGTAATGACAGACGTTATAATCAACTACAACAAATATATCCTTTAGTAAAGGAGCCTTCTAAAGATGTATATGCTATTGATACATTTTTATTTGATGAAGATCCGTTATTAACTAAAAGTTGCAGAAAGCGTATTTCTAAGAAAGGTGATCCAAATAGAATTTTGAAGTTAGAAAACAAAGATGGATTACTTGTTGCACAACATAATATAGTATTAAGTGCTTCTTAATTATATAGTATAAAAATTATTAATTAACCCAATTACAATAACCCTCGTTATAAACAATGCTTGTTTGGTAATATAATAAAACAATAGGTTAATAATGTTGTTTTTTATATTCTAGATTAAAGGTAAGTTTATATCATGATTTTTGAATGAAACATAAAGTAATTGACCTCAATAGAGGTCGCTAAAAAGAAACATTCAAAAGACATATTCTCTAAAAACTCATAAAAGCTCTTGAAATTATCAAGAGCTTTTGTGTTTTGTAATGGTTCAATAAATGAGTAAAGCCCTATTCATTTTCATGAATAAGACTTTACTACCAAATCAACCAATCAAAAAATAGTTTCAGTAAGGCTTTGGTATGCCTTCTGAATCTGTTTCAATAAATTCTAATACCGTAGACGGATTTTTTACTTGCTTAGCTTTATCAGCAGTAAAAACAATTGCACCGTTAAGAACTTTAGGTTCTTCTCTTAATAAGGTAATGCAATCATTTTCGTTGAATGCACTTAGGTCGCCTTCAACTTCTTGCTCGTTTAGTAGGCTGTTGATGCTTTTATTTAAGCGACTTGCTAAGTCTGCCCATTGGGTTCCTGTGACTTTCGTCTTGGTTATATCGATGTCTAAAAGGCTTTTTTCTGATGCTTTTAGATATGCTAATGTCTGTTCGTCTGTATAATTTTCACCGTTGTAAACACAGGTGATTTCTCTTTCGTCTTCGCTAAATATTCCCATAATTAATGTGTTTTCATTGTTTGCTTTCTCTTTTCTAACTGTTTTAATAGTTCTTTTACACTTTCTGAAACTGCTGCTTGAAAATCGTCTTTAGATGATTCTGCAAATAGGCGAGGACCTGGTGCGCTTAAGCGAATGCCAGATATTTTTCCTGTTTCGTCTGAGGATGTGTTTTCTGTTTTAAAGAATACATCTGCTCGTGTAACAAACTCGAAGCGTGAGAAAACATTTTCTAGTTTGTCTTTTGTAAAGCTTTCTATGGCTTCACTTGCACTAACATCGTGGTATTGAAATATTACTTGTTGTTTATTTATACTTGTATCTGCCATAATCTTTTGCTGTTTTAATCTGTTATTTCAAAGTTATGATGATAGGCTAAGGTGCTTTGACTTATATGCTACAATTGTTTCCTTATTTAATTAGAATGCTAATTTGTAATTGTTTATTGGATTGGTTGTGTAAGAAAAATCTATAGTAACGTCGGATGAGCCTCGGCTTAGGCTCGGGATAACTACGGGATAGACATGGGTATGATAGGGTGGAGGTTAGGCTTTTGTATTAATATGTATTTGTAAGGATAGGATTCTTTTTTATGTTTTATTTAACGTGGTTTTATTGATAGCATTAACTTATAGATTGATTACGGCAATTTTTGATGTGTGGCTCTTGTAATTTTATGGTATAGCAAATCAGAGAGGTTTGCAATAAAAACTAAAAATTATAGAATTATGTCTAAACCATGGCAAGATAAAGCAGAGGGCAATTGGAATATTGCTAAAGGAAAATTGAAACAAAAATGGGGTGATCTTACTGATGATGATCTTGATTATAAGGAAGGTAAAGAAGATGAGCTCTTAGGTAGAATACAAAAGAAAACTGGAGAGTCTAAGTCTAAAATTAATGAGTTCTTAGAAGAATTAAAATACTAGTTTACTAAAGTTTATAACTTAGTTAGTTTGTTTAGAGAGAAAAAATCTTGCTTATGGCAAGATTTTTTTTTTGATGATTTTAAAGATGTATAGTGTCTAAAGCACATACGTGCATTTTGTATAACAACTCGTATAAAAATAGTAAAAATGTTATACAAAATGCATGACACTAAAAATTAATTATCATTTTGATTGTGAAGCTATTGCATTAAATTATATATTAGCAAAAAAAAGACGTAAATACAGACTTATTTACGTGTTGTGCTTCATTAAAACCAACCGCTAACCAATGATAAAATTCTTTAGAAAAAGAAGACAAGATTTACTTTCAAAAGGTAAAACCGGAAAGTACTTTAAATATGCCATTGGTGAAATTATACTTGTAGTGATTGGAATTTTAATTGCACTTCAAGTCAATAATTGGAATACAAACAGGGTTGACAATCAAGAATTACAAAAATCTTTAGAAAATTTACATGCGGAGTTTACCATTAATGAGCAAATAATATCTAAAGCTATAAAAGCAAATGATAGTGTAATAGAAACTGCGAAACGCCTAATTAATCTAATGAATTTGGAGCGCGAATTGCTTACGAATGAAAACACAGACAAACTTCTATTTGATATTTTTGAAAATGGAAATCTCGAGGTTACTGAAAATTCTATTTTAGAAATATTACAATCCAATAAGCTTCAAAAAATTAAAAACGATTCTTTAAAAAAGTTAATCGTAGAATGGACGCAAAAAAGAAATAGGATTGCCTTTACTGGAAAAAATGTTTCTGAAAAAGATGAATATTTACTCAAGTATTTGATGAAACGATATCCTCTAAAGAATATAGATGCCTATGGCGTACTTCAATGGAAAGAATCTTCCACTATAGAAATTGACAAGTATCTGATTTTTTATGACATTGAGTTTGAAAATATAATAGATGACTACCTTTATAATATTGTGAACTTCAATATGCGTTTAAAGAGTCTTAAAGAAAATGTTAATCAAATCATAGAATACTCTTACAAAGACTATGACTTAAATGAATAAATAACGAAAGCACAACAACGTGTATAGCTCATTGCGGCTGAATTCCTAATCGGAATTCATTGCAATTTGCTATCTTTCGGTTACGGCGGAAAATCATAGCTGATTTTCCGCAACGAGCCATACACAAAACCGTTAAGTGCAATAACTTCTTCGAAAATTGGTCAAAGTTTTGTTAGCAAAAGTCGTTTCAAGAAGAAGGAAAAAAAGTGGTTGAACTCTGGTTGAACCAGAGCTTCAAGTTTTATCGATAAATCGTGTGAGAGTTACACTATCAAATACGAGGTTTCGTATTAAAAACTTGGTAGAAGGTCGTGGATTTTTTTGAGAAAATCAAGGCTTCGGCACTTTTTTTTAATTCTACAAGCGACTTTGCCTTTAAATAACGACAACATATACCTGTACATATTGCATGATTTAAAGGCGGTGCAAACCAAACTGTGAGACTAAATTATGCTCGAATCGTGACTGCGTAAATAAGCGCACCAGCCATTTTACGGCTTTGAAATAATTGCACTATATTTACTACACTTAACAAGGGCTATATACAATAGTAGCATGTCCATTGTGATAAAGCGGTGCGGTGTTAAAATGCTGCGCATTTCTGGTTCACACCGTCGCTAATACTGTACATAGCCTTTAACGTTAGCTACAATTTAAACCAAACATTATGAAGAAAATTATTTACCTGATTTTATTAATTACGATTTCAAATTCTGTTTACTCACAGAAAAGCCTTATTGATGAAAAAAATGGATTCAAAACAATAAAACTTGGAACTCAAAAAAGTTCTTTCAGCAATTTAGAACTATTTCAAAACTTGGATGATGGATTAAAAGCTTATCGTTACAGACCATATGATAGCGATTTATATAAAGTTTTTGATTATGAATATGATGCAATTATTCTATATTTCGACAAAAATAGCTCATTAGTTATGATAATGATTACCAAAGTATTTACAGGTAATAATTTCTATCAAAATGCACTGAGTTTTTCAGATAAAACAAGAGAAACGTTTATGAGAGTTTTTGGAAAATTTGACGAAGTGGATTCAGACGATAATAGTGGAAATATTAGCGTCACTTGGTATGGAAAGAAAGCGTTTTATTCTGTAGGAACAATTTACTTTGGAATTTCAAAAGGCAAAGCTGAATCGAATGTTATAATTGGAAAAACGGAAAAATTGAGTTCTGGATTTTGATAAAAAACTGTAGCTAACAATGTATAACCGCAATTACGGCGGATTCGACTACGTCCGAATCCACTCGGAATTGCTAACGCCAGTTCTTAACCGAAAATTATTAACTTTAATCCCGTAACTGACGGTTATACGTGACCGTTAGCAACAAGCTGAAAAATGAAACAGGCATTGAACATATTGCTTCTAATTTTAACTTTTGTTTCGTGTAGAAATGAATCAAACTCTGAATTGAATAAAGCTACATCTGATAAAAACCTAGAAGTGGAAACATCAAAATATAGACAAATCATTTTTGGAAGATATTGCGGAGAATGTTACGAAAATTGCGCGCCAATGTTTCGCCTGATAATGAACAAAAACAAACCTACTCTTACGGCGGATTTTGAAGATACTTATTTTAATTTAGAATCTAGACTTGAATTTAATACTAATATAATCCAAGAAGAGAAACTCAAAATTGCAAATGAGATTGTGGAAAAAATTCCAGAAGCCCTTTATAAATGGAAAACTGACAAAGAAAGATTTGGGTGTCCTGACTGTACGGATGGATGCGGATATTATCTGGAGTTTATAAAAAAGAACGGAGATTTAAAAATTTTTGACCTGGACGATTTTGAAGAGACGGAAAATATTCCGAAAAAAGTTTTGGAATTCACTCACTTTCTTGCCAAACGAATTGATAAATTAACTGAATGAAAAGCCAGTTGCCAACAATTTATAACCGCAATTACGGCGGATTCGACTACGTCCGAATACACTCGGAATTGCTAACGTCAGTGCCAAACCGAAAATTAACGCATATTAACCCGTAACTGACGGTTATACGAGACCGTTGCCACACATTTGAGAAAAATCGTACTCATATTAATCATTGCCAATTTGTTTTATAATTGTGAAACGAAAAAGGAAAGAACGGAATTAAAAAAAATCCAATACTACTATCCTCGAGTTTCGAATTTTAAAATGGATTCTTCTCTGACTGAAATATATCTCGATTCAATCAAAAATTATGGTGAACTAATTAAAATTGCGGATAAAATTGCTTGCTATGGAAAAGCCCCATTACTTAAATTCAGCACTGATTCAACGGAATTTAATCTGATTGTGTACAAAGAGTGCATTAGTAAAATGGATATTGTCGACTATCACGGAAGTAATGTTATTTCAATTCAAAAAGATTCGATTATAATAAACAATGAAATCGAGGTATCATTTGACAGTTTACAGCCAATATTGCGGAATCATATACTTAACCCAGAACGAAAATTTGACTTCTCAAAAAGTATTGATAAGGCATTAATCTTTTATTATCAAGACAGTTCAGTTTCTTCAAAAAAAATAAAAGACCAACTCATTAAAATAACAACAGATTTCAACGAGCTGAATAGAAAAAATGGAGATAGTCTTCCATTGAAAATAAAATTAAGTGAATACTCTTACATTAAAATTCTAAATCCACCATTACCTGATGAAGAATAAAAACGTCTGGTAACACCGGCTATAGTTCATTGCTGCGGTAATCCCCACAGTTTATTTAGGCAACTGTACTATCTTTAGTTTTGGCGGAAAAGTCCTGCGGACGTTTTCCGCAACGAAATCATAGCCAAACACGTTACACACAATTTTGGTTAAACTTATCGACAAACAAAAAATTTAAAATCTTATTAACTTATGATGAAAAGACTCCCATTACTCTTAATCACCTTGATTTTTTTATCGTGTTCAAATGATGATAATGACTTATTAATGTCTAATGGCCAATTAGTGTATAATGAACAGTCTTTTACTTTGAGTTATGCATACAAGATTGAATTTGATTTTACAATAGATGATATTCACGGCTTTGAAATTATATTAACAGACCAACCAGTAACTTTTGAAAATAGTCAACTTAACTTATCTTTAGATACTAAAGTTCTCTTAAGGATGGTGTTTTTGACTCCAGGGAGTGATTCTGAATCACTAGAGAATATCTATCCACTTAACCAGAACAATTTCAATTCGGCTGACATTGAAGCAAGGCTTTCTGGTGCAAGCTTGTTTTTTCTAAGAGCTGATAATAATGAATTGATTACAGATAACTCTAACTTAATATGGAATACAGGCTCAGTCGAAATAACTGGTTCAAACAATCCTTATAATTTATCTCTTGAATTATCCACTGAAGAAGTTGAATTAACAGCAAGTTACACAGGTGAGATAATTATTGCTGAATACGAATAGAAACGGTTAGGTAAATAATTTATAAAACTTAATAGTATATTATCCTAAAATCAATACACTTAAAGAAAGTTTTGTAACGCTATGTGTATTTTATTAATATTCAATCTCTTAATCAAAATAAAGATGTATTTAGAAAGTCGCTAAATTTTTAATACAAATCAATCTAAAATAGAATGTCTAAACGCTCATTTTTAATTTTATTATTAGGAATATTAATAATATTAAGTTGTTCGTCTGTTAATGAATTTGGAAAAAGACGAATAGGTTTCCATTATGAAAAAATTAAACCAAATTCTAATCCAATTGCCTATAATATTATTGATACTTCTAAAGTTTATTTAAAAATATCGACTATTAATACTTTTGACAACTCAAAAGACTCAATTTCCAACAAAAACATAAAATCTAATCCAACATACTTGAAATTTTATAGAAATGGAAGAGTTGGTGAATTTAAAAACATTAACATAAATGACATAAATGACTTAAACCCAAAAAAAGCGGAAAGTTATTTATACAGATACAAAAAGGGAAAGTTTATTGTTCAAGTATATTTCAAACATCCACAGTGTGGAGAGTGCTTTATTAAGGAAACATTAAACAAAATTTCTAACGACACAATTAAAATAATTAGTGGAGACTATATCTCAACTTATATTAAAAAAGATATTCCGAAAAAATATTTGATATACAAGCCAGAATGGTAAAAGTACTACTATAACAAATTATGTCATTCTGGATAAAGGAATAATTA
This sequence comes from Winogradskyella sp. 266wxhm, assembly GCF_058964685.1. Classification (NCBI taxonomy): domain Bacteria; kingdom Pseudomonadati; phylum Bacteroidota; class Flavobacteriia; order Flavobacteriales; family Flavobacteriaceae; genus Winogradskyella; species Winogradskyella sp. 266wxhm. Next base: position 3,748,654 of record NZ_CM179559.1, read on the forward strand.
GAATTAAGGTGAAGTTAATGCATTTACTTTAAGAAGGTCAACCAAAACAAATAAAGTTCAATATGTTATCATAACTCTTATAAGAAATCTTTTTGTGTAATCAATAAAGCTTTAACAAACAGGGTATTAACTCATCATAATTGAAGAAATCGCTATTATGAAAAAAATATTTAGAGTATTTAAAGTTCTGTTTTTTGTTTATTTCGCTTATTTAGTAATTGCTATAGGCCTTGGTTTTTTTGGGGTGATTAACGTTATACCATTAGCACCTGGTTGGAAATTAAAAACACCAAACTATACAAGCAAACAGGTTGTAGTAGATTTTGAACAGCCCATAGTATATTACCAAAATGATAGTTTAAAAACTATTCATATTGAAAAAAAACAGAATTCCTTTTCTAAAAAGAGCGTATCATACAATATAAAAGATAGTGTTTATATAAAGGTAAAATATCCTAATGTAAGTTTTGATGTACCTATATCTCAAAATTATTCTATAGAAAAGGATACCTACAAACAGCCAAAAGAAATTATATGCCTTTCTGATATAGAGGGTAATTTTGATAGTTTTATTAAATTCTTAAGAGGAAATAAGATTATTAATGAGAAATATGAATGGATCTTTGGTGAAGGTCATTTAGTTTTATTGGGTGATTATTTTGATAGAGGTAAGTACGTTAACGAATGCTTATGGCTAATTTATAAATTAGAGAAAGAGGCTGAGCATGCCAGAGGCAAAGTTCATTTTATATTAGGTAATCATGAAGCTATGAACATAATTGGTGCGTATGATAATGATCTTTTTAAGTATGTTGATCATAAATATTTTGCTAATGCTGAGTTTTTAGGTTTTGAATATTCTAATTGGTATTCTAAAAACACGGAGCTAGGAAGGTGGTTGCGGACTAAAAACTCAATAGAAAAAATAGGTGATTTACTTTTTGTTCACGGTGGAGTAAGTCCAGATTTGATAGAAAGCGGTCTAACTTTAAACCAAATCAATTCTGGTATTAGAAATGGATTGGACAAAAAACCCGAAAACCATTCAGAAAATGAAACTTTACTATTAAGAAACAAAGGTCCTTTATGGTATAGAGGTCTGGCTAGAGAAGAAGTAACAGATATAGAGATTGATAATATTCTAACGTATTTTTCTAGTAACAAAATTATAATAGGACACACTGTTTTTGACGAAGTAAAAAGTCTCTATAAAAACAAAGTCATTGATATAGACTTAAACCATAAAGAGAATAAAAATACATTTGGTCTTTTAATTAAAGCAAATAGCTTCTATGAAGTTGATGATAAGTCAAGAATTAGAAAAACACTATCTTTAATTCCGTAAGTGATGGTTATACGAGACCTTTGGCAGTAATTAGAACTAAGTAATGATAGGATCTTTAATGCGAAACATATTTTATAAAAAACTGACTTCCGAATTAACTGAAATTAAGTTAACCGAAAGTGGATTTTCTATAAAAGAACCTTTTGGAGCGAAGCCCAAATTATTTAATTGGAAAGAAATTAATAATGTTCAATTTTCAGAAAATCGGAATGAAGTATTTTTTGAGAAAGCTGAGAAAACAATCAGTCTAAAAAATAATAACATTGGTTGGTATGAATTTATTCAAAATGTGCCAACTATATTTAAAAAATTTGATTTTGACTATGTATCTGAATTTATGAATTCCTTAAAAGCATGTGCAGTTTGCGGAATTGTTGCAGTAAGAGAAAATGAGTGTATGGTTTGTGAAACTATAACTTGGAATAACGAAATGATTGAAAACGAAATTGAGTACATAAAATCAAAACAATCGGAATTATACTCTGAACTAATAAAAAGAGGAACAGAAATAAACAAAGTGGCTGAACCTGAACACGGATTTAAAGCGGACAAAAACTGGAAACTATACATTTAAAAAAAACTACTGCAAATAACATGTTAGCTCATTGCGGCTGAATACCTATAGAGATTTTATTTCTATTTTGTTAGCTTTTGGCATTGGTAAAAAGAATCTTGTGATTTTTCATATAAATCATAGGCAAAACCTTTATTTTACATTAAGCATAAACTTAAATTAAAGAATGAAAAAAAGAATCCTACTAATTGTTTTAATTGGTTTTTTAACCAAAATTTATTCACAGGACAAAAAAATTGAATTTCAGTTATCTCTAGGACCTACATTATCTATACCTAAAACTAGCGAACTAACAAACACAAATGTTGATGGTAGTCCTGAAATAAAATCCTCGATTAATATTGGAGCATATATTCTACCTAGTTTTAACTATTTAATTAATGAAAATTCATCTATCGATTTTGGTATTGGTTTTTATTTAGATAGGTTTTCTATTGAAGATAAAATGGGTGCTATTACTAATAAAGGAAATCGAAATATTAGTCAAATTCAAATACCCGTAAATTATAATTTTCATTTTGGACAAGATAAATCTTATCATTTTGGAATAGGTGGATTTACAAGCTTTTTAATATCTGCAAAAGAGAAAGGTGACACTACAGCTGATCCAACTCAAATTATAGACCCAAACGATCCAGTTTTTAGCAATCCAACAGCCAGCTATAACAATGACATTAAGGATAATTATAATTCTGTAAGTTTTGGAGCTTTCATACAGTTAAAGAAATTTTTTTCATTTTCATCAGAAAAAAGAGGGTTTATCCTATTGAAGATTAATCAATATATTAATTCGATAAAGAATAATGATTCTGACTCTGATTTGAGCCAGTACATAGAGTTCAAAAATGAAAAAGAACCAACAACTGTGAATTTAGGAATTGGAATAATTATTTGAAAAATGTGCTTTATGAAACAAAAACTATTATTAGGTATATTACTGATTTTTTCAATTAAATCATTTTCACAAGACTCAAAATTTAGTCTTGAATTAAATTATCCTCTAACAGTTGGTGATAATTTCATTGGAAAAAATTATAATGGAATTATAGACTTAGGGGTTAAATATCGTTTTGCAAATTTAGAATTCTTAAATATAGGAGCATCTTTAAACGGAGGAATCCTAAAAAATTCTAAGGACGATAGTTTTCAACCTTTTGATGTTACTGTTTTTGCAATACAGCCAAGCATTTTTGCCGAATTAGATATTGAATCACTAACTAAATTTCATCCTTCGATAGGATTAGGTTATACTTTTATGAATTTTAAAACTTCAGGAATAGATGGTTTTAATTTTAGTAACCCGGATTTATCAAGCTCAAGTCAAACCGAAAATGGTATTAACCTGAATTTAGGACTTGTTTATGACATCACAAAAAAACTATTTGTCCAAGTCCAATATGATTTAATAAAAATTGGAGTAGAAGATGGGGTTCCAGATACAAGTTACAATACAAATATCACTATTTTAAAGTTTGGGTTTGGATTGAGAATTTAAAAATAGTTTCAAAAAGAGCAACATAAATCATTTAGCTTAAATCCACTAATAAGAAAAAGCCATTTCAAAATTAATTGAAACGGCTTCTTATCAAGACATTATTCAAGATTTGCTATTAATTCATAAGGGATTTTGAATAGTCATTCTTATTTTAGAATAATCCAACAGCATCTTTACTGTAAGAGATAAGCATGTTTTTAACAACACGGTAGTGGTCTAAAGCCATTTTATGGTTTTCACGACCAAAACCAGATTCCTTAACACCACCAAATGGCGCATGTGCAGGATATGTATGGTATTGGTTTACCCAAACTCTACCTGCTTGGATAGCTCTTGGTACTTGGTAAAGCTCATGAGCATCTCTACTCCAAACACCAGCACCTAAACCATAAGATGTGTCGTTTGCTATAGCAATAGCTTCTTCTACGGTGCTAAATGTAGTTAATGATACTACAGGACCAAAAATCTCTTCTTGGAATACACGCATATCGTTTTTACCTTTTAATACAGTAGGCTGAATGTAGAAACCATCTTTAATGTCTCCTTCATAGTTACCAGCATCACCACCAGCAAGAACTTCTGCACCTTCTTCTTTTCCGATTTTGATATAGTTCATAATCTTCTCGAATTGTGCTTTAGATACTTGAGAACCAATCATTGTTTCTGGATCTAAAGGATGACCTGTTTTTACTGCTGCTAAACGCTCTTGCATTCTTTCAATAAATAAGTCTGCGATATCTTCGTGTACTAAAATTCTAGAAGGAGATGTACAGATTTCACCTTGGTTTAATGCAAACATTAAAGCACCTTCAATAGCTTTATTAAAGAAGTTATCATCTTGATCTGCTACCGATTTAAAGAAGATATTTGGTGATTTTCCACCTAATTCTAAAGTTAAAGGAATAATGTTTTCTGCAGCGTTGTGCATTACTTTACGACCAGTTTCCGTAGAACCAGTAAAAGATAATTTAGCCACACGTTTTGAAGTTGCTAATGCTTCACCAGCTTCAGCACCAAAACCAGTAACAATATTTAATACTCCTTTTGGTAATACGTCTTTAATCAATTCCATAAAGCACATAACACTTGTAGGTGTTTGCTCTGCTGGTTTTACTACAGCTGTACAACCAGCCGCTAATGCAGGTGCTACTTTCCATGCTAACATTAATAATGGGAAGTTCCAAGGAATGATTTCTCCAACAACACCTACTGGCTCATGAAGAGCAATACTAACCGTATCTTTATCGTGCTCAGAAATAGTACCTTCATCTGCACGAATAACACCAGCAAAATATCTGAAGTGATCTATACAGTAAGGAATATCTGCTGCTCTAGCTTCACGAATTGGTTTTCCGTTATCTATAGTTTCTAAAGTAGCTAGGTATTCAAAGTTGTCTTCCATTACCTGAGCTATTTTTAATAAAGCGTTACTACGTTCTGTTGCAGAAGTTGTACTCCAAGCCGGAAATGCTGCATGTGCTGCATCTAAAGCTAGATTTATATCTTCTTCTGTAGATCTTGCTGCTTTTGTAAATACTTTACCATCAACTGGTGAAACATTATCAAAATAGTCTCCTTTTACTGGTGGAACAAACTCACCATTTATAAAGTTATCATACTTTTCTTTAAATACAGGTCTTTGTACTTGAGTCATAATTTTTTTCATTTTTAATTATAACTGCAAAACTACAAGCGAACTGCTTCTGACTATTTATTAAAACAAGTCAGTTATTTATGAAAATGGTTCAAAGTAGATAAAATTGAACTTTTTTGGCTTTAGGATACCTCTTTTGGACTAATTCCGAACTTGTTTTTAAAGGCTGTACTGAAGTTAGAAAGGTTATTATAGCCAATTTCTAGATACACATCAGATGCTTTTACATCGCGTTGTTCTATTAAGATTTTTGCTTTTTCTAAACGTTTATCCATAAGCCATCTACCTGGCGAAGCATTAAACTCTTCTTTAAAATGTCTTTTAAAAGTAGAAAGACTCATGTTACACAAAAAGGCAATTTCTTCAACCTTTAAGTTAGAATAGACATGACGTTCTACAACTTCTCTAAAGCTAGAATCTTTTTCTTTTATAAGCGACTGTAAAAAGGCTATAAAAGCGCTACCGTATTTACCTGAAAGATAGAGTAAAATCTCTTCAAATTTAAGCTTTGTTAAAGCTTCATTTTGTTGAAGTTGATCGTTACCTATTGCCGATAGTGAATTGATAAATGCCGAAATAAAGTCATCATTTTCAATAATGAAAAACGGGTTTTCTTGTTGGGCTTCTTCAGAAAAACTAGAATGTTTTTTTAAAAAGTCTTTTAATACTTTTTCTGAAAAGAAGAAAAGTTTACAGTAATAGCTATTTTCTGTGTCTAAAAGTTCGGTCCACAAACAATTACCTTTGGTCGTAAGAATAGATTGCGTTTTGTCTACTGCAACAGAAGTTTCTGCAAAGTGCACTTGCTTTTTTCCTATTTGAAGAAAACTAAACATGTGCATTTGTAGGTTGACTTTACTTTTTACATTATCATTAGTCATCCTAAAATCATGTATCAGAAGATCTGGTAAAGATTTAGAATTGGGAATAAATATATTGGGGATATTTTCTACTAGCATAAGGTTTGTAACAATTTAGGGTTTACAGATACCATTCCTTAATGTCTTCTGTTTTAATTGCTTTGGTGTAAATTAAAAATCGTGTTAGTAAATAAATTGCCATAGTATGACAAAAAATAATTAAGCTAATAAATGTTTTGTCATTGTATAAAAACTCGTTGATAACGCTAAGACATACTTGCACAAAAAAGAATATACCAGACGCCAATAACATGGTTCCGGATCTATAATTATTGCTAAAATAAATTAACCCTATAGTAACTAACAAAACGATGAGTGTTAATACGGACAAAAACACAAAAAATAGTGTGTTTTTTGGTAAAACAAGGACTAATAAGTCTAGTATTGCATATACAATGTAGGTCAACAACCCTATAGTGATAAAAGAAGTAATACTTAAGAAGGACTTTAGTTTTCCTCTTTTTAAATATTTTTTTAAAGCCAAAGTACTACAAACTATGTAGGTTGTAGTAAGTATTGTAATTTTCAAAAAAGAATCTTTAAAAGCTAAAGTTGCAAAAATATCAGAAGTGAATAAAGCCAATAGACCTATACTATATATAAGATTTGTTTTACTTTTTTTTACATAAACATAGTTCATTAGAATACACAACGTAATTGTAGGCATAGTATAGATCAAGTCTTTTTTCTCATACAGTATGCTAATTATTATTGATGCTAATAGTAATGCAAAAAAAAGCAGGTCGAAACCATTCAATCTGCGTTTTAGCTTTTTAAAATATTTTTTTTTCAATATTAAAACGTTAATTATCAATTACTAAAGGTAGTAATATTATAGCAATAGTTAACCTGTAATTGTAGCTTTTTAAGCGATTTAATTCTATGTGCTGGATTTTTTCGTTACTATAATAAGCGCTCAGCAATTTCTAACCAGTTGTTAACTCTAGTGTAACCAGTTTCGCTTACATTATGAGGAGAGTTGAAGAGTAGGGTATCACCATCAAATTTTTCTAGATTATAGGTTCTGTCATCTATGAGTAAATCTCCTTTAAGAATAAACTTATGACCGCACATAATACGGTGCTGCCATGTTATAAAGGGTATATATTCATCAATCCAATCGCTTTTTTCCTTTAGGGAGTCTGGAAATTGGGTTGCAGCCGTAGCAATGTAGACTTCATGTTTAGCGTATAGCGCCTCCATAACCTGTATGCAGTCCTTTTTTGGTTTTAGATCTCTAAAGAAGCCTTTTTGGTTGGCGTGATCCTTTATACTCAACTGGTGGTCTTCAGGTACATTGTGCCATACCTCACCTGAGGTGATTTGGGATATATTTAGTTGTTGTTGGTGTTCTAAGTTATATAGTTCAATATGCTTTTCGTACGTTTCTGCTAGCACATCGTCCATGTCTACAAATATGGTCATGTGAATTTTTTTACAAAGCACGAAAATTAATAAAGGCTAATCAAAGAATTTAAGGAAATTTTATAAAGATTTAATAGAATCTAAACATTGGGAAGTTATTTCTATAAGAAAAGACTACGATTGTAGTACTTAGGACAAGCGGTCACGATATTCAGTAGGTGTAACACCTAAGATCTTCTTGGCGTATCTTGTAAAAAAGGAACGACTACTAAATTCCATTTCATCCGCAATTTCAGAAATATTGAGACTTTTATCTTCTAACAAGATAATTAAGCGCTCTCTAACATAACGTTGTATCCATGCCGAAGCTGTAAGGTCTGATATAGATTTACAAATTTGATTTAGATATTTAGGCGTAATATGTAGTTGGTTGCTATAAAATTGAACTTCACGTTGCTGCATAGAATGTTTATGAAGCAGTGTAATAAAGCCTTCATAAATAGCATTTGTTTGCCTAGTATGTTTTTTACTTTCATATTCATTAGCAAAGGTGTTCCACATTTCTAAAACAAAAAGTTTAAGCTGAAGACTTAAAGCTTCTTCATAAAACTTGTGTGTCTTATTGAGATAACGTTGGTTTACTACTTTGAAGTTAGAAATGATTTTTTGCTGCACCTTTTTGTTTTGAATAATTTTTATAGGATTCACTCTAGAGTGGAGTAGAGCGTTAACCGCATATCCTACATTGGGAACATTGTCGTCTAGCAGTTGCTTTTCAACCAATAAAACAGAGGCTTTAAAGTCATTAGAGGTCTGTATTTGCAATAATTGACTTTGCGCAAACCAAAACAAAAAATCACCACCATTGCACTGCATCGTATCATTGTTTAACATGAATTTGATATTACCACTAAGACAAAACATATGTGTGTGGTAATGTTTATAAAAATCATCAGGTAAGTCAGATACAGCGCTAACGTCTAACAAAAGTACTTTTGGAAACTGATCGCTAAGCATAATTTTTGGTATTCTATACAAATATAAGTGATATATGACACAACTACCGTAATTTTTGTAACACTTAACGAATTGTACCTCAATATATTTGCAAAACAAAAATAACCCTAACCCCTTTTAACTAAAAGCACACATTGATTATAATTGATGTTTGAATATTAGTTCTGATTAATAGCTAAGCGTAATACTTGTATTACGCTTTTTTTTAAATCTGATTTACTGAAAATTGAGTATTGGTTAGCTAAATTCGTTTCAGGATTTCATTAAAACAAATTGTTAGTTTAAATGTTTTATTCAAAGCTTGAGAACAAAATGTATCGAAAAATATCTATAACCATAAATGTCAGTCTGAGCCCGTCGAAGACGAATGGTAATACTGGGTTTTAGACAGCGCACTCTTAATTATAATGCAATCCTAAATTCGTTTCTGGATCAAATCAACTATGACCAATAAACAATATAGAAGAAAGAAAATACCGAAATAAACAACCATAAAACAATTCCTAACCAAAGAGGTTTACTACCCGTATTTTTAATATCCTTTATAGCAATAGTTGTACCAACAAGGAAAAGCGTTACAATCAATAAGCGTTTAGCACAAACAACAATAAAACTCGACATCTCTAAAGGTATAAGCTGATAACTGTTGGTAACAATAGCAGCAATAAATGCTAAGATAAACAAGGGGAATTTCACTCCTTTTTTTGGTGACTTAAACACAAATAACGAAGCAATGGATAAAGGGATTATCCATAACGTTCGAGATAGTTTAACGGTTGTTGCAATTCTTAAGGCTTCATCTCCATAATCTATTGTAGCACCAACAACTGAGCTTGTATCATGTATAGCTACTGCGCACCAAAGCCCGAATTGCTCTTGTGTGAGTTGAAAATAATGCCCTAACACAGGAAATAAGAACAAAGCGATAGAGTTCAGTAAAAACACAATAACCAAGGCCATACTTATAGTTTTATTATTGGCTTTTATTATTGGGGAAATAGCAGCAATGGCACTACCACCACAAATTGCAGTTCCAGAAGTAATAAGATGTCCTAGTTTTAAGTCTATTTTAAAGATTTTGGTAAGTGCAATTCCCAAACCTAAGGTGAGTAATATTGTAAAAACTGTTAGTCCAAAACCTTCTTTTGTGGTTTGTAAGGTTTCATTTATAAACATTCCAAAACCCAAACCCACTACTGAAATCTTTAAGAGTAGGGGAATAGCTCTTCTATTATAACGCTCAAATGGATTTTCAAATACTAATACAAAAGCAAAACCTAGCAATAAAGCCACATAACTAGTGAGCAAACCTAAAACAGATGAAATTACTATGAGTACATAAATTAATTTCACTACAGTTTGTTTCATCCTATTTTTTGCTTTGTGTGTTGCAAAATTAGGGCTATATTCTAACTCATCACAATTGTATTGTAGTTAATTGTTGAGTTCTTCCATAGATTACCTAAATAAGACTCATCTTTGAGTTTACTTATATTTATTGTCTAATCCTGAACTGTCATACTGAGCTAAGCCTGTACTGAGCAAAGACGAAGTATCGAAGTCTTGTTTCAGGATACCATAAAGAGCTCCTCACCAGTTTGGACTTGTTGAACGCGATCTTTGTAATACAGCATAAACCATAAATAGTATCAAACCCAAATTCCGACACGGTCGGAAGCAACGATTTTCAGAAGTAATGAGCCCTTATTAATCTTAAGAATTTAAATCTAGGATTGAAGAATAATCATTAATAATAAAACAGAATAAACAATTATCAGTGAATGGTGCTTGCAACTTCCTATAAATCGTTTTGATCTTTTGGTTCGTTTTGTATCAAGACAAAATGAACATAAGAAACAAAATCCGTTAAGAATGGCTGAAGCCTAGGAAGTATTGTTGTCATGCTGAACTGAGCCTGTACTGAGCAAAGACGAAGTATCGAAGTGTTGTTTCAATCTGAAAGTATACAATAGAGTAGCACCCACAAATGTTAAGATTATTTTAAATCCTAGGATTTTTCCCATTTCATTCTTTAAACCATTTTATGACCCATACATTTGCAGGGTTTTATAAATTATAATAATAACACAAACAAACAATTATGAGTAAAGTAAAGGAAAATGATGTGGTAAAAGTGCATTATACTGGTAAGCTAAATAACGGTCAGGTATTTGACAGTTCTCTAGAGCGTGAGCCGCTACATGTAGAACTTGGTAAAGGTCAATTGATTCCTGGGTTCGAAAAAGGGCTTATTGATATGGAAGTTAATGAAAAGAAAACCATATCAATTGATAAAAAGGATGCTTATGGTGAAGTGAATGAAGCTTTATTTCAAAAAGTACCTAAAAATCAATTACCAGAAGATATAAAACCTGAAGTTGGTATGGGCTTAGTTGGTAGCAGACCAGACGGTGGGCAACAACAGTTCAGAATTGCAAAAGTGGAAGAAGATAGCATTATCGTTGATGCTAACCATCCATTAGCAGGACAAGACTTAGTTTTTGATCTTGAAGTAGTTGAGATTATATAATTAAAGTTATACTGAAGGTCCTGAAATAGGTTTAGACAATAATCAAGTGTTGTCGTCCAAAACTGTCACACTGAGCTTGTCGAAGTGTTGTTTCAGGATCTCATCTCATTTAATATTAGTAATGTCAGCCAGAGCCTGTCTAAGACAAATTAGTAAAACAACTAATCAACAAACTGCTTTTCCCGCGCTCGCACTTTTTTCTGCTTTTTCACTTCCTCACGTTCCCAAACAGTCGGACTACCAAACATAATCTTCCAAGCCTTTTTAGGACGGTTCCAAATATCAACTAATAAGTCTCCCCAAGCGTGAAATACCAGATACACTGGATTAAAAGATTTCACCGGTTTAGTAATACCATAAATAGCCTGTTCTTTTTCAGGTTGAAACGTACCAAAGATACGGTCCCAAATAATAAGTGTAGAACCAAAATTCTTATCAATATAATCGTCATTTACTGCATGATGAACTCTATGGTGCGATGGAGTTACAAAAATATATTCTATAGGTTTCGGTAGCTTCCGAATTAGTTCGGTGTGGATCCAGAATTGGTATAAGATTTCCAATTGATGTACAATGATAAACACTACAGGATCAAAACTCAGCATAATCACAGGAATAAAGAATACCAGTTTAAGGTTCTGTACCCATGAAAGACGAAAAGAGGTAGAGAGATTATAATATTCAGAACTGTGATGCACCACATGGGTAGACCACCAAAAGCGTTGTACATGCGATATTCTGTGCGACCAATATCGAACAAAATCTAAACAGAAAAAACACAAAAGGTATGACCACCACGTATGCGGAATAGTCCAAGGAGTTAAGTTATAACATATAACCACGATATAGAAAATACCCACTTTGGTTAAAGCATTAACAAAGAGATTACCAAAGCCAATGGCTGATGAAGCTAAGAAATCCTTGCCGTGATAGAGTTTTTTATTTTGTTTAATGGATAGATAGTATTCTAAAGCTACAAGGGCAAACATTACTGGTGCCGCTATCCAGATGATGGTGTTAAAGTCTAGTTTTAAAAGTGAGTCGAGAGTGATCTTTTGGTTTTCGATGCCTGGGTTTTTAGATTAAACGTAAAACTCGCAATATAAGTATTACAAGATGCCTTGTCGAAAGAATTGTTTTAAATCTATATTAAAACCTCAAGAAAATGGTTTATGAGAACCAGAGCCAAGCGAAGTATCTAAACATTTCAAAATTTATAAGATCCTGAATCAACACTTCGATACTTCGTCTTTGCTCAGTACAGGCTCAGCTCGGACTTACGGTAAACATAGTTGCAGTGTCATCCTGAACTTGTTTCAGTATCTAAGAAAAGTACTACTGTCAGTCTGAGCCAGTCGAAGACGAGTTCTGTTAAAGGTGGCGTCAGTTCGAGTGTTTTATGCGAAGCATGAGTATAAAATGTATCGAGAACTACATAAAAAAAAACAATTTGCAATCATAATGAGATCCTTAAACAAGTTCAGGATGACAAATTAAGATAGTGTTATTTGGATTGGCAACCCTTATGAAAAACAAAAACGCCTTAATAAATTAAAGCGTTTCTTTATTTCTTTTTCTATAGCAATTAGTCTTCATGATTTTCAGCATCTTCTAAATGGTCGTTGTCTCCGCTACCTTGACTATACAACTCGTTTTCTTCGTCCTTAAAGGTGCCTTTGTTTGGTGTGGCTCTTTCTCTGCCAGGAACATCCAAATCCTTTCCTGTGAAATCTATATGACGTTCTCTGTTCTCTAGTTGCGCATCATCTCCTTGGCGATCATTGCGGATTGCTCTGGCAAGTTCACCTAGTTTTTCCTTGTCTTGTTCTGTAATATCTGAATTATATGTTTTGTCAGTTTTCATAATCTATACTTTTAAATGATTCTTTTTCGTGTTCTTTCCAAAGGTCATTATAATGTATGGATTGGCTTGCTCCATATCTATCAATTCTTTGCTCTTACCGTTTTAAGAAATATTTAAGATGCTCTTATCAAACTGATTAAGATTCCTGTGGTTTGCGTTAATCGGAATTGGGTATTGTCGGTATTTTTGATACTGAACGTATAAAAATTAATAACACTAAAAACTCATATATTATGAATGTACAACCATATTTAGCCTTTAAAGGCGATTGCAAACAAGCTTTAGAATTTTATAAATCCGTATTGGGAGGTAAGATTGTGAACGAACAAACTTATAACAATGTGGAGAGCGATATTCCAGAACATTACAGAAACAAATTACAACATGCCGAACTGAAGGGTAGTGGCGTGCATATCATGGCTTATGATGCTGCACCAGACACACCTTTATCTAACGGTACCAACTTAAACCTTAGTATTGATGCCGACAGTAAAGAAGACGCGAAAGCAATCTTTGACAAGTTGAGTGCCCAAGGTACGGTACACACACCATTTCAAGAAATGTCTTGGGATGCGCATTATGGCCGTTGTTCCGATCAGTTTAATGTCAGCTGGATGGTAAATTATAAGCATAACTAAAATAATCAAGGTATCATATCTTAAGTATTGAACACAATCTACGCCAGTAGTAGAAAAAAGTACAGCTTTACACTCTATGCGATTATGAACTTCCATAATCGCATTATTTTTTTAAGCTAAAAGCATGTTAATGTATTAGTATTTAATCGCATAAAACTTTATCTTTAAAAGACTTATGAAAACAATTACTTCCATAAAGACTCTAGTATATAGCCTTGGGCTTTTCATTATGCTGTTTGCGGTATCTTGTAAATCTTCCGAACCATCAGTAGAAAATACTGCAGCACTCAACCAGTTGGAGCAACAGCTGACCAATGGCGACTTTAAAATAGATATCAATACCGTGTTTCCGTTTAATACCAATGCAACTACACAAGTACTAAACAACTTAACCCGCTACACTGGTAACACCGCCAACCGTATTAATGTTAACGGTTACGAGCTCACCTTTAAAAACGACAGTATTATTGGCCAATTACCATATTATGGCGAGCAACGCATGGGCAGAGGTGCTTACGGAACTACTATGGGTGTAGTGCTTAACGGTAAACCAACAGATTACTCCCTCACAAAACATCCCAAAAAAGAAGCCTACATCATGCAGTTTGATATTGATGATGGTGAAGAATCCGTAGAAAACTATAAGGTTATCATTACATTCTATACTAGCAATATTGCCGATTTAACCTTTGCATCTTCCCACAGAAACAGCATTAGCTATAGAGGAGAAGTAAAACCAATTGAATAAAATTTAAAGACTAACCACCCTGTTTTTCAATCTGAGGCGATTAAAGGTAAATCCAAAACAAAACTCTCTCTCTCTCAAAGCTTGTCATCCTGAACTAGTTTCAGGATCTAATTAATTAAATCTACTGTCAGTCTGAGCCTGTCGAAGACGAATTACTAAAAAATAACCACACCGTCAGTTCGAGTGTTTTATTCAAAGCATGAGAATAAAATGTATCGAGAACCAATATCCACAAAGACTGTCAAACCCAAATTCCGACACAGTCGGAACATGCTGTCAGCAGTATAATAAACAAAATCCGTTAAGAATGGCTGAAGCCTTGGAAGCCATTTAGGATTTTGGTTATGGTTTTAAGAGCACCAGAGTGCTATTAAAAATACCTCTTGACAGCAAAGCACTTTTTGGGTAGCTTGCCCTGAGCGCAGTCGAAGGGTTTGGTGCATCAAAAATGAACATGAGAAACAAAAACAATTAAATAAAAATCCGTTAAGAATAGTTAAAGCCTTAAAAGTATTATTGTCATGCTGAACTGTCTCACTGAGCTTGTCAAAGTGTTGCTTTCAGGATCTAATTAATTGATTAATCTTGCTGTCAGTCTGAGCCTGTCGAAGACGAATTAGTAAAAAATAATAACCACATCGTCAGTTCGAGTATTTTATTAAAAGCATAAGAATATTTTTGGGTAACCTACCCTGAGCACATCCTAAGGATTTCTTCGTCAAAAATGGACGTACTAAAAAAACATTAAAACAACATTTCGATACTTCGTCTTTGCTCTTTACACGCCAAGATCAGTGTAACAGTTCTGAATAATACAAAACCCAAAACCAATCAACATTATCAGTCTGAACCTGTAGAAAACTAATTAGTAATGCATAAAACCACTACGTCATTTCCTTCATTTTCAAGTAATAAAAGGTAAAATGATTCAGATTTCAGGTTTTTTGTATAAACATCTAACAACTTGAGTGTTATAGATTATTGTAAGAATATTTTGCAAAAGCAATGAGATCATGTTTGGTTTTTGTATAGGTCAATTTATTTGTTTCTCATTAAGCATTGAGTATAATTGATTTACTAAATAAATAAACTATGCTTAAAAACAAACAATCATTTTTCAAAATGCTGGTAGCTTTATTGCTATCAGTACATTCTTTATGCATTACTGCTCAAGTGGTTAATATAGGTAATGGAAGCTACACAACAACGTTTCCAGGTACCGATGCCGCTGGTAGAAATGGGTTTCCTTCGGGTTCACCTCAATTAAGTGGTAATGCTATTGGTAAACCAGTGCCAACCAATGACTGGTGGTCAAAATTAATCAAGGAAAATCATGCCGATAACCTGTTTAATTATCCAATGACCATGAAAACAACCAACCAAGGTTTAATTGTAACCTATATTCCTTGGGGACCAATCGGAGATTCTGCACCAATTGAGATTGGTCTAACAGGTTTAAATGCTTCTATGGCAACCGTATCAGACTATTCAGACTGGACAGTTACTATGAACTGGAACGACGGTGCACACGACCTTAAAGCAACATCAGGTATAGGAATGCCTTTTGTCTACTTTGATAAAGGTAGTAGCGATACTGTTGAAATTACAATCAACTCTGGTATCGTAACTATTTCAAATGAAACCATTACAGTACAAGACGCTACTTCTGGATCAGATTTTGCCATTTATGCGCCAACAGGGAGTACTTGGACACAATCGGGTTCTACCTATACATCCACGCTAAACGGAAATAATTATTGGTCTTTAGCTATGTTACCACTAAGTACTTCAGATGTCAATGCAATGGCGCAAGAATACAAAAAGTACGCCTATGTATTTCCTACCAATACGGTTACCAATTGGAGTTATGATGAATCCAATTCAAAATTAACATCAACATTTACTGTAACTACTGATGTAAAAGAAGGAACAGATACCAATGTATTGTTAGGATTACTACCGCACCAATGGAATAACTTATCCGCTGGCTCAACAACACCAGACGAATATAGTTACGACACGGTTAGGGGAGAGCTAAAAACCTTAGACGGCAACAGCTTTGAAGTAGAAAATGTTTTTAAGGGCATACTGCCAACACTACCAAATTTAGGGCAGTACAGTGCAGGTTATGATCCTGCTGAATTAAACAGTAAAATTGCAGCGATACAAAACGATCAATTAGCAACTTGGACAGATTCTTACAATGAAGGTCAGGTAATGAATCGTTTAATACAAACAGCCAGAATAGCAGATCAAGTAGGTAATACTGAAGCAAGAAACACCATTGTTAGCACCATAAAAGAACGATTAGAAGATTGGTTAACCTATCAGTCTGGTGAAGTGGCATTTTTGTATTATTACAATGATACATGGTCTGCAATGTTAGGGTATCCTGCTGGCCATGGTCAAGATAACAACATCAATGACCATCATTTTCATTGGGGATATTTTATTCATGCAGCAGCGTTTATGGAACAATTTGAGCCAGGTTGGGCTGCACAATGGGGAGATATGATTAACCTATTGGTGCGCGATGCTGCTTCTGATGATAGAAATGATGCCTTATTTCCTTTTTTAAGAAACTTTAGTCCGTATGCTGGCCACAGTTGGGCAAATGGATTTGCAACCTTTCCACAAGGAAATGATCAAGAATCCACATCAGAAAGTATGCAATTTGCTTCGTCATTAATTCATTGGGGAGCAATTACAAATAACGATGCCATAAGAGATTTGGGTATATTTATCTATACCACCGAACAAACTGCTGTAGAAGAGTATTGGTTCGATATGTACCAACGAAACTTTTCCGCATCACATCCTTACGAATTTGTGTCTAGAGTTTGGGGTAATTCCTATGACAATGGCACATTCTGGACAGGTGATATTGCGGCATCTTACGGCATAGAGCTCTATCCTATACATGGTGGCTCTTTATATTTAGGTCACAATCAGAGTTATGCACAATTACTGTGGTCAGAGATCTCTGCTGATACTGGTGTATTGAGTAACGAAGAAAATCCAAACTTATGGCACGATACGTATTGGAAGTTCCTAGCTTTAACGGATGCTCAAAGTGCAATTAATTTGTACGATTCTTATCCTAATAGAGCGCTTAAGTTCGGTATTTCTAATGCGCACACTTACCATTGGCTGCACAATATGAATGCTTTAGGCACACCAGAAGCTTCAATTACAGCAAATGATCCTCTAGCAGCAGCGTTTAACGATAATGGAACCATCACCTACGTAGCACAAAACTATTCAGGTACAGCAACAACAGTAACATTTTCAGATGGCTATGTGCTAGATGTTCCTGCTTATACCTTAGCTACAAGTAGAGATATAGATATTACAGGAGTTTTATCTGCTAATCCTACTGACCCTAACGAAAATGATAATGTAGAATTATCTGTAAGTACTACAGGCGCAGGTATTACCAAAGTAGAATTTTATCATAACGGAACATTGTTAGGCGAAGATACTACTGCACCTTACCAATACACACTTCCTAATATTGCTTTAGGCATACACAATGTCTATGCGAAAGTTTATGAGGGCACATCTTCTATTGTTACCAACATTGTTACATTAACCATAGGTGATCAAGTACCGTATTTAGGATCGCCAAGCATAATACCTGGTGTAATTGAAGCAGGACATTACGATCTTTTTGAAGGTGGAAATGGCCAAAACATAGCGTATTTTGATACTTCTATGGACAATCAAGGCGGTTTTAGACCATCAGAATATGTAGACGCAGCAACAGATGCCACAGAAGGCGAAACAATCGGTTGGGTTGCAGCAGGTGAGTGGTTAGAGTACACGGTAGATGTACAAACTGCAGGATGCTACAATTTAGATATCCGTTATGCATCAGGCAATACCAATGGAGGAGGCCCTATTAAGTTTGAAGTAGATGGTGCGCAAGTAAGTCAAGATATCATATTTTCATCAACAGGAGACTGGGGAAGTTGGAGTACAAAATCTACAAGCAACGTCAACTTAACTGCTGGTGTACACGTTTTGCGATTAACAGCAACAAATGGCGAAGTTAATTTAGGTAGAATGACCTTTACTTACAATGATGTGGTATGTGCAGAGCCAGGTAATAATACAGGGCTACCATTTTATTTTGAAACCACACCAGTAACGGCAGATTTTACTAATTTTGATGGTGCTACAGCCACTGTAGAAGCAGTTGTTCCACCACAAAGCACAGGAAACAGTAGTGCCAACTTAGCCAAAATTGTTAGAGATGGCGGACAAACTTGGGCAGGGGCTTTCATTAACCTTAATGATGCTTTAAACTTTAACACAGCACAATATATTACCCTAAACCTCTGGACCGAAGCTCCTATAGGCACACAAGTACTTATGAAACTAGAGCAGCAGAGTGGTGGTTCTACCTTTGAGTTATCAACACCAACAACGGTTACAGGAGAATGGGAAACATTAAGTTGGGACTTTGGTGCCCTTGGTGTAAGCCCATACGATAAGCTAGTATTTATGTTCGATTTTGGAAACGTAGGAAACGGTAGCGCAACATCTACATTTTATTTTGATGATGTTATGCAAGTATCTTCCTTATCTACCAATGCTTTTGAAACCAATGAAGTAAAACTATATCCTAACCCTGTTGGTAGTAAGTTGTTTATAGAATCTAACATTGACTTTTCTAAGGTAGAAGTATACTCGCTACTAGGAGAAAAACTTTTTGAAGTTTCAAATAACCCTAATACTATAGATATGCAACAGTTATCAAAAGGGATTTACTTTGTAAAGCTATATTCTGAAAATTCATCTATAACCAAGAGAATAATTAAGAATTAGGTATAATCGTATTATACTGTATTACTAAAATAAAAAGCGAAGAATGGGATAACAATAATTCTCATTCTTCGCTTTTTTTTATGACTTAGAGTCTACATCTCGTACTATTATCCCCAAATGTCAGTCTGAGCCTGTCGAAGACGAATTACTAAAACAATAACCACACCGTCAGTTCGAGTGTTTTATTCGAAGTATGAGAATAAAATGTATCGAGAACCAAAAAAAAGATACCCATAAAGATCATCAAACCCCAATTCCGACACAGTCGGAAACCGCTGTCAGCAGTATAATAACCAAAATCCGTTAAGAATGGCTGAAGCCTTGGAAGCCATTTAGGATTTTGGTTATGGTTTTAAGGGCACCATAAGTGCTCTTAAAAATACCTCTTGACAGCAAAGCACTTTTTGGTTCGTTTTTGGTGCATCAAAAATGAACATAAGATTTTGGTTACGCTACGCATTATACTTTCATTTAAAACAGTGTTTCAAATTCAGTAGTGTAAAGTCCTAAATAACCCCAAACCAATACCAAAAATAAGGTTCACCCGTATCTAAGTCGGGTCTAATCCAGATCAAAAGCGACTCAAACCCAGATAAACCTCGGATAACAATCGGGTAAACATCACAACATACAACAAGATAGCCACCAAAAACCAGCACTCTCAATCATAATATACTTTAATCTAAAATGTCCTATAATTTATATTATGTAAAATACATAGTGAATTAATAACTACTCTACAATGTATTTCTAGTGTATCATAAAAAGATCTATCATACCACAGATTCAGGATTTATAAGATACTTATCAGCATACTGTTTAGTAAAGTGTGCACCAAATAATAATATTAAACTAGAATACGACACCCACAGCATAATCAAAATTATAGAGCCTGCAGCTCCGTAAGTAGAACCAGGTTCCATAGTATTAAAATATAATGCCAGCAGATATTTACCAATCATAAACATTACGGTTGTTAATGCGGCGCCTACACGTACAGATTTCCACGGGATTCTCGCGGATGGTAAATATTTAAACATCGTAGCAAACAAGATATAAATAAAGCCAACCGACACTAACAAGTCCACCAAAAACAACAAATCGAACATATCTTCTGGTAATAACTCATTTAGTTGTCGACTAAAAGTGCTTAATAATGAGGTCAACACCAAACTCACTAACAACAAAAAGCCTATAACCAGTATAAATCCAAAGCTTTTAGCACGACTTACAATGGTTGCTAAAAGGCTGTTTTCGTACCTTGGATGATTTCCCCATATATTATCTAAAGCACTCTGCACCTGAAAAAACACTCCTGTAGAACCGTACAACAG
Organism: Winogradskyella sp. 266wxhm; assembly: GCF_058964685.1. NCBI lineage: Bacteria > Pseudomonadati > Bacteroidota > Flavobacteriia > Flavobacteriales > Flavobacteriaceae > Winogradskyella > Winogradskyella sp. 266wxhm. The sequence goes on from NZ_CM179559.1 coordinate 3,768,968, forward strand.
CGTTCCTATACCAATGATGGTCGCCATGATTGAAGTGTCCGCACTACTCCTATTGTTTATCATAACCCGAATAGCATCAGCGGCATCAGGTCCTATGGCGCTAGATATTTCACCCAGTAACTCCCCTTGTACCAAGTCTTCTCCCCAAACACTGCCTACCACTTTTAAGATAATAATGATGAGTGCTGGTAAAGACAGTATGCCGTAATATGCTACAATTGCACTGTGTTTAAAAGGATCTCCTTTGTACCAAGATTTACCTGTATTAACCAGTAATCGTGGGATATGCTGTATTTTGAATGATTCGGGTGTTGTCATTAGTCATGCATTACCCCATATATTATCTAAAGCACTCTGCACCTGAAAAAACACTCCTGTAGAACCGTACAACAGCGTTCCTATACCAATGATGGTCGCCATGATTGAAGTGTCCGCACTACTCCTATTGTTTATCATAACCCGAATAGCATCAGCGGCATCAGGTCCTATGGCGCTAGATATTTCACCCAGTAACTCCCCTTGTACCAAGTCTTCTCCCCAAACACTGCCTACCACTTTTAAGATAATAATGATGAGTGCTGGTAAAGACAGTATGCCGTAATATGCTACAATTGCACTGTGTTTAAAAGGATCTCCTTTGTACCAAGATTTACCTGTATTAACCAGTAATCGTGGGATATGCTGTATTTTGAATGATTCGGGTGTTGTCATTAGTCATGCATTATAAGTAAATCTAAAGTTTGATTTTTAGAGTGCTTAGCGCATTTGGTTGAAATACTATTCTTAATGACATTGGATATTATAAATGCTGTTTTTGGAGTGCATATTTGTTAAAAATCAGCACTTTGCCGAGGAAAGGCATCCGTAAAGCAGATATTTTTTATGTAAAACTGGTTTGATGGTATTTTCGTATATAGATTCCCTCAGCTACTTAAAACCTATTATTATGGACACAAACTTTTCTTTGTTCAACCAGATCAACAGTTTATGTTATTGGTTGTTAACGTACAGCGACTACAGAACTTCTGTGAACCTTAATGCCGAAAACGACACATATAGTGTCTGTATTACTCATGCTGGTATTGAGCTTTATTCTAATTGTATTCAAGGATTTAGCAAACGTAATCCACGCTTTTTAGAGCATGAATTGGATGCTATTGTTGCAGGTTTGTTACATTTGAAGCAGAATGTTGCTTTAGAAACGGCTTAGACTGATATTAGCAATTAGGTACTGTTATTCTGTAAATGGTTCTCGATACTTTTTATTCTCATGCTTCGAATAAAACACTCGAACTGATGGTTTTTTATTAGGCTTTTACTCTATTCAACGTTTATTAATTTATCTTGACAGGCTCAGGTTAATATTACTTAGTTATTATGTCACCCTGAACTCGGTTCAGGATCTATTTAATTGTTTTTTTTCTTATGTTCATTTTGTCTTGATACAAAACGAACCAAAAAATCAAAACGATTTTTAGGAAGTTGCAAGCACCATTCGCTGATAACTGCTTATCTTGTATTTATATTCTTAATTGTTCTTCAATCCTAGATTTGAGTATTTAAGATTGATAAGAGCTCATTACTTCTGAAAATCGTTGCTTCCGACTGTGTCGGAATATGGGTTTGATTCTCTTTGTGGTTAATGTTGTATTACTAAAACGTCTTCGACAGGCTCAGACTGAAAACATCTTTCATGTTTGATGAGATCCTGAATCGAGTTCAGGATGACATGGCAACAAAGAGTTTAGGTTTTTAAAGTAATATTACTTCAATTGTTCTGTGAGCCAAAGTGGGTTTTTATTAAAGACTTTCCAATCCTTTTCTAGGGCTTTGTAGAGTTTATCGAGTTCTGTAAAATCGGTAATACCACTACTCTCTTCTGCTTTAAGTGATAATATATAATCCATTAATTCATAACAGGTTGTGAATTGTCCGCAAGCGATTAGTGTATCCATTCTATTTTTCTGAATATCGGTTTTATCCCACCATAAAGTGGTTGGTGTTTCAGATGCTGTAAGGCATACACTTTTTAAACTTTTGGAAGGTTTTGGCTTTATATGGTCATTATAATTTGCTTTAGTATAAGGAGTGTCTTCTCCGTTGAGTTTATACACGGTTGATGTTAAGCGTTTATTATTTAAGCTCGACTTGGAATAGAATAAGTCATAATTGAGTCGACGCATTTGCTTAAGAAACACATCGTTTATCATTTTAGCAGCAGATGTTGCACGTTCGGTGAGCATACGCTGCACCAAGGAGATATCTAGCTTTTGAAAGGTAAGAATATCATCTAGCAAAGGTTCTGGAACATTCTTTTTAAAGAGATTTTTTAGTTTACTAAGTGTAAAACCTTTTATGGTTGCGGCTAAGAGTCCTAAAATGGTCATGGTGAGTCCGATTCCCATGATGACACTACCAACGATATAGAGTGCTGTCCAGGCATTACCTTCACATTCAAAATAAGAACCAGCTAGCACAATGATGAGACCTATCAGTAAGGTAATCCAATAGATAGGTTTAATAGTAAAATATTGCAATACCTTATTGACTGCCTTTTGAACCGTTGATGTTTTTTCGATTTCCGCAGTATCAGGTTGCCAAGGAGTCATTTTGTAACTTCCAACATCATTGACCATAATAAGATCGAGTTTCCCTTTCATACGGTCATTGATTTTCATCATACTACCAATGCCTTGGTTATCGGCAATACCACCATCCATAATCCCTACTCCATCAATATAGCAATCCAATCCTTTAAGGTTTTTATAAGCTTCCGAATTTTGATCTTGGAAATAATCATCAGGAAATACTAAAGGTTCAAAACCCAAAGGAAAACATGATGATGAAGCTATAGCATCACTGAGCTGCACCTTATTTCGTAATGCATCGACTTCACTTCTATTGCTATTGTATAACGGACTATTTCCAAAGAATCCTTGATTCTGAAAACGATACGTTAACCCGAACGAAAAGTCTGTAGCATTAAAACAGACCTGTTCAATATGCTTTATATTGTCTTTATTGAACAATTCAAAATCACCTGAAAAGATGGGCATTTCGGCATAAGTCAAAGCAAAGGCATTGATGAGTGAACGTTTTTTATGACTGTTTTTCCAGATGCTATCATCTTCCAATTTAGCAATGGCGGTTTCTAAAAGTTTATCATTTTCTGGTGTAAAGGTGTTGTAAAACTCTTTGAAAAAGGTTTTGAAATCGTAATCAGGATGTTGAAGTGCTTTCGCAAAGCCAACACCCAATAAAGTTCCACCACTAACGGTACTGATGGCCTTTACGGATTTTAATAAGGATTCATTTTTATACGAAATATGATCTAAATAAGATACTACGCCTAAAGCAAAGAAAGTAGCTCTGTAACCACCACCGCTAAAGCAAAGTCCTATATTTTCGAATGGTTGGAATTGATGACCTGACATACTTTTATAGTTTTACTTTGCTATTACCTGTGTTAATTCCCCAATGAATTCCGAATAAAGTCACCAGATTATCATCTTCATTCACGCTAAAATCCTTACCAAATCCTCCTGTAATACTGATGTCTTTATTGATCGTAAAACGAATGTTTCCTACAGAGCGCTCACTATCTATAGTACCTTTTCTGGAAATATACTCGTAACCTACACCTAGTTTACCAAATTCGAATTCTAATTTTCCACCAAAATCACGATAGTAATTTGTGAAGAAATCTTCTGGACTTGTAGTATTGAAACCATCTTCAATATAACGAGCTGTCAATAATAGATTGAAATAGTTATTGGTTTTGGCATCGCTACCTTCGTTTAGAATGATACTGGTTTCGGATGTTAACCACGATCCAAAGCGTTTTACGGTCCCAGAAGAAATGGAATTTTCCTTAAACAAGGTACTGTAACCAATGGCAGCATCGAGCCTGAATTGCGGTTTGATTACTTTTTGGTAAGGTTCTAAAAGTGCATTGATTTCCTCTTGATTGTCGTTATAATACGCTTGGATAGCTTCTGGTCCTTGTGTAAGTACTTCCACAGGAACTGTTATGTTAGACAATGCTGTTGCCATACCAATCGTATTAGCATGTACTTTTTCTTTGTTATAAAAACGGAGCAATGTTGTACGGACTCCTATGGAATATGTTTTACGTTCGTCTGCTAAGCCTGAAAATTCTTTATCTACATAAGCAAAGGAAATAGTAGTGGTATTGAGTCCACTAAAAGGATTCTGCTTGAGTTTCTTGGTTTCTTCATCTTGCGTGACTCCAATATACTTCTGATAGGTTCTGTCCTTTCGTTCTTGATTGATGAGAAAATATGGAGTAGCTTCTACAGACAAGCTTTTACCAAAGTTATCTAAGGCATGAATGGCGAGCGCTTTTAGATTTTCTGGAGTGTAAATAGCTGTTGGTGTTTCTTCTACCAGTACAAATGCTGGAGTTGAGGCGTTAGCTAAAGTAAATTCACTCAAATCTACCTGTTGCGCTTGAAGTGTTAAGCCAAAAGCGCATACTATACTTAATGCTAATTTAGTTCTCATCGTCTTCGGTTTTTTCAAGTTTTAAAACTACGTAAGACATAAAGAGCATAGGATTGATCTTTACCTTTTCTGCCACAAAAGATTCCGTAATCGTTTCTGTAGAAATAATACATTCCACAATAGTGGTTTCCATCACGGCATCTATGAGTCCTCCGCTGACAAAGAAATTAGAAACTACAGATAGTGATTTTCCGTCGAGATCATCGATAGTACCAAGCTCAACATTAAAATTATTGGTAATACTTTTTTTGACCACGACATCATCGAGATGCACGTTAGAGCCGACATTGGCATCAGAGCTGATTTTGACCGTAAGCTTAACGGTTTCCCCTGTTTTGATTTTTAAGGTTTCCATTGGTGTATTTGGTTTTAACGTTAAAAACGATACTAATTTGTACTACTGTTACTGCTAGAATTATAGCGGTAATAGTACGTAAGGGAATTTGTAATTGTTATAGCAAGAGGGTCAACAAGAGTGTGTTAAAGGTATAAAATCTTTGTGAATTTTGTTTGATATAGGATTGGTTTTTAGTTTTGATATTGTCTTTGATAGGCTCGGACTGACATTAACATTCAAATGCTGTCATCCTGAACTAGTTTCAGTATCATTTTTTTATACGTTCATTTTGTATTCGTCAATATTCATTGTTTAAGAACTCATGATATGCTTCGCAGTTCTTGATACAAACCCTTCGACTGCGCTCAGGACAGGCTACCTAAAAAATCAAAACGATTTGTAGGAAGTTGCAAGCACCATTCGATGATGGTTGTATATTTTGTTTTATTATTAATAATTATTTTTTAATCCTTGATTTGGATCTTTAATATTGATAATTACTTATTACTTCTGAAAATCGTTGGTTCCGACTATGTCGGAATTTGGTTTTGATTCTCTTTGTGGTTAATGCTGGATTATTAACTCGTCTTCGACAGGCTCAGACTGACAATATCAATAATGAATTAAATCCTTAAACAACACTTCGTCAAGCTCAGTGTGACAGTTCAGGATGACAAAAATCAATGACAATGGCTTCTTTTAGATTTTTGTCAAACTGTCATTTCTTTGAACGTGATACCGAGTTCGGATTGGATATCAATAATCTTTTGCATTTCGCCAGGAATGATAAGTGCGATGGATTGACCTGTTTTACCAGCTCTGGCCGTTCTACCACTACGATGGGTATAATAGTCTAAATACTCTGGTAATTGATGGTGTAACACAAAAGCAAGATTATTTACATCAATACCTCTGGCGGAAACATCAGTGGAAACCAATACTTGTAGACTTTCATTTTTAAAGGCTCTCATAACCTTATCGCGTTCTTTTTGCTGCATGTCTCCTTGTAAAACATCAACAGCAAAACCTTCGTGCTGTAATTGTTGTGCTAAGGTTTTGGCACCTGCTTTTGTTCTGCAGAAAATAACTCCTCTATCGTCTTTGCGTTTATCCAAAATTCGGATAATCATATTGACTTTATCTTTAATATTAGTCTGTACGTAATGGTGAGAAATATTTTCATTAACTAAAGCGTTTTTGTTCACCTCTACTCTAGCCGCATTTGGATCCATGTAGTTTTTGATCATACTCTTTATATCCTGAGGCATAGTTGCTGAAAACAACCATGTTTTTCTGTTGCTGGTATTGTATTTTAGTATTTTGTTTAAGTCTTCCTTAAAACCCATACTCAGCATTTCATCCGCTTCATCAAGTACCAAGGTCTTTACATTAGAAATATCCACTGCACCACGCTCTACCAAGTCTAGCAAACGACCTGGTGTTGCCACTACGATATGTGTTGTTCGATTTAATGCTCGCATTTGAACATCCATCTTTTCGCCACCGTAAACGCCTTCAGCAAATATCTTTCCATCAATATACTTAGTGAATTTAAAGAGTTGCTTCTGTATTTGTTGAACCAATTCTCTGGTTGGAGCTATTATTAGTGCCTGAACTTCATTCTTATTTTTATCAATAGAATGTAATAGCGGTAATCCGAAGGCAGCTGTTTTTCCTGTGCCTGTTTGCGCTAAACCTATTAAATCTGTTTCTGCCTCCAATAATATTGGAATTACTGCAGCTTGAATTTCTGTAGGGTTTATAATGTTGAGCTCTTTAAGAGCTTTTATGTAAGGCTTACTTATTCCAATATCTTTAAAAGTCGTCATAGTCTTATAATTATTTTACAAAGGTACTTGTGTGAAGTAGAAAAACTAAGTTTTAATCTAAAAAAAACGACAGTAGATTTTACTGTCGTTTTGTTGTAATAACCGGTTATTACTATTTGTCATCAACACTAACTTGAGCTAGTGGTTGAATTTGCGGCTTTAAACGCTTGTACAAATCGAATTGTGGTTTTGTTAGTACATTGCGCATTTCCATGGTTTCCGCTTTTCTTAGTTTATATAGCATATTTAGTTTAGTTTTACCTTTGAATTCGTTGTGAATTTTTTCTTCTCTAATGAGGTACTCTTCTACTTTTTTTTCGAATAACGTAAATTGCTTACCATCCAGACCTAATTGGTCGTCATATGTTTTCGTAATTTTTGTGGCTATGCTTTCTAATGCTTTATTATCCTTTTGCATAATTGGATCTTGAGCCGAAAGTTGTAATGTAAATACTATACCTAATATAAATAAAACTGTTCTCATGGTTATTGTGATTTTATGGTTTACTATAATATAACAGCAGAAACTATATGAGTCAATTTTTTTAAGATTACTTAACGGAATTGAGGTTGTTTTAACATTGAATTAATAGTTTACAACATGACATGTAAACTATTATAAATCAAAATTTAACAAAAACTTATTTAAACACATGTACCTCATGAATTCTTGATCAGACTTAGATAACATCAATGTTTTATTAGATCCTGAAACAACACTTCGATACTTCGTCTTTGCTTAGTACAGACTCAGCTCAGTGTGACAGTTCAGGAAGACAAATCTTTGTGATGATTGGCGATATAATTTATTCCCATACTCCGAAAATGAAATATGTAGTTTATTTAATACTAGAGATTATTCTTCTGGCGGATAACCATGGATTTCCTCAAACTTCTCATCAAAATTGGTACGTAAATAGGTGTTCAATTTCTTTTGGTAGTCGTCCTTTAACCATTTTAAGAAGTTGTAGGTGCTTTTACTAATACACTTTGCATAGATTTCAATACGCTGATTGATGTCTTCTTTTAATAATTTAGCTAAAGCCAAAGCATCATAAACATCTTCACTATTCTCTATACAAATTTTTGCATGATGCTCTATAGAACGCTCTAAAACCACTTTTGAAGATTCACCATTAGCTACTGCATCTTTGTAGGTTTGGCGAATATCAAAGTAAGTATCTTCTGACTTTGAAAATTCGTCTTTGATATCGTCCGATAAGTCATGCTTAAAATTAGCTTCAATAGCTTCATCACTCTTTATTCTATCCGCATACCAGTTAGGCGACTTAAAGATTAATTGCCAATCTAAATCAGCTCCCCAAGGTCCGAAACGATACAAGTTATTCCCTAAATCAATAATTGTGAACTTGGATTTATTATTAAGAATACGCGATCCACGACCAACCATCTGATAATAAAGCGTCAACGATTTTGTTGCTCTGTTAAGAATGATAGTGTCAATAGTAGGTTCATCAAAACCTGTAGTTAAGATACTAACAGACGTAAGTACAGCATTTGGTGTTTCGTGAAACCAATCTAATATTTGCTTACGTTGCTTTTTGGTCGCCGTATTATCTAAGTGCATAATAGGAATACCAGCTTCTCTAAACGCATAGTAGACACTTATTGAAGTGTTGATACCATTGTTAAATATTAAAGTCTTCTTCCCTAGTGAATGTTTTTTGTAAGCGTCAATAGTTTTCTGCAACATAGCAGGACTAGAGTATAAATCTTCGGAAGATTTCACGGTATAATCACCATTAGAACCAACCTCAAGAGATGTTAAACCCATATCGTAAGCGTAAGTCTCTGCTCGTGCTAAGAATTCGTTTTCAATAAGGTTTTCAATGGTTTCACCTGTAATAAGTTCATCGTAATTACCTTTCATTGGTAATTCTTTATTAGAACTTAAAGGAGTTGCGGTAACACCGAGGATGAATGAATTTTCAAAAAATTTAAAAAGCTTTGTAAATGAGTTGTAATGCGCCTCATCTATAATAACCAAACCAACATCAGAAATGTCTAGTTTGTCGTCATTTAACCTATTGTTTAAGGTCTCAACCATGGCTACAAAACAAGAATAATCCGCCTGATCATCTAAATTAGCCTTACTGCTTACCACTTTATTAGTTACACCAAAGCTCGTTAACATTTTTGAAGTTTGGTTACACAACTCAATTCTGTGTGTCATAACCAAAACTTTTTTATTGTGATTTTTTAGATATTGGCGCACCATTTCGGAGAAAATAACCGTTTTACCACCTCCTGTTGGCAATTGGTATAGCAGATGGTAATCGTCTGGAGCGGTATCAAACTTTTCAAAAATCTTATTTATTGCACCTTGTTGGTAATCGTATAATTCTTTGTCGGTCTTTTTTTCTTGAAGAGCTTGATTGTTTTGAGACATAAATGAAATTTCGGGTTTTTAAATTGAGGTGCAAATTTACAATTCTTTGTAGCATAAAAAAAGCACCTATACAATATAGATGCCTTTCCTAGTTTTAAGTGTTGAATGTTATGTATTTATAATGGATCCATCTGCTCTGAACTCCACATCTTTATTTTTCCCTTTTTGTTTAAATTCTACATCGTAGAATACACCTTTAGTAGCACTATCTACTTTTTCTATTTCAGTTATTTCCTCGCTACCATAATTGTCCTTAATAGAGTTTTTTATAGCTTTAGGTAGCGCTTTCTTGTCAATACTTGTTTCCGTTTCAACCCAAGAGCCATCAGCATTAAAGTCTGCTCTATACTTTACACCATCAATTTTGAAGTGTGCTTCGTAATACCCATGATCGTCTTGATGCCAATCTGGATCATTCTCACCTGGATATTTAGCCTGAAAGGTTTTCTTTACAGCTTCAGGTGTTTGACCTTTAGTGTTATTATTACAACTCAAAAGTATTGCTGCACATAGTATAAATATCTTTTTCATAACAATTTCTTTTTAGTTATTCACAAAGTTAATTTTACCACAGGCTTGGTTTTAACTTATATAGTAAGAATTATTGTTCATATCGTTTACAGGTTCATTTTTGTTCAACATATATGAGACAATATTAATTCTATATTTACGTTTCAAAAATTGAATAAAATTTTTAGAATTAGTTATTTTCCCTCTATGAAGTACTTTGCTTTTTGTGTTGCTTTGTTTAGCAGTATTACATTTTCATTTGCCCAACAAGACTCTACCTTAACTTCATTAAAAATTAAAATCCCAAACACCTCTCTTTTTGATAAGTCAGAACAGATTAAAGAAGTTGAAATTCCATTAGTAACTTCCGATGCGCTTCCTGATATCAAAGCTGAATTTTGGGATACCACAGTCTATAATCCTTATAAAGATATTGAGGTTAAGTTTCCTTTACAGCTTAAATTTACAGATACCACATACGCTTCGCCTGTTGCCCATAAAAAGGTAATTACGTCTCGCTATGGATGGCGAAGAGGACGACCACATCAAGGCATCGATATTGATTTGGTTACAGGAGATAGTGTTGTTTCAGTTTTAGATGGCATCGTTCGTTTTGCTGGTTACAGTTATGGTCATGGAAAAACAGTTGTGGTTAGACATTATAACGGCATGGAGACAACGTATGCACACCTCTCTCGTATTAATGTTAAAGCTAACGACTCAATAGCTAAAGGCGGATTCTTAGGCAAAGGTGGAAACACAGGAAACTCTAGAGGAAGTCATTTACACTTGGTTGCAAGTTTTAAAGGTGAAAGAATTCATCCTGAATATTTATTTGATTTCTCACCAACCAATAAAATTAGAGCTCAAGAAATATGGGTAACCCAAGAGTGGACGCGTGCTATATTTCACAATTCAAGACGTGTGAGTAAAGTAAATGTTCTGGAGTCCGAAGAAGCTGCCTTAGCTAGTCTAGTTAAAGAAAAAACGATTTACACAGTGAGAAAAGGAGATACATTGTATGGTATTGCAAGGAGAAATAATATTCCGATATCTCTAATTTGTACTTCCAATAAAATCAAAAAGTCCTCTCCGTTAAAAATTGGACAAAAGTTAGTCTTAGAACTTTAATAAAATAGTCTTTTTTCATTTAGAAATTTCTGTAATTTGCAGGCTGATTAAAACCGAAGTGTATTGAAAGTTTGTATTGCCGAAAAACCTAGTGTTGCCAGAGAAATAGCTTCTGTACTTGGTGCTACCACCAAGCGAGATGGTTATTTTGAAGGAAATGGATATGCTGTAACTTACACCTTCGGACACCTTTGTACGCTTTGTGAGCCTAGTGACTACAAGCCTTATTGGAAAAGTTGGGATCTTAACAACTTACCTATGCTTCCTGACAAATTCAAAGTAAAGGTTGCCAATAATGATGGTATAAAAAAACAATTCAAAATTGTAAAAAGTCTTTTTGATAAAGCTGATGTGGTGATAAACTGCGGTGATGCCGGACAAGAAGGAGAATTAATACAGCGTTGGGTTATCAATGAAGCAAAATACAAAGGTAAAGTAGAACGTTTGTGGATTTCGTCTTTAACGACTGAAGCCATAAAAGAAGGTTTTGACAATCTAAAACCCTCTGAAAACTATGATAATCTTTACTACGCAGGCTTTTCAAGATCTATAGGTGATTGGCTTTTGGGTATTAATGCCACACGACTTTATACTGTGAAACATGGTGGCTACAAACAGGTATTGTCTGTTGGTCGCGTGCAAACTCCGACGCTTGCTATGCTTGTTAACCGTTATAAGGAGATAGAAAATTTTGTTCCTCAGCCGTATTGGGAATTACAGACCATGTATAGAGATACGCTGTTTAGTTATGAGGAAGGTCGTTTTCTTAAAATGGAAGATGGTGAAAAACTAGCAACTAAAGTTAAGGAACACGAATTTGAAATAGAATCCATTACCAAGAAGAAAGGTACAGAGTATGCTCCAAAATTGTTTGATCTTACAGGTCTTCAAGTATACTGTAATAACAAGTTTGGTTTTTCGGCTGATGAGACGCTTAAAATTGCGCAACGCTTGTATGAAAAAAAGGTAGTAACGTACCCTAGAGTAGACACCACTTTTTTACCTAACGATGTTTATCCTAAGGTGAAAAACATATTATCAAAACTCACTGATTATTCTGAACTTACAACTTCTATATTAAATAAAAAAATAAAGAAATCTTCTAGAGTTTTTAATGATAAAAAAGTTACCGATCACCATGCTATAATTCCAACAGGAATACAAACCCATTTACAACCTGCCGAGCAACAAGTTTATGACATTATAACACGACGATTTATAGCTGTTTTTTATGACGATTGCAAGGTTTCTAACACTACAGTCATTGGGAAAGCAGCTGATGTTAACTTTAAGACCACAGGAAAAGAAATCTTATCCAAAGGATGGCGTGTTGTTTTTGAATCTGATAGCTCGAAAAATAAAGGTGAATCCATACTTCCTTCATTTGTTAAAGGTGAAAAAGGACCTCATGAACCCTCTTTTTTAGAAAAGCAAACTAAGCCACCAAATCAATATACTGAAGCTTCCCTTCTACGCGCTATGGAAACCGCAGGAAAGCAAGTAGATGATGATGAGCTGAGAGACCTTATGAAAGAGAATGGCATTGGTAGACCATCTACCAGAGCCAATATTATTGAAACGCTCTTTAAACGTAAGTACATCAAACGAAATAAAAAGCAAATTCTACCTACTGTAACAGGTATTCAGCTGATTGATACTATTCAAAACGAATTATTAAAATCGGCGGAATTAACTGGAACTTGGGAAAAGCAACTAAAAGATATTGAGAAAGGCAAGATAAGTGCCAACGCTTTTATTAAAGGTATGAAGCGCATGGTTGATGCTTTGGTCTATGAGGTAAGAAGTGAAAAAGTAGAAACCCGTATTTCGGCAGTAAATAACAAGCCTACATCATCACCAAAAGCGAAAAAGAAAAGCAAATCCAAATCATTAGTTGGGAGTGACTGTCCTAAATGCAAAAACGGTCAATTATTAAAAGGAAAATCGGCTTATGGATGCAGTCTTTATGGTAAGAGTTGTGATTTTACACTCCCCTTTAGTTTTGCAGATAAAAAGATTTCAGAAAACCAATATAAACGGTTGTTGAGTAAAGGATCTACCGTAAACTTAAAAGGGTTTAACGTACAAGGAAATTCTATTGAAGGTTTATTACGTTTTGATGATAATTTTAAATTGAAATTAGAACCGAAACAAACGGCTAAAAACCTTTCTGTTAACGTTGGTGATACTTGTCCAAAATGTAAAACAGGTAAAATACTGAAAGGTAAAACCGCTTTCGGTTGTAGCAATTATAAATCTGGATGTGATTTTAGAGTGAACCTTTAGATAAACATCTATGACACTATGAGATCCTGAAACAACACTTTGGCAAGCTCAGCGTGACTGTTCAGGATGGCAAAACAAAACGTTTGATTATATAACTAAAATGTCAGTCTGAGCTTGTCGAAGACTGCTTAAACTACACTTCGACAAGCTCAGTGTGACGCAAAAGCTAATTAGATTTTATCGGTATATAAATATCCTCTTCAGAATCAGGACTTCCGTTTTTATAGTCCTCTCCCATAATCTGAAAATGAGGTCTATCATCTATTGTGTAACCTGATTTTGGTAGCCATTCCGTCATAATTTTTTCATACAAGCCTTGGATGTTCATTCCTTTCAATGTAAAAACAGCATAATCACCGCTTGGTATTGCATAAGATAGTATTCCGTTAGGAATATTTTCAAAATCATGAACTTCAACAGCTGCCCAAATCGTATACTCATCAACACCTTCATTGTTTATGTTATTTGGAAATAACTGAATTGCAATCAACTCATTAGTTGCTACATTTTTAATCTTATACTTTTCAGGCATGAATTGTCTCCAGAGTTCACCAATTTTATGAGGCTCATTTCTATTTATAGTTGATGATAATCCAACGACTTTCCTTTCTGAGCAGTTTATAATCTTAGGATTCATGAGTTGATTTGTATTTTGAGTTTAAAGATAAAAAAAGCACAAGCGTTTTGGCTTGTGCTTTCTCAGAATTAACAACTACCTCGATTATATGACTACTGTTGCTAATTCTACCCTAACTAAACTAAATTTAATATTTTACATTCCTGGAAGTACAACGGTATCTACCACATGAATAACTCCATTGGATTGGTTAACGTCAGCAATAGTAACTTTAGACATATTACCTGCACTATCTTTAAGAACAACAGCATCACCATCCATCATAGCCCAAAGCTTAGCACCATTTACGGTTTTAAACATCGCTTTACCATCTCCTTTTTTAATAGCTTTCATTATATCTTTTGCGCTGTATTTACCTGCTAACACATGATAAGTAAGTACAGACTGAAGTTTTGATTTATTCTCTGGTTTTAATAGTGTTGCTACGGTTCCTTCTGGTAATTTTTCGAAAGCAGCATTAGTTGGAGCAAAAACTGTGAAAGGTCCATCTCCTTGAAGTGTTTCTACCAATCCGGCAGCCTTAACCGCAGCAACAAGGGTTGTATGGTCTTTAGAATTTACAGCATTAGATACTATATCTTTAGAAGGATACATAGGAGCTTCACCTACCATTTTTATACCTTTTTCCTTTTTCATGTTTTGAGCCATTACTGTTGTGCTAAACACCAACGCTATAGCTAACATTAAGCTTGAAATCAAATTTTTAGTTTTCATCGTTTTAAGTTTTAAAGATTAACTGTTCACGATACTTACGATATTTTACATAAGGCGGTTTTAAAAAAATGAAAAAATGCTAGATATGTATAATCAAAAAATAAAAAGGCCATTATAGTTTTATCATATAATGGCCTTGAATATAAAGTTTTGTAATTCTTAGATTTCTACTTTTTTTACTTTTACAGCATTCATTCCTCTCGGTCCTTTTTCAAGTTCAAAAGTTACTTTATCATTTTCAGTAATGTCATCAAGTATGTTACTAACATGTGTGAAATATTTTTCATTAGTTTCAGTATCAATGATGAACCCGAAACCTTTTGAGTTATCGAAAAAAGAAACTTTACCGTTTCTAACAGGATCAAATTCCTCTTCAATATCTTCTTTTTTAGGAATTCCTATTTCAATATTTTTTGCTTTGATTTTAACTTTTTGGGATGGGTCTGGCGGAGTATCTGTTAGGTTTCCGTTGTGATCTACATAAGCTATCGGAATACCTCCTGTACCATTTTCTTCTTTCTCGAGTTTACGCGCTTCCATTTTTTTACGCTTTTCCTCTTTTTTCTTTAAACGCTTTTTTTCTTTTTCTGTTTTACTAAATGTCTGTTGTGATCTACCCATTCGTTGTTTTAAAGGTTAATAAATACTTGCCGCTTATGAAAGTTGCAGACAAACATTATTAACTTAACAATAAATTGTGTGAACTACAAAATAATAACTAAAGAATGTTATTAATGCGGTGAATCTTTTATATACTATTGCAAAGATACTGATTTTAGACTCACTTTAAGCGTCCTGTCCAAGAAATAGAGTTGCTACCACCAACAGAAGCTGTTAAAAAAGCATTTCCATTAGGTCTAACATCTATAAAAACATTAACGGTTTGTGATTCAGATTGTACTTTGAATTCAATAGTGATGATTTGTTGCGCATCATCAAAAGAAGCATTATAATCAGATATTGTTCCGTTAAGATCAAAAGCCTTTTTCTCTGTGCTTAAGGATGTAACTGTACCAGAAGCTGTTCTTTTGTCTATTTTAATAGTATTTTCCTCAGCATTAAGTATCTCTCTATTCTTATTATTGTATACAACTTCACCTGCATAGGTATATTGCTGTGTCTTTACTAAAGCCTTTAAGCTATTGTATGTTGATTGAAAAACCTCTTTTTGTGTTTTAGTGCTTTGTGCATAAGTCAATGATACTGTTGAAAAGTTAAATGCTAAAGCTAATAAAAGTAATTTTTTCATAATTTAAATTATTTAGGGTCTAACGTGTTTTCAATTCTTTCTATACAGTCTTTGTAATGGTATTTTGTCTCAGTGTTTACTGCTCTTCTTGAAGCTGAATTTAAAATATTTTTTAGCGTATTAAGCTCACCTCTAACTAAAGCTCTCACATCAGACTGATTAACATTGTAATACTGTCTTGTTCGTTCTGGATTTAATTCTTCCGTCATCAAATAAATCATTCTATCCAAGTAAACGCGCTGTAAGTTACGTCTAAAAATTGAAACATTTACAGAAGAATTGGTTTCTGACCAAATTCCTCTACGAACGTCACTTAACATCTCTAAAGCCGAATAAGTTTTTGAGTCAATCGCATGATGATCCATAAGTCGGCCAATACGCTCAAAATCCAATAAATTATTAAGATGTCTTGCTTGATAACGTCTTAAGATATCAGTATAACCAGCATAGTTAATATTTTTTATAATGTCATCATCTAATAACCAATCTGGTGTTTCAAAAACATTGTCTTGCAACCATTTTATAGCTTCTTCTTGATATGATTTTGAAACAGGTTGGTAAATTATACCTTCCTGAGAAGGATTTTTGGTGTTTTCCACTACTCCACCAACATGTGTTACTACGTGACCAACATAGCGGCTCAACACGCCAAGAAGTTCGCCATATAATTCTTTTAAGTCATCGTAATTATCAGTTTTATCACTTGTCCAACTTGGTAAGTTTTTAGCAACGATTTTTAAGTTTTTAATACCGTAAGTACTCGCTTTAATACTATTGTTACCAATGTCTTCAGTTTGTGCCGTTGGATCGAAACGGCTACTTTGTTTTCCGAATTTATAGATTGGATTACCTGCTTTTTCCATTATCCAACCCTTTAAAATTTCTTTTTCATCTTCAGCAGAATTCGCTTCCGGAATATAACGGTATCCAAAATTAATGGCATAATCATCATAAGGCCCTAACTGACGCACAAAACGAATGTTTTCATCTCCTGGTTGTGCAATATAGTTGTAGCGTGCATAGTCCATTATTGTTGCTGCAATACCATTTTTTTGAGTGAAGGCTCCATCACGATAACTCTCTACATCATATGCATAACTTGCACTCATATTATGAGGTAATCCTAGTGTGTGACCAACTTCATGAGCAATAACCATTTTCATCATTTCTCCAATTTCTTCATCAGGAGTATTTAGTGTTCTAGCTGATGGGTTTGCAGCACCAGTTTCCAATAAATAACGATTACGATAAGAGCGCAAATGGTTGTGGTACCAAATGATATCACTTTCTATAATTTCACCACTACGAGGATCTGAAACACTTGGACCAGTGGCATTTCTTGTGGTGCTAGCAACATAACGTACCACAGAGTAACGTATATCCTCAGGACTAAAATCTGGATCTTCTTCTTTTGAAGGAGGATCTTTAGCGATAATCGCATTTTTAAAACCTGCAGCTTCAAAAGCCTTTTGCCAAAGCTCAATGCCTTCTTTCATATAAGATCTAAATTTCTCAGGAGTTGCAGGATCTAAGTAATACACAATAGGCTTAACTGGCTCTACTAATTCACCACGTTTGTAGGCTTCAATATCTTTTGGAACCAGTTTCCAACGTCTTAAATAGGTTTTTTCATCAGCTTTGAGTTCTTCACTACCATAATCATATTTACTTAGTGTGAACCATCCTACACGTTCATCAAAATAACGTGGTTGCATTGGTTCTTCTGGTAATAAAATCATGGATTGGTTCATTTGAACACTTATAGTTTCATCACCTGTATTTACAGGAGGATTTGAAGCATTATAAGTAAAATCTTGAATGACTTCTATGTTCTTTGGAAAGCTTTTTATTGAATTAATAAAACTTCTAGATTTATCTAAATTTCTAACTTTATATGCAGAACGCATTCTTGAACCAAGTCCACTAATAGACTTAACATCAGAATCATAAAAACTTGTAACATCAACAACTATAGCTGTTGAATCTTTTGAGAAAGCAGCGATATCAAAAGCGTAAAGTGTAGGTTCATAATTATTTGCTTTAACAGATACATTTATCGGTAAGCTATCTGCAGCAACAGCGCTAGATGATTTTTCCTTTATGAGAATTTTGTTTTTAAAACGTTCCCAATTAATCATTCGAGTATTGGTTTTAGAACCAGCATTTACATAACCACCTCCTAGGTTTGATGGTAGTTTAGCAAATCGACTAACCAAGAGCATATCCGTATTAAGGTAATCCATCGGAATCTCAAAATAATACTTTTCATCAACCAAGTGCACTTTGAATAAACCATCATCTGTAATGGCATCTTTGGTAATTACTTTATCGTAATCTTTTATTTTACCAGGTTTCTTTTTTGGTTTTGGAGCACTTGCTGTGTATTGTGCATTACTTTTTGATTTGGATTGGTTTTTGACTGTTGCACAAGACAACACCAAAAGTGAAGCACATAAAAGTATAGAGACTTTCTTCATAATGGATTGGAATGATTTTAATTGATTTGCTAAAGATAACTAAACATTATTTACCCATACTCCATTTCTTAAAAGCTGTTAAAATTGTATGGCTATTCATATAATCTAGAGTATTTTTGCACAAAAATAAAACGATGCCAAAATTATTACCGATTTTCAGAATTGTAGCTTTATTAGAAGGTGTTTCATATATATTACTATTGTTTATTGCAACACCTATAAAGTACTTTGGAAATGATCCAACTTACGTGAAATGGTTGGGCATGCCACATGGTCTTTTATTTATAGCTTATATTGTTATTGCAGTTTTAATAAGCTCAGATATGAAATGGAATAATAGAACATTTTGGACTGTTTTGATTGCTTCTATAATTCCATTTGGGACGTTTTATGTAGACAAGAAATTTTTAGCGAAAAAAAATGCTTAAAATCAGACATTATATATATGATCTTTTAGTTGATAAAGGGATTTCAGAAGATACGGCCAAGTTTCTTAATATGCTTGGGTTGTTATTGGCTGTACTTCTTATTGCATTTATTATAGATTTTATAACCAAACGTATTCTTTGGAGGTTTTCTGCAGGTGTTGCAAAGCGTACCAAAACCAATTTTGATGATATTCTAATTACAAATAGGTTACCAAGAAATATTGCGCACATAGTTCCTTTAATCATTCTTATAGAGTTTGTACCTCAAGTATTTTCAGATTATCCATATGCTGAAAATATTATAGAAAAAACACTTAAAATCATTGCGATTGTTTTAGCACTTCAAATTATAAGAAGCTTTTTAAACTCTATTAAGGATTATTTAAAAACGTTGAAACGTTATAAAGACAAGCCTGTAGATAGCTACATACAAGTCTTTATGATTTTTGCTTGGCTTTTGGGATTATTTTCTGCTTTAGCGATTATTACAGGTGTATCTTTTATAAAGTTTGCAACTACGCTTGGTGCCGCATCAGCCGTAATTATTTTAATCTTTAAAGATACTATTCTAGGTTTTGTAGCTAGTATACAGGTATCTATCAACGATATGGTGCGTATTGGTGATTGGATTACTTTTGAAAAATATGGTGCCGATGGTGATGTAATTGAAATTAACTTAGCCACTGTAAAAGTGCAAAACTGGGATATGACGATAACCACTATTCCAACCTATGCGTTAATCTCTGATTCTTTTAAAAACTGGAGAGGTATGCTTGCCTCTGGAGGACGACGTATAAAACGATCCGTGATTATAAAGGTTTCTACGATTAAGTTTTTAACCGAGGAAGACATAGAAAAATTTAAGAAAATCCAATTAGTTTCTCAGTATATTGAAAATAAGTCGAAAGAAATTAAAGACTATAACACAAAGCATGGTGCAGATAAATCTGTGTTGATTAATGGTATTAATCTTACCAATTTTGGTGTGTTTAGAAAATATCTTCAAACCTATATAGAAAATCATTCTGCCATCAATAAAGATATGACTTTAATGGTGCGCCAGCTAGAACCTACTCCACAAGGTATTCCAATGGAAATTTATGCGTTTAGTAAAGACCAACGTTGGGTAAACTATGAATTTATTATAGGAGATATTTTTGACCACGTCTTGGCTTCCGTAAAGTATTTTGATTTGGAAATCTACGAGCTGTCTTTAGGGAATAAAGACTAATCGTTTCTTAATCGATCTTTTACAAACTCTACTTCGGTTTTTCCATGTGGTTTTGGTTTGCCATCTTCACCAAGGTTAACCATGATGAGATTGTCAATCGTTAGGATAGTTTCTCTTGTCATTTTGTTTCTAGCCTCACATTTTAAAGTCATTGAGGATTTACCGAATTTCGTAACTTCTATACCAATTTCAATAATATCTCCTTGTTTTGCAGAAGCCATAAAATTGATTTCAGACATATATTTAGTAACAATTCTAGAGTTTTCGAGTTGAATTATAGTGTATAATGCCGCTTCTTCGTCTATCCATGCCAAAAGCTGACCTCCGAATAATGTTCCGTTAGCATTTAAATCTTCGGGTTTTACCCATTTTCTTGTGTGAAATCTCATGTTTTAAGTAATTAGTAGTTAATGTTTAGTTTATAGTAGTTTGGTGGTTATAAAAGTTTTTGCTGCTGATCTTCATTAGGAATTCGCATATCAGTACCTAATTCGGCATTTAGTTTTTTAATTAAGTATGCAGAAAGTAATGGAGACTCTTTTTCGATATTTTGGTGTACAAAAAAATCTATTTCTTCAATACCATTATCTTTCCATTGTTTTAGTCGCTCTACCCAATCATCTAAACGCGTGTAATCGCTTTGGTGATTTGCACCAACATAACGCACAAATGCTCTAGAGTTAGTAAGGCGCATATGCATAAGATCGCGTCTGCCAGCACTGTCGACTATAATATTAGATATATTGTTTTCTTCTAAAAGTTGATACAAATCTTCAGCTATAGCTTTATCATTGTACCAATCTGTATGCCTAAACTCTACTGCTAACGGTACTTCTTTTGGCCAACTTTCAGCAAAATTTATAACACGATCAAAGTCCTTAGGTGCAAAATTGTTATGCATTTGTAAAAAAACACAGCCTAACTTTTCCTTTAAGTTAACCGCACTGTATAGGTAATTATCTACAACAGGTGCAATCTCTTCATTCAAACGTTTCCAATGGCTGATTTCTTGATTTAACTTTGGGAAGAATCTAAAATTATCAGGCGTCTTCTCATACCATTTTTCAAACTGTTCGGGAGGAAATATTCTATAGAATGTTGCATTAAGCTCAATAGAATTAAACTGTCGAGAATAATACTCAAGTTCATCTTTTGTTCCTCTAGGATAAAAGCCTTTAAGATCAGCCTTATTCCACTTAGCACAACCCACAAAAACATTAGTAGATTTTGAAGGGTTTTTCTGCAAAACTTTTAAAGTATCTGGATGATCTTCAGGTAAGGTAAAATCAATATTTTCAGGATTATCTACACTTCCAAACTTCATATAAATCGTTTTACCCAAAGATAACTCTAAAAACGTTAAAAGAAGAGCAAATCACATCTGAATATTGAATACAAAAATCAGCATTGTTAATAACCACGTTAACAAGATATTTCTTTCTCTTCCAAATACCACAGCTTAATACTTAAATTTAATTCCGTATAAATCTATAATAACCTAATTATGACTTCTAGAACTGAAGACCTACTAGCTATTAGAACTCAAATTCTTTCTGCAAAGATTAATGACAATATGAGCTCTGATGAATTATTTCAGAATACAACATTGAGGCCTGTTATAAAAATGCAACATGATTTGCTAATAGCTGTTTTTAGGAACTACATCGCTAAGCATAAAAATGTTTTTTACGAGCTGTCTTTAGAAAAACAGTTGGCTTATATAGAAAACTCTATTCACAAGGATATGAAGTTTAGAAATTCACTTAAAGGTATGATTATAGGACAGTTTACTGTTGAAGAATATGATCTTTATATTAAAAACTCTTCGGCTTTAAACAAACGTATGATGAATATTGTAAAAGAACGTTTAATTGATAGTATACAAGTATTTGAAAAGCCTGAAATATTGAAGGCTGTATAACAAAAATGAAAATAAAAAGAGATCTTTTAGACCTTTGTAACCAGCATGCCAATAAGCGTATTGCTGATTACAAAAACGAAATAGAACTTATAAAAGAATCTATTGAGAGCAATGATAAAGTAAGCAATGAAGAAGATGATTCTGGCAACTCTAAATTGTTAGACGATTTAGAAAAAAACATGAATTATCTAAATGAAGCTCAAAAAACAAAAGAAAGACTTCAATTAATTAAACCCAACTTACTCTCGGATACCGCAGTCTTAGGAAGCTTAGTTAAAACAGATAGTATTTCTTTTTTCTTGGCTATTAGTATTGGCAAAGTCACGTTGGAAGATGAAGACTACTACATTATTTCCATTCAGTCACCTATTGGGCAACTCCTAAAAACAAAAAAGAAAGGAGACCAAGTTGAATTTAATGGTAAACACTATAAAATTTTAGAAGTTTTATAAAATGGATTCACCATTAAGATTTGTAGTGAGCACATCGCTCATATAATCAAAAAATGGTCTTATTTTTTTGAAAGAATCATTAACGTCTTCTAGAAAACCTTCAGCCAAAACTTCTTTGTCTGTATATTTTTTTGTGAAGATGTATTGTTTTCTTCGGATAAGATCTATAGCAGGATGTTCTTTATCAAAACCTTTGGGAGCTGTTTTTAATTCATCACCAACAAAACCTCCCCAAGTTTTACTAAAGGTTTTATCATTTAGAATATCACGCATATCACTATCATCCATTTCAAATTCCTTTCGTATTCTTAATAAATCTTCCTTATTCGGATCCCAAAATCCAGTTGCAATAAATGATTCATTATTTGGTTGAACATGTAAATAATAACCACCTCTCAATTTCGGTTTTTTTCTAGAGTAAGAACCACCAAAATGCGTTTTGTAAGGCTGCTTATTTTTTGAAAAACGTACATCTCGGTAAATTCTGAACATTTTTATTTTTTCAATCTGGTCGTGTGCACTTAGTAATTCACCTAAATAATTATAAGCTACTTTAACTTGTTTTTCTATAGCTTTAAATTCAGGTTTATGCTCATTAAACCAATCTCTGTCATTGTTTTGGGATAGTTTTATAAAGAATGGAAATGTCTCTTTAGGGATTGTAACACTCATATTTTTTTTTGGTTTTTTATAAAAATAAAAAAAGCCATCTTAAAAAAGATGACTTTTTTGCTATTATTAGTTCAATCAATTTAAAACTTGGTATCACTGAATTTTTCAATGATAAGGGTTCCTTCGTTATCGTAATATTCAATTACGAATTGATTATCTTTAAAGTAACCTATACCTGAATAGTCGTCAGTATCTAAAATATATACGTCTCTATTAGCAGATATTCTAGCAGTACCAAAATTACTATTGTTTTTACCATCAATAATATCAAAACCTGAATTTGTAGGATTGAAATTATAGGTCATACCATCTTTTTGATAGTAGGTTACCTGTGATTCATTATCGTAAAACGGATCGCTATCATTATCTATGTAGATAACCTTAGAAACTTTTGTTGCTGGATAAACTCTGTCGGCATCAATAGTCCCTTTTTGTTTTTGGTTCGTTTTAACTTCTTGCTCTTTTGTAGTTCTTACCATCACTTTTTTCTGAACCATTTCGCCATCTTCCATGACGTTTATAATTCTAGTTTTGGTCTCTACAATTTTATCTTTGTTTTTTTGAGCTTCAACACCTATGAAAGTCATAAGTGCTAAAGCTAATATTTTGAGTTTCATAATACGACTTTTAAGAGTTATCGTTGCTTTCCTCTATGGCCTCATCAATTTCATCTTCAAGATCCTCGGCTGCGTCTTGTACATCGTCACTCGCATCCTCCAAATCTTCGCCAAGGTTATCCATAGCTTCTTCAACTTTTTCATCAGCCGATTTCTCTTCTCTACAACTTGTTGTTGTAAAGGCTAAAAGGCTAAGAATTGATAACATTATAATTTGTTTTTTCATTGCTTTTAAATTTATGGTTTAATCATCCACAGCATCTTCTACATCATCAGCAGCGTCTTCAATAGCGTCACCAGTATCGTCAACTGCTTCTTCAATTTTTTCTCCTGTAGACTTTTCTTCTCTACAACTTGTCGTTGTTGTGATTAAACTTAAACTAAATAGTGCTAAGAATATATATGATAATTTTTTCATGATTTTTCGAATTTTAGTGATTAATAATAATTAGATATTTTTTCAATTACCTTTTAACTGCTCCTTTAAGAAGTGACAGTACAAAAAGTACTAAGAATACAAAGAATAGAATTTTAGCTATTCCTGCTGATGCTCCTGCAATTCCACCAAATCCTAAGACTGCGGCTATGATTGCTATTATTACAAATGTGATTGTCCAACGTAACATAATTTTTGGTTTTTAAGTTAATGTGTTACCGACTATCAGTAACATACTCAAAGATCGCAAAGATTTTACCCTCTGCTTTGCTCTTATCCTTAACATGTTAACCCATTTGTGATTAACATGTATAAATTTAATTTTTAGTGTAGGCTTCTTGAAGATCTTTAGAATTGAAACCTAATTTATTATTGAATTCCAACGTTCTTATTGGGAACGGAATGTTGATACCTTCTTTATCATAAGCCTTTTTGATTTCAATAATGGCTTTTGTTTTAGCTCTTAACTTTTCTAGCATACTCTCGGCATCAATCCAAAAACGACATAAATAATTAATAGAGCTATCACCAAATTCTGTATAATAAAACTCAACATCATCAGATGATTTAATTTGGTCAAAAGTATTAGCTATAGTTTCTTTTGTTAACTGCTGTACTTTTTCCAAATCAGACTCATATCCTACTCCACATTCTAAAAAGATTCTCATCTTAGTTGTTAAGGAATAATTTTTCAGCGGATTTTCTAATATGGTCTTGTTTGGAATAATGACCATATTATTATCAGCTTCTTTAAGTGTAAAATCTCTAAGGTTAATATCAATTACTTCACCTGAATATCCTGTAGTTTCTACCCAATTACCAATTTGAATTTTCTTTCTAAACGATAATAAAAGACCTGCAAAAGTATTGGCTAATGTTCCTTGAAGCGCTAAACCTATTGCTAAACCTACAACACCAGCACCTGCCAATAATGAAGTTAATGCTTTGCCTAAATTCATAACACCTAAGGCGATGAATAAACCTAAACAAACAATAACAACAGAAGAAACTCTAGCTATTGCATACTTCACAGAATCTTGTTGCACTTTTTTACCTACTAACCTTGCCACAAATTTACTTATGTGTTTGGCTGCGTAGTAAGATGCTATCATTACTAGGATGGCCAATAAAAAATTAGGTATGTTTTCTATTATAGCATTAAACCATCCTTTGAGTTTCTCAATAAGGTTTCCTAATGCTGTGTTGAATTGTTCTTTCATAATGTTTTGGATAATTAGTTATTAAATGGATTTATGTTGAGCATTAATTACACAACACTTTCCTTTAATCTTGAAGCTGTTTCTTTTCGAAATGCATCTAACATCCAAC
Organism: Winogradskyella sp. 266wxhm; assembly: GCF_058964685.1. NCBI lineage: Bacteria > Pseudomonadati > Bacteroidota > Flavobacteriia > Flavobacteriales > Flavobacteriaceae > Winogradskyella > Winogradskyella sp. 266wxhm. The sequence goes on from NZ_CM179559.1 coordinate 3,794,158, forward strand.
TACTTTTCTCTAATTCTCTAATGTATGCACCAATTAAATCTATGGTACCTTCATCATTTGCATTTTCAGCTTTTTCGACAACTTTAGACATTTGTTTTAATAATACAGAATGATTATCGAGAATTGTATAAACCATTTGTTTATCAGTTAATTTTGAAGACGCTTCTTCTATTGAAGAAGTCTCTAAATAATCTTTAAGATTACTCATCGGATGATATCTTAGAGTAAGAATACGTTCAGCTATCTCATCAATTTTCACTCTGGCATCTGTGTACAGTTCTTCAAATTTCTCATGTAAATCGAAGAAATTTTCTCCTAGGATATTCCAATGAAAATTTCTCAAGTTTTGATAGTAGATATGATAATCTGCTAACAGTGTATTCAGTTCTACTACGGTTGGTAATAATTTTTCGTCGCTAATATTTAAATAATTCATTGTTTAAGATTTTTTAAGATTTGTTCTATTAATAAGATAAGCTGAATAGAAAATTTGTCAAGTGACTTAACAGGGTTTAACGGATAGCCTTATTCTTTAACATAATATTTTGTTAAGAAAATAGCGTTTTGTTAAAGATGTTAACAGTGTTAAAAACCTCGGTATAGAATTGTTAAAATATACTTGTGAGATGCTATAATTTTTACTATTATGCATGAGTTTTAATTTAGATAATAACTTTTATGGGTAGACCAGCAACAAGACCAACCAAATTAAAAGACGGTTACTATATAGAAATAAGAAATAAAGGTTCAAAAACAGGAGTAAAATTATATAGTGGTACAAAATTACAGATGCATCGTGCGATAAAAATGTACGAGCGTTCTAAAGAAGTTCTCATCTTAGGAGAGTCTGTAGATGGTAAGTTTGTAGAAAAAGAGCCTAAACTACACGTGGTAGACTAATCATCTACCTTATTTTTTTACTGATTTTCTTTCTAGATTGAAAATTTGTTAATTTTTTTCATAAATTGTTGATGAAAAGCTATTTTTTATGCTTTTACATTAACTAAATTAAATCAACCTTTTATGACTACATCTATTAACAAACCACCAACTTGGTTCTGGATTGTTAGTGTGTTAGCACTAATTTGGAACGGACTCGGAGTTATGGCGTATTTGGTCAGAGCTTTTGCTACGGAAGAAATGATAGCTGCTTTACCTGAAGACCAACAAGCAGAATTTTTAACGGAATATCCTGCATGGTACACTGCAGCTTTCGCATTAGCTGTATTTTGTGGTGCCCTAGGATGCTTATCATTATTGATAAGAAAGAAATGGGCACATTTCTTATTTATAATCTCTGCTTTTGCAGCAATAGTTCAGCACATTTATTTGTTTATTAATCTAGAAATGAGCCTTACAGATATAATTATGCCTGTTATGGTGATTGTGGTATGCTTTCTATTAATTGGATTTGCTAAAAAATCTATAGCGAAAGGCTGGATCAGCTAATAAAAATATAAAACCAACCAATCATAGAAAAGGTGCAAGTTTAATCTTGTACCTTTTTTTATTCAAAATTTACAGAATGAAGTATTAATCCAGATGCTGGAGCAATAAAGTCCATAATCTCCTTACTATCTGGCAATAATGAATCTTCTATATATTTTAAGTCTACTTCACCTCTACCCAATTTAATTAAACAACCCATCATTAGGCGAATTTGATTACGCATAAAACCTTTTCCTTTAATTTTAAAAACATAGGTCTTTTCTGGGAAGAAATTGGCAGTATAAATGTCATTATCTATGATTTCGCAAGATTCAATTGTTCTAGTGTATTCACCTTTATCTGTAGCTTTATAACAATATGTTTTAAAAAAGTGAGTTCCTTCAAATAGCTTGGCTCCTTCTTTCATCAACTCTACATTAAGAGGTTCTAGAATTGTTGTTAAAATTGGTGCACAAAACGGATGATTTTTTTGCCCTTCAGAAAACACATAATGATATTCTTTAACTTTAGAATCTTGAATAACATTAAAATCTTTATCAACTTCCTTTATAGATAAAGCTCTGATATCTTGAGGTAAATTGTGATTAAAAAGATCTAGAAAATCATCAAAATCCGTAATAGGGTCATTATATATAAACAATTCTAAAGCCGCTTCATTTGCAGACACCATAGCATCTGTTCTTCCTGCTCCTAGGGTTTTAAATCTCGTTTCGCCTAAAATATATTTTAAGGTTCTGTCTATCATTAAATGGATGGTTTTTACATCAGGTTGCTTTTGCCAACCATGAAACCGATAGCCCAAATACTGAATTTTTATAAGGTAATAGTAACGTTTATTAAACATACTGGCAAGAACGCTATTTTATTGAAATTTCCAAAAGCATTGTTTATTTTTATCAGCAAACTATGACCTTGAAAAGAGCTTACCCTTTCGACCCATTATTAAAGCATCATTTTATCATCAGTCTATTATTAGCTGTTTGGATTTTTATTTTCCTGTATTTCACAGAGCCCTTAGACGTCGCGGAACTTAATAATAAAGAAAAATTGATTTTTTTACCAGGTTATGGTTTGCTTGCTGGATTTTGCTATTTATTGTTTCTGCCTTTACAATATTTTTTATTTAAGAGAAACCAAAAAAAATGGTATTTATCTAACGAATTTTTGCTTATAAGTTGCTTTTCTGGTTTTACAATCATATTGGCTCGAAGTTATTATTTATTTGTAGTTGTAGCAGGAGAACCCAATCCTTATACCTTGAGCTATATGCTAAAGTCAATTTTTCTTCCAGCGTTGGCAGTGATTTTACCTATAATAATTATTGCAAGATTTGCTTTTGGTAAATACCATGAAAAGCGCTTGGAAGATCAAAAAATAGAAATAAAAGGTGAAGGAAATTATGAAGGTTTAAGACTTCAACTAAATGAATTGGTTTACATTCAATCCTCTGATAATTATATTGAGGTCAATTATATTTCGAATAATATTCTGAAGAAAACTTTAATTAGAAATAAGCTATCGGCAATTGATAATGAATTTTCAGAATTGTTACGTTCACATCGTTCTTATCTTATAAATCCATATCATTTTCAACGTTGGAAAACCGAGAATGGAAAACTTTTTATGCTTTTAGGTTATGACACTAAAGTGCCTGTTTCTAAAACATATCAAACCGAAATAAAAACAGCTATAAATTCTACCACAAACTAACCGTATTTCACCCCAAACCCTTACTATAATTGAATATCTTGATTTTTGATGATTAGGTTTGCTTCAACAAATTTTAATATCAAAAATCCTTATCATGAAAATTTTAGCAGTATTTATTTCAATCTTTTTAGCTTCAATAATCACATTAAAAGCCCAAGAACAACAAAAGGAAGTCTTAATTATTGGCACGATGCACACCGTTCCAAAAATTGTTCAACACAGTTATAAACCAATGCTAAAACGTGCTTTAAAATATAAACCAGAAGCTATTTATGTGGAAAGTCCAAAAGGAAATGATTCCATAAGTTGGGAATATCTAAAAGATGGTTGGTCCGAAAATTATAAAGCTTTTTATTTTTTATCTGATTCTATTAAAAAAACCTTTACTTCAGATGAAAAGAGATTCGAAACGGTGTTGAAAAAACGTTTTTCAGACATGACCATAGATGATTTAAAATTTATGATTAATTCATTTGCGTATAAAAGAGATCATGCCAACTATGAATTTTACAAATACATTTTAGAGTATGGAATTGATGGCGCGAAAAAGCCAACCAGACATGAAGATGGTGACCTCACTTTTAAACTAGCATTAGAATTGAATACTACACTTTTAAAATCGATGGATGATCAGCAAACTAACAAAGAATACCATACAGCTTGGTCTAAATGTTACAAGGAAGGAAAAAGCAATGGCAATAACGCTATATTAAAAAAACTAAATAAAAAAGATTATAATTCTGCCGTTATACCTGCTCTATTTAGAGGTCTAGGAAAACACGTAAATAAGAGAAAGTCTCTAAATCGATTACACAAGTTAAGTTCTTTTACCTACACTACAGAAATGACCGAAGGTTGCAGTGAAGGTGAACAATATTGGAACGAACGTAACAAGCGAATGGCAAAAAATATAGGAGAACAAGTGATGCAATCACAAAACATAAAGAATATCGTTATTGTTGGCGCTTCTCATGTCTTTGGATTAGAAAAGGAGCTAAAAACGAACTTCCCTGAATTAAAAGTTTTATTATTTAATTAATAAAATAAAATCAGCTATAATCATATGATTATAGCTGATTAGGGATAAATAAAAACTAACAACAACTATCTAATAATTATCTTTTTTGTGACTTTTTCATTAACACTATTTTCTAGTTGAAGAATAAAGACACCAATGCTGACATTATCAACATCTATAACTTGGTTATTTGATTTAGGGTTTAATTCTTTAGATAAAATCAATCTTCCGTTTAAATCATACAGTCTAGCTTTTGTATTACTTTGAATCACTCCAGATATCACTATAGTTTTTTGCGATGTATTATTATAAATATTTAACTGATTCAAATGTGTTTCAGCCGTTCCAAGAGAAGCATTACTAAATCTCAAATAAAACCGACCAGAACCTGATAAATTTGAATTAGGTGTTAAAATAAAATTGTTTGTAGTTAGTAAAGTAGATGTATTATTGTCGGTATCATCTAAATAAATATTGATACTTTCATCAATATCAGCCTGATCAATACTTATTGTTAACTGCTCTCCTTGATTAGCGTTTACTCCTAATGGAATCACAATATTATACATAGAATCCGGATTTACAGCTTGGACCGCCAAAGACATATCAGATGAATTGCCATCTACCATTTTAGAATAAATTGAGAAAGAAGGTGGAACTCCACCATAAATAGCTGCATCGTAACCTGCATCAAAACTATTAGAGGTATTAGAGTTAAAATAAATGTCTGTAAAGTAATTTGAAGCATTTGATGATGATTTCAGTCTCACATAACCAAAATGTGGCGATGACTCAGAAGATCTTCCTAAAATAAAATCATCTGATGAACCTGATGTCCGCATTGCAGTAGTAAAATCAATTAGGCCACCACCAGGCTTAGCCTTTACAAAAAAGCCTTGACCAGGTGCTATTAATTCTGTTACAATAGGAGAATCAATCACAGCCTGATTCCAAATTACCCAACCATCAGAAGAATCTCCATCATAACCATATATAGCTTGATGCGAGCCACCATTTAGTTCAGTTTTATTCAATGCAAAAAATGTTGCAAAATCTATATAGGAAGGATACGGGTTTCCTATTAAATTCCATGCTCCACCAGCTGATGCATCAGAAATAGGAATATCTAAGACATCGCCTGTTATCACATTACCTGTAAATTTTAAAGTACTACCATTAGTTGTAGCTGCTCTATAACCTTTTCCAGATACTATTGTTGTTAATAAGTTTGTGACTGTATTATAATTTTCATAATTACCAGAAGATGTATTAAATGGCGCAAAAGCTCTAACTAAACCAGAAGCAGCTAAATTAGAGTTGTTAGTGGCAAATAGCCCAAAAGTTTGCCCTTGCAAAGGAGCGGATATTAAATCGTTTGTCCCAACTGGTCCGATTAAGGCTGTATATCTATTATAATTTACTGTTCCGGATATAGAACCGTCAGAGATTAAACTAGAATACTCTTGTGAAGTTGATTGCAAATTTACCGTTGCTGTTAAAGTTGCTCCTGATGCTATTATTAAAGTTGCTCCTGGATTTACTGTTACGGTAGCACAAGTTGTATTTGATGTTATATAAGCGATACCAGATTCAATTACAATGGTATTAAATAATGAATACGAACCAGATGGATCACTTGGGGACCAGCCATCATCATAAACATAGGTCAGAAAAAATAATTTATTAGCTTCATTTTCATCAACTATTCGATGATTTTTTTCACCTAATACATAGTTGATTTTTTTTAGTTGGTTATGTTTCAAAAGTACCATTGGGTTATAAGTACACACAGAGAACAATAAAACCAAAGTGGCTTTAAAAAGTAACATAAGTTTCGGGTTATTAAGTATTTAACTCTAACTTATGCTTTTTGAATTACAAATCCGATAAAAAGCAATTTTTATCGATAAAATAATATAGTTTTACATCATTTGATCGGCAAAATACATATTTAATCGATGAAATACACACTTTAGATAAGTCTAGTGTTTTAATAATCAATTGTTTATGTAAGATTAATAATATAAATAATAAAAAAAAGTAAGTTAATTCTTATTGAGAATTCTAAAATTAAGAATCTTGTGTAAAAAAAACATCAAAAAACACCTCATTATAAGACACTTAACTAACGTCTTTCATTTAATACCTTTACAATATCTTCCAACTTGAAGCCTTTTGCCTGCAATAACATCAAATAGTGAAATAATAAATCGGCACTTTCATTTAAAAATAAATCGTCATTATTGTCTTTAGCTTCGATAACGACTTCTACAGCTTCTTCACCAACTTTTTGAGCCACTTTATTTATCCCTTTTGCAAATAGTGATGCTACATAAGATTTTTCTGTGTTACCAGCTTCTACTCTACTTTGTATCGTGTTTTCTAATTTGGTTAAAAATCCGTAAGATTCGATATTAGCTTCATTCCAACACGTATCACTTCCTTTATGACATGTTGGCCCTTTTGGATTTACTGTAATCAATAACGTATCGTTATCACAATCTAATTTTATGTCTATTAAATTTAAAACATTACCACTTTCTTCACCTTTAGTCCAAAGTCGGTTTTTGGTACGACTAAAAAAGGTCACTAACTTAGTGTCTTGTGTCTTTTTTAGCGCTTCTTCATTCATATAACCAAGCATCAACACATTTTTGGTTGTTGCATCTTGAATGATTGCTGGGACTAATCCGTCTTTATTTTTATTGAAATCTATGTTCATAATGTTGATTTTTGGATTCCGTATCAAGTGCGGAATGACAAGTTATAATCTAACAGAAACACCTTCCTGTTTTAATTCTTTTTTTAAATTTTTTATTTCTATTTCACCAAAATGAAATACACTTGCAGCCAAAGCAGCATCTGCTTTTCCTACTTTAAAGGTATCTGTAAAATGCTGAATGGTTCCTGCGCCACCAGACGCAATGATTGGGATATTTACAGTGTCTGATAGTTTTGCCAAAGCATCGTTTGCAAATCCGTTTTTTGTTCCATCGTTATTCATCGAGGTAAACAGAATTTCGCCTGCGCCTCTTGTTTCAACTTCTTCTGCCCAATCGAATAGATCTATTTCGGTTGGAATACTTCCACCAGCTAAATGCACTTTCCATTGTTCTTTAACTTGTTTGGCATCTATAGCAACTACAACACATTGACTACCGAATTTACTTGACAATTCATTAACCAATTCTGGTCGTTTTACTGCAGATGAATTTATAGATATTTTATCTGCTCCAGATTTTAAAAGTACATCTACATCTTCTACAGACGAAATTCCGCCACCAACGGTAAATGGAATATTGACTTGTTCGGCGACTTTCAGCACCATTTCAATCATTGTTTTTCTACCTTCTAAAGTTGCTGAAATATCTAAAAACACCAATTCGTCTGCACCTTTTTCTGCATACTGTTTTGCTAATTCTACAGGATCGCCTGCATCTCTTAAATTAACAAAATTAACGCCTTTAACGGTGCGACCGTTTTTAATATCTAGACAAGGTATGATTCGTTTTGTTAGCATAATTTTACTTCCTGCGAAAGCAGAAATCTCATTTTTAGTTTCAAAATAGATTCCGCAACAAGTGCGGAATGACAGTTTTATAAAAAGCGTTCTAATTCTTTTAAACTTATTCTGTTTTCGTAAATAGCTTTTCCGATTATCACTCCATCGCAACCTATGTCTGCTAAAACTTCAACATCTTTAATAGTTGTTACTCCACCAGAAGCGATTAGCTTTACAGATTGATCGGCGCTACCATTGGTACATTCGCTGATAATTTTTTTATACAGATCTACTGATGGACCTTGAAGCATTCCGTCTTTTGAAATATCTGTACACACCACATATTGAATACCATTTTTTTGATAGTCTTGTATAAATGGTACAACGTCTAAACTACTTTCTTCTAACCAACCAGAAATGGCGATTTTTTCGTTTTTACAATCGGCACCAAGAATGATTTTTTGCGTTCCGTATTTATTAATCCATCTTAAAAAAGTGTCTGTATTTTTTACAGCTATACTTCCACCGGTAATTTGTTTAGCACCAGAATTAAAAGCTATAAATACATCGTCATCTGATTTAAGTCCGCCACCAAAATCAATTTTTAAATTGGTTTTGGTCGCCACCTTTTCTAATACTCTATAATTGACGACATGATCTGCTTTAGCGCCTTCCAAATCTACCATATGCAAGTATTCTATGCCTGCATCTTCAAATTGTTTGGCAACTTCTAGCGGATTTTCATTGTACATTTTTGTTGTGCTATAATCGCCTTTAGTTAATCTTACGCACTTTCCTTCAATTATATCTATTGCTGGTATTATTCTCATTTTTTCGCCTTTTGCTTTTAGCTTTTAGCTAATCGTTTTATTATTTATAAATTGATGAAATTTCTCAAAATTCGTTCGCCTGCTAAGGATGATTTTTCGGGATGAAATTGGACACCGTAAAAATTATCTTTTTGTAATGCAGAAGCGTATTCAACATCATAAGTTGTAGTTGCAATTGCTTCTTGGCATTGTTCTGCATAAAAACTATGCACCAAATACATAAATTCATTGTCTTTAATATCTTTAAACAAATCTGATTGAAGATTATTAATCGTATTCCAACCCATTTGTGGCACTTTTACTGAATTTGAAAAACGCTTTACATCTACATCAAAAACACCTAAGCCTTTTGTATTTCCTTCTTCTGTAGATTTACACATTAATTGCATACCTAAACAAATCCCTAAAACAGGTTGTTTTAACTGCGGAATTAAACAATCTAAACCTGATTCTTTTAGCTTTTGCATAGCACTACTCGCCTCGCCTACACCAGGAAAAATCACTTTGTCTGCTGCTTTAATTTCTTCAGGATTATTAGTTAACAACCCTTTAAAACCTAAGCGTTTAAAAGCAAATTGAATGCTTTTGATGTTACCTGCACCGTAATTTATGATGACAATATTAGCCCCTTCTAACTTCCCCAAAGGGAAAGAATTAGCATCTGTGTTTAAATTTTCTTTATCCATTTTTTAGAGTTATTTGTTCCTTCCCTTTGGGAAGGATAGGATGGGCTTTTACAACATTCCTTTTGTACTTGGTAAAATCATTTTTTCAACATCGCGTTTTACAGCCATTTTTATGGCTTTAGCAAATGCTTTAAAAATTGCTTCAATTTTGTGATGCTCGTTTGTGCCTTCTGCTTTGATGTTCAGGTTACATTTTGCACCATCTGTAAAGGATTTAAAGAAGTGAAAAAACATTTCGGTTGGCATTTTACCAATCATTTCGCGTTTAAAATCGGCTTCCCAAACTAGCCAGTTTCTACCACCAAAATCTATTGCGGCTTGCGCAAAACAATCGTCCATTGGTAAGCTAAAACCGTAACGTTCAATGCCTAATTTGTTTCCTAAAGTTGTTGCAAATACTTCACCTAAAGCAATTGCTGTATCTTCAATGGTGTGATGCTCGTCTACATCCAAATCACCATCAACTTTAATGTTTAAATCTAATTGTCCGTGACGCGCTATTTGATCTAACATATGGTCGAAAAACGCAATGCCTGTATCGGTATTACTTTGTCCTGTTCCGTCAAGATTTAAATCGATTTTAATCTTGGTTTCGTTGGTGTTTCGTTCGATGCTTCCTGTGCGTTCTTTGGCTTTTAAGAATTTATAAATTTCTTCCCAATCGTTACTTTCTAAAGCGATAAACTGGTCTAAAGCGTCTCGTTTTACCGTAATTTCATCGGTTCCTAAATTGGTATTATCATTAATAAAAATGCCTTTAGAACCAAGGTTTTTAGCTAATTCTACATCGGTTAATCGGTCACCAATAACAAACGAATTTTCTAAATCGTAATCTTCGCTAAAATACTTAGTTAATAGACCTGTATTTGGCTTTCGTGTTGGCGCATTGTCTTTTGCGAAAGTTCTGTCAATAAACTGTTCTTCAAAAATAACACCTTCATTTTCAAAAGATTGAATCACAAAATTATGAACTGGCCAAAATGTGTTTTCTGAATACACATCTGTTCCCAATCCATCTTGATTGGTAATCATAACGATTTCGAAATCTAATTCTTTAGCGATTTTACTTAAATACGTGAAGACTTTTGGGTAAAACACTAATTTCTCAAAACTATCGATTTGTTCGTCTGCTGGTTCTTTAATCAATGTGCCGTCTCGGTCTATGAATAGTACTTTTTTCATCTTATTTGTTATTCCTGCGCAGACAGGAATCTTTTATTAATTTAACTTCTTTAATATTTCAATCAACTTCTCATTTTCTTCACTTGTGCCAACAGTAAAACGCAAACAGTTTTCACAAAGTGGCTGATTGGTTCGGTTACGAACAACGATGTCTTTTTCTACTAATTGACTGTATCGTTTTGTCGCATCATCTACCTTAATTAACACAAAATTCGCTTGTGTTGGATATATAGTATCAATCCAAGTAATCGACATTAAGGCTTTAATTAACAAGCGTCTTTCTGAAATTATATTCTGAATTTCGTTTTGAACCTCTTGTTGCTTTTCTAAACGTTGGATTGCCTTTTGCTGCGTTAATTGATTGACGTTATATGGTGGTTTTATTTTATTTAAAATTGAAATAATTTCGGTTGAAGCATAACAAATTCCTAGTCTGATTCCTGCCATTCCGTAAGCTTTAGACAACGTTTGTGTAACTATCAAATTTGGGAAATCTGATATTTTTGAGATCCAACTTTCGTCTTCTGAAAAATCGATATATGCTTCGTCAATCACTACAATTCCATTGAAATTAGTCAATAATTTTTCAACTTTTGAAGCTTCAAAACTATTTGCTGTTGGATTGTTTGGCGAACATAAAAATAACAGTTTGGTGTTGCTGTTTTGCGTGTTTAAAATCTCGTTTACTTTTGGTTGAAAATTGGTGTCTAATTCAACAGTCAAAACATCTACAGCATTTGTATTTGCTAATACGTCGTACATACCATATGTTGGTGGTAATGTGATAACATTATCTTGATTTGGCTCGCAAAACGCTCTAAAAATTAAGTCTAACACTTCATCACTTCCGTTTCCTAATAAGATATTTTCGGTTGGAATGTGTTTAATTTTTGACAACACCGATTTTACATCTTTTTGTTGCGGATCAGGATAACGATTTACACCATTTTCAAACGGATTTTCGTTTGCATCTAAGAAAATCATTTGGTTTGAAGTTGAGTCCTTAAACTCATCTCTCGCTGATGAATACGGTTTTAAGGCTGCGATGTTTGGTCTGACTAAGGTACTTATGTTGAAAGTTTGTTTCATATTATAATCTTTAGATTCTTCGCTTTCATTTCGACTGCGCTCAATGTGACAAATCTGAATGACATTAGTTTGTTAAGTCTTTTAATCTAATCGAAACTGCATTCTTATGTGCTTGTAAACCTTCAGCTTCAGCCATTAGTTCTATAGTGTTTCCTATGTTTAATAAACCTTCTTTTGTGATATTTTGAAACGTAATCGCTTTTGTGAAACTGTCTAAATTCACGCCAGAATAGGCTTTACTAAATCCGTTGGTTGGCAAGGTATGATTGGTACCTGACGCATAATCGCCAGCGCTTTCGGGTGTGTAATTGCCTATAAATACCGAACCTGCATTTTGAATACCATCAACATAAAAGTCGTTGTTTTTAGTTGCTACGATAAAGTGTTCTGGACCATAATCATTAATTAAATCTAATGCTTCTTCATCAGTTTTCACTAAAATAGATTTTGAATTATTGATAGCTTGTTGTGCGATATCTTGTCTAGGTAAAGCTTTAATTTGTGTGTTGATTTCAGTTTCAACTTCATTAATTAAATTCTCAGACGTTGATACTAAAATCACTTGACTGTCAGTTCCGTGTTCTGCTTGACTTAACAAATCTGAAGCCACATAACTTGCATTGGCACTATCATCTGCCACAACCAACAATTCGCTTGGTCCTGCAGGCATATCGATAGCAACACCGTATTTTGTAGCCAATTGCTTTGCAACAGTTACAAATTGGTTTCCTGGACCAAAGATTTTATACACTTGCGGAATAGTTTCAGTTCCAAATGTTAATCCAGCAATCGCTTGAATGCCACCAACTTTCACAATTTTAGTGACACCACAAAGTTGAGCAGCATACAAAATTTCGTTAGCAATTTTACCGTCTTTATTTGGTGGCGAACATAACACAACTTCTTTACAACCTGCAATTTTTGCTGGAATTGCTAACATCAAAACAGTTGAAAATAATGGCGCTGTACCAGCAGGAATATAAATCCCAACTTTTTGTATGGCACGTTTTTCTTGCCAACAGGTAATTCCAACAGATGTTTCTAAACTTACCCTTTCTGTTTTTTGTGCTTTGTGGAATGTTTCAATATTTGTCTTTGCTTGGTTAATTGCAACTTTTAGTTCTGATGATAATTTGGAAGATGCCTCTTCTATTTCTTGCGTAGTTACAAGATTAGATTGTAAATCTGCACCATCAAATAAGTTAGTATACTTTTTTATTGCTGTATCACCATTGCGTTGCACGTCTTCAAAAATTTGATTTACCGTACTTTCTATATCTTTAACGGTTTGTGTTGGTCGTTTTAAAAGTTCTGACCACGTATTTTTATTTGGGTATTTTATTGTTTTCATTCTTCTCGATAATTAGGCTTCGACTGCGCTCAGCCAGACATTAAAAATTTTATTACAAGACCATATTTTCAATTGGACAAACTAATATGCCTTCTGCTCCATTTGCTTTTAATTCGTCTATAATTTCCCAGAAATCGTTTTTATTGATTACGGAATGTAATGAACTCCAACCTTCTTCAGCTAGTGGTAAAACGGTTGGACTTTTCATTCCTGGCAAAATATTTATAATGTCATCAACCTTGGTGTTTGGCGCATTTAGTAAAACGTAACGTGAGTTTCTTGCTTTTAAAACCGATTGTAATCTAAATTGAAGTTTATTTAAAATGGCTTGATTTTCAGTGGAAATTTGAGGTGACACTGCAAGTACAGCTTCCGATTTTAAAATGACTTCAACTTCTTTAAGGTTATTTTTAAATAAGGTGCTTCCGCTAGATACAATATCAACAATAGCATCTGCTAAACCGATATTTGGCGCAATTTCTACAGAACCGTTAATGATGTGCAAATTCGCATTGACATTGTTGTTTTTTAAGAATTGGTTGACTGTGTTTGGATACGAAGTAGCGATACGTTTTCCTTCTAAATCTTTAATAGAATTGTAGGTTTTTCCTTTTGGAATCGCTACAGAGACTTTACAGCTAGAAAATCCTAATTTCTCTGCAATAGTGATGTCTTGTCCTTTTTCTACTAAAACATTTTCTCCAATAATAGCTACGTCTACTACACCATCTTTTAAATACTGCGGAATGTCTCCGTTACGCAAATAAAATACTTCTAGAGGAAAGTTTTTAGCAGAAGTTTTGAGTTGATCTTTGCCATTATCAATAGCAATACCAACGTCTTTTAGGATTTTCATAGAATCCTCGTTTAATCGTCCAGATTTTTGAATTGCAATTTTTAGTTTACTCATTTTTCTTTTTTAGTTAAAAGTGTTTGAGTAAATCTTTTTGGATAAGATTCCTGTTTTCACAGGAATAAAAAAACCGCTTGATTTACTCAAACGGTTTTAAAAATATCTTGGTTTTATTCAATACATTTTCAGCTCGCTTGAGTGCAAGTATGAAAATGATGATGATGTAATTGAATAAAAATCATGTGTCGTTTTGTTCTTTACAAAGATTGTAAATTTAAATCTACAAATCCAAATCAATTTCAATTTTTATGAAAAATTTAAATTATTGATTTCCTAAAATTATAGGCATTCCGCTTTCACCAGAACCAATAATAACTACTTTACTGTTAGGTGATTCTGCTAATTTATTTGTCGCTTCAATACCTTTATCTTGCAAAATTTTATCTGTTAAAGAAGCACTTAAAATTTTATTAGCATCTGCTTTACCTTGTGCTTCAATAATTTGTCTCTCGGCTTCTTTTTCTGCAGTAACTAGTCTAAATTCATATTCTAAAGACTCTTGTTCTTGCTTTAATTTACGCTCAATAGCGTCTTTAATTGTTGGTGGTAAGGTTACATCTCGCACTAAAACTTCATCTAAAACAATGTATTGATCATCTACAATTTTTTTAGTTTCTTCGAAAATTTCACGTTGAATAGCATCACGTTTACTAGAATATAATTGTTCTGGCGTGTAACGACCAACAACACTACGTGCAGCAGAACGAATTGTTGGTAAAATGATACGTTGTAAGTAATTCTCACCGATTTCTTGGTGTAATTTACCTAAATTACGCTCGTCTGGTTTGTACCAAGCCGATGCATCTAACTGAATATCTAATCCGTTAGAAGACAGTACTTTCATTTTTTCAAAAATTTCTTGTCTACGAACTTCATAAACATACACTTTGTTCCAAGGTGCAACAATATGAAAACCTTCACCTAAAGGTGGTTGATCTGTAACAACTCCGCCATCAAAGGTTTTATATAAAACGCCAGCTTCACCAGAACCGATAGTAACAGCAGATTTTGCGATGATAATTATTAGTAGAACGATACCAATTAAAATTGGCAGTCCTATTTTAGGTAATTTGTCCATTTTAGTTTGTTTTTATATTAGTCCGTTGTACTTTCTGATAAACCACTCAGCAAACAAGCTTAAAGCGATTAAGCCAAGTAGATATTTCCAGTCTATCAAAGGTACGATATTTTTAGTGCTTTTCTGAATTGTAGAATATCGCTTATCTGAGAGGAGATTCTCAATTAAATCATCAGTTTCACTACTGAAATAAGACTTTCCTGAACTATTATTAGCTAGAGATTTTAATTTTGAAATATCAGCATTTAGAAATTGTTGTTCAACATTGTATTCTAAAACCTGAAATTGACCTAAGGCAGATACAGCTTCTGAAGCATGCTTAACTGTAAAATTATACTCGCCAGCTTTTATACCGCTGAGATCAACTGTGTAATTTCCATTATTTAATAGCAAAGGTACTTCTCTTACACTATCATCTTCCGTATTTTTTAAAGTGATACTTAAAGAAGCACTATTATCAAACTCATAATTCTTGTTGAAATATTGCGCTGAAATGATAACATCATCATTGCCATTATAGAATGATTTGTAATCGATGTTTATTCGTGTGCGCTTTTTATTAGAACTTAAGTATTGAATAAGTTTCCCAATAAAATTATCAAAATCACTGAAGCTTTCCGTATCTAAATATGATTGTGCGCGCCAACGCCATATACCTTCACCACTTAGTAAGGCGTGTTTTGTATTTTCAAACTCTATTGTAGAAAGCAAAGACTGATCCGTAGTAATGCCATTTACAGTTTTATAAAGAATAACATCAGCAGGCACTAAAAATTCTGTTTTTCCAAATTCAGATTTTAAGGGTGGATAATTATTAAAATCTAAATTATCAACGATAAAAGTGTTGTAGTTCTTGTTTAAATTAGGTTGAAAATTTTCAGTTTGATTTGTTATGGTCTGCTTAAAATAGCCTTGAGAATTATTGAGTAAATTCCAATTTGTTATTGGTCCAGAGATTGTAAATGTATTCAGCTTTTGAGCTTTAATTTCTTGAAGAACTCTATTAAAGCCATTATTCGGCTGATACAAAATAACCAATTGAAAATCATTTATTTTATCAAAATATTCTTTTGGATTTAAAATAGTAACGCTTCGCTGTTCATTACTTTCAATTGACTTTTTTAAAGCGCCTAAATCTGGATGTAATTTATCTGAAACTAAGGCTATATTTGTCTTTTGATCGATGACCTCTACTCCAAAATTTTTGGTATTGTTAACTTTATTTTTCTCATCTTCTAGGGGCACCAATTCTACACGAAACGTTTTTACACCAACTGAGTTTGCGGTTAAAGTAGTTGAGACAATTTCCGAAGTTTTTGCGTCATCAAACTGAATAGTTTTTCTGAAAACCATATTGCTTCCTGACCAAATCTTCAATTCAGTATTTACAGCTTCCGTACCATTATAGTTTGTAATAATTTCAACAGGAAAGTCATTCTTTAAAAAGGCGTAACGATTAACATTAAGCTGTTTAATGCTTAAATCTGAATACACTGTTGAGTCTCCTAAAATAATTGGATATATAGGCTGATTTACGGAATTATACACATAACTATAATCAGAACCATAGGTTTGATTACCATCGGTAACAAGGATTATTGGAGCTGTTTCATCTTTAAAAACTTCACCAAATTGCTTTAAAGCTTGCGAAATATTAGATTGACGTTCCGTAAAACTTAAACTATCTAAATTGTTTACAGACTTGCCAAAACTGTATTCTTGAATATTAAAACGTTCCTTGAGTTCTGAACTTGAATCAATAGATTTTAGAATGCTATTAACACCTGCATCTTGTTCCAAATACGAAACCGATTCTGAATTATCTACCGCAACAACTAGAGTGGGTTTTTCGTTGTAATAAGTATTGGATTGGAATTTAGGATTAATCAGCAATAATAAGATTCCAAATACAGCAATAAACCTTAACGCTACTAATATATACTTAAGATTAGATTTTAATTTCGATTTATATAAATACTGAAACAGCGCTAATAAAAGCGCTGTTATTGCAGCAATGGTTATATATAAAATCGTTTCTGTTTGCAATTATCTTTTTAATGCTTTTTTTATACAAGAATTAATATCCTTAACATGCCTTGCTTTCATATTATATGAAGATAACATTCCTGCAACATAATTTCTGTAAATGATTTCACCCGTTTTTGAGTTTATAATATGTATGAATTTTTGTGAATTCACTCTTACAAAACGGAGGTAATAAAATTCTTCTCCATTAAGAATCCTTCTATCTATCTCATTTTCATCTTGAAACTCAAACTTATAATTATAGTTTTCAAAAGTATCTTGAAATTCATCTTTATCTTCTTTGGCTTTCATTTTCCAAGGGTTGTACTTTATCAAGTGATAATTTGGAATATAAAGTGTTTCGTTAGCTAATTTTTTTAGTTCAGGTAAAAAATCATTATCATACATCCAATATTCTTCACCAGTCCCTATTTGATTATTTACCTTTTGAAAATAATTTTTTAAAAACCCTGATTTATAATTATAAAACACATCTCTAGTATAAATACTATCCATTATAACGGAAGTTTCTGAAGTTAATGCCGTAGCAAGAAAAGTGTCTTTTGGAAACAAATCAACTCTAGCTATATTTTCTCTATTAGAACTTATCGCATTATTGAGTTTTCTTTCATATTTTTTTTTGCTTTTATCTAACTTACTTATATCTTTCTTTAAACCCTCACTGTCAAGCATAAAGAAGTTTACATAAACATAAATATAGTCTACAACAGCACCTGATTTCATCTGTTTTTGCTTATGATAACCTTCTAAATTTGCAAATGAATAGTTACCATCTAAGTAATCCAACAAATTAAAATCTTCTCGGCTAATCAACTTGTATGGAGTTATATCCCATGAATCACTCAACAACTTTTTATAAGTAGCTGTATCAATTATATCTGATAAAACAAAAATTGTTTCGGTACCTTTAAATTTATCTAAACGATCTTTAGGAAATTTCTTTTGCTTACCAATATGGGTTGGCCCTACACTTACTTGTCCATTAATAGATATAGTTAATAAAAATAAGCATATAAAAACTAGGTTTATTTTTAGTTTCATTTTATTTTTTTATTGATTAATAGCTTACTGTATTTTAATGGATTTTATGTTAACATTCCACCATCAACATTCAGGGTTTGTCCAGTTACATAGGCACTAAGATCACTTGCTAAATACACACAAGCGTTAGCTATATCTTCTGGAGTACCACCACGTTTTAATGGTATTGCAGCTCTCCAACCTTTTACAGTTTCTTCATCTAGTTTTGCTGTCATTTCAGTTTCTATAAAACCTGGTGCAATGACGTTACTTCTTATATTACGAGAACCCAATTCTAAAGCTACTGACTTAGAAAAGCCTATAATACCTGCTTTTGAAGCTGCATAATTGGTCTGACCAGCATTACCCTTAACACCAACTACAGAGCTCATATTAATGATTGAGCCTTTACGTTGCTTTAACATAGTACGCTGTACAGCTTTAGTCATGTTGAATACGGATTTAAGATTCACTTCAATAACTTTATCGAAATCTTCTTCTCCCATACGCATTAATAGATTATCTTTTGTAATACCAGCGTTATTCACCAAAATATCTATTGAACCAAATTCAGCAACAACATCTTCAGCTAACTTTTGAGCTTCATCAAAACTAGCAGCATTACTTTGGTAGCCTTTAGCTTTTACTCCTTTGTCATTAAGTTCTTTTTCTAATTCATTTGCAGCCTCAACAGACGAACTGTACGTAAAAGCTATGTTTGCTCCATGATCTGCAAAAACTTCAGCAATGCCTTTACCAATTCCTCTACTTGCTCCAGTAATGATTGCTGTTTTACCTTCTAAAAGTTTCATAAATTATTTTTTCGATTAGTTAGTTCCTACCCTAACTCATAAAGGAAGGAAAGTGTTTATATAATGTCAAATATACCAATTACAAGTTGCATGAAATATAAAAACCTCACAAGATTTTGTAAGGTTTTTAACAGTTTATACCAAACTTGGTTTAGTATTTAAATATTTTGATTAGCCTAAAACTTCAGCTACTTTTTTACCAATTTCAGCAGGAGAATCAACAACGTGGATACCACATTCTCTCATAATTTTCTTTTTAGCTTGGGCTGTATCATCACTACCACCTACAATAGCTCCAGCATGTCCCATAGTACGACCAGCAGGTGCAGTTTCACCAGCAATAAAACCTATGATTGGTTTTTTACTTCCGCTTTCTTTGTACCATTTAGCAGCATCAGCTTCTAATTGACCACCTATTTCACCAATCATTACAACAGCTTCAGTTTCTGGATCATTAATTAAAAGCTCAACAGCTTCTTTTGTAGTTGTACCAATGATTGGATCTCCTCCAATACCAATTGCAGTAGTAATACCTAAACCTTGCTTCACAACTTGATCCGCTGCTTCGTAAGTTAACGTACCAGATTTTGAAACAATACCTACTTTACCTTCTTTAAAAACAAAACCAGGCATAATACCTACCTTAGCTTCACCTGGAGTAATAACACCCGGACAGTTAGGACCAATTAAACGACAATCTCTGTTTTTGATATAATCTGCAGCTTTAATCATATCTGCAACAGGAATACCTTCTGTAATAGTAATAATTACTTTTATACCTGCATCAGCAGCTTCCATAATCGCATCAGCAGCAAATGCTGGTGGTACAAAAATGATAGTTGTATCAGCCCCAGCTTGTTCTACAGCTTCAGAAACTGTGTTAAAAACTGGTTTTCCTAAGTGAGTTTGACCTCCTTTTCCTGGAGTAACACCACCAACCACATTGGTACCATATTCAATCATTTGTTCAGCGTGAAAAGTTCCTTCACTACCTGTAAAACCTTGTACAATTATGTTTGAATTTTTATTAACTAAAACGCTCATTAGATATTTCTGTTTTTAAGTTTTATTAATTTGTTATGCAAAAATAAGAGTTTTGAAATGTAAAACCGACCTCTTTTTTATGTTTTTCTACGACTTGATTATTATTTTTTGTTTTTCAACTTTTCGAGGATTTCAGGTATCATTTTTATAGAAGCAATCTCCTTGTATTTAGATCTAAAATCATCAGCTGGAACACCGAAATAGCTCTTTCCCCCTTCTAAAGATTTACTCACACCTGCTTTGGCAGAAATCACCGCTTTTTTACCGATAGTAATTCCGCTAGTAATACCAACTTGTCCCCAAATGGTAACTTCATCCTCAATCACTACACAACCTGCAATACCAACTTGTGAGGCAATTAAGCATTTTTTACCAATAACTGTATCGTGACCTACCTGAACCTGATTATCGATCTTAGTTCCTTCTTTAATTGTTGTATCCGCAGTAACTCCGTTGTCTATTGTGCAAAGTGCACCAATATCAACATTGTTTTCTATAACTACTCTACCACCTGATTTTAACTGATCGAAACCTTCAGGTCTATTTTTATAATAAAAAGCACTCGCACCTAAAACTGTTCCAGCATGGATAATAACATTATCTCCTATGATGGCATTATCATAAATACTAACATTGGAATGAATAATACAATTCTTTCCTATTGTTACATTATTACCTATAAAACAGTTGGGCTGAATGACGGTACCTTCACCAATTTTAGCTTCTTCTGCTATAGCCAAATTAGACGGCTTAAATGGCTGGAAGTGATTAGTCAATTTATTGAAATCTCTAAAGGGATCATCTGAAATTAATAAAGCTTTCCCTTCTGGACATTCAACTTCTTTATTAATTAAAACAATAGTTGCAGCAGATTGTAGTGCTTTATCATAATACTTTGGATGATCTACAAAGACAATGTCTCCTGGCTCTACGACATGAATTTCATTCATGCCTAAAACAGGAAAATTATCATTACCAACATAATCCGTTTGGATTATTCCGGCTATCTCTTTTAATGAATATTCTCTAGGAAATTTCATAAAAACCTTTTATTTATTGATTAATTTAAAAGTTCCATTTATATATTCAAAAGAATTTTCATATTTATCAAGCTTATCATTTACAGTCCAATTCATTAACATAAAAATATCTTTTTCCCCTTCCACAAATGCAATAATATAAACCACTTCAATATCATCTACTTTCCCAAATATTTTTATTTGCCTTGCTGGCTTATCATTAATGGATGATAAGCCATAATCCTGGAAAATAGGATTTGTTAAAGACTCTGTAAACATATTTTTCTGAGCGTTCTTATAGTTTTCAATTACAGGTAATTCATCATTATAATCACCAAACTCTTTGAATAACTCAACATACTCATTTTTGTCTTCTTGAATAACTACAAAATAAGTTTCCTTATAAATATTACCATATTGCAAAACCGCGTCTGAATTTAATTGATTCATGGGTTTCATATAAATCGGTAAATCTACATGGAATACACTATCCAAACTTACCTTTTCATAATTATGAGCTGAAGTAGATACTGGCTGATTATTGATTTGTTCACTAGCTGCTTTTCCTGCTTCAGAAATTAACTCAACACAAGATGTAGCTACTAAAGCTAACAAAACAACTAGAAGAATTTTTCTCATAAAACTACTCCTTGATACGCTCTTTATAAGTTCCTTTTTCGGTTTCAACTTTTATTTTATCACCTTCATTTATAAATAAAGGCACATTAACTTCAGCACCAGTCTCAACCGTAGCTGGTTTTGTAGCATTTGTAGCTGTGTTACCTTTAACACCAGGTTCTGTATGCGTTACTTCTAAAATTACAGTTGCAGGCATGTCAACCGATAAAGGCATGTTATCCTCTGTATTAATCTGAATAGTTACAATTTCACCTTCTTTTAATAAATCGGGTCTATCTAAAGCTGATTCTAGTAATCGTATTTGAGTGTAGTCTGCCTCATTCATAAAATGGTAGAATTCACCATCATTGTATAAATATTGAAATTTATGCGTTTCAACACGAACATCATCAATTTTATGACCTGCTGAAAACGTGTTATCTATTACTTTTCCTGTGGTTACACTTTTTAATTTAGTTCTAACGAATGCAGGACCCTTTCCTGGTTTTACATGAAGGAATTCAATGATTTTATAAATATCGTGATTGTATCTAATACATAGTCCGTTTCTAATATCTGATGTACTTGCCATTATAATTTATAAGTTGTTAATTTTAGTTTGATTTAAAGTAGCCTTTCATAATACCTCGATGTGAATTCTTTATAAACTGTAAAATCTCATCGCGTTCTGGAGTGGCTTCCATTTCTGCTTCAATTAAATCTGAAGCTTGTGTATTGTTATAATTTTTTTGATACAGTATTCTGTAAATATCCTGTATTTCTCTAATTTTTTCTGAAGAATACCCTCTTCGTCTCAATCCTACAGAATTGATTCCTACATAAGATAAAGGCTCACGAGCAGCTTTAACATATGGTGGTACATCTTTACGCACTAAAGAACCACCTGTTACAAAAGCATGGTTTCCTATAGAACAAAATTGATGTACGGCAGTCATTCCTGCTAAAACAACATAATCGCCTACTGTAATATGTCCAGCTAACGTACTGTTGTTTGAAAAAATACAGTTATCACCCACAATACAATCGTGTGCAATATGGCAATAAGCCATTATAAGACAATTGTTACCAATTACGGTTTTCATCTTATCTGCCGTACCACGATTTATAGTAACACACTCTCGAATGGTAACATTATCACCTATCTCAACGGTTGTTTCTTCGTCGTTATATTTTAAATCTTGAGGAACTGCCGATATTACTGCACCTGGAAAAATGTTACAATTTTTCCCAATACGAGCACCTTCCATGATAGTAACATTACTGCCAATCCAAGTACCCTCACCTATCTTTACATTGTTATGTATTGTTGTAAAAGGCTCTATTACGACATTCTTAGCGATTTTTGCACCAGGATGTACATATGCTAAAGGTTGGTTCATTTTATTTTACTTTTGAAATTTGAGCCATTAATTCGGCTTCTGCGCATAATTTTCCATTGGCATATGCATAGCCTTGCATGTGACAGATCCCTCTTCTAATAGGAGTAATCAATTCACACTTAAAAATTAAAGTGTCACCAGGAACAACTTTTTGTTTGAACTTAACATTATCCATTTTCATGAAGAACGTTAAGTAATTTTCAGGATCTGGAACAGTACTTAATACTAAGATACCACCAGTTTGCGCCATGGCTTCAACAATTAGCACACCCGGCATTACTGGAGCTCCAGGAAAATGTCCTTTGAAGAATTCTTCATTCATTGTGACATTTTTCAAACCAATAACATAACTTTCAGTAAGTTCAAAAACTTTGTCTAAAAGTAAGAATGGCTGTCTATGTGGTAACATGTTCATGATTTGATTCACGTCCATTAAAGGTTCAGAATTCAAATCGACTTGAGGCACATTATTACGTCTTTCGTTCTTTATAATTTTGGACATCTTTTTTGCAAACTGAGTGTTTACAAAATGCCCTGGTTTGTTAGCAATGACTTTGCCTCTAATACGAGTACCAATTAATGCTAAATCACCAATAACATCTAATAATTTGTGCCTTGCAGCTTCATTAGGATAATGCAGTGTAAGATTATCCAAAATACCATTAGGCTTAACAGTAATTTTATCTTTATTGAATGCGACACTAAGCTTTTCCATTGTTTCAGGCGATAATTCCTTATCGACATAAACTATGGCATTATTTAAGTCACCTCCTTTTATCAGACCATGCTCTAAAAGCATTTCTATTTCATGGAGGAAACTAAATGTTCTTGCATTTGCTATATCAGATTTAAAATCCGAAATTTTATTTAATGTTGCATTTTGAGTCCCTAAAACTTTTGTTCCAAAATCTACCATTGTAGTAATTTGGTATGAACTTGAAGGCATTAATATAATTTCGCTACCAGAGGCTTCATCTGAATAAGAAACTACTTCAGTAACTTCATATTCTTCTCTACAAGCTTCTTGCTCAACAATTCCTGCTTCCTCTAAAGCTTCCACAAAAAACTTTGAAGAACCATCCATAATTGGTGGTTCAGAAGCATTAAGTTCTATTATAACGTTATCTATATCCAAGCCAACCAAAGCTGCTAAAACATGTTCACATGTCTGAATAACAACTCCGTTTCTCTCTAAACAAGTTCCCCTTTGCGTGTTAGTAACATAGTTGGCATCAGCTTCAATTTTTGGGTGTCCTTCTAAATCGACACGCTCAAAAAGGAATCCTGAATTTTCAGCTCCAGGTTTAAAAACCAATTTAACATTTGCACCTGTATGAAGTCCTACTCCTTCAAGTGTAACTTCTTTTTCAATGGTCTTTTGCTTTATATCTGTTTTAATTATTGCCATCTACTTTTTTTTCTAATTCATTTATAGTTTTTGCAAGCTTCGGTAAGTTTTTGAAAAGCACATAAGACTTATTCCAGTCGGTATAACCAAAAGATGGTGAACCTTGCAAAACTTCGTTATCCTTTATGTTTCTTCCAATTCCGGATTGCGCTTGCACTTTTACATTGTTACCTATAGTAATGTGACCAACGATTCCTACTTGACCTCCAATAATACAG
Organism: Winogradskyella sp. 266wxhm; assembly: GCF_058964685.1. Lineage (NCBI taxonomy): Bacteria > Pseudomonadati > Bacteroidota > Flavobacteriia > Flavobacteriales > Flavobacteriaceae > Winogradskyella > Winogradskyella sp. 266wxhm. Next base: position 3,818,551 of record NZ_CM179559.1, read on the forward strand.
TTGCTGCCTATTTTAGTTGATCCTGCAACTCCTGTTTGAGCTGCTATAACAGTGTTTTTTCCTATTTCAACATTGTGTGCAATCTGAATTTGATTGTCTAGTTTTACACCATAACGAATTACGGTAGAACCCATTGTGGCTCTATCTATTGTAGTACCAGCTCCAACATCGACATTGTCTTCTAAAATTACATTTCCTATTTGTGGAACTTTTGAATACTCACCCTTTTCATTTGGAGCAAAACCAAAACCATCTGCTCCTATAATAGCTCCAGAGTTGATCACACAATTATTACCAATAACACAATCGGAATAAATTTTTCCGCCTGCAAAGATGATACAATCGTCACCAATTGTAACATTCTCACCAATGTATGAATTCGGGAAAATCTTAACATTATTCCCTATAGTTACATTATCTCCTATATAAGTAAATGCACCTACATAAATATTTTCACCCAATTTTGCAGTATCGGAAATAAAGCTTGGTTGCTCTATTCCTGACTTATTACTCATTTTAAATTGGTTGTAATATTCTAATAGTTTTGTAAAAGACCTGTAAGCGTCTTCTACTTTTATAAGTGTTGTACTTATTGGGTTTTCGGGTTTAAAGTCTTCATTAACAATAGTAACCGAAGCCTCTGTAGTATAAATGTATTGCGTGTATTTAGGATTTGCTAAAAAAGTTAAAGATCCTTCGCTTCCTTCTTCTATTTTGGATAGTGTAGAAACTTCCACGTTGGGATCACCATCAACAGTTCCTTCTAAAATACCTGCGATTTGTTCTGCTGTAAATTTCAATTAATTGATTTATTTGTCTGTTGGTTCAGCAAAAATAGAAAAAATGTATTACAATTTCTTCTTAGGATAGCACTTATAATATTTGGTTACAGGTTTACTTAGTGCTTTTAGGTTAACTTGATCTGAAGCTTTAACTATATCCTTTACTTTTCCTGACTTTAGAAGAATATTGATATTCTGCTTTTTACTCTTATAAGCTTGATTGGTAATTTCACCTTTAAAAACAAAATACTCTGCTTCTTCTCTAGTTAGATTATACTCGTCAACTAAAGCATTGATATGCTCTGTAAGTTCCGCTTGTTTAATATCTTTATTTTTCAACTTTATTTTGAGTAAATCTCTATCGAGAATCATTTCGCAAAGATTACTTAACACAAAATCATTATGATTTTGCCAATTCTTCATTGCTGAAACAATATCATAATCGTCCAATTTAGAGAATATGCTTAAAGTTTCACCATCAAAAGATGCTCTATCAATATTAGAATTTAAAAAATACGACAAAGCTTCACTTGCATTGAGATCAACTCCTCCCGAAACCAAATCTTTAGCTCGCTTTAAAATTCTTGTTAAAAGTTGTTCGGCCGCTAAGCTTGTTTTATGTAAATATACTTGCCAATACATAAAGCGTCTAGCAACTAAAAACTTCTCTACACTATAAATTCCTTTTTCTTCCACAACCAACTCATCTTCAACCACATTAAGCATCGTAATTAAACGTTCACTATTAATGTTTCCTTCAGCAACACCTGTGTAAAAACTGTCTCTTTTCAGATAGTCTGCTCTATCCATATCGAGTTGACTTGAAATTAATTGACACATGAATTTCCGATGGTATTCACCTTTAAAAATTGAGATTGCTAACGTTAAACTTCCGTTAAACTCATTATTGAGTTCTTCCATAAAACGCAGTGAAATTTCCTCGTGAGAAATATCATTTACTATACTATGCTCCATGGCATGAGAAAAAGGCCCATGTCCAATATCGTGCAATAAAATAGCGATTAGCAAACCGTTTTCTTCATCTTCCGAAATCGCAACTCCTTTAAAACGAAGTACATTTATAGCTTTTTGCATTAAATGCATACAGCCAAGCGCATGATGAAAACGTGTATGATGCGCGCCTGGATACACCAAATAAGATAAACCCATTTGGGTAATTCTACGTAACCTCTGAAAGTATTTGTGTTGAATAATGTCAAAAATTAGTGAATTTGGAATGGTAATAAATCCGTAAATTGGATCGTTAAATATTTTGAGCTTATTATTAGTAGGCAAAATGTATAAAAATCAATAGTTAAAAGACAAATATACCACAACATGATAAATATTCTTTGGGTAGACGACGAAATAGATTTACTAAAACCTCATATTCTCTTTTTAGAGCAAAAACAATATATAGTTACTAAATGCCAAAGCGGTACAGAAGCACTAGAAGTTATAGACGAAACGAACTTTGATATTGTGTTTTTAGATGAAAACATGCCTGGACTCACAGGATTGGAAACTTTAAATGAAATAAAAGAAAAACGACCAAACCTTCCTGTGGTAATGATTACCAAAAGTGAAGAAGAATATATTATGGAGGAAGCAATCGGTAATAAAATTGCTGATTATTTAATTAAGCCTGTTAACCCTAACCAAATATTACTAAGTTTAAAGAAGAACTTAGACCATTCTCGTTTAGTCTCAGAAAAGACGACATCTAATTACCAACAAGAGTTTAGAAAAATAGCCATGGATTTATCTATGGTAAATTCTTATCAGGAATGGGTAGATCTTTATCAAAAGTTAATTTATTGGGAACTTCAGCTTGAGGATATAGAAGACGTTGGAATGACTGATATCCTTGAATCTCAAAAAACCGAAGCTAATCTACAATTTGGCAAATTTATTGAGAAAAATTACGAAGATTGGTTTCAGTCAAATACTGAAGCACCTGTTATGTCACATACTTTATTTAAGGATAAAGTTGTGCCAGAACTAAGTGATAAACAACCAACGCTTTTAGTTGTCATCGATAATTTACGTTATGACCAATGGAAAGCTTTTGAGCCTATCGTTAACAATTATTACAAGAAAGCTTCAGAACTTTCATTCTTCAGCATTTTACCAACAGCTACACAGTATGCGCGTAATGCTATATTCTCTGGTTTAATGCCATCAGACATGGAAAAACTTTATCCTCAATATTGGAAAAACGATATAGATGAAGGAGGAAAAAACCTTCACGAGGATGATTTTCTAAGAGAACAGTTGAAGCGTTTAGGACTAACACATCTAAAGTATGAGTATCATAAAATTACCAATTTAAAATCAGGAAAGAAACTTGTAGAAAACTTTAGAGCATTAAAAGAAAACGATTTAAGTGTAGTTGTGTATAATTTTGTGGACATGCTATCACATTCTAAAACTGAGATGGAAGTTGTTAAAGAATTAGCCTCTAACGATAAAGCTTATCGCTCGTTGACTTTAAGCTGGTTTAAAAACTCTCCATTATTAGAAATGATACAACTTTCTCAACAATTAGGTTTTAAACTCATAATGACTACAGATCATGGTACTATTAATGTTAAAGCACCTTCTAAAGTTATAGGCGATAGAGATACTAGTTTGAATTTACGCTATAAAACAGGTCGTAGCCTCACCTATCAAGACAAAGATGTTTTGGCGGTAAAAGATCCAAAATCTATTCATTTACCTTCATTAAGTATGAGTAGCTCGTTTATTTTTGCTAAAGGGGATTTGTTCTTAGCTTATCCTAATAATTTTAATCACTATGTCAGTTACTACCGAAATACGTATCAACACGGTGGTGTTTCTTTGGAAGAAATGATTATTCCTTTTGTGATTTTAGAACCAAAATAACAAATCTTCCATAAAGGATAATATCTGTAAAAAGCAAAAAAAATCGACGAAATACATAAATTTCTAGGATTTTCAATATTTTATTCCTAACATTGCATCAAATTTAATTGATAGTGAATACTATAGAATTTGAATATCAACTCAATGAAATTGATAGCATTGCAACTAAAGTTTTAGAGCATTTAGTTTCTAAAACCGTGCTTTTCAATGGGGAAATGGGTGCTGGAAAAACAACTTTCATAAATGCTTTACTAAAAGCTTTAGGAAGTGATGATGTAGCTTCTAGTCCGACATTCTCCATTGTTAATGAATATGAGCTGACAAATGATAAGGTTTTTCATTTTGATTTCTATAGGATTGAAGATATTGAAGAAGCTTATAATTTTGGTGTTGAAGATTATTTTAACAGTAATAATTGGCTTTTTATTGAATGGCCTGAGCGTGTTGAAGAATTACTACCTGATGATAACCAGACAATAAGCATCACTAATATTAATAATGAGAAAAGATCCCTCAAATTAACTATAAAGACTAAACATTTAACCGAAAATAAAGCTATGACAGAAACAAAATTTTAGTTTAAATTTTGACTATATTCCTTTAAGATAGTATGCTAATTACGGGAAAACCGTAATTATAAACTCATAATTTCTAGGATTTTAACATTATTACATTTTAGCACTATTACTCTACACTGTAATTTTGTAGTAATTAATTAATTAAATCCCTTTAAATTATGAAAGCTAAAAAACTAGTACTAGCGATTGCTATCTTCGGCGGAATGTTATTCACTGCTCAAGCAACTAACATTATTGACTTAGATGGCCAAACTACAACACAAGTTGACAAAAGAAAACTTAAAATCCCAACACACGGATAAGAAATCTTATAATCGAAAGATTTTAATGGGGAGTATCATAGCTACAGTTATAGCTGGTACTCCTTTTTTATTCTATATCTACGAATATGTGCCTGACACTCCTAAATGGGAAACTATATTTGGAACATATAATAGTAATTTATATGGAAGTGCAAATGTAGGCGTCTGGGTTTTAATGATGAAAGTTATACCCTTATTACTTTCTCTCATATGGTTTTTTACTTGTAAGCATTGGTGGTATCATGTTTTAATAATCCCTATTGCTATGTTTTCTTTTCAGTGCTTAAGTGCATTAAATGATGATATAGTTTATATGGACGAACTTCATATTATTTGGCTTTTACCTTTTATGGCTATCGTTTTCCCTTCAATATATCTAATTAGAGCTAGAATGTTCAATAAAATAAACGATGCAGATAAAACTATGGAAGAATTAGAAGAAGAGTTTATGATAAAACCAAAAACCTTTTGGGGTAAGATTAAACAGTACTTTTAATTATTATATTCCTCTCTATTAAAGCATTTATTGTTTGAAGTAGAATAATTTTAGTAATTCATTTAGGCTTTCACTATATTGCAATTACTTTAAACTAACCTTCAATGAGTAAATCTTTATCTCCATTTACCAAAGCCCAACTATTACCTCAAGAAGAGACCTTAGAAATTTTTAAACGAAAAGGGGAGCTTTTTATTGGTATCCCTAAAGAAACTCATTTTCAAGAAAAAAGAGTTTGCTTAACTCCAGATGCTGTTTCTGCTTTAACAGCAAATGGTCATCGTGTTTTATTAGAATCTGGTGCTGGAGAAGGTGCTAATTTCAATGATAAAGACTATAGCGAAGCTGGTGCAGAAGTCACCAAGGATACGGCAAAGGTCTACTCCTGCCCTATGATACTAAAAGTAGAACCACCTTCCTTAGATGAAATTAGTTTAATAAATCCTCAGACAATTTTAATATCTGCCTTACAGATTAAAACTCAGAGTAAAGCTTATTTTGAAGCTTTAGCCAAAAAAAGAATCACTGCTTTAGCTTTTGAATATATTAAAGATGAAGATGGTGCTTACCCAGCAGTGAGGTCACTTAGTGAAATTGCAGGCACAGCTTCTATTTTAATCGCTTCTGAGTTACTATCTAATGTTAATGGTGGTAATGGATTAATGATGGGAAACATCAATGGTGTTCCTCCTACCGAGGTTTTAATTCTAGGTGCTGGCACAGTAGGTGAATTCGCTGCTAGATCAGCTATTGGTTTAGGTGCAAATGTTAAGGTTTTTGATAGTTCAATTACTAAACTACGCTGTATTCAGAATAATTTAGGACGTACAATTTACACCTCTACAATGCAACCAAAAAACCTACTAAAAGCCTTAAAAAGATGTGATGTTGCTATTGGTGCTGTTAGAGGCACTAATCGTTCTCCTATTGTAGTTACTGAAACTATGGTAGACAACATGAAAAAAGGCTCAGTAGTCATAGATGTAAGCATTGATATGGGAGGTTGTTTTGAAACCAGTGAAATAACCACTCATGACCATCCTACTTTTGAACACAACGGAGTACTCCATTATTGTGTTCCGAATATTCCTGCGCGTTACTCTAGAACAGCTTCAGTTTCCATAAGTAATATTTTCACACCTTATTTACTAGAAATTGGTGAACATGGTGGTTTAGAAAATGCGCTTAGATTTGATAGAGGATTAAAAAATGGGTTGTATTTTTACCACGGCATCTTAACTAATAAATCAGTTTCCGAATGGTATGGTTTAGATTACAATGATGTCAACCTATTAATCTTTTAAAATTATTCAATGAAGTTTATTCATCGACTTGGCTATTATCTTGGAGGATTTGCCATAGGTCTTATAATTCTTATGTTTTTTCTTAACGGCAAAGATGCTTCGTGTGATTATGGCCCAAATGCTAGAACAGTTAAAAACATCAGTTCTAAACCACTCTCTTATTCTGAAAGTGCCTCTACTTTTATTCAAAAAAACACACTAGATTCTTTAACTGTAGTTAACTTAATAAAGTACGGAACAGTTGATTTTTCAAAAAGTAATATTGATCTAGACTCTTGTAAAATATATATTATAGAAAACTCTTATAAAGAGCAAGAGATGGAACTCAAAGTTGAAAATTGCAACTCGCTAGCAAAAATTATAGAAATTGATTTTACGCAAAACTAATATTTATGTATTCTATCGCTAAAATCTCAAATTTATCAATCTAAATTTTAATCTTTGAGGTTAATTATTCAAAACATTAAATAAAAGATAATGAAAGTATTAGTAACTGGTGCCGCAGGCTTTATTGGCTTTTTTGTTTCAAAAATATTAATAAATAAAGGGCATCAAGTAGTAGGCTTAGATAATATAAACGATTATTATGATGTCAACCTTAAATTTTCAAGACTTAAGGAATTAGGAATTGAAAAAGAGTGTGCTAGCGAGTTTAACAAAGTATGCAAAAGTTCATCTAGCTTTTTCTCTTTTGTAAGAATGAACCTTGAAGATCGAGAAAATTTACCTGAATTATTTAAAAACGAAAAGTTTGATATCGTTTGTAATTTAGCTGCACAGGCTGGAGTTAGATATAGTTTAGAAAATCCCGAAACTTATATTGATTCTAATTTGGTTGGATTTCTAAATATTCTTGAATGCTGTAGAAACTTTGAAATTAAACATTTAGTGTATGCTAGTAGTTCTAGCGTATATGGTTTAAATAAAAAAGTACCTTTCTCTACTGACGACAATGTTGATCACCCAATAAGCTTGTACGCTGCTACAAAGAAAAGTAATGAGTTAATGGCTCATACTTACAGTCATTTGTTTAATGTTCCAACAACAGGCTTACGATTCTTTACAGTTTATGGCCCTTGGGGAAGACCAGATATGGCTATGTTTTTGTTTACTGATGCTATTGTTAATGACAGACCTATAAAAGTATTTAATCACGGAAAAATGGAGCGTGACTTTACTTATATAGATGATATTGTAGAAGGTGTTGTGAGAATTATTGAAAAGCCAGCAATATCTCGTGTTGAAAACAAAGAACTTTATAAAGTATATAATATAGGGAATAATAATTCCGTAAAACTTCTAGATTTTATAAAGGAAATAGAAAAAAATCTAAATAAGGAAGCTGATAAAAATATGATGGATATACAACCTGGTGATGTTGAAAGAACCTGGGCTGATGTAGATCAATTAATAGCAGATTATGACTACAGGCCTAATACATCTATAGCAAGAGGAGTAAAAGCTTTTGTAGATTGGTATAGAGAATATTATAAATAAATAAATAATTGATAATGGATTTTATCGTAAAAACTTGTCGTTAATATAATAATTTAGAGTAAGCGAATAATTTCTTACAAATTTGAAATCTAAATAAATAAACCTGAATCTAATAAACTTAGAAACATGAAAATAAATAAAATTTGTTGTATTGGTGCTGGATATGTTGGTGGCCCAACTATGGCAGTAATAGCAAAGAAAAACCCTAACATTCAAGTAACTATTGTAGATATAAATGAAGAGCGTATTGCCGCTTGGAATGATAAGGATGTATCAAATTTACCAATTTATGAGCCTGGATTAGCTGAAATAGTAGAAGAAACAAGAGGAAAAAATCTTTTTTTCAGTACTGAAATAGACAAAGCTATTGATGAGGCAGAAATGATTTTCATATCTGTAAACACCCCAACTAAAACTTATGGTAAGGGAAAAGGTATGGCTGCAGATTTAAAGTATGTTGAATTATGTGCTAGAAATATAGCAGAAGTAGCTACTACAGATAAAATTGTTGTAGAAAAGTCTACTTTACCTGTAAGAACAGCTCAGGCTATAAAAAGTATATTACATAACACAGGTAGTGATGTTAATTTCAGTATTTTATCTAACCCTGAGTTTTTAGCAGAAGGTACAGCTATAGATGATTTATTAAATCCTGATAGAGTCTTAATAGGGGGAGAATCTGAAGACGCTATTGAAAGCTTGGCTAATATCTATGGAAGCTGGGTGCCACAAGACAGAATATTAAGAACCAATGTTTGGTCTTCTGAGTTATCTAAATTAACAGCTAATGCCTTCTTAGCGCAAAGAATTTCGTCTATTAACGCAATTTCAGAATTATGTGAGCACACAGAAGCTAATGTTAATGAAGTTGCTAGAGCAATTGGTATGGACTCTAGAATAGGACCTAAATTCCTTAATGCATCAATTGGTTTTGGAGGATCTTGTTTTCAGAAAGACATACTAAACCTTGTCTATATTGCCAGAAGTTATGGTCTTAACGAAGTAGCTGATTATTGGGAACAAGTTATTATTCTCAACGATCATCAAAAACGCAGATTCTCAGACAATTTAATCAGCACATTATATAATACAGTTTCAGGTAAAAAGATTGCAATGCTAGGATGGGCTTTCAAAAAAGACACAAACGACACAAGAGAATCTGCTGCAATTTATGTAGCTGATCATTTACTGAGTGAGCAGGCTAATATCTCGGTATATGACCCTAAAGTATCTGATAAAAAAGTTCAAAATGATTTAAACTACTTAAATACCAGAACTTCTGAAGAAAACAGGGATTTGGTTACATCACATAGTAATCCTTATGAAGCTGTAAAAGATGCTCATGCTATTGCTATAATGACTGAATGGGATGAATTTAAAACTTACGACTGGAAAAAGATTTATGAGTCTATGAAGAAACCTGCATTTATCTTTGATGGTAGAAATATCTTAAATAAAAAAGAAATGAATGAAATAGGTTTTGAATATTCTTCAATTGGAAAATAGTTTTATAAAATGCGTTATAAATTTGATGTGAATTTTTTCACATCAAATTTATATTAAGTAAAATACCGAAAAAATCCTCAAATTTCATTTTATAAATAAAGCTTTATGTTACGAAGAGACTTGAGCCATATGAATCTACTTAGAGCCGTTGGTATTACTTTGGTTGTTTTAAGACATTCTTTTTCTCCATATAGAAATAGTTGGGATGTTAGTAAATACTATAAATATAATATCATAGCTGATTGCTTAGGACAATATATTTCAACAATTTCTATGCCTCTTTTTGTTTTTATTTCTGGATATATATACTACTATTTGAGAAATAATTATGGAAAGTATGAGAACTATAAAACTTTATTTAAAAAGAAATCAAGACGTTTAATTGTTCCCTATCTAATATTATCACCAATATATATCTATTTTTTAATTGATTATAGTTCTCTAAAGTCCTTTTTATTTTATATGTGGTCTGGTGCTGGGCATCTGTGGTTTCTCTTAATGATGTTTTTGATGTTTATCATATATTATAAATTTGAAAAGTATTTATGCAAACATTATATATTCAGTATCGCAATTGGCATTATATTATATCTACTAGTATTACCATTGAGTTATGTTAACCTTCAGCCCCTATCTTTGGTTTGTAAATATTATATTTTTTTCCAAGTAGGTAATCTTTTTAATAAATACTCTTCTATAATTTTAATTTATTTGAAGGGAAAAGTGCTATACATTTTTTTATTACATCTAATTCTTTTTTCTTTTTATTTTTTTCTAATAAACTTTTTTCAAAACAAGTATGTTTTGTTTGCAATTGACAAGACACAACTTGTATTGAGCTTATTAGCATTATGCTTTATTTACGGATTTTTAAATATCCTAATTGTTAAATATAATTCTTTACTAAGTAAAGCAAAACCAATCATCTCATATGTAAATAATAATAGTTATTATTTATATCTGATACATGAACCTTTACTTAAAGTATTTTTCACTTTCATGTTTATACAAAAAATGCCTATAATACTTGCTATATCATTAGCTTTTATAATTTCAATGACTATATCTTTAATTTTAGGAAATCTTTTGATGAAATTAAAATTAGGCAGAGCACTAATAGGTTCTTGATCGTAATTTAATCTATTATGAGTTTTTTGGTTATATCTCGGTCTCTGTCTATGAGCTGCACAAAATAAACACCTGCCTGTAACATACTAATATCTACTTGCTCAGTCGTAATAGGACTTAAGTTTTCATTTGAAATCTTAACTGATTTCACTAGCTTACCTGTTAAATCATAAAAGTGAACATCTGACTCTAATGAACTTGATGACAGTTTAACATTAACACGATTTTTTGCTGGATTAGGGAAAATATTTAGAGAAGTTTCAGATGGTTCTTCACTAGGTGCTACAACACTATTTCCGCAATTAGCATCTACCTCTACTATAACTGTGTCTTCACCATAACTCATAGCGTTAAAAACAGTTACGGTATATTCTGTTGTTTCAGTAGGAGATACTTCGATAGACTGGGTGGTTTCACCTGTACTCCAAAAATATTCATCACCTCCTGTAGCTGTTAATATTACAATTTCATCTAAACATATATTAGTATCTGCACCTGCATCTGCAACAACAGGCTCATATACATTTACTGTAACTTGTTTCTCATCAGAACAATCACCTATATACCCCATAACTTCATATGTAGTTGTTGCATTTGGACTTACAGCAATATTAGGTTGAGTCGCACCATTATTCCATTGATATGTATTGGCACCAGATGCTGACAATGTTATGAAATCACCACTTAATATATCGACACTTTCTCCGTTAGTTATAACTACTTCAGGGCTTGGATCAACATAAACAGTGACATCGTCAGTATCCTCTTGTTGTCCTTGTGTAACTGTAACTGAATAAGTTGTCGTAGACAAAGGACTAACTATAATACTTTGAGTAGTAGCACCTGTACTCCATAGATAGCTATCACCTTGTCCTGCAGTTAATACTACCTCATAGCTTTCGTTATTACAAACACGTTCATCAGTTCCTGCACTTGCCATAAATGGTTCTTCAACAATAACCGTAACTTGGGCTTCCGAAGAGCAAGAATTTGAAGTACCTATTACCGTATATGTTGTTGTTTGAACTGGACTTACTGAAATTGAAGCTGATGTTTCTCCTGTACTCCAAACATAGTTATTCGCTCCTTGAACTTGTAACGAGACAGTTTCACCTTCCACAATGGTAACATTGTCAGTAATGCTTAAAGTTGGTATTTCATTTACTGTTACAGTAACACTATCAGAATCTGAATTACCATATTCATCAGTCACAGTTATAGTATAAGTTGTTGTATTTGTTGGACTAACATTTAAACTTTGAGTATTATCACCTGTATTCCAAGCATAACTTACGCCTCCAGAGGCATTAAGGATTGTACTTTCGCCTTCACAAATTGAGACATCATCACCTGCTTCAGCTACGACTTCAGGGATTACTGTAACCGTAACTTCTTCTGTTGCTGTGCATCCATTTGTTCCAAGTGACGAAACAGAGTATGTTGTTGTTACGCTTGGGCTTATATTTATAGTATTTGTTGTTTCACCCGTACTCCATTCATAATTATCACTCCCGCTAGCCGTAAGTACTGCTGATTCACCATTTACAATGACTAGGTCATTTGTTACATTAATATTAGGCGCTTCATTTACAAAAACAATTACATCATCAACACTTGAACAATTGTTTTGAATCACCTCTACACTATAATTTGTTGTTGTACTAGGGGAAACTGAAATTGAAACTGTTGTTTCACCAGTGCTCCATATATAAGAATCACCTCCAGATGCCGTGAGCGTAATTAATTCTCCTTCACAAATTGTTTCATCCTCACCAGCGTAAGCACTAGGTATTGTATTTACTATAACAGTAACTTCATCTGTATCAAAATTACCATAACCATCTCCAACAGTAACACTGTATGTTGTTGTTTCTAATGGACTAACAGTCAATTGAGATGTTGTAGCACCAGTATCCCAAGCATAACTAACACCACCAGAGGCATTGAGTGTTGTACTTTCTCCTTCGCAGATTGAAACATCATCACCAGCACTTGCCATTAATTCATCTAAAACTGTAACAAGAATATCTGCTGAAGTCTCACATCCATTTTCAGAAATAGCAGTTACGGTGTAAGTGGTTGTTTCATTTGGGGAAACTTCAATTGAAGCTGTTGTTTCACCTGTACTCCATAAATATGTATCTCCACCATTAGAAACTAAAGTTGTTGAATTTCCAATCATGACGTAAACCTGATTGTTTACTACTAAATTAGGAGCTTCATTAACAAAAACTGTAATAGAGTCAGTATCGGAATATCCATAATCATCAGTAACAGTAACTGTGTATGTTGTTGTCTCTTCAGGACTGACAGATATTTCTGCTTGGTCTTCACCTGTGCTCCAAGAATAAGTTGATCCTCCTGTTGCAACTAAAGAAATTGTTTCACCGTTACAAATAGTTACATCCTCACCTGAATCAGCTACGACTTCAGGAATTACAGTTACTAAAATTTCTGCATAACCAATACAACCATTTTCACCAATAGAACTAACGGTATATGTTGTTGTTTCAGTAGGATTAACAGTTATAGAATCGGTTGTTTCACCAGTACTCCATTCGTAATTATCTACTCCACTAGCGATTAATGTTGTTGAAGTTCCATCTACGATAACCACATCTTCTGAAGTAATAATTATTGGTGAAGGGTTTACAAAAACAGAGACACTATCAGTGCTAGAACATGAATTGGAAATAACTTCTACATCGTAGATTGTTTCAATCTCAGGACTTACTTCGATTGATGCTGTTGTTTCACCAGTGCTCCACAAATAAGAATCACCTCCGGAAGCTGTTAATGTTATTGTTTCACCTTGACAAATAGTTTGATCTTCACCAGCATTAGCTGTAGGCATAGAATTTACGGTAACCATTACAGTAGCACCATCTGATTGACCAAAATCATCTGACACCGTTACAGCATAAGTTGTAGTTTCTACAGGAGACACTTGTATTTCTGGTGTCGTTTCACCTGTATTCCATAGGAAATAATCTCCACCTGTAGCTATTAAGGTAATCGTTTCTCCTTCACAAATTTGTTGGTCATCGCCTGCGCTCGCTTGGAGCGCTTCAGGAAAAACCGTTATCTCTGATGTATCAGTATAGCCTCCGTCATTAGATGTAAATGTAATTATTACTATGCCTTCAGAAACAGGCGTAACAACACCATTAGAATCTACCGTAGCTATTGCCTCATCACTAGAAGCCCAAACACCTGATTGGTTTGTAGCATCTGATGGCGTGAATGCTGTAGATAAGGTTATAGTTTCTGGAATTTGGATTTGAGCAGAACTAGGTAAAACTTCTACATCTTCAGCTGATACAGCTGATAAATCTACATCCACACCATTTAAGTACTCTTCAATCCAAGTATAACCTGAAGGAGCTATATCATTATGGTCTTGTCCTGCAGGTACATTATTTTGAAACCATATTTCAGGAATGTGAGGGTTTGATTGATAGAAATTATCAGGTCTTTGAACAGAAGGAATAGAAGGTAACACATATTCACTTGTTTCAAGCTTAGGTGTAAAGGATCCAGAGATAACATTATTTAACCACAGAAAATCATGCTCATCTAAATTATCACTAATACTACCGTCTTGATTTAGCCTAGAGCTACAACCAACATTAGACGACACATCTATTAGTGACTGACTTCCATCTAGAAGAGGTATTGCTCTACCTAGCAAGGTATGTTGATTATTTGCAAAATAATTATCTGGTAATTGGTCGCCATATTGGTATCCTCCACCGTCAAGAAAAAACTTCCAGCTGAGGTTATTATTACTATTCATTTCAGAAACTGAATAGGTTAAATCATTTGTATCTGTACTTTCATTTGGAGCAACAAGTATATTATCTGATGTATATATCTGAGGTATAGTACCATAAGCGAATACATTAAGGCTAGTGTTTTTCAATACAAAATTATTATAATGATAATAATTTCCTATGTGGTTCAAGCTAAAGCTACCATTACCTCTTATTAATCTTCCACTAGAATTCCAAACCACATTGTTTATAACATCTATTCTTCCGCCATCACCTGTTACATTCGGAAACCTATAACCAGAATTATAAAATAAATTACTTATAAAAGAGATTTTTGGAGATGGCCCTGTTTTTCCAGATTGTTTTCCAATGATACAACCTTTAACGCTTTCTGCAAATAAACATCGCTGTATAGTGACATTATTAACATTATCACCGTTACCTGTCGCATACCAACTTGCAGATTCATCTGCTCCAAATGCAAAACTACAATGATCAAATATTTGATTTGTCATTGTAGCTACAGAAGACAAAGAATCGTTTCCTAAGCTATCATTACTATTAGGGTAATAATCAGCATTAATTCCTCCTTTAAACCTTATATGCCTAACGATAATATTATCTACATCATTTAAATAAAACCTGGCACCATCTATAGTAATCCCCCCTTCTGGTGCAGTCTGGCCAGCAATTGTGACGTTACTATTGTCATTGTCTATATATAATAATGATGTTAAATTAATGATTCCACTTACATCAAAAACTATTATTCTAGGAACAGTCATTGATAATGCTTCTCTAAAGCTTCCTGGACCGTTATTATTTAAATTTGTAACATGAACTATAATTCCATCTCGTCCACCTGTAGTATAAGCTCCAGCTCCATAAGCGCTAGGAAATGCCAATTGTTGCGCAAATGAAGGTGGCTGAGAGATAAAAATAAATAGAATGAAGTAAAATAAGAAAGAACATTTAGGGGTAGTACACAAAAAACGCATAAGGGCTAAGTAGGTTAAGATTTAGGGACAATCTATCATTATTTATTGGCTAATCTATGGAATAAATACATAGATAACAGCTGAAAACCGTAATTATTCGACTAAAAGCAATAATTTGTAAGTTATTTCTATTGTATTAATGAATTTGATTTAAAAATATACGAATGAAGTAACCTTTTTGGATGTTATAAACATAAAAAAATGAAATTTTATTATATCAATCAACGATAATTTTATCCCGTTGACTTAAAAAGTAATATTTGAAGAACTAATTCATAATATTTGTTTTCAAAAAATCTTTGAAAATGAGTTTTAAAAGAGTTGATATAGAGAGATTATATCACTTAGATCTTATACGATTATTTGCTACTATCTATGTAGTATTTTACCACTATTGCTTTAGAGGTTACGCTAAAGGTAATTTCTCAATATTAAAATTCTCTCCTCTTGAAGACTTTTCTGAGTATGGTTATCTCGGTGTTGAGTTATTCTTTATTATTAGTGGCTTTATAATCTTAATTTCAGCTAGAAATTCTGATTTAAAAAAATTTTATATTTCTCGATTTAGAAGTCTTAATCCTGCGTTCTGGTTTAGTGTATTGCTAACTTCTTTTATTGTATTTATTTTTGGCTACCCACTGTTCCAATTAACGTATGGGCAGGTATTATTAAATCTTATTACAATGTTTAACGAATTTTTAGGTGTAGAGCATGTGGATGGCGTATATTGGTCCTTAGTAGTTGAATTGAAATTCTATTTTTTAATTGCAATTATATTATTTTTTAATCTAATAAGATACATAAGATTTTTTGCTTGGGTTTTATTATCTATAGCTATTATTCAAATTATAATCCCTTTTGCCGAAGCACCTTATTTATTGAAAATAGTATATTATGTTTGTTTTGCAAGTAAGGGCACGTACTTTGTTGCTGGAATGTTTATATATTTTATGAAATCGGAAAAAAAATTAATAAAAAATTTATTACCGATTTTACTAGCGTATGTTGTCTCAAACAAAATTGCTCATGATGATACTTTTATACGTAATGAAAGATATTTTAACTCTTATGATGAAAATGTTGTAATGCTAATAATCACACTATTTTTTATAATAATGTTTTTAGTTGGTATAGATAAGTTAAAACCATTTAATAAAAAGTTTTTCCTAAAATTAGGAATTTTAACCTACCCTTTATATTTGCTTCACCAAAATATTGGATTTATAATGTTTAATAAATTAAAACTATATATTAATAAATGGTTTCTTCTGAGTTCTGTAATAATATTCATGCTGATACTATCCTATGTAGTTAATAAATATATTGAAATCCCACTTGCTAATTATTTGAAAGAAAAATTAAAACAAAATAATATTTTTCCTAAATCTAACCCAATAAATAAGAATTCATTTTTTTAAAATTAATTTTATTCTATTATTTGTTATTTCAAATAACAAGTGAAATATTGACCTCAAACATCCATGGAACCTAAAAATTCATATAAACTCTTGACAAGACTTAAATCTTACTTGAAAAACCCTGTTTTGAGGAGTATGTTAATTGTTGCCATAGTAACTTTTTTTATTAAGGGTTTAGCCTTTTATAAAGAGACTGTTATAGCAAGTTCTTTCGGTCTTTCTGAAGTATTGGATACTTTTCTCGTGGCAGTATTGATACCTACTTTTGTACAAAGCGTTTTTTTAAATTCCTTAAAAAATTTATTCATCCCAAATTATATCATAGAAATTAAAAACGGTAGTAACAAAGGAGGTTTTCAGTCCTTAGTATTTCTAATGACTTTGATTGTTTCGTTAGTGTCTATCTTGGTATGTTATTTTTTTATGGATTTTTTTTTAGAAAATATATATCCTGGACATACAGAAAATTATTACGCTTTAGTTAAAAATCAATTAAATATTATTTTACCTAGCCTTGTGCTTTGGGGGTTTTCCACTGTTATTTCTGGACTTCTTGAAGTTGACAATAAATTCTTTGTAGCTACGATTCATCAATTTTTTCCTTTAATAATAATGTTATTATTTTTATTTTTTTTAAAAGAAAATCTTGGAGATAAAGTATTAGCTTATGGTACATTAGTAGGAAGTTTAAGTAGCTTTTTATTCTTATTAACGTATGCAATATATAGCAATAAATTACTATTAAGTAAACCTGCTATGAATACAAACTCAAAGATGATGTTATCGCAATTACCCCCAAAGATTACATCAAGTTTTCTTTCTAGTATGAATAATTTTATAGATCAATTTTTTGCTGGACAATTGGTAGTAGGCTCTATTGCGGCATTAAATTATGGTAACAGAATCCCAGCTTTTGGTGTTACCATAGTTATTATGGCCTTAGGAAGTGTGCTTCTTCCCCACTTTTCTAGACTTGTAAATACAGACATTAATTTAGCTTATAAGTATTTATTCAAAATACTAAAAATAGTTGTAAGTACTAGTGTAATTGTCGTTATAATTGTGATTTTTTTTTCCGATGTAATTGTAGAAATTTGGTTAGAAAGAAATGAATTTACTCATGATGATACGATTAAGGTTTCCCTAATACAAAAAATATTACTTTTTAATGTACCTTTTTACCTTTGTACTTTAATAATGGTTAAATTCTTAACCAGTATTAATAAAAATAGTTTCATGGCAAAAATCTCATTTGTTAATCTAATGATTAATATCTTACTAAACATAATACTTATAAAGTATTATGACGTTTATGGATTAGCTTTGAGTACATCGTTTGTACTAATAATAAGTAGTTGTTTCTACTTTAGGTATACTTATAAAGAATATAAAAAAATAAGCTAATGAAGATAGACTTTATAATTTCATCTTTAGGTGGTGGTGGTGCCGAAAGAGTTTTGGCTCTTATGGCAAACAGCTTGGCAAAAAACACTAATAATAAAATATCTGTTATAACACTTTTTGAGGGGAGAGACAACTACCAACTAGATCCATCAATCAATAAAGTTAATTTAAAACAAACAAAATTTGTACCTAGCCATACAATACGAAGTGTTTTAAATTTGTCTAGACATTATTGGAACAAGGCAAACAGACCAGATGTTATTATTTCCTTTATAACATTGACCAACTTAATAACAATAATAGTAGCTAAGCTATTTTCTATAAAAATCGTAGCTCAAGAACATAACTCTTACTTGAGATATATGAAAGGGCGAAAAAAAATTACAAATTTTACTAAAAAATATGTATACAAATTGGCTGATGTAGTTACAGTTCTCACTTCATTTGACATTGAGTATTATAGGTCTCAAGGAGTAAATGCCATAGTTATGCCTAATCCATGTAGTTTTATACCCATTACCAATAACTCCCATATTAGAGAAAAAACAATTTTAGCTGTAGGCAATTTAAATCGCTATCATCATAAAGGCTTAGACAATTTGATTAAATTAATTGAACCTATTTTAAAAGAGTTTGAAGAATGGAGATTAATAATTGCAGGTTCTGGTGATACAGGGTTGGATTACTTAAGGCTGCTAGCTACTGAAAAAGGTATTATAGAAAAAGTGGATTTTATAGGGTTTGTAGATAATATATCTGAGATAATGAATAAATCTTCAATCTTTATACTACCTTCAAGATTTGAAGGATTACCAATGGTACTCTTAGAGGCTATGTCCCAAGGTATGGCATGTATATCTTACAACTGTAAAACTGGTCCATCTGACGTAATAGAAAATGATATAAATGGCTTATTAATAGAAGATCAAAATATGGCTGAAATGCAATCAAAGCTAAAAGAGCTTATTGAAAATAAAGAGCTGAGAAAAGTACTATCTACAAAGGGTATTAAATCATTGGATAAATTTCATATTTCTACAATAACCTATCGATATGAAAAATTACTTCATGAAATGATAAAATTATAAATTAATGTATAAACTAATAACTTACATTTGTTTTTATTTTCCTTTAGTAAGCAGTTGCTTAAATCTTCAGATAACCGTTTCTAAATTTGTTTCACCTGCTTTAGCTCAATTTATTGCTTATTTTAATCTTGCCTTAATTACTTTGGGTTTGTTTCTTTTTCGTAAAAACATAAAGCACCTATCACCTACAAATCAGTTATTTTTTATTTTCTATTTACTTTATTACTCCTTTGGTTTACTTGCCATGGGAACATCAGGTTTTAAGACCTCGGTTATAGCTACTTTTGTACCTGTCATATACTTTATTGGTTTTTATTTCTTGTTAAGCAATAGAGAGCAATTCAAAATATTTTTTAAAGTAATATCCATATGTTTTGTTATCTCTGCATTTTTAACTATAATCTTAATAAAATTAAATATTAATGTATATACTGGTGAAGAACACGGTTGGGAACTCGATAGAGCTGGTGGTGTTACAGGGGATGCAAATGCTGCTGCACATACAAGTATATTTGCTTTTATTCTCTTTAGCCAATTATATAGGCCAAAAAAAAATATTTTTCGTTTTTTAAAAATAGTCATATTATTAATCATTTTTTACAGTCTATACCTTACGTTTTCAACAACTGGTCTTTTCGTTTTTACAATTGTCTTTTTCTTAATAAATTATAAGTTTTTTACTGGTCTAAGGCTTACTTTACTAGCCGCTATCATACCATTATTTTATATTGGCATATTTGCATTAAAATCCCAAACAGCTAGTTTAGGTTTGTCAAAAGCTCAAACAGATAAAGTAAATAACATTATCAACTTACTTACTTTTAATTTTGACGAAGTAGATAACTCTGGCCGTGGCGATCTTGTTGAGAAAGCATTATATTATTTATATGATCATCCTATTTTAGGTAATGGAATTGACTTTTCTGTTGATAAGCTAGTACATAATACATATGTGGGAGTTTGGGTAGATTCTGGCATATTTACTTTTTTATTTTTTATTTTTATGTTATTCTGCTATTTTTTTAGGTCGTTTTCACTTAGTCCCAATATCCGTTTTTTTTCAATATCAATTTTAACTGTATTATATATTTTCATGATTAGTCTTCAAAGCGTAATAAATCAACCTTACTTAATAGTGTTATTTGTTTTTGTAGGTTATCTAATAGATTACAATAAAATAGATAAAGGCTATACAAATATTTTTGCAAATAAAAAGGGGTAGTTTTAAAAAAAAATCAGTCACTTTCTTAACAATTTAAAGTTTTAATTATACACTTTGAAGATTTATTTTGATTTTTCGCTGAAGTTAAAACATATTTACGGAAATTTAAATAATCTGTCAAGCACCCCAAATTAACCGTATATGCTATTCAATTCCATAGAGTTTTTTGTGTTCCTTCCTATAGTCTTTGCGCTATATTGGTTCATTGGTAGCAAGAACATACGTTCTCAGAACCTACTCGTTGCTGTTGCCAGTTATGTCTTCTACGGCTGGTGGGACTGGAGGTTTCTTTTCCTTATACTTTTCAGCTCTATCGTGGATTATTCTATTGGACTCTTCCTCGATAAGACTCAAGAACAAAAGAAGCGTAAAATATTACTATGGGTAAGTATATGTGTTAACCTTGGCTTTCTGGGCTTTTTCAAGTACTATAACTTTTTTGTCGACAGTTTGGTAAGCTCTTTTACCTTTTTCGGCCAACAGCTAAACATCAGCACTCTAAACATCATATTACCTGTAGGTATTAGTTTTTATACGTTTCAGACTTTGAGCTATACTATAGATGTATTTAATAGAAAACTAGAGCCTACAAAGGACTTTGTTGGATTCATGGCCTTTGTTAGCTTTTTCCCTCAACTAGTTGCAGGACCTATAGAAAGAGCTACCAACCTGCTCCCTCAGTTTTCTGTTGAACGCAAGTTTGACTACCCAAAGGCTGTTGATGGACTCAGACAGGTACTTTGGGGATTGTTTAAAAAAGTGGTCATTGCAGACAATTGTGCTAAGTATGCCAATATGATTTTCAACAATCACACAGAATATAATGGAAGTACACTCCTTTTAGGGGCATTTTTCTTTGCCTTTCAGATTTATGGTGATTTCTCGGGTTATTCAGATATTGCCATTGGTATATCTAGACTTTTTGGTTTTGATCTAAAGCGTAACTTTGCCTTCCCTTATTTCTCTAGGGACATTGCAGAATTCTGGAGACGATGGCACATTTCGCTATCCACTTGGTTCAGAGACTATTTGTACATCCCTTTAGGTGGAAGTCGTGGAGGCACTAGTATGAAGGTTAGGAATACTTTCATAATCTTTATCGTTAGTGGGTTTTGGCATGGTGCTAACTGGACATTTATCGTTTGGGGTGCATTGAACGCTATCTACTTTTTACCTTTGTTACTGGCTAACAAAAACAGGATAAATACAGATCTTGTAGCTCAGGGTAAGTACTTACCGAGCATAAAAGAGCTTGGACAAATGGGGGTGACATTCTTTATAACATTGATTGCATGGGTATTCTTTAGGGCAGATAGTGTTTCGCATGCTTTCTCATACCTTAAAGGAACCTTCAGCTCTTCGCTGTTCAGTTGGGTGGAGATATTCCCTACTACGATATTGGCACTTTTAGTCTTCTTCCTTTTGGTGGAATGGTTGGGAAGAGCTAATGAATATGCCATAGAAAAAGCAGATGTCTTGAAAAAACCTCTTAGATGGGGATTTTACGCTGTACTTATCATTTTAATGTTTGCCTTTACAGGTGAAGAACAACAGTTCATATATTTCCAATTTTAGTCATGAAAAAGTTCTTGAAAAATACTGTTTTGTTTTTTCTTGTGATTTTAGTCATTGGAGAAATTGTGGTAAGAATAACTCATTCTGTTTCAGATATACCGCAAAGAACCATTGATAAATTTCATATTCAGAAATATTATCCTAATCAAGAAGGCTATTGGAAAGGTGGTGACCATAAATGGATGATTAACAAACTAGGTTGGCCAGGTGAATTACCTGAAAGTTTTGATGATTTAATATTAGTCATAGGAGATTCCTTTATTGAAAATTTTATGAACCCAAGTGAATGTCATCAATCCAAATACTTAAAAGAGAATATGGAAGATTATAATTTCATGGAAGCAGGAAGATCTGGTGTATCTCTAATTGAAGCCATGGAGATTAACAAACAATTAGATTCCTTAACGCCATTAAAAAGTCTGATTTATGTTAATGACAACGACTTCTTTGAAAGTATAGTTGACATAAAAACAATGAAAGACATTACTCAATTAGACTTAAAAGATGAAAATGTAGTCTATGGAGAAATGAAATCTCCAGGCCTAAAAAAAGTTTTATATAATTGGAAATTACTTTATTACTTCTATAATAGATTCCCTATAGATTTTTCAAAAAGTAAAGAAGATAGTCAAAAGATTGAAGACCTTAAAGAACTATTAAAAAATAATAAAGAAAAAGTTTTTGATCTTTTAAAATATATTACTACTCACTACAAAACAGATAATCAAATCTTAGTTTTTCACCCCAACTCTAGCGAGATTATTATTGAAGCTTGTAAAGAAGTTGGTTTTGAGGTTATAATTTTAGATTCTAGTAAAAGCTCTAATGATTGGACATTTGATTACGACAGTCATTGGACCTGCTATGGACACAAACAAGTGGCTAATCAAGTTTCAAGAGCATTAATAAATGCTCTTGAAAAAAATAATTAGACCTTATTTAAACTGTTATAATTAGTTATGATTAATTCAAAAACAGACTATAAGTACTATTTAAACCAAGATAAAACTGCATTAGGCATTAAAAAAATAAGCTTAGCAGCTTCTATTTTATCGTTTTTTTCTCCTAATCCTATATGGCAGTTTCAAAAAACAATGAGAAAATTAGAATATTATTCTAATTGCAAGAACAAAGGACTTTACAAGATATACATCTTATTATTAAGATATAAATACAAAAAAATATCATTGAAACTTGGGTTCTCTATTCCTATAAATGTTTTTGGCCCAGGACTGTCTATTGTTCACTATGGAACAATAGTCATTAACAGAGCAACAAGAGTTGGTAAAAACTGTAGAATGCATGCTTGTGTAAATATAGGAGCTTCTGGAGGAAGTAAAAAAGCACCTCAATTAGGAGATAATGTCTATATAGCACCTGGCGCCAAAATCTATGGTGATATAACCATAGCTGATAACACAGCTATAAGCGCTAATGCAGTTGTAAACAAATCGTTTGAAGAGAAAAGTATTTTACTAGCTGGTAATCCAGCAAGAAAAATAAAAGAAATAGATATCACCAAGATTATTACATATATATAGTTCTGATAATCAACAATATTACGCTAGATTAATTAATAAAGATTATTCATAACAAGTAAAGCTTTTTGTTAATAATAGTCATTATCGTACAATTCAAAGATTAATTTTGATTAATAGTTATAGTAGTGGCATATTTATACCATCAAATTATTAATGGTTTGATATACCCAAATTTAAAATTATGTTAATCAACCTACATCCAAATTTTAGATATTCATTTTTCTTTATTAAAACTAAGGTTTTTAGGTTAAAAAAAACAGTCTAATAACAAAACTGATGCTACCTAAATCTAAAATAAAAATCATTTTCATCTTACCTTCATTAGTCGCAGGAGGTGCCGAACGTGTAATCTCTTTTGTCTCACAAAGTATAGATAAAACCAAATTTGAGCCTTTGCTACTTGTTGCTGGTTATGAAAATGATACTGTTTACGATGTTAGCAATGTAAAAGTCAATTATTTAAATAAAAACAGAATATTAACGGCAATACCTTCAATTATTCTATCCATAAAAAAAGAAAGACCAGATATCGTAGTAAGCTCTATAGCTCATGTTAATACAGCTATGTCATTGATATCTCCGTTTTTTAAGAACACAAAGTTCATAGGAAGAGAAGCTACTATTTTAAGCAAAAGGAAAAATGAAAAAAAGGCTAGAAAATTCTCTCCAGTGTATTTTATGTCTAACGGATTTCAAAAGCTAGACGCTATAATTTGTCAATCACAAGATATGGCTAAAGATATGGTGGCTAATTTTGAAGTTCCTGAGCATAAAACTTATGTAATCAATAATCCTATTTCTAATTTGCCGGCTTTAAAAGATCCAAGGCCTTCTAACAAGAAAATAAAAAAATACATCACTGTTGGAAGGTTAACCGAAGTAAAAGGACATTTACGATTGTTAGAAATTTTATCTCGACTTAAGACACCTTTTGAATACACTATTATAGGTAATGGAGGTTTAAAGGACGAAATTTTTGCTAAAGCTCAGTCTTTAGGACTTTCTAACACAATTAGACATATTCCTTTCACCAATAATGTAAATGATTATATAGCAGAACATGATCTATTTTTACAAGGTTCTTATGTTGAAGGGTTTCCTAATGCTCTACTAGAAAGCTGTGTGGTTGGCACTCCTGTTATTGCTTTTAATGTACCAGGCGGCACAAAAGAAATTGTTGAAAATGGAATAAATGGCTATTTAGTTGATAGTGAAAAAGAGTTTGAAGAAAAGCTTAATGAGAAAATAGACTGGAATCCAAGTGAAATAAGGGAATCTGTTTATAAAAAATTCAATAAGGAAAAGATTATAAATGATTACGAACAATTATTTATAAATGTTTTAAAAGAGTAATAGTGGTGAATAACTCTAAAAAAAATATAAGTATACTTAGTATAACTCTAGGAAGTGGTGGAGCTGAAAAAGTAATTAGTCTGCTACTGAAGTCTTTGGTTAAAGATTATAATGTTTATTTAGTTCTTTTTTATGACAACATCCACTTCTCTATTCCTGAAGGTGTTAATGTAGTTTTCCTTTCTGAAAAAGGACCAGAAAGACCTTTTTATTTGAAAACCTTAGACTCCATAAAGTTTATTTTTAAATATTTTAAATTCGTCAAAAGGAACAATATTATTGTTTCGGTATCTTTCCTAGCATTCCCGAATCTTATAAATGGTGTTGTTTCTACTTTAAACAAAAGAGTTAAAACAATAATTAGTGAAAGAGGTTTCCCATCAGATAATGTAAGCAGTAAGTTGTCGCTTTATATCTCTAAGATTTTCTATCCTATTTTTTACAATAGATGTGATAAATTGTTTTCAAACTCCATTCACATAAATAATGATTTAAAAAATAATTTTGGGATTAAAATCCCTATGGAGGTGATTTACAACCCTATTGAAATACCTCAAAAAACAATAGAACCAACAAGTCTAAATTCTACTGAAAAAAGATTGGAAATTATTACGGCTGGCACACTCAATACAAGAAAAAATCAAGTAATGATTATACGCTCTCTTTTAGAAATACAAAATAATGATAAATTTACCATTCTTGGTGATGGTCATTTAAGAGCCTATTTAACTGAAGAGATTAAAAGCTCTAAACTTGAAAATCAAGTTCAGCTAAAAGGGAAAGTGAAAAATGTTAACGACTTTCTTCTTGAAAGTAATTGCTTTGTTTTGTCATCATTTACTGAAGGTTTTCCTAATGCTTTATTAGAAGCTATGGCTATTGGTCTACCATGTATATCTACTAATTGTTTATCAGGACCATTAGAGTTACTAAATGAAAATGATGCTGTAGACATAAAAAACGGCGAATTTGTCATTGCTAAATATGGCTTATTAGTTAATAATGATGATCATGTAGGATTAAGTAAGGCTTTAGATTTTTATAGAAATAGCCCTGAGAAACGAGTAGAGTTTGGTAAATTGAGTTTACAACGCGCCAAAGAATATCATTTAGACACCATATACACAAAGTTTAACCAATTTATAACCAACTAAAGGCTTTATAACCATGTGTGGAATAAACGGCATAATAGCCAAAACAAATAGAAATGAGAATGAGATTAAAACCATTCTCAACAATATGAATGACCTCATTATTCATAGAGGTCCGGATGAAGATGGTGTTTTTGCTAACGAAACCGAAGATTATACGGTTGGGATGGCTATGCGAAGATTGTCTATTATAGATTTATCATCTGGTAAGCAACCTATTTTCTCTGATGACAAACAAATCGTTATTGTTTTTAATGGAGAGATTTACAACTATAAAACTATCAAAGCTAAACTTGTAGCTGAAGGTGTGACGTTTCACACCACTAGTGATACCGAAGTTATTCTTAAAGCTTATGAAAAATATGGTGTCGAAGCTTTTCAATGGTTAGATGGCATGTATGGTTTTAGTATTTATGACAAAAAAATAAATAAGCTTTTTATAGCTCGTGATTTTTTTGGGGAAAAGCCACTGTATTACACACAAACTGATAAAGAATTTATTTGGGCTTCAGAACTTAAATCTATCATAAACACTATAGATTTTCAACCTGAAATTTCTAAAAAAGGGTTGAATTTATACTTTCGACTAACCTATATTCCAGCACCACATACAATTTATGAAGGTATACATAAGTTAGAGGCTAATCATTATATAGAATATGATTTTGGAACTCATAATACCTCTATCCATAAAATAAATGCCGAGCCTAAACCAAAAACAGCTAACATTTCTTTTGATGATGCAAAGTCCAAAACAAAAGAGTTGGTCTATAATAGTGTAGACAGTAGATCTATCGCAGATGTTGGTTTAGGTACATTTTTATCAGGTGGTGTAGACTCTTCTATTATTTCTCTTTGTTTATCTCAAGCTACGGATAAAAAGATAGATACATTCTCTATTGGATTTAAAAAAGCATCTTACGATGAAACAGATAAGTCTAGAGTTGTAGCTGATATGATAAATAGTAATCATCATGAATTCATTATTGATGAAGATGATTTAAAAAATAATATTCATCAAATCTTGGTGAATTTTGATGAACCTTTTTCAGATTCCGCAGCCTTACCCACTCACCTACTTTCAGAGAAAACAAGAGAGCATGTTACAGTTGCTTTAACTGGCGATGGTGGAGATGAAGTGTTTGGTGGTTATAACAAATATTACATTGGTAAAATGAATAAAAAGTTCACTAGTATAATACCTAGAGGACTTCATAAAACCATTAATAAACTAAGTAACAAGTACCTTGTTGACAAAGACGATAAACGTGGTAAAAAGTTTCAAATCAACAAATTGCTTAATGCTATAAATTATGATGGTGATTTCTATTGGGACATCATTTCTTTAGCTAACACAAGTAATCAATTAGAAGAACTCTTTCTACCAGAACAATTTGAAAAAGATCTTTTTAAAGAGTATAAAGAAGTTTTAGGCAAACAAAAAATTGAAACGCTTACAGATTTTAGACTTGTAGATAAAATTTTAAGTCTTGAAGGCGGAATGCTTGCTAAAGTTGATAGAACAAGTATGTTAACATCTTTAGAATGTAGAGCTCCTTTTCTTAACCGAGAAATATGGGAATTTACCAACACACTTCCTGAAGATTATTTGATGAAAGGTTGGGATAAAAAACATATTTTAAAAGAGGCATTTAAAGATCAATTTCCTATAGATTTTTTAAATAAAAGTAAAAGTGGTTTTGGCTCTCCAACTGGAGATTGGTTAAGACAAAGCTTAAGAAATGAACTAGAAAGCTACATAGATCCAAAAATGCTTCAGGACCAAGGCATCTTTAATGTAGATTATGTTACAAAACTAGTTAAAGACCACTTAGATAGTAAAAAAGATAGCTCTTTTAGGGTTTGGTCTTATTACTGCTTTCAGAAATGGTATAAGTATAATTATTTAAAACAAAGCTAAAATATGTCCCAAAAAAGAATATTAATCATAGCATCTTATGATGGCTCTTTAATTAGATTCCGTGGTGATTTTATTGCTAGCTTAGTAAAAGATGGTTTTGAAGTATTTGCTGCTGCTCCAGATTTTTCCAAGAAATACAGAAAAATGGTTTCTGACTTAGGTGCAACACCAATAGAGATTAATCTTCAAAGGACAGGCTTAAATCCTATTAAGGATTTAAAATCTATTCTTGAGCTAAACTCAATCATCAAAAAAAATAACATTGATATTGTTTTTCCTTACACTGTAAAACCCGTTATATATGGATCTTTTGCGGCAAACATGAGTAAAACACCTGTAATTTCATTAATTACAGGATTGGGTTATGCTTTTACAGGTCTATCTAAAAAAGCAAGATTATTACAGAGATTCAATGAAACTTTATACAAACTTTCGATCAGAAAAAATAAAGTTATTGTGTTTCAAAATAGAGATGATTATCAGCTCTTTTTAGATAGAAAAGTCATTTCTAAAAAACAAAAAGTTGATTTTGTAAGTGGTTCTGGTGTTAATCTTGACGAATTCAATTTCAAAGAGAAAAATCCAACTGACAAAGTAAGCTTTCTTTTGGTAGCACGATTAATCGAAGAAAAAGGAATAGCTCTTTATATGGAAGCTGCCAAAATTCTAAAAGCTAAATATCCAAAGACAGAATTTCACCTTATCGGTTCTACAGAAACTTCTCCTTCTGCAATAAGTGAAAATGAACTGAACGAATTACATGAAAAAAACATTATTGTTTTTCATGGTAAACAATCAAATATAGATGAACATCTGAACAAAAGAGATATTTTCGTTTTACCTAGTTATTACAGAGAAGGTTTACCAAGAACTACTTTGGAAGCCTGTGCATGTGGTAATCCTATTATCACAACAGATTCAGTAGGTTGTAGAGAATCTGTAAAAGAAGGTATTAATGGTTTTTTAATTGAACCTCAAAACCTCGAAGCATTAATAGAGCCTATGGAATTCTTTATTAACAATCCGGAAAAGATAAAAGAAATGGGCATCAATAGCAGGAAATATGCTGAAGAAAGATTCGATGTTAACATTATAAATAATGATTTAATAGATATTATTAATAAAGAACTTTAATTTTACACCAGAAAAACCATCCCTACACATGAAGTTTTATAGTGTTTTTAAAAGAATATGTGATTTTTTTGCAGCTTTAATAGGGCTTATAATAATTTCACCATTATTGATAATTCTAATTATCATACTTTCTATTTCCAACAATGGAAAACCATTCTTCTATCAAGAACGTGCCGGTAAGAAAGGAAGGATTTTTACAATCATAAAACTTAAAACTATGAACGATAAGAAAGATAGTAATGGAGAGTTACTACCTGTTAATTATCGTATAACACCTGTTGGTAACATTTGCCGCAAATATTCTCTAGATGAAATACCTCAATTAATAAATATTTTGAAAGGTGATATGAGTGTCGTTGGTCCTCGCCCACTTCTTAAAAGCTATTTACCACTCTACAACGAAGAGCAAATGAAAAGGCATGATGTACTACCAGGCATTACTGGTTGGGCACAAGTAAATGGTAGAAATACAATAAGCTGGGATAAAAAATTCAAGTTAGATGTTTTTTATGTGGAAAACCAATCGTTATTGATGGACATAAAAATAATTCTTAAGACAATTAACAGAGTAATCAGTCCGAAAGACATCAATAATTCCGAAGAAACTGACATGCCAGTTTTTACAGGAAATAATTAGATAAAATACTGATTTATTTAAACTTAGAATAAACCACAGAAACAATTAGTTCATCTACACTATATTTAGTTCCTCAAAAGAGAAAATAAAATCTTTAGGCAAATACCCATCTTTGTGGTACTTCCAATTTGTAGAGTGTATATTTAGTCCACTATCTATCATACCAATAGTTAACCAACGTAATTTATTCGGTGAGATA
The DNA here is from genome assembly GCF_058964685.1 of Winogradskyella sp. 266wxhm. Classification (NCBI taxonomy): domain Bacteria; kingdom Pseudomonadati; phylum Bacteroidota; class Flavobacteriia; order Flavobacteriales; family Flavobacteriaceae; genus Winogradskyella; species Winogradskyella sp. 266wxhm. The sequence continues at coordinate 3,848,444 of NZ_CM179559.1, forward strand.
AAATCTTTTTTTAGATTATCCGCTATATAGATATATTGTTTAGCAGGTAATGAATTCTCTAAAATTTTGAAATTTTGAATACTAGGCTTTTCACTGCCAATGGCTTCAGAAATAATTATTTCATCAAAAAAATCTTTTATTTCTAAGGCTTCTATTTTAGCCAATTGAGTCTTTACCCTACCGTCAGTAATGATTCCCAACTTTCCTTTTTTTAATTTTATTTTATTAAGAACTTCTAATACTCCCTTATTAAGATTGATCTTGGGTTTATGAAAACGATAATAACTCAATAAATCGTCAATATTCCTATCATATCTTGAGCTTAATATCTCAAAAACGTTCTCTCCAGATCTATACATTGAGAACATTTTAGCATATAAAAATTTCCAATTTACAGGCTCAACAATCTTCGCTATATACATATAAGCAGATTTAAGATAATCGATCTCATTATAGAGTGTATCATCTAAATCAAAAACTACAACAGTCTTCTCATCAACCTTTATATCCATGGACTAAAATTTCATCATCGTATCTTATCATTAAAAGGTCGCTTTCCCAACTATCAAACTTATCCTCAATACTATTTTGTAAAAAGTATTCTTTAATTAACCACTTAGGAAAATTAGCACCTGACAAATAAGACAAAGGGTAACCACCACCAAATCTAGGATTAATCTCTATACCATATATTTTTGTTTCATCTTCTTTGTGAAGAAAAAATTGTGCTGTAACACACCCAAACGCACCATCTATGTAGTTTAGATGCTCTCTAATGTAACTGACAAGAATATTATTTTTAGTTACTGCCTTATACACTTCACCATCCCTAACTTCTAATCTTTGCCTTGGTACAACACATTTTAATTTACTGTTTTTATCAAAATACAAATCACATGTAAACTCATTATATTTATCATGGTCTAGGTATTCTAAAAACATTAATTTTTCATTCTGAAAGTGATAATCTTTTAATTCTTCCTTTTCTTTTATGATGTAGGTATCTACACTTCGACTACCATCTATCGGTTTAACAAATAGTGGTAATTGATAATTCTCTTTACTAAATTCTTTAGCGACATTAACACCTCTATCTTCTAAAAATTTATGTATTAAACGCTTATCTCTACATTGAGAAATAAAGTGATAGTCAGAAACTACAATATCAATACCTTGTTCTAAAAATTCTAATTTATTTTTTGAAAGAACAATTAGTTCTGTATCTATTGTTGGGATTATAAGTTTTATTGAGTGTTTTTCACAAATACTTTGCAATACTTCACCATATTTTGGATCATCAACTCTTGGCACAAGAAAAAAATCATCTGCTATTTGACAGGCAGCTGACAATTCTGGTTCGGAATCTGCTGCAAAAACCTTTGCTTCTGGATAAAAATTCTTTAGTTCTTTTTGAAATTCTCTAACTAAAGAAACTCGTCTTCCTGCGGAAGTTATTAATATATTCATAGGGAATATGTTGTTCTCTGCAATTATAAACAATTATCCCTCTCATCTCACAATGATTAGACATATCATAGCTTTTTTCGATTATATGTAAAATACACGATTAAATGAACTCATATTATAACTATATTGATTAAAATTTCAAGAATAAGAGTTGTTAATGTTCTAAAAGACATGCTTTTTATCTGATTTATTTTACTGTTGAAAATTAGCTCTTCATTATATATCGTTTAAAATTAACAGTTCATCGTAATATTCTAAATTTGTTTTATAGTTTGATTCATAAGGGCTTATATTAGCAATTGTAATGCTATTAATTTAGGTCCCAAACACCTTTATTTAAAAACTTTAGGTATTAACTTAAAGAATTAACCTATGAATAAAAAAATATGGCTGTCATCACCACACATGAGTGGTAATGAGCAATCTTACATAAATGAAGCTTTTGAAACTAACTGGGTTGCTCCATTAGGACCTAACGTTAATGGTTTTGAAGAAGATTTACAAAATTATCTTAATGAAGATATACATGTAGCAGCTCTTGCTTCTGGGACTTCTGCCCTACATTTAAGTCTTATTCTTTTGGGTGTAGGAAAAGATGATGAAGTTATCTGTCAAAGTAAAACTTTCTCTGCTTCTGCAAATCCAATTGTATATCAAGGTGCTACACCTGTTTTTGTTGATAGCGAAAAGGAAACATGGAATATGTGTCCTGAACAATTGGAGATTGCTATAAAAGATAGAATATCTAAAGGAAAAAAGCCTAAAGCTATAATAGCTGTTCATTTATATGGAATGCCTTATAAGGTAGATGAAATTAACAGAATAGCTAAGGAATATAACATTCCCATAGTTGAAGACAGTGCTGAATCTTTAGGAAGTCATTATAAAAATCAAAATTGTGGAACTTTTGGTGACCTTTCTATTCTTTCCTTTAATGGAAATAAAATAATCACAACATCTGGTGGTGGTGCAATTGTAACAAAAACACTAGAACAGAAACAGAAAGCTGTTTTTCTAGCTACACAAGCTAGAGATAATGCTCCGCATTACCAACACTCTCATATAGGATATAATTACAGAATGTCTAATATAGTTGCAGGTATTGGTCGCGGTCAGATGACGATTTTAAATAAACATGTGGCAAAGCGTCGTGCCAACCACGAATTTTATCAAAATGCTTTTAAGGACATTGATGAAATCACTTTTTTACCAGAACCAGAAGGGCATTTTTCAAATAGATGGTTAACCTGTGTTTTATTGGACTCTAAAGAAACAAGAGAAGCCTTAAGGCTAGCTCTTGAAAAAGAAAACATTGAATCCAGACCGCTTTGGAAACCAATGCACCAACAGCCTATATTTAAAGATTCACCAAGTTATTTAAATGGGGTTTCTGATGACCTATTTAACAGAGGATTATGTCTACCTAGTGGATCTAATCTTTCTGATGAAGAATTAAACAGAGTAGTTTCGACTATAAATACGTATTTTGTAACATGTTAGTGAATTTTTTACAAAACATATCGCAAAAGTATGCTTCGAAATGGCTAGTCTTGCTATTTGATATATGTATCATAATAGCAACATTCTTCCTTGCTTATCTTATTCGATTCAACTTTCAAATTGATTTTGATCTTAAAATTGTTTTTGAGCAAATACCATATTTAGTTATAGTTTCAGCGATAAGCCTTATTGCTGTTGGATCATATAAAGGTGTTGTTAGATTTACAGGTTTTAAAGATATATTGAACATTATAATTGGTGCTAATATCTTAGCAACTCTACTTATTTGTTGTACTTTTTTGAGCCGAAAATTCCTTAGTGAGGATAGTATCTTAAACATATCTGGATCGATAATTTATATCCATTTATTATTAAATATTTTATTTCTAATTGGAGCAAAATTATTTATAAAATCCATTTACAATTATATTACCCAAGAATCTCAAACAACTTCCAATGTACTAATATTTGGCGCTGGAAACTCTGGGATGCTGACTTATGACGCTATTCAAAACGATACTAAAAACAGTTTTGAAGTCGTTGGCTTTATTGATGATGATGAAAGAAAAATAGGAAAGAAGATAAATCTTCTAAAAGTTTATGACATCAGTTCTATTGATGGAGATTTTATCAAGAAGAATCATGTAGAAGATGTTATTATATCTATTCAGAATATTGATCCTTCAAGACTATTACAGATTACAGGTAACTTATTTTCGCTTGGTCTTAAAGTAAAAATCGTACCTCCTGTTCAAAACTGGATAGATGGCGACCTTAGTGTTGGCCAAATTAAAGAGGTAAAAATAGAAGACCTATTAGGCAGAGAACCTATAAATATTAAAAACCCAGCCCTTGAAGAACAATATGACAATAAAGTTATCTTGGTTACAGGTGCTGCAGGATCTATAGGTAGTGAAATTGCTAGAAAAGCTAGTTTATACAATTATAAAAAGCTTATCCTAATAGATAATGCTGAATCTGCTTTATATGACATTCAACAAGAATTCAGACAACAAGGTTTAGAGAACATAGACGCTATTGTAGCAGATGTTCGTAATAGAACTAGAATAGATCAGATTTTTAACCTTTATAAACCAAAAATTGTTTTTCATGCTGCAGCATATAAGCATGTTCCTCTCATGGAAAACAATCCTTATGAAGCTGTTAGTGTTAACATTGGTGGTACAAGAAATGTTGCTGATATAGCTGTAAAACATAGTGTGGATAAATTCGTTTTAATTTCTACAGATAAAGCTGTAAACCCAACCAACGTAATGGGTGCTACAAAGCGTATTGCCGAATTGTATGTTACATGTTTAAAGGGTAAAGGAAACACCAAGTTCATAACAACAAGATTTGGAAATGTATTAGGTTCAAACGGATCAGTAATACCATTATTTAAAAAGCAAATTGAAAAAGGTGGTCCACTTACTGTGACTCATAAAGAAATTACACGTTATTTTATGACCATTCCAGAAGCTTGTCAGCTTGTGTTAGAGGCTGCTGCCATGGGTAATGGAGGTGAGATTTATGTTTTTGATATGGGTGAACCAATTAAAATATTCAACCTTGCCACCAACATGATTATCCTTTCTGGATTACGCTATCCTGAAGATATTGATATTAAAATTACAGGCTTAAGACCTGGTGAGAAAATATATGAAGAACTTTTAGCTGACGGTGAAAACACCAAGAAAACATATCATGAAAAAATAATGATAGCTAAGTCCAGATACGTTGATACTGAAAATGTTGAGAAACAAATCATTAAAATAACCAACATGAATTCATTGACTCAGCCTTTAGAAATAGTATCTTCAATAAAAACACTAATTCCAGAATACATTTCTAACAACTCCACATATGAAGTTTTAGATTCAAAAAAATAATTCTATTCAATTAAAAAACTAAATTAAAACAACAGAAGATGAAAATCCGTTTACTTTTAATATCACTAATCTCAATTGCACTAGCTACTTCTTGTGCATCAAGAAAGAATATTGTTTATTTTCAGGATGAACTTCTGAAAGATGGATTAGAAACTTCTACTCCAGAACAATTGATTTACAAAACTGATGATTTGCTTACAATCAATGTTTCTGCATTTGTTCAAGAAACTGTAGCGCCTTTCAACCTTACAGTTGCTTCAAGTAATGCACTTAATACTACTAATGTTCAAGGAAATATTCAGCTTCAAACATATCTAATAGACTATGAGGGTAATATTGAATTTCCTGTTTTAGGTAAAATAAAAGTTGCTGGATTAACACGTACCGAACTCACCAAATATCTTACTGATAGGATTAGTGAGTACGCCAAAGATCCAATAGTTAATGTAAGGTTAGCAAATTTCACTATAACCGTTTTAGGTGAAGTGTCAAACCCAGGAACATTCACTATTCAAAAAGAGAGAATTACTTTAGTTGAAGCTCTTGGGCTTGCGAGTGACTTAACAATCTTTGGAAAACGTCAAAACGTTAAGTTAATAAGAGAAGTAAATGGCGTAAAGAAATTTGCAGAATTTGACCTAACATCAGTGAATACTGTAAACTCACCTGCATATTATCTACAACAAAATGATGTAATCTATGTAGAGCCTAATAGAGCCAAAGTTAGATCTTCTACATTTAATCAGAATAATTCAGTTTTAATTTCTGCTATTGGTACATTAACTACTATTTTAGCTATATTTTTAGTTAAGTAATCAATATTTATTTAAGTGTCTATGGACAAAAGTAAGCCTGTTTTTCAGTCTAATGAAATAAGACAAAACTTAGAATTATTCCTTTCTTATTGGAAAATCCTTTTAGTTTGTTTCATCGTTGCTGTATTTCTTGGTTATACCTACCTCAGATATACAACTTATGAATATAGTGCTTCTGCCACTATTAAAATTAGAGATGAAAAACAATCTCAAAAACTACCTAGTATTGAAGAAATTTCTAGTGGAGGTCTTTTTTCTGATGGAACTAATAAAATTAAGGATGAAATTGAGGTTATAAAATCTCGTACTTTAATAGCGAATGCTGTCAGAGACCTAAAACTAAACATTAGTTGTTTTGCACAAGGAAGTATTAAGGAAAGAGAATTATATCTAAACCCACCCGTTAAGCTTAGTTTTTTTGAAAGTGACTCTATTATTAACAGAGTAGATACTACGCTTTTTATTAAAATAAAATCTCCAACAGAATTCTTAGCTTTCAAAGAAGAAGGAAAATCTCTAATTGAAAGAGATGATTCTGAAGGTGTCCTTCACAGATTTGGCGAACGTATCAAAACTGGTTTTGGTGATATGGTACTCACTCCTGAGGTTGGGGAACATGCCCCAATGATCAATAGTAAACTAAAAATAGCTATAAGACCGGTTAGTCAGATTGTTAATGCTTACCAAAGAAAAATTAATATTTCTACAGCTGATGGATCTAGTATTATTAAACTAGATTTAAATGAAACCAACTCGCACAAAGCTGTAGACGTTCTTAATCAACTTATTAAAGAGTATAATAAAGATGTACTAATAGATAAAGAAGCTGTTGTTAAAGCTACTTCTGATTTTATAAATAATAGACTGCAGGTAGTCTCTGAAGAATTAGGTGAAGTAGACTCTAATGCTGAGTTAGTACAAAAACAAAATAATCTTACAGCTCTTGGCTCCCAAACAGATTTAAATTTACAAGCGAGAAAACAAATAGAACAACAAATTTCCAACACTTCTACAAATATTCAGATGATTTCTTATCTCCAGGAAGAAATAAGTGATGAGAATAGAATTAATGATATGTTGCCTGCTGATATTGGTATTGGTGATGCCAATACGGCTCAAGTAGTTAAAAGTCATAATGATTTAGTTGCACAACGTGATAGATTATTAAGAAATTCTAGTGAAAAGAATCCCGTTGTAATGCAACTTAACAATGAAATTAACGCATTAAAAACCAACCTTCAGAACTCTTTAGAGAGTATGAAAAGGACATCTGAGTTAACCCTAAACAACTTAAATACCGAAAGTAACAGAATAAGCGGTCAACTTTATGCTGCACCGACTAAAGCAAGACAATTTAGAGACATCAAAAGAGAGCAAGATATAAAAGAATCTCTCTACCTCTACCTACTCGAAAAAAGAGAAGAATCTGCTATTAGATTTGGAATGTATACACCAAATGCTAAAATCATAGATAAAGCCTACTCATCACACAGACCAGTAGCTCCAAATATGATGATGGTCTATATCGCTTCTATTATTTTAGGTTTAGGCTTACCAATTGGTTTAATCTATATTTCTGATTTAATAGACACCAAGCTATACAGAAAAGAAGATTTAGTTCAAATTTTAGATATTCCTTACATAGGAGATGTTCCTAAAACATCAAAAAAACAAAAGCTTGTAAAGAAAGTAGACTACTCACCAAAAGCTGAAGCGTTTAGAATAATACGATCTAACATAGACTTTATGCTTCGCAACGTTGAAGGTTCTAAAAAATTATTTATTACCTCTACTAAAGCTCAGGAGGGAAAGTCACATACCAGTACCAATCTAGCAACTTCAATTTCTTTTTCTGAGAAATCAGTTTTATTGATTGAAATGGACATTAGAGTTCCTAAGATACTGGATTACCTTGAACTTAAAGACAAACCGGAAAAAGGACTTTCAGATTTTATTGCGGATAAGTCAATTAAACCTGAAGAAGTTGTACTTAAACATAAGGACAATGAATACCTAGACATTATACCTTCTGGAACTATTCCTCCAAACCCTTCGGAGTTATTGATGAGTAATAGAATTGATGAACTTTTTAAGTATTTTGATGGTAAATACGACTATATTATAGCAGACACCTCTGCAGTAGGATTAGTAAGTGATACATTACTAATTGCCGGTCATGCAGATATGTTTGTGTATGTTGTTAGTGCTGATGGTGTTGATAAACGACAATTAGTACACGTCGCTCAACCATTATATAATGAGAGACGACTACCTAATATGACCATGTTGTTAAATGGCGTTAAACAAGGTAAGAAAGGCTATGGCTACGGTTATGGATACGGAAACAATCCAAACAAAAAGAAAAAGTGGTATCAGTTTTCTGCTAAGTAATAATAAAAAAGCCTTTCGTTTTGAAAGGCTTTTTACTTATAGTTTTCTACGTTTCTTTTCTTCTTTAAGCAAAGATAACTCTCTGTTGGTTTGTCCCGCTACAGATGTATTTTCTTCAGCTCTTCTTATTAAGTAAGGCATAACATCTTTTACCGGCCCAAAAGGAATATATTTAGCCACGTTATAACCTTGAGCTGCTAAATTAAAACTAATATGATCACTCATGCCGTAAAGTTGCCCAAACCAAACATTATTATCTTCCTTGCTAATATTATACTTTTCCATTATTTCCATCGCTAAATAACAACTTGCCTCGTTATGCGTACCAATAAAAATAGAAAGATCACCCAAGTTGTCAAGTATATACGTTAGTGAAGCATTAAAATTATCATCCGTCGCTTTTTTACTTTCACATATTGGTGAATCATATCCTTTTTCTATTGCTCTGTTTCTTTCCTTCTCCATATAAGCACCTCGCACTATCTTCATCCCTATCTTAAAACCTTCTTTTTTGGCTCTCTCGTGTAGTTGTTTTAAGTAATCTAAACGATCCCAACGATAGGTTTGTAAGGTATTATAAACGATTGTAACGTCTTTATTGTAGCGTCTCATCATTTCTTCTACTAAATCATCAGCTGCATCTTGCATCCAGCTTTCTTCACCATCAATTAATACCTCTACATCTTTTTCTTTCGCTAGTTTGCAAACCTTATCATATCGGTCTACTACCCTATCCCATTCCTCTTGTTCTGCTTCTGTAAATTCTTTACCTTCAGTTTTCTTATGATACAAATGAAATCTTCCAAAACCTGTAGGTTTAAAAACTACAATGGGCATTGCCTCTCGCTCATCACAAAAATTAATAATCTTTAATATTTTTTCTACTGCATTATCAAACTGAGCTTCTGTTTCTTTTCCTTCAACCGAATAATCTAAAACAGAACTAACTCCTTTAGTGTAGAGGTTATCTATTACGGTTAGACAATCTTCTTCATTTACACCACCACAGAAATGATCAAAAACTGTAGCTCTGATCAAACCTTCAACAGGTAAATTGGCCTTAAATGCAAATTGGGTAGCTAGTGTTCCTATTTTCACCAAAGGTTGAGAAGAAATCATTTTAAACAAAAAGAAAGCTCGGTCTAACTCAGAATCAGATTTTAGAACAAAAGCTGTTTCCGTATTTTCAAAAATAGTGCGGTCTATCATTAACTTAATTTATTATTACAAATATATTTATTCTAAGCCTTATTTATTTCTAAAAAAACTAACTATTTTAACGCAATCAATTAAGATAGCTTTTCAAATGAACTCTATATCAACTAAAAATTCTGTAGTTTACTTTAATTCTGAAACTTATACAGAACTTAATAAATACATACAGAATCAAAATCCTTCAAAAATATTTATTCTTGTAGATACTAATACTCACGAATATTGTTTACCGCAATTTCTTGAGCGTCTAGAATCTAACAATATTACTGTTGAAGTTATGGAAATGCCAGACGGAGAAGACCATAAAACCATTGATATATGCAATGGTGTTTGGGAGGCATTATCAGAATATGGTGCAGACCGCAAAAGCCTTATGATTAATCTTGGTGGTGGAGTTGTTACCGACTTAGGTGGTTTTGTAGCTAGTACATATATGAGAGGTATTGCTTATATCAATATACCAACAACACTTTTAGCTATGGTAGATGCTTCTGTAGGTGGTAAAACTGGAGTTGACTTAGGTGTACTTAAAAATCAAGTAGGGATTATTAATGAAGGGGAAATGGTTGGGATTGACACCGCCTTTCTAAATACACTACCTCAAAAAGAAATGATTTCTGGTTTTGCCGAAATGCTAAAGCATGGTTTAATATTCGATAAAGATTATTGGCATACCTTAACACATCTCGAAGGTATGGATTTTTCTGAATTAGATAGATTGATTTACGAATCAGTTGCCATAAAAAACAAAGTAGTAAGTGAAGATCCTACCGAAAAAGGTATGAGAAAGATTCTAAATTTCGGACATACGCTAGGTCATGCTATTGAAAGCTACTTTTTAGAAAATGCAGATAAAACACCTCTACTACATGGAGAAGCTATAGCTATTGGAATGATATTAGAGGCATACATATCCACAGAGATTAGCAATCTTAGCGAAGAAAATTTAAAGATTATTACAGAAGGGGTTTTAAAAACTTTTTTAACTACAAATATTACTGTTAATGATCAAAATATAATTATAAGACTACTGAAGCATGATAAAAAGAATAGTCATGGAATTGTGAAATTTGTTCTATTAGAAGATATAGGTCAACCTAAAATAGACTGTATTGTAGAAAATGATATAATTATAAAAGCTTTTGAATATTACTCTAAACTTTAAATAAAAAAGCCCTTGATTACTCAAGGGCTTTTTTATTTATTGCTTTACAATACTATAATTCATTAAATATAGTATGCATTAAACGTTTTTTGTCATTAATACTTTCTTCTAAGGAAATCATTGTTTCCGTTCTGTAAACTCCATCAATATCATCTAACTTAAAGATGATTTCTTTGGCATGCATGGTATCTTTCGCTCTAATCTTACAGAAAATGTTGAATTTTCCTGTTGTAATATGAGCAACAGTTACGTAAGGAATATCATTAATACGCTCTAAAACAAATTTAGTTTGTGATGTATTCTGAAGGAAAACTCCAACGTAAGCTATAAAAGAGTATCCTAGTTTTTTATAATCTAATGTTAATGAGGAACCTTTGATAATACCTGCTTCCTCCATTTTCTTTACACGTACGTGAACAGTACCTGCTGAAATCAATAATTTTTTTGCTATATCTGTAAAAGGAATACGCGTATTATCTATAAGCATATCCAAAATTTGGTGGTCTACTTCGTCTAATTTAAACTTTGCCATAATTGATTAATCTTTAATATAAATGCAAAAATAAAAGTTTTTTATTGACAAATCATCATTATTATTGAAATAATTTAGGCTTTTAGTGACGTTTTCTCATTATTTATCAAAACGAAAACGTTTTCGTAACCCACTTTTAGCTCCAAATTTTCTGCATTTTTTACCAAAGCCCCTTTTGCATCAATTTCTTTATGACCATAATAAGCATTTAAATCTGATATAGATTCCACTACCGGAATAAAATCAATTTTTCCATTTTTAAGAGACTCTTTATATTGTATAGCAACATCAAAACGTTCTTCACCTTTATTTATCCTACCATTTCTAATAATTATGTCATAAAAAGTTTTAGTGTTTTCAGGGATTTTAAAGTAGTCTTCATATTTATCTGAATCAACTCCACCAATAATAGATTCAATTCCTTTAAGGATAGCTATAAAAGCTAGTTTACGCACCCCTTCCCTATCATAATCATTTGGGTAATGCCCTGTTTCATATAAGACCGTTGGCACTCCAAAGCTTTGGAATGTATCACCTACGCAATTTAAGTTAAAACCGTCATCATAACGCCCAATCCCATTAGGAATTAAATCTTTAAGCTCATTATTTATATCAGATATTATTGTCATAGCTACTTTTCTGTTCTCTGTTAGTGACCGATTTTCATCCTCAGCAGGAGATAAAAATGACATTGTAGCAGAAACACCTGTAGATCCGGCTCCAAAAATGGTACGCTGACCATGTAGATTGAAGCAATAATGTGGTTTAAATTCATCATAAAGACCTCTTAAAACATTACTTTCTGGTTGAGATAAGTCTTGAGCATCCCTATTAATATCCACCTCATTAGCATTTGCCCTAGTATAACGCTCAGCACCATCTGGGTTTAATATTGGAATCATAACAATTGTACAAGACTCTAGAAGCTTCTTAGAAAACTCATTCTGGGTTTGAAATAGATTGATACAATCAAAAAGTGCTTTAGTAGTTGTTGATTCATTACCGTGCATCTGTGACCACATCAATACTTTTTTCGGACCAGTTCCAAATTGCAATTTATAAATCGGTCGCTTCTCAACCGAATATCCAATGGTTTCTATTAGAGCTTTAGGAAGCTTATCTAAACATTTTTCAATGTTTGAATTTGTGATATACCTACCAAACAAACCTTGCTCTTTTATGTCAGTATATATAGTATATAAATCAGTTATGTTCATTTACTTTTTCATTAGTTTACAAATGTAATCATTTGTTTTTTTACAAATATAAACAATTGAAATATGAATTATGTTTACATTAATGAACAATAGATATACATTAATCATCAATAGCTACAATTAAATATCAGACAAAAATTGAAATAAATTTTAATGCACTTAAAATACTGTTATTCAGTAAATAAAAACTATTAATTAAAGTGTAATTTTAAATTTTTTTAAACTTTTAACGCCACTTTTAATTAGAATAATCATTTATTGTTTACTTTTGTAACACCTCAATAGCTAAGACATAAGTTTACAATGATAAACTCATTAAAATTTACAGAAAGACTCCAAAAAGTCATAGAATTTTATGGCGAAACCGCATCTGGTTTTGCTGAAAAAATTGGAGTTCAGCGTTCCAGTATTTCACATATTCTATCTGGAAGAAACAAACCTAGCTTAGATTTTGTAATGAAGATTCTTGACACCTACCCTGAAGTTGAATTGTATTGGCTCTTAAATGGCAAAGGTGAATTTCCTAGAAACGAAAAAATTCAGGAAGAAATAAAAACTGATATTCAGCCAGTAAAAAAAATATCTGAGCCAGAGAATAACATCTCTGCCCAAAATTCCACACCTAATACTACTTCAGAAATTGAAAAGATTGTTATCTTTTATAAGGATGGTACTTTTAAAAGCTACAAACCTTAATTTAAATACATGATTCATTATCTTTGCCCAAAGGTTTTAGATGAGAAATTTTTATTCAATATTTATACTCTTAATTTTTACTAGCTGCTACAATACAGAACGTAACTGTGCGGATTTCAAAACAGGCACATTTCAATTTAATTACATAATTGATGGAGTTGAAAAAACTGGTAAATTTGTTCGTAACGACTCTTTGAGCATTGATTATTATGACGGTAAAGCTGATACTTCTTCAGTAAGATGGATCAATGATTGTGAGTTTATTCTAAAAAAATTGAACCCTAATAGCTTATCAGAAAAAGAACCTATCCACATGAAAATCCTTTCTACAACAAAGGACTCTTACGTTTTTGAATACAAACACGCCATTAAAAAAGCTAATAGAGATATCCACGTAGAAACAGGTATAGCAAAAAAAATAGATTAATTACCTATGTTAGATTTCCTACTTACTTCAGACGCCATCATGGCCTTGTTAACGCTAACGTTTTTAGAAATAATCTTAGGAATCGACAATATAGTCTTCATATCTATTGCAGCAAACAAATTACCCGAAAGTCAAAGAAGTAAAGCGACCAATATAGGACTGCTTTTAGCTATGGTACAGCGTATAGTGCTTTTGTTTTTTGTGTCTTTCTTAATCGGCTTAAGCGAACCTTTTTACACTATAGATACCGATTGGCTACATTTAGCTATAAGTTGGCAAGCTTTGATATTGTTTTTAGGAGGGTTATTCCTAATATACAAAAGTACTTCTGAAATAAGAGAGAAAGTAGAATCTCCAAAACATGATGAAGATAGCATGAAATCTAAAGTCATAAAGTCATTAAAACAAGCCATTGTACAGATTTTAATCATCGATTTTATTTTCTCAATAGATTCTATCCTTACCGCAGTTGGTATGACAAACGGATTACACCCAAATCATAATTACACTTTAGTTCTTATGATTATTGCTGTAATTATATCAATAGCTGTTATGATTGGTTTTGCAAACCCAATCCGAAAGTTTATAGACCGCAATCCAAGTATGCAAATATTAGGTCTTGCCTTTTTAATTTTGATAGGCTTTATGCTAATCACAGAAGCAGCACATCTTTCTCATACTGAATTTTTTGGAAAATCGGTTGGCGCTATACCAAAAGGTTACTTATACTTCGCTATTGCTTTTTCAATATTTGTTGAATTCTTGAACTTCAAGACGGTTAAAAAGAAATAATTAAAACCTTACCTAAAAGTTATAGAACGTTGTTTTTATTCCGCTTAACTAAAATTTAAGCACTTTTTAGGTCGCTGGAATTTGTATTTACTATATTTCACAAAAATTAACGTGTTTTTGCTAACCCAAATCTATAAAACTCTCAGTTAATGCTTTTTAATTCAATAGACTTCGCAGTATTCTTACCAGTAGTTTTTATATTATACTGGTTTGTTTTTAAAAAAAATCTAAAGCTGCAGAATCTTTTAATTGTAATAGCTAGTTATGTTTTCTATGGCTGGTGGGATTGGAGATTTCTTTCGTTAATTGTTTTTAGCACTCTAGTAGATTATTCCATAGGAATTGCCTTATCTAAAGAGAACAATTCAAAAAAACGCAAAATCTTTTTATGGGTAAGTATTATAGTAAACCTAGGCTTTCTCGGCTTTTTTAAATACTATAATTTTTTTCTAGAGAATCTAATAACAGCCTTTACTTTTTTTGGTAACGAACTACATGCTAACTCTTTAAAAATCATTCTTCCTGTTGGTATTAGTTTTTATACATTTCAAACGTTAAGCTATACAATTGATGTCTACAAAAGAAATCTTGAACCTACTAAAGACTTTATTGCGTTTTCTGCATTCGTTAGTTTTTTCCCTCAATTAGTTGCAGGACCTATCGAGCGTGCTACTAATTTGCTTCCTCAGTTTTATAAAAAAAGAAAGTTTGAATATAACAAAGCCGTAGACGGGTTACGTCAAATGCTTTGGGGCATGTTTAAAAAGGTGGTCATAGCGGATAATTGTGCCGAATTCGCAAATGAATTTTTTAATAACCACACAGAGTACAACGGAAGTACACTATTACTTGGCGCAATATTTTTTACTTTTCAAATATATGGTGATTTTTCAGGTTATTCAGATATAGCCATTGGCACATCTAGGTTATTCGGATTTGATTTAAAGCAAAATTTTGCATTTCCATATTTTTCAAGGGATATAGCTGAATTTTGGAGACGTTGGCATATATCACTTTCAACGTGGTTTAGGGATTACCTGTACATTCCGTTAGGCGGTAGTAAAGGTGGCACTTTAATGAAGGTAAGAAATACTTTTATTATATTTTTGGTTAGCGGTTTTTGGCATGGTGCTAATTGGACTTTCATAGTTTGGGGCGGATTAAATGCTATTTATTTTCTTCCTTTGCTTCTAACCAAAAGAAACAGGTCAAATATTGGAGTTGTAGCTCAAGACAGATACTTACCATCTTTTAAAAATATGATAAGCATTATTTCTACTTTTTGTCTTACAGTGTTGGCTTGGGTGTTTTTTAGAGCAAACTCAATTAATCACGCTTTAGAGTACTTACAAGGAATATTCTCTAACAACTTATTCTCAATACCTGAGTTTGAAAACAAGACTCATGCAGGAGAGGTTTTAATTCTCATAGTCTTTTTATTATTGGTTGAGTGGATTGGTAGAGAAACGCAATATGGCCTTGAAAAGCTAGGACTGAATTGGCCTAGAAGTCTAAGGTTGACTTTTTACGTGAGTATAGTTTGCTTAATATTTTTATTTATCGGTAAAGAACAAGAATTTATTTATTTTCAATTTTAGCATGAAAATTCTCATAAAAAAAATAATAATTTTTCTTTCGTTATCCTTCTTGGTAATTATTGCCTTAGCGTTGATCTCTAGTGAGACTATTAAATCTAGAGCCGATCTTAAAATACCAAAAAAGAACACAACGATAGTTGTAGGACACTCACACTCGCAGTGCTCTGTAAATGATTCAATTCTTTCAAACACGTCTAACCTCTCTTCTTCAGGCGAATCTTATTTTTATAATTTTCAAAAATTGAAGCAAATTATTAATGAAAATAGTCAAATTAAAACTGTTCTCATCGAATTCACCAATAACAATGTGGATAGCATAATGGATGAATGGACTTGGGGTTATGAAAAAATGTCTTTTTACCTTCAATATTACTCCCCATATATAGGTTCTGAAGATTTCAATTTATTGATGGACAATAATCCTACTGATTTATTTACAAGCTACTCGATTGCTACAAGAAAAAATCTATATAGAATTTTGAGAAGTGATTATAGTTTGATTGATGATTTTGGTGGATACACAGAATCTAAACTTAGTAAAGTTGATGATTTAATTGCTAAAAAAGATTTTAATTCTAGTATTTCTAAAAATCATGTAGTTTCCAATGTCAATCTCAAATATTTAAGAAAAATGATTGATGAGTGTAGAAAAAATAATGTAGATATTTTTTTAATTAGAAGTCCTCAACATGAATTATATGCTGACTTAGGCAATGAATCTATTTACCAAAAAGTGCTAAAAACTCAATTTAACGATGTTGAATTATTGGATTTTGACAATATGAAATTTCCAAATAAGTATTATTTAGACTTACACCATCTAAACTACAAAGGGTCTTTACAGTTCAGTAAACTGTTGAATGAATTAATAGAAAATAATATTTTAACTACAGACAACAAACAAGAAATGATTGACAAAGCTATTTTAAATTTTAATTTAAAACAGGTTAAACCTAATTTTTAACTTTCACTAAAATAATGTCCCCTGACCTTGTTCATCTTTACCTTCTGAATCATTAGATGTGTTTTCAGAATCGCTTGAAGATTCCGAATCTTCATCACTATCAACGGTTTCCTCGTCTATAACTTCTAAATCATCCGCGTGAACTTCTTCAGGAGCTTCATAAGGTAATGGGTCTAGAATGTTTATTTGGTTTATTTTATCTCTAGTCAACTGATTTCCTAGTGCATTAATGCCTTTTACTGCAATAAACTCTTCAAGATTAACCTCCATATTAGGCTTACGATCTTTACCTCGTTCTTTCGTGAATTCAACATCTACCATAGGACGCCAATCTGTTGAGATAACTTCTAATTGAGAGCTTGGATGATCCGATATAAAAGTTTCCTCTTTTCCTTCTTGTTCTATCAAAAAGCGTTTCACATAGTAACGCTCTTTTTCACCATCGTAGTAAATTGCTGAAATAGGTTTTTTAGGCACCCATTTTTCTAAAACAATCATATCGTCTTCAAAATGAGTCGTTAATTCTGGTATTATCGTTTTTGCCATACCTGACTGCGTAATAATCAACAAACGGTCTTCACCCCTAAACTCACCAATCAACTCACCTCTACCATCCACATTCAATCTTTGAACAGTATCATCGAACCAAATCTTTCTTGGTTTCAATGTTGAAACGCCTTTTTCTTTGAGCTCTACACGTTTTATAGCGTATTTAGTAACCAAGTTACCTTTAGACGATCTCCCTTTTATTAAAACATCAGAAAAATCTAAGTCCCATTTCAGCTTTTTGATACTTCCAACCTGTCTTAATAAAATAGTTACTACTTCCGCCTCTCCATTTGGATTTGCGGAAAAATACCAAAGAGACGATCCTTTATTGCCATTGGTCATATCGTACTCTCTATCTCGAGTCATACTTGTAACAGCAAAACGTTTCACGTAAGAAGGGCCTTTCTTGCCATCGCGATAAATCATGTTGTAGATCGTGCGCTTGTCCTTCTTCTTAAAAACAGCAACATGGATAATATTCTTACCAATAAATGTTTTCGTATCCACTTTGGTTACCATCATCTTACCATCAGCAGTGAAGCAGATAATATCATCTATATCACTACAATCGCACACATATTCATCACGCCTTAAAGATGTACCAATAAAGCCTTCCTCTCTGTTTACATAGAGTTTTGTGTTTCTTATAACAACCTTAGTAGCATCTACATCATCAAAAACTCTAATTTCAGTTTTACGCTCTTTACCTTCACCGTAATCCTTTTTTAGTCTTTCAAAATACGCTATGGCATAATCTATAAGATTAGCTAAGTGATGTTTTACTTCAGCTATTTGATCTTCTAAAGCTTCAATTTTTTGCTGTGCCTTATCAATATCGAATTTTGAAATTCTTTTGATTCTAATTTCCGTAAGACGTGTAATATCTTCTGTGGTAACTTCTCGCTTTAAATGCTTAATATGTGGCTGAAGCCCTTTATCAATTGCCTCTATCACTCCTTCCCATGTTTCCTCTTCTTCAATATCACGGTAAATTCTATTCTCAATAAAAATACGCTCTAAAGATGCAAAGTGCCATTGCTCTTCAAATTCACCGAGTTTTATTTCTAACTCTTGTTTTAAGAGCTGAACGGTGTTATCTGTAGAACGACGCAGCATTTCTGTAACACCAACAAAAAACGGCTTATTATCTTCAATAACACAGCCTAATGGAGAAATAGAGGTTTCACAACTTGTAAAAGCATATAGTGCATCTATAGTTTTATCTGGAGATAAACCAGACGGAAGATGTACTAATATTTCAACTTCAGCAGCTGTATTATCTTCAATTCTCTTGATTTTTATTTTACCCTTATCATTGGCTTTAAGAATTGAATCTATCAACGAAGATGTTGTAGTTCCAAATGGAATTTCAGTAATAACCAAGGTATTTTTATCTCGCTGTGAAATTTTAGCTCTTACCCTAACTCTTCCGCCACGCATACCGTCATTATAGTTAGTAAAATCAGCAATACCTGCTGTCGGGAAATCTGGCATTAAGCTAAATCGCTTACCTTTAAGATGTTTTACAGAAGCGTCAATTAATTCTATAAAATTATGCGGAAGAATCTTTGTTGAAAGTCCTACCGCAATTCCTTCACCTCCTTGCGCTAAAAGCAAAGGAAACATCACAGGAAGATTAATCGGCTCTTTCCTTCTACCATCGTAAGAAGCTTGCCACTCTGTAATTTTCGGATTATATACAACATCTAAAGCAAATTTTGAAAGTCTAGCTTCAATATAACGAGAAGCTGCCGCACGATCACCTGTAAGGATATTTCCCCAGTTACCTTGAGTATCTATCAGTAAGTCTTTCTGACCAATCTGAACCATAGCATCCGCTATACTGGCATCACCGTGAGGATGATATTGCATGGTATGACCGACAATATTCGCTACTTTGTTATAACGACCATCATCGAGATCTTTCATGGAATGCATAATTCGTCTTTGCACAGGTTTGAAACCATCTTCTATAGCTGGCACAGCACGTTCCAAGATTACATACGAAGCGTAATCTAGAAACCAATCTTTATACATTCCTGTAACCTTGGTTATTGTTTCCTGGTTACCGCTTTCATCGTTTAAAAGCTCTTCATTTTCTTCTGACATCCTCTATCCTAATTTGCTAATTTTTCTTTCCTTGAATATTTTCCTTAGAGACTGCTTTACATATCTGATTTTCTTAGGCTTTAGTAAAGTAACATTAAAGCGATACTTTACCACCCTATCTTCATGAGTTTTGATTTGTAAAACCAATGATTTATAAAAAAAATAATTTTTAATCTTGAATCCTACTAGTTGATTCCTTTTGAATTTAATCTTCTTCTGCCTGTAATTAATGTATTCCGTAAGAATTAACCCTTTATTAATTACAATAATTTTATCACCATCACTATCGTACTCAAAATAACCTGCTATAGATTGCACTAGCACTAAAAGCACTAAAAACCCTAGAAAGACATAAAAAACACCATTCTCAACCAATTCTAATGAACTAAATACCGTTGCCATTAAAACCGTTAGCAATATCAATACAAAATAAATGGAAATAACCGTATTTCTTACTTTTCTATTGTCGGTTCTCATGCAGTTTCTTCAACAATATCAAGTTCAACTTTAAGATTTTCGATAATGAATTCTTGTCTAGTCGGTGTGTTTTTTCCCATATAAAATGACAATAATTCTTCAATAGACATGTCTTTATCTAGCATTACGGGATCTAAACGCATATCTTCACCAATAAAATGCTTGAATTCATCTGGTGAAATTTCACCCAATCCCTTAAATCGTGTAATCTCAGGTTTAGGCTTTAATTTTTCAATAGCATCTACACGCTCTTCATCCGTGTAACAATAAATCGTCTCTTTTTTATTTCTAACCCTAAATAAAGGAGTTTGCAAAATATACAAATGTCCCTCCTTTATAACTTCAGGAAAAAACTGTAAGAAGAAAGTAATTAACAACAAACGAATGTGCATACCATCAACATCGGCATCAGTTGCAATTACAACATTGTTATAACGCAAATCCTCTAAAGACTCTTCTATATTTAATGCTGCTTGCAAAAGATTAAACTCTTCGTTTTCGTAAACTATCTTTTTGCTAAGTCCATAACAGTTTAAAGGTTTTCCCTTCAAACTAAAAACAGCTTGTGTGTTAACATCTCTAGACTTTGTAATACTACCTGATGCAGAATCTCCCTCTGTAATAAACAATGTTGTATCGAGATATCTTTCGTTTTTGGTATCACCAAAGTGAATACGACAATCTCTAAGTTTTTTATTATGAAGACTCGCTTTTTTAGCTCTGTCCTTAGCCAATTTTCTAATTCCGGATAACTCCTTACGTTCACGCTCTGCCTGTAAAATCTTTCGCTGAATCTTTTCTGCAGCCTCAGAATTTTTATGAAGGTAATTATCTAAATATGTTTTTACAAAATCATTAATATAAGTTCTTACCGTAGGCAATTCGCCACCCATATCTGTAGAACCTAGTTTTGTTTTTGTCTGACTTTCAAAAACTGGCTCCATAACTTTAATAGCTATAGCAGCTACAACAGACTTTCTTATGTCTGATGCGTCATAGTTTTTACCGTAAAACTCTCGAATGGTTTTTACAATAGCTTCTCTAAAAGCCGCTAAATGGGTTCCTCCTTGTGTTGTATTCTGGCCATTTACAAAAGAATGATATTCTTCGCTGTACTGAGTTTTACTGTGCGTAATGGCAACTTCAATATCGTCACCACGTAAGTGAATAATCGGATAAAGTAAATCTGAAGTATTGATGTTTTCAGAAAGCAAATCTTTTAAACCATTTTCACTGTAGAACTTTTCACCATTGAAAACTATAGTTAAACCTGGATTTAGGTACACATAGTTTTTAAGCATACGTTCTACATACTCATTTCGGAATTTGTAGTTTTTGAATATCGCTTCATCAGGAATAAAACTAACTTTAGTTCCTTTTCTTCTACTCGTTTCTTCAAGTAATTCCTGATTAGTTAAGTCCCCTTGTTCAAACTCAGCTGAAGCCGACTTACCATCTCTAGTTGATTCTACTCTAAAATAAGTCGATAACGCATTTACCGCTTTGGTACCGACACCATTCAAACCTACAGATTTCTTAAAGGCTTTGGTATCGTACTTTCCACCTGTATTCATTTTAGAAACAACATCTACCACTTTCCCTAACGGAATACCTCGACCATAATCTCTAACAATGACACGTTCGCCTTGAATGGAAACCTCAATAGTTTTACCAGCTCCCATAACAAACTCATCTATAGAGTTGTCTAAAACTTCTTTAAGAAGGATATAAATACCATCGTCTGGCGAAGAACCATCACCCAACTTACCGATATACATACCAGGACGCATACGGATGTGTTCTTTCCAATCGAGTGAACGAATATTATCTTCTGTATAGTTAGATTGTTCTGCCATAGAAAAAGGACGGTTATTATTACGGTGGACTGCTAATATAATACTATACCGTAAAAAATGAAACTCGCTTTTGGTAAAGTAATTAACAATAAAGTACCGCTATTGTTGAGAACCTATAACAGATTTCATCGTTTTGATAATTCCTCAGCTTTTTGCTTAAAAATTTCGTTTCTATCAATTAGAATACGCTTAATATGTCTTTTTAAAATTAGGTTATCTATAAGTTTACCTAGAATTCCATATTTAGAAGTAAAGTGAAGTTCATTTATCATTATGGTTTTACCTTCTTGTTCTTCTTTAAAAATATGTGCATGCCTGTAAGATTTAAAACTACCATCAGTCATTTCGTTCACATATAAAAAAGGTTTTTCAAAACCTGTGACAGTTATTGTAAGGTGTTGTACAAAGCCAAGATGATTGGTTTCCCAAGTTACAAAATCCCCTTCCTCCATAAAACCAGATGTTTTTCCACTAACAGGAATTTCATTTCGGTTTTTTAAGGATTCAGCATAAAAACGAATATCTCTTGCCAAATCAAAACAAACCTCAATATTGGCATTAATTACGGTTTCTACTATAATTTGAGGCATAATCTATCTTTATGTATAAGACACTTCACTTAAGAAGCTGTCACATAATTTTCTTTGATTTTTTCAGCCCAAACAAGACGTTAACTGATAATCAAGACGTTAAAAACCGAATAAATGATAAAAAATTTACACGTTGAATAAGAAATGCATCACATCTCCATCCTTAACAATGTAATTTTTACCTTCAACACGCATTTTACCTGCTTCTTTTACTTTATTCTCACTTCCATATTGCACGTAATCGTCGTATGCAATAACCTCTGCTCTAATAAAGCCTTTTTCAAAATCGGTATGAATAACTCCAGCAGCTTGTGGCGCAGTAGCACCAACAGTTACCGTCCAAGCTCTTACTTCTTTTACACCAGCAGTAAAGTAAGTCTGCTGTTTTAGTAATTTGTATGCGGCACGAATTAATTTTGCCGAACCAGGTTCGTCTAAACCTATGTCTGCCAAAAACATTTGGCGCTCTTCATAATCATCTAGCTCATTGATATCTGCTTCTGTACCAACTGCCAAAACTAATACTTCAGCATTTTCGTCTTTTACAGCTTCTCTTACTTTTTCAACATAATCATTACCTGTTGTAGCAGCACCTTCATCTACATTACAAACATACATTACAGGCTTATCGGTAATGAATTGTGCAGGCTTTACGTAATCTTCATAATCGTCTTCAGAAAACTCTAATGCTCTGACCGATTTCCCCGATTCTAAACCTTCTTTTATTTTTAAAAGTACTGCTTCTTCAGCTTGTGCTTCTTTATTACCTGTTTTTGCAGCACGCTTTACCTTATCTAGCTTTTTCTCTGTAGTCTCTAGATCTTTAAGCTGAAGCTCCATATCAATGGTTTCCTTGTCTCTTAGAGGATTTACAGAACCATCAACATGAACAATATTATCATTATCAAAACAACGTAAGACGTGTAGAATAGCATCTGTTTCTCTGATGTTTGCCAAGAATTGATTTCCTAAACCTTCACCTTTACTCGCTCCTTTTACCAAACCTGCAATATCCACAATCTCTACGGTTGCTGGCATAACGCGCTCTGGCTTTACCAATTCCTCTAATTTTGATAATCTTGGATCTGGTACGTTTACCACACCAATATTAGGTTCTATGGTACAGAATGGAAAGTTTGC
Source organism: Winogradskyella sp. 266wxhm (assembly GCF_058964685.1). Lineage (NCBI taxonomy): Bacteria > Pseudomonadati > Bacteroidota > Flavobacteriia > Flavobacteriales > Flavobacteriaceae > Winogradskyella > Winogradskyella sp. 266wxhm. The sequence continues at coordinate 3,871,833 of NZ_CM179559.1, forward strand.
ACTTTGCGCTTTGGCATTAGACAAACAGTTAAATAAAGTTGATTTTCCTACGTTTGGTAATCCTACAATTCCAGCTTTCATAATATTTCCTGCGAAGGCAGGAATCTTTTTAGTTAAACATCATACCCAACTTTTGTGTCCTCTTTTTTGGGATTAAAGATGGATTCTTTTTACGCGCTGCAAATGTAGTTAATTACATTGGTATTTTTTAAATGATTTTTGAGGTTTGTAAAAACTGGATTATTAGCTTTTATAAAATTATTTTGATCGTTACGCTTATCGGTCAAGTATAAGCGTAGTGCGGGTTTTCGGAGCAATACACTGTCCGCCAACACGAACTTTGATAGATGGCAAAATACTAAATTTTAGCCACTTCGCCCGCATTACGCTTATACAATGTTGTAGGTAGTGCTTTCTTTTTCGTCCGTGCGTTGAGGAAGACACACTTATTGACAAGCTTAGGATTGTGCGGCTGATTCGAGCGGCTTGGCAATGTGTGTGGCTGTCGAGCGTTGGCTTTGATATTAATGTCAATAGACATAATCCGAGGCTTTATTTTAGACGTTTATTAATCTTTGTTTCGGGATTTCAACTTTAAAGCAATTGAATGCCAAATCAAACCAACACCTAATAATGCAAGACCACCAATCCAAAAAGTAGGTTCAATCCAAAAGGCGAGAAACAGACATCCAAATAAGCCAAAAGCGGGAATCCAACGAGGATATAAGCGTAAGTCCGCAGGCATTCTCAGAGCCGCTAGATTAGTAATAGCGTAATAAATCAATACTGTAAACGCACTGAATGACCAAGTAAAAACAACATCTCCGCTTAACACCAATACTCCAATTATACCTCCTGTCACCCAAACAGCTACAGCGGGACTTTGAGTTTTGTGATTTATTTTGGACAATTTAGCAGGCAGGTCTTTTCTCCGTGCCATACTAAGAATTACACGCGACAAACCAAGCAGTAAATTAAGCACTACTCCTAACATAGCAGTAATGGCAGCAATAGTGATTACAGAGCCAATAACAGGTACTGAAAGTGACTGAGCAACTAACATCAATGGCGCTGCTTTTCCCTCAACGCTTAGACCAAATGCTTCCGCTCCCATAACATTTATCGCTGTAAGTGAAACGGCAAGGTAGAGTATTACAATAATTACCATTGCAAGAATAATGGCTTTGGGAATTGTAGTACGTGGTTCGGAGACCTCTTCCCCGAGTGTTGCAATTCGCCCATATCCGGTATATGCGACAAACATTAAAGCTGACCCATAGAGAATTGATGTAATAGAGGTGTCTTTTACAGAGTCAACAATTGGTTGAACAGGAAAGCCCTTAACAAAGAAACTGACAATTACGAGTGCAGCAAGTCCTAATAAGGTTGCAGAAACAATAATTATATTGGCCTGATTGCTTCGCCTAATACCACCGGAAACAAGTAATGTCATCACAAAAAGTAACAAAAGTCCGGCTCCTACAATGCCCACATTGTCAGCGTTTACACCAAAAGCATAAAATAGGTAGCCTACACACCCTAATACTGCGGTTGCAGCAGACGCTGATTTTGCTATCAAAAACATCCATCCTGCAGCAAATCCAAAATAAGAGTTTAGAAAGCGGTTTCCATACTCATATGTGCCTCCACTCACCGAATGTGCAGCAGCAAGCTGTGCACTACTTAAACCATTGAAAGCTGCAAGTACAGCAGCGATTACCACTGCGATAATAATGCCACTACCTGCTATCTGGGTAGCAATGGCTATACTTACAAAAATGCCTGTCCCTACGATTGAACCCAAACCCATTAAAATGGCTCCTGGTGTTTTTAGTTCTCGTTTTAGTTCGTTTTCCATTTTTAATTATTTTTTTGAAATGTCGAGTCAAGCGACCATTTTCCACCACCTTTAATTATCAAAAACAGACTTCCTAAAAGCATTGCCCAATCGGTGCGGCTACCGTGCATCATTACCCAAAATCCGTCATTGACTAAAATTTCTGATTTTGTAGTAGCAATGGCAACCAACATTATTACGAGTGTTGGAACACTTGCCAATCTTGTCAGCAAGCCAAGTAAAATCAACGCACCACAAACAATCTCAAACGTGCCGACAAAAGCACCGAGAAATTCCGGTGACGGAAGTCCGATTTTTTCAAATCGACCCGCACCACGAATAGCAGGAAATAAGAATTTTTGAATGCCTTCCGAAAGGAAAACCGCACCGACCATTAAGCGAATAATGATGGTGGTTTTTGAATAGTCTGAACTAATTATTTTTTGAAACATACTTATTTGCGAATTGGTGATTGTCTGTAAAGAGGTTTCTTTACTGTAAAATGCGGTACTTTTTCCGTTGCGTGGCAACTGATACAACTGTTGGTCAGCATTTGGAAATTTTTGTTGAATACGACTGTATCTCTTTTTTCAAGTGCCTTTTCCATTTCTGGAAGTGCTACGGTTAAGAAATGTTCTGCGGATTTTGCACGTTTAGGTCTTCGTTCCAAGCCGTTTTCAATCGCTTTTCGGATTTTTTCAATTTGATAGTCGGCATATTCCCAATTTTCGTCTTGTCCTGCCCAATACAGTTCCTGATAGCGGTAGCCTGTTTCTACCATTGCCATATCAAAACCCCTAAATTGGTTTTCAATGCTTTTTAATTTTTCCTGTTCCGTTCCTTTTATCCATTTGCCTTGTACATTTTGCTCTTGATTGTTTCCACAAGACCAAAGCAGAAGCAAAGCGATAATTGATACTGACCATTTCATATTTCGTGGTTTTTAATGTCGTAAAACTATACAACACTTAACCAATAATATGGTCTATTTGAAAAATGTGTGGTATTTAGTTGTTGTCGCTTCTAAAGCCCACTGGAGTTTGGTCAACGTGTCGTTTGAAGTATTTTGAAAAATGGGAATTGTCCTTGAAATCAAGTTTGTGAGCAATTTCGCTTACGGTAATGTCTGTGTAAAGCAAAAGCCTTTTTACTTCATTGATGATGTGTTCTGAAAGTATCTCGGCAGAGGATTGTCCTGTTTCTTTTCTGCAAATTGCATTTAGGTTTTGTGGTGTAGTGTTCAACAATTTGGCATAATGGCTTACTTTGTTTGTTAGTTCATCTTCTTTGCTCAAAAGGTCAATGAATTTTTGAAAGATTGTGCTGTTGCCGTTTTTAGAAATATTTGGCGTTGCTGATTCAAGAAATTTTGCCAAAAGTGCTTTTAACAGTCCGTCTATTATCGGTTGATTTGTTTTTTTCTTTTGTTGATATTCATTTAGTAAAATATTGAAAATGTCAATAGCAGTATTGTCTTTGGGAAAAAGACAGGTTTGTGCACTCAATTCTGAAATCAGGCGTTTGATGTCCTTGTCCAAACAGTTATCAATAAAGGATTTTTTGATGATAAGTACAAAGCCTTGGGGTTCTGTTTTGATGTCCCAAAAATGAACCTGCTCTTTCCGGATAGTGAAAATTACAGGAGGTTTTATTTTATATTCTTTGGTGTCAATGGTGTGGGAACCTTTTCCTTTGGTCAGGTAAATTATTTCAAAATAACTGTTGTGTTTGTGTGGAGATGTTTTTCTGATATGCTGTCTGAACGGAGCAATTTTTAGTCCTTCGGTCTGTCTGGTTTTGTCTTTTATTTCGAGTTCTGTTTTCATTTATTGTATTGTCCGTCCGTGCGGTGGCAAAATTAGGCTCTTTTGGTTTTTTCAGCGTTGGCTTTGTGTGTTGGCAAAAACCAAATGTGCCTAATGTGCGGCTGGTTTTTTGCATTACCTACAACGTTAAGATATAGTTCCGTTTCAATGAACTATATCGATTGATAAGCGAAGTTAGCCTTTTTAAACCTCATTATCAATACGTAAAGTTACGTATTAATCAAAACAAAAAAATCCCAAGCCATAGACTTGGGATTTCCTATCAACACAATTTAACTATGATGCATTTATGCATAGGTTTCTTTTAAAAAGTCTGCAATGGACTGTGTTGGTCGTCCTAATACCGTTTCTAAATCGTTGGTATTATGGTTAAATTCCCCATTAGCAATACCAAGGCTAAACATTACCACCATATCTATAATCTCTTGAGGTAAGCCTACTGCTGCCAATTGCTTTCTAAACTCACCTTCTTCTGGTGATATATAAGGAATGGTTTCACCAACCACTGCAGATAATTTTTCTGCAACGTCCTTAAAGCCTACTTGCTCACTACCGTTAAACTCTAAAATCACATTTTTATAAGCTTCTGGTTTAGCCAAAATAATAGCCTCTGCCTCAGCAAAATCCTTTCTTGGCACAAAAGATACGACTCCGTCTTCTGTTGGTAAATAAATAGATTTGGTTTGTAGTACTTGGGCTTTGTCACCAATAAACATATTAATGACCTCAGCATACAAGTTGTGTCTTAATATGGTGTAGTTTAATCCTGAAGCTAAGATTAAATCCTCGGTTTGTTTGTGTGAGTCTACCACTGGAAATAATGGTGCAGCTTCGCTTTCATCATTTCTAACCGTACTTGTGTATAAGATATGTTCTACACCAGCTTGTTCTGCTGCTTTAACAACATTTTTATGCTGTGGCAAACGTTTGCCTATATCACTACCAGACACAAAATACAAAAGGTCTATACCTTTAAATGCTTCTGTAAGGCTCTCAAAATTATCGTAGTCTCCTACTCTAACATCTATGCCTTCAGACTTATAGCTTTTAACGATATCACTATCTGTATTACGCACTAAAACAGCGATTTGATCTGTGCTTACTTTTTCTTTTAAAAAACGTACTGTACTACTTCCTAAATGTCCTGTAGCACCTGTTATCAATATTTTTTTCATTATTATAAATTTATAGTTTAACTTTACAAAAGTTTATTACTTACTTTTAGTGAGTCAAAGGTAAAAAGTAATTAAAGACTAAACAAGAACTGTAAAGAAAGTGAGACACTTACTTTTTGGTAACTACTATTGAAAATGAGATTGTTATGACTGAAAATAATTTAGAAAAATATTTAGATGCTGATAATTGCCCAGTGCGAAATGTGCTGGATAGAATTGGAGACAAATGGTCTGTATTGATTATTCTACTTCTGGAAGACGCTAAAACACTACGTTTTAATGAGATTCATAAATATATTGGTACTATTTCCCAAAAAATGCTCACGGTGACTTTAAAAAAGTTAGAAGCCGACGATTTGGTAAAACGTACCATATATCCGCAAGTACCACCAAAAGTTGAGTACAACCTTACCGAACGTGGACAAAGCCTAGTGCCTTATATTCAAAATTTAGTGCAATGGGCCAATACTAATCTTGAAGGGATTAAACAATCGCGAAGCAGAGTACAATAGATCCTATTCTGGTTTCCAACCTCCAAGCACAAATGTAGGATCAGTGTATTGTTGAATAAGCAAACTGTCGTTTTCTTTTGTTAACTGACGAGAAATAGGATGCCTCTCGCTTATGTTTATTGGTTCTCCAGAAGTTTTATCTGTAGAATTATATTCCCAATAATGAATGCTATGTGTGTTTTCACCACGTACAGCCCAACCTTTTGGATCAATACCATCTAAAGTACAGTTAAGCAACACAGCTTCGCAATATGGATATCCTTCTCCTCTATTATCTGTGGTACGTGCTAAAACGGCTTTATTTTTTCCTGTGTTTGTAAAACTACAGTTTAGAAATACGTTACCATGATTCTCGGCTGTGTTTCTAATCCACATGAATGGTCCAGGCGATAAAAACTCACAGTTTTTAAAGAATGCTGGACCTCTGCCTAAAATCATATCTCCACCTCCATCTATTTTTACATCTTCAAAATATGCTGGTCCGTTGGTTTGCAAAGCATCTCCATCACCAACTATAGTGACGTTTTTTACTAACACCTGATCTCCGTTAATCAGTAAGCCTTCCGCCTGTCCTTTTAATAATGTTTTTACAGTGAGGTTTTTCAGCTGAATGTTACTACAATTATCTATCGCAAACGCAGCACGTCTCGATGGAAACGTTCCTGGTTTTTCATTGGTCTTTAAATTTCTTGGATGCGGATTGAAAACTTCATTATTAGCATATTGTACAATAGTGCTTGCTCTGCTTTCACCTTCAATAATGATGTTCGATTTATTCCTGAAATAAATCAACTCTTCATACACTCCATTTTTAATTGAAATATGAATGGTATCTTGGTGATGCTCTGGTATAAAATCTAACGCACCTTGTAAAGTGTTAAAGTCACCTTCTCCTCTATCATCCACAACTAATTTCTTTTTAGAAAGTTCTGGTTTATCTTTTTTTGTCTGGAATTGCCATGAGTTTTTATTGTAAATGCCTTTGAAATTTCCATCTGGTGTTGACAACACTGTACTGTCCATTAGAACATAGTACTGCTTATTATAATGAAGCAAATTATGATGTGGATAAATGATTGCTGTACTGTCGTGAACTATAATAGGATAAAAGTGAAATGCATCAGAAAACCCACCAATAATAGTTAATTGGTAATCGTCTGAAGTAGGCAAAGCTCCACCTGAAGGTGTGCCTGGTTTTGTATTGGCATTGGTAGAAACAGGAGTATTATAATTGTATGGTTCTTTAATATAATCGGCATAAGGCTTCTTTTTATATTCGGTTGGTCCTGGTGGAATACTAAGATCTAAAACATCTACTAACGAATCATTAGAGGCGTCAAATATTTTGATTTTTCCTTTGTTGCCGATATTTGGCTGACTTTTAAAAGTAATTTTAAGATGTGTGTCTGGCGAAATTCCCATCTCATTTGCCTCTGGATAAAATACCAAATCTGTACTTTCATCCTTTGTTTCACAAGATACAAGAAGGGTTATTGTTAGGATATAGATGAACTTTATTATTAAAGCGGATGGCTTAGTTTTCATATAATAGCTATTGTTTCTTTTAGTTTTTCATAAAAGTAACAAACTAAATTTTAAAACAGCTTCAAATAAAAAATCCTGAGCGTTAACTCAGGACTTATTTTCATCTACTAATGAAGTTCCTCACAATAAAAACCGTGCATTCCCAACAAGCCCAAAACTGATTCGGCTGTAATGGTGTTACTCTCAACTCGAAGTATGTTATCACAGTCTTCCAAATCAAAATTCCAACGGTCATTTTTAGCCACTAACTTATTAAGTAATGGATTCAGCTTTTGTACTTCATCAGTGTTGTAAATTGAAGTTTTAAATACCAATACAGTTTTTAATAATGTCTCCTTCATAATTACTGTTTTAGTCTCTCATATAAAATAAAGGCGGCTCAATACCCAAAGAACGTAAGTACACATAACCTTGTGCTCTATGGTGAATTTCGTTATCTATAAAATATGAGATCTGTGAATACACCGTACCTTCGTATTGTCCAAATAGCGTAATGTTTTCTTGAAACTGCTCTGGTTTTAATTTTGCCCAAAGCGTGTTGATAGCTTCCGTAGCATCGTCCCAAAGTTTTAAGAAATACTCCTTATTTTTTTTGTGCTTAAACTCTTCGTCAAAAGATTCTGGTTTATCTCCTGTAATTTCTCTTAAACCTGGTTCCGCAATAGCTAAAAGCTCCATAACCATTTTATAAAAAGGACGCATACCTCCTATACTATGATTAAAAAAAGCATCTTCTGGAAAAGCTTCTATAGTACGACGCGTAACACGTCTATGACCTTGCCAATGTTCTAAAAGTTCTGCTGGACTAACAACCTGTGGTTGCGTTTGTTTTGCTGTGGTTTCCATAATAATTTCTGTTTTAATAATTAATGATACAGCAAATGTAAAAGCAGCTTGTGACAGCAGTATGTCAGTAGTATTTTAATTATTTTTATTCTGCTTTTATGTTGTTATGACGTTCCTAAACTTCCTGACAAACCCTTGTCACTATGCCAACCTAAATTTGATCCATCAACCAATAGCATTTAAAAACATAGTGCTATGACGAAACTAAAAGACCTTAATAAAATTCAGATTCATCTTAAAGATTATCTTTGGGATATATGTTGTGCCATTATGAGTATAGATACCGTAAAACGATTCGATCGTATTGTTGCCATACTAGTAAAACTACAATCTAAACGCATTGTTAAAGCTCAAGAGTTAGCAGATAAGTTTGATGTGAGCCTTAGAACCATTTACAGAGATGTAAGAACCTTAGAAGCAGCAGGCATCCCAATTGTTAGTGAGGCTGGTATTGGTTATTCTATAATGGAAGGCTACCGATTACCTCCCGTAATGTTTACCAAAGAAGAAGCTAGTAGTTTTGTAGCTGCTGAAAAGCTTATGCAGAAGTATGTAGATAAATCTTTAGGTAATTATCATGAGTCTGCCATGCTTAAGATAAAATCGGTTTTAAGAGGCAGTGAAAAGGATTGGATTACAGCATTAGAATCTCAGATAACGGTAAGTCCATCGCAACAATTATTTAATAAGAATCTACCTGATGCATTAGAAATTATTTTTGAAAGCATTACCGAACACAAGCAGTTTTTCTTAAAATATCATTCGTTAAATAGCGAAACACCTTCTGAGCGCTTTATAGAACCTGTAGGTTTATTTCATGAAAATAATGCTTGGTATCTTTTAGGATATTGTCTTTATCGGAATGATTACAGACAATTTAGAACCGACCGAATGCTGAACATAAAACGAACCGAAATACCTTTTACCAAAATCCACGGAAATCTTGAAGACCACTTAGCAAAAACAAAAGCACACGAAAAAACCAAAGTGGTTATTAGAGTTGACAAAACTGTAGCGCGCTATATCAGTAGTAGTAAAAAACAAAATGGATTTATCTCTGAACGTATAGTTGGTAACCAAATAGAAATGACGTTTATGTCGTCTCACTTAGAGGACGGTTTTGCCAGATGGTATATTATGTTTGCTGACTATGCCGAAATCGTAGAACCCGAAAGTCTAAAGACACGCCTTAAGGAGATTATGAAAAAAGCTACGGAACGGCTTTAGGTGGTTTTTGGTTTATTGCGCTTATGGTTTGTGTATAGTGTCGTTGTGTGAAAACCCACTAGGATTTTCGTGTTAAGAAACTAAATTAGCAAATCGTTTTTTATTCAAATTCATCACTATTCATTAGTTTTTCAATTTTCCATTGAGAAACTTTACGAATTCTTTTAATTCTGTCCGACAATTCTGAATTGTATTCACAGCGGTTTCTTTCAAATCCAATCCAATCAGGAAAATATTTTTTAGCTAATTCAAAAGTTCGTTTCTCAATCCTTTTCGAGTTCTTCTTTTTGATTACAAAGTTCTTATCAACAATCAAATTCGTTCTATAATTAAGAGCGTATCTTAATGCATTTTCCAATTCTGGATCACATTTTTCAATTCCTTCATCATTCCAAACAATAGCATCAGCTAAAACGTGATAATTCATTTTTGGTTTTTCAGAAACAGATTGAGTAGGAAGACTGTTTTTGTATTTTCTAAAAACTCTTCTCATTAATAATTCCTGTGTAATCCATTCTGCTATTTTGTGCATTAATTATATTATTTTCTAAGGCTAAAATATAGTTCCTTTTCAATGAAATATATCGATTGATAATTAAATAAATTCAGGTTAATGACTAAAAAACAACAGCTATCATATGCCTAAATTCCAGCCTATAATTAGTTTGATCGTATTTGTTTTTACCGTTCCATCTAAATGGTTTGGAACACCACCAATATCAATAACTCCAAAATCATCTCTAATTTCAACAACTAGGTCATTGCTTTCATTTAATGCAATATTTGTTCCTACACCAAATGATAACCCCAAATCAATTTTTTTCTGTTCCGTTATTTCATCATTACTATCATTGGGATAGTTAGAATCAAGTTTGTTATTTAATAAATAATTGAAAAATGGACCACCATTTATAAAGAATTTTGATTTTCCAAATTCATATTTCAATAATAGTGGGACATTTATATATTCATAAATCTCACTAAAACTTTCATCTCCTACTTCTTCTGCATCATAGTTGAAGTATGTCAGTTCTCGTTCCCTATTTTTTCTTTCATAATTAATATTTGCTTTTATTGATAAATCTTCCTTCAGGTAATAATCGAAAGAGACACCTAACAGATAGCCTATTTTAAATTTTCTATTCTTTGCATATTCATACCCTCTGTGATCTGGATAATTTAATCCAGCATTAACTCCTATTTTAAATTTATTTTGGGCTCCTATAGTAACTGAAAACAAAAATCCAATTACAATTAAAAATAATTTACGTTTATACATACATTTTTTATAATTAAAGAAATATTAAATAAACAAGATATAAGTAGTACTATACAACACATCTCTTTATCAACAAATTTAAACTTTGTAGATTCACTTTCAATACGTAAAGTCACGTATTTTAATCTAGTCTTGTAATAAAACAGATATTATTCCGTATAATCCATAAAAATCTTAACCAAAGTAGTAATGCCTATAAAGAGAATAAAAAACAAGGATAACTTTCTAAACTTAGATTGTGGGATATAAACCAATATCTTTTTCCCTATAAATGACCCTACCAAACCTATAATTAATAAAAAAGGGACATACTTTAAATCGTGTTTATGTATATAGCCATTATTGTAATACACAAACGTCCGAGAAAAGTCTATCATAAAATCAATAAAAGCTGAAGTGGCTATAAATGCACTTTTTTCTAAATTAAAAGCAGCCATGGTAAGACCTCTAATTGCACCACCTGTTCCTAATAAACCAGCCGAAAAACCTGATAAAGATCCACCTACAATAGCATTCTTGTTTTTTGGCTGAACAATGACGTTACTTTTTATCAAAAAGAATAGGCTTAAAACCACCAAAAAAACACCCAAGAAGATTTCTAAAAAATAGGTGTTTAGATATTTTGAAACAATACCACCTAAAATGACAAATATTACCGAAGGTAAACCTATGTATAACAACAGTCTTTTGTCTAAGCCTTTCTTAAATAAGAAGATTTTACTCAAATTGCTAGACAAATGAAAAATTGCTGTTAAGCCTAATACTGAATAAAAATCGAAATAAAAGTTGCCAATAGGCACAAAAAATACTGAAGAACCAAAACCACCTATTGTACCTATAATTTCAGCTACTAATGCCAAAAGCAAAAATATATAGCTAATATCTTTCATGGTATTTAGTTTTAGTAGATAAACAGCCTTATTAGGTCATATTAAATGTATGAAATAATTAAGTGTAAAACCATTTTTGAGGCTTAATTTATTAGTGAAGTCTTAAAGTTTTTCGCAAATAATATCCAATATTTTAAATGTAGACTTTTACATGTTGCGCTTATCTTTGTGTATAATTGGCTAAATGTTTGAGCAACTAATTTAGAAAATAAAAAACGAATAGAAAATCCGCAAGGATTTTCGTAAGTAGGCCATAACTTGCAATTAATTATACATGTTTTTGTGTGTAGTTTTTCGTATAATAATTTCTGCTATCCCTAGGTTTATTGTCCAGCCTAAAACAGAAACAATTTTATAAGTGTCCATTGGTGGTAATTCAAAAACCGATACAATTCCATATTTAAATAGTCTTAAACTTATTGCAGATAAAGTTAAAGCATAACTTCTAATCATAAAGTTTCTATGTTTTTTAAAACTTCTTTTTTTTATGCTTGTATATGCACTTAATGTAAATACAAACCATAGGATTGAAAGGGTTAAAAAGGATATTTGAGAAATTAAACCTCCGTTTGCGTGATATGACATTATTAATCCAGATGGTGAAGCAACTAATAAAATCAAAAGAATATATACTTTTCCACTAATTTTATGAATAGAAGAGAATCGATTTCTTATTGTTTTAGAAAACTGGGTTAAGCCTAAAGATATAATAATTATGCTTGAATATACGTGACTAAAAAACGCTAATTTATAATAAGCTAATTTAATTTCCTCTTGTTTTAAATTGAGAAAAGCTATTTTGTAATTTATTGGAATGTATTGTATTGTTATTAATACTAATAGATATATGAAATAAACTAAAGAGCCATATAAAATAGCTTTAAGGAAAAAAAAGCGATTTAATTTTAATTTCATTATCCTCTCCCAAAATAATCATAATATTCAATTGCATTCTTTTCATAACGCAAGAGAAGTTTAATATTTTCTTTTTCAATTTCGGTGAATTCTGACTTAACATCTGTATGAACAGGAATATACCAACTTTGAGCATCAAAGAATACTCTTAGTGGTCTATTTTTAAATGAATATCCGTGTCTTGTGTAAATTGTATTTCTTATTATTGTTAAGTCTCCTTTTTTTAAATTTTCGACATCATTTTTTTTCAATAAAGTATTTGACGCATTAATAGTATAAATTAATTTGGTAGCAGTGGCAAATTCTTTTGTTATCCATTCTTCAAATTCTCCTTCTTCATATTCTTCAAGAGTTTTTTCTTCAGTAAAATTATTCCAATCAACATACTCTTTTACTTGCTCTAGCATTATATCTGGATTATATGCAAAAACTTTTTTTATCAGCTCGTATTTTCGATTCTTGATATCAATATTTTTATAAGCAGTCCATTTACCAATTAATTTATTTTCTGTAATTGTAAATTTAAATTCCCCATCATATTTATCATCTCCTGGTTCTTTTACGTGGAACACCCCATTTAGTAATTGCCCTGCGAAGGGTCTGTTGTTACCAGCAACAACACTATGCCCAATTATTAAACTGTCAGTGATTTTATCTATTGATATATTTATTTTATTCTCCCTATTCCAATAAAAACCTTCGTCAGCATAAATAGCTTTTTCAGTATAACTATCTTTTGTGTCTTCTTTGAAATATCCAATCCAAGAGCCTAAAATCTTCTCATTATTAGAATTAGCTTTGACCTTGTTTTCAGGTATGTAATTTGTTTTTTTTTCTTCTATTATTGTATTCTGTTCAATAATTTCAGTTCCATTCTCAATTTTAATTTTTGACTCTGAATCTTTAATTTTTGAATTACAACTAATAATTAAGAACGCAATAACAAGAATAGATATATAATTTTTCATTTTTCAGAATTAATATTTTCAATTACGACAACGTTAAGATATAGTTCCAATTCAATGAATTATATCGATTGATAGGCGAAGTTAGTTTTTTCTAAGCATAGTTTCAAGACTTAAAGTCACGTATTTTCTTACTAAAAAGAACATTTACAACACAATAGTAGGAGAAATGCGTTTTAAATTGTTATATATTTATAACATAAGAAGTTAAATTTAACAGCTTAATAATCAATTTAATCAACTATTATGAAAAAATCAATCGTACTTATTCTTTCTTTAGTTTTAGTATTTGCCTGTTCTAAAGACAAATCAGAAAATATTGAAGGAGACTTTTCTATCTCTGGAAAATTTGTAACTCCAAACAGTAACGATGCCATATCTAAGGCATCGGTTAAGCTATACAGCAATAGTACTATTGTAAAAGAAACAGATACAGATAGTGAAGGTAATTTCACCCTGTCTGGTATTGAATCTGGCGAATACGAATTAACTATTGCTAAAGGACTTTTTACAACTACACAAAACGTAATATTAGATGAAACTAATGATGTTTTTGACATCACTTTAGATAATATTGAATTTACAAGTTTTCCTAATATTGCCGTAGTAACAGGCTCTTACGATCATATTGAAGATGTATTATACAATATAGGTTTAGTAAACCCTATAACACAAGAACCTTTATTTGACATCATAGATGGTAGTGGACCTTTTGATAGACCAATTGGAGATGCCCATAATAGTAGACATCAATCTTTAATGGGTAGAAACTTTAACCCTCAATTAGAACCAAATGTAGATTTTGATTTTGGTGATCTTATTGATTCTCCAACCTTATTGAGTAATTATGATATCATTTTCTTAAACTGCGGACTAGATAATAGTAAATTGGCTTCTAGTAATAATCTTACACAATATGTCGCTGATGGCGGTTTATTATATGCTACAGACTGGGCTTATGAATATCTTAATGATATTACTGCTGACGGTAATCAGTACCTGAGCTTCTATAATCCTTACAAAAGCGGAGAGTCACTAAGCACTGAAGCCGAAGTCTTTAATACGGATTTGCTAGATTGGTTAACACTAAATTATAATATTACCATAGAAAATAACACAGTAACTATTGATGAATTTTTACCTAGCTGGCAAGTTGTTGATAGTTATGATGAAACTACAGTTTTGCCTTGGTTAAATGGACCAATAACTTATAACGGCATAACCGAAAACAAGTATTTAGCATACACATTCCTTCATGGAAATGGTGGTGTGCTTTACTCCTCTTTCCACACTGAAAATGAAACTTCTGATGCCACAACTGTAGAACGTGTAATGCAATATCTTACTTTTGAACTCTCAGATTTAAAGAACGAATAAGAAGTAAAATCTTTCTATAATTAAAAAAGCCCTGAGAAGTCCTTGGGGCTTTTTTGATAATTCTTGTTTTCTCATAAAATATCAAAGGGGAAATTGAGTATTCAGAAATACCTCTTTAAATTCACGAAATTAAGATCATACATAATCTAATCTGAATATAAATCTACATTGGTAACAAAAGCTCTATATTTAAAAAGTGCAACGAACACAACTCCTCCTATAGCATTTCCTATTAATGCTAGCACTTGAAATGTTAAGTAGTCCACAAAACCTATATCTGCACTAGTGATCATTCCTGAAAATACTTCTATACTTCCTATAATACTATGATGTAGTCCTGTAAATGACATCGTAGCGGTAATCATAAAAATAATTACAAAACGGGTAATAGTATCCCTAGATGAGGTTACTAGCCAAGACAACAATCCCATTAACCATCCTGCCAAAATTGCACTTACCAAAATAACTAATGGAGAAAAACTAATCACATGATTAGCAACAATAGATACAGTATCGTACTCAAATAAACCCAGTTTAGGACAAATCCATAAAAAAACTAAAGAAATGATATAGCCACCGATTAAATTACCTGCTATAACTATTCCCCATAATCCCAACAAACTTTTAACCGAACGTTTTTTATTAAAAACTGGTAGAGATAACAAGGAAGTCTGTTCTGTAAACAATACTGACTGACCAAATACCACTAAGATAAAACCTAAAGGATAAGCCAGACTGATAAGCTTAAACAATGCATCATTAGAAAAATCATTACTAAAAAAACTAAAAATAGTACCCATCAACAAATAACTAAACCCTATTTCCATACCAGCAGTAAACGAAGAAATGAATACGCTTCGTCTATGAGCATCAAAAGTTTCCATACCTTCAATAAGCTGTTCGCGTAAAATTTCTCCGTGAGACTTAGCTACATCAGCCGAATCAGAAACAGATTGCTTAATTTCCTGATCTATTGTTTTTTGAGCTGAATCGGCTGGAGGTGTCTGTTCTTTCATAATTTTTCAAACACAAAATTACTCAAATACATTGCTGTATACAACTTGTACTACACTTTTGAAGACATAATAAGAATATTTATATTCTACTGATATTATCGAAATAATTATGGGTTATTTATTAAGTGTCAGATTGTACTAGAAACCAAAACCGTAGCTTTATACAATCATTTTAGTTGGTATCTAGTTAATGTTGGTTACTTCAATTCCTTTATTTTTGTTAAATTTGCAACCATAGGCTATTATTAAAATAGTAGATTCTTTAATTGGATATGAAAAAGAATCTTAGCTATATCCATTACATGTTGTACCAACATTTTTTCTATCCAAAAATCCTTGTTTTACTATAATTAGAGTTATTAGCAGAACTTGGATTCACTATTTAAAAGTGCTAATTCTTCAAGACAACTTACGTTGTGGTTTTAGAAAACCTAATCATTAAAATACGAAATGAAAAATAAAATGAAAATCAGAGTCACACTCAGTAAAGGTGTTACTGTGCCTAGTCTTATTTTTATTGTAATCATTTGTTTACTCTCGGCAATTTATCCAAAACTTACCGAGAACTTACTCAATACAGTTAAGGATTTTATTTTCATCAACCTGAACTACGTCTATGTATGGTCAGTGACTATTTTCATACTCTTCCTTTTTTATCTTATGTTCAGTAAATTTGGAAATATTAGGTTGGGCAGAAACAACAGTAAACCCGATTACTCTTTCTTTTCATGGATTTCTATGCTTTTTGCAGCAGGTATGGGTATTGGGCTGATGTACTTTAGTGTAGCCGAACCTATGCAACATTATTCTAATGAAGTTTTTTCTGCAAATACTACTGTTCAGAAAGCTAAAGACGCTCAACTCTTTACCTTTTTTCATTGGGGCATACATGCTTGGGCTATTTATGGTATTGTTGGTTTAGCCTTATCTTATTTCGCTTATCGTTACCGATTACCATTATCACTACGAAGTTGTTTTTACCCTTTGTTAAAAGATAAAATCAAAGGAAAATGGGGAAATATTATAGATGTGTTTGCGCTTTGCAGTACATTTTTTGGTATTACAACAACCTTAGGGTTTGGAGTTGTTCAGATTAACTCAGGATTAGAAACACTCAACGTCGTTCCTGGAAGTAGTTTTACTTACCAAGTAATTATTGTTGTAGTGCTAATTTCACTTTCCATAATTTCTGCTGTAAGTGGTGTAGATAAAGGAGTAAGAATTTTGAGTAGTATCAACATCATTAGCGTTATTGTACTTTTGCTATTCGTTTTATTTTTAGGCCCAACTGTTTATCTTATTGGTAGCTTTACCGAAGGTATTGGGAATTATATCAACAATTTTTTCACCCTAACTTTCAACACCCATGTTCATGAAGAAAACATGCAACCTTGGTTTTATGATTGGACAATCTTATACTGGGCATGGTGGATTTCATGGTCGCCTTACGTAGGACTCTTCATTGCGAAAATATCTAAAGGAAGAACCATAAGAGAATTCATAGCTGCTGTTCTCATTCTACCTACAGTATTCAATTTTATTTGGATGACAGTCTTCGGGAACAGTGCCATATGGTTTGATATGAATGTTGCTGATGGAGCATTAAGCCTTCTGGCTTCAAACCCTGATGCGCTAATGTTTCGCTTTCTAGAATACTTACCCTTAACCAAGATTACTAGTTTTTTAACCATAGCTATCATTATTATTTTCTTTGTTACTTCTGCCGACTCTGGCATGTTTGTAATGAACAGCATTGCCACAAAAAATGCTCGTATCTCTCCTAAATGGCAAACTGTGGGTTGGGGAATTTTACTTGCTTGTTTGGCTTTAATGTTATTAAATGCAGGTGGATTAAACGCTCTTCAAAGTATGACCTTGATAACCGCATTGCCATTTTCAATTATTATGCTG
The DNA here is from genome assembly GCF_058964685.1 of Winogradskyella sp. 266wxhm. Classification (NCBI taxonomy): domain Bacteria; kingdom Pseudomonadati; phylum Bacteroidota; class Flavobacteriia; order Flavobacteriales; family Flavobacteriaceae; genus Winogradskyella; species Winogradskyella sp. 266wxhm. The sequence continues at coordinate 3,889,154 of NZ_CM179559.1, forward strand.
CTTTTTATTGTGAGTTTGGTTAAGGCACTTTCTATCGACAAGAATTATTACGAACGTGATTTTTCGTTAACTACTGTACCTTGGTCTGGCCAGTCTTGGAAAGAGCGATTAGGTAGAATCAACTCCTTAAAGGATAAAAAAACAACAAACCAATACATCAATACCACTGCTAAGGAAGCGTTTATAGAGTTACAAAAGGAATTTGAAAAGAACGGAATAGATGCTAGAATTAATCAGTATAGCGATCCTCAAAAAGTTGAAATCGAGATAAAGTACGATATTGTAAATAATTTTATCTATGGTGTAAAGAACGAATCTAAAATAGTATCCGAATATCTATTGAACGAGGAAAATTTACAGGATATTGATGATAATCAGACCTTTTTTCCTAAGTCTTATTTTGGCGATGATCGTAAAGGATATAATGTACTACTCTTTACAAAGAACGAACTCATATCAGATGTTCTGAAACACTATGAGCGATTTATAGAAATCATTTCTGAAGAAAAAAATGAAATGTTTGTAAGCAGTAATACCAACAGAAAATTGAGGTGATCTAACTATTTAGAATAATAGTATAATTAGCTCATCTAAAAAATAAAAAACTAGTTACAGATCAGTTTATATTTCCAAACTTATCCTTTTATAGTATAAATCATATAAGTAAATTTAGGCTGTAAATCATTATAAACTGTGTTTTATTTCACTGACAATTCATTACTGATGATTTGAATAAATTTTTCATTCCATTTTTTATAATCGTGCCCACCATCAAACTCATTAATTTCAGATATTAAATTCAGTTCTTCATATTTTGTTTTCAAAAACTCAGCATCTTGTTTAAGAAAAAATGGTTCCTCACTTCCATATTCTAAGTACAGTTTAGGATAATCAACGTTGCTTTTCCAAGAGTTTGTTTGAATATCTCCACCAAATGTTGAAAAACAAAGGTAAGTCCCTATACTCTCTGGATGACTATTTAATAAATGTAGTCCAAAGCCAGCACCATTTGAAACTCCATAAAAATATCTATCTTCTTTAGTTAGTTTTTGGTTTAATTTACTTTCTACCGAGGATATCAATTCGTCGTTAAAGTATTGCATATGGTTTTTAAACCTGTTAGCAATTTTAGAATTATTATAACCTTCAGAATACTGATTTAGGTATTCAAAATATCTATATGCTAAATACATTTTATCTCCGTTTCCCAATGTACCACTACTGTCTGCAATTTTCTGGTTTGAATAGCTTTTAATTAAAATAGTTGGTTTAATGATGTTCCTTTCGATTAAGGAGTCTAATGTTTTTTGATAAAAACTATTCTTCTTTATTTCGTTACCATCCGTTGAGTATATAATGGGATATCTTTTTGTGCTATCAAAGTCTTTTGGCAAGTAAACGTTATGTTTACGGTATTCATTCAGAAAATTACTGTAGATTGAATCTGTGAAATATTTAGATTCTGAATTTGATGTAGATATTTTCGATTGACAAGAAACTATTAAAAATCCAACAATTGCAATTATTATTCTATTTTTTCTCATTGATTGTTTTTTTTTGTAATACCATAACGACCTAGAATTTATTTCATTGCGGAATCATCTGCTCAATTATTTCATCAATAGCAAAAGTTAGCAAGCTTGTTTTAAGCTTTCTTATAATCTAAGCTGCTGCGAATTAAAACATTTATATGAAATGTTATTTTTTTAGCTCAAATTCAATTTTTTTTACTTGAGATTTCATTTCCTTTATTGCATAATTGATGTTTTTATTGGCAACAGGTATATAACCGCCTGAAAGAACTAAAAATTCATTGAAGTCTTCACTATCATGTATTAACTCATAATTAACCTTATAGTTTACTTTTATACCATCTGAAGTATCAGGGATAACCTCTTTTTCAAAAATTTTAGAAACCAAATCATGCTTTTTATAAAGTTGTCTTCTTATAAATTCATTGACCCAAAATTCGACTGCTTTTAATTTTACCTCGTATAAATTTGTAATGCTGTTTCTGAGTTCAGAATTAGAAATTTTATCTAATCCCGTAGATTTTATAGACTCATATGGACTATAATTTATCACCATAGCTATACCACCTTCTCTTACCTTGGTAAAATGGTAAACTAGCGAATCGTGAGAGTATGTAGGTTCATTACGAATAGTTGTCAATTTAATTACGCTTCGTTTTAAATCTTCAAGAGCATTAAGCCCTCCCTCCATATTATATATATCTTTATCTAAAGCATCCTTAATCTCCCTGAGCATAGTCAACTCATAATTCCTATTTATTCTTTCTTGATTTTTATTATTGATTTGTAGCGCTATCAATATTCCAATAACTACAAGTATGATTTCACCAACAGCATAAATCAGATATTTACTGAATTTATTTTCAGAGAGGAGTTTCTGTCTTATTTTTCTAAAGAATTTTATCATTGGTAAAGGTTAGTTATACTAAAGAACAACTGCTTGGATATGATTTGTGTGGAATCGTCCAAAAGACCATTCCTTGCAAGAAACCAGCTTGGTTAAGTTTACATTTTATACAAATAAAACATAGATCACACTGAATAATAGACATTGTTGTGCTTTCGTTATTATTAAAATTCAATTCTCAAATTTCTTCAACTCTAGTCTTACATCATCTAAAATTTCAGAAATGCGCATGTTTATTCTTTCAGTGTACTGAAAGTTTAATTCTGCGTCTACACCTATCAGTGTGCTGACGTGGTACTTGGAGTTGGAATCATTTTTAAAGCCTTCAATGTCTGTTTTAAAATGCTCTAAATCTTTATTTGAAATTATTCTATTTTCTCTATTATAATTTTTCCACAAGTGCGCCATTATTTCTGCATCAAAATATTTGTATAAATGAGCATTATACTTCTCTTTATGCTTATGAGCTTCCGTAAATAAAAATGAATTGGCAGCCCTAATACTACTCTTGTAATTTGAAATTTTTGTTTTCAAATTTTCACTTTTAATAAGACTCAAATTTCCCGAAGAAATGATTTCATCATACGTTGGTGTGCTACTATTAAAGAGCAAGGCTTTACTATTATAGAACAAGAGGCTTACTAAAGAATCAGCTCGGAGGTTGTTCTTTCCTTCTAAAAATAGTCTTATTCTCATCCCATCCTGTACTTTTAAGTTAGTCAACCAAGCCTGTGTTTCAATATGGCTACTATCCTTTTCAAATTCCTTTTGCAATTGTTGTAATAGATAATATTCTTTCTTGGAGTTCTTTTTTCGTTCATTCCAAGTGTTGATTTGAAGGGCAATCAAAATGCCTATAACTACAAGTATAATTTCTCCAATTGCGTAAATCAGATACTTACTGAATTTATTTTCAGACAGAAGCTTTAGTCTAAATTTTCTAAAGAATTTTATCATTAGAGGTTAGTTTCTCTAAAGATATGATTTTTAATCTATTGAAATTCTGGAAATGGTAAAGCAATTCCGATTAGGACACGAGCACGCAGTGCAAACTATGCGATAGCAAATTTTCAGAAGTGAGCGAGTTTATCTTTGAGCATATCTATGCCAATACACAGGGATACCGTAGAGCTTTAGATAACGATTTACTGCCTTTTCTAAACAACCGTTAGGTCCCCTTCCTAACAGAAGAACAAATGATTTACGACAAAGGTGAAGATCTAAAACTAAAGCTCAAACGCATTATGAATTCTTATGTTATAGAATAAATAAAAAGCCTCTCATGGTCATTGAGCTTGCCAAAATGTGAGAGGTTTTTTTTAATGTGCTTATCGGTAACGTATAAGAATAGTAGCAAATTTTAAGTAATTACTTTTCAGTCTATAACTGACCTTTATTTTATTAATCATCTTTCGTTTAAGCACCAAAAATCTCTATTTTTTATATACATTGTTGACAATAGTTTTTATTTCATTTAAATATGTTTTTTTCATTTCAGGTGATTGAAATTTAACAAGCTCGTTTATTTTTCTGATTGAAATATCCTTTTTAGCATAAAAATAAGCAAATAGTTCAGTTGTAATCAATGTAACATTTCTAAAATATCTGAATTCAAATTTGCCCTTTTCATCATCAGGTATATTTGGAATTTTAATGTTTTTAAACATTACATTCTCTCTAATTTCTCTTCTTTTATTTGGCATTAAATTAAAAGGAATAAGTAAACCAGAAATAACTGCATTCCAACATCTACAACCTTCGATGAAGTTTATATTCTTGAAGCTAGTACTCCACATATAACTATGTGAAAAATCCACATCAACTAAAGTTATATGATTAAATTTCGTGTCACCTAATACACAACCACTGAAATCAATGTTTTTAAGGTAGCTAAATGAGAAATCTAGATGATTCAAAACGGCATATAAAGAAGTACGCTCGTCAATTTGACTCATATCAATTCCTTTAAATAAATTTCTACCCCATTCTGGAATATTGTTTTCATTTGTTCTTCTATTAGTAGATTGAATTATTAAATCAAATAACTTTTTTGGGTTTATTTCATACTCTTTATTAAATAACACAGGTTTGTTAATATTGCTTAAGTCATTACAAAGTTTATTTCCAACTAGTAAAGCTATCCATTTATCAAAATCAAGAGGTAATTCATAAATAGAGGTATTTTGGATTAACGTTAACTCATTGTCGTATAATGATGATTTTAAATCACTTTTTGTAAGCAAGTAAGTATTATTTGAGTTTATAATTTCCTTACACAAATAAAGTATCTTGTCTATCTTAGCTTTATTAAAAGCCCAATCTTCAATTAGTTCTATTGGATATTCTACTTCATCGGGTTTTATAGGGTATTTGTTAAACCACTCGTAGTATAAGCTATTACAGAATAGATTATTGTTTTTTTCTGTTGCCAGCGTAGCTAATAATGGAAATAATAGTTTTCTTTTTTCAACTGTTTCAGAAGCTTTTGTGTCGTTTGTCGAATCCTTTAATAAAATTAATAGGTCAATTAAAAATCTAATTGTTTGTTCAGTTGGAAAGCCCAGAAGAAGTTTTGCTCTGGCTTCTGCTATATTGAAATCTTTGTCTACCGAGTATTTAATAAATACTTTCAAGTAATACTCAGCCAATAGTATCTCGGCAAAGGATTGATGTTGAAAATGTAATTTATTATCATTTTCGCCAAAATATGAATGAGATAAAAATTCAATTTCTGTAACCTTTTTGTTTTTATAGCGTTCTAATATTTCATTGTCAGATTCGTGGCGGTTATCTCCGTCAAGAACTCGACATATATCAGCTTTTTTTAATGAACCTTGCTTACCTTGATGTCTTTCAAACATCCATAATGCTGATATTGAATGAAGCAAATTTCGATACTCAAATTCTTCACTTAAGTTTACGTGATAACTAGGATCGTTAATATGCTTTGCATCTTTCGAAAGAAGATTTAGAAATGATAAATAAACTCCTATTTTACCAACCTCAAGAAAATTTACATTATTTAAGATTAGTTGATAAATCATATAAGCAAAAATGGGTCTTCTTAATTCGCTTTTTGACAATGTTTTATTTTCAACTAATGCTTTGTAAATGTCGTATTCCCCATCTTCATAAACAGCTGTTAATATTTTATTTATAATTCCACTTGTTTTTGATATATCGATTCTTGGTGCATTTTTTATGGAGGAAATTAGCCAATCATTGAATTGTTTTTTTTTGAAACCATATATCGAAATAAATTGAGGAATTTCTCTTTTTGCTTTATTTAATCTGGTTTTGGGTTTATGACATTTTAAGTGTTGGTCCAATCCTTCGTCAAAAGGTCTTGTAGTGACTATAATTTTATTAGTCCTATATTTTTGTTTATCAATATTTTGTATTTGTTGAATAGAGTTAATAACTTTCTCAATACTCACTTTATTTAACTCGCCACTTTCATCTAATGAATCTATTAAAAACACATATTTCTTTTTGGCAAATTCATCTGATTTAATATCAATGGCATATTCAGTTAATAAATAATCTTCAATTACTCCAAGTCTTGTGTTGTGTGAATAATTATGAAAATTTCGCAGATTAAAATAGATTGGAAATTCACCCTCTCTAGTATTAATGTATTTTTTAGCTAATTCAGAAGCATAATGTTTTAGAAAAACCGATTTACCTTTACCAAAATCTGCCACTATAAATAAAATTTTGTCTAGGTTGTTTTCTGAATTGATTTTAAAATATTCTTCAATCAATTCTAATACTGGATTTAATTTTTTTTCTTTTTCATTTTCATCATCATTTTCCTCATATAAATTCTCATTCTCGCTTTCAAAACTTTTGAAAGTATTTACATCTTTCCATATGCCAAATGTTTCCTCATATTTAAGATTTTCATTAGAAGTAAATCCTATTACACCTAATTTGGACGTATCCCAAAGTAATCTAGTCTCGTTTTTTCCTAATGCATATTCAGAAATTAGTTTTAAATGCTCCTCATAACTTTTGCCGAAATTTTTTTCAACTTCAGAGCTGATATTTGAATTAAAATCTAAAAGAAATTTATTAATTACACTTGTATTAATACCAAGTTTTTTAAGAATACTTACATAATTGTTTTTTACAAAGTTTATAGATGGATGATATTCGGGTTGAAATATTAGTAGTATATTAGAAGAATGAAACGTTTTAATTTCTTTGTCGACTATTGATTCATAAATCAAAGAAAATTCATTGGCAGATAACAAGTTAGTTAAATCATCTTCAATTTTTTCAATTGAATTATTTGCTTGAATAAAGGCTGACTTAAGATATACTTTTTCTCCAAAATCTTTGAGCTTATTTTTCTCAAGTTTATCAAAGTATTTATCTATCAGTGTTTTACCAAACAACTTAATTATTATTCCAGCAGTACCAGTAGAATTCTCTAATACATCTTGAGCATTTTCTTCAAAATTATTCTTTGTCCAGTCAGCAACATTTTTGATGACATCTGGTAAATTATCAATTATTTTTGAGGTTATTTTATTCATTCAGTTCAAATTATTGCTAACGTCAAGACACAGTTTCATTTCAATGAACTATATCTGTTAAAAGGCAAACTTAACTTTTAATAAACTATAAGTCAATACGTAAAGTCCGTACATTTTAAACAAACTGCTCTAAGTCCATAACATTAATCGTATCATGGCTGGTATGCGCCACCACTACTCCTTCTCGTATCACTAAAAGTTGAGCTACAATAAATTATAACCCATTAGTATATGCCTTTTTCTTATAAACTACTGACAGGCTTTTAATATCATTCCCCATTTATTTGGAACTATTATTTTATCGCCATCAAAAACAGTTTCACTTAATAAGTCTACCATACAATGAGTTCTCAACTCTGGAATATCTAAAATGAATTCTTCACCTCCATTGTTGATGGCAACAACTATGCTTTCACCTTCATATTGGCGTTCAAAAACAAAAATACCTTTAGCATCATTCGTAAATACTGTTTTATATGTACCTTGTTGTAGTGAAGGGTGATCATTTCGTATAGAAATGAGCTTTTTGTAGTGATTAAATAAAGAGGTATTGGTTTCAACCTTATCTGGTTTGTGAGTAGAACCATCTGCATTAAAAACTTCATCTTCATACACAATATCATCCCAAATCATCGGTTTTCTACAATCCGGATCATTACCTCCCCACATTCCAACTTCATCACCATAATAAATCATAGGTGCGCCTACGTAGGTCATTTGCATAATGGCAAACAGTTTTTGCAAATCAATATCTTCTTTTTGAGGTTTCCGTGTGGAATAATTAGGATTGTTTCCTGCTACCGAAGCATTAAAATATGTTCCCCAGTTTCTAAAATTTCCAATTCCCCTATCACGATTTACAATGTGTGAACCAATTCTATTAGAATCATGACTACCAAAAAGGTTTTGAGAAACATAAGCCACACCTTCAGGATATAAGTCTCTAAGAGCTTTTAATTTTTGAGCATATGTACTCGCATTAATTTTAGTAGAATCTGTATTGAAAAAGAATTCTGCTGAGGCAAATGCAAAATTATAGTTCATTTCTCCATCAAACTCATCTCCTTGCATATATGGCGTCACTTTTTCTGGATCATCAACAATTTCAGCTGTCATATAAGCTTCAGGGTTAATTGATCTAACATGTTTTCTCCATTTTTTCCAAAATGGATGACCAATACAGTAGGCAACATCTAGTCGCCATCCGTCTATGCCGTGTTCAATACCCTTGTTTTGAGGATTCATCCAGCGTTGGGTAGCATTGAAAATATATTTTTTAGGACCTTCTACAATTCCTGTACTATCTTCTTTAAATTCTGGAAGCGATTTTACTCCAAACCAGCCTTCATAATCAAATTCAGTTCCTTTTTCTTCATCATTCCAAGACTTAATCATAAACCAATCCTTGTACGGCGAATTCTGTTGGTTTTTTACCACATCCTGAAAAGCAAAACTATTGTAACCTAAATGGTTGAACACACCATCAAAAATGATTTTCATATCACGGCTATGCGCTTCATCAATTAATTGCAAGGCTAGTTTATCAGCACTCGTCCAAACCCAAGTAGATGGATCCAAAGGATTTTCAGATGCTATTAATTTCCTATCACCTTCTGGATCAGGACCAAAATTAGGGTCTATATGATGGTAACTTTCGCCATCATATTTATGTAACGAGGGCGACTGAAAAACGGGATTTAAATAAATAGCTGTGATGCCTAAATCTTGTAAGTAATCTAGTTTATTTATAACTCCCTGTAAGTCTCCTCCATAACGTCTTCTTAAAATATGTTTCCACAATTCAGGCTCTCCGTTTGCCTTCTCATAGTCTTGTAAGGCATACCAATCGCTTCCCCATGGATGAACCTCCCATTCTTTAGGTAGTTCTTTAGGATCCGCTCCTTTTAAATCGTTTATTGTCGGATTATTAGTTGAGTCTCCGTCTCTGAAACGCTCTGGAAAAATTTGATACCATACCACGTTTTTAGCCCATTGAGGAACAAATTCTTTATTAACTTTAGATTCTGGTGGATTATTACATGCAGATAAAAAAAGTATTGATAATAGAATACATATCTGGTTGTAGGTGTATTTCATGTTTTTAGTTTAAATTGTATACATCGCTAAGATATAATTACGTTTGAATGAACTATGATACTTGATAAGCGAAGTTCGCCATTTTAAACCAAAAGGCAATACATAAGCTTAAGTAGTTTTAGATATATTACCTAAAAACTATAGTGTTAATACCTATGAACTGTTGTATGCAATCGCTACAACATTTAATAATTTATGATTTCAGTCTTTCTATAATCATTGAAGAAAAAAAGTTAACTCCAGAGGCTATACTATTTTCATCAACCGCAAAATTTGGCGAATGTGGCATGGAAATTATACCTTTTTCAAAATTAGATGCTCCCATTAAAAAATAGACTCCCGGAATTTCACGTTGAAATAATGAGAAATCATCACCACGGCCATCTGGTATAGCTCCGTAAAGAGGAAGAACATGTTCATTTCCGTAAATTTTACCAATTGAAGCCATTGCTGATGAGGTTAATTGAGCATCATTAAGAACTAATGAGGTTTCATAATAAAAAGCACCATTAATAAATTGATCTGCGTAGTCAGAGGCTTTAAATGTCTTTTTTATTTCGCTTAAAAGTATGTCTAGCTGAGTTTCTTTTTCTGCACTTAGGTAGGCTCTTATCGAAATTTCGTCATCATTTTCTTTAACCGCAATATTAGTGTTAACAGTAACATAGCCTTTAAAAATGGTATTAGGATTACCTAGTCCAATATTAGGGTCTAATAAATTTCTATTATCCCAGAATTTACTGTCAGCTGAAACATTCTGAAGGTTTAAAAGTAAATCTTTTGTATAGTTAATCAGCTCTGTGTTATTCTCAACGTTTTTAAAAGTAAGTTCAATTCCCTTATAATCCGCATATGGGTTTCTTGCCTTGGTGCTAATCATCCCTTCAGACATTGGTGCAATATGTAATGCATAGATTTCGTCTGGACTTATTATATTTAGTAAGCCATCATTTAACATAGCTTTTGCTCCCTCCCAATTTTCCTCTGCTGGCTGAAAAATAAAATAAATGGTTCCTGTTAGGTTTTCTTTTAAACTTGTTAATACATTTGCTATCCCAAGCCCAATAGTGGTATGCACATCGTGTCCGCAAATATGTCTTACTCCTTCATTTTTTGAAGAAAAGTCAACAACATCAAGATGGTCAGAAGCTAGTGCATCAATATCAGCTCTCCATGCAATCCCTTTACCTTTTTTGTTTGTTCTTAAAATTCCAACAACACCATAACCTCCAACACCTGTATGTACTTCTAATCCTAATGACTTAAGATAAGTTGCTATTTTAGTTGAAGTCCGTTTTTCTTGCTCAGCTAATTCAGGATAGGTATGAAAATCTCTTCTGATGCTCACCAAGCTATCAAAGATAAGTTCAGTACGTGTCTTAACTTTTTCATGAATATTGCTATCTACTGTTTTGCTTTGCGCAAATATTAAGGAAGGTAGATAAGCTAACTGTATAACAAGTACTATTTTGATAAGTTTTTTAATTGATGTCATTTTTACAATATTTTAAATTACACTGTAAAATTGCAAATCAATAATGAAGTGAACCTGACACATTTGTGACAATTTTACTTTTTAGCAATTTTTTTTCGTATTCTACTTAATGATTGTCTTTCAATACCTAAGTAAGAGGCTAAATGAGTTAAGCTTATTCTATTAATAATATCAGGATTGTCATGTATGAAGTTTAAATACCTTTGCTCGGCATTTTCAAACAAAAAACTTTCCACTCTATCAGTTTGCACTGTCAAAACATACTCCGCAATTAACCTTCCATACATTTCATTGTTTTTAAATTTTTTGTATCCTTCTTGTATATCTTGGTAAGACAATTCAATAATTACGGATGGTTCAAGGCACTCCATGTAATATTTTGTTGGTTTTTGCCTTATAAATGCAGGATAATCCGTTGCATATTCATTTTCCTTAACAAAGCCAGTTGTTATTTTGTTACCTTTTTCATTGATGTAGTATCTTCTTAATAAGCCTTTACACACATAACCCATATGTTTTTGAACTTCCCCTCTTTTTAAAAAAAAGTCCTTTTTACCTAGTTCTTTAATCTCTAACTGTGAGCGTAAAATCTCTAACTCCTCTAAGCTTAAATGAGTAAATAGTTTGAGATAAGAATCATAATATGTTTTGAATTTCTCTTTCAAAAATCGAAGTTTATTTTAGCTTATCATTTACTTTAAGATATAATTCCGTTCTCATTAAATTATAGATATGTATAGTAATTTTTAACTAAACACAATTTCTCATATACTTAAATAAACTTCTCTAAATCCATATCAATAATCCCACCATGGCTCGCATGCGCCACCACTACTCCATTTCGTATCACCAAAAGTTGTGGAGACTCGTGCATCACCTGGAACTTGTAACCCACTTCGTTAGACACCTCTCTATAACTCAGCAAATCCAAATAATACAAATCGGTATTTAAGTCCAAATCATAGGCAGCTACAAACTGGTTCATCACCATTCTGCTAATCCCACAACGCGTAGAGTGCTTAAAAATAAGCTGCGTTTTCCCTTTAGATTTCTCTTCAATAATATCCAATTGGTCTATGCTGTTCAAAGCAATCCAAGGCAGTATTTTTTCTTCTTTAGGCTCAGATGAGCCAAACAATTTTTTAAACATTTTAAATCTATTTTTTAATGTCAGTTCGAGTGAAATGCGCAGCATTATGTATCGAGAACCTCCATGACCTCAAAACCACATTATAGCAATCTCAAACATAAAGTTCATCCGTATCTACTTCGGGTCTAATTCAGGTTTAAGTCGAGTTTAAAGCGTATCAATCTTGGGTCATACCCAGATATAACCACAACTAATCACAGACAAAAAGTCACTACAATACTAATAAAACCAGTCATTTTGTCGTTTTTGTCTTACCAAACATAAATGGTAAGATAATTGCCTAAAGGTAATCAAACAGAATAATAAATTAAAACAATAAAGGTGTCATTCAGAGCGTAAGCGAAGAATCCTTCAACAGATTGCCACGTCCTACGTCCTCGCAATGACACTAAAACAAAATACTATATGAACTTTAATAATTATACCATAAAATCGCAAGAAGCCATACAGCAAGCACAACAGCTTGCACAAGGCTTTGGTCATCAACAAATAGAAAACGAGCACATATTCAAAGCGCTATTCGAAGTTGATGAAAACGTACTACCATTCATCCTTAAAAAGCTGAATGTTAATGTGTCTTTATTACAACAAATATTAGACAAAGAACTACAGAGTTTTGCTAAAGTCTCTGGTGCAGAGCTAATGATTTCCAGAGAAGCAAGTAAAGCCCTCAACGAAGCATCGATCATCGCCAAAAAGATGAATGATGACTACGTATCTATTGAGCATTTAATCTTGGCAATATTTAAGTCTAACAGTAAAATCGCCCAGATTTTAAAAGACCAAGGCGTTACAGAAAAAGGACTCAACTCAGCCATTGAGGAACTGCGTAAAGGAGATAGAGTAACGTCTCAAAGTCAAGAGGAAACCTATAACTCTTTAAATAAATACGCTAAAAACCTTAACCAATTAGCACAAGATGGTAAGCTAGATCCAGTTATTGGTAGAGATGAAGAGATTCGTAGAATACTTCAAATCCTATCACGACGTACCAAAAACAATCCTATCTTGGTTGGTGAACCTGGTACTGGTAAAACTGCCATTGCAGAAGGTTTAGCACATCGTATCATAGATGGTGACGTTCCTGAGAACCTTAAAGACAAGCAAATCTTTGCTTTGGATATGGGAGCATTAATTGCTGGCGCGAAATATAAAGGTGAGTTTGAAGAGCGACTTAAAGCCGTTATTAAAGAAGTAACCACTAGCGAAGGTGATATCGTCCTATTCATTGACGAAATCCACACCCTTGTTGGCGCAGGTGGTGGCCAAGGTGCAATGGATGCTGCAAACATCCTTAAACCTGCTTTAGCACGTGGCGAACTGAGAGCTATTGGTGCCACTACGCTAGATGAGTACCAAAAGTACTTCGAGCAAGACAAAGCATTAGAAAGACGTTTCCAAAAGGTAACGGTAAATGAGCCAGATACAGAGAGTGCCATTTCCATCCTTCGTGGTATTAAAGAAAAGTATGAAGCACATCACAAAGTGCGTATCAAGGATGAAGCTATTATTGGTGCTGTAGAGTTATCAAACCGATACATTACCAATCGTTTCTTACCAGACAAGGCGATTGACCTTATGGATGAAGCAGCTTCTAAATTACGTATGGAAATAAACTCTAAACCAGAGGAATTGGATGTCCTGGACCGTAAGATTATGCAGCTTGAAATTGAGCACGAAGCTATAAAACGTGAAAAGGACGAAACCAAATTAAAAGCCTTAAAAGCTGAATTGGCTAATCTTAAAGAAGAACGTAACGAGCTTAATGCCAAATGGAAGTCTGAAAAAGAAACAGTTGAAAACGTTCAAAACATAAAGCAAGAAATAGAAAACTATAAGCTTGAAGCTGAACGAGCAGAGCGTGAAGGTGATTATGGTAAGGTTGCAGAAATCCGTTACGGAAAGATAAAAGAAGCCACAGAAAAGCTTGAAGCGTATCAAAAACAACTGGCAGAACAACAAGAAACAGCCTTAATTAAAGAGGAAGTTACTTATGAAGATGTCGCTGATGTTGTTGCCAAATGGACAGGAATTCCTGTAACCAAAATGATACAAAGTGAGCGCGAAAAGCTTTTAAAACTTGAAGACGAATTACATAAGCGTGTGGTCGGCCAAGAAGAAGCCATTGAAGCCGTGAGTGATGCTGTGCGTCGTTCTAGAGCTGGTTTACAAAACCCAAATAGACCAATAGGATCATTCTTATTCTTAGGTACAACAGGTGTTGGTAAAACAGAATTAGCAAAAGCACTAGCAGAATACTTGTTTGATGATGAAAATGCCATGACGCGTATCGATATGAGTGAATATCAAGAGCGTCATGCGGTGAGTAGATTAGTTGGTGCGCCTCCAGGATACGTTGGCTATGATGAAGGTGGGCAATTAACCGAAGCTGTAAGACGTAAGCCTTATTCAGTAGTATTGCTAGATGAGATTGAAAAAGCGCATCCAGATACCTTTAACATCTTATTACAAGTATTGGATGAAGGACGTTTAACAGATAACAAAGGTCGTATTGCAGATTTCAAAAACACCATTATCATCATGACCTCTAATATGGGAAGCCATATCATCCAAGAACGTTTTGAAGCTACAAAAGATATTCCATCTGCGATGGAAGCTGCCAAAGTAGACGTTTTAGGTTTGTTGAAACAAAGTGTAAGACCAGAGTTCTTAAACCGTATTGATGATGTCATCATGTTTACACCTTTAACCAAGGAAGACATTGTTTCTATTGTAGACCTTCAATTGAAAGGCATTACAAAAATGATTGCTCATCAAGGTATCACTTTTGATGCTACTCCAGAAGCGAAAGCTTATTTGGCAGAAAAAGGATACAATCCAGAATATGGTGCAAGACCAGTAAAAAGAGTCATACAGAAAGAAGTATTAAATCAATTGAGTAAAGAAATATTAGCTGGCAAAGTAACTACAGATAGTATAATTCTTCTTGATGAGTTTGACGGACAATTGGTTTTTAGAAATCAAGGAGATTTAGTGGTTGAAGAATTGTAATATCTGTAACAATTTTCAACGCAAACAGTCTTTATAATGATTGGTTGGTAAAAGCAACACAAATTTTGAGCAATTAAAAGGCGTGTTGCTTTTTTATGTTGTTTTTTTTGAGTACATTAATATGATAATTCTGTGTGTAAATAAAATCAATTTGTTATGGGAATATTTAAGTACTATGACATTGGTCACGCTGAGGTTTTTGTTTTTGACGACTTTCTCATTAAACAAGTAAAAGAAGGAGTAATCATTGATTTGAAAGAAACCGATGCCTTGAAAGAAGTTTTGGAAGAAAACTTTAAAGGTAGAAATGTAGCTTATATTTCTAATCGCATGACCTCTTATTCTGTTAACCCTTTGGTTTACAAGGAAATTGAAAACATCTCAAATTTAGTTGCGATTGCAATTATTCCCAACAATCACTTAAAAAAGTCTAATGCGGAATACGAAAAGCAATTCTTTAAAAAACCCTTTGGTGTTTTTGATTCTCTTGATGAAGCCATTAAATGGGTGCATCACATCATCTCTAAGGAAAATTCTGAAATCCCTGTTTAGTACTTTTTTCCTTAGACCAACCCTAAAGATTTAATTAAAAGCAAAAAAGAGTCTCATTCTGAGACTCTTTTTCAATTACTATGAAAATTAAAGTTGGTTTAAAACTTCATACCAACCCCTAAACCAATGATTAATGGATCTATATCAACCTCAACAGGCAAAGTAGCATCTCCTAAATCAACATCTACGTCTGTCGATAGAAATAATTTTTTGATATCTAAGTTTAAAAACCATTTATCGTTTAAATTATAATCTAAACCAGCTTGTAATGAGAAACCAAAAGAATTCTCATAATCCATACCAGCGACATCACCTTCATCAACACCATAGAAGAATGTATAATTTACACCTGCACCTACATAAGGTTTAAAATTATCTGCAAAGAAGTGATACTGTAAGTTTAAAGTTGGAGGTAATGACCAAACATGTCCCAAATCTGTGCCTTCAACATCTACATTGTGTTTTGTTGTTCCCAAAATAAGTTCTGCAGCAATGTTTTTGGTAAAGAAATATGTAAAATCTAATTCAGGAACAAAAGATGTACTTATGTCTACATCTGCACCATCTATATCATCACTAGGTGATGGAATTACAGAAATAAGCCTAAATCTAGCTTGCCATTTATTATAATCTCCTGTTGATTGTTCTTCTTGAGCTTTAACACTAAACGTAAAACCGATTGCTAGTACAAATAATAGTATTTTTTTCATGATATAATTAAGTTATTTATTTCCGTCAAAAATAAACGTCTCAAATACCATAAATACTGATAAAAATCAGGTTTTAAACCACTATTTTTAATTAAAAAAGCACATTTTAAGTCTTACTTTTTTTGTTAGTCTATCTTATTTAAAATGAGTCCATTTAAAAAGTTATTAACAATAAATCGATGAAATGCATAATAAAATTAAAAATGCAGAGTTACTTTTTAACGAAGAAATCATTAATTTTGTCGAGCTATTAATTCCAACATAACTTAAATTCTATTAAGACTTGTTATAGAATTCCCTCAATTTCTGGGAGTTACTATGGCTGATAATTTTTATAACCCTATTTTAAAGATATATAATGGAATTAAACCAGTATTTGGACCACACTTTATTAAGTGCCTCTGCCTCTGAATCAGACATATTAAAACTGTGTGAAGAAGCTATTAAATATAATTTTTACTCCGTATGTGTTAACAGCTGTTATGTACCCATAGCAAAACAAGCTTTGGGCAGATCTAATGTTAAGATTTGTACCGTTGTAGGATTTCCTTTGGGAGCGATGTCTACAGAAGCTAAAGTCTATGAAGCTAAAAAAGCTATTGAGCAAGGAGCTAGCGAGATTGATATGGTAATAAACATTGGCCGTATGAAAAGCCAAAACCATGTTGCCGTTTTAAAAGATATTACCGACGTAAAACAAGCCATTGGTCTTACTCCTCTAAAAGTAATTTTAGAAATCAGTGAGCTTTCTAAAAATGAAATTGTAAAAGCATGTGAAATCTGTATTGATGCTAAAGCCGATTTTGTAAAGACCTCAACAGGTTTTTCTAAAAGTGGTGCGACGCTAACTGCAGTAAAGATTATGCGTAAAACCGTAAGAGACCATTTGAAAATAAAAGCTTCTGGTGGTATTAGAGATGCAGAAACTGCATTAAAATATATTGATGTTGGTGTGGATAGAATAGGAACTTCATCAGGTGTTGCAATGATGGAAGATTTACCATCTTATTCGTCTTATTAATTATTCTTTATATGTAAATTTACGGCATGAGTGTACACATTGGTGCCAAGAAAGGCGATATAGCAGAAACTATTTTATTACCTGGAGATCCATTACGAGCTAAATGGATAGCTGAAACTTTTTTTGAAAACCCTATTTGCTTCAATGAAGTAAGAGGCATGTATGGTTATACAGGTACATATAATGGGAAACCCATTTCAACCATGGGAACAGGAATGGGTATTCCTAGTATATCAATTTATGCCAATGAGCTTATTAAAGATTTTGGTGTAAAAAATCTTATTAGAGTTGGTAGCGCAGGATCATATCAAAAGAATGTAAAAATCAGAGATGTTGTCTTAGCTATGGCTGCCTCTTCTACATCTGGTGTTAACGAACTTCGATTTGGTGGTGCAGACTATGCTCCTACTGCAAATTTCGATTTGTTTATCAAAGCTGTTGAAGCTGCAAAGGCTAAGAATATTCCTATTCAAGCTGGTAATGTATTATCTTCTGATGAGTTTTATGAAGACGATATGGAGTCCTATAAAAAATGGTCTAAGTTTGGTGTACTTTGTGTTGAAATGGAAGCTGCTGGCTTGTATACCGTAGCTGCAAAACACAATGTTAATGCTTTGGCAATTCTAACCATTTCAGATTCTTTGGTTACTGGTGAAAAAACAACCAGTAAGGAAAGAGAGACTACATTTAGAAATATGATAGAGATTGCATTAGAGCTCGCCTAGTTTTAACATTTTTTGATGCAACCTTTTCAATTTTTTACGTCTTACTAATATGATCAAAGACTAAACTATTATGAAATTAAAGTACTTGTTCCTACCTTTTCTGCTATTTCTTTTAACCAACTGCTCTAAAGATGACGATAATTCAAGTAATGATTTAATCGTTGGTAAATGGCAACTCGATAAAATTATTCTTAATGGTTTTGCAGGTCAAACAGAAACTTTATACAATCCCGAAGATGTTATTTATAAATTTTATTCAAATGGAACCTTAGAAATTATAAGTAACATTTCAGATATTAATTCTGAAACAATGAATTATTCTATAGAATTGGATTGTTTGAATTCAAATTGTGACAATAATGATCAGATGTATGAATTTTTATTCTTAAATGGTAATAAAAACGAATTTTGGATTGAGGAAAATACTCTTAGTTTTGGCACAGCTTATGTCGATGGTTCTACTTTTGTTTTAAGTCATTTGCAATAGACATTTAACACTCTTTTAAAGATAAATTGATTTTTTATAGCCTATTTTTGAGAGGTTTAACAAATCATCTTTCAAAATGAAATCTCTGTTCTTTAGTCTGCTATTTTTACTTTCATTCAACATTTTTGCTCAGGAAACACCTGAAAAAGAACAGAAAGTCACGACCTACTATCTCATTCGGCATGCAGAAAAAGATCGTACAGACAAGTCTAATAAAAATCCTGACTTAACAGAAGCTGGACATAAAAGAGCCAGAAATTGGGCAACCTATTTTAAAGATATTGAGTTTGACGCTGTATATTCAACAGATTATAACCGAACTAAACAAACCGTTTTACCAACAGCTGAATCTAATAATTTAGATATAGAAATTTACAACCCTTTTACCATCAAAATCGATAGCTTTTTGATGAAAACAAAAGGAAAAACAGTTCTCATTGTTGGCCACAGCAACACTATCCCTAAATTTGTAAATCAACTAATTGGCGAAGAAAAATATAAAGACATAGCTGATGATAATAATGCTAATCTTTATATCGTAAAAATTAAAGAAGGTAAAGCTATATCTGAATTAAAAGTTATTGAATAATTTTAACTTTTACATTTTCCAATTCTATTTTAGATAATAGTTCTAGTTGGTTTTGTTCAAAAGCTTTTACTAAGTCTTCTAGTCGAATAGATTTATTTTCAGATTTAAAATTATTGTAGTCTACAAAACGTAAGTCATCAATAAAGCGTTCGTTATAAGCTTCCCTAAAACGCATTCCAATACCACTATCTTCTTTGTATGAATATGCTAGATAATCAACTTTAAAAGTTTTCTGGTTAACCCAATACACAAATACATCATCAAAGTCTTCTCCGCCTCCATCTTCACTAAAGGTCACTTTAATTTTATAATAGCGCTTTCCATTTATGGTGTCTTCACCAAATAACGATTTATTTACAGCCTTATCATTCAAGCCATAAGGTAAAACCGAAAAATAATGTACAGAATTTACAGATGCTGAGTATCTAGGCACCATTGAATCTTCAACCGCAGTTATGTTCTCGTTCACCAATCTTTCAAATCCATTATTACTCAAGATATCAACAATTGTATCATTATCTTTTGTGAATTTTCTTTTAAGCTGAAACTTACCGTTATTTCGCTTTGCCGAATAGAACATATCCCTAAAATCAAAACTAATAATAGACTTATCAAATTTTGATCCTCCTGAAACTTCAATAGATTTATCAACGATTTCATTGGCTGTTAAGTCTTCAACATTAGAGCTCTTAGTATTTTCTTTACAAGCCACTAAACTTAAACTCACTACTAAAACTAAAATATATTTCATGTCAATTCTTTAAGTGAAACTGTCGTAAAATTAAAAGTTTGTTTACACACCTTCTTAACTTTTTACTTATTACTTTTAACTTCAAACTATATCGATTACCTTTGCGGACTATGCAAAAAACAGTTAACATACTTAATAAGAAGGCCAAATTTCAGTACGAAATATTAGATAAATACACGGCTGGAATTGTACTTACTGGCACTGAAATAAAATCCATCAGAGCGAGCAAGGCTTCTATTGCAGAAAGTTTTTGCGAGTTCAATGAGCACGGTGAACTGTTTGTTATTAACATGACCATTCAAGAATATATTTTCGGAAATTATTACAACCATAAACCAAAAGCTGAGCGCAAACTTCTTCTTAATAAGCGCGAACTAAAAAAACTCGAAAAGGAGGTTAACATCAAAGGAAATGCAATAATTCCGACACGTCTTTTTATTAATGATAGAGGCCTTGCCAAACTTGAAATTGCGCTGGCAAAAGGTAAAAAATTGTTTGACAAAAGAGAGGTTATCAAAGACCGTGACAACAAGCGAAACCTAGACCGTATTAAGAAAAGTTTTTAATAACTTTAAGATTGCTATAACTTTAGGCATTGAGATTTTAGTCTATGTTTGAAACATTATAGGCAACCATTCGTCAAAGAATTGCGTCTATACAAATACAAACCATCAATCAATACACTATGCTAAAAAAACTACTTTGCCTTACATTCATTTCTTTATTTTATTTTTCATCAGCTCAAATTGTAGGTACTGTTAAAAGTACCAAGGGAGAACCGCTTCCATTTGTAAACATCCTTATAGAAAACACCTATAAAGGAACTACCAGTAATGACGACGGTTATTACGAGCTTAACATTACCAAGCCAGATACCTACACTATTGTTTACACGTATCTTGGTTATAAAACCGTAAAAAAGAAAGTTGCTGTAAGTGATTTTCCTTATGTTATCAATGTAAATTTAGAAGAAGAATCAGTTTCTTTAGGCGAAGTTGTGGTTAGTGCAGAGGACAATCCTGCAAATGCCATTATGCGACAAGCTATAGCTAAACGAAAAGAAAATCTTGAAAAAATAGAATCCTTCAAAGCAGATTTCTATTCAAGAGGTTTAATCCGAATTAAAGATGCGCCCGAAAAAATACTCGGCCAAGAAGTTGGGGACTTAGGCGGAGGATTAGACTCTACCAGAAGTGGTATTATTTATTTATCCGAAACCATTTCTAAAATTCAGTTTTTACAACCCGATAAACTAAAAGAGAAAATCACAGCATCTAAAGTTAGTGGTGATGATAACGGCTTTAGCTTTAATAGCGCTTTGGATGTCGATTACAATTTTTATAATAATACGGTTGAATTTGGTAATCAAATCGTTTCTCCTATTGCGAATAACGCCTTTACCTATTACAAGTACAAGTTAGAAGGCATTTTTTATGATGATAGAGGTAATCTTATCAATAAAATAAATGTAATACCAAAACGAAAGAACGATCCTGTTTTTTCTGGTTCAATTTATATTGTTGAAGATCAGTGGACCATTTACGCACTAGAATTAGATATTACAGGTGTGCAAGCTCGTATTCCTGCCGCAGACTTAATTACGTTGAAACAAAGTTTTTCCTATTCTGAAAAAGATAATATTTGGCCAATTATCTCACAAAGTATAGACTTTAAGTATGGTATTTTTGGTATAAAAGGAGATGGACGTTTTACGGCTGTTTATAGCAATTATGAATTCAATTTACCTTTAACACGAAAGGATTTTGGTAGAGAATTGGTTGCTTTTGAAAATGAAGCGAACAAGAAAGATTCGCTATACTGGGAAAGCATTAGACCTGTACCTTTAACAAAAGAAGAGCGAACAGATTATACAAAGAAAGACAGTATACAGATTGTAAAAGAATCGAAACCTTATTTAGATTCTATAGACCGCGTCAATAACAAATTTAAACTAGGTGATATCTTAGGCTACACCTATCAAAACTCGCATAAAGATTATCGTTTAGGGTTTAATATGCCGATTACTGGTGTCCGATTCAATACCGTTCAAGGTTATACGGCGAAAGCTAACGTATTTTACACAAAAAACTATGACGAGTACAAACGTTACTTTAATGCCAGTGCAAGCATTGAATATGGTTTTTCGGATGAACGATTAAGAGCTACTGGGTCTTTAAACTACAAGTTCAACAATACCTCTAGAGCTTTTCTTTCGCTTTCAGGCGGCGTGAGTGTTCAACAATTTAATCCTGCAGAGCCAATTTCACCATTAATCAACTCCGTGAGTACTTTGTTTTTTGAAGACAACTATATGAAACTTTACGACCGTAGTTTTCTTCAACTTAATTATTCCGAAGAATTATTCAACGGTTTTAGACTTTATGCTGGTTTAAGCTACGAAAGACGAAAAGCATTATTCAATACTACAGACCAAACATTCTACAATGATAAAGATGATGCCTATACAAGTAACAACCCGTTAGACGAAACAGCATTCGGTATTGCTCCTTTTGAAACTCATAATATTGTAAAAGCTAATGTTTCGGCTCAAATTAATTTTGCTCAAGAATATTTTAGCTATCCAGATAGTAAGTTTAATGTTGGTAATGAAGATTATCCAACTTTAGTGTTAAGCTACGAAAAAGGTTTAGGAGCTACTAATAGTGATTATAATTTTGATCAAATCAAAGCAAGACTATACCAAACCTTTAGTATTGCAGACAAAGGAAGATTTAGGTACAACATTAGAGCGGGAAAATTCTTTAATGCGGATGATATTGCTTTTATGGATTACCAACATTTTAACGGTAACCAAACTCATGTAAGCACCTCTGGCAGTTACACCAATGTGTTTAATAATTTAGATTATTATACTGCAAGCACTAATGATTCTTATTTAGAAGCACATGCAGAACATGACTTTAATGGTTTTTTACTTGGAAAAGTACCAGTATTGAATAAATTGAACTTCAATTTGGTTATCGGTGCGCACTTACTTTCTACTCCAGACATGAAACCTTACCAAGAATACACTATTGGTGTAGATAATATCGGTTGGGGAAAATGGAGATTTTTACGAGTAGATTATGTACGCTCTTACCAAAGCGGATTCCAAAGCGATGCTATTTTGTTTGGATTAAAATTCTTTTAAATTTACATAATTGTATTCCTGCTTGTCATACTGAGCTTGTCGAAGTGTAAGCAGGAGTCTAAAACTCTAGATATTTGCCAATTATGAAAAAACTACTATTAATTTTTACACTTATTTCGTTTAGCGTTTCTGCACAAGAAACCGAAAAAAAAGATTATTCTAAGAATGTAGCAACATTAGATAGTACTATTGAAAGTTTATATACTGTAATTTCTGGTGACAAAGGTTTTAAACGCGATTGGGCTTTATTCAAACATTTATTTCACAAAAAAGCAAAACTAATTCCAACGGGTAAAACTGAAAAAGGTGAAACAATTTCACGCTATATGACACCTGAAAGTTATATTGAAACCTCAGGCGAATGGTTAACACAAAATGGATTTCACGAAAGAGAAATTTATAGAACCGTTGAAACTTTTGGAAATATAACGCATGTATTTAGCACTTACGAATCTTACAGAACCAAAACGGACGACAAAGCTTTTATGCGAGGTATAAATAGTATTCAACTAATGTATGACGGTACGCGTTGGTGGATTATAAATATCTTTTGGTTACAAGAATCTAAGGAAAACCCAATTCCTGAAGCCTATTTACCTAAAGGTTAAATTAATTTTTATCCTCTAGAAGCGGTACAAATCGGAATTCGCCAAACTCATGTTTTTCGAA
Organism: Winogradskyella sp. 266wxhm; assembly: GCF_058964685.1. Lineage (NCBI taxonomy): Bacteria > Pseudomonadati > Bacteroidota > Flavobacteriia > Flavobacteriales > Flavobacteriaceae > Winogradskyella > Winogradskyella sp. 266wxhm. The sequence goes on from NZ_CM179559.1 coordinate 3,912,543, forward strand.
TTCCTTTGCTCCTTTTCGAATAAACAACGTCATTGTTTGAACATCATCACCAACAGGAATTACTAAACGTCCTCCAATTTTTATTTGACTCATTAAAGGTTTAGGAACAAAAGGTGCACCTGCGGTAACAATTACACTATCAAAAGGTGCTTCTTCTGGTAAACCTTTATAGCCATCACCAAAAATTAGTTTTTTAGCTCTATAGCCTATTTTAGGTAAAAACTTAGACGTTTTTTTAAATAACTCTTGCTGACGTTCTATACTAAACACTTTTGCTCCAAGTTCTAGCAAAACAGCAGTTTGGTAACCACTACCTGTTCCAATCTCCAAAACTTTATGTCCTGGTTGAATCTGTAATAATTCCGATTGAAATGCAACAGTATAAGGCTGCGAAATGGTTTGATCTGCAGCAATAGGAAACGCTTTATCTACATAAGCATGGTCTATAAAACCAGAATCCATAAATAAATGCCTAGGGATTTTGCCAATGGCTTTTAAAACCTTTTCATTTGTTATGCCCTTTTTTATCAGTGTATCAACAAGTTGTTGACGCATGCCCTGATGCTTAAATGTATCTTTCAAAGTCTAGTTTAGTTTCAGGCTAAATTAATTCATAGAATTACAAGTTCAAAACCAGATTGTCAAACTTTATTAAATTAATAATTCCGCAGTATTTTATATTTTCTTTTTTAACTTTCTAAAGGAAAACGATTATTTTTGAAAAAAACAGAAAAACATGCTAAAAGCTGGTGTTCTAGGTGCTGGTCACCTTGGAAAAATTCATTTAAGACTTCTTAAACAATCCGAAAAATATGAGCTTGTAGGGTTTTATGATGCCGACCCTGAAAATGCAAAACGTGTAGTTGAAGAGTTTGATTATAAATACTTTGAAACTATTGATGAATTGATTGATGCTGTTGATGTTGTGGATATTGTAACTCCTACCCTTTCGCATTATGATTGTGCGAAACAAGCTATTAAAAAAGGAAAACACATTTTTATAGAAAAACCAATTACTAATACCGTAGAAGAAGCTGAAACTATTAGAACTTTAGTGGCAGAACATGGTGTTAAAGGACAAGTTGGTCATGTAGAGCGTTTTAATCCTGCGTTTATTGGAATAAAAGACAAATTGGAAAATCCAATGTTTATTGAAACCCATCGCTTGGCAGAATTTAATCCTCGTGGTACTGATGTTCCTGTAGTTTTGGATTTAATGATTCACGATATAGACATTATTCTAAGTGTCGTTAATTCACCTGTAAAACATGTTTCAGCAAGTGGAGTTTCAGTTGTCAGTGATACTCCAGATATTGCTAATGCACGTATAGAGTTTAAAAACGGTTGCGTTGCCAACTTAACAGCTAGTCGTATTTCGCTTAAAAATATGCGAAAAACACGTTTCTTTCAAAAGGACGCTTATATCTCTGTAGATTTCCTTGAGAAAAAATGCGAAGTGGTAAAAATGAAGGATGCTCCAGAAAATCCTGGTGATTTTGATATGATTCTTCAAAATGCAGAAGGTATCAAAAAACAAATCTATTTTGATAATCCTGAAATTACTTCAAACAATGCCATTTTAGATGAATTGGAAACCTTTGCAGATGCCATTAACAACAACACAAAACCAATTGTAACATTGCATGATGGTACAGAAGCTTTGCGTGTTGCAACCATGATTATTAATCAGTTTTAAGACTGAATTTAAGTGGTCATTGAGGCTCTCGAAATGACCATAATTTTAATTCTCCGTGACTTCGAGAGCCTCAGTCACCAAAAAATATTATGAAAAACATAGCAGTAATAGGCGCTGGTACTATGGGAAACGGAATTGCCCATACATTTGCGCAATCAGGATTTAAAGTAAAACTTATAGACATCAGTGAAGCGTCTCTAGAAAGAGGCTTGGCAACTATTTCTAAAAACTTAGACCGAATGGTCTCTAAGGAAAAGATTACCGAATCTGATAAAGAAAGTACCTTAAATAACATTTCAACTTTCACTAAAATTGAAGACGGAGTTAAAGATGTTGAACTTGTTGTAGAAGCTGCAACAGAAAATGTAGATTTAAAACTTAAAATCTTTAAGCAACTAGATGAAGTCTGTGGTAAAGACACTATTCTAGCTACAAACACGTCGTCTATATCTATTACACAGATAGCAGCAGTAACTTCTAGAGCTGAAAAGGTTATTGGTATGCACTTTATGAACCCTGTGCCAATTATGAAATTGGTAGAAATTATTAGAGGTTACAACACAAGTGACGAAGTTACTAATACCATTATGGAGTTATCTAAAACTTTAGGTAAAGTACCGACTGAGGTTAACGATTATCCTGGTTTTGTGGCTAACCGTATTTTAATGCCAATGCTTAACGAATCTATTGAAACACTTTACAACGGTGTCGCTGGAGTTGAAGAAATTGACACTGTAATGAAATTAGGTATGGCACACCCAATGGGTCCATTACAACTGGCCGATTTTATTGGCTTAGACGTTTGTCTTTCCATCTTAAATGTTATGTACGATGGATTTAAAAACCCTAAATATGCTCCTTGTCCTCTATTGGTAAATATGGTACAAGCTGGAAAACTTGGTGTAAAATCTGGTGAAGGTTTTTACGATTATTCTGAAAGCCGTAAAGCGGAAAAGGTTTCTAGACAATTTGCTAAATAGAAATTGTAAATAATTTAATGACTCGATTTTCCTTATGTATATTGACCCTATTGATATTCTTTTCATGTAAAAATGAAAAAGCTATTTCAATAGAAGGTTTCAGTAATACTGGAGAATACATGGATTATAGTCTAAAGATTGAATTTGGTCAGGATATTGATTATATAGAGTTATTTGATAAAAATCCCTCATACATTTCAAACGGTTTTGATTTCCCTGTTGGAAAGCCAAACGCAAGAGGCTATTACAATGCCCAAAAATTTCAAGAAAACAATCATTTAGGTGATGATTGGAATGGTAATGGCGGAGGCAATTCTGATTTAGGCGACCCAATATATGCAATTGGTAATGGCTATGTTAGCGTTGCTGAAGATTTGAAAGGTGGATGGGGAAATGTGGTCAGAGTTATTCATTTGTATGATGGAAAACTTTATGAATCATTATATGCACATTGTGATTCTTTATACGTAGATCAAAAGCAGTTTGTAAAAAAAGGTGAACAAATTGCAACTATAGGAAACTGTAATGGCGCATATTATGCACATCTTCATTTAGAAATTAGAGATGAGGTAGGTTTAGATATTGGTGGCGGTTATTCAACTAATACTGACGGTTATCTAGATCCTTCAGCTTTTATTGAAAAAAACAGATAGAAATTGGCAAAAATTATCCCATTCAAAGCAGTAAAACCTACAAGAGCCATGGTTGGTCTTGTGGCCTCACGTCCTTACCAAAGTTATACGCTGGAAGAACGTGAGTCTCGTATGGGCTATAATCCGTTTAGCTTTTTACATATTATAAACCCTGGTTATAAATACGATCAAGAAGTAACAGGAGAAGAACGTTACAAACTCGTCCGAAATAGATATCTGGAATTTAAGGAAGATGGTATTTTTGTTCAAGATGAAAAACCTTCGTTCTATGTGTATAAAATAGTTAATAGACATGGACAAGAATTCAATGGTATCATTGCTGCTACTAGTGCCGAAGATTATGAAAAAGACATTATAAAAAAACATGAAGATACCATTGCCAAACGGGAGCAAACTTTTAAAACCTATCTTCAAACCGTAGGTTTTAATGCTGAACCTGCTTTACTCACCTATCCAGATAATGCTGTAATTGCTTCAATTATTGAAGAAACTCAAAAAGGTTATGCTGAATTTGAGTTCACTATGACTTATAGAGATACCCATTACCTTTGGAAAGTTGATGATGAAGCTACCATAGCTATAATTCAAAAAGAATTTAAGGCTATGGAAACTATTTATATTGCGGACGGCCATCACAGGTCTTCATCGTCCTATTTACTTTATAAAGACGAAAAAGCGAAGAATCCAAACCATAATGGCAGTGAATCTTACAACTTCTTTATGTCTTATCTTATTCCTGAATCTGATTTAGTAATCTATGAATTTAATAGATTGGTTAAGGATTTAAATGGACTCACAAAAGAAGAATTCTTAATAAAGTTAGATGAATTCTACCGAATAGAGAACAGAGGAACGTTACCTTACCAACCATCAAAACCACATCATTTTAGTATGTATTTAGATGGTGAATTTTATTCCTTATATTTACGTAAAACACATTACAACTTTAAGACTGCGTTAGATCAATTAGATGCTCATCTGCTTTACAAAACCATTCTTCAACCTATTTTAGGTATTAACGATTTAAGAAACGATAGCAGAATTGAATACGTTAATGGTCGTCATGAAATGATTACCACAAAAAGTAGTGTTGATAGCGGAGCATTTTCCGTTGGATTCGGAATGTGTCCATCTAATGTAGAACAAATGAAACAAATCGCTGATGAAGGCTTAACAATGCCCCCAAAGAGCACTTACATTTTACCCAAATTACGAAGTGCCATCACGATTTACGAATATTGAAACTAATTTATTTCTGAAAAAGAAATAACAAAAGACCTAAGATTAATGAGTGTAAAAGATAATCTCAAACACATAAAATCTCAATTACCAGACCATGTTACTTTAGTTGCTGTTTCTAAAACCAAGCCTGTTTCTGAGCTTATGGAAGCCTATGATGCCGGACAACGTATTTTTGGTGAAAACAAAATCCAAGAAATGGCCGAAAAACATGAACAAATGCCTAAAGACATTCAATGGCACATGATTGGTCATGTACAAAGAAACAAGGTAAAATATATGGCTGAGTTTGTTAGCTTAATTCATGGTGTAGATAGTTTTAAGCTTTTAAAAGAAATTAACAAACAAGCCGAAAAGTACGATAGAGTTATCAATTGCTTGCTTCAAATAAAAATTGCTGAAGAGGATAGTAAATTTGGTATGTCTAAAAATGATGCCGCTTCTCTACTCCAATCTGATGAATTTGCAGCTTTAAAACACATAAAGATTGTTGGAGTTATGGGCATGGCAACATTTACTGATGATATGATGCAAATTATTAAAGAGTTTAATAATTTAAAATCTGCATTCGATAGCTTAAAAAGCTGGCAAACCGAAAACTGTCACTTAGAAACCGTTTCTATGGGAATGAGTGGTGACTACCAATGGGCTATTGAAAGCGGAAGTACCATGGTTAGAATAGGAAGCAGTATTTTTGGCCCTAGAAATTATCACTAAAATTAGTGTTTCAAAGCATTAACTTTTTTAATTTAGTACCTTATCTAAGCTTAGAGTTATATACGCAATACTAGACATAGAAACCACAGGTGGCAAGTACAACGAGGAAGGTATTACTGAGATTGCAATCTATAGATTTGACGGTCATAAGGTTACCGACCAATTTATTTCTTTAGTTAACCCTGAACGCGACATACAACCTTTCGTAGTTAATCTTACTGGCATCAATTCTAATATGCTTAGAAATGCACCAAAATTCTATGAAGTTGCAAAACGTATTGTAGAAATTACCGAAGATTGTATTCTTGTAGCTCATAATTCAGACTTTGATTATCGAATCCTTAAAACGGAATTTAAACGTCTTGGATTTCCCTTCAAAAGAAAAACACTTTGTACGGTAGAATTATCCAAACAGCTTATACCTGATATGGAATCTTACAGTTTAGGTAAATTAGCTAGAGCACTTGGCATTCCGGTAAGTGATAGACATAGAGCCAATGGCGATGCGCTTGCTACGGTAAAATTATTCAAAATGTTGTTGAATAAAGATACCGACAAATCCATAATTAAGAATGCCGTAAAAGTTGAGAAAAAATCTAAAATAGCTCCCAATCTTAGAGATATTATTAATGAACTGCCGAGCGAAACAGGAGTGTATTATATTCACGATGCTGATGGAAATATAATTTACATCGGAAAAAGTAACAACATTAAAAAACGCATTACGCAACACTTTACAAATACCAATTCAAAATCTAAAAAAATACAGCTTCAAGTCGCTTCTGTAACTTATGAAAAAACAGGCAGTGAATTAGTTGCCCTATTAAAAGAAAGTGAGGAAATAAAAACGAACAAACCAATACACAATCGAGCACTTAAACGTAGCAAGTTCACTCAGGGCCTTTATAGCTTTGTGGATTCTAAAGGTTATATCAATTTAAGAGTTTCTCAAATAAAAAAAGATGTGAAACCTATAACCACATTTACCAACAGACAAAGTGGTATTTCTTTTATGACACGAATGATTGAAACCTATGAACTCTGCTCAAAACTTTGTGGGTTAGAAAAAGGAGACTCAAGTTGTTTTAATTATGGCATCAAGGCTTGTCACGGAGCTTGTATAGAAGAAGAACATATTGAAACGTATAATAAACGAGTACTATCGGTAATTGAAACCAATTCTTATGATAACAAAGACATGATTCTCATTGATCGCGGAAGAGATATAGATGAAAAAAGTGTTATTTTAATTGAAGACGGCATTTTTAAAGGCATCGGCTTTTTTGACCTTAATCATCAAATAAACAATCGAGAAATTCTGTCGTCTTTAATCACACCAATGCAAAACAATAGAGACACACAGCATATTATTCAAAGTTACATGAGAAGGAATAAGCGATTGAAGGTTGTAGATTTAAAATAGCTTCTCTTTTTTACTTTTTGTATTTTTAAATATTGGAACAAGAAAATAAACATAACTGGCGCACCAGACTTCATGAAATAATTTATGAAGCAGATACTCCTGAAGGTAAGTTATTTGATGTTGTTCTTTTAATAGCAATATTAACAAGTATTGTTCTTGTGATGTTAGAAAGCATCAAACCATTTGATTTAAAGTATCACCAAGAAATAAATATAGCAGAATGGATTATCACCATCCTTTTTTCTATAGAATACATTGTTCGTATCATTTCCGTAAAAAAGCCTTTTAAGTATATTTTTAGTTTCTATGGTATTATAGATTTATTATCTACTGCACCTAAATATATTTCATTGTTTATAACAGGAACTCATGCGCTTATTGCCTTAAGAGCTTTAAGGTTATTACGTGTCTTTAGAATTTTGAAACTCGTAAGATATCTTGGTGCTTCAAACCATTTAGCTAATGCCATAAAAGCTAGCAGAGCTAAAATAGCAGTGTTCTTATTTGCAGTTCTTATTGCTTCTGTAATTTTCGGAACCATAATGTATATGGTTGAAGGTGAAGAAAACGGGTTTACAAATATCCCAAAAAGTGTGTATTGGTGTATTGTTACTATGACTACGGTTGGTTTTGGCGATATAGCCCCACAGACTGCTTTAGGACAATTTATAGCTGCTATAATTATGATTATTGGGTATGGTATTATTGCTGTACCAACAGGAATTGTTTCTGCAGAATATGCCAAAAACACCCCTCAAAAATTATTAGGCGAAGAGGTTAATAAAAAAAAACACCCCTAACAAAGTACGCTTAAACACACAATCTTGTAGTAATTGCCTAGAAGACAAACATCAAGATAACTCAGAGTTTTGCCACAAATGTGGTTATAAATTACATCATGACTAAAAGCAACTCTCTTATTTCTATTGTTGGGCCAACAGCTATTGGTAAGACAGCGCTTAGCATAAAATTGGCTCAACATTTCAATACAGAAATTATATCTTCAGACTCACGTCAATTTTATAAAGAAATGAATATTGGCACGGCAGTACCTTCAGAAGAAGAACTTAGTGCTGCTCCGCATCATTTCATTCAGAACAAATCCATTACAGACTATTATAATGTTGGTGATTTTGAACGCGATGCCATAGAAAAACTCAATCAATTATTTAAGGTTAATTCTAAAGTTGTTATGGTTGGTGGTTCTGGTCTTTATGTTAAAGCCGTTACAAAAGGATTAGATAACTTTCCTGAAGTGGATAGCAGCATTAGAGAACGTTTAAATGAGCGATTTAAAAATGAAGGTTTACAGCCTTTACAGGAAGAATTACAAACTCTAGATGTAGCATCATACAATTCTATAGCCATAGATAATCCTCAACGTGTTATTAGAGCTTTAGAAATATGTATGGGAACAGGAAAGCCTTATTCTACTTTTCTAACAAATCCTGAGAAAAATCGCAACTTCAGAACCATCTCCATTGGTTTAGATGCAGAGCGTTCCATAATTTATGATAGGATTAACCAACGTGTAGATATAATGATTGAAAATGGATTGCTAGACGAGGCTAAAAAGCTACTACCTTACAAAGACAATAATGCTTTAAACACTGTTGGTTACAAAGAATTATTTGAATATTTTGAAGGTAATTATACTCTAGATTTTGCGATTTCAGAAATTAAAAAGAATACCAGACGCTTTGCAAAAAGGCAGCTTACATGGTTTAGAAAAGACAGCTCTATTAAATGGTTTGATTATAAAACCAACATTAACGAAATTATTGAAAATATTGAAAATGAGATATAAAAAAATCCAGTTCAAAAGAACTGGATTTTTTATTTATAAAGTTTCAACTTTTCTTATTTGTTTACTACTAATCTAAAACCTTCACCGTGAATGTTCAAAATTTCAACATTTTCATCTGGTTTTAGATACTTACGTAATTTGGCAATATAAACATCCATACTACGAGACGTAAAATAGTTATCGTCTCTCCAAATCTTAGTCAATGCTAATTCTCTCGGCATTAAATCATTTTCGTGTAAAGCTAATAAACGTAACAATTCATTTTCTTTTGGTGATAACTTTGTTGGTTCACCTCCATCAAATTTTAAGAAACGAAGTTTTGAGTTTAAATCGAAACGACCGATTTTAAATTCAAATTGCTTGCTGTCAGCTATAGTGTCGGTAGCTTTACGTTGCATTATTGCCTTTATTTTCATGAGTAATACCTCACTATCAAAAGGTTTATTTAAATAATCGTCTGCACCAACTTTGTACCCTTTAAGTACATCTTCTTTCATAGCTTTAGCCGTTAAGAATATAATTGGAACATCTTCGTTTTTTTCTCTAATTTCTTTTGCCAAGGTGAAACCATCTTTATAAGGCATCATGACATCCAGTATACAAAGATCATAATCGTCTTTTTTGAACTTTTCAAAACCCTCCATTCCATTTTTGGCATGGACAACGTCGTAATCGTTCATCATTAAATAATCTTTTAAAACTGTTCCAAAATTTGGATCGTCTTCTACCAAAAGAATTTTCTTGTTTTGCTCTTCCATAGTTTTACTTTATGATATTAATGGCAACTTTATAATAAAAGTACTGCCTTTTCCTTTTTCACTTTCTACTGATATATGACCTTGATGGTCATCTATTATTTGTTTTACATAGGCTAAACCAAGCCCATGTCCTTTTACATTATGTACGTTCCCTGTGTGTTCTCTATAAAATTTTTCAAACACACGTTTGGCAACTTGTTTAGACATTCCGTTACCTTGATCTGAAATCTTCAAAATGATATTGTTACCTACATTTTCTGTATACACATCTATTTTTGGTACATCATCCGAATACTTCACGGCATTATCTAAAATATTCACTATTACATTAGTGAAATGTGATTCGTTTGCCAAAACTGATGACTTTGCAGCATTCAAATGCGTTTTTACATATCCTTTTCTATCTTCTACAATTAACTCAATATGGGTAATGGCATCTTCAACTAAGTCGTGTAACTTAAGACGCTCCTTACTAATGTTAAGCTCATTCTTCTCTAGCTTAGATATTCGTAATACATTTTCTACTTGAGCATGCATACGTTTATTTTCATCCTTTATCATTCCCAAATAACGCATCACTTTTTCTCGATCATTTATGATTTTAGGATTTCTAATAGAGTCTAATGCCAAATTTATTGTTGCTATTGGCGTTTTAAACTCGTGCGTCATATTGTTGATAAAATCTGTTTTTATCTGTGATATTTGTCGTTGTCTTATCAACTGATAAATAGCACTGACATAAGCTAAGATTATAATACCTGTAAAGATTATGGACAATACAATCATCCATAAAATAGAAGATATTAAATACTTTTTTCTTTCAGGAAAATCTACCCAAAGCTTATAACTGCTTTCGTTATTATTATCTAAAAAGATAGGTACTCCGTAAGCATTTAATTTCTCAAAGTTTTCAGTTTGTACTTTAGTAGCCAAATCATCATCGTATATCGCAAATTCAAAATCTAAAATCACACCTTCGCCCTGAAGTTCTCTTCTTAACAATGTTTCTATTTGTTCTGGTGTTACCCTTTTATAAATAGGAACATCTTTAAGGAAAGTATTAAAAGAGGTTTCCCACATTTGCTTTCTTAACTCAGGCATTGAAGAATAATCTCTGAGAATTTCTTGAGGTTCAATCCCAAGATTGCCATCAATTGTACTATTGTAGATTTCCGTTACACGCTCATTAGTATAATTACTAATTGTTATGCTGTCTGCATCAATTTCAAAGAACAAGGATGGTACTTTAAAGCGTTCTTCTAAAACCGTATTGCGGTGTACAATGGTTTTTTCGTTTAGTTCGTCTTCGGAAGTTATGTACAACTCTTGGATTAAAGTTGAGTCTAATGCTTCTTGACTAGAAAGGTATGGACGGATTTTTAAAATATAATCCCTAATTTCCATCTCCTTTATGTCTCTAGAGACAAAACTTAAAGCTCTTTTTACACTGAGTGTAAAATTCTTTTCCTCATTTTCTAAAGTATTATTAATAAAAAATGATTGTACAAAGATGATACCAACAAGTGATAAGCTCATTAATATTACCAACAAGACGAATAGCTTCTTACCCATCGCCCAAATTTAACATTTTAACATTTAGAATAAATTACCTTTAACCTTACATTAACATTAGAATTAGTGTTAATTCTCCTCTGTTTTCTCAAGAATTTGAAGGTGTATTTTATGAGCTTCTTGCTTTGCGGAACCTAAGTTGTTATTAGTGATAACAAAGTGAGATCTTTTAATTTTTTCTGAATCAGGCAATTGATTTTTAATTATGGCTTTAACTTTCTCTTTAGATGAATTATCTCTTTTCATCACCCTTTGGATTCTTAAATCTTCGTCTGCAACTACGGTTATGATGTAATTGTATTGATCCTCCAAGTTATTTTCAAAAATTACAGCAGCTTCTTTTATAATATAAGGAGCATTTTGTTTTTTCAACCAATTCTTAAAATGCGAAGCTACTTTTGGATGAACTATAGCATTCATTTTTGCCAATAATGCTTTATTATTAAATATTTTGGTTGCCAAATAAGACCTATTTAACTCGCCATTCTCATAGGCTTTTTCTCCAAAAAGTTCTGTGAGTTTTCTTTTAATAACCTTAGAGCTATTCATAAGCTCTTTAGCTTCCTTATCTGCAATATATACAGGAACTCCTAACGATTCAAAATACCTTAATATGGTGGTTTTTCCACTTCCAATACCACCAGTAAGACCAACTATAATCATATTACAATTTTATGAAGTCTATACGATTTTGTTTAATATTTGCTCTCTTGATAAATTCTGGTTTCTTTGTGACTTTAGGAACTAAATACGTTTGATTTTCTTCAACAGCCATAAAATCACATTCTACTATAAAATCACCTTTTCTTATAAGCTTATAGTTCTCTAAATCTACATAATAAGCCACTGTAACCGTTTTAGGAAAAAAGTTAATTTCTAAGTCTTTTGGCTTATTTACCAATGTCACTGGCACCTCTATTGTACCTTCTGTAAAACGTGTTACTTTAGCTTTCACCTCTACTATCTTAGGAAAAACTTCTATATTTTTATACTTAGAAACGTTTACCTCAACGTGTTCTGAAATATCCTTATTCACATCATTTAAGATCAGTTTTTTAGTTTTAATCTTATGAATTGAATCTACTTCATTTGCTGAACCTACAATCTTAATACTATCTATATTAGTAGAAAATTCACCTTTTATATCATATCCTACTGAATATTTAACGTCGCTTTCTAAAACTAAAGGTACTTTTTTAGATGCTAATTTGGAATAATATAAATTCAAAGTGTCTGGTGATAATGTTAGAAGATCGTAAGACTTACCAAGTTGTTCTTCAATTAGGAATTTATGACTTTGTACATCAAAAATAAAATGATCAGGTCTTGTGGTTACATCGGTTTTGGAATCTAAGACTATATCTTCGGTATTACTGAACAAAAATGACAACATAGAAAACCCTTTAGCTTTAACAAAGGCATCAATAATGTTTGTAGAATCTTTTTTTAGAACAATTTCATCCTGAGTATTCGCAATTTGTACCCTTAATTTAATGTTTTGGGTATAATCGTTTGAAAGCTTAGAAAAGATTAGAAAAATGAAAGCTACAAGAAAAAATATACTAAAGCGCTTAGCATTTTTTCTTTTTAAGTAAGATGATATATTAAACTTTCTATTAGAACTCATACTTATTTGAAAAATAGTTTTGGAAAAGCATGTTCTGGTTTCTTCTTTAATATAAGCAAGCTAATTGTAGATTTTAAAAATCCATAACCATACCCAAAAAACTGGATGCCTATTGCCAGAATAGATTGAAAAGCTACAATAATATTTTTAGACGAAATAAATGCCAATAGAAAAGCTACTAGGAAATATAATACATAAAAGTAAAGAAGTATAGGTATATTAAATAAAGTCAATACTAACGATAATACAAAACCTAAACTAAACAACGTTGGAAACCAATAAACCAAGCTCTTGGACTTTGGATGCCATTGATTAATTATTGGCCTTACGAGTCCAAATTTATTAACTTGTATATAAAATTTCTTCCATGAAATTCTTCTTTTATGGTAAACAAAAGCATTCTCAATCAGAACTGTTTTAAAACCCAATTTTTGCAATCTCAATGACAAATCAGGATCTTCACCTGGATGAATTTTCCCAAATCCACCAGAAGCTAAAAATGCTTTTTTGGAAATACCCATATTAAAACTACGTGGTTGAAAATCTTCAACCTGTTTCTTCCCGCCTCTTATACCGCCAGTTGTTATAAAAGAAGTCATAGCAAAATTTATAGCTTTCTGTAAGTTGGAAAATGAAGGGTGTGCGTTATCAGGACCACCAAAACAATCGTAATACGTATTTTCTAAAAAATCATTTACTTCTTTTAAATAGTTTGAAGGTAGAATAACATCTGAATCAAGAATTATAAAATACTCACCTTGTGCTCTCTGCATTCCATAATTTCTAGAATCACCTGGACCAGAATTGCTTTTATAATAATATGAGATATTCAATTGATCCTTAAAATCCTTTATAACCGATTCTGAAGTATCAGTAGAACCGTCTTCAACAATAACAATTTCATATTTAGGTGCTTCTTGAAGGAGAGTAAAACTCTCTAAAAGCTCCCTAATTTCTTGTGGTCTGTTATAAACAGGAATAATAAACGAAAAACTAATTTCCTTCATTTCACAAAGGTAAATAATCCTTTTTCACAATTTAAGAATTGTTGAAGCTTTTAATTTTGGATTATTAATACTTTACTATTCTGAAAGTTTGTTTTGAGATATCACCAAGCACTTCTAAAAAGTAAACTCCAGGTTTTAAAGAAGACATATCAATAGAAGATTCATTTTTAGAAAATTTAATCTCTTTAACTTTCTGACCTACAGTATTATAAATTAACACTTTTTCATAGGTTTTGTTTGAATTGATGAATAATTTTCCAGATGTTGGATTAGGATACAAATTTATATCATCTATAGCCTCTTCACTTAAAGACAATGTGGAGCCCTCAACAATATTTAACTGCTGATTTGCACCAACGTTATATATTATATCTTCAATACCACTTAACCATGTTACTTTTATATAATCAATTTGTATATTTCCTCCTAATCCAAAAAATTCTGTTGCAGAGTTTTGTGAAAGATAGCCTTCACCACACAAAGTATAACGATATTGCTTGTTTCCATTGATTGATATTTCAATAAAAGATCCTATACCATTTTTATTACTCGTTGTGCCTTCTAATTTTACTCTTAGCCAATTATTGGCATTTACTGTATTATTTTTCCAAAGTGTAATATTATTATGATTGATGTTATTTACAATAATTTCAGGAAATCCATCATTATCTACATCACCTATAGCATTAGAATAACTTATAGTAAAATCATTTGGTATTGAGGAGTTGTTTAAGTTAAAATTATAAATACCATCTTCACTGTAAAAACTCTTATAAAAAGCCGATGACAAATAACCTGGAATTGATCCATTATGCTCGCCACTAATAAATAAATCCTCATCAGTATCGTTATCTGCATCTAAAAAAACGGCACCCCAAGCTACACTATTGAACGTTGTACCCGTTTCAACAGCTACATTGGTAAAAGTTCCATCACCATTATTTTTTAAAAGCACATTTCCTGGTATATCATTTGAGACGTAAATATCTAACCAACCATCATTATTATAATCTGCGATAGTAGCAGACATTGCGTCTATAGCTATATTAGTTCCTGAAACAGCACTTACATCTGTAAATGTTCCATCTCCATTATTTTCATATAACGTATTAGTGTAATCTAATTTATCATTAATAACATAAATATCTTGGTAACCATCATTATTATAATCAATAAAAGCAGAGCAAAAAGATAAATAAAGTGTGGGGTCAAGATCTAAACCAGCTTCTAGATTAGCTATTGTAAATGTATTATCCCCATTGTTCTTATATAAAATATTAGGAATACTAGTATCTCTGTTGCTAACAAAAACATCTAAAAAACCATCGTTATTATAATCACCCCAAGAAGCTCCATAAGTAACTAGGGATTCTGTTAACATTCCTGACGAAGCTGTAATATCAAGCATGACCATGTTTCCTAAGTCTTCATACAATTTATTTCCAGTGGTATCACTGGTTATAAACAAGTCATTGTCACCATCATTATCAATATCTACCCAATTGATTTGCTTGTTCCTTGTGTTGTCGGTTATAATATTTATACTCTGTTCTATGTAATTACCATTAAAATTCTTAAAAAAACGAACATTATCGCCTTGGGCTGTTCCTATGGTAATATCATCCCAACCATCATTATCATAGTCAAAAAAACTAATACCACTGCCGTACAGAGAGTTACCACATAAAACCTCAATCCCTAATACACTTGCTTCATCACTAAAAACAACTTGTGCTGAGGTAAATTCATGTACTAAAAATAAGATTAGAAGAATAAAATAGTTTTTCATAAAAATATATTTCATACATGAGTTAAACCAATTAATTATTCTTAATTATAATTTAAGAATTTTGACTGTTTTGTTATCATAACTATTAATAGCTTTTATAAAATAAATGCCAGATTTAAAATTAGATAAATCAATATTATATCTATAATCTTGAGTGCTTGTTTTGAATACTTCTTTACCTAAAGTATTATAGATTATAATGGTTTCTATTATAGTCTTAGAATTTACATAAATTATATTCTTTACTGGATTAGGAAATATTAAAAAGTTTGTGTTAGAATAAGGGTCTAAAGAAAGTGTTGAAGCTTCTGTAATATTCAACTGTTGATTAGCACTAACATTATATAGAATATCTTCCACGCCACTCAACCACTTTACTTTTACATAGTCTACTTGTAAATCATTTCCTAGTCCAAAAATTTCTGTAGCAGAATTTTGAGATAAATAGCCTTCTCCACATAATGTATAGCGATATTGCTTTTCTCCATTTATCGAAATCTCAACTAAAGATCCAATACCATTTCTGTTACCAATTGTGCCTTCTAACTTTATCTTGAGCCAATTATTATTATTTTCTTGACTTATATTTTTCCATAAAGATATATTAGTATGATTGATATGATTAACAGCTATTTCTGAATACCCATCATTATCCAAATCTCCAATAGCATTAGAATAACTATTAGCAAAATCATTAGGAACAGAAGCATTATTTAATGAAAAAGTACCATCGTTATTGTTTATATAAAAAGCAGATGACAAATACTCTGGATTAGAACCATCAGTTTCACCACTTATATATAAATCTAGGTCCTTATCGTTATCTGCATCCAAAAAAACGGCGCCCCATCCTAAGCTATTAAAAGTTACTTGAGAACTTATTGCTACATCAGTAAAAGTTCCATCAGTATTATTGAGCAACAAAACACTATCGGTATCATCATTTGTAACGAAAATGTCTAACCATCCATCAGAGTTAATATCATCAATAGTAACCGACATAGCATCAATGCCTATTGCTGTACCTGTCAACGCTCCTACTTCTGTAAATGTATTATCACCATTATTTCTGTACATTAGATTAGGATAATTTTCCTTGTCATTTGACACATAAATATCTTGATCTCCATCATTATCATAATCAAAGAAAGCCGAGCAAAATGACATAAATCCATTACTTAATAATCCTACTTCAGTATTTACTATAGTAAAAGTATTGTCACCATTATTTTTATAAAGTATATTGGGAATGTTCTGGCTTCTTATACTCAGGAAAACATCAAGAAATCCATCATTATTATAATCTCCCCAAGAAGCTCCATAATAAGGAAAAATATCTGAAAGCATTCCACAGCTATCAGTAATGTTTTCCATGATCATGTTTCCCAAGTTTTCATATAGTTTCACACCTGATGTATCACTGGTAACAAACAAGTCATTGTCACCATCATTATCAATATCAACCCAATTAATCTGTTTGGTCTGTGAGTTATCATCTTCAATATTTAAACTATGTAAAACAAAATTGCCATTGATATTTTTATAAAAACGTATTGAATAACCTTGAGCAGACGCTATAGTAATATCATCCCAACCATCATTATCATAATCGAAAAAAGTAATACCATTTCCAAGAAATGTATTTCCACAAGGAGCATTTATTCCTAAGTTAGTTGCCAGATCATTAAAACTAACTTGAGATATAGAGATATTAACAAATAGAAATGATACTAATAAACATACATTACGAAATTTCATTGCTAATTACTTCTTTAGAAGAATTTAAGATACAAAAAAGCCGCTAAAATTTAGCGGCCTTTGTTTATAAAATCATAATCTATTCTGATTATAGCTTACTGTTTAATAACTCTAACTGTTTTTGTTGTATTAGCTATAGTTACTTGTACAAAATAAGTACCAGAATTTAATTGTGACATATCCAATTCACTGTCAATAGTATTTGGAGTAGCTCTTAATACTTCTTGACCTAACATGTTATACATTACGACATTATCAATGTTGTTTTGAGCATTTAATGTTAATGTATTTTTAACTGGGTTTGGATAATAAGTGAAACTAGAAGTACCACTGATATCACCTAATCCTAAAGTTGCACTGAAAGCAGACACCTGAAAGTTCATTACAGAATCACCACTATACTCCCATACTCTTACATAAACCGTTTGATCAGCTAGCCCATCTGTAGGTTCAATAACAACTTGACTGTATGCGCCATTTCCATCATCATCATCACATTCTAAAAGAACTAAAGAACCACATGAACCTGTATATACTGCCATACCTCCATCTCCTCCATTTCCTGTTGGATCAGAATCTGTTTCTATTGTTAAATTTCCATCAGAAGGTACTGTCACAGCATACCATACATCTCCTCCATTTCCTGTTGAATCAGTTGGATCGTATGAAGCACATCCAGGTAAAGGCATCTCCCCAGAATCTGTTGCTCCTGCATTTGTTTGTCCTGCAATAGGATTTTCACCAAAAGTTGAGCCTGGAGTAATTACAGAAGCATTTACACAATCATTATTTGCTGGTGGACATGTGTAAGAAATTAATGCTAAACTATAATCACATGCAGAATCTGAATGCTCAACTGTCAAAGTAATGCTTGATCCACTTGTAAATGGACCTACTTGTGTAATACCTGTACCTGAAATTGGATAAGTATTGGTACCATCAGTAATCTGTGTAGCATCACCTACTGTAGTAATATCTACATCTACATAAAATTGTGTATTAGAACAATCCGCAGATATTGTTGAAGAATCTACAACAGCAGAAGTACATACTAACGGAGTTCTTACCTTGAAATTATCTACATAAAAATTCATATCACCTCCAGAGTTATCATCTTCTAAAGCATAGATAGCAAATTGAACTGTTGAACTCGTTATCGCAGCAATATCTATCGTTAAGTTGTCACCTGTATTTGATGGTGAATTAGAGTCATCCCATGTGTAAATAGGTGTCCATGTCGCACCACCATCTATTGATTGCATTACATATACAGCATCACCAGTATTTATAGTTTGTGCTGCAGTACCTGTGTAAGCAGTAAGTGCAACATCCATATTCAATTCATATCCTCCAGCAGATAAATCAAATGTTGGTGTAATTAACCAATCATCACCTCCTGTAGAATAAATATTAAATCTTGCACTACCAGTGGTTCCATCATTAGCGAAACCATCAGCTGTCCATCCAGCACTTCCATAAGCTGTTGGTCCTGTAATAGGCCCTGTAGCTTCCTCCCAACAAGGATTTAGAAAAGTTGTAAAATCCTCTGTGTAATCAGGCACAAAAACGTCACAAGGTGTTGTAAAGCTGAAAGGTCCAGCCCAAGCACTTAAATCTCCTCCAGTACAATCTGCCTGTACGTAATACTGATAATCTGTTGTTGGAGTTAACCCTGTTTTAGTAAATCCACTAACTACACCTGTATCTGTTGGTGTTCCTGTTGGTGTTTCTCCATCTAAAACTACTTCTACATTATATGATGAAGCTGATCCATTTTCAGTCCAACTTAAATCAGCTTGATAAGGCATAATATTAGATGCTGTTAAATCAGAAGGCTCTATACAACTTGGAATAGGCTCCCAGTTAAAATCGTCAATATAAGTATAATCATAAGTTGCTTGCGGTGCCATTTTAAATGCTATATAAGCATCACTACCCGTATACGTATCAAAGTTTACTGAATACTCTGTTGCTGTTGAAGATAGAGTTACAGATTGAAACTCTGTAAATGTTGTAGCATCTGTAGGGTCAGTTATAGTTCCAACAATAATATCATTACTATCATTATCTCTACCTGAGAACCTAACTCTATTTTGAGTAAAATCGTCACTAAACATTGGAGTTACCAATATCAATTCAGCATCAAGATCACCTGAGTTATAAAAACGAATTGAGTTTGGTTCTGAAACATCATTTGTTGTACTTGTAGTTACATTAGCATAACTAGATGTTGTATTTTCTATTTTAGACCAACAGTCCGGTAAATTCGGTGTTGAAGGAGTGTCAAAATTCTCATAATAAGAAGCTGTGAAAGGATCACAAACTGTACTAAAAGCATATGGACCTACCCATGCACTTAAATCAGTACCGCATATAGCTTGGACGTAGTATTCATAATCATTATTAGCTGTAAGACCTGAATAATCATAAGAGTTTGAAACTCCTGTTTCAGTAGCTGTCATCGTTTGATTGCCACCTGCTGTTATATCTACAAGCTCTATATTATACGTTGTTGCTGAACCGTTTTCTGTCCAACTTAGTATAGCAGAGTTATTTGTAACATTTGAAGCCATTAAGTCTGATGGATCAAAACATGAAGGAGCATCATCAAAAGAAATATTATCTATAGACATATCACTAGTATAATCTGCACCTTTAGTTCCTCTAAATATTATTTGAATGGTTTGTCCTGAGTAAGCAGATAAATCAACGATTTCAGTTTCAAAAGGATCATTTTCGGATGTTTGCTGTTGTCCAACAAGTGATAACAACACAGTTTCTGTTCCACCTACATTAACAATAATTTCTAAAGTTCCCATATCAGCTCCATACATATGATAATCAAAGTATAGTGCAGGTACCGTTAATGCACTTAAATCTACTAAAGGTGACCATACATCAATTGCATCTCCTGTAGAACCACTTGTAGCTTCAGTAAACAAATAATTACCGTCACTTACACCTGAAGCAGGACCTGTTGATCCTGAAGAGGTATCTGTTGTAGCAGCTACTTCCCATACATATCCAGAAATACTAGTCGCACTCCAACAATTTTCATTAGATAAACCAGCTGTAGAAACAGTAAATGTTTCAAAATCTTCAGCATAAGGCGCTACAATTGCCGCACAAAGTGTGTAAAATGTGTATGGACCTTCCCATGCACTGTAACCATCTGCATCACAATTAGATCTAATATAAATATCGTATGCTGTGTCTTCAGTTAAACCTGAAAAACTATATGATTCATCTGTAGGATTAGCTGTAGCTGCTTGTAATTCCTCACTATTTCCTGGGGTAAATCCAAGAGCACCAAGCTCTAACTCATAACCTAAAGTGCCATTTGGTTCGTCTAACCATGTAAAATCTGCTGTAGAAGTGGTTATACCACTCACAGCAGCATTAGTAGGAGGATAACATGAAATTAAAGTTGTAAATGAAAATGGCCCTATCCAATCCGACAAATCACCACCACAAATAGCCTGAACATAGAATTCATAATCATTATCGGAAACAAGTCCCGAATAAGTATATGGATTTGAAACTCCAGATTGTGTTGCTGTCATAGTTTGTGTTCCGCCTCCTGTTATATCAACTAACTCTATGTTATAAGTTGTTGCTGTCCCTGTTTCAGTCCAGCTAAGATCAGCTGAATAGGCCATAATATTAGCTACATCTAATGTAGAAGGATTAGAACATGCAGGTGGTTGAGCTATACTAAAAGTGTCAATATAAAGTTCATCTTCCCAATCACCCTTATATTTAAAAGCTATGTAAACTGTTTGACCAACATATGAACTTAAATCTTGGATGTATTCAGTCCATTCATCTTCTGATGCATTAGCCAATAAATCATATAAAAGTGTATAATCCCCTGGGTTAGTAATAGGATCTGAACCTGTAGTTGATATCCAAACCCCATTTTCTTCACCATAAGTTGGTGTAAAATTGTGACGGTACCAAAATCGAAGCTCATCACCACTAACAACAGTATAACTAGGAGAAATCATCCAATCCTCAAAACTAGCAGATAAATTATCGTCATTATGATAAAAGGAAGCTGCACCATCTTGAAATTGTGCTGTTGTTTGAATCCATCCTATACCGGATGCATCTTCATTATAGAAACTCCAGCCTGTTGGAGGGTCCGTTTCAAAATCTTCAGATAGCTGTGCACTAGATTGCCAATAAAAAGCTACTAATGCAAAAAGCATCAATGTAATTTTTTTCATAAGAATTAATTAAAAGTTAGTAATTCTTTAAAAATATGTTAATTCTATAGAAAGGTTAGAACCTTTAACAAGCAAATCGTTAAAACGACAAATACATCGATGAAAAAAATGCACACTAATTATACTTTTTGTTTATGAAATAATACTCTATTAATATTTGAGCTATTCAAATTTTCTTGTGTAGTAATTTTACAGATATATCACAAAAAAAAAGCCGCTAAAAATTAGCGGCCTTTGTTTATAAAATCATAATCTATTCTGATTATAGTTTACTGTTTAATAACTCTAACTGTTTTTGTTGTATTAGCTATAGTTACTTGTACAAAATAAGTACCAGAATTTAATTGTGACATATCCAATTCACTGTCAATAGTATTTGGAGTAGCTCTTAATACTTCTTGACCTAGCATGTTATACATTACAACATTATCAATGTTGTTTTGAGCATTTAATGTTAATGTATTTTTAACTGGGTTTGGATAATAAGTGAAACTAGAAGTACCACTGATATCACCTAATCCTAAAGTTGCACTGAAAGCAGACACCTGAAAGTTCATTACAGAATCACCACTATACTCCCATACTCTTACATAAACCGTTTGATCAGCTAGCCCATCTGTAGGTTCAATAACAACTTGACTGTATGCGCCATTTCCATCATCATCATCACATTCTAAAAGAACTAAAGAACCACATGAACCTGTATATACTGCCATACCTCCATCTCCTCCATTTCCTGTTGGATCAGAATCTGTTTCTATTGTTAAATTTCCATCAGAAGGTACTGTCACAGCATACCATACATCTCCTCCATTTCCTGTTGAATCAGTTGGATCGTATGAAGCACATCCAGGTAAAGGCATCTCCCCAGAATCTGTTGCTCCTGCATTTGTTTGTCCTGCAATAGGATTTTCACCAAAAGTTGAGCCTGGAGTAATTACAGAAGCATTTACACAATCATTATTTGCTGGTGGACATGTGTAAGAAATTAATGCTAAACTATAATCACATGCAGAATCTGAATGCTCAACTGTCAAAGTAATGCTTGATCCACTTGTAAATGGACCTACTTGTGTAATACCTGTACCTGAAATTGGATAAGTATTGGTACCATCAGTAATCTGTGTAGCATCACCTACTGTAGTAATATCTACGTCTACATAAAATTGTGTATTAGAACAATCCGCAGATACTGTTGAAGAATCTACAACTGCTACAGTACATGCTAACGGAGTTCTAACAATAAATTCATCTATAAAGAAATCATAATCCTCATCATCATCTACCGTTCCATCTGTTGCCCAAACAGCAAACATAACCGTACCTGTATAAGCACTTAAATCGAAAGTTTCAACATCTCCAGTATGAGATGGATAATTTGACTGGTTATAAGTTATAAGGTTTACCCAAGTTGCTCCACCATCTTCTGAAATCAAAACCTGAACTTCATCATCACTACCCATTCCGTTAAGTTCTGGCGGGTTAGAGTTCGCAAAATCTGTAAGAGAAACTGAATATACTAGTTCATAGCCTCCACCAGATAAATCAAATAGAGGAGATATTAGCCAATCTTCTGTATCATTATAATACAAATTAATTCGAGCAGAATTGTTTGTTGTACCTATGTGTGAGAATGCAGTGTGTCCCCAATATCCAATTCCAAAATCAGAAGGACCAGTTGTTGGGTTACCTTCACTTGCTTCTCTCCAACATGAAGCAGGAACAGCAACATCAAAACTTTCTAAATAATCTGGTGTAAATGCAGCACAAAGGGTTGTAAAAGCATAAGGTCCTTGCCAATCACTAAATCCATTGATATCACAATTTGAACGAATATAAAATTCATAACCTGTTTCTGGTGTAAGAGCAATAGTCGAAGCAAATGATCCAACACCTTGTCCTACCATACCTCCATCAATAGAAGTCCCAGTTCCTACTGCAAAACCAACACTACCTAATTCTACTTCATAACCTAATGAAGCACCTGCTTCATCAGTCCAAGTTAATTCTGCAAAAGTGTCCATTAGAGCTCCTATAGATATATCAGAAGGTTGTAAACAAGAAGGGCAAGAACCTACTAAATTATCAGAAACTAACAAATCAGCCGGACCATTATGTACAGGATCTGATGATAAGCCTGCTGAAAAAACAGAAGTCCCAGTTGCATCAAAAATCTCATAACTACATTCACTTGCATAATCAGGGCTTCCAGAAGTAGCTGCAGGATTAAATGCTGTTGTTATAACTTGACCAGGTTGTACCGAAAAGGTGTATGTTTCTGTATCAGTTGCGACACCTATATCATCCAAAACAACTACACCATCTACTAATACATCCATATTAGAGACACCATTCCAACCGTCTCCCCAATCATCAGTTAGCGTTATTGTATAATCACATGGTGGACAATATCCTGTTATATTATCACTAGCTAGTAAATCTGCCGGTCCATTATGTACAGGGTCAGATGACAAGCCTGCAGAAAAAACAGAAACGCCAGAAGCATCAAAAATTTCATAGCTACATTCACTTGCATAATCAGGACTTCCAGAAGTAGCTGCAGGATTGAAAGCAGTTGTAATAACCTGACCAGGCAAGACAGAAAATGTATAGGTTTCAGTATCAGCTGCGACACCTATATCGTCCAACACTACAACACCATCTACCAATACATCCATGCTAGAGACGCCATTCCAACCGTCTCCCCAATCATCAGTTAAAGTAATTGAATAATCACATTGAGCATTTACTGTAAAACAAGTAAAGAGTGTGAAAATTCCAATAAATAAAAATGTAATTTTTTTCATCAAGAATTAATTTTAAGTTAGTAATACTGTTAAAAGTATATTAAAATTGAATAAACAAAAGGTTATTAAATTGTAAATCGATAAAAAACAAAAAAAATCGTTGTATACTATTTTAAGTAACCCTAACTCAAAATATCTAATTTTTGATTAGCTTTTGGGAATAGCTAATACCTTTAGAAAAAACTTTAATAAAATAAAATCCTGAGGTTAAAAAATTCAGATTTAACTCTAAACTCTTAGAAGAATTGCTTTGTGTTAAGATTTTTTTACCTGATAAATCATAAATTTCAATAAAATCAATAATATACCGAGAGGTTAAAAATAATCTATCTTGAAATGGATTTGGTAATAGATCAATTTTATTCATGATGTTATCTTCAATTCCTAGATTATCTCCTTCTATTATTAACACCTGTTGATTAGGTTGAATATTGTAAACTACATCTTCAACTCCACTAAGCCATTTAACTTTTATATAGTCTATATTTTCAGCATTACCAACACCAAAAAACTCTTTTGATGAATTTTGTGCAAGATAACTTTCACCCAACATAACATATCTATACTGTTTGTTATTATTTATTGAAATCTCAATCAAGGTACCAACTGCGTCCTTATTACTTTGAGTACTCTTCAGTTCTACAACTAAATAATTATTGGTATTATTAGTCTGGTTCTTCCATAAAAAAGGTAATGCATTACTATTATTAACAAGTATATCAACCTTACCATCGTTATCGATATCGCCTATAGCACTTGCAAAGCTAGCTTTATCATTATTTAAGAACCCTATATTATCTGGTGAGGTAAATGTTTCGTCTGATTGATTTTCATAAAAAGCATAAGAAGGATATCCATCTGAAACAGTGTAAGAGCAACTTACATACAAATCTAAATCACCGTCATTTTCTGCATCAAAGAAGCTGGATCCCCAAGAGAAACTATCTAGCTGTGTTCCTGAACTTACCGATATGTCTGAGAAAGTTTCATCTCCATTGTTCTTTAACAATACACTTCCTGCTGAGGGTGTACTGAAATTATTTGGTGTATTAGTTATGTATATATCTAAATAACCATCATTGTTAAAATCCTCAACTGTAACAGACATAGCATCTAAAACTAAATCAGTACCAGAAGATAAACTTATATCTGTAAACGTTCCATCTCCATTATTTTTATAAAGTATATTGGGAAAAAACTTATCATTAGCTACATATAAGTCCTGCCAACCATCATTGTTTATATCAATAAATCCTGCACACAAAGTTAGTGCCGGTGTATTACTTAAACCTATTTGATCAGTTACGTTAGTAAAAGTACCATTACAATTATTTTTAAATAAATAATTGGTAATTGTTGTACCTGAAGTTCTATTTGACAAGTATAAATCCAAACAGCCATCATTATCAATATCACCAAAGGAAACTCCATAAGTAAATAAATTATCTAGTGGTAGACCCGCGCTCAATGTAACATCTATAAAACCGTTAGATGTATTTTCATATAATCTATTGCCATTAGTGTCACTAGCAATAAATAGATCTTTATCATTATCATTATCGTAATCAACCCATAAAACAGATCTTGTAGGATAATTAATAGCAGGGCTTAACAAGTTCTGTTCAACAAAAAAACCTTGATAATTTTTATAAAATCTTAGAGGTTCACCTGAACCAGAAGTTAAGGTTATATCGTCCCATCCATCGTTGTCGTAATCAGCAAAACTTAATCCATTTCCAAGGGTAAAAAAACCGGTAGTTTGATTTATCCCATAAAAACTTGAAACATCTTCAAAAAAAATTTGTCCCATAATAAGCCTTGGTAGTACAAATAAAAGTAAGAATAGTAGTTTTTGCTTCATACCTCAAAATTAAAAAAAGCAATATAAAAAAAGCCATTATACTTTTGCATAATGGCTTTATATTAATTTTACAAAAGGTTCTATTCCTTTTCTACAAAAGCTTCCATAACAGCATCGCTTACTCCCATATTGCTAAAACCTCCATCGTTGTAAAGATTTTGGAGCGTAACTCTTCTAGTTAAATCACTAAATAATGTTACAGTATAATTAGCACAGTCCATAGCTGTTGCGTTACCAAGTGGTGACATTTTATCTGCATAAGCTAAGAAGCCATCAAAACCTTTTACACCACTACCAGCAGTAGTTGGTGTTGGTGATTGCGAAATAGTATTCACTCTTACCTTTTTATCTCTTCCAAAGAAATAACCAAAACTGCGCGCTATACTTTCTAAATAAGCTTTATTATCTGCCATATCATTATAATCTGGAAATACACGTTGCGCAGCCATATAGGTTAAAGCCACAATACTTCCCCATTCGTTCATAGCATCAGCTTTGTATAACGTTTGCATTACCTTATGAAAAGACATCGCAGAAACATCTGTTCCTTTTTGTGTCCATGCATAATTTTGATCTGTGTAATGTTTTCCTTTTCTAACATTTATTGACATACCTATTGAATGCAATACAAAATCAATTTTACCACCTAAAATCTCCATAGATTTTTCTATTAGATTTTGTAAATCTTCTTCTGATGTTGCATCTGCAGGAATTATTTGAGAACCTGTTTTTTCTGCCAAAGCATTTATTTGTCCCATTCTCATAGCTACTGGTGCGTTTGTTAATACAAACTCTCCTCCTTCTTCATGTACGCGCTCTGCAGTTTTCCAAGCAATAGAGTTTTCATCTAATGCTCCGAATATAATTCCCTTTTTTCCTTTAAGTAAATTATGCATAATTGTATTTTTTAGTCAGTTGTTAAAATAAATAGTTGGTAAATATAATACTAATTCAATAATTGTTTGGCATGTGCCATAGCAGATTCCGTAACATTAAGACCGCCCAACATTTGAGCGATTTCAACTATACGCTCATCTTCACTAAGTTTTTTAAGCTGAGTAAGTGTAACGTCTTCTTTATCTGTTTTAAAGACTTTAAAATGAGAATCTCCTTTAGCTGCAATTTGAGGTAAATGTGTAATGGCGAAAACTTGCATTCTTTGACTCATCTTCTTCATGATAGCTCCCATTTTGTTAGATATTTCACCAGAAACTCCTGTGTCTATCTCATCAAACATAATAGTTGGTAACTGAATATAATCTGCTAAAATAGATTTTATTGCCAGCATAATACGCGATAACTCACCGCCAGAAGCCGCTTTCTTTAACTCGTTGAAGTTAGAACCTTTATTTGCCATGAATAAAAATTGAATAGCATCCTTTCCGTTTGGTGTAAAATGATTCAATTCTTCAAGATCTATTTTGAATTTAGCATTTGGCATACCTAAGTCCGAAAGAATAGCTTCTAACTTTGAGACTAACAAAGGAATTGTTTGCTTTCTATTAGCTCTTATTTCAGATGCTTTTTGGTTTAATTCTGCTTCAAGCTTGGCTATCTTCTTTTCTAAATCGGCAATATTATCGTCTAAACTCTCAGTGTCGTCAATTTTGTTTTGTAATTCGGTTTTTATGGCAATTAAATCGTCTATTTCGGAAACTGAATGTTTTTGAAATAGATTATTTACTATACGAAGCTGTTCGCTTAATCTTTCTAGTTCTCTTGGGTCTGAAGATAATTTTTCTTCAAGATTATCGAGCTCAACTAATATATCATCTAGTTCTATGTTAATACTAGACAAACGCTCTCTCAAAGCTTCGTAAGATTTTCCAAAACTCGAAATCCTTGTTAGCTCTTGCTTTGCTGCATTTAACTGATCTACTACTCCAACATCTTCAGTATTCAATATAGATTTTGCAATACTTAGCTTCTCGCCTATAATTTCAACATTATTAAGCTCTTCGTATTGTTCTTCAAGTTCTTCAAGCTTGATGGATTCTAGTTGAATTTCATTTAGCTCTTTAAACAAGAATAAATTATAATCGTGCTCTTTTATCAATTCAGTTTTTGATACCTGAAGTTTTTCTAAAGATTTCTGAAGAGATTTATAATCTTTTAATATACCTGAATAAGCTTCAATTACAATTTGGTTTTTGGCCAAAGCATCAATTACCTTAAATTGATAATCATCTTCTGTAACTTGCATAGTTTGATGTTGCGAGTGCACATCAATAAGATAATCGCTCAATATCGCAAGGTTATCTAAGGTTACAGGTGTATCATTTATAAATGCTCTGGATTTTCCTGATGGCAAAATTTCACGTCTGATAATAGTATTCACTTCGTAATCTAAGTCCAAAGATTTAAAAAGTGATTTTAGATCGTAATTAGCAACATCAAAAACGGTTTCTATGATACATTTTTCATCAGAATTTTTCACCTGACTTAAATCTGCACGCTTTCCTAACACTAAAGCAAGACCTCCCAATAGAATGGATTTACCTGCTCCTGTTTCACCAGTAATGATTGTAAGTCCGTTTTCAAACTTAACCTCTAATTCATCAATAAGGGCGTAGTTTTTTATGTAGAGTGATGTTAGCAAATGTTGATAGATTAATTAGTACAAAAATAGATATTATGGAATACTGAAACAAGTTCGACTTTAGTATTTCTATGCCTTAAAACAAAAAGCAGAATTGCTTTAGTATTTAATATTTCTCCACTTTTGAGAATGCATTGGAGCAATCCTATTGAGTATGTCCATAGCATCTCTAATATTTACACTTGGACCACCAGAAAAAACATCCATAATTTCGTTTGCCTTAGCATCAAAAAAGACACGCATAAGGTACGAATTTGGACGTTTTCCATGTACTTTTTGAAGTTCTTTAATCGAAGCTACTATTTGCTCCTTTCCTTTTCTAGTATCTTCATTCATAATATCCAAACCTTGAATATGGTAAGAATACATTGCTGAACGCATTTCACTGAATGTAGGCGACATTAAATTATCTATAAGAGCAAAACGTGATTGTAAACCATCTTCGAGCTTCCAACCTTGTCCGTTTAATTGTTGAGAGTAATTCGCAATAACTTGTGCCTGCTTAAAATACTCATCACCGCCATTAAGTTCGAAGGAATCAGCATCCATTCCAAGAATCATATATACATGAAATGATAACACAGAAATTAAGTTAGATTCAAATTGCGTTGGATTGTAGACTAAATTCTGAAATTCGAGATATTGAAAGTTGAAATCTTTATCATTATAATTATATACAGGCGAACTGTAAGTAGACTTAAAAATAGGTCTTGATGAAGAGACTTGAAGCGAAGCCGAAAAGTAATCATTGTCATAACTAGTGACATTGATTACCATACTACAATTAATACGTTCTTGCTGGCTAAAAGATTTATTGGTCCATTTAGTATTATTGATGAATTCGTTTAATTGCTTCTCTAAATTTTTGAAAACAACATTATTGTCATTTCCTGTTTGTTGCGCAATAACATTTACTGTACAGTTTAACTCTTGTGAAAATACCACAGAATTTATCAATAAACCTAATAAAACTAATATGTTACGCATCTAATTGTTTTAAAATTTGTTGCATTAAATCTTTAGCTACTTCAGCCTTAGACTTTAATTCGTTTTCAATAACTTCGTTAGAAGAGGTTATAAATGTAACCTTATTTGTAGAGACACCAAAACCAGCTCCTTTATCTTGTAAAGAATTCAAGACAATTAAATCTAGATTTTTAGATTGTAATTTGCCTTTAGCATTTTCTAATTCGTTATTAGTTTCTAAAGCAAAACCAACTAAAACCTGATTCTGTTTAACTTCTCCTAAAGATTTTAAAATATCTTTTGTCTTTTCTAACTCAATACTAAACGTTGATTCCTTCTTTTTTATTTTCTGAGAAGCTACTGTTTTTGGTCTGTAATCTGCCACAGCTGCTGAGAGTATAGCAACATCAACATTTTTGAAATGCTGATGCACCTCATCATACATCTCTTGAGCACTGACAACAGGTTTAACATCTATCAAACTATGCTTTGTAGTTTGGTGTGTTGGGCCAGTTACTAAAATAACTTTTGCACCAAGATTAGCTGCGGCATTTGCTATTTCAAAACCCATTTTCCCGCTAGAATGATTCCCTATAAAACGAACAGGATCTATAGCTTCGTAAGTTGGGCCAGCTGTAATTAAAATCGTTTTACCTCTTAATGGTAATTGATTAAGAATGTCTTTTTCTATAAAAGACACAATATCCTCTGGTTCTGCCATACGGCCTTCTCCTATCAATCCACTAGCCAATTCTCCTTTTCCAGCAGGAATCATTTTGTTACCATAAGATATAAGTTTATCAAACGATGACTTGGTAGATTCATGTTTATACATGTCCAAATCCATTGCTGGTGCAAAATAAACAGGGCATTTTGCAGAAAGATATGTTGCTAAAAGAATGTTATCGCAAACACCATTTGCCATTTTGGCCATAGTATTTGCCGTAGCTGGTGCAATAATGAATACATCTGCCCATAATCCCAATTCAACATGGTTATTCCAAACCGCATCATCATTTTCATCATCAACAAAAGATGAATGCACTGGGTTTTTAGAAAGTGTAGAAAGTGTAAGTGGAGTTATAAAATCTTTAGAAGCAGGCGTCATAACTACTTTAACGTTAGCGCCTGCTTTTATGAATAATCTTACTAAACTAGCAGATTTATATGCGGCAATACCTGCGGTAATGCCTAATAAAATGTTTTTGTCCTTTAGAATAGACATCTAAGGTTTATTGCTGAGAATCCTCAGTATTTCTGTGATAAATCTTATCATCTAACCACTCCTTTACTGCTAAAGCGTGTGGCTTAGGTAACTTTTCGTAAAATTTAGAAACTTCGATTTGCTCTTTGTTTTCAAAAATTTCCTCAAGACTATCATTGTAAGTAGCAAACTCTTCAAGCTTGTCTATTAACTCACGTCTGATATCTGTGTTTATTTGTTCTGCACGCTTAGCAATAACTGAAATAGCTTCATAAATATTGTTTGTTGGTGCATCGATTTCATTTCTATTGTAAGTTATAGAACTTACTGGCGCATCTGTCTTTTTTAAATCCATCGTTTATTAAGATTAACTTTTAGTCGTAATTGTATTTAACTCTTGTTGTAATTGTTGGTATTTTAAAGTCGCATCTTCCATCATTTCTGAATTAGGATATACCTTCTTAAAAGTATTATAGTAGCCTATAGCTTCGTTTAAACGTTCTTGCTTTAAATAGTCTACACTCAATACAGCTAAATTGTAGGCTGCATCAAGTCTGTAGTACATAGCCTCACCTCTAAGAGATGTACCAGGAAATTCCAACAAGAAATTATTAAAAGATTTTATTGAAGCTTTATAGTCTCTAATCTGATCGTATTGTTTAGCTATTTCGAAAGCCTTTTTTTCAAGTTTAAAGTCTAATTCCTTAACTATTGTGTTAGCCTCTGATAAATACTCCGAGTTTGGATAAGCATTAATAAAAAGTTGCAGTTTTTCAATAGCCTCAACAGTTTCCTTTTGCTCTTTTGAATACACTGGCGAATTAAAATAGTAGCCTTTTGCCGATAAAAAAGCAGCTTCTTCAGCTTTTTCGCTATCAGGATAAATGTCTGTAAACTTATCGAAATGGTAACTAGCTATATAATAATCACCTAATTTGTAAGAACACATAGCATGCATGTAGGTTAACTTCTCAGCTTGTGGCTTTCCTCTATAGCTTGCCAAAATCTGATCTAACAACTTAAATGCTTTATTGTATTTCCCTGCATCAAAAAGCTCAGTTCCCATCTTATATTTTTCTGCAATATCATCAGACTTCAATGCCTTTTGAAAATCGCTACAAGAAATAAATAGAATACTGAGTGAGAGTATGTAAAATGCTTTCTTCATAAATTTTAAATAGGATGCAAAACTACGCATTATTAACGGATTTTAAAAACAAAAATTATACGCTAAAATAAGTGTTGATTTATGTGATAAATCGAGTTTATGGAAAGTTTAACTTTTACCCAAAACTTTTAGCTCTTCAGCAATCTTGTGTTTTAAACCGTCTGTAGCTTCTACTAAAGGCAAACGCACATGCGATTTTGATATATCTAAACCATCTAAAACAGCCTTGATTCCTGATGGATTATTCTCCGAAAATATTAATCCTGTAATTGGCATTAGCTTAAAATGAATATCATAAGCTTCCTTTGCTTTCTTAGCTATTCCTAAACGAATCATTTCAGAAAACTCTTTAGGTAAAGCCTGACCAATCACAGAAATAACACCAGATCCACCAGCCAATGCTACTCCAAGAGCTAAGTCATCATCACCAGATAAAATTAAAAAATCATCAGGTTTAGTTCTCAATAGTTCGTAATACTGCTGAACATTGTTACCAGCTTCTTTTACCGCTATTATATTTTCAAAATCTTTAGCTAGCCTAATTGTTGTTTCAGGCAACATATTAGATGATGTTCTTCCTGGCACATTATAAAGTATAATTGGTTTTGGTGATGCTTCAGAAATTGCTTTAAAATGTTGATAAATGCCTTCTTGTGTTGGTTTACTATAATATGGAGAAACAGATAAAATTGCATCAATTGTAGACAAATCTGTAGATTTAATTTCGTCTATCACATTTGCTGTATTATTTCCACCTATACCCAAAACTAATGGTACTCTACCATTATTAACTTTAGATATAAAGCTGATAAGCTCCTTTTTTTCTTCTTTGGTAACGGTAACACTCTCTCCTGTAGTACCACTTATCACTAAATATTCTGTACCGTTTTCAATATTATATTCAACCAGTCTTTCTAAAGCATCAAAATCAATGCTTAAATCTTCTTTAAAAGGTGTAATTAATGCCACACCTGTTCCTATGAATTTGGTCATTTATAGTTTTTTTAAAATGTTTAAATATTTTTTTAATTCTTGTTTAAAAATGTTGATATCCTTCAGCACAACATCAATTATTAAATCGTAAAGTCGTTCATCATAATTAGAAATGCCTACTTTAAATTTAGCTTTTGAAGCTGCAGTCATATAGTCTAAAAGCAACGTCTCGTTTTTAAAATAGCAAATTAAAAGATCGTAAGGTTCGTTTAAAAAATCTTCTAAATCCTGATTGTTTACTTTCCCCTTCCAACCAAAATCTTTTGGACTATAGTGAGTGTTCCACTTGTTATGATCTAGCTTATCGTCTAACGTAAAGGCTACGATATTATTTTTTGGAGAATTTAATCCCAATTCTTTAAAATACACTCTAAAGACCTCAAATTCATGAAACTCGCTAGCGTTAAGCAATACCGCAACTGTATTCACTTTATCATTGTTTACACTAGCTTTACGTTCTGCCAACAAATTGTTGACATATTTTTGAATTGATTTTTCTTTAAATGCTTTTAAAATCATCTATCTTTAGCCTTTGTGCAAAAATAACAAAAGCACCAACACTTTTTACAAACTATTTTTAAGTTATTAAATGACTCGTAAATATATTCTGAATTTATTTTTATTGCTATTGATTTTTTCATGCAATGAAGATTTAAGCCTCTCAAAAATAAAAGGGGAACGTCTCGAAATCAATGACAGTATAACTGCTGATAAAACAATTGAGGATTTTGTAAAACCATACCGAGAAAGTGTCAACAGAGATCTTGACAGCACACTCGCCTATTCTCCTGAAACCTACACAAAAAAAGACGGCGAATTTAATACTGCAATTGGTAATTTAATGGCAGATGCCGTTTACGAAGAAAGCAACCCTGTTTTTAATAAACGAACTGGAAAAAACATTGATCTGGTTATCTTAAACCACGGAGGTATTAGATCCATTATTTCAAAAGGAAATATTACAGCAAGAACCGCTTATGAAGTTATGCCTTTTGACAATTCGGTTGTAGTTGTTGCTCTAAAAGGCACACAGGTACTTGAACTTGTAGACTACTTATCTAAAGTAAAACGCGCACATCCTGTTTCTAAACAAGTGCAACTTACGCTTAATAATGATTTTAGTGTTAAATCTGCTTTTATTAATGGAGAACCTATTGAAGAAGAAAGAACATACTACATAGCTACGAATGATTATTTGTATAACGGAGGTGATAGAATGACATTTTTCCACCCTAATGATAGCTTATATGTATTAGACTATAAAATAAGAAATGTACTAATTGATTATTTCAAAAAGAAAGATACTTTGAACCCTAAGAAAGATAATCGATTTATTAAACTAGAAGATTAACACCATGAAAAGAAGACATTTTATACAAAAATCTACAGCTGCAACTGCTCTTGCAACTATTGGCGGATTAGGTCTACAATCTTTTAGTTCACCAAAAACAAAAAAAATCACCATACTCCATACTAATGATGTCCATAGTCATATTGACCCTTTTGGACCTGAAGATGGCAGAAATGCCAATAAAGGTGGTGTTGCTAGGAGAGCTACTTTGGTAAATTCTATCCGAAAAAAAAACCCAAATACGCTTCTACTAGATGCGGGTGATATTTTTCAAGGCACACCTTACTTCAACTATTATGGAGGAGAATTAGAGTTTAAACTTATGAGTATGCTAAATTATGATTTAGCAACTATAGGTAATCACGATTTTGATAATAGTATTGACGGTCTTTATGCGCAACTACCGCATGCTAAATTTGAGTTTGTTTCAGCAAATTATGATTTTTCAAATACCGTTATGGACACACATGTGAAACCTTATAAGATTTTCACTAAAGACGGTATTAAAATTGGAATTTTTGGTTTAGGAATTCAACTCGATGGATTGGTAGATAAAAGAATGTATAAAGAGACTGTTTATAATGATCCGATTGAAGTTGCTCAAGATATGTCTCGTATTTTAAAAGAAGAACAAAAATGTGATTTGGTAATTTGTTTATCGCATATTGGGTATTACTATGATAAGTTTCCTGAGCGTGTTAGTGATCTTAATTTAGCGAAAGCTACAAAAGATATTGATCTTATCATAGGTGGACATACACACACGTTTTTACCAAAACCTACTATAGAAAAAAATAGTGCTGGAAAAAATGTTCTTATTAATCAAGTTGGGTGCTATGGACTTTATCTAGGCAAAATTGACTTTTATTTTGAACCAGGAAAAGACGTTAAAGCTGAAGGAGCATCTATAATTGTGTAGTTCAAGCCTCTAACTCATCAACATATTCTGGCTCTGGACCTGTAAACTCCAATTGCGATTGTAAGTAGAAGAAAATAAAAGCAACAACAAGAAATAAAGAGTACACAAAACTTAGGTTGTTATTATTTTCTAAAATGTAATAGTAAGCTAACTGTATCATTTCAGAAAAGAAAATAAAGATTGATCCTAATAAAAGCAGCATCGATTTATTGTCATTTCTATACATATAATTAATAAGCGCTGCCGATAACAATGTCATTATAACTGCATTGTACGTAAACTCTAAAGCATATTGATATACTGTCAACTCATTTTCAGCGGCAGCAGTTACTAATGTTACACAGAAAACGTCTAGTACTACCAAAACAATTATTGGTATGGGAAGTTTAGAGAAAACAGTCCGTACATTCAAATCTTTCAACAATTTTACTATCAAAGTAGTATAAGAAAGAATGTAAAATATATTAGTACTGTAATAATAAATATCTATACCATGCCATTCATTTAATGGAAAATGATAAGATATAAAATTGAATAAATCGCCTATCGTAAAAAGTAACAAAAACCAAAAAAAGTATTTTGTTCTTTTTTCCGACCATCCATAATATAATGTGGTCAGCAAAATAAGCATTAGTGTACTTATGGCGGCTCCCTTTGTTTCGAGTGCAAAAGCTTGAAGCAAGATAAAAACACCACCTAAAAGTAACAGTATTACTTTTAAGATTCTAGTTGTAGTCATTAATTAATCCCTTATTAATGACCCAAATATAAGAACACAAACAAAATAAACGACAGAAAATCCTATTTTATCGACAAAATGTAAAATATTGTAAGTTTTTACTTTAATAATTCTAAAAACTCACTCTCTGAGAGTATTGTAACCCCTAAATTTTCTGCTTTTGTACGTTTACTAGGCCCCATTTTATCACCAGCAACTAAATAATTGGTCTTAGATGAAATAGAAGAAGGTACTTTTGCACCGTTGTCTTCAATGAGTTTTTTTAATTCATTTCGAGATATAGATTCAAATACTCCAGTGACCACAAACTTCTTCCCTAAAAGCTTATCTGATTGCACATTAAAATATTTCAAAAATTCAATCCTTAATGAAACTGCTTTTTCTTTATCTCTATCAAATATATGTGTATCTAATTGTTTACTATGTCTTTTATTTCTGTCTATAACTTTATAGTCATCTTTCAAAATTTCATCAATGTTTTTAACCTCTAGTAACAAATTAGAAAAAACACTACCACAAACATGAGCATCTTCAAGAGCGTTATGGTAATTGTTTTGTACTATACCATAATACTGACTTATTGTACTTAATCTGTAATTTTGGAGATTTAAAATTTTTCTACTGAGTCTTAGTGTACAATAACATTTAAAATTTGGCATTTCTATATTATATCTATTAAGACAGAATTCTAAAACTGATAAATCAAAACTAGAATTGTGAGCAATG
Organism: Winogradskyella sp. 266wxhm; assembly: GCF_058964685.1. Lineage (NCBI taxonomy): Bacteria > Pseudomonadati > Bacteroidota > Flavobacteriia > Flavobacteriales > Flavobacteriaceae > Winogradskyella > Winogradskyella sp. 266wxhm. Next base: position 3,949,131 of record NZ_CM179559.1, read on the forward strand.
AGTATTCTATTATCAAAAAAATGCTCTATTTCTTTCCAAACTAGATCAAAAGTTTTTTCCTTTTTAACATCATTTAAAGTTATACCATGTATTCTTGTAGTAAAAGGGTTGAATTTTTCAACCATGGGATTTATTAAAGTATAATATTCATTGATGACCTTACCTTCTTTAAACTCAACTATGCCTATGGAACAAGGGTTCTTTCCTATAGCTGTTTCAAAGTCAAAAGAAATATAATGCTCAATCATTTAATAAATTAAAAAATTCTTGTTCACTAATCATTCTAATGTTTTCTTTTTCAGCTTTCATTTTCTTTGATGGCCCCATATTTTCTCCTACAATTAAATAAGAGGTATTCTTAGAAAGTGACCCTAAATTTTTACCTCCATTATCCTCAATTATTTTTTTTAACTGATTTCTATCAACCTGAAATTTACCTGAAACAACAAAATTAAGTCCTTCTAATTTTTTTGAAGTCAATTTCTTTTCCTCCATCTGAAAGGACAAACCAGCTTCTCTTAGCCTATTTATATTCTTTATATTCTTTTCATCTTTAAAAAAAGACTTGATACTATTACCAACACTCTCGCCAATATCTCGTATGGAAATTAGATCCTCTAAATTAGCATTAATCAAATTATTTAAAGATAAGTAATTTTCAGCCAGAGTTTTAGCATTAACCTCACCAACATCTTTAATTCCTAAAGCAAAAAGAACTTTATAAAAGGGTTTATTTTTCGATTTTTCAATTGCTGCCAATATATTTTTTGCTGTCGTTTGCTGAATTCCAACACGGTTTCTATCACTTATTTTTGTTACAAACTCATCAAGTTTACTATCATCATCAACCAAACCAGTAATTGAACTCCCTAATAATTCATCTATGTAATTCAAATTTTGAAAATCAAAATTGAATAAATTGTTAGGATATAAGTCAAATTTTAAATCGATTAATTTATTCAGTGAAACATAACCTTCAAATTGAAGGTAATTATTCAAATCAATAGTATAAAACCTTTCATTCAACAAGTCTAAAAACTTATTAACCTTTCGTTCATTGACGTTATTTGGAAAATTGTTTAATTGAAATAAATCTTCTAATTTGGTAATTTGATTACTTAAAAGTGAAGATTCTTTCTTGGTAAGATTTCCCCAACCATGACTTAAACCAAAAATAGCTTTATCAAGAGAAACTTGTAACTGACCATCTTTCTTTAAACCAGCTTCATCATTTTCAAGCCACATTCTTAAACCATTTATCTCGTTAAATTTTAAATAATATAAATCAGAGTAGTTTTTAATTTTATTATGATGATATAGTAATTCGATTATCCCTTTACCCATACCCTCTATATCCATAGCTTTTCTTGAAACAAAATGTTCAATCCTACCTATTATTTGAGGTTTACAACCAACCTTATTAGGGCAATAGTGTTTTGCTTCACCTTCTAGACGAATCAATTCTGTTTCACATTCTGGGCAATGTGTTATATAATTTGTTGGTGCGGAATTCTCTGGTCTTTTAGTGAGGTCGACAGCTATGATTTTTGGGATGATTTCACCACCTTTTTCAACAAAGACTTCATCTCCTACTCTAACGTCTAGTTTTTCAATCTGATCGGCATTATGTAAAGACGCACGTTTTACAATAGTTCCTGCCAATTCCACAGGTTCTAGATTCGCAACTGGAGTTATAGCGCCTGTTCTACCTACTTGATAGGTGATTTCATTTAAACGTGTAGATACCTGCTCTGCCTTAAACTTATATGCCATTGCCCAACGTGGAGCTTTAGCGGTATAACCAAGTTCATCTTGCTGATAAAAACTATTCACCTTTACTACTACTCCATCAATCTCGTAAGGTAATTCGTGTCTATGTTCGTCCCAATAACTAATATAGTCTAAAACCTCATCTATAGAATTGACTAATTTGGCTTCTTTGGGTACTTTAAATCCCCAAGCTCTAGCTTTTTCTAAACCTTCAAATTGTGTAGAAATATTTAAATTGTTCCCTTTAATACTATACAGCAAACATTCTAAAGGTCGCTTAGCCACCTCAGCACTATCTTGAAGTTTTAAACTTCCTGAGGCCGTATTTCTTGGATTTCTGTATGGTTCTTCGTCATTAGCAATACGCTCTTTATTCATTTTCATGAAGCCTTCTATCGGAAGGATAATCTCGCCTCTAATATCGAAACGCTCCGGAAAATCACCTTTAAGATGAAGTGGCACTGTTCTTATGGTTTTTACATTAGTGGTTACTTCATCTCCTTGAACTCCGTCTCCACGAGTCACAGCTCTGATTAATTTACCATTTTCGTAAGTAAGATTCATGGAAGCTCCATCATACTTTAATTCACAAGTATATTGTAGGTCTCCATCAACTATCTTTTTGATACGTTTTTCCCAATCGAGTAAATCTTCTTTGGAATAGGAATTATCCAAAGAATACATTCTAAAATCGTGAACTACCGTATTGAAATTCTTTGTTATAGTACCACCAACACGTTGCGTAGGAGAATTAGCATCGAAAAATTCGGGATGCGCATCTTCTAGTGCTTGAAGTTCTTTTAGTTTTATATCGAACTCGTAATCACTAATTGTAGGATTATCGAGTATGTAGTAATTATAATTGTGTTGACGAAGTTCGTCTCTTAAGGATTGTATTTTTTCTTTAATATCCATTTATTTATAAACCTTCTTTATTCAACCATTTAGGAGCTGGCAACGGTTTGTAATTATTCATTTTATTGAGTAAACCATCAATAGTATCATCCACAACTACAGCATCTAAATTTTCCTGTTTTAAAAAACCTCTATTCACCATAACCTTACATTGTTCTAAAAGCGGATCATAATAACCGTTGATGTTCAAAATGCCTATTGGCTTTGTATGCAAGCCGAGTTGACCCCAAGTAGTGATTTCAAAAAATTCGTCCATAGTACCAAAACCACCTGGAATAATTATAAATCCATCACTTTTTTCATACATAATGATTTTTCTATCATGCATGTTCTCTGTGGTTATTAATTCAGTAAGCTCAGTATGAACAATTTCTTTGGTTTTAAGAAACGTCGGAATAACACCAATGGTTTTACCTCCATTCTCAATAAGACTTTCAGCGACCTTACCCATTATACCAATCTTTGCAGCACCATACACTAATGTGATCTGTCTTTCCGCTAAAGTCTTTCCTAGTTTGAATGCGGTATTGATTATATCTTTATCATTTCCTTCGCTACTTCCGCAAAAAACTGATATACTATTCATAGTTATATTGTAGTGATAATATAGATTTGACTTATTGAAGTTCCTGCTTACACTTCGACAAGCTCAGTGTGACACTCAGGAATATAATTAATTTTACTTTTTAGTTCCTTTAAGCATTCTATCGTTACCAAAAATGTCTTTTCGTAATTCTACATTTTTTAAATTAACATCCTTTAAAAGTTGCTCTGTTTCTCGTCCAAGATACTGGTTAATTTCAAAATAGAGTGAACCATTTGGCTTCAACTTATCAACAGCAAAATTGGTAATTGCTTTATAAAAAATTAGTGGATTATCATCTTCTACAAACAATGCCAAATGTGGCTCGTTGTCTAAAACATTTGGTTTTATTTCTTGCTTTTCTAATTCCCTAACATATGGTGGATTTGATACGATAATGTCAAAAAGCCCATTCTGTTTCTGCGAGATATCTTTCTCAAAAGAAAAGAAGATCTCATTTACCAAATTGAGCGCGTTACCTCTTATAAACCGAATGTCTACATTGTTATGTTCTGCATTTTCTTTAGCAATCTTCAATGCAGACTCAGACACATCTAAAGCATAAACATTACCGTTAGTCAAATGTTTTGCTAGTGAAATTGCAATACAACCTGATCCTGTTCCTATATCTAGAATATTAATTTCTTCATCAATGTTTCGACTTTGCTCAACGTGAGATTTTATAATCCAATCCACAAGCTCTTCTGTTTCTGGTCTTGGGATTAACACGTTGTTATTCACTTTAAACTGTAATCCGTAGAATTCAGTTTCACCTAAGATATATTGAATAGGTTGTTGATTTTTCAAACGTTCCAAAACTTTGAAAAAAGTATCAACTTCAGACTTCATTATGGTAGTATTAGGCTCTAAAGCCAATTTAACCCTAGAAATATCTAGATAGTGCTCTGTTAACAAAAAGAAGAAGCTCTGCACTTCATCCTTTCCGTAAATATCATCAAGTTCTTGATGAAAAATATGTTTTAATTCAATTAGTTTCATTTACAAATCCTTTAGCATCCATTCTGTACAGGAATAGTGCCCTGTATTACCAAGCGGTTGATCTAAACTTTTGAAGCCTACTTTGTGATATAATTTTCTAGCTTCTGTCATATAAGGCAAAGTTTCAAGATAACATTGCTCAAAGCCTTCTGATTTTGCAAAATCGAGACAGGTTTTCATCATCAAGCTACCAAGCCCCTTTCCTCTGGCTTCAGACATAAAATACATCTTTTGCAATTCACAAACGTTACCATCATAACTTTCTAATGATGCAATACCAGCACCTCCTAAAATGTTACCATCCTTTTCTACAACAAAATATCTCTTTTTAGGTTTGCTGTAAGTTTCTGTCATGCAATCTAAAGCCGCATCTTCATAGGCAGTGCCAACTTTTGGTGCTCCATACTCTATTAAAACTGCTCTAATAGCCTTAGCTATTTTAGCATCATCTTGCACTTGTATCTCGCGAATGACAAAGTTATTATTGCTCACTTTATTTGTTATTTTTACATCCTGAAATTCGGGATGAAGATACACGAAAAATATATAAATCGTTGTTTGCAAATTGCTAAAAATGGATTAGGTACTACGCGACCAAACCCTATGGTTGGTGCTGTTATTGTCTACAATAAAAAAATCATTGGAGAAGGTTTTACCAGTCCTTACGGACAAGCCCATGCCGAAGTTAATGCTATCAATTCTGTAAAAGACAAAAGCTTATTATCCAAAAGCACAATTTACGTCACTTTAGAGCCGTGCAGCCATTATGGTAAAACACCTCCTTGCAGCGATTTAATTATTGAGAACAAAATTCCAAATGTGGTTATTGGTTGTATCGATGATAATCCTGAAGTAGCTGGAAAAGGCATTCAAAAATTAAGAGATGCTGGGTGCAGTGTCATTGTTGGAGTTCTTGAAAAAGATTGCAAAAAACATTTGAAACGTTTTTTCAGTTTTCACAATAAGAAACGACCATATATTATTTTAAAATGGGCAGAAACCAAAGATGGATTTATCGCTCCGCAAACAAAAGATGAACAAAAACCTGTTTGGATTACCAATATTTATTCTAGACAATTAGTACATAAATGGCGCGCTGAAGAACAAGCTATTTTAGTTGGCACCAATACTGTTATTGAAGACAACCCAAGCTTAACTGTTAGAGATTGGTGTGGAAACAATCCTTCTAGAATCGTGCTAGACCGTAATTCTAAGTTAGACACTTCTTTTTCTGTTTTTAACACACAAGCAGAAACCATAACAATTACCGAAAAAGATATTGATTTTGAAAAGCCAATAGCGTATCAAATCGGGAGTTTTCTTCATTCAAATTCCATAAACTCTGTAATTATTGAAGGTGGTTCTAAAACACTTCAAACGTTTATAGAAGAAGATATTTGGGACGAAGCTAGGGTGTTTATCGGTAATTCAGAATTTAAATCTGGGATTAAAGCACCTGATTTTGAAGGGAATTTGATTTCTGAGACTAAAATAAAAAAAGATACATTAAGAATTTACACCAATGATTAACACATTAATATTCGATTTTGGAGATGTCTTTATCAATTTAGACAAAAAAGGCGCAATGCAAAATGCCTTGACGCTTTTTCAATTGGAAGAATTTGATGACGACATGATTCAAACCAATATTCAATATGAAATTGGCAGAATTTCAACAAATGAGTTTATTGCTTTTTATTCTAATAAGTTTCCTAACTTGAGTGAAAAGCAAATCATTGATGCATGGAACTTCATTATTAAAGATTTTCCAAAATACCGATTAGACTTTTTAAAAGCTTTATCCAAAGAAAAGAAATATAAACTCATATTATTGAGTAATACCAACCATATGCATATCGATTATGTGAAATCTCAAGTTGATTTCTTTGATGAGTTCAAAAACTGTTTTGATATTTTTTATTTATCACAAGAAATCCATTTAAGAAAGCCCAATGCAGATATCTATGAGTTTGTATTGTCTGAGAACAACCTAAATCCTCAAGAATGCTTTTTTGTAGATGACACAAAAGAAAATACTGATACCGCCAACAAGCTTGGTATCAATGTTTGGAATATTGACGAAACTAAAGAAGATGTAATTAATCTTTTCGAAATTAATAAGCACATATTCTAGTCTATGTATTTATTACTAAGTATACTTTGTTCCACACTTATTTTTGTGGTTTTTAAAACCATAAATAAATACAACATTAGCACGCTACAAGTTATTGTACTCAACTATTTTGTTGCTTGCGCTATAGGCTTATTCTCTTTTGAAGAAAAAATAACACCAGTAAATTCCATAAAATCCGATTGGTTTTTAGGAGCACTATTTTTAGGTTTCTTATTTATAAGCATCTTTTTTGTTATGGCAAAAACGGCACAGAACAATGGAGTTTCAGTAGCTTCAGTGGCTTCAAAAATGAGTGTTGTTTTACCTATAATTTTTGGTATTTATGTTTATCATGAAAGTACTGGTCTACAAAAAATACTCGGTATTGTTTTAGCTTTAGTAGCTGTTTACCTCACTTCGGTAAAGTCTTCTTCAAACGTAAACTTTAAAAAGAATCTATTGTTACCTATTATTCTCTTTTTTGGTTCTGGTACAATAGACACCACAATAAAATATATTGAAACTACTTACGTACCAGAAAAAAGTATTCCGCTTTTTTCTGCTTCAATATTTGGCATAGCAGCAATTTTAGGTATAATTATTTTAGTTATAAAACGTGAATTCGACATTACTTTGAAAGCTATTTTGGGCGGCCTTACACTTGGCATAATTAACTATGGTTCTATTTACTTTCTTTTAAAAGCATTAGATCATGAACTATTTGAAAGCTCCACACTATTTACCGTAAATAATGTTGGTGTAGTAATGTTATCTACATTAACAGGCTTAATTTTCTTTAAAGAGCATCTTTCAAAAACCAATTGGGCTGGTATTCTACTTGCTGTAATCTCAATAATTTTAGTGACTTTAAATTAAATGATGGACGACATATACAAAACCATAACCAAATCAGCTGAAGGAGAATTATTTAAAGATAAAGGTAGTAAGTTTTATAGCTATGTATTTCCTATTACTAATGAAGACCAAGCTAAAAATCATATCGAAACCTTAAAAAAGCAACATCATAATGCAAGACACTGGTGTTATGCTTATCAAATAGGTATTGAGGACATACAATACAGAGCCAATGATGATGGAGAGCCCAACAATTCTGCTGGAATGCCTATCTACGGACAAATACAGTCTTTTGAAGTCACAAATGTGCTAGTAGTTGTTGTTCGTTATTTTGGTGGAACTAAGCTTGGTGTTGGTGGTTTAATCAATGCCTATAAAACGAGTGCTCAATTAGCACTTGAAGCAGCTAAGATTGTTGAAAAAACCATCAATAAAAATTTCACTTTAAAATTTGAATATAAAAACATGAGTAAAGTGATGCGATTATTGAAAGAAAATGACGTTGAAATCATCAATCAAAAATTAGAACTTAACTGTTTGTTGGAAATATCTGTCAGAAAAAACAACAGCTCTAATGTGTTTGAACTTTTTAGTGAATTTTACGGAGTAAAAATCACTGAATTATAACGAATAATCTTGCAGTTTATCTAAAAGATATTTTGGGCATCTTGTTGGCCTGTTTCTCTCTTTATCAATAAATGCTAAAACAGTACTCCCAGTCGCCAGTAAAACGCCTGATTCCGTGGTTAATTCATAATAAAATTCAATAGATGCTGTAGGCATCTTCTTAAGCATAGTTTTTACTTTAAGAACATCATCGTAACGTGCTGAATTTTTGTAATTTATGTTTAACGAAACAACTGGCAACATAATACCATCAGCCTCCATCCCACTGTAGCTCAAGCCAAACTCTCGTAACCACTCTGTTCTACCGACTTCAAAGTAGACTGCGTAATTGGCATGGTACACCACACCCATCTGATCTGTTTCACCATAACGCACCCTTATTTTTGTCTCATTAAAATTCATTTTTATAACTTGGTTTAAGAAAAATTTTGTAGATTTAAAGATGTTTTAAACATGGGGAAAAATTTCTAAATATTCAATGATATTTGATTTTTTTTTTAAGAATTTTGTTCACATATTTGTCCTGTTCAAAACAACAAGAGAATCCCTATTCTCTTTTTTTTTGCTAATCTAACTAACACAGAAAAATTTAACTTAGAGC